>NC_016109.1:2926250-4389375 GCF_000269985.1 Kitasatospora setae KM-6054 | reverse complement strand
CCCGCGGCCCGCTCCAGCTCGGCCAGCCTGGCGGTGTCGTCCGGGCTCTGCCCCTGCTGCCGGGCCAGCCGGTCGGCCCGGTCCCGGTCCTCGGAGACCTGTTCGGAGAGCTGCTGGTTCTGGGTGGAGCGCTGCTGTATGACGTCGCTCAGCTTGAGCAGCGAGTTGTCGGTCCGCAGATCGGTGCCGTGCGCGGTCTGCGCGCTGACGTAGAACAACAATCCGGCGAGCGCGAAAACGGTGCAGGTCAGGGCACGTCCGACAATTCGCCCGCGGCGGGGGCGCGGAGTCGGGGACGGCGAAGAAATCATCGAATCAGGCACCGTACCCTTATCTCCTTATGACCCGGCGAGCCACTACGCTAACGGACGCCGGTGGCATGTGCGGAGGACCGACCGTACGGACCGGCCCACCATTTGCCGCCCGCCCACGCTGACCCACCCGCGCGGTCACAGCGCATCGACAGGAGAACCCCTCGTGCCGAAGTCTCGACTCCGCAAGAAGGCCGACTACACGCCGCCTCCGAGCACCGCGACGGCCGTGAAGATCAGTTCCGGCCGGAGCTGGGTGGCACCGCTCATGCTGGTGTTCTTCCTGGTCGGCCTGGTCTGGATCGTCACCTACTACGTGACCAGCGGCAACTGGCCGGTCGGCAGCTGGGGCAACTGGAACATCCTGGCCGGCTTCGGCTTCATCGCGGCGGGCTTCGGCGTCTCCACCCAGTGGAAGTGACGCCGGGCCGCACCGCCCGGCGGGCCCCGGCCTGACCGCCCCGCAGCACCCCCGCACCGCTCCGGCCCCGCGCCGGGGCGGTGCGCGTGCTGCGCCGGCCGGGGCCGTGACGCAGCGTCCGAACGTTTATCCACAGGGTTGTCCACAGTGGGGAAAACTCGCCCGAGCCTGTGGATAACTCGCAACGCGGCAGCATAACGCGCGTAGAGCGGGGAGGGCCAATCGCCCGGCGCGCCCCCGCTGTGGACAGACCTCAGCCGGGCAGCCGGGCCGTGCCCAGCAGCATCATCAGCAGGCTCGCCGCCAGTACCCCGGCCACCGTCAACCCCTGCACCAGCCGCCGGTTCTCCCGTGCGGGGTACATCATCCCGGCGGCGAGCGCGACGCCGGCCGCCAGGCCGCCGAGGTGGCCCCGCCAGTCGATGACGCTGTGCAGCGAGAAGGTCATCACCAGGTTCACCACCAGCAGCGCGATCACCGGCTGCATCGGCGTCCTGGTGACCCGGAACAGCACCGCGGTGGCACCCAGCAGGCCGAAGATCGCACCCGAGGCGCCGACCGCCCACATGTCGGCCCCGGTCAGCAGGTAGCCCAACGCGTTGCCCGCGATGCCCGACACCAGGTAGAGCGTCAGGTACCGGGCCCGGCCCAGCACCCGTTCCAACTGCGGCCCGAGCACCCAGAGCGAGAACACGTTGGCCGCGATGTGCATCAGGCCGCCGTGCACGAACTGCGCGCTGACCAGCCGGTACCACTCCAGCGGGCCCTCGGCCACGCCGTGCCGCTCCCAGGGCGCCGGCGCCCAGCTGTACATGCCCAGGGGGTTCTTCTGCCAGGACTGGTCGACGTACTGGGTGAACAGGAAGACCAGGAGGTTGATCCCGATCAGCACCTTGGTGACCAGCGCCCCGTCCCCGAGCGCCAGCAGCCCGCCGGCCGAGGTCCGGGGCTGCCGGGCGGCCCGCTCCTGGCGGGCCTCGGCGCCGTGCACGCACTCCGGGCACTGGAAGCCCACCGCGGCGGGCAGCATGCACTCCGGGCAGATCGGCCGCCCGCACCTGGCGCAGCCCACCCCGGTCTCCCGCTCGGGGTGCCGGTGGCAGCCGGGCAGTCCGCTCCCCCGGCCCTGGCCCTGGCCGTCCGCCGGCGTCGGCCGCGCGGGCTCCTCCGGATGCATCGCCGCTGTCCCTCCTCAACGAGACGGTCCCGGCGCCGCCGCCGTCACAGTGACGGGGCACCACCGGGACCGTCCAGGCTACTGCCCGCGGCCCTCCCGGGCGGCGGACCCGTCCGGCCCGGGGCCGGGACGCGGCCGTCCTCAGCCGCGCGAGACGACGACCTGCTCGATCACCACGTCCTCGACCGGGCGGTCGTACGGCTTGGTGGTGGCGGTGGTGGCGATCGCGTCGACGACCTGCCGGCTGGCCGGGTCGGTGACCTCGCCGAAGATGCTGTGCTTGCGGTTCAGCCAGCTGGTCGCGCCGACCGTGATGAAGAACTGCGAGCCGTTGGTGCCCGGGCCGGCGTTGGCCATGGCCAGCAGGTACGGGCGGTCGAACGAGAGGTCCGGGTGGAACTCGTCGGCGAACTTGTAGCCCGGGCCGCCGGTGCCGTTGCCCAGCGGGTCGCCGCCCTGGATCATGAAGCCGTCGATGACCCGGTGGAAGACCGTGCCGTCGTACAGCGGCTTCGCGGCCAGCTCGCCGGTCTCCGGGTTCCGCCACTCGCGGGTGCCCTCGGCCAGCTCCACGAAGTTGGCGACCGTCTTCGGCGCGTGGTTCGGGAAGAGCTTGACCACGATGTCGCCGCGGTTCGTCTTCAGGGTGGCGGTGAGTTCCTCAGCCACGGAAGTACCTTCCTATCGCTTGCCTGACTATCCGATGAATCATCCCACGCGGGTCGCGGACGGCTCAGTCGAAGGTGCTCGGCGGACCGGCGGGATGCATGATCTCCTAGCAGGTGGAAAAGTGCATACCGGACAACGCCGGACACCCGCCGAGAAGGAGAAGCCCGTGAGCCGTACGGACACCGCGCGCGAGACCGCCGGACGGGCGAAGGACGCCGTGGCGCCCTACGCCGTCTCCGCCAAGGAGACCGCCCTGCACTACGCGGAGGAGGCCAAGCAGGTGCTCGGCCCCAGGCTGGAGGCGCTCGGCCCGAAGGCCGCGGCCGCCGGCGCGCAGGCCAGGGCCGGGGCCGGGCAGGCCGCGCACGCCGCCCGGGTGCAGTACGTCAAGCACGTCGCCCCGCACCTGGAGCACGCCTTCACCAGCCTTCCCCCGGAGACCCAGAAGGCCGCGCTCCGGGCCGTCCACCGGGCCCAGGAGGCCGCCCTCGCCGCCAAGCTGTCCGCCGGGCAGGCGGCGGGCCAGGCCCGCGCCACCGTGGTGCCCAAGGTCGCCGAGACCTTCCAGGCCGCCCGGGAGAGCGTCACCCCGATCGCCCAGGAGGCGCAGACCCGCGGCGCCGCGGCGGTCAGCGCGCTGCACGGCAACGTCACCGCCGCCGAGATCAGCGCGCTGGCCGCGAAGAACGCCAAGAAGCAGCACCGCAACGGCTGGGCCACCGGCCTCGCGGTGGCCGGCACCCTGGCCATCGGCACCGGCGTGCTGGCCTGGCAGTGGTACCGCAAGCAGAACAACCCCGAGTGGCTGACCGAACCCCCGGCCCCGGTCACCCCGCCGACCACCCAGCCCGCCAGCACCGGCCCGGCCGGCGCCTCCCCCGCCACCGCCGCCCCGGGCGCTCCGGGCGCTCCGGCCGCCCCGGACGCCGCCGGCCCGACGGGCACCGCCGGCACCGCGGCGGGCGCCCCGGTCGGCAAGACCGTGCTCAACGGCTCCGTCCCGCGCGAGGAGCCCGCGGACGGCGGCCGGCCGGAGGCCGCGCCCGCCGACGACGACCGCCCCAAGCCGCACGACCCGCGCAAGCCGCACTGAACCCACCCGCGTACCCGCGGGCACGCGAACGGCCCCCGACCCGGAGGAACCGGATCGGGGGCCGTTCGTCGACTTGTGGAGCCTAGGGGAGTCGAACCCCTGACATCTGCCATGCAAAGACAGCGCTCTACCAACTGAGCTAAGGCCCCGAGCAACGGGGGATAGCCTACCCGCTCACGGGCAGCCGCCCACGCGGGTTTCGGACCGGCCGCGGCCCGTGCTCCGCGGACCGGTCCGAGCGGACTTCGTCAGTCGGCGCTCAGCGGCCGGCCGGGACCGGGTCGGTCGCCTCGGTCCACAGGTCCTGCTCGGCGCGGTCCGCCTGGACCTGACGGTAGACAAAGAAGCCGCCGAGGGCGACCAGGGCGACCAGGAGGAGCTTCTTCACCGCGGGACCTCGTCCTTCTTGCTTGCTTGGATGTGGGAGCACGAACCAGCGGTCAGGGTGCAGACCGCCCTGGGGCCGATGATACACACCGGTAACCGGTTCAAGAGCGGCCCCCGCCACCGTCAACCAACCGATCCGCCACCGGCTTTGACACCTCGGCATCGGTAGGATCGTCCGACCGCGAATGGCCGGCGCGGATCACCGCCACCCCGCCCTCCAGGTCGACCCGGGAGCGGGGCGGCGCGCCCTCGCCCTCCTCGTCCCGGAGCATCAGGGTGGTCTTCCGCTGCTCCAGCTCGGCCTGCTTGCCCGCCGCGAACTGGGCGTGCAACTGCTCGAAGCCGGTCGCCGAGACCTGCCCCTCCCGGCCCGTGCCGCGCCAGGGGACCCAGCGGCTGCGGCGCGCCCGCAGCGCGAGCTGGTCCACGAACGCCAACAGCACCAGCGCGCAGACCAGGCCCGGCAGGCTCATCGCCCAGAAGATGCCCACGCCCCCGACAACGCGCCCGGGCGCGCCGCCGTTCCCGCCCGGCGGCGCGCCCGCGCACTCCCGCTACCGGTCACCCGTCACCTGCGGCGCCGCCTCCCCCGCAGGTGGGCCACGTCCCGGCGGATCGCCCGCACGTCGTCGGCCAGGCCGTCCAGCCGGGCGCCCACGGCGTCGATCCGGGTCTCCTGCCGGGCGATCCGCTCACCGATCGCGGTGATCAGCACCCCCTGCGCGTCCAGCCGCCGCTCGACCGACCCGACCGACAGCGCCAGCCCCGAGACCACCGCCGGCAGGTCCTCCAGCGTGAACGCGTACGCCGGCCCCTCCGCGTACGGCGGCACCACCGGCTCGTCCTCCCAGGACGGCAGCGCCGCCCCGAACGGCTCCAGCCCGTCGATCCGCCGCCGCCAGGCCGCCGCTGCCGGGTCCCGCCGACCCGCCTCGTACTCGTCCCAGCGCAACTCGCTCCACCGTCGCCACGGCCGCGCCCGGAACGCGTGCACCACCGGCGGCTCCACCACCGGCCGCGCCGCCGCCTCCACCGCGTCCAGCAGCCGCCCGCGCACCCGCCGGGCCACCTCGCTGTCCCGCAGCAGCATCGCGACGTTCAGGACGGCCCGCCGGGAGTAGAGGGCGACGCCGTTGCCGCCGCCCTGGGGGCGGAGGTTATCCACAGGTGGGGTGGGGGCGGAGAAGGCTCCGTCACCTCCTTCGGTACCGCTGACCTGCCAGAAGTGCACTTTGCACTTCTGGTTCTCGTTGTCCACAGGGTGCGCCGGTCGCTCGGCCCCGTCGGACCGCCGGACACCCCCCTGCGGGTCGCTGACCTGCCAGCCATTCGTTTTGAATGT
This sequence comes from Kitasatospora setae KM-6054, assembly GCF_000269985.1. Classification (NCBI taxonomy): domain Bacteria; kingdom Bacillati; phylum Actinomycetota; class Actinomycetes; order Kitasatosporales; family Streptomycetaceae; genus Kitasatospora; species Kitasatospora setae. The sequence goes on along the minus strand of NC_016109.1, from coordinate 4,383,975 downwards.
CTGGTTCCCGGGGTTATCCACAGGCTTGAGGACGGTGAACCCGTTGCCCTCCAACTCCTGCCGGTGGCGGCGGAGCAGGCTGTAGATGGCGGGCTCGCCGACCTCGAAGTAGTCCGCCACCATCCGCGTGGTGACGTACAGCCCGTCGGGCAGCAGGACGAGGGCCTTGACCTCGTCGAGGACTTCGGTGCGCTCGCACAGGCCGCTGCGGAGCGTCCTGGATTCGAGCAGCGCGGCTTCCATGGACATGGGAGTTGCCTCACAGGGGTGAATGAAGACATGACGTGGGAACCGCCCTGTCGCCCGGGGCGGGCGGGGCCGGATCATCCGCCGGCCGGAGCAGAGGTCGCGCTACGTCCCACGTCACCCAATGGCCGGTTCTGTCGCCCGGCTATCCCAGACTTCACATCAGTTTCGAGTCGGCTCACCCTGTGTTGCCTCTGCGCACCGGGCCCAACGAGCGGGAAGCGGCGCGGTTACGGGCCCAACACGTCGAAGGCCCCGATCACCTGGTGATCGGAGCCTTCGCGCCGGTGGGCCTAACAGGACTTGAACCTGTGGCCTCTTCCTTATCAGGGAAGCGCTCTAACCGTCTGAGCTATAGGCCCTTGCCGCACTCAAAGATTAGCGGACCGTCGGCCGATCTCCCAAATCCGTATCCCGGGGGCCCTCCGGACGGCTCTGCTCGCGGTGCTGCTCAGCGGCCCCGGCGAGCCACTCGGGGCGGGTCGGGGGGAGGCCCGAGGCGCCGGCGGGGGTGGGGCGGACGGCGAGGACCTGGTTGACGCCGATGTGGTTCTGCTCGAAGGCGACGGCGGAGGCGGCCATGTAGAGCCGCCAGACCCGGGCCCGGCCGCGGCCGACCAGGTCGACGGCCTCGGGCCAGTGCGCCTCCAGGTTGGCGACCCACTCGCGCAGGGTGCGGCCGTAGTGCTCGCGCAGCGCCTCGACGTCGCGGACCTCCAGGCCGGCCTGCTCCAGCCGGGAGACGGTGGTGCCGACGGGGGAGAGCTCGCCGTCGGGGAAGACGTAGCGGTCGATGAAGGGGGAGAGCCGGTAGGTCTCGCCGGGCGGCAGCGGGCGGCGGGCGATCTGGTGGTTGAGCAGGCGGCCGCCGGGGGCCAGCAGGTCGTGCAGGTGGCGGGCGTAGACGAGGTACTGGGCGGAGCCGACGTGCTCGGCCATGCCGACGCTGGAGATGGCGTCGAAGGGGCCGTCGGGGATCTCCCGGTAGTCCTGGAGCCGGACGTCGACCCGGTCGGCGAGGCCGGCCTCGGCGATCCGCTGCCGGGCGAGGGCGACCTGTTCGGTGGAGATGGAGACGCCGACCGCCTCCACGCCGTAGTGCCGGGCCGCGTGCAGGACCAGCGAGCCCCAGCCGCAGCCGACGTCCAGCAGGCGCATGCCGGGGCGCAGGCCGAGCTTGCGGCAGATCAGGTCGAGCTTGGCGGCCTGGGCGTCCTCCAGGCTCTTCGCGGCGGGCTCCCAGTAGGCGCACGAGTAGACCAGGCTGGGGCCCAGGACGAGCCGGTAGAAGTCGTTGCCGACGTCGTAGTGGTGGCTGATCGCGGCGCGGTCCCGGCGGCGGCTGTGGGCCGGGCCGCGGCGGCGGCGGACCTCCTCGGGCGGGGGCGCCGGGTTCGGGCCGAGGACGCCCTGCCGCAGGGCGGCGGCGAGCAGGCGGCGGCCGGGGGCGCCGAGGTACTGCCGGGGGCCGATCCGGCGGCGGGGGGCGTCCGGGTCCTCGGCGAAGGCGGTGACGGCGGCCAGCACCTCGTACAGGTCGGTGTCGGGGGCGACGTCGAGGTCGCCGGCGACGTAGGCGCGGGCCAGGCCGAGTTCGCCGGGGGCCCAGAGCAGGCGGCGCAGGGCGCGGCGGTTGCGCAGGACGACGGTGGGGGCTCCGGGCGGGCCGGCCGTGGAGCCGTCCCGGGCGCGTACCCGCAGGGGGACCGGGCGGCCGATCACGTCCTCTACCGCGCCGACCAGTTGGTGGGCTTGCTGTGCCATGGCGGACCTTCCCGAGCCGTCGTACCCGTCCGGGTCGCCCGGTGGCCGCCGCGCGCGGCCGGGCGGCCCGCTGGCCGTTCCCGTTCTTCCATCTGTGCACGTGGGGCCCGGGTGCCGCTACCGGTGCGCCGGGCGGTTCACCCGGTTGCCGCTGGGACGGCGAAGGGCCCCGGAGGCTTCAACAGCCTCCGGGGCCCGGGTCATTCCGCTCGGGGGAGGGAAAACTGACCGGGGGTCAGTCCTCCTCGGCGAGGGTCAGCTCGACGCCGCCGGTGAAGCCCGCCGCCGAGTTGTAGATGAACGCGGCGAGGGTGGCCAGGGCGGTCATCAGGACGATGTCGACCAGGGCGATCAGGACGGTGAAGAGCATGACCTTGCCGAACCCGATGTAGTCCATCAGGTTGAAGGCGCTGGAGCCGTCGCCGCCGCTGCCGGTGACGTCCTTCAGGGTGCCGGTCAGCGAGGAGAAGACGCCGAGGCCGTCGAGGGTCATCCAGAGCACCGCGGCGGCCACGATGATGATCACGCCGAGGGCCAGCGAGAGCAGGAAGCTGACCTTCATCACCGACCAGGGGTCGACCTTGGTGACCCGCAGCCGGGCCCGGCGGGTCCGGCCGGGGGCGCCGGCGGCCGGGGCCGGGCCGGGACGGCGGGCCGGGCCGCCGGCGCCGCCCTGGCCGCCGGAGCCGGGCGCGCCCGGGGCGCCGGGGACGCGGGTGCCGCGCGGCGGGGTGGGCTGGCCCTTGGCGTAAGTGGTCGGCTGCGAGAAGCCGCCCGCGGGCGGGGTGCTCGGCGGCGGGGGCGGGGTCGGGGCTCCGTAAGCCTGCTGCCCGCCCGCCAGGCCGCCCGTGGCACCTCCAGCACCCGTGGCTCCGCTCACCGTGGTCCTCCCGAACCGTCCGCCAGGGCGATCGCACCGTCCTGGACCGTGTTGTGCTCGTGCGCCGCGGGCCCCGGTGGCCCGCGGTCGGCCCGTGGTGCCCGCCCCGCCGGCGGCGGGGCGGGCACCACGGGGCGCGTCCGTGCGTCAGCCCTGGTCGGGCGTGCCGGTCGCGTCCTGCTCGGTGGCGGCCGCGGCGGACTCCGTCTCGTCGACGGTGTCGTCCGCGCCCTCCTCCTCGTCCGCCTCCGCGTTGCGGGCCATGCCCACCACCGCGTCGCGCTTTCCGAGGTTGATCAGTTGGACGCCCATGGTGTCACGTCCGGTTTCACGCACTTCGGAAACCCTGGTCCGGATCACGCCGCCGGAGAGGGTGATGGCCATGATCTCGTCGCTCTCCTCGACCACCAGCGCGCCGACCAGCGAGCCCCGGCCCTCGACGATCTTCGCCGCCTTGATACCGAAACCACCGCGTCCCTGGACACGGTACTCGTCAACCGAGGTCCGCTTCGCGTACCCGCCGTCGGTGGCGGTGAAGACGTAGGTGCCGGGCCGCACCACGTTCATCGAGAGCAGTTCGTCGTCCTCGCGGAAGGCCATGCCCTTCACTCCGGAGGTGGCCCGGCTCATCGGGCGGAGCGCCTCGTCGGTGGCCTTGAAGCGGATCGACTGGGCCTTCCTGGAGATCAGCAGCAGGTCGTCGTCGGCGGAGACCAGCTCGGCGCCGATCAGCTCGTCGCCTTGGCCCTCCTCGTCCTGGCGGAGGTTGATCGCGATCAGGCCGCCGGAGCGCGGGGAGTCGTAGTCCTTGAGCGGGGTCTTCTTGACCAGGCCGCCGCGGGTGGCGAGGACCAGGTAGGGCTTGTCCTCGTAGGTGCGGACGGCCATCACCTGGGTGATGTGCTCCTCCGGCTGGAAGGCCAGCAGGTTGGCGACGTGCTGGCCGCGGGCGTCGCGGCCGGCGTCGGGGAGCTCGTAGCCCTTGGCGCGGTAGACCCGGCCCTTGTTCGTGAAGAACAGGATCCAGTTGTGGGTGGTGGTCACGAAGAAGTGGTCGACGATGTCGTCCTGCTTCAGCTGCGCGCCGCGCACGCCCTTGCCGCCGCGCTTCTGCGAGCGGTAGAGGTCGGAGCGGGTGCGCTTGACGTAGCCGCCGCGGGTGATGGTGACGACGATGTCCTCCTCGGCGATGAGGTCCTCGATGGAGAGGTCGCCGTCGGAGGGGATCAGGGTGGAGCGCCGCTCGTCGCCGTACTTCTCGACGATCGCGGTGAGCTCCTCGGAGACGATCTCGCGCTGCCGGGCGGGCGAGGCGAGGATCGCGTTGTACTCGTTGATCTTGGCCTGGAGCTCGTCGTGCTCGCTGAGGATGCGGGCGCTCTCCAGCGCGGCCAGCCGGCGCAGCTGCATCTCCAGGATCGCGTTGGCCTGCAGCTCGTCGATGTCGAGCAGCCGCATCAGGCCGGTGCGGGCGGCGTCGGCGCTCTCCGAGGCGCGGATCAGGGCGATCACGGCGTCGATCTGGTCGAGCGCCTTGAGCAGGGCGCGCAGGATGTGCGCGCGCTCCTCGGCCTTGCGCAGCCGGAAGGTGGTCCGGCGGACGATGACCTCGATCTGGTGGGCGACCCAGTGCCGGATGAACGCGTCCAGCGAGAGGGTGCGCGGCACGCCGTCGACCAGGGCCAGCATGTTGGCGCCGAAGTTGGTCTGCAGGTCGGTGTGCTTGTACAGGTTGTTCAGGACGACCTTGGCGACCGCGTCCCGCTTGAGGACGATGACCAGGCGCTGGCCGGTCCGCGAGGAGGACTCGTCGCGGACGTCGGCGATGCCGGCGATCCGGCCGTCCTTGACCAGGTCGGCGATCTTGAGGGCGAGGTTGTCCGGGTTGACCTGGAACGGCAGCTCGGTGATCACCAGGCACTGGCGGCCCTGGATCTCCTCGACCTCGACCACCGCGCGCATGGTGATCGAGCCGCGGCCGGTGCGGTAGGCGTCCTCGATGCCGCGGCGGCCGACGATCAGCGCGCCGGTCGGGAAGTCGGGGCCCTTGATCCGCTCGACCAGGGCCTCCAGCAGCTCCTCGTTGGAGGCACCGGGGTGCTCCAGCGCCCAGAGCGCGCCGGAGGCGACCTCGCGGAGGTTGTGCGGCGGGATGTTGGTCGCCATGCCGACCGCGATGCCGGTGGCGCCGTTGACCAGCAGGTTGGGGATCCGCGAGGGCAGGACGGTCGGCTCCTGCTGCCGGCCGTCGTAGTTGGCGGCGAAGTCGACGGTCTCCTCGTCGATGTCGCGCATCATCTCCATCGCGAGCGGCATCATCTTGCACTCGGTGTAGCGCATCGCCGCGGCCGGGTCGTTGCCCGGGGAGCCGAAGTTGCCGTTGCCGTCGACCAGCGGCATCCGCATCGACCAGGGCTGGGCGAGCCGGACCAGGGTGTCGTAGATCGAGGTGTCGCCGTGCGGGTGGTAGTTGCCCATCACGTCGCCGACCACGCGGGCGCACTTGTAGTAGCCCTTCTCGGGCCGGTAGCCGCCGTCGTACATCGCGTAGAGCACCCGGCGGTGCACCGGCTTGAGGCCGTCGCGGACCTCGGGCAGGGCGCGCGAGACGATCACGCTCATCGCGTAGTCGAGGTAGGAGCGCTGCATCTCGGTCTCGAGCTCGATGAGCTCGACCCGGTTGCCGGCCTGGGCGGGGGTGGTGCTGTCCTCGGGCTGTTCGCCGCCGTCGGGACGGTTGTCGTCGACCACTGGTGGTCAGTTTCCTTTCAACGATCCTTGGCGGGACGTCAGACGTCCAGGAAGCGGACGTCCTTCGCGTTGCGCTGGATGAAGGAGCGGCGGGCCTCGACGTCCTCGCCCATCAGGACGGAGAACAGGTCGTCGGCGCGGGCGGCGTCCTCCAGCGTGACCTGGAGCAGCAGGCGGTGCGCGGCGTCCATCGTGGTGACGCGCAGCTCCTCGGCGTTCATCTCGCCGAGGCCCTTGAAGCGCTGGATCGCGTCGTCCTTGGGGAGCCGGCGGCCGGCCTCGACGCCGGCCGCGATCAGCGCGTCGCGCTCGCGGTCGGAGTAGGCGTACTCGAACTCGTCCCGGCCCCACTTGATCTTGTAGAGCGGGGGCATCGCGAGGTAGACGTACCCGGCCTCGACCAGCGGGCGCATGAAGCGGAACAGCAGGGTCAGCAGCAGGGTGCGGATGTGCTGTCCGTCGACGTCGGCGTCGGCCATCAGCACGATCTTGTGGTACCGCAGCTTCGCGGCGTCGTAGTCCTCCTGGATGCCGCAGCCGAAGGCCGAGATCAGCGCCTGGACCTCGGTGTTCTGCAGCACCTTGTCGATCCGGGCCTTCTCGACGTTCAGGATCTTGCCGCGGATCGGGAGGATCGCCTGGGTGCGCGGGTCGCGGCCCTGCTTGGCGGAGCCGCCGGCCGAGTCGCCCTCGACGATGAAGATCTCGCACTCGGCCGGGTCCTTGGACTGGCAGTCCGAGAGCTTGCCGGGCAGCGAGGCGGACTCCAGCAGGCCCTTGCGCCGGGTCAGGTCGCGGGCCTTGCGGGCGGCGACCCGGGCGCTGGCGGCCTGGATGGACTTGCGGATGATGTCCGCGGCCTCGGCGGGGTTGCGGTCCAGCCAGTCGGCGAGGTGCTCGTTGACCACCTTCTGGACGAAGGTCTTGGCCTCGGTGTTGCCGAGCTTGTCCTTGGTCTGGCCCTCGAACTGCGGCTCGCCGAGCTTGACCGAGATGATCGCGGTCAGGCCCTCGCGGATGTCCTCGCCGGAGAGGTTGTCGTCCTTCTCGCGGAGCAGCTTCTTGTCGCGCGCGTACCGGTTCATCAGACCGGTGAGCGCGGCCCGGAAGCCCTCCTCGTGGGTGCCGCCGCCGTGGGTGTGGATGGTGTTGGCGAACGAGTACACGCCCTCGGTGTAGGACGAGTTCCACTGCATGGCGATCTCGGCCGAGATCGTCTTGTCCTTGTCCTCGGCCTCGAAGTCGATCACCGAGGGGTGGATCACCTCGCCCTTGCGGGAGTTGAGGTGGGCCACGAAGTCCGCGATGCCGCCGTCGTACCGGTAGGTGACCGAGAGCGGCTTGCCCTCGTCGTCCACGTGCTCGGGGCGCTCGTCGGTCAGCGCGATGGTCAGGCCCTTGTTGAGGAAGGCCATCTCCTGGAAGCGCCGGGAGAGCGTCTCGAACGAGTAGACGGTGGTCTCGAAGATGTCCGGGTCGGCCCAGAAGGTGACCGTGGTGCCGGTCTCCCCGGTCTCCTCGTGCCGGGCCAGCGGAGCGGTCGGGGCGCCGGACTTGTACTCCTGCGTCCAGCGCGCGCCGTCGGTGCTGATGTCCACCGCGAGGCGGGTGGAGAGCGCGTTCACCACCGAGATGCCGACGCCGTGCAGACCGCCGGAGACCGCGTAGCCGCCGCCGCCGAACTTGCCGCCCGCGTGCAGCACGGTCAGCACGACCTCGACGGCCGGCCGGTCCTGGCCGGGCATGATGCCGACCGGGATGCCTCGCCCGTTGTCCACCACCCGGACGCCGCCGTCGGCCAGGATCGTGACGCCGATGGTGTCGGCGTGGCCGGCCAGCGCCTCGTCGACCGAGTTGTCGACGATCTCGTAGACGAGGTGGTGCAGGCCGCGCTCACCGGTCGAGCCGATGTACATGCCCGGGCGCTTGCGGACGGCGTCGAGGCCCTCCAGCACCTGGATCGCGCTGGCGTCGTAGGCCTTCTGGTCGGACGGGTCTGGGGTCTGGCTGGGGTTGCCGGAATCGGCCACGAAGCGCCCTCTCTGGCACAGCACGGGCCGCGCCCCCGCCCGGGTGTCCGGGCAGGTGTGCGACCACGGCGGTTCGACTCGATTTGCTGCACACGACGGTGTTTGCTCTCCAGTCTACCGGTACGACCGACAGTGAGGGGCGTTTGGCAGCCTCTGAAGGCAGATGTGCCGCCCTGAATCCCCTCTGGACGTGTCCCGATACTCGACAGGGGGGCTCAGAGCGCCTGGCAGGGCCGCCAGCGATTCCGGAGCCCGCCGGTCCGCTCCGCCCGGCTCAGCCCCAGGTGTCGCCCGGCCCCTTGCTGCCGGGCGCCCGCAGCCGCCCGTAGCCGCGCACCGGCGCGTCCGGCCCCAGCACCTTGATCACCCGGACCGTGCCGTGCCCCAGCTCGTGGTTCAGCCTGGCCACCAACTGGCGTGCCAGCAAACGGAGTTGGGTCGCCCAGGCGGTGGAGTCGCACTGCACGGTGAGCACCGCCTCGGCCTCCGCGTACGACTTGGGCTCGCAGTGCGCCGCGATGTCCGGGCCGACGATCTGCGACCAGCGGCCCATCACCCCGCCGACCGCGGCCGGCGCCTCCCAGCCCCGCTCGGTGATCAGCCGGTTCAGCGCGGCCCCCAGCGGCACCGGGTCCCGGCCGTCCGCCCGGGCGCCGCTGCGCAGCCCGGTCCGCTTGGCCTCCCGCCGCTCGCGCACCTGCTCGCCGCGCTGCCTGGCCTGCTCCTTGGCGGCGCGCAGCGCGACCCGGGCCAGGTCCACGCCCGAAAGCTCCGGTTCCTGCGCCATCACGCTCCATCCCCAGGCTGTGGACGACTGCTCGGACGAGCCGTCCAGGCTACGCGGTTCCCGGGGCCCGCGGGGCACACGGGGTCAGCCGGTCCACCGTGCCGCCCGAGACGCCGTAGCGGGCGCCGTGCAGCGCCTTCGGCACGTCCTCGGCGACCGCGGCGGTGACCAGCACCTGCTCGCCGCCGGCCACCAGCTCGGCCAGCCGGTCCCGGCGGCGGGCGTCCAGCTCGGCGAAGACGTCGTCCAGCACCAGCACCGGCTCCTCGCCCTCCGCGCGCAGCAGCTCGTACGAGGCCAGCCGGAGCGCCAGCGCGTACGACCAGGACTCGCCGTGGCTGGCGTAGCCCTTGGCGGGCAGCGGGCCCAGCCGGAGCAGGAGTTCGTCGCGGTGCGGGCCGACCAGGGTCAGGCCGCGCTCGATCTCCTGCCGGCGGAGCGACTGGAGGGCGTCGAGCAGCTGCCGCTCGGCCTGCTCGCGGCTGGTCGGGAGCTCGCCCTCGAAGGAGGAGCGGTACTCCAGGACGGTGTCGCCGCCGTCGGGGGCGAGCTGCCGGTATGCCTCGGCGACCAGCGGCTGCAGGGCGGCCACCAGCTGGATCCGGAAGGCGGTCAGCTCGGCGCCGGCCCGGGCCAGGTGGCCGTCCCAGACCTCCAGGGTGGCCAGGTCGGCGGACTTGCCGCCGCCGGCCCGGCGGGCCGTCGCGGCGGTCTTCAGCAGGGCGTTGCGCTGCTTGAGCACCCGCTCGTAGTCGGAGCGCACCCCGGCCAGCCGGGGGGTGCGGGCGGTCAGCAGCTCGTCCAGGAAGCGCCGGCGCTCGCCCGGGTCGCCCTTGACCAGGGCGAGGTCCTCGGGGGCGAACAGCACGGTGCGCAGCACGCCCAGCACGTCCCGCGGGCGGACGTTGTCGGAGCGGTTCAGCCGGGCCCGGTTGGCCTTGCCCGCGGTGAGCTCCAGCTCGACCAGGGTGGCGCGGCCGCCCCCGGCGACCACGCTGGCCCGGATCACCGCCCGCTCGGCGCCGAGCCGGATCAGCGGGGCGTCGGTGGCCACCCGGTGGCTGCCCAGGGTGGCGACGTAGCCGACCGCCTCGACCAGGTTGGTCTTGCCCTGGCCGTTGGGGCCGACGAACGCGGTGACGCCCGGGTCGAGCGGAACCTCGACCCGGGCGTAGGAACGGAAGTCGGCGAGCGACAGGTGCGCGACGTGCATGACGGTGACCGCACTCGCCTTCTGGACCGTGGGTGCTTACTTGGACTCGACCGCGTGGCCGCCGAACTGGTTGCGCAGCGCGGCGATCATCTTCATCTGCGGCGAGTCCTCCTGGCGGGAGGCGAAGCGGGCGAACAGCGAGGCGGTGATCGCGGGCAGCGGCACCGCGTGGTCGATGGCGGCCTCGACCGTCCAGCGGCCCTCGCCGGAGTCGGCGGCCCAGCCCTTGAGCTTGGCCAGGTGCTCGTCGTCGTCCAGCGCGCGGACGGCCAGGTCGAGCAGCCAGGAGCGGATCACCGTGCCCTCCTGCCAGCTGCGGAAGACCTCGCGCACGTCGGTCACCTCGGGGGCGGCCTCCAGCAGCTCCCAGCCCTCGGCGAAGGCCTGCATCATCGCGTACTCGATGCCGTTGTGGACCATCTTGGCGAAGTGGCCGGCGCCGACCTTGCCGGCGTGCACCGAGCCGAACTCGCCCTCGGGCTTGAGCGCGTCGAAGACCGGCTGGACCTTCGCGACGTGCTCGGCGGCGCCGCCGTACATCAGCGCGTAGCCGTTCTCCAGGCCCCAGACGCCGCCGGAGACGCCGCAGTCGACGAAGCCGATGCCCTTCTCCGCCAGCTGCTCGGCGTGCTTGACGTCGTCGGTCCAGCGCGAGTTGCCGCCGTCGACCACCACGTCGCCGGGGGAGAGCAGCTCGGCCAGGTGCTCGACGGTCTCCTGGGTCGGGCCGCCGGCCGGGACCATCACCCACACCACGCGGGGGGCCTCCAGCGAGGCGACCAGCTGCTCGACGCTGTCGACGTCGGCGAGGTCCGGGTTGCGGTCGTAGCCGATGACGGTGTGGCCGGCGCGGCGGATGCGCTCGCGCATGTTGCCGCCCATCTTGCCGAGACCGATGAGGCCGAGCTGCATGACAAGTCCTTCACTGTGGTGTCGTGCCTGATGACGGCGCCGTTGCCGCACTCACTGAGCCTACGCCGACGCTGAGGGGGCGCCGGGCAGCCACAGGGGCGCGGAGGCTGCCCGCCCCTCGCGCCCCTGGTGGTGCCGGACGGTCAGCCGGAGAGGCGGACCGGCATGATCAGGTACTGGTAGGCGTCGTCCGGCTCGGCGTCGACCGCGGGCTTGCCGGTCAGCAGGGCCGGCTTGGTCGGGGTGGTGAAGCTCAGCTGCGCGTACGCGGCGTCGATCGCCTTGAGCCCTTCCTCCAGGTAGCCGGGGTTGAAGGCGATCGAGATGTCGTCGCCCTCCAGGTCGGCGTCGACCCGCTCGGTGGCCTGCGCGTCGTCGCCCGAGCCGGCCTCCAGGGTGAGCACGCCCTGCTCGAAGTTCAGCCGGACCGGGGTGTTGCGCTCGGCCACCAGCGAGACGCGCTTGAGCGCCTCCAGGAAGGGCTGGGTCTGCACCGCGGCGACCGCCGAGAACTCGGTCGGGAAGATCGACCGGAACTTGGGGAACTCGCCCTCCAGCAGGCGGGTGGTGGTCCGCCGGCCGGCGCCCTCGAAGCCGATCAGGCCCTCGCCGGCGCCGCCGGCGGAGAGCGCGATGGTGACCTGGTCGCCGCTGCCGAGCGACTTGGCGATGTCCTGCAGGGTCTTGGCGGGGACCAGCGCGACCGCGTTGATGTCGTCCTGCTCGGGCTTCCAGAGCAGCTCGCGGACGGCGAACCGGTACCGGTCGGTGGCGGCCAGGGTGATCCCGCTGCCGTTGATCTCGACCCGGACGCCGGTGAGCACCGGCAGGGTGTCGTCGCGGCCGGCGGCGACCGCGGCCTGGCTGACCGCCGAGGCGAACACGTCGCCCGGGACGGTGCCGGTGGCGGTCGGCATCTGCGGCAGCGCCGGGTACTCGTCGACCGGCAGGGTCGGCAGCGTGAAGCGCGAGCTGCCGCAGACCACGCTGACCCGGGCGCCGTCGGTGGAGATCTCCACCGGGCGGTTCGGCAGGTTGCGCGAGATGTCGTTGAGCAGGCGGCCGGAGACCAGGACGGTGCCGGCCTCCTCGACGTCCGCCTCCAGCTCGACCCGGGCCGACACCTCGTAGTCGAACCCGGAGAGCGCCAGGCTGCCCTCCTGCGCGGTCAGCAGCAGGCCGGCCAGCACCGGCACCGGCGGCCGCGCGGGGAGGCTGCGGGCAGCCCAGGCCACCGCCTCCGCGAGGACATCACGCTCCACCCGGAACTTCACCGGTAACCGCCTCCTGGCTGCTGTCGCCGCACGGCCGGCCGGTACCGCCGGTCCGTGCTGTTGATCGTCTGATCCTCTGCGGCCCCCGGCCGGTCGCTCGGCGGATCAGCTCCGCCCCGTCCTGCTTCCGGTTGCCGAAGGACAGTCTGACGTACTCGGCTGACAGCCGGGGCAGATGGGCTCAAGCGGGCCGAACAAATGTCGGAGCCCGGTTGTCCACAGATTCGGGCCGCACCCACTGTTGATCAAGTTCCGAGCTCTCTATGTGTAGCAGTAGTAGTAGGGCCTGTGGATACCGTGGATAACCCCGTTTTCGCAGGTCAGCGGCCGGATTTTGTCCACAGGTCCTGTGGACGGCGGCTGTGGACAACCGGGGCCACCTGTGGACAGCGGAGAGTAATCCACAGGGCACGCTGAGTATCCACAGGTTATCCACAGCTGTATCCACAGAAATCCCCAGAGTTATCCACCGCCGCCGATCAACATCACGTGACGCCTTTCACACCCAGGGCTGACAAGGCAGTTGATGTTGCCGAACTGTGGACAGAGCTGTGGACAACCTGGGGATAACCCACCCGATCCTGTGGACAGCCGGTGGATAACTCCGTGGAGCGGCTGACGGGCCCTCAGTTCTCCACAGGCTGTGGATAACTGTTGTGCACAAGTCCACAGGGGGTTGACCTGCGCGGAAGAGCGTAGCGGCGATCCACCTGTGGAGGAACCTCTGGATAACTCGCCCCCGCGCACCCTGTGGACGGGGAAAACCCACCCGTTCCTGTGGAAAACAGGGGTGCGCGCCCGAACCGTTCGATTCACTGCGCACCTGTTCGCAGCGTCGGCCGGCCCCGGCGGCGGTCCTTCGGGCGGACTCCTGCCCCGCCGCCGGCCCCTCCACACCCCCGAACAGCGGCCGGCCGGGTCGACCGGCCCGATCCGGCCACCACCCGGATGCCGCGCGGACGCCACCCGGACGGCCCCGTCGGCCGCTGTTCGGATCCGCTCCGCGTTCGAACGACCCGACTTGTCGGGTCCCTACTACAGACCGCCCGCGACGGCCCGCGGAAGGCCCTCGCGTGCACTCGGACGAGTGCACGGCGCCGACGGCCGACCACTCGTCCGGGTAACGCCGCGGGCATGCGGAAGGGGAGCCGGGCCGCCTCGGCCCGACTCCCCTTCTCCTCGACAACTGCCTTTGCCAGCAAGGTTTTTGACGCTTCACCCGACACTCGGTGCAGCCGCCCCCGACCCTCCCGGGGTTTTGTTAGCTAGCTCTTGATGCGGTTGGTCAACTCGGTGACCTGGTTGTAGATGGACCGGCGCTCGGCCATCAGCGAGCGGATCTTGCGGTCGGCGTGCATGACCGTGGTGTGGTCCCGGCCGCCGAACTGGGCGCCGATCTTCGGCAGCGACAGGTCGGTCAGCTCCCGGCAGAGGTACATCGCGATCTGACGGGCCGTCACCAGCACCCGGCTGCGCGAGGACCCGCACAGGTCCTCGACGCCGAGGCCGAAGTACGCCGCGGTCTGCTGCATGATCACCTGCGCCGTGATCTCCGGCCCGGCGTCCTCGTCGCCGCCCGGGATCAGGTCCTTGAGGACGATGCCGGCCAGCTCCAGGTCGACCGGCGCCCGGTTCAGGTTGGCGAACGCGGTGACCCGGATCAGCGCGCCCTCCAGCTCCCGGATGTTCCGGGTGATCCGGGAGGCGATGAACTCCAGCACGTCGGCCGGGGCGTTCAGCTGCTCCTGGATCGCCTTCTTGCGCAGGATCGCGATCCGGGTCTCCAGCTCCGGCGGGGTGACGTCGGTGATCAGCCCCCACTCGAAGCGGTTGCGCAGCCGGTCCTCCAGGGTGATCAGCTGCTTGGGCGGCCGGTCCGAGGAGAGGACGATCTGCTTGTTCGCGTTGTGCAGGGTGTTGAAGGTGTGGAAGAACTCCTCCTGCGTCGACTCCTTGCTGGCCAGGAACTGGATGTCGTCGACCAGCAGGATGTCGATGTCCCGGTAGCGCTTGCGGAACGCGTCCGCCTTGCCGTCCCGGATCGAGTTGATGAACTCGTTGGTGAACTCCTCCGAGCTCACGTACCGGACCCGGGTGCCCGGGAACAGGCTGCGCGAGTAGTGCCCGATGGCGTGCAGCAGGTGGGTCTTGCCGAGCCCGGACTCGCCGTAGACGAAGAGCGGGTTGTACGCCTTGGCCGGCGCCTCGGCCACCGCCACCGCCGCGGCGTGCGCGAAGCGGTTGGAGGCGCCGATCACGAAGGTGTCGAACAGGTACTTCGGGTTCAGCCGGGCGTTCGGCTCGTCCTTGCGCGGGCCGCCGGCCGGGGGGGCGCCGGGCGGCGCCGGGACGCCGGGCTGGCGCTCGACCTGGGCGTGCTGCTGCGCGGCGGGCCGGCCGCCGCGGCGGGTGCCGCCCTGGCGCGGCCGGTCCTCGTCCGGGGAGCCGAGCGCCCCGCCGAACAGGTCGCCCTGCGCGGAGTCCGGGCCGGGCCGGTGCGAGCGCCGCGGCGCCGGGTCGGGCCGCCGCTCGGGCATCGGGGCGGGATCGCCCCAGCCGCCGGCCTCCGCGCCGGGCTGGTGCTCGCGGTACGGGCCCTGGGCGGGCGTCCGGTAGGGCTCGCCCGCCGGGTACGCGGCCGGGTAGGGCGGCCGCTGGTAGTCGTCCCCGCCGCGGCCCGGCCAGCTCCCGGGCGGCGGGCCCTGCTGCGGGTAGCCGGGCCCGGACGGGTACTGCTGCTCGCCCTGGTAGGGCTGCTCGGCCCGGACGGGGTAGGGCTGCTCGGCGCGCGCCGGGTACGCCTGCTCGGGCCGCGGGTGCGGCCACTCCGGGACGGGCTCGTGGTCGAGCTCCTGGTCCTGGTCCTGGTCCGGCTCGGAGACCGGGGCGGCGTTGGCGTCGACCATCACCGCGATCCGGACCTGCCGGCCGAACTCGTGCGAGATGGCCTCGGTCAGCTGCGGCAGCAGCCGGCCCTCCAGCACCTGCTTGGCGAACTCGTTGGGGGCCGCGAGCAGGGCGGTGTCGTGCATCATCCACATCGGCTGGGTCCGGCGGACCCAGTTCTTGTCCTTCTCCACGACGTCGCTGTCGCTCACCAGTCGCTCGACGACCCTCGACCACATCAGGACGAGATCGCTGTTGACATCAGCCACTGGTACACGCTTTCTCGTTCCCCGAGCGGGGCAGCCAGGCAAGGTCACGGGGAGGGGGTTCGGGTGCCGCGGCGGCGGTGCGGCCGCGGCACAGAACAAAAGAGACAAGTCCTGCAACGGTAGTCAGCGCGCAGAGCTGATTCAAGTTTCTGTCCACAGGCTGTGGGCAAGGGCGCGGCAGCCACCTGGTTTGACCCTCGGACCCGCTCCCGCGTACCGTAACCAGGTCGAGTTGTCGATGGCCGCTGCCGCATGTCCGCGGGTCCGCCCGCTTCCATGACGCGCGCAGCACGGGCGCCGTGGTGCTCCTCAACCCAGCAGATCTGGGCCCGGGAGCCGGATTTCCCAAGTGCAAGGGGAGGTCGCGCGGACGCACGGTGACGGCCAAGCGATTCCCCGTCATCCTACGATTCACCCCAGGAGCCCCCGAGTGAGCAAGCGCACCTTCCAGCCGAACAACCGTCGCCGCGCCAAGACCCACGGCTTCCGGCTGCGCATGCGTACCCGCGCCGGCCGCGCCATCCTGGCGAACCGCCGTGCCAAGGGCCGCACCGAACTGTCCGCCTGAACCGCGTAGAGGGTCTGCAGTGCTGCCCACCGAGAATCGGCTGCGGCGGCGCCAGGACTTCGCGGCCGCGGTGAAACGCGGTCGACGCGCCGGCCGGCCCCTGCTGGTGGTCCACCTCCAGAGAGAGGCGGTACCCGAGGCGGGGTCCGACCGGAACAGCGACTCACGCCCGCACGTCGCCGAGGGGCTTCCTCCGGCGCGTGCGGGTTTCGTCGTGAGCAAGGCCGTGGGTCCGGCGGTGGTCCGCAACGCGGTGAAGCGCCGCCTGCGCCACCTGGTCGGCGAACGCCTGTCCCGGTTGCCCGCAGGTAGCCTGATAGTGGTACGGGCGCTGCCCGCCGCGGCGACGGCTCCGTACCCGGACCTCGCGCACGACCTGGACGCGGCACTGCGCCGGGTGCTCAGGTCGGAACCGGCCGGTGGTGCCCCGACGGGAACAGGGCGATGAAGTACCTGCTGATGGGCCTGATCAGGCTCTACCAGTGGACCATCAGTCCGCTGCTCGGTCCGGTGTGCCGTTATTACCCCTCGTGCTCCCGCTACGGGTACGAGGCGGTCCGCGTCCACGGCGCGATCAAGGGCGGGTGGCTGACGGTCTGGCGCATCCTGCGCTGCAATCCTTGGTCTCCCGGTGGGGTCGACCATGTTCCGCCGCGAAAGCACCCGGTGTGGCACCGCCGGCTGCGCAATCTGCTGAGCCCCACGAGCGGGACCGCCGAGCCGGAGCCGGTGGCGAAGCCCGATGCCCAAGGAGTCTGACCGGTGACCTTCGGTTTTCTGAGTCCCCTCTACACAGCGGTGTCCTGGATCATCGTCCAGTTCCACTCGCTGTTCAGCCACGTCTTCGACCCCGACGGCGGCCTGGCGTGGGGTCTGTCCATCGTGATGATGGTGGTCGTCATCCGGATCTGCCTGATCCCGCTCTTCGTGAAGCAGATCAAGGCGACCCGGGCCATGCAGGCGATCCAGCCGAAGATGAAGGCCATCCAGGAGCGCTACAAGAACGACAAGCAGCGCCAGTCCGAAGAGATGATGAAGCTGTACAAGGAGGCGGGCACCAACCCGTTCTCCTCGTGCCTTCCGATCCTCGTGCAGGCGCCGTTCTTCACCGCCCTCTACGGCGTGCTCGCCTCGATCGCCAACGACAAGACGATCGGCGTCATCGACCAGCCGCTGCTGGAGAGCGCCAAGCAGGCGCACATCTTCGGCGCCCCGCTGTCGGCCAAGTTCGTCGGCGCGGAGACCGTCCAGATCCAGATCGTCTGCGCGGTCATGATCGTGCTGATGTCGCTGTCGCAGTTCGTCACCCAGCGCCAGCTGATGACCAAGAACGTCGACCTGTCGGTCAAGACGCCGTTCATGCAGCAGCAGAAGATGCTGATGTACGTCTTCCCGATCATGTTCGCGGTGATGGGCATCAACTTCCCGGTCGGTGTGCTGGTCTACTGGCTCACCACCAACGTCTGGTCGATGGCCCAGCAGCTGGTCGTCATCCGCAACAACCCGACGCCGGGCAGCCGGGCGTGGGACGAGCGCCAGGCCCGCCTGAAGAAGGCCGGCCGGATCAACCCGGACGGCTCGATCCAGAAGGTCGGCCTGGCGGCCATGCTCAAGGGCGGCTCCAAGGGCAGCGCGACGGCCGACGCCCAGGCGGCGGTCGAGGAGAGCGTGCAGGTCCGCCGGCAGCAGCCGCGCAAGCAGAGCAAGGCCCAGCGCCAGGCGACCGCGGCGCACCAGGCGCACACCGCCGAGCAGTCGGACGCCCAGGACACCCAGGACGCGGCGGACGCGGCCGACGCGTCGGCCCGGGCCGACGAGGGCCAGGCCGCGGCGGCCGGCGCCGGCAAGTCCGGCGCGAAGGCGGGCGGGGCGAAGCCGGGCGGCCAGTCGGGCCAGCCGCAGCGCCAGCAGCCGCGGCGCGGCGGCCAGGCCGGCCAGCGGCCGAAGAAGAAGTAGTCCCCCACCCTTCGGCCCCACCCGAGGGCCTCGTTTCCGAAGGAGTCCACCTGTGACGGATGGCACCACCTCCGCCGTCGACACCGCCCCGGCCGGTGAGAGCGTCCTCTCGCGTCTGGAGCACGAGGGTGACATCGCCGCCGACTACCTGGAGGGTCTGCTGGACATCGCGGACCTGGACGGCGACATCGACATGGACGTCGAGGGGGACCGGGCCCTGGTCTCCATCGTCAGCGAGGGCGACGACCGGACGCTGCAGCGGCTGGTGGGCCAGGACGGCGAGGTGCTGGAGGCGCTCCAGGAGCTGACCCGGCTGGCCGTGCACCGGGAGACCGGTGAGCGCAGCCGGCTGATGCTGGACGTCGCGGGCTTCCGGGCGCGCAAGCGGACCGAGCTGGCGGAACTGGGCGCGGAGGCGGCCGAACGGGTGAAGGGCACCGGCGAGCAGGTCAAGCTGCGCCCGATGACCCCGTTCGAGCGCAAGGTGGTGCACGACGCGGTGGCCGCGGCGGGCCTGCGCAGCGAGTCGGAGGGCGAGGAGCCCCAGCGCTGCGTGGTCGTGCTGCCGGCCTGAGGCCGGTGGCCCTGCCGTTCCGGCGTCCGACCCCGCCCGCCTCGTGCGGGCGGGGTCGTCGGCTCTGCGGCGGAGTGGCGTTTCACGTGGAACAGTGCTGGTAGGGCGGGTGGATTCGACGGTGAGCGGAGAGGCAGCAGAGATGGACAGGGACGGCACGGCGTCCGAGGCGCCGCTGGAGGGGCCGGGACAGACGCCGGAGGCGGCGGGACGGATCTTCGGTGACCGGCTGCCGCAGGCCGTGCGCTACACCGAGCTGCTGGCGACCGCCGGCGTGCAGCGCGGGCTGATCGGCCCGCGCGAGGTGCCCCGGCTGTGGGACCGGCACGTGCTCAACTGCGCGGTGCTGGCCGAGCTGCTGCCCGCCGACGTCTCGCTGTGCGACGTCGGCTCCGGCGCCGGCCTGCCCGGCATCCCGGTGGCGCTGGCCCGGCCGGACGTCTCGGTGACCCTGCTGGAGCCGCTGCTCCGGCGCACCACCTTCCTGGAGGAGGTGGTGCGCGAGCTCGGCCTGGAGAACGTCACGGTGCTGCGCGGCCGGGCCGAGGAGACCGTCGGCAAGCTGGCGGTGGACGTGGTCACCGCCCGCGCGGTCGCGCCGCTGGACCGGCTGGCCGGCTGGGGCATGCCGCTGCTGCGCCCGTACGGCCAGATGCTGGCGCTCAAGGGCGACACCGCGGAGCAGGAGCTGACCGAGTCGCGGGCGGCGCTGACCCGGCTGGGCGCGGTGAAGTGGTCGGTGATCGGGGTCGGCGAGGGCGTGCTGGTCACCCCGACCCGGGTGGTCCGGGTGGAGGCGGGGGAGAGCCCCGGCGGCGTCAAGGCGGCCACCCGCCGGGCCAAGGCGGCCCGGGCCGGGCGCGGCGGCAAGGGCGGCGAGGCCGGCGGCCGGCGCACCGGCGGCGGTGGTCGCGGCCGGCGCTGAGCCGGTTCGTACGGGAGTTCGGGGCGGGTGGCCGGCGGGCCGCCCGCCCCTCGCCGTTCAGGCCGCCGTTTCCGTCGTCGTTTCCGTCGTCGTTCGGGCGGGGCTCGGGCGGGGCTCGGAGTGTCGGGCCGGTTGATCCCGACATTCCGGGCATGGTGTTCCACGTGAAACGTCGCTTCCTGCTCTCCGGCGTACTTGATCAAGACCTGAACCGGACCCGGGATCGTCACCCGGAGGTGACTGTCGCGGGCCAGGTTTCACGTGAAACACTGACCCCCATGCAGGAGTCGGAGATCGTCGATCAGGTGGATGACACCCCCGTCGCACGGGCCGCGCACACCGCCTTCCCGGTGCTCGGGAACGCCGGTGAGGCACTGCCCCGGCCCGCCGCGACCCGGGTGATGGTGGTCGCCAACCAGAAGGGCGGGGTGGGCAAGACCACCACCACCGTCAACATGGCCGCCGGCCTGGCGATGAACGGGCTCCGGGTGCTGGTCATCGACCTCGACCCGCAGGGCAACGCCTCGACCGCGCTCGGCATCGACCACCACGCCGAGGTGCCGTCGATCTACGACGTGCTGGTCGAGGGCAAGCCGCTGGCCGACGTGGTGCAGCCGGTGGTCGACGTCGAGGGCCTGTTCTGCTGCCCGGCGACCATCGACCTGGCCGGCGCCGAGATCGAGCTGGTCTCGCTGGTCGCCCGGGAGAGCCGGCTGCAGCGCGCCATCGCCGCGTACGAGCAGCCGCTGGACTACATCCTGATCGACTGCCCGCCCTCGCTGGGGCTGCTGACCGTCAACGCGATGGTGGCCGGCCAGGAGGTGCTGATCCCGATCCAGTGCGAGTACTACGCGCTGGAGGGCCTCGGCCAGCTGCTGCGGAACGTGGAGCTGGTGCGGGCGCACCTGAACCCGTCGCTGCACGTGTCGACCATCCTGCTCACCATGTACGACGCCCGGACCAGGCTGGCCGCGCAGGTCGCCGAGGAGGTGCGGACGCACTTCGAGAAGGAGGTGCTGGCCACCGCCATCCCGCGGTCGGTGCGCATCTCCGAGGCCCCCAGCTACGGGCAGACCGTGCTGAGCTACGATCCGGGCTCCAGCGGCGCGCTCTCCTACCTGGAGGCGGCCCGCGAGCTGGCGCTGCGGGCCGAGGTCGCCAAGACGACGGTCGGGCGGCACCGGGCGGGCGCGGCGGTCGTTCCGCCGCGCAGCGGCGGGGAGACGTCCGCGCCGACGGCACAGCACAGTTCGATGGAGGGCAAGCGGTGAGTGGCACGCGCAGGGGTCTGGGCAGGGGACTGGGGGCGCTGATCCCGGCGACCCAGCCGGTGGCCGCCGAGCTGGCGGCCCCGGCGGCCGAACCCGCCGGGGCCGGCCAGGTCGCGGTGGCGCCGGTGGTGCCGACCGACCGGGGCACGGTGGCGGCGAAGGCCGCCGCGGAGAGCCTGCGCGAGCTGGCCGGTGACCAGCGCCGCAGCGTGCTGGAGGCGGCGCTGGCCCCGGTGGACGGCGCCCGGTTCGCCGAGCTGCCGCTGGAGTCGATCCGTCCCAACCCGCGCCAGCCGCGCGAGGTGTTCGACGAGGAGAAGCTCGCCGAACTGGTCGCCTCGATCAAGGAGGTCGGCCTGCTGCAGCCCGTGGTGGTCCGTCAGACCGGCCCCGACCGGTACGAGCTGATCATGGGCGAGCGGCGCTGGCGGGCCTCCCGGGAGGCCGGTCTCGACGTCATCCCGGCGATCGTCCGGGCCACCGACGACGACAAGCTGCTGCTGGACGCGCTGCTGGAGAACCTGCACCGGGCCGAGCTGAACGCGTTGGAGGAGGCGGCCGCGTACGACCAGCTGCTGCGCGACTTCGACTGCACGCACCTGCAGTTGGCGACCCGGGTCGGCAAGTCCCGCGAGCACGTGTCGAACACGCTGCGGCTGATGAAGCTCCCGGTGTCGGTGCAGCTGAAGGTGGCGGCGGGGCAGGTCACCGCCGGGCACGCCAAGGCGATCCTGATGGCGCCGGACGCGCAGCAGGAGAAGCTGGCCAACCGGGTGCTGGCCGAGGGCCTGTCGGTGCGCACCACCGAGGAGATCGCCAAGCTGCTCTCCGGCAAGGAGCCGAAGAAGAAGCGGGCCCCGCGCGCGGAGCCGCTGCCCACTCCGGCCTTCGACGAGCTGGCCGGGCGGCTCTCGGACCGCTTCGAGACCCGGGTCAAGGTCGAGGTCGCCCAGAGCGGCGGCAGGTTCGGCCGGGGCAAGGTGGTGCTGGAGTTCGGTTCGGTCGAGGACCTGAACCGGATCCTGGACAGCCTGGCCCCGGGCGAGCGGGGTCTGCCGCTGTCCTGAACCGGCTGCCCGGGCGGCCCCGGGCGCGGTTCCGGACGCCTCGGACGGCGAATCGGCGGGTGCATGTTTCACGTGAAACGTGCACCCGTTCCGCTACCCGGAGCAGACTGGAGGTCCGGGCCGTTCGAGCCCGGAGGAGGAGGTGCGGGCGTGGGACGGAGGGTCGTTCCGCTGACGCTGGACAACCTCTCGGATCTGCCGAACACCTGCCGCTCCTGCGTCTTCTGGGAGCTGGACCCGGTCAGCGGGCGGGACGCGCAGGACGCCGGCAAGGGGGAGTTGGAGAAGGAGGGCTGGATCTCCGCGGTGCTGCTGGAGTGGGGCTCCTGCGGGCGGGTGGCCTACGTGGACGACCGCCCGGCCGGGTTCGTGCTCTACGCGCCGCCCGCGTACGTGCCGCGCGGGCAGTCCTTCCCGACCAGTCCGATCGCGCCGGACGCGGTGCAGCTGATGGTCTCCCGGGTGCTGCCGGAGTTCCAGGGGCAGGGGCTGGGGCGGGTGTTGGTGCAGTCGGTGGCCAAGGACCTGGTGCGGCGCGGCTTCCGGGCGATCGAGGCGTTCGGCGCGCAGGGGCGGGAGGTGCCGAGCTGCGTGCTGCCCGCCGAGCACCTGTTGGCGGTGGGCTTCAAGACCGTCCGCCCGCACCACCGGTACCCGCGGCTGCGGTTGGAGGCGCGCACCACGCTCTCCTGGAAGGAGGACGTCGAGGGCGCGCTGGAGCGGCTGCTCGGCGGCCGGCGCAAGGAGCCGGCGCTGCGGCCGTTCTGAGGGAGCGGTTCCGGCACCGGGGAGCCGTTCCGAGGGAGCCGTTCTCCGCCCGGTGGCGGGTCGGCCGGCGCGGCCGCCGGAGCGCTGAGGGCTTCTCAGTGAAGCCTCCTGCCCGCCGCCGGCCACGGCCCGGCGGCGGGCGCCGTGCTCTCGGGGCTTCCTGACGAAGCCTCCGGGAGCCCCGGGGGACCTGGGGGAGGCGCCGGGAACGCCGAAGGGCCCGGACGGGGATCCCCGTCCGGGCCCTTCGGCGTCGAGACCTAGAGGTACTCGGCGAGCTCGCGCAGCAGCGCGGCCTTCGGGCGGGCGCCGGTGATGGTCTTCACCAGCTCGCCGCCCTTGTAGACGTTGAGCGTCGGGATGGAGATCACGTTGTACGCCGCGGCGGTCTCCTGGTTCGCGTCCACGTCGAGCTTGACGACGGTGAGCTTGTCACCGTGCTCGGCCGCGATGTCCTCCAGGACCGGGGCGACCTGGCGGCACGGGCCGCACCAGGTGGCCCAGAAGTCGACGAGCACGGGCTTGTCGCTCTTGAGGACCTCGGCGTCGAAGGTCGCGTCGGTTACTTCCTTGGTGGCGCCGGCCACGGGGACTCCTTGGGGTCGGAGAAGAGGTGCGTCATGAATAACAACGGCGGGGGCGGATCTGTTTCTTCCGCCGGGACGGGCCTGTCGCTGCGTCAGGCCCGCCGCGGCCGCCGGGCGGTGCTGCCGGTGGTGGTGCGGGTGCCGCGGGGTGTGTGGGTCCCCGCGGCGGATGGTGCGGTCGGGCCGCGCCGTCGTGGTGGTCGGGTCAGACCGCGAGCGCGGCGGCCGGGGCCTCGTCGGCGTCGGACAGCGCGGCCAGGTAGCGCTCGGCGTCCAGCGCGGCGGAGCAGCCGGTGCCGGCGGCGGTGATGGCCTGGCGGTAGGTGTGGTCGACCACGTCGCCGGCGGCGAAGACGCCGGGGACGTTGGTGCGGGTGGAGGGGGCCTCGACCTTGAGGTAGCCCTCGGCGTCCAGGTCGAGCTGGCCCTTGAACAGGTCGGTGCGCGGGTCGTGGCCGATCGCGATGAACAGGCCGGTGACGGGCAGCTCGCGCAGGTCGCCGGTGTTGGTGTCGCGCAGGGTCAGACCGGAGAGCTTCGGGTCGCCGTGGATCTCCTCGACCGCGCTGTCCCAGGCGAAGGTGATCTTCGGGTCGGCGAAGGCGCGCTCCTGCATCGCCTTGGAGGCGCGCAGCGAGTTGCGGCGGTGGATGACCGTGACGCTCTTCGCGAAGCGGGACAGGAAGGTGGCCTCCTCCAGGGCGGTGTCGCCGCCGCCGACCACCGCGATGTCCTGGTCGCGGAAGAAGAAGCCGTCGCAGGTCGCGCACCAGGAGACGCCGCGGCCGGAGAGCTTGTCCTCGTTCGGGAGGTCGAGCTTGCGGTGCTGCGAGCCGGTGGCGACGATCACGGCGCGGGCGCGGTGCACGGTGCCCTCGGAGTCGGTGACGGTCTTGATGTCACCGGTGAGGTCGACGGCGATGACGTCGTCCGGCACCAGCTCGGCGCCGAAGCGCTCGGCCTGGGCGCGCATGTTGTCCATCAGCTCGGGGCCCATGATGCCGTCGCGGTAGCCGGGGAAGTTCTCCACCTCGGTGGTGTTCATCAGGGCGCCGCCGGCGGTGACCGCACCCTCGAAGACCAGCGGCTTCAGCGAAGCGCGCGCGGTGTACAGCGCAGCGGTGTACCCGGACGGGCCGGAACCGATGATGATCACGTTTCGGACGTCGCTCACTGCTTCTCCTGGTTCGCCTGGCATCCCGCTGGTGCGGGGGGGAGGGCGGTCTGCTCCGCCGCCCCGGACAACGACTGACCAGTCTTCCGCATTCCCAGGCCGGGTCGCACCCCTCGCCCGCACTTCGGGCGCGCTGCGTCAGGTCGGGTGAGGAATCAGGGGGACGGGACGGTGCTGTGCAGCAGGATCGTCGAGCCGGGGCAGTCCGGGGTGGCCAGGTAGACGTCCAGCGGTCCGCCGCCGCCCGCCGGGCGGAACACCAGGGCCAGCACCGGCCGGCCCCGGTAGCGGCCGGGGCCGGCGGCGGCCGGGGACTCGCCGGGGTGCCCGACGGCCGCCAGCGCGCAGGCCGGGGCCGTCGGGTCGGCGGGGCTGGCCTGGCCGAGCTGGTGCGGTGCCTTTCCCGCCAGCAGCTGCCGGACCTGGGCGGGCAGCAGCTCGGGGGTGAAGTCCGGGCCCGGACCGTCGCCCCGGTCGTCCGGGGCGACCTGCTGGGGCGCGGAGGCGTCGCTGCCGGAGCTCTTGGCGGCCTGGTCCTGGACGCCCACCGGCGCCCCGGCGGCGGCGCCGGTCGGGGTGGCGTCGGGGGAGAGCAGCGAGCCCGTCAGACCGGCGGCGAGCGCCACCGCCGCGACGGCCGCGGCGGCGAGCAGCAGCCGGGCCCGGCGCCGCCGGGGCGGGCGGCCGGGGCCGGTGGCGGCGCTCGGGGCGCCGGGCGGTGCGGTGCGGCCGGGCGAGGTGGTGCGGCCGGGGGTGGCGGGAGAGGGGGCGGGGGCGTCGGCCGGGGGCGTCGGCCGGGCCTCGGTGCGGGCGGCGGACTCGGCGGCCAGGGCGGCCGCCAGCCGGTCCGCGACGTCGCTCGGCAGCGCGGGTGCGGGTGCGTCGGCGAGCAGCGCGGGCAGGCCGCGCAGGGCGGCGTGGTCCTCCGCGCAGGCCGGGCAGCCTGCCAGGTGCGCGTGCACGGCCGCGGCCCGCTCGGGCGGCAGCAGCTCCTCGGCGAGGTCGGCGAGGTCGTCCAGCCCGGGGTGGTCCGAGGCGGGGTGGTCCGGGTCGAGGCGGTCCGGGTCGAGGTGGTTCGGGTCAAGGCGGTCCGGCCCGGGGCGGCTCGGGTCGGGCTCGTCCGGGTCGGGGCGGTCGGAAGGCGGGTGCGGCGTCATCGCGGGGTCGCATCTCCTTCCAGGGCGGGCGAGGGATCCGTGGGTGGGACGGGGGAGGGGCGGTTCGGGTTCCCGACCCGGGGGGCGGGCGGGGCGGGTGCGGGGGTGGCCGGTGGTGTTCCACGTGGAACGGCCGCGGGGCCGGCGCCGGGGGATGTTCCACGTGGAACACCGGCGGGGTGGCCGTGACCGGTCGAGGGTGTTCCACGTGGAACACCGGCGCTCCGGGCGTCGGGCGGGGTTTCACGTGGAACCCCGGCGGGGCCGAGGTGGCGCAGCAGCGGGAGCAGGCGGGCCCGGCCTCGGGCGCAGCGGCTCTTCACGGTGCCGACCGGGACGCCGAGCACCTCGGCGGCCTCGGCCACCGGGTAGCCCTGCATGTCGACCAGCACCAGGGCGGCCCGCTGGTCGGCGGGCAGCTCGGCCAGCGCGTCGGCCACCTCGCGGCGGGTCTCGGCGCGCACCGCGTGGTTCTCCGCGTCCTCGGCGGCGCCGAGCGCGCGCTCCGCGGTGCCGTCCGGGCGCTGGTCCAGCGACTCGGCCCGGCGGACCGCGCCGCGCCGGGCGCGGTCCAGGCAGGCGTTGACCACGATCCGGTGCAGCCAGGTGGTGACCGCCGAGCGGCCCTGGAACCCGGCGGCGGCCCGGAACGCGGAGACCATGGCGTCCTGGAGGGCGTCGGCGGCCTCCTCGCGGTCGCCGAGGGTGCGCACCGCGACCGCCCACAGGCGGTCCCGGTGGCGGTGCACCAGCAGCCCGAAGGCGTCCGGGTCGCCCGCCGTGTGCCGGGCGAGCAGTTCGGCGTCGCTGGGCTCCTCGGCCATCCGCCCCCTCCTTGCGATTCGGCCGTCCGCTCCGGCGGTCGCGGTTCACATCGTTGGGGATGCGCCGGAGCGGATCAAGAGTGTCGGTGGTACCGGCTGCCGCCGCTTGGAGCTAGCCGTTGACCTGGACCTCGGCGACCTTGCCGCGGAAGCCGCCGGTGCCGTCGTCGTTGGCCGGGACGTTGGTCAGCCAGATCAGCAGGTACCGGGTGGTGACCGGGCTGTCGGGCTTGAGGGTGACCTTGGTGCCGGAGCCGGTGGCGACCGAGACGCCGAAGCTGCGGAAGCCGGCGTCGTCGGCGGTCGGCTGGGCGGTGGCGCCGGCCGGTGCGGCCTTCAGTTCGGCCTTGGTGTCGCCGAGGAACTGGAGGTCCACCGAGCCGACCCGGCGGGCCGAGCCGAGGTCGATCAGCAGGCCGGTGCCGGGCCGGTAGGCGCCGCCGAACTGGTCGTTGTAGCGCTGGGTGGTCCAGGCGGTGGCCGGGTTGCCGTCGGTGGCGTTCGGGAGTTCGGAGACGTGCTCGTCCTTGGTCTCGCCGAAGGCGTTGAACGGGGCGACCGAGGTGATGGCCAGCTTCTCGCCGGTCGCGGCCGGTGCCGAGCCGGACGGAGTGGGGGCGGGTGCGGCGTGGACGCCGGTGGTGTCCTCCTGGTCGTTCACGTACTGGGCCAGCTGCCAGGAGCCGATCGCCACCGCGGAGAGCGCGAGCAGCGAGGCGGTCCACTTGAGCAGTCGGCGCAGCCCGCGCCGGGGGCGGGCGGCGGGGGCCGGCGCGGGGGCGGCCGGCCGGGGCTCGGTGCGCGGGAGCACCTGGGTCGGCGCGTTGCCGGCGTAGTGCGGCCGGGGGGCGGCGGGCAGCGCGCGCAGCGCGGGCGGGGCGGGCTGCTCGGGCTGCCGGATCTTCGGCATCCGGCTGATCTCCGCAGCCAGTTCGGCCGGGCTGGTGATCGGCTCCTTGTGGTGCGGGGGCTGCTCGCACAGGATGCGCGCGGCCAGCTCGGCGAGGCCCTTGTGGACGCCGGCCCGGACCTGGTCCGGGGGGACGCAGCCGAGGCCCTTGGGCAGGCCCTGGAGGTCGTAGCGGTCCTCGGGGTAGGGCCAGCGGTGGGTGAGCGCCGCGTACAGCAGGGCGCCGATCGCCCGGACGTCGGTCAGTTCGGCGTCCTCGGCGGGCAGGCCGCGCAGCGCCGCGTCCACCGCGATGCCGTTGATCCGGTACTGGCCGCCGTCGGTGCGCAGCACGCAGGTGGGGGTGAGCCGCAGGTGCGCCTGGCCGCGCTCGTGGGCGGCGGCGATCGCGTCGGTGACCTGCCGGACCATCTGGTAGGCGTCGTACGGCTCCATCGGGCCGTCGGCCAGCAGCTCGCCGAGGTCGCGGGCACCGGGCAGCCACTCGCGGATGACGTAGACCAGCTCGCCCTCCTGCACGGCGTCCAGCACCTGGACGAAGCGCGGGTCGCCGAGCAGGGCGGCGCTGCGGGCGGCGGTGAGCACCGACTTGGCGCGGCGGTGGCCGGCCGAGAGCAGGTGGACGCCGACGGCGCGGCGGAGCTTCTCGTCGACGGCGCGCCAACTGGTGAAGGTCTCCGACTCGGAGATGCACTCCTCCAGCCGGTAGCGGGCGCCGATCTTGTCGCCGCTGCGCCGCTGCGGGGCGGGCAGCACGGCGGGCAGGGTGGCGGTGTCGGCGTCCAGGGTCTCGGTGCTGGTGGGCGGGGCGGGCTCGGACGGCTCGACCGGGGGCAGCGGGCGGCGCACCCCGCGGGTGCGGGAGGGGCGCTCGGGGCGGGTGCCCTGGGCGGTGAGCTCGGCGTCGATCTCCTTGGCCGAGAGCGGGGCGGTGGCCTCGGCGGGGACGGGGGCCGCCGGGGGTTCGGCTGCCGGAGCCGGAGCTGCGGCCGCAGGGCTCTCGGCGCCCTTGGCGCCCCCAGCGGCCCCAGCGGCTCCGGGCGTCCCGGTGGCGGCCGCGGGGGCGTCGGAGGGGGCTTCGACGGCTCCGGTGGCGGCCGTTGCGGCCGTGGTGGCGGCCGCGGCGGCCGCCGTCCTCGCGGCAGCCGCTTTCGCGCCCGTGGTCTTCGCGCCCGTGGTCTTCGTGTTCGCGGCGCGCAGCGGGGTGGTCTTCGGGTCCGCCTTGGCGGTGTCCTTGCCGTTGCTCCGGGCGCTGTTCTTCCCGGCGGCCTTCGCCCCGTTCCTCCCGGCGGCCTTGGCCGGGCCGTTGGCGGCGGCGGCCCGCACCGCGCCGCCCGGGGCGCCCGTGCCGGCCGGGGTGCCCGTGGCGGGCCGTTCGGAGTCGGCCCCGCGTTCCGCGTCCGTCGGTGCGGCCTCGGTCGCCGCCCCGTCCGCCTCGGACGTGTCGACGATCGCCTTGGTGCCGTCAGCCACCGTGGTCCTGCCTCCCCTTGTGTCGCCCCGGTCCATCCCTGGACGGTCGACGCCTCGTTGCCGGAGGGGTCGGCCGTGCAGGGTCAATTGTGCCCACTACCGGACGTCAGGTACGACCTCTGGGGGTGGCGGGAGGTTGCCCGATTGCCCACTTCCGGTGGAACAGCAGACGAATGGGCCGGAACCGGGGGTGTGCCCCGACTCCGGCCCAGGGAAAGCGTACTGAGGTTCCGACGGTTCGTTCTCGTCCGGGTTGACGGCTCGTCAACCGGGCGCCCGCGGGCGGTTCAGCGGCCGAGCCGCCTGCGGACCATTCCGGTGAGGGCGCTCAGCTCCTCGATGCGCATCTTCCGGGCGAGCACCAGGAAGACCGCGAGCTGGGCGCCGGCCGCGACCAGCAGGGTCAGGACGTTGCCGATCCACCCGTCCAGCACCTGGAGGGCGAGCAGCTCCAGCACCAGGCCGACCACCGCGGCGGGCAGCGAGGCGATCGCCAGCCGGACGTACGTCTTGGTGATCCGGGCGGTGTCCAGGTCGCCGACCTTGGCCTTGAGCTTGGGCACCGCGACGAACACGCCGACCGCGTAGGACAGGCCGTAGCCCAGCGCCATGCCGGTGACCGCCCACTGCGCGGGCAGCAGCAGCCAGCACAGCACGGCGGTGAGGGCCTGGGTGAGCGCCACCCAGACGGTGTTGGAGAACGGCGTGCGGGTGTCCTCGTACGCGTAGAAGCCGCGCAGCAGCACGTACTGCACCGAGTACGGGATCAGGCCGAGGGCGAACGCGGAGAGCATGTAGCCGACCGCGGTGGTGCCGTGCGCGACCGCGCCGCCGTTGCCCAGGCCGTAGATCGAGGAGCCGATCACCGGGCCGAGCGACAGGAACAGGAACGCGGCGGGGACGATCGCCACCGCCGAGGTGCGCAGGCCGTACGAGAGGTCGTCGCGGACGGCGCCGGCGTCCTGGTCGGCGGCGGCCCGGGAGAGCCGGGGGAGCACCGCGCTCATCACCGAGACGGTGACGACGGCCATCGGCAGCTGCCAGATCAGCAGCGCGTTGGAGTACGCGGCCAGGCCGACGCCGAGGTGGCCGTCCGCCTCGGCGTCCTGGCCGGCGGCGGTGGCCAGCTGGGTGACGACCAGGAAGCCGGCCTGGTTGGCCAGCACGAACAGGAAGGTCCACTTGGCGAGCCGGGCGGCCTTGCCCAGGCCGTGGCCGCGCCAGTCGAACCGGGGCCCGAACGAGAAGCCCGCCGCCCGCAGGTACGGGATCATCGACAGCGCCTGCACGGCCAGGCCGAGCATGGTGCCGATGCCGAGCAGCCGGACGCCCTCGGGGGAGATCGACTGCGGGGTGACCTCGGTGTGCTGGAAGGTGCCGTACACCGCGATGTACATCACGAAGGTGAAGATCACCACGACGTTGTTCAGGACCGGCGTCCACATCATCGCGCCGAACCGGCCGCGGGCGTTGAGGATCTGGCCCATCACCACGTGCACGCCCATGAAGAAGATGGTCGGCAGGCAGTAGCGGGCCAGCGCCACCGTGGTGTCGGCGCTGGCCTGGTCGCGCATCAGCGCGTGCGAGATCAGCTGCACCAGCACCGGCGCGGCCAGCACCGCCACGAACACCACGCCCGCCAGGCCGGTCACCACCAGGGTGAGCAGCCGGTTGGCGTACGCGGTGCCGCCGTCCTCGTCGTTCTTCATGCTGCGCACCAGCTGCGGCACGAACACCGCGTTCAGCGCGCCGCCGCCGATCAGGATGTACAGCAGGGTGGGCAGCGTGTTGGCGGCGTTGTACGAGTCGCCCATCGAGGCGACGCCGATCGCGGCGGCGATCACCATGGTGCGCAGGAAGCCGGTGCCGCGGGAGACCAGGGTGCCGGCCGCCATCACGGCGCTGGAGCTCAGCAGCCCGGCGACCCGGCCCGCGCCGCCGCCGTGGTCGCCGTCGGTGGCGGCCGGGGCGGGGGAGAGGGCGGGCGGCTCGGCCGGGACGGGCTCGGCGGCCGCCGCGTCGGCCTCCAGCACGGCGGCGTCGGCCCGCAGCACCGCCTCCTCCTCGGACAGCGGCGGGTCGAACTCGATCGGCGGCACGTACGGGCGCGCGGCCGCCGGCCCGTCCTCGGCGCCCTCGTCCTCGCTCCGGCTCTCGTCCTCGCTCCCGGGGCCGGCGTCGGGCTCCTCGGAGAGCAGCGAGTCCACCCCGACGTACCCGGCGGGGTCCTCGGCGGGCCCGACCTCCCAGCGGGGGGCCGGGCCGTCCCGCTCCGGGGCCTCCCCGGCGGGGGCCGCGGCGTCCAGCGCGGGGGCGCCGGCCGCGACCTCGGCGGCGATCGACGCCCAGCGCGGGGCCGGGGCGGTCAGCCGCAGGGTGGGCTCGGTGGCGGGGCCGTCCGGCTGGCCGGGCACCGCGGCCGAGCCCTCCGGGGTGTCGGTCTCGCCTGGTCCGGCGCCCGGCAGGTCGATCGGGCCGTACGGGTCGGCGCTGCCGAACGCCTCGGGCGCGTACGGGTCGTTGGCGTAGGTGTCGGCGACGTACCAGTCGGCGGCCGGCTCCGCGGGGGCGGCGGGGCGGGGTCCGCCCGCCCGGTCTCGGGACCGGCCGCCGCCCTGGTCCTGGGTTGCTCGCTCGCTCCGCTCGTTCATGCCACCAATCCACGTCAGAGAGGGGGGTGGGCGCCCGGGGGGTGGGGCCTAGTGATCCACCTTCTCATCACCGGCGACCCGATCGGTGTCATCCGCGGCGGCGGCCGGGTCCGCGTCGGCGGGCGCCCCGTCCCCGGCCAGCCGCTCCGGGTCCTCGTCGACCTCGCCGGCCGCCCGGCGCTTCTTGCGCTGCAGCGAGAACCGCACCCCGGCGAGGAGCATCAGCACGGTGCCGCCGACGATCACGTACGTCACGCCGCTGGCCACCGAGGTGACGTCGACGGTGAACACGACCGCCTCGCCGTAGGGGCGGGCGTTCGGGCCGGTGGTCCACAGCTGCGCGGTGACCTGGACCGGGCCGTTGACCTGTGCCTCGGCGGGGAAGTGGAAGGTGCGGCTGGTGGCCGCGTCCAGCACCACCGGCTGGGCCGGGTAGTCGATCCGCAGCCGGTTCGGCTGGGCGGAGCTCATCCGCAGCTCCAGGTTGCCGACCGCCTGGGTCAGCCCGTTGCGGACGCTGACCAGCAGCGTCGCGTTGTCGCCCGGCAGCGTCACCACGGTCTTCTTCGGCACCCGGACGGCGGACTTCAGGTTGTCCAGGTAGCTGCGTACCCCGCGCCGGTACTCGGTGCCGGCCTTCGGCTGGTCGCGCCACTCGGTGGACATCGAGCGGACCATCGCCGCGCTGAACGGGCCGCGGACCCGCTCCGGCTCGGTGAGGATCATCATCAGCTGGTCCACGCCGTCCTGCAGCTGCATGGTGGCCGCCAGCTCGTCGGCGGACAGCTCGTTGCCGGTCGCCTCCTTCGGGTACGACTCCGGGACGGCGGTGTTCGCGGCCGGGTCCGCCTTCATCTCGACGACCTTCTGCAGCGTCGCGGGCGCCAGCCAGCCGCCGGCCGCCGCCTCCCGCACCGAGTCGCGCAGCGCCAGCGCGGTGCCCACGCTGAGCGAGCGGGGCGGCAGCACCAGCAGGCCGCCCGGGTGCTCCGGCTCCTGGTGGGCGATGGTCAGGGTCTCGCCCAGGAAGCGCTGCACCGCCAGCGTGCGCTCGCTCTCCGAGGACAGGTCGCGCTGGAACAGCGAGGCCAGCTCGAAGTCGGAGACCACCGCGGTCTGCCCGTTGCCGATCGGCCGGGCCGCGCTCGGCGTGTGCGACAGCTTGTCGGACTCCGGCAGCACCGAGCCGTCGACCAGCAGGATCCGGCCGCCCGCCGCGCCCGCCACGGCGGCGGTGCGCTGGTCCAGCAGGCCCAGGTAGGGCCAGGCCACGTCGGAGGAGGCGTCGACCGAGAGCCGGGCCTCGGTGGTGATCTGACCGGCCGTCACCGCCTTGCGCAGCGCGGTGTCCATCCCGCCGAGCCCCGCGCCGTTGTGCGCGATCGAGGCGAGGTCCGGGTCGGCGTACGGCAGCGACAGCACCTGGCCGTCGGAGGAGGCCAGCACGGTGCGCAGCTTGGCCAGCCAGGCCGTCGCCGCGTCCCGGCCGGTGCCGGGGACGGTGTTCTCCTCGCTCGCCGAGTCACCGGAGGTGCCGGGCTTCTGCACCCGGTACGACTTGGTCATCGCGAACACGGTGTCCAGCAGGTTCGGGTCGACCGCCCAGGTCAGCCCGTGCATCTTGGAGCCGATCTCGACCAGCTGGTTGAGCCGCCCGTCGCCGGTCAGCTCGGCGGCCAGGGTGTCGTCGCGCAGCACCGGCGTCTGGTCGGTGTCGGCCATGGTCTGGGCGACCAGCACCGGCGTGTGGGTGAGCGGCCAGACCACGGCGAGCTGGGAGGGCTGGGCGGTCTCCTTGCCCTGGTAGGGCAGGTACGTCCGGCCGATGCCCAGCGGGTGGGGCTGTTCGCCGCCGGTGCTGCCCCAGACGTCCACCGCGAGTTCGTAGGTGCCGGTGTCCTTCGCCTTCAGCGCGGAGACCGGCAGCGGGGCGAGGGCGAACTCGTGGCTCTGGCCGGGCTCCAGGTCGCCGACGTCCTGCGCGGGGCTGGCCAGCGCGGTGCCGTCCAGGGTGCTCGGGGTGGTCCGGGAGGCGGTCATGGCGAGCTCGCTGCGGGTCCGCATCGGCCGGGCCTGCGGCTGCGGCAGCCGGACCTTCACGGTCGGCGACTTGAGCTTCGTGGTACCGGAGTTGGTGATCTTGCCGGTGATCGTGACGGTGTCGTTGTCGTGCGCGGTCCTCGGCGCCACGGTGGCGATCTCGACCACCGCCGGGTACTCGGTCGCGGCGGCCGGCGCCAGTGCGGGGGAGGCGGCCGAGGGGGCGGCGCACACGGCCCCGAGCAGTCCGCCCGCCAGCAGGGCGGCCGCGATCCTGGCCGGTCGGCCCGTCCGCCGCCCGCCGCGCGCCGCCACTGCCGCGCTCCGCCCGGTCCGCTCGTCCACGCGCGCCCTCGCCGTTCCGCTGGTCTCGATCACTCCACGCACCGCCGCGGCCGGTCCGACCGGCGGCCCTCCGACACAGGAGCGTCCACCCGGCATGGTAACGACGCCGCCCGGTCCGCAGTGTCGCGGGCCGGGTGCTGCCGGAGGGAGCGGGGGCGGAACGGGCGGGCGGGCGAAACGGGCGGGCGGCGGGGCAGGCGGGGCACGTACCCTTGTGAGTCGTGTCCACTGCCAATGCGTCCAGCGCCAATCATTCCAGCTCCGTCGACCGGGTGGCCCTGCCGGGGCTGACCGAGGCGCAGACCCTCGGCCTGCAGGAGCTGCTGCGGGTCTCCCCGGTCGCCGACGAGATCGCCCGCCGCTTCCAGGAGGCCGGCCACCGGCTGTCGCTGGTCGGCGGCTCGGTCCGGGACGCCCTGCTCGGCCGGCTCGGCAACGACCTCGACTTCACCACCGACGCCCGCCCGCAGCAGATCCTCAAGCTGGTCAAGGGCTGGGCGGACGCGGTCTGGGACGTGGGCATCGCGTTCGGCACCGTCGGCGCCCGCAAGGACACTCCCGAGGGCTCGTTCCTGATCGAGATCACCACGTACCGCAGCGAGGCGTACGACCGCAGCTCGCGCAAGCCCGAGGTGAGCTACGGCGACTCGATCGAGCAGGACCTGGTCCGCCGCGACTTCACCGTCAACGCGATGGCCGTCGACCTGCCCGGCCGCGGCTTCGTCGACCCGCACCGCGGCCTGGACGACCTGGAGGCCCGGGTGCTGCGCACGCCCGCGACCCCCGAGGAGTCGTTCTCCGACGACCCGCTGCGGATGATGCGGGCCGCCCGGTTCGCCGCCCAGCTGGACTTCGACCCGGCGCCCGAGGTGGTCGCCGCGATGACCGCGATGGCCGACCGGATCGGCATCGTCTCGGCCGAGCGGGTCCAGGCCGAGCTGAACAAGCTGCTGCTCGCCGAGCACCCGGTCAAGGGCCTGCGGCTGCTGGTCGACACCGGCCTGGCCGACCACGTGCTGCCCGAACTGCCCGCGCTGCGGCTGGAGAGCGACGAGCACCACCGGCACAAGGACGTCTACGAGCACTCGCTGACGGTGCTGGAGCAGGCGATCGCGCTGGAGACCGACGGCCCCGACCTGGTGCTGCGGCTGGCCGCGCTGCTGCACGACATCGGCAAGCCGCGCACCCGCCGCTTCGAGTCGGACGGCCGGGTCTCCTTCCACCACCACGAGGTGGTCGGCGCCAAGATGACCCGCAAGCGGATGCGCGAGCTCAAGTACTCCAACGAGCTGGTCAACGAGGTCTCCCGGCTGGTCGAGCTGCACCTGCGCTTCCACGGCTACGGCGGCGGCGAGTGGACCGACTCGGCGGTCCGCCGCTACGTCGCCGACGCCGGGCCGCTGCTGAGCCGGCTGCACAAGCTGACCCGCTCCGACTGCACCACCCGCAACAAGCGCAAGGCCGCCGCGCTGGCCCGCACCTACGACTCGCTGGAGGAGCGGATCACCGCCCTCCAGGCGCAGGAGGAGCTGGACGCGATCCGCCCCGCGCTGGACGGCAACCGGATCATGGAGCTGCTCGGCCTGCGGCCCGGCCCCGAGGTCGGCCGGGCCTACAAGCACCTGCTCGAACTGCGCCTGGAGCACGGCCCGATGGAGCCGGCCGAGGCGGAGGCCGCGCTCCGCGCCTGGTGGGCGGAGCAGCCGGCGCGGGACTGAGGCCCCGCCCGACCCGCCCCGGCCCTCAGTGCTTGCCGACGGCCGGGGCCGGCGCGCCCTTCAGCGGGTTCAGGCACAGCCGGTACTTGGTGGTGTGCTTCTTCACCCGGTACTGGCCGTCGTAGGGCGTGCTGCCCGGGAACTCCTCGCCGCAGTGGTACGAGGTGATCAGGCTGGTCTTCCGGCCGACCACCTTCCAGCTGGCGTCCGAGGCGCTGCAGGACACCTTCTTGTGCCCGCCGTTCAGGCAGTCGCCGACCGACGGGCCCTTGTCCCCGGCGCCGAACAGCGCGCCCAGCCCCCACAGGCCACCGAACACCACCACGAGGATGCCCACGCCGAGCGCCGCGCCGCGCACCCGGGCGCCGGTGCTGACCCGCTTCGCGGGCGCCTGCGGCGGCGCCTGCCCCCAGGCCGGCAACTGCCCGTCCCCGGTGGGCGGTTGGCCGTACGGAGCGGGCTGCTGGCCGTACGCCGGCGGCTGCTGGCCGTACCCGGGGGGCTGCTGGCCCCAGCCGGGCTGCTGCTCGTACCCGGGCGCGGGCGCGGGCTGCGCGTAGCCGGAGGCGGGCGGCTGCTGGCCGTACGCGGGCGGGGGCGTGCCGTAGCCGGAGGGCTGCCCGTACGCGGGCGCGGGCTGGGCGTAGCCGGACGGGCCGCCGTACGGCGGTGGCTGCTGCTGGCCCGGCGGGCCGTACGGATTGGGCTGCCCGTAGGACCCGGGCGGCGGCGGTGTGCTCATCTGGTCTTCCCCCATGTGCGGCTTTCGCGGTGCCGTGCGCCCACGTACCCTAGCGGCCGCCCGGGATCAACTGCGGCGCGAGGCCCGGAAGTAGAGCAGCGCACCGAGCGCGTACAGCGCGGCCAGCGCCAGCACCACCGGCGCCGAGCGGCCGTCCAGCGGCAGCACCAGCGCGGTGGCGGCGGCCGCGGCGACGTACGAGACGTTCATCAGGACGTCGTAGATCGCGAACACCCGGCCGCGGTACTCGTCCTCGACCGACTCCTGCACCAGGGTGTCGGCGCAGATCTTGGTGCCCTGGGTGACCACGCCCAGCAGCAGCGCCGCCGCCATGGTCGGGGCCGTCCGGAAGAACAGGCCGAGCGCCGGGACGAACACGGCGGCCGCGGCCAGGCAGAGCGTCATCCAGCCGTGCAGGCCGAGCCGGCGGGTGGCCCACGGGCTGACCGCGGCGGCCAGGAAGAAGCCCACCGCGGACATCCCGACTGCCAGCCCCAGGGTGGCCAGGCCGCCGTCGACGTCCTCGGCCCGGTTGAAGGTGTAGCGGCACAGCATCAGCACCACCACGGTCAGCACGCCGTAGCAGAACCGGGCCAGGCTGACCGCGGCCAGCGCCCGCACCGCCGGGCGGCACTCCCGCAGCAGGTGGCCCAGGCCGGCCCGCAGGTCGTGCCAGGCGGTGGCCAGCGCCTGCCGCAGCGGCGGGAGTTCGAGCGGCAGGTCGGGGCCCAGCTCGTCCGGCCCGATCGGCCGCACGGCCAGCGCGGCGACCAGGTACAGCAGCGCGGAGAGCCCCACCGTCAGCGCGCCCCCGGCCGCACCGGAGGCCACCAGGCCCAGCCCCAGGCCGAGGAAGCCGCCGGCCGTCGCCGCGACCGTGCCCAGGGTCGGCGAGACCGCGTTCGCGGTGACCAGCGCGGACGGCTCCACCACCCGGGGCAGCGAGGCCGACAGGCCGGACAGGATGAACCGGTTGATCCCGATCACCAGCAGCGCCGCCGCGTAGAACCCCCACCTCGGCACCCCGCCGAGCAGCAGCAGGGCGGTCAGCAGGCAGAGCCCGCCGCGGACCAGATTGCCCGTCAGCAGCACCTGCCGGCGCCGCCAGCGGTCCAGCATCACGCCGGTGAACGGGCCGACCACCGAGAACGGCAGCGTCACCACCGCCAGCGCGGCGGCGATCTCGCCGGGCGAGGACTGCTTGTCCGGCGAGAACAGCGCGAAGGCCGCCAACGAGGCCTGGAACACCCCGTCCGAGAACTGCGAGAGCAGCCGGACCGTCAGCAGCCGCCGGAACCCCGGGCCGCGCAGCAGCCCGAGCAGCAGCCCGAACAGGGAGGCCTCGCGTGGAGGGCGTTCGGTGATCACCCGCCAAGGGTGCCACGCGTCCGAGCCCGTTTCACGTGAAACATCGGTCGACTTCCGGCGAACGGACGCCCCCCGCGCGCTCCCGCACCACCGATGACCCGGCGCTTCCCGGCTCGTTGACCCCGCAGGGAGGGAAGAACCAGTTCGGACAACGGGAGGCCCCATGCGGGACGAGTTCACCGCCCTTCTGCTCGGCCAGGTCGGCCGGCACGAAGGCCGCGACCCCGACGGAACCTGGAACAACCGCCAGCGCTACAGCACCGAGACCCCCGGCCTGGAATGGTCCGACGGCCAGCCCTGGTGCGCCACCTTCGAAGCCTGGGCCGCCCACCGGGCCGGCATGGACGCCCTCTGGCCGATGACCGCCTCCTGCCTCGCCGCCGTCACCTGGTGGCGCGACCGCGGCCGCTGGACCGACTACCCCGTCCTCGGCGGTCCCTTCTACCTCGGCCCCGACGGCGGCAGCCACACCGGCGTGGTCGTCGCCTACGACGCCGACACCATCCGGACGGTGGAGGGCAACGCCCTCCCGCTGCACGCCGGGGTGCTCACCCCCACCGGCTACCGGAGGATGGGTGACCTGCGGGTCGGAGATCCCGTCGTGGATCCGGAGGGCCGGCCCTCCGAGATCACCGGCGTCCACCCCAAGGGCATCCGACCGGTGCACCGGATCACCCTCCGGGACGGCTCCGCCGCCGAGGCGTGCGAGGAGCACCTCTGGCAGGTCGCGATCGACGGCCGGGCCCGCCCGAGGGTGGTCACGACCCTGGAACTCGCCGCCCTGGTCTCCCGCCCCGGTTCCCGGGTGCGCGTGCCCCTCATCGAACCCGTCGAGTACCGGCAGACGGGCGAGCCGCTCCCGATCGACCCGTACCTGCTCGGGCTGCTCATCGGGGACGGCGGCGCCAGCGGCGGCGGACTGCATTTCACCAACACCGACCCGGACGTCCTCGCCGAGCTGCGCTCCTGCCTGCCGGACGGTCACCGATTGGTTCCGCACATCGCCGATGAGCACGCTGTGGAGGGGAACTGGCGCATCATCGGACCCGGCGGCCGGGGCAGGAACCAGCTGATCGAGGAACTGCGCGCGTTCGGCCTGATGGGCGTCACGGCCCCGCACAAGTTCCTGCCCGCCTGCTACCGCAGAGCCGGTATCAAGGACCGGCTGGCGCTCCTGCGAGGACTGATGGACACCGACGGGTCGATTGACGCCCGGGGGCGGATCGAGTTCACCTCGGCCTCCGAGCGCCTGGCCGGGGACGTTCAGGAGCTCGTTCGCTCACTCGGCGGCCGGGCCGCGGTGAACGTCAGGCGCGATGTGCACTACACCTCGCCCCGACAGCCGAACCGCACCCCTGCCAGGGACGCGTACCGCGTGCAGAACGTCAACATGCCGCACTTCAACCCGTTCAGGACACCACGCAAGGCAGAGCGTTTCGTCCCGCGGAACGCCGCGTGGGCCCGCCGGGTCGTCTCCGTCGAGTACGTGCGCGACGAAGAGGTCCAGTGCATCGCGGTGTCGGCACCCTCCCGCCTGTTCGTCACCGACGACTTCATCCCCACCCACAACACCAACGACAGCGGCTCCGCCGAGGGCGACGGCGTCTACCTCAAGTCCCGCCCGCGCCGCGGCCCCGGCTCGCCGTACGGGTACGGGGTGCCGGCCTTCCCGGAGGGCACCGTCTCGGCCGACCCGGCGCTCGGCGGCGTGCCCGCCGCGCGGACGGCGGGGCAGGCCACCGCGCCGGCGTCCGGTCCGCCGCGCTGGCCCGGGCGGTACCTGCGGACGCAGACGCCGATGCTGCACGGGGACGACGTGCTGATGTGGCAGCGGCGGCTGGCCGCCCGGGGCTGGTCGATCAGCGCCGACGGCTGGTACGGGCCCGACTCCGCCCGGGTCTGCCGGGCCTTCCAGCAGCGGCACGGGCTCGCGGTGGACGGCGTGGTCGGCCCGGCCACCTGGGACGCCGCCTGGTCCTGAACGCGCCGGAGGGCCGCCCCGCGCGAGGCGGGACGGCCCTCCGGCCGACGAGTCAGTGCTCGGGGATCAAGGACCGGGCGCTCAGCGCTCGACCTCGCCGCGGATGAACTTCTCGACGTTCTCCTTGGCCTCGTCGTCGAAGTACTGCACCGGCGGGGACTTCATGAAGTACGAGGACGCGGAGAGGATCGGGCCGCCGATGCCGCGGTCCTTGGCGATCTTCGCGGCGCGCACGGCGTCGATGATGACACCGGCCGAGTTCGGGGAGTCCCAGACCTCGAGCTTGTACTCGAGGTTCAGCGGGACGTCGCCGAACGCGCGGCCCTCGAGGCGGACGTACGCCCACTTGCGGTCGTCGAGCCACGCGACGTAGTCGGACGGGCCGATGTGGACGTTCTTGGCGCCCAGCTCGCGGTCGCGGATCTGCGAGGTGACGGCCTGGGTCTTGGAGATCTTCTTGGACTCCAGGCGCTCGCGCTCGAGCATGTTCTTGAAGTCCATGTTGCCGCCGACGTTCAGCTGCATGGTGCGCTCGAGGATGACACCGCGGTCCTCGAAGAGCTTCGCCATCACGCGGTGCGTGATGGTGGCGCCGACCTGCGACTTGATGTCGTCGCCGACGATCGGGACACCGGCCTCGGTGAACTTGTCGGCCCACTCCTTGGTGCCGGCGATGAACACCGGGAGGGCGTTCACGAAGGCGACCTTGGCGTCGATGGCGCACTGGGCGTAGAACTTCGCGGCGGCCTCGGAGCCGACCGGCAGGTAGCAGACCAGGACGTCGACCTGGCGGTCCTTGAGGACCTGCACGACGTCGGCCGGAGCCTCGTCGGACTCCTCGATGGTCTCGCGGTAGTACTTGCCCAGGCCGTCGAGGGTGTGGCCGCGCTGCACGGTGACGCCGGTCGGCGGCACGTCGCAGATCTTGATGGTGTTGTTCTCGCTGTTGCCGATGGCGTCGGCCAGGTCGAAGCCGACCTTCTTGGCGTCCACGTCGAACGCGGCGACGAACTCGACGTCCTTGACGTGGTAGTCGCCGAACTGGACGTGCATCAGGCCCGGGACCTTACCGGCCGGGTCGGCGTCCTTGTAGTACTCGACACCCTGCACCAGCGAGGCGGCGCAGTTGCCCACGCCGACGATGGCTACGCGAACCGAACCCATTCCGGTTGCTCCCTGAATCTCATGAGGTCCGCCGTGCTGTGGCGGGGACCTCGTTCCACAACTGTTCTGATCTGTCCGAATCGGGCGCGCGGGGCGCCCGGGCCGCGCCGCGGGCGGCGGGGCCGGCGCGGTGCTGCAGCGCTCCGCTAGGAGGAGCGCCCCGGGCGGTCGTACGGTGGCCCGGGCGGGTCGGAGGACCCGTCGGCCGGACCACGGCCGTCCGAAGACTGGGGGGACGCGGGGCCGCGTCCGGTTCTGGTGGCCCGCTCGGTCTCGATCAGCTCGTTGAGCCAGCGGACCTCGCGCTCCACCGACTCCAGGCCGTGGCGCTGGAGTTCGAGGGTGTAGTCGTCGAAGCGCTCACGGGTGCGGGCGATGGAGCTGCGCATCCGCTCCAGCCGCTCCTCCAGCCGGCTGCGGCGGCCTTCCAGCACGCGCATCCGGACCGCCCGGTCGGTCTGGCCGAAGAACGCGAAGCGGACGCCGAAGTGCT
The DNA here is from genome assembly GCF_000269985.1 of Kitasatospora setae KM-6054. Lineage (NCBI taxonomy): Bacteria > Bacillati > Actinomycetota > Actinomycetes > Kitasatosporales > Streptomycetaceae > Kitasatospora > Kitasatospora setae. The sequence continues at coordinate 4,343,207 of NC_016109.1, read as the reverse complement.
CGTCCTCCCAGGCCTCCGGGCCGGAGTCGGCGAGCAGCTCCTCGAAGCGCTGCTTGCCCTCCGGGGAGAGCCGGTAGGTGATCTTCGACCGCTTGCCGTTCAGGGCGGTGGCCGGGACGTACTCGACGTCCGGGTTGTCCTCCACCAGGAAGCCCTGGGCGACCAGGCTCTTCAGGCAGGGGTAGAGCGTTCCGTACGAGAAGGCCCGGAACGAGCCCAGCAGCACGTTCAGCCGCTTGCGCAGCTCGTACCCGTGCATGGGCGCGTCGTGGAGCAGGCCGAGGACGGCGAATTCGAGGACGCCTGAGCGTCGGCTCATCCCGCCTTCCTCCTTCCGTGGGGGGTTCCTGCTCGTCGGGTGCGGGCCCGGGGTTCGGCAGTGCATGCCGAAGTATGCCGAGCCGATGTGTCGCGTCGATGTATCGGCTCGATATATCGGCAACAGTAACCCTGGGTCACGGAAGGAGCAAGGGGGGCACGCGTAACCGCGATCACAAGGCATCTGGGCAACGGGCGTGTAATGAATCGCGGTCGGTTCGTCCCGGTTGGCTTCCAATGCCCGAATAGGTGGCTTTCGGGGAGCCGTACTCTTTCGCCTGTGCACCCTGACCGAGGAGCCGCGGAGAGATGAGCGAACACCGGCGCAGGTCGGCGAACCCCGGGGGCGAGCAGCAGCCGCCGAGGCAGCCCGACCCCGGACAGCCGTACGCCTACGGCAGCCCGGTCCAGGGCGCACCCGAGTACGGCCGTGACACCCCGGCCGGCGGCACCCCCGGCCTGAACCGGGTCGGCCGACCCGGCCAGGTGCCGGGCCAGGGCCCCGGCCCCGGCGCCGGCCGGCGGGCCGAGCGCGGGACCGCGCAGCAGCCCCGGATGACCCGGGCGGAGATGCGCAAGCAGTCCCGCAAGGGCGGCTCCGGCGGTTCCGGCGGCGGTGACGCGGGCGGCCCGCCGAACGGCCGCGCCGCCGGGCGCGGCGGCAAGCCGGGCAAGAAGCGGATCATCGACTACCCGCGGTTCGGCAAGCAGGGCTTCCGGCGCTGGATGCCGTCCTGGCGGCAGGTGCTGAGCGTGTTCCTGATCTTCTTCGGCAGCTGCGTGGCCGCGGTCTACACCGCGTACGCGATGGTCAAGGTGCCGGACGAGAAGGTCCCGCTGCAGATCCAGAGCAACGTCTACTACTGGGCCGACGGCAGCGAGATGGCCCGCACCGGCACCGAGAACCAGCAGCTGGTCGACCTCTCGAAGATCAGCCGCCAGGCGCAGGACGCGGTCATCGCGGCGGAGAACGACACCTTCCGCACCGACTCCGGCATCGACCCGAAGGGCATCGCCCGCGCCGTCTACAAGATGGCGACCGGCGGCGAGACCCAGGGCGGTTCGACCATCACCCAGCAGTACGTGAAGAACGTCTACCTCTCGCAGGACCAGACGCTCTCGCGGAAGGCCAAGGAATTCTTCATCACCCTCAAGGTCAACGACGAGAAGACCAAGGAGCAGATCCTCGAGGGCTACCTGAACACCAGCTGGTTCGGCCGCGGCGCGACCGGCATCCAGGCCGCCGCGCAGGCGTACTACGGCGTGGACGCCAGCAAGATCGACGTCTGCCAGGGCGCCATGCTGGCCGGCCTGCTGAAGGGCGCGGGCCTGTTCGACCCGAGCCTGAGCCCGGCCAACCACGAGCGGATGGTCAGCCGCTGGAGCTGGATCCTGGACCGGATGGTCACCACCAAGGTGCTGTCCGCCGAGGACCGGGCCAAGTGCAAGGACTTCCCCGAGCCGATCGAGACCCAGAAGGTCACCAAGACCACCGGCGAGGTCTCGTACCTGATCGAGACCGCCAAGCAGTACGTGACCTCCAAGGACTCGACGATCACGGCGGCGGCGCTGGACCGCGGCGGCTACCAGATCCACACCACCTTCCAGAAGGACAAGGTGGACGCCCTGAAGAAGGCCGTGGACGACTTCCAGGCGGCCACCCTGAAGCCGGACAGCCGGGAGGCGGACAAGTTCGTCCAGGTCGGCGCCGCCTCGGTGCTGCCGGGCGACGGCGCGATCGTGGCGATCTACGGCGGCCCGGGCTTCGAGAACAACCACTACACCAACAACGCCGACGCCAAGGGCGTCCCGGTCGGCTCGACCTTCAAGCCGATCGTGCTGGCCGCCGCGATGCAGGACGGCGTCCTCACCAAGAACGGCGAGGACGGCAAGCCGGCCCAGATCAACCCGGACTCGCGCTACCTGGCCGACGACATGGCGCAGATCTACCGGGCCGACGGCAGCAAGGCGATGGAGAACGGTCAGCCGTACCACCAGCGCAACAGCGACCCCGGCAAGAAGGGGTACGTGACGCTGCGGACGGCCATGCAGTGGTCGTACAACGTGCCGTTCGTGCAGCTCGGCCAGGACGTCGGCGGCGACAAGGTCCGGGCGATGGCGCAGACCCTGGGCCTGCACGACGACACCCTGGCCGGGGCCAGCACGCTGACCCTGCCGCTGGGCACCTCGACGCCGAGCGCGATCCGGATGGCCTCGGTGTACTCGGTGTTCGCGGCGCACGGCCAGCAGACCGACCCGTACTCGGTGACCGCCGTGCAGTTCCACGGCAAGGACCTGCCGAACTTCGCCAGGCCGACGCCGAAGACGGCGCTGGACCCGGCCGTCGCCGACAACATCACCGACGTGCTGCAGAACGTGGCGAAGAACGGCACCGGCAACAAGACCGCCGCGCTGGGCTTCCCGGTGGCCGGCAAGACCGGTACCACCGACGACAGCATGTCGGCCTGGTGGGTCGGCTACACGCCCAGCCTGGTCACCTCGGTCAGCATGTGGCGCGAGGAGCCGGGCAAGGCCAAGCTGCTCGACCTCAAGGGCACCGGTGGCAAGAACGAGGTCCACGGTGGTGACTACCCGACCGACATCTTCACCCGCTACATGAAGATCATCGGCCCGGGCAACCCGAAGAACTTCACCCCGCCGACCCCCTGGGGCCAGGAGGTCGACTCCTCCGGCGCCCCGGTCAGTGCCTCGCCGTCGGCCTCGGCCACCGAGTCCGCGCCCGCCGTCCCGACCGAGCAGCCGAGCGTCCCGGTCGAGCAGCCGTCGCCGACCGAGAGCGCGTCGTCGACCGGCAAGCCGACCGGGAAGCCCTCGGGCTCCCCGACCGCGTCGCCGTCGACCTGCCTGCCGGTGATCTGCAACCCGGGCACCACCGGCGGCACGGGAACCACCGGCGGCACCGGCACCACCACCGGAACCACCAACGGCGGCACCAACACCGGCACCCCCACCGGCACCCCCACCGGAACCGGGACGACCACCGGCCGCACCAACTGACGGAGCGGCCGGATTCCGGCCGACGTCCCCGGAGGGGGCACCCGATCGCCCGCGCGATCAGGTGCCCCCTCCGGCGTGCGGCGGGCGTCCTCCGGGCCCCGCGTCGGGCCCCGCGCCGGTGCCCGGGAACGGCCGGTAGCGGCCGGTTCGCGGCGGCGGGCGGGGGTTTGTGTCTGCGGGCGTCCGGTATGTCACCGGGGTCGGGGGCGCGGATCGGGGGCGCGATCCCGTGCCCCTCTTCGATTGCGCGGATGGGTGCGGCAGTATGTGCGCCATGACCTCCAGCCTTCGTGACGAGACCGCGCCGCCCGGCCCCGCGCCGGCCGGCGGTCCGCTGCCCAACACCGTGGTGGTGCCCGCGGACGAGGATCCGGTCGCGGAGGCCGGCAGTGAGCTGTTCGGCGGGCCGCCCGGCCGCCGGGCGCTGCTGGGGGTGTCCTGGTGGACGCCGGCCAAGTTCCTCGCGCTGGCGGTGATCGCGGTCTACCTGCTGGGGCTGATCCAGAAGGCGCCGTGCTACAACGACGGCTGGTTCCACGGCGCCACCACCCAGTACACGAAGGCCTGTTACAGCGACATCCCGCACCTGTTCTCGGGCCGCGGCTTCGCCACCGGGCTGCACCCGTACCTGGACCCGATCCCGCAGGGTTCGCCGGACATGCAGTACCTGGAGTACCCGGTGCTGACCGGCCTGTTCATGCAGGTCGCGGCGTGGCTGACCACCAAGAGCGGCGACCTGATGAGCCGCGAGCAGTGGTTCTGGATGGTCAACGCCGGGATGCTGATGATCTGCGCGGTGGTCGCGGTGGTCGCCACCTCCCGCGCCCAGCGCCGCCGTCCGTGGGACGCGCTGCTGTTCGCGCTGGCCCCGGCGCTGGCGTTGAACGCCACCATCAACTGGGACCTGCTGGCGGTCGCGCTGGCCGCCGTCGCGATGGCCTACTGGTCGGGCTCCAAGCCGGTCTGGGCCGGTGTGTTCATCGGTCTGGCGACCGCGGCGAAGCTCTACCCGGCGCTGCTGCTCGGTCCGCTGCTGGTGCTCTGCCTGCGCTCCGGCAAGTGGAAGGAGCTCGGCCAGGTCTTCGGCGGCGCGGTCGGCGCCTGGCTGGTGGTCAACCTGCCGATCATGATGGCCAACTGGAAGGGCTGGCTGACCTTCTACAGCTTCAGCCAGACCCGCAAGGAGGACTACGGCTCGTTCTGGCTGATCCTCATGCAGGCCGTCCGGAACAAGAACCTGGAGACCCTGAACACCTGGATCGCGGGCCTGCTGGTCCTCAGCTGCCTGGCGATCGGCTGGCTGGCGCTCAGCGCCCCGCGCCGCCCGCGCTTCGCCCAGCTGGCCTTCCTGGTGGTGGCGGCCTTCGTGCTGACCAACAAGGTCTACTCGCCGCAGTACGTGCTCTGGCTGATCCCGCTGGCGGCGCTGGCCCGGCCGCGCTGGCGCGACTTCCTGATCTGGCAGGCCTGCGAGGTGCTGTACTTCCTCGGTGTCTGGTCGTACCTGGCCTACAACGGCGACGGCAAGCACCACGGCATCGACCAGGAGTGGTACCACTTCGCGATCGCCCTGCACCTGGTCGGCACCCTGTACCTCTGCTACATGGTGGTCCGCGACGTCCTCCGCCCCGAGTACGACCCGGTCCGCTGGGACGGCAGCGACGACCCGTCCGGCGGCGTGCTGGACGGTGCCCCGGACAGGTTCGTGCTCGGCTCCGCGCGCGGCCTGCGCGAGGCGGAGACGTACGCGGCCTACGCGCCGACGGCGGACTGGCTGGACAAGGAGCCGACCGCCGACGCGGATCCCGGCCCCGAGCCCGCGAAGTAGCCGCCCGCACAGCACGGAGCCCGCCCGCCGAACCGTCGGCGGGCGGGCTCCGTGCTGTGCGCGGGTCCTAGCGCTCGACCACCCGGTCGAAGTGGGTGGTGGTGTGCCGGACGGTCAGCGACAGCTCGTCGCCGATCGCGGGCGGCTTGAGCTCGCCGGGCAGGAACAGGATCGACACCTGCATGTGCGGCGGCTCGGCGAACCAGAGCTGCTTGCCCTGCCAGGAGTACGGCGAGAGCGTCCGGTTCACGGTGGCCAGGCCGGCCCGGGCCAGGCCCTTGGCGCGCGGCAGCACCCCGTGCACGTACTTGGGGGCCTCCAGGCCGACGCCGTGCGCGGTGCCGCCGGTGGCGACCAGCAGGTGGCCGTCGGAGGGGGCCTTGTGCTGCCGGTAGCCGTAGCGCTCGCCGCGGACCACCGGGGTGACGTCCAGGACGCTGGCCCGGGAGGTCAGCGCCTCCACCTCGCCGAGCCACAGCCGGGTGCCGATCCGGGAGCGGAACTCCGTGTCGGGGAAGCGCTCGGCCAGCCGCCGCCCGTCCTTGGCGGACAGGTGGCTGAGGTAGACGGTGCCGGTGGGCAGCCCGGCCTCGCCGATCGCCCGGACCAGGGCGGCCACCTCGTCCACCGGGTCGGAGCCGTCCGGCCGGTCCAGCGGCAGGTGCAGCGCGAAGCCCTCGACGGTCAGGTGCCGCACCGGCAGCCGGGGCAGCTCGCCGAGCGCGACGCCGTGCCGGCGCATCGAGGTCATGCACTCGACCACCACCCGGCTGCCCGCGGGCAGCGCGGCCAGCGCCTCGGCGTGCGCGACGGTGCGCACCACCCGGTCCGCGGGCAGGTCGGCCTCCGGCTCGCCGGCCCGGTACGGGGTCAGCACCAGCAGGTCGCCGGCGAAGCCGCCGGCCACCGCCTCGGCCTCCGCCGCGGTGCCGACCGCCAGCATCGGGACGCCCAGCCGGGTCGCCTCGGCGGCCAGCCGGCCGTTGCCGAAGCCGTAGCCGTTGCCCTTGGCGACCGGGACCAGCCCGGCGAACTCGGCCAGCAGCCCGCGCTGGTGCGCCCGCCAGCGGCCGGTGTCCACGTACATCGTCAAGGTCATGGTGTTCTTCTCCCCGTGCTCCCCGTGCGCCCCATGGTTCTTCCTCGGGTGTGGCTCAACGGCGCGACATGTAGAGGTCGAGCGCCTTGTGCAGCAGCTTGTTGAGCGGGAAGTCCCACTCGCCCAGGTACTCGGCGGCCTGGCCTCCGGTGCCGACCTTGAACTGGATCAGCCCGAAGAGGTGGTCGTCCTCGTCCAGGGTGTCGCTGATCCCGCGCAGGTCGTAGACGCTCGCGCCGAGCGCGTAGGAGTCCCGGATCATCCGCCACTGGACCGCGTTGGACGGCTTGACCTCGCGCTTGTGGTTGGCGGAGGCGCCGTACGAGTACCAGACGTGCTCGCCGACGACCAGCATCGTGGTCGCGGCCAGCGGCTCGCCGTCGTGGTAGGCGATGTAGAGCCGCATCCGGTTCGGGTCCTCGGCGGTGAGGGCCGTCCACATCCGCTGGAAGTAGGACAGCGGCCGCGGCGTGAAGCGGTCGCGCTCGGCGGTGACCACGTACAGCTTGTGGAAGACCGCGAGGTCCTCGTAGCCGCCCTGGACCACCTCGACGCCGCTCTTCTCGGCCTTCTTGATGTTGCGCCGCCACAGCTGGTTGAAGCCGCGCTGCACGTCGTCCAGCGAGCGGTCGCCCAGCGGCACCTGGAACACGTACCGGGGCTGGACGTCGCCGAAGCCCGCGCCGCCGTCCTCGCCCTGCAGCCAGCCGGAGCGGCGCAGCCGCTCGGCGGTCTCCAGGGCGCGGGCCTCGCAGAAGTCGGGCTCGACGTCGCGCAGCCGCTTGGCCTGCTTGCCGGCGATCGCGTCCTTGATGGTGCCGGCCTCCCAGCGGCGGACCACCACCGGCGGGCCCATCTTCACCGTGAACGCGCCCTGCGCCTTCAGGTGCGCCAGCATCGGCTTCAGCCAGCGGTCGAGGTCCTGGTCGAACCAGTCGATCACCGGGCCCTCCGGCAGGTAGGCCAGGTACCGCTTGACCTTGGGCAGCTGCCGGTAGAGCACCAGGCCGACGCCGACCAGCTCGCCGGAGGGCTCGAACCAGCCCAGGCTCTCGGCGCGCCACTCCGCCTTCACGTCCGCCCAGGCGGGCACCTGCATGTGGCTGGCCGAGGGCCGGCTCCGCACGAAAGCCAGGTGTTCCTCACGCGTGATGGTCCGCAGCCGCAGGCTCATGCTCCGTGCTCCTCCTCGTCGGATCTACCCATGGTGACCCTATCGCCCGAATGGTCCGATTCGACCGGGAACCGACCCGACATGATGATGCCCCCCTGAGCGCGCCTGCTGGTACAGGTACTACGCCGGGAGGGCACCGGAGGTTGCGGGCGCTCGGGCGGGTTCACCCCGCCCCGCGCCCGCCGGGCGTCACCACACGCCCCCGAACAGGCCGCCGTGCGCGACGCCGAGCATCAGGCCGAAGGCGGCGGCGCCGGTGCCGATCACGACGGCGAACCGCTCGGCGGTGGTCACCGAGAGGAACAGCGCGGTCAGGCCGGCCAGCACGCCGAACAGGCCGGTCCACGAGGTCAGGATGTGCAGGTTGTGGAAGAACGAGGTGACGAAGGCGATCGCGCCGAGCAGGACGGTCACGCCGACCAGGGCGTTCTCCCGCGGGTGCGGGTGCCCGTCGGTGTTGAGGGTGAACTTCGGCCGGTGCTGCGGCCGGGGTGCGGCCTGTGCCATGGGACCCACCTCCTGGGGGAGGGAACGTTCGTTCTGTCCAGGTTGCGGCCGAATCGGCCGGAGTGACAACCGCGACAGCCAACTGTTTTGTCCGCTGGTCGGCTCACCCGGTAGGCTGGCCCCTCTGCACTGGTGTAGGGGCGTGCTTCCATGCCCGGAACCGGTGCCGACGCGCACAACCCTCCTGCCACGGAAACGCCGTGGCCGTTGAGTCCAAAGGAGGTGGGTTACACATGCGTCACTACGAGGTGATGGTCATCCTCGACCCCTCGGTCGAGGAACGCGCCGTCTCCCCCCTGATCGAGAGCTTCCTCAACGTCGTCCGCACCGGCGGCGGCAAGATCGAGAAGATCGACACCTGGGGCCGTCGTCGCCTGGCGTACGAGATCAACAAGCAGTCCGAGGGCATCTACTCGGTCATCGACCTCAAGGCCACGCCCGAGGTCGTCAAGGAGCTCGACCGCCAGTTCAGCCTGAGCGAGTCGGTTCTGCGGACCAAGGTCCTGCGCCCGGACACCCACTGAGCCCGCTTCCGGCGTCCGCGCCGGAGGGTTCACGTCCGGTGTTCCACGTGGAACACCGCTGACGAGCACCGCAGAACTTCTTTCCGAGAGGTCATCACCACATGGCAGGCGAGACCGTCATCACCCTCGTCGGCAACCTCGTCGACGACCCCGAGCTGCGCTTCACCCCGTCGGGTGCCGCGGTGGCCAAGTTCCGTATCGCGTCCACCCCGCGCACCTTCGACCGGCAGACCAACGAGTGGAAGGACGGCGAGAGCCTCTTCCTCACGTGCAACGTCTGGCGCCAGCCGGCGGAGAACGTCGCCGAGTCGCTGCAGCGCGGCATGCGCGTGATCGTGCAGGGCCGACTGCGCCAGCGGTCTTACGAGACCAAGGAAGGCGAGAAGCGGACGGTCTTCGAGGTCGAGGTCGATGAGGTCGGCCCGAGCCTGCGCTCGGCGACCGCCAAGGTCACCCGTGCCAACCGGACCGGCGGTCCGGGCGGCGGCGGTGGCGGCTTCGGCGGTGGCGGCGGCCAGCAGGGTGGCGGCGGCTACGGCGGCGGCGGGAACCAGGGCGGCGGCGGCTGGGGTGGCAACTCCGGCGGCGGCAACCAGGCTCCCTCCGACGACCCGTGGGCGTCCAGCGCCCCCTCGTCCAACCAGGGTGGCGGCAGCTGGGGTGGCAACTCCGGCGGCGGCTACTCGGAAGAGCCCCCGTTCTAAGCGGTGCTTTGCCGGGCCCCCCGCGGGCCCGGTGACGCTGACAGATCTCGTACTCAACGGAGCACACAATGGCGAAGCCGCCTCCTCGCAAGCCGAAGAAGAAGGTTTGCGTCTTCTGCAAGGACAAGGCCACGTACGTGGACTACAAGGACACGAACCTGCTGCGGAAGTTCATCTCCGACCGCGGCAAGATCCGTGCCCGCCGGGTCACCGGCAACTGCACCCAGCACCAGCGTGACGTCGCCACGGCTGTGAAGAACAGCCGTGAGGTGGCCCTGCTGCCCTACACCTCCACCACGCGCTAAGAGAGGGTGACCGAACAATGAAGATCATCCTCACGCACGAGGTCCCCGGCCTCGGCAGCGCCGGCGAGGTCGTCGAGGTCAAGGACGGCTACGCCCGCAACTTCCTGGTCCCGCGCGGCTTCGCCATCCGCTGGACCAAGGGCGGTCAGAAGGACGTCGACGCCATCCGTCGCGCCCGGAAGATCCACGCCATCCAGACCCTGGAGGCCGCCAACGAGGTCAAGGCCAAGCTGGAGGGCCTGCAGGTCAAGCTGGCCGTCCGCTCCGGCGACGCCGGCCGCCTCTTCGGCTCGGTGACCCAGGCCGACGTCGTGGAGGCCATCAAGGCCGCCAGCGGCCCGGCCGTGGACAAGCGCGCCGTCGCGATCGCCTCGCCGATCAAGACCGTGGGCAGCCACAAGGTCTCGGTCAAGCTGCACGCCGACGTCCAGGCCAACCTCGACGTCAACGTCGTCGCCGCCTGAGCGCAGCCGTCACGCAGTCGGAGGGCCGGATCCCGTTCGCGGGGTCCGGCCCTCCGGCCGTCCGGGCCGCCGCGCGGCCCGGGCCGCGGTTCGGCTACGGGCCGCGGCTCAGCTCCGGACGGCGCCGGTCACCATCCAGTGGCCGGTGCGGACCCGGCCGACCAGGAAGGCGGCCCGGCTCAGCATGAACAGGTTCATCGCCCACCACAGCCCGGCCAGCCCCAGGTCCAGCGCGGGCACCGCCAGCGCCGCCGGGACGAACGCCAGCAGGGTCGCCAGCATCGCCCAGGCCAGGTAGCGGCCGTCGCCCGCGCCCATCAGCACGCCGTCCAGCACGAACACCAGCCCGCCCACCGGCTGGGTCAGCGCGGCCAGCAGCAGCGCGGTCGACAACTGGGCCCGCACGCCCGGGTCGGAGCTGAACAGCGGGACGTACAGCGGCCGGCCCAGCACCATCAGCAGCCCGAACAGCACGCCCGCGCCCAGGCCCCACTCGACCATCCGCCGGGTCGCCGCCCGGGTGCCGGGCAGGTCGCCCGCGCCCAGGTAGCGGCCGATGATGGCCTGGCCGGCGATCGCCACCGCGTCCAGCGCGAAGGCGACGAAGGACCAGACCGTCATGGTGATCTGATGAGCCGCCACCTCGGCGTCGCCCAGGTTCGCGGCCACCGCGGTGGCCAGCAGCAGCACCGCGCGCAGGCTCAGCGTGCGCACCAGCAGCGGGCCGCCGGCCCGGGCCGAGGCCCGGATGCCCGCGCGGTCCGGCCGCAGGCCCGCGCCCTCCCGGCGGGCGCCGCGGACCACCACGGCGACGTAGACCGCGGCCATCGCGTTCTGCGCGATCACGGTGCCCCAGGCGGAGCCGGCCACCCCGAGGCCGGCGCCGTAGACCAGGCCCAGGTTGAGCACCAGGTTGGCGGCGAACCCGCCGATCGCGACCAGCAGCGGGGTGCGGGTGTCCTGGAAGCCGCGCAGCACGCCGGTGGCGGCCAGCACCAGCAGCATCGCGGGCACCCCGAGCGCGCTGATCCGCAGGTAGGTCACCGCGTACGGGGCGGCGGTCGCGGAGGCGCCGAGCAGCCGGGCGGCCTGCGGGGCGAGCAGCAGGGTGAGCAGCACCAGGCCGGCCGAGAGCAGCAGCGCCAGCCAGATGCCGTCGACCCCCTGCTGGACGGCGGCCCGCCGGTCGCCCGCCCCGATCCGGCGGGCCACCGCGGCGGTGGTGGCGTACGCCAGGAAGGCGAACACCCCGACCACGGTGGTGAGCGCGGCGGAGGCCACGCCCAGGCCGGCGAGCTGGGCGGTGCCGAGGTGGCCGACGATCGCGGAGTCGGCCATCAGGAACAGCGGCTCGGCGACCAGCGCGCCGAAGGCCGGGACGGCCAGGGCGAGGATCTCCCGGTCGTGGCGGCGGCGGTCGGCGCGGCGGTCGCGGCGCTGCTCGCGGCGCTGGTCGGTGGTGGCTGGGGATCTGGCGGGCATGGGGTCAGCCTACTCATCCACAGGTAATGGTTGCACTTGCTTTGCGACTCTTACTCCACCGGTGGACGAGTGTGCCGTCGAACACGTCTTCGGTGGCGGGCCCGGTCGTGTGAAGAATTTCTCATGCACAGGCCGAAGGGGGAGTAGTACCAGGTCAGCGAGTTGACATTGGGGGGATAGGATGGTTATCCACAGGGTTGTACACAGCTCGGGCCGGGTTCTCCACAGCTTGTGAGCGGTTATCCACACCCCCTGTGGATAACCCGCCCGCCACCCGGGTGCCGCGCACCGCGGCACCGGCCGGATCCGGCAGCCGTTCAGGGACCGACCCGCGCGGGGCGGGTGCTGTCGGCTCGGTACCGTAAGAAGGACAGGCGCCGAAGACGGTACGCCACCGGCCAGGCCCGCACCAAACTCGCACCGCTCGCTGAACGGGGAACACGCGTGACCGGCCCCCAGTACGACGACCACGACGCCCCGCCCCCCGAGGACGACTGGCAGCCGTCCGACGACGCCTTCCCGCCGGACGCCTTCCCCGACGGCCCGGGCGACCGGCTGCCGGTCTCCCGCCGTTCGAACGGCCCGGCCGGCGGCCGCGAGGGCGGTTCCGGGGGCGGTTCGGGGGGCCGCGAGGGTGGGTCCGGCGGCTCCGGTGGCTCGGGCGGCTTCCAGCGGCGCGACGGCGGCAAGGGCGGCGACCGCTTCCCCGGCAAGGGCGAGCGCCGCGACCGGGACGGCGACCGCGAGGGCGGCTTCGGCGGCGGCGAGGGCTTCGAACGCGTCCCCCCGCAGGACCTGGCGGCCGAGCAGTCCGTGCTCGGCGGCATGCTGCTCTCCAAGGACGCCATCGCGGACGTCGTCGAGGTGCTCAAGCCCGCCGACTACTACCGCCCCGCCCACGAGCTGATCCACGGCGCGATCCTCGACCTCTACGCCCGCGGCGAGCCCGCCGACCCGATCACCGTGGCCGGCGAGCTCACCAAGCGCGGCGAACTGGCCCGCGTCGGCGGCGCCTCCTACCTGCACACCCTGGTCAACTCCGTCCCCACCGCGGCCAACGCCGAGTACTACGCCGAGATCGTCCACGAGCGCGCCGTCCTGCGCCGCCTGGTCGAGGCCGGCACCCGGATCGCCGGCATGGGCTACGCCGCCGAGGGCGACGTCGACGACATCGTCAACGCCGCCCAGGCCGAGATCTACGCCGTCACCGAACAGCGCACCAACGAGGACTACGCCCCGCTCGCCGACATCATGGAGGGCGCCCTCGACGAGATCGAGGCCATCGGCTCCCGCTCCGGCCAGATGTCCGGCGTCCCCACCGGCTTCGCCGACTTCGACGCCCTCACCAACGGCCTCCACCCCGGCCAGATGATCGTCATCGCGGCCCGCCCGGCCATGGGCAAGGCACTCGCCCTGGACACCCCGCTGCCCACCCCGGACGGCTGGACCACCATGGGCGAGGTCGCCGTGGGTGACCTGCTGCTCGACGCCGACGGCCGCCCCACCCGGGTGGTCGCCGCCACCGAGGTGATGGCCGACCGGCCCTGCTACGAGGTCCGTTTCGACGACGGCACCACCGTGATCGCCGACGCCGACCACCAGTGGCTCACCGAGACCCGGGCGACCCGCCGGAGCGGCGGGACCGGACGGGTCGTCACCACCAAGGAGATCGCCGCCACCCTGCGCTGCGACACCTCGGACGGCCGCGCCAACCACTCGGTGCGCAACACCTCCGCGCTCGACCTGCCCGAGCGGGACCTGCCCGTCCCGCCCTACGCCCTCGGCGCCTGGCTGGGCGACGGCCACACCGACGCCGCCCGGATCACCACCACCGACCCGGAGGTCCTGGAACGCCTCGCCGCGGACGGCCTGACGGCCCGCCGGATCGGCGACACCCCGACCTACGCGCTGCGCTACGACGTGGCGGAGCCGGAGACCTTCGAGCGGGCCTGCGTGGTCTGCGGCACGGTCTTCACCCCGAAGCTCGCCCACGTCCGCTCCTGCGGGCGCTCCTGCGGCGGCCGGGCCCGGCTGGTCTCCGCGCCCGTCCCGCCGACCACCTGCGCGGACTGCGGCGCTCCGTGCTCCTCGCCGTTCTCCGAGCCCCGCTGTGACGCCTGCACCCGGCGGCACGGCAGCCTGCTGACCGCCCTGCGCGACCTCGGCGTGCTCGGCCGCAAGCACATCCCGGCGCCCTACCTGCGGGGCTCCGAGGCCCAGCGGCGGGCCCTGCTGGCCGGGCTGCTGGACAGCGACGGCACCGTCAACGCCACCGGGTCGGTGCAGTTCGCGGTGACCAGCCGCGAACTCGCCGAGGGCTTCCGCGACCTGGTCGTGGGCCTCGGCCACCGGTGCGGCGTGGCCACCAGGCGGGTCGCCGGCCGCTCCGAGGCGTCCTCGACGGTCTGGACCGTCACCTTCACCCCCACCGGTGAGGTCTTCGGCCTGGCCCGCAAGCGGGCGGTCCACGCCGAGCGCCGGCGCCCGGCCACCCCGAGGCTCCGGCAGCGCTACGTGGTGGAGGTCCGCGAGATCGACAGCGTGCCCGTCCGGTGCGTCGAGGTCGACAACCCCGACCACCTGTACCTGGCCACCCGGTCGATGGTGCCCACCCACAACTCGACCCTCGCACTGGACTTCGCGCGGGCCTGCTCGATCCACCACAACCTGCCGAGCGTGATCTTCTCGCTCGAAATGGGCCGCAACGAGATCGCCATGCGCCTGCTGTCGGCGGAGGCGCGGGTGGCGCTGCACCACATGCGGTCGGGGAACATGACCGACGACGACTGGACGCGGGTGGCGCGGCGGATGCCGGACGTCAGCGCGGCGCCGCTGTACATCGACGACTCGCCGAACCTGTCGATGATGGAGATCCGGGCCAAGTGCCGGCGGCTCAAGCAGCGCAACGACCTGCGGCTGGTGGTCATCGACTACCTGCAGCTGATGCAGTCCGGCGGTTCGCGGCGGGCGGAGAGCCGGCAGCAGGAGGTCTCCGACATGTCCCGAAACCTCAAGCTGCTGGCGAAGGAGCTGGAGGTCCCGGTGATCGCGCTCTCCCAGCTGAACCGAGGCCCCGAGCAGCGCACCGACAAGAAGCCGATGGTCTCCGACCTGCGCGAGTCCGGCTCGATCGAGCAGGACGCCGACATGGTCATCCTGCTGCACCGGGAGGACGCCTACGAGAAGGAGTCCCCGCGGGCCGGCGAGGCCGACCTGATCGTGGCCAAGCACCGCAACGGCCCGACCGCGACCATCACCGTCGCCTTCCAGGGCCACTACTCGCGCTTCGTCGACATGACCCGGGACGTGACCTGACGCGCAGGTTCCCGAACCTCGTGCCATCGAGCCTCCGCAGGGCGGTCGCCTTCGCGGGCGGCGACGAGCACGGTGACCCGCTCGACGTCCCGGGCAGCCGGCCGCCACCCGATGGGTGGCCGCCCGGGGGCGGCCCGGTGGGTCGCCGCTTCTCCACGCGGGTGCCCGCGTTCACCCGCTGGTGGGCTCCGTCGCCGGCGGGATGCCGCACCGCCGGCAGTCGTTCGCGTGGTCGTCCTGGCAGACGTAGCCGATGCTGCCTTCCACGCACCACTCAGCGGCTTCCTCGGACAGCAGGTCGGGCCCGGCAAGGAGCAGTCGACGAAGTTCCGTGCTGTCCGCGATGTCGGCCGGGCGGTTGGTGGACCACTCGTCGAACCAGGGCTTGTCCCGGTGGACGCTCCAGTGCGCGTTCTCCCGGTCGTCGGCGGCCGTGAGGAACCGATCGACGACGCGCCCCCAACTCGGAGCTCCGAACCAGCCGTTGTCGTACGCGCAGAAGAACTCGATCAGGGTCCGCAGGCCGAACTCCTTCTCGTGCAGGCGGTACGTCCGCCCCCATGAGATCGCGACCTGTGCCATCTCCGCGAGTTCTTCTCGCGGATCGACCTGGTGCGCCGGGTCGTCGGCGTTGTGGCAGGCCAGCCCGAGTTCGAGCACGGACTGCCCGGTCGGTAGCACCCGGGACGGGTCGACGACCGCGAGACCGACGGCGATCCAGTCGACGTGGTCGAACGACAGCATCGAGCGCACGAGCCGGGTGGTGGCCACGTTGATCCGCATCATCGTGCCGTCGTGGAGCGGACTCGTACCGGCGTGCCAGTTCTCGACGGGTGTGTTGCGCCACACGGCGAGCGTGATGCGCGTGGCGGCCAGCCACAGCAGGGCGTCGTCGTCGAGGTGCCCGAACCGCTTGGCACACTCCTGGGCCCCGTAGGGGATCAACTCTCCCGGTTTCGGCCACCCGTGGCTGCCAGGCCCTTCGGGCTCTTCCGGCGCGTACTCGTAGTCGTCGGCGTACTCGTCGAGGATCTCTCTCAACTCGGCGGTGCTGTAAGCCTCGTTGTACTCGTAGCCGTCCGCGACGGTGTACACGTCGTGGTCCCATGACACGTGTACGTCGTCCCAGAGGACGACGTCGTCGCACTCGATGGCGTCATCCGTCACGACCGGCCTGATGGCGATCGGCGCGGTGCGCCCGTCGGTTCGCTCGTCGTCCTTGTCGGCGGCCCAGGCGGTGATGACGCCGAGCGGCTTCGGAAGGAGAGGGCCGATCTCGGTGATGCCGAACGGCTCGTCGTCGTCCTCGGTGTCGAACCGGCTGTTGACGAACGCGACCGCCTCGGAGGGCGTGCTGACGACGGACTGGGCACCGCTCTCGTTGTCGACCACTCGCCACAACGCGCTGTTCTTCACGATGTTCTCCGATCGCGGTGAGCGCACCCGCTGCGGGTGCCGCGCGCCGGGTCGCTCGGCGCTGACTCGAATTATGAACCGATCAATCCGTCCGTAGGCCGGCAGGCGCTTGCCGGCGACGGCTCTCGGGACGTTCCGTCAGAGAAACGTCCAGGTCGCAGGACCGTTACCTGACAGTGAAGTTGAGAACCCGCAGGACCTCACACGCGGTTGCCGGGCCCCACGGCGGGGAGCCGGTGCCGGCGGCTGTCGCACCGGGAGGACACAATTCAGCGCATGCACGAGACCTTTGTCGACCTGGGAACCGTCGATGCGCCGTCCGGTGTGCTGGTGCTCGGCATGGCCGGGTGGATCGACCACTGGCGGGAGCTGGGGCAGCCCCTGTCCGAGCGGGCCGGGGCGGCGGCCGCGGCGGGCGGAGGGCACCTGCGCGACTGGTTGTGCGAGGTGGTCGCGGTGCCGGCGGCCGCGGATCGGCCGCTGAGGGTGAGGGCGAGCACCTCGCCGTCCCCGTTCGACGAGGAACCGGCGATCGCGACCCTGGAGATCGGCCTCGGCCTTCCGTGGCCCGGGCCCGTGGACCGGTCGGTGCCGGTCCCGCTCGGGGACCTGCCCGTCGACCGGTGCGGCACGGTCATCGGTGACGCGGCGGGGCTGGACACGTGGACGGGGATGAACGGCGAGCCGGCCGACGGGCTCGCCGACGTCTTCTACTGGGGCCGGTACGCGGACGACGCGCACGCCGAGTTCGGCGGCGGGCGGATCGCGCAGCACGGCGTCGACGGGCCGCACGGGTGGCTCGACCTCCCGTTGGCCGAGGCGGCCGCCCGCGCGGCCGAACTCACCGCCTGGTGCGACCGCCTCCACGGCAGGGGCCTCATGGTCTCGATCGACAAGCACACCGACGACCACCGCTTCCGGCGCGCCGGGTGGCACCACCCGCTCCGCGCCGGAGCGATCGAGGTCGGCGGCTGCCGGGTGCTCGGCGTCGAATGGGACCAGGGTGACCACTCGATCAGGCACCGCGGCGAGCGGGACGCCGGCCAGGTCTATCCGGTCACGCTCGAAGCCGACGAGGCGGGCGAGACGGTGCTGCGGTGGACCATCCCGCCCCACGACTTCGACGACGGGGACGAGTGACGAGCCCGGTCCGGTGGAACCGCCGCCGTGCCGGCCGGTCTCCGGCTGGTCGGCGGGGACGAGCGGCAGGCCGCCGGTGCGCGGGCTGGGCGTGTCGGCGGCGGTCGGGCCGTGCGGGAGGAGCAGGTGCGTGCGGGCAGGGTGCGCACCGGGTCGGACGGGGTGGCCGGGGACGGGTGGTGGCCGCCGGGGTCAGAACCAGTGCAGGCAGTGCGGTTCGCGGTCGGAGCGGAACAGGGCGTCGGCGCGGGCGGGGGCGTCGGGGTGGTGGGCGTGGAGGTGGCCGGCGCGGACCAGGGTGCTGGGGAGGGTGCCGCCGAGCAGGATCGAGCCGAGGTCGCTGATGTCGAGGGAGAGGTCGGGGGCGCGGTCGGTGGGGACGCAGGACGCCTCGCCGCCGCGGACGGTCAGCAGGTGGCGGTGGTGCTCACCGAGGAAGGGGTCGTCGACGTCGAGGACGAGTTCGCCGTCGGTGCTCCAGCCGCGGGCGGTGAGCGCGGCGGGCACGTCCAGCACCCGGGCCCAGAGCCAGTCGGTGTGCTTGCCCTGTTCGGCGGCGTTGTAGTCGGCGAGCTGCCAGGGCAGCGGGTGGTCCGGCGGGACGTGCCGGAACACCACCTGCTGGACGAGGTCGTGGCCGAGCAGGTAGCGGGCGAGCGCGGTGTACGCGGCGTCGGTGGCGGCGACGGTCTCGTCCACGACCAGGCTGCGCTTGTCCTCGATCGCGTAGCTGGCGTACCCGTCGGGGGTGCCGTCGGCGTCCCGGTGCAGGGCGACGTAGCGGGGCTTGGGGGCGATCGGGGGCTGGCCGGCGCCGCGGGCCCACCAGCGGTGCGGCCGGGAGACGGCGCCGGGGCGGGTGCGCCGGTGGCGGTCGTAGACCTGCTCCAGCAGGTCGACGGCCTGGTCGCGGTGCAGGAGTTCGACCGTTCCGGCGGGTTCGGCGGCGCCGGAGCGCGGCGGGGTGAGCGCGGCCTTGTGCCGGGGGACGGTCAGCGCGCGGGTGTAGGTGGCGGGGCCGTAGCCGAAGCGCCGGTAGATCAGCGCCTCGGAGGCGAGCAGGACGGCCACCGCCTCGCCGCGGGCCCGCAGGTCGGCGAGCTGGCGGCGCATCATCGCGGTGAGCACGCCCCGCCGCCGGTGCGAGGGCAGCACGCCGACGGCGGTCACGCCGGAGACCGGGACGATCCGCCCGCCGGGGAGGGTGAGTTCGAGGGTGTAGGCGCCGGCGGTGCCGATCGCCCGGCCGTCCGCGTCGCGGGCGAGCAGGCCGCGCTCCGGCTCGAACGCCGACCACCAGGCGCCGGTGCCGTCCTCGCCGACCGGGTCGACGAACAGCGCGAACGCGGCGTGCATCGTCTCGACGAAGAGCTGGTGGTCCTGCGCGCTGGTGGGCCTGATGTCGATCACTGCCGTCGCTTTCCGGGGTCGCCGTCTCGGTCGTCCGGGACAGTGCAGCCGGAGCGCGCGCACACGGTCAAGTGATTAAGCGGGGGCGCCCGTTCGGGTAGGGTCGCCCGCCATGGACGATGGTCTGGAGTTGCGCCCGCTGCCGGACGGAGTGCTGTCGCTGCTGGCGGGTCTGGCCGCTCCGCCGCGGCTGGTGGCGCACCTGCGGCTGGTGCACGACGTGGCCGCCCGGCTGGTCGACTGGACGGCCGGGCACTGTCCGGAGCTGCCGGTGGACCGGGCCGCGGTGCTGTTCGGGGCGGCCACCCACGACATCGGGAAGGTCCGGCACCGCTCGGAGCTGTCCGGTCCCGGCTCGGCGCACGAGCCGACCGGGCGGGAGCTGCTGCTGGCCGCCGGGGTGCCGCCCGAGCTGGCCCGGTTCGCGGCCGGGCACGCCGACTGGGGCCCGTCCTCCCCGCCCGAGGACCTGCTGGTCAGCCTGGCCGACAAGATCTGGAAGGACCGGCGGGTGCCCGAGCTGGAGGACCTGTTGGTGGACGCGCTGGCCCGGGCGGGCGGCGGCGAGCGCTGGTCCTGGTTCCTGGCGCTGGACGAGGAGTTGACCGCGATCGGCGCTGGCGCGCCGGCCCGGCTGGCCCACCAGGCGGCGTTCCCGCTCTAGGCGTTCCCGCTGCTCGGAGGGGTCCCGCCGGGCGGCGTTTTCCCTGTCATGGCCACGACATTACGTCCGGAGTCGGACTGGCGGGTTGGGGACAGCCGGAACCCCTACCGGGGGCTTCCGGGCCGGGCGAAGCTGGTGACCGCCGCCAGGGGGAAGCCCGAACGGCCACCGGACGAAGCGCCGACCGCTGTTCCTGCAGGACAGCCGTCCGCCGAATCCCGCCGAGCGGCCCGAGGGCCCGGCACACCACCCACTGACCGCACCGCTGTGAAGGGGATCCGCCATGTCTTCCACCCGTACCTCCAAGGTCCTGCGCACCGCCCTGGCCGCCGCCATCGCCCTCTCCGGCGCGATCGCCACCACCGCCGTCACGGTCGCCACCGCGACCACCGCGCAGGCCGCGTCCTCGGTCGACGGCCAGATCACCCGCGGCGAGGTGATCCAGCGCGCCCAGTACTGGTACGGCAAGACCATCGCCTACAACCAGGGCGCCACCTACCCGGACTCCTCCGGCCGCGCCTACCGCACCGACTGCTCCGGCTACGTCTCGATGGCCTGGCACCTCGGCGCCAGCCCCAGCACCCAGGGCCTGCCCGGCTACGCCACCGAGATCCCGCGCAGCCAGCTCAAGGCGGGCGACATCCTGAACAGCTTCTACGACCACGTGATCCTGTTCGAGAAGTGGGACGACGCCGCGCACACCACCTTCTCCTACTACTCGTTCGGCTCGACCCCGGTGAAGCACCGCACCGGCATCTCGATCAACGCCGCGACCTTCGACTCGCACCCCAACGGCGACTACAAGGCCTACCGCTACAACAAGATCGTCGACGACGCCGTGTCCGACTCCTGGGGCGTCACCCAGTCGATCACCGTCGCCGCCACCGGCACCACCGCGCGGCTCAACCTGATCGGCTCGGACGGCGCGCTCTACAGCACCGACGGCGACTACGCGGGCGCCGGCTGGACCAACGTCTGGGGCCGGCTGGACGGCAGCGCGCTGAAGGGCCTGACCAGCGTCACCGCCAACAACGTGGTGCACGTCTTCGCGCTGGGCTCCAACGGCCGCGTGTACGGCAAGGACGCGGACTACACCACCGGCCAGTGGTCGGCCTGGGCCGAGGTGCCCGGCGGCGCGGCCGGCGCGACCTCGCTCTCCGCCGCGATGGTCGGCAACACCGTCCACCTGCAGATCGTCGGCGCGGACGGCGCGCTCTACAACACCGACGGCGACTACGCGGGCGGCGGCTGGACCGGCCGCTGGGACCGGCTGGACAGCAGCGGGCTGAAGGGCCTCACCAGCGTGTCGTCCGGCAACGTGGTGCACGTCTTCGCGCTCGGCTCCAACGGCGAGGTCTACGGCAAGGACGCGGACTACGGCACCGGCCAGTGGTCGGGCTGGAGCGCCGTGCCCGGCGGCGCGGCCGGCGCCAGGTCGCTGACCGCCGCGATGACCGGCAACACCGTCCACCTGCAGATCGTCGGCGCGGACGGCGCGCTCTACACCACGGACGGCAACTACTCGACCGGCAACTGGAACGCCACCTGGGTCAAGCAGGACGCCAAGGCGATGAAGTCGCTGACCAGCACGGTCGTCAACAACGTGGTGCACGTCTTCGGCGTCGGCGCCGACGACCGGGTCTACGGCAAGGACGCGGACTACAACACCGGCCAGTGGAGCGGCTGGAGCGAGGTCCCGGGCGGCGCGGTCGCCACCTCCTGACCCCGGAACCCCGGCGCCCGAGCGGGCCGCCCCGTCCCTCCGCGGACCGGGCGGTCCGTCCGCGTCGGCGGGCCGGTCAGGGCCGGTCAGGGCCGGTCGAGGGTGACGGTGGCGCGGAAGACCGTCGCGCCGGGGCCGTCGAGCAGCGTGTCGGTGCCGGTCGCCGGGAGGAACGCGGACTCGCCCCGGTGGAGCGTCAACTCCTTGCCACCGGAGGTGAGTCGGGCCGTGCCGGCGGTACAGAGCAGGATCTGCGGGGCGCTGCCGGGCAGGACGGCGGGACGGTCGGCGAGCTCGTGGCGGGAGAGCCGGAACTCGTCGACCGGCACCGGGTAGAGCCGCTCCCCGTCCGGGCCGGCGGCCGGGCGCAGCACCTCCGGGAGGCCGCTGCGGAAGCCGACCACCTTCAGCAGTTCGGGGACGTCCACGTGCTTGGGCGTGAAGCCGCAGCGCAGCACGTTGTCGGAGTTGGCCATGATCTCGATGCCGGTGCCGCGCAGGTAGGCGTGCGGCAGGCCGGCGCCGAGGTACAGCGCCTCGCCGTCCGCCAGCCGGACGTGGTTGAGCAGCAGGGCGGCGACCAGCCCGGGGTCGCCGGGGTACTCGGCGGCGGCGAAGGCGTACCCGGCCAGCGCGCCGGTCGGGTCGGACGCGGCGCCGGCGGTGACGGCCCGGGCGACGGCCTCCACGGTGGCGCGGCCCGCGGGCCCGGTCAGGGCGAGCGCCCCGGCCAGCGCACCGGCCAGCGCCTCCGGCTCCGGCTTGGTGCGGAGCAGCTCGACCAGCGGCTCCAGGCCGGGCACGTCGAGCGAGGCCATCAGGTCGGCCGCGTCGGCGGGCGCCCGGAAGCCGCACAGGCCCTCCAGGTCGCCGAGCGCGCAGATCAGTTCGGGCTTGTGGTTGGCGTCCCGGTAGTTGCGCTGCGGCGCGTCGACCGGGACGCCGCGGGCCTCCTCGGCGGCGAACCCGGCGCGGGCCTGGGCGAGGGTCGGGTGCACCTGGAGGGAGAGCGGCACGGCGGCGGCGAGCACCTTGAGCAGGAACGGCAGCGTCGGCCCGAACCGTTCGACGGACCCGGCCCCCAGCTCGGCGACCGGGTCGGCGGCGATCACCGCGTCCAGCGCGACCGGCCCGGCGCCGCGGTCGACCCGGGACGGCGCGCCGGGGTGGGCGCCCATCCACAGCTCGGCCTGCGGGGCACCGGTGGCGGGCCGGCCGAGCAGCCCGGGCAGGGCGGTCGCCGAGCCCCAGGCGTAGTCGCGGACGGTGTTGTCGAGCCGGTCCATCAAGTGCTCCCGGAATGGTGTGTGCAGAGGTACCCGGTGCCCGGAGACCACCGAGAATAGTCGACGCCCGCGAGCCGCCGGGGGGCGGTGGTGATCACCCTCCTGGGCGCGCCCACCCGGCGGCGCGGGGGCCTTCCGGCCAGGCTGGACGGTACGGGACCGCCTCGGTCCCGCCGCCGTCCACCGACCAGGGGAGCAGCCGTGACCGCTTCAGTGTCCGACGAGAGCGGCCACGGCCCGGTACCGGCCTACCGCCCGCTGGAGGTGGAGGTCTTCACCGGCCCGGAGAGCGCGTTCTTCGCCACCTCCAGCCTGGTGATGGGCGAGCGGACGGCGATCCTGGTCGACGCCCAGCTGACCCGGAGCGCCGGGCGCGAACTGGCCGAGTGGATCGCCGGCAAGGGCCGCGAGCTGCTCGCCATCGTGATCAGCCACCAGCACCCCGACCACTACTTCGGCGCCGAGGAGGTGCTGCGGCTGTTCCCGACCGCGCGGCTGCTGGCCGCGCCCTCGGTGGTGGAGGGCATCGGGCAGACCGCGGCCGCCAAGGTCGCGCAGTGGAAGCCGGTCTACGGCGACGACATCCCGGACCAGCCGCTGCTGCCCGCGCCGCTGCTGCCGCAGCCGCTGATGATCGACGGCCAGCTGATCCGGGTCCTGCAGCTCGGCCAGGGCGACAGCGCCGGCTCCACCCTCACCCACCTGCCGAGCGTCCGCACCGTGATCGCGGGCGACTTCGCGTACAACGGCACCCACGTCTGGACGGCCGACACCGACCCGGCCGCCCGCGACCAGTGGTCGCACAACCTGGGCCTGATCGCCGACCTCGGCGTCGACCGGGTGATCGCCGGCCACCGCGCCCCCGGCATGGACGACGCCGCGCACCGGGTGCTCGCCTTCACCGCCGGCTACCTGCGCGACTTCGACGAGGCCCTGCACGACCACCCCGAGGACGCGGAGGCGCTGGCCGCGGCCGTCAACGAGCGCTACGGCGGCCTCACCCTGCCGGCGATCCTGGAGCACGGCGCGGCGGCGAACGTCGCCCGCCGGGAGATCCCGGTCGAGGAGCCGGTCGACGAGGGGGCGGCCGCGCGGGAGCCGGCGGAGGGGCCCGGCGCGGAGGGGCCCGGCGGCGGGGAGCGGTGATACTGCCGGGGTGACGTGGACGCGGGAGCGGGCGGGGACGGCGGGCGGGTACGACGCGGTGGCCGCGGCGGGCGGGGCCGGCCGCCGGCTCGGCGGGGCGGACAAGCCGGCCCTGACGGTCGGCGGGCGCCCGCTGCTCGACCTGGTCCTGGCGGCCTGCCCGGACGCCCGGCAGCTGCTGGTGGTCGGCCCCGAGCGCCGCACCGAACGCGCCGGGGTCCGCTGGCTGCGCGAGGACCCGCCGGGCGGCGGCCCGGTCGCGGCGGTGGCCGCCGCGCTCCCCGAGGTCACCGCGCCCCGGCTGCTGCTGCTCGCCGCCGACCTGCCCTTCCTGGACGTCGCGACGGTCCGGCGGCTGCTCGCCGCGCTCGACGACCCCGCCCGCGACGGCGCCCTGCTGGTCGACGCGGACGGCCGCGACCAGCCGCTCGCCGCCGCCTACCGCACCGCCGCGCTGCGCACCGCGCTCGCCGCCCTCGGCGACCCGGCCGGCCGGCCGCTGCGCGCCCTGCTCGCCGGGCTCCGGCTGGCCCGGCTGCCCGACCCGGCGGACGCCTCCTTCGACTGCGACACCTGGACCGACCTGGCCGAGGCCCGCGAGCGGGCGGAACGCCGGTAGCGGGCGTTCCGGGCGGCCGCACCGGGGGCCGGACGGGACGGTGGGGAAACGACGTGAGGCACTCGCACCCGCGGGTGAGGGGTGCGGCGCCGCGGATCGGGCAGCATGGGCCCCATGGAGCGCACATTGGACGAGTGGATGGCCGCGGCCGGAGCCGAGTTGGGCCTGGACCTGGCGGTGGACGTCCGCGGGCTGCTGGACATGACGCGGGTGGTCGCGCACGGCGTCGAGCGCCCGGCCGCGCCGCTCACCGCGTTCCTGGTGGGCTACGCGGCGGCCCGGCGCGGCGGCGGCGCGGCGGCGGTGGCCGAGGCGAACGCCGCCGTGACGGCGCTGGCCGAGCGCTGGGCCGCCGAGGCGGCGGCCGGGGCGCGGGCCGGGGACGGGGAGGGGCCGTGAGCCAGGCGGCGGCGGAGCGGACCGGCGGCGTCCGGGTGACCTCGGTGGCGGCCACGCTGCGCGGCGGCCCGTGGCCGGCCGCCCGCCGGGCGGCGGTGGCGGCGGGGCGCCCGCTGCCGGTGGAACGGGTCGAGCTGGCGGCGGCGGCCGGGCGGACGCTGGCCGAACCGCTGGTCGCGCTCACCGACCTGCCGGCCTTCGACACCTCCGCGATGGACGGCTGGGCGGTGGCCGGCCCCGGCCCGTGGCGGCTGGCCGGCCGGGTGCTGGCGGGCCAGGAGTGCGCGCCGCTGGCGGACGGCGCGGCGGTGGAGATCGCCACCGGCGCCCAACTGCCGCCCGGCGCCACCGGCGTGCTCCGGCGCGAGCACGGCACCCGCACCGAACTGCCGGGCGGTGGAGCCGAGTTGCGCGGCGCGGTGCTGCCGGGGCAGGACGTCAGGCCGCGCGGGCAGGAGTGCGGCAGCGGCGAGGAGCTGCTGCCCGCGGGGCTGCCGGTGACCCCGGCGGTGCTCGGGCTGGCCGCCGCCGCCGGACACGACCGGCTGGCCGTGCACCGCCGTCCGACCGTGGAACTGCTGGTGCTGGGCGACGAGTTGCTGACCTCCGGGCTGCCCGGCCCGGGTCGGGTGCGGGACGCGCTCGGCCCGCTGCTGCCGCCCTGGCTGGCCGCGGCGGGAGCGGAACTGCTGGGCGGCCGCCACGTCCGGGACGACTTCGGGCTGCTGCGGGACGCGATCCGGCACTCGCCCGCCGACCTGGTGCTCACCACCGGCGGCACCGCGGCCGGGCCGGTGGACTTCCTGCACGCCGCGCTGGAGGCGACCGGCGGGCACCCGCTGGTGGACGGGGTGGCGGTGCGCCCCGGGCACCCGATGCTGCTGGCGGCGCTGCCCGGCGGCCGCCACCTGGTGGGCCTGCCCGGCAACCCGCTGGCGGCGGTGGCCGGCACCGTCACGCTGGCCCTGCCGCTGCTGCACGCGCTGTCCGGCCGCGCCGTCCCGCCCGGCGGCCCGGCCGAACCGCTGGCCGCCGCGCTGCCCGGCCACCCGCGCGACACCCGCCTGCACCCGGTCCGCCGCACCGCCGCCGGACTGGCGCCCCTGCCGCACGACGGCCCCGCCATGCTCCGCGGCCTGGCCCGCGCCGACGCCCTGGCCGTCGTCCCGCCCGGCGGCCTGGCGGCGGGGGAGTACGCGGAGGTGCTGGCGCTGCCCGCGTTCTGACCGGGGCGTTCCACGTGGAACCGGCCGCCCCGGGGCACCGCTGCCGCCAGCGCTGGCCGAAAACGGGGTGTTCCACGTGGAACACCCCGGAAGCGGATGTTCCACGTGGAACCGGGCGGGGGTGGTCAGTGGGTGACCGGGGCGCCCGGCTTGATGACGATCAGGCGGTCGGTGAGCTGCAGGGTGGCCGCCTCCGGTTCGGTGTAGTTGAGCACCCGGCGGCCGCGGACCACCGCGACCACCAGGTCGGGCAGTTCGCGCGGGCTGAGGCCGGCCTCGGCCTTGGTGACCGGGCGCTCGGCGACGTCCAGGCCGTCGCCGTAGGTCAGCAGGTCCTCCATCACCGCGCCCGCGTTGGGGCTGAGCATCGACATGCCGAGCAGGCGGCCGGCCGAGCTGGAGGAGGTGACGACGACGTCCGCGCCGCTCTGCCGGAGCAGCGGGGCGTTCTCGTCCTCGCGGACGGCGGCGACCACGGTGGCGCCCTTGTTGAGCTGGCGGGCGGTCAGGGTGATCAGCGCGGCGGTGTCGTCGCGCTCGGGGGCGACCACCACCTTGGCGGCGCGCGGGAGTTCGGCCCGGATCAGGGTGGCGGCCCGGGTGGCGTCGCCGAGCACGCCGACCAGGCCGTCGTGGGTGGCCTGGTCGATCGCCTTGGCCTGCGGGTCGACCACCACGATCGAGTCCTTCGGGACGCCCTGGCCGAGCAGGGTGTCGACGGCGCTGCGGCCCTTGGTGCCGTAGCCGATGACGACGGTGTGGTCCCGCACGGTCTGCCTCCAGCGTTCGATCCGCCACTGCAGGCGGGTGCGTTCGGTCAGCACTTCGAGGGTCGTGCCGACCAGGATGATCAGGAAGACCACGCGCAGCGGGGTGATCACGAAGATGTTCACCAGCCGCGCGGTGTCGCTCACCGGGGTGATGTCGCCGTACCCGGTGGTGGAGAGGGTGACGGTGGCGTAGTACGCCGAGTCGAGCAGGCTGACCGAGGAGTCGGCGTTGTCGTTGTAGCCGGCGTGGTCCGCGTACACGATCAGCGTGGTGGCGATCAGCACGCCCAGCGCCAGCAGCAGCCGGCGGGCGACCTGCCGCAGCGGTGGCCGGCCGGGGCGGGCCGGGAGGGCGATCCGGCGGGTGGGGTCGGTGGTGTCGGTGCCCGCGTCCCGGACTCGACTGCGCGTCAGGCGGGACGGCCGGGCACCCGGGTCGTCGGGCTGGTTGGATTTCGGCACAGGCACAAGGATGCGGGGTCCCGACGCCGCCGGGTGACGGCGGGGCCGGAGTGTCACCACCTTGTCGGAACGCCCGCCGGAGCCCTGACGGACTGTCCGTCGACGGCGAGGGGGCCGGGGCGCGGGGCGGGCGGGGGCGTAGCGTGGCGGCCATGCGAGCCATCACGATTCCCGAGCCCGGCGGCCCCGAGCGGCTGGTCTGGGCCGAGGTACCCGATCCCGTTCCGGCGGCCGGCGAGGTGCTGGTCGAGGTCGCCGCCACCGCGGTCAACCGCGCCGACCTGCTCCAGCGCCAGGGCTTCTACGACCCGCCGCCGGGCAGTTCGCCGTACCCCGGGCTGGAGTGCGCGGGCCGGATCGCCGCGCTCGGCCCCGGGGTGGCCGGCTGGGCGGTCGGCGACGAGGTGTGCGCGCTGCTCGCGGGCGGCGGCTACGCGCAGCGGGTGGCCGTGCCGGTGGGTCAACTGCTGCCGGTGCCGAAGGGGTTGACGCCGCAGCAGGCGGCGGCGCTGCCCGAGGTGGCCTGCACGGTGTGGTCGAACGTGTTCCAGGTCGCGCACCTGCGCCCCGGCGAGACGGTGCTGCTGCACGGCGGCGCCAGCGGGATCGGCACCATGGCGATCCAGCTGGCCAAGGCGGTCGGGGCCCGGGTCGCGGTCACCGCGGGCGGCCCGGAGAAGCTGGCCCGGTGCGCGGAGCTCGGCGCCGACCTGCTGATCGACTACCGGCGGCAGGACTTCGTCGCGGAGCTGGCCGCGCTCGGCGGCGCCGACGTCATCCTCGACATCATCGGCGCCAAGTACCTGGAGCGGAACGTCGAGGCCCTCGCGGTCAACGGCCGGCTGGTGGTGATCGGCCTGCAGGGCGGCGCCAAGGCCGAGGTGAACCTCTCCACCCTGCTCGCCAGGCGGGCCGCCCTGGTCGCCACCAACCTGCGCGGCCGCCCGCTCGGCGAGAAGGCGGCGATCGTGGCCGCCGTCCGCGAGCACGTCTGGCCGCTGGTCGAGGCGGGCGTGGTGCGGCCGGTGGTCGACCGGGTGCTGCCGATCGCCGAGGCCGCCGAGGCGCACCGGGTGGTCGAGGCCGGCGCCCAGGTCGGCAAGGTCGTGCTGGAGGTGCCCGCCGGCACCGGCTGAGCACCGAAATGCCCGGAGTGTCCGAGTATGTGAGTCTGGTCACAAGCTGTTCCGCCTCCGCCCCCAGCCCGCTGCGGGCGGCCGTCGGGAGGACCTGCTTTCCATGCTCGCTCGCCGCCGCTCCGTGCCCGCCGCCCCGACCCGGGCCGCCGCCCGCCCGCCCGCGCTGCGCCGCTGGGCGGCGCTGACCGGGGTGGCGCTCCCGCTGCTGCTGGCCGCCCCCGGGCTGGCCGCCGATCCGGCGGCCGGCGCCCGACAGCAGGCGCAGGGGCAGCTGGACGCGGCCCGGCAGCAGGCCAGGACGCAGCTGGACGCGGCGCGGCAGGCGGTCGCCGGGCAGGCGGCGGCCGGGCAGCAGGCCGCCGGGCCGCCGGTGGCCGGGGCCTCGGCGGTGCCGGGGGGCGAGGCGTCCGCGGTCGGGGCGGGGCTGCCGCCCGGCGGCGCGATACCCGGGGCGGCCGCGCCCTCCGCCGCCGCGGCCTCCGCCGCCGCCACGCCGCCCGCCGAGGTGGTGGCGGCGACGCCGCCCGCGAGCGCCACGGCCACCGCGAGCGCCACCGCCACCGCCACCCGTACGGTCCCCGCGCCGGTCGAGCCCTCGGCGGAGCCGTCCGCCGGGCCGTCCGCCCCGGAGCCGTCGCCGACCCCGTCGCCCGTTCCCGCCCCGACGCCGTCGCCCGTTCCGGACCCGACTCCGATCCCGAGCCCCGAGCCGACGCCGGAGGCTCCGGCGTCCTCGGCGGGCCCGGAGGCCCAGCCGTCCCAGACCGCGGCGGAGCGGCCGGCGGCGTCCGGGCACGGGCGGCACCAGCAGGCGGTGGTGCCGCTGCTGCCGCAGGAGCCGGGGCCGTCCGAGGGCGGCTGGGGGAGCGGCGGGAGCGGCGGGACGGGCGGCGGGGAGCCGGCGGAGCCGGAGGCGGTGTCGCCGGGGTGGGGCGCGGGGCAGGACGGTGACGCGGCCGCTCCGGAGGCGGGCGCGGGCGCGACGGCCGGCGCGGGCACGACGGCGGGCGCGGGTACGGGGGCGGGAACGGACGCGGGCCAGGGCGAGGACGCGGTCGCGGTCGCGGGCGGGGAGCTGGCGGCCGGTCCGGTGGTGCCGGTGGTGCCGCTGGTGCCGTCGCCGCTGTGGGGCGACCCGTCGGCGCGGCAGCTCCCGCTGGGTGTCGGCCTGGGGCTGATGGGCGTGGGTCTGGGGTTGGTCGGCTGGAAACTGCGCAGGCGTTAGCCGAGGGGGCGGGTACGGGACGATCCGGGGGTCGGCTTCGTTGACCTTCGCGGTGGACGGAGCATATGAAGGAGCTATGACCAACCCGATGAACGAGCGGTCGCAGCAGGAGCCCTACCAGGCGTCACAGGCGTCGGGCGGCAGGGCGGAGGAGAACCCGAAGGTGCTGATCGTCGGGCCGGACGGGATGGCGTTGGGCACCGCGCCGGCCGGCGGGCTGGGGCGGGGCGACGAGGACGACGAGCCGCGCGAGCTGCCGGTGACCGAGATGGTCGAGCAGCCGGCGAAGGTGATGCGGATCGGCAGCATGATCAAGCAGCTGCTGGAGGAGGTGCGGGCGGCGCCCCTCGACGAGGCGAGCCGGGCCCGGTTGAAGGACATCCACGCCAGCTCTATCAAGGAGCTGGAGATGGGCCTGGCCCCGGAGCTGGTCGAGGAGCTGGAGCGGCTGTCGCTGCCGTTCGCCGACGACAGCATTCCGACCGAGGCCGAACTGCGGATCGCCCAGGCGCAGTTGGTGGGCTGGCTGGAGGGCCTGTTCCACGGCATCCAGACCGCGCTGTTCGCCCAGCAGATGGCGGCGCGGGCCCAGTTGGAGCAGATGCGGCGGGCGCTGCCCCCCGGTCTGCACGGCGCGGAGGGCGATCCGGAGGAGGGCCCGGGGCGCGGGATCCGTTCCGGTCCGTACCTGTAGCCCTACCCACGGTGGCCTCGCGGGGGCCGCGTTTCGGCGCGGCCCCGAACCGCTACCCTGACCGGTGTCCGGAAGTACCGCGCGCCGAGGGGGAGCTGGGACATGACTGAGGGCAGCACCGAGGGGCACTCGCTCGGGCACGGCCGGTACGTGCTGCAGCGGTTGCTCGGGCAGGGCGGCATGGCGTCCGTCCACCTCGCCTACGACACGGTGCTCGACCGTCAGGTCGCGGTGAAGACGCTCCACACCGAGCTGGGCCGGGAGGCCTCGTTCAAGGAGCGGTTCCGGCGCGAGGCGCAGGCGGTGGCGCGGCTCCAGCACACCAACATCGTCTCGGTGTTCGACTCCGGCGAGGACGTCGCGCCGGACGGGTCGACCACGCCGTACATCGTGATGGAGTTCGTCGAGGGCCGTTCGCTCAAGGACGTGCTGGACGAGCAGGTGACCACGCTCGGGGCGATGCCCAACGAGCAGGCGCTGAAGATCACCGGTGCGGTGCTGGCGGCGCTGGAGGCCTCGCACGACCAGGGGCTGGTGCACCGCGACATCAAGCCGGCCAACGTGATGGTGTCCACCAAGGGCGTCGTCAAGGTGATGGACTTCGGCATCGCGCGCGCCCTGCAGTCCGGCGTCACCTCGATGACGCAGACCGGCATGGTGGTCGGCACCCCGCAGTACCTGTCGCCGGAGCAGGCGCTCGGCAAGAGCGTGGACGCCCGCTCCGACCTGTACTCGGTCGGCTGCATGCTGTTCGAACTGCTCAGCGGGCAGCTGCCGTTCGACGGCGACTCGGCGTTCTCGATCGCGTACAAGCACGTGCAGGAGACCCCGCCGGCGCCGTCCACGCTGAACCGGGCGGTCACGCCCGGGATCGACGCGCTGGTGGAGCGGGCGCTGCGGAAGGACCCGGCGCACCGGTTCCCGACCGCGGAGGCGATGCGCGAGGAGCTGGAGCGGGTCCTGGCGGGCGGGCAGGGCGGCGGCAACACGCCGCTGCAGGCGTCCACCCCGCTGGTGATCGGCGAGGGGCCGCGCTCGGTGCACGCCGCGCCGTCGCTGACGAACTTCCCGCCGGTGCCCGGCCCGCAGGGCCCGCCGTCGGTGCAGCAGCCGTACCAGCCGGTGCCCGGCCCGCCGACGCCGCCGCCGTACGCCGCGCAGACCCCGCCGCCGTACGCGGCCCAGACGCCGGCGCCGTTCCCGCCGGCCGCGCAGACCCCGCCGCCGTTCCCGCAGCCGGCCTACCAGCAGCAGTTCCAGCCGCAGACCCCGGCGCCGTTCCCGGCGCAGGCCCCCGGGCCGATGGCGATGCCGTACCCGCCGCCGGCCCCGGCGAGCGGCCGCGGCGGGTGCGGGACGGCGGCGATCGTGATCTGCGTGATCGCGGGCGTGCTGCTGCTGGCGTTCATCGTCGTGGTGATCGCGGTGGCGGCGGCCGACGGCAACGCCTGACCGGACGGACGCGGCACCCCGGTGCCGGGCCCGCCGACCGCGCGGGCAGAGCCGGTCGACACGGTACTCGAAGCCGGGCCCCGGCCGGGCCCGCAGCGGTCGAACCGACCCCCGCGCGCGCCCTCTCGTTCCACGCCGGAGGGCGCGAGACGGTAGCGTGCTGAGGAAGAACCGACAGGGCGAGCGCGCGCCGAGCGGGTGCCCGGGGCGAGGAGCGATGGGTCAGAGCGAACGACCGGACGACGGCGGGGACCGCGGGGACCAGCGGTGGGACGTGTCCGGCACGGACGCCCACGGGCAGGACCGGGGCCGTCCGGAAGAGGTCACCGGCCCCACCGAGGTGCTGTCGGTCGGCCCCCGAACTCCCGGACGCGGCAGTGCCGTTCCGTTCACCACCATCGGTGACGGCCGCTACCGGCTGACCCACCGGCTGGGCCGCGGCGGGATGGCCGAGGTGTTCGCCGCCCAGGACATCCGGCTGGGCCGGACCGTCGCGGTCAAGCTGCTGCGCTCGGAGCTCGCCGAGGACGACACCGCCCGGCTGCGCTTCACCCGGGAGGCGCACGCGGTCGCGGCGCTCAACCACCACTCGATCGTCGCGGTCTACGACACCGGCGAGGAGCAGCACGGCGGCGAGTCCACCCCGTACATCGTGATGGAGCTGGTCGAGGGCCGGACCGTGCGCGAGCTGCTGGTGGACGAGGAGGCGCCGCCGGTCGACCAGGCGCTGATCATCACCGCCGGGGTGCTGGAGGCGCTGGCCTACAGCCACCGGCACGGCATCGTGCACCGGGACATCAAGCCCGCCAACGTCATCATCACCACCGGCGGCGCGGTCAAGGTGATGGACTTCGGCATCGCCCGGGCGCTGGCCGGCGGCGCCACCACCATGACGCAGACCGGCATGGTGATGGGCACCCCGCAGTACCTCTCGCCGGAGCAGGCGCTCGGCAAGGCCGTCGACCACCGCTCCGACCTGTACGCGGCCGGCTGCATGCTGTACGAACTGCTCACGCTGCGGCCGCCGTTCACCGGGGAGACGCCGCTCTCGGTGGTCTACCAGCACGTCCAGGACGCGCCGGTGCCGCCGTCCCGGGCCAACGACCGGGTGCCGGCGCCGCTGGACGGGCTGGTGCTGCGGGCGCTGGAGAAGAACCCGGACGACCGGTTCCAGAGCGCCGACGAGTTCCGCGCCCACGTGCAGCACGCGCTGCGGCAGATGCACGGCGCGGCCGGCGCGGGCTACCCGGCGGGCGCCGCGGGCCTGGCGGCGGCGGCCGCGGCCGGGGCCTGGGAGCACACCCCGCCGACCGGCTCCGCCTCGCTCACCGAGCCGATGAACCCGGTCGCCGGGTCGGCGCCGACCGAGGCGATGCCGTACCAGGTCACCTCGGCCTACCAGACGCCCGCGACGCCCTACCAGGGCCCGGGCGGTGGCGGTGGCGACGGTGGCGGCGGGGACGACGGCGAGGAGCCCGGCAAGCCGCACCGCCGCAACCCGTGGGGCTGGGTGCTCGGCGTGGTCGCGCTGGTGCTGGCCGCCACCATCGGGGTCGCGCTGGCGCTGACCGCCAACAACGACAAGCCGACGCCGAAGGACGAGCAGACCACGGCGCCGGTGCAGAGCCCCAGCCCCCAGCCGACCGGGAGCACCCCGGTCGAGCGGCCGACCCCGTCGACGCCCACCCGCAGCCAGGCCGCCAGCCACCAGCCGGAGACCCCGGTCAGCACGCCGCCGGCCACCCCGACCCGCTCGACCAGCCCGTCGCCGTCCCCCTCGGCCAGCTCCTCGCGCTCGACCAGCCCGTCCCCGTCGCCGTCGCCCAGCGCCAGCGACAAGGCCACCGGCCCGGCCAGCAGCCCGCCGCCGGCCACCGGCACCGCCAACCCGGCGCCGACCGGCACCGGCGGGCCGGGGCACGTGAACCTGCCGATCCACTAGGCCCTGCGAGGCCCTGTCCGGCCGGTGCGGGCGGGTCAGTTGGCGAACGCGTCCATGACCTGCTCGTACTCCGCGCACCACCAGGCGAGTTGGCCGGCCGCGGCGGGGAACAGCGGGTCGGCGCGGCGGTCGTGGCGCTGGTAGCGCCACTGCAGCATCCACAGGTCGTTCAGCCGTTCCCACCACACCCGGTGGACGGCGCGGGCGACCTGTTCGGCGTCGGCGGCGCCGGTGGCCCGGTAGGCGCGGGCCCAGTGGCGGACCCGGGGCAGGTCGAGGACGCCGGTGACGCGGTCGTTGAAGAGCAGGGTGGCGGCCCGGACGGCCTCCTCGGCGACCGGGTGCGGGGCGAGCTTGTCCCAGTCGAGGACGGCGTTGACGGTGTCACCGAGGTAGAGCACGTTCAGGCCGTGGAAGTCGCCGTGGGTCCAGCCGGTGGGCGGGGCGTCGGCCGGGCCCGGGCGGCGGTGGCGGTGGGCGGCGAGCAGGTCGAGGCGCTGTGCGAGGTGCTGTTCGGCCCGCCGGTCGAAGGCGTCGTACGGGCGGTGCGCCCGGGCCAGCGCGCGGAGCTCGGCGACGATCCGCTCGGTCTCCGCGACCTCGGCGCTGAGCACCCCGTCGGGCTGTCGCAGCGGCGGGCAGACCTCGGCCAGCGCGCCGTGCAACCGGCCGAGCAGGGTGCCGAGTTCGCCGCACCTGGCGGGGTCGAGGCCGGTGCCGTGCCGGTGGTTTCCGGCCACCCACGGGTAGAGCGCGAACAGCCGTCCGCCGTGCGCGGTGACGGTGCGGCCGTCCCCGTCCGGGAGCGGGGCGGCGACCGGCAGGCCGCGGGCGGCCAGCGCGGTGGTGGCGCGGTGCTGGGCGGTGATCGCGGCCCGGTCGGCGGTGGCCGGGTCGACGTAGCACTTGAGGAAGTACCCGCCGTCGGTGGTGGAGATCCGGTAGCCCCGGTTGAGCAGGCCCTCCGCGACCGGTTCGACCGCGGTGGGCGGCGGGATCCGGTAGGCGCGCAGGACCCCGGCCACGGCGGCGTGCGCGACCGGGGGGCTGAGGGTTCCGACGGGGGGAGCGGTGGCGTCCGGGCGGGCCGGCGCGAGGGAGAGGGTCTGTCC
This sequence comes from Kitasatospora setae KM-6054, assembly GCF_000269985.1. NCBI lineage: Bacteria > Bacillati > Actinomycetota > Actinomycetes > Kitasatosporales > Streptomycetaceae > Kitasatospora > Kitasatospora setae. The sequence goes on along the minus strand of NC_016109.1, from coordinate 4,308,644 downwards.
GTCCGTCACGCACCGAGCGTATTACTCGGCGTGACGGTGACTTGACACAGCGTGTGCGACTGTGCTCTCGGCGCGCTCAGTGCCGCTGGTCGGCCTGGCGGCGGGCGACGTAGGCGGCGGCCTGGGTGCGGCGCTCCATGCCCATCTTGGCCAGCAGGCTGCTGACGTAGTTCTTCACGGTCTTCTCGGCCAGGTGCAGCTCGTTGCCGATCTGCCGGTTGGTCATCCCCTCGCCGATCAGGTCGAGGATCCGGCGCTCCTGTTTCGTCAACTGCGCGATCCGCTCGTCCTCCTTCTCACCCCCGTCGCGCAGCCGGGCCAGCACCCGGCTGGTGGCCACCGGGTCGAGCAGTGACTTCCCGGCGGCGACGTCGCGGACCGCGGAGAGCAGGTCGGTGCCGCGGATCGCTTTCAGGACATATCCCGAGGCCCCCGCCATGATCGAGTCGAACAGCGCCTCGTCGTCCGAGAACGACGTCAGCATCAGGCATTTCACGGACGGGTCCTGGGAGCGGATCTCCCGGCACACCTCGACGCCGTTCCCGTCCGGCAACCGGACGTCGAGCACCGCCACGTCCGGGTGGACCGCGGGAATGCGGTTCAGCGCCTCGGCGGCCGTTCCGGCCTCGCCGACCACCTCGATGTCGCCCTCCATGGAGAGCAGGTCGTGCACGCCGCGCCGGACCACTTCGTGATCATCGAGGAGAAAGACCCTGATATGTCCGTTATCAGTCATTTGCAAAGCGTCGCACAAATCGAGTCCCGTTACCCCCTTTCGCAGCGGGCCGGGCCCGGATACCGTGCGCTGGTGTCCTGACCGGAACGGGCCAACCGCAGCACACCGGCGGTTTCCCGGTAGGAGAACAACTAGGACGTCCTAGCGCAAAGGCGCCGGGGGGCGTCGCTGGGTAACGTTCTCGTGAGTGAGGGACGCCGTCGGAAAGGGAACACCGCCCGCCGCACTGGTGCGCACACCCACGCGCACGAGCCGGAGGGGCGATCCGGACCGGCCACCGGCGACCCCGGGCGGCCGGACAGACCGAGGAGTGAACGTGACCGTCAAGAGCACGTCGAGGGCGCGCAAGAAGGCCGCACCCGGCGTCCCCGATCCCGCCCGGGCCGGTGTCGGCGCCGAGCCGGAGCTCGTGCAGCTGCTGACCCCGGAGGGCGAGCGGGTCGAGCACCCGGAGTTCCCGCTCACCGTGACGCCGGAGGAGCTGCGCTCCCTGTACCGGGACCTGGTCCTGGTCCGGCGCTTCGACGCGGAGGCCACCTCGCTCCAGCGGCAGGGCGAACTGGGCCTGTGGGCCTCGCTGTTGGGCCAGGAGGCGGCCCAGGTCGGCTCCGGCCGGGCGATGCGGGCCGGCGACTACGCCTTCCCCACCTACCGCGAGCACGGCGTGGCCTGGTGCCGCGACGTCGACCCGCTGAACCTGCTCGGCATGTTCCGCGGCGTGAACAACGGCGGCTGGGACCCGAACGAGAAGAACTTCCACCTCTACACCATCGTGATCGGCGCGCAGACCCTGCACGCCACCGGCTACGCGATGGGCATCGCCAAGGACGGCGCGGACGACGCGGTGATCGCCTACTTCGGCGACGGCGCCTCCAGCCAGGGCGACGTCAACGAGGCCTTCACCTTCGCCTCGGTCTACAACTCGCCGGTGGTGTTCTTCTGCCAGAACAACCAGTGGGCGATCTCCGAGCCCACCGCGGTGCAGACCCGCATCCCGCTGTACCGCCGCGCCTCCGGCTTCGGCTTCCCCGGCGTCCGGGTCGACGGCAACGACGTGCTCGCCGTCCTCGCGGTCACCCGCTGGGCGCTCGACCACGCCCGCACCGGCCAGGGCCCGGTCCTGGTCGAGGCGTTCACCTACCGGATGGGCGCGCACACCACCTCCGACGACCCGACCCGCTACCGGCAGTCCGAGGAGACCGAGTCCTGGAAGGCCAAGGACCCGATCCTGCGGCTGAAGGCCCACCTGGAGAAGGAGGGCCTCGCCGACGAGGCGTTCTTCGCCGCCGTCGAGGCCGAGAGCGAGACGCTGGGCCTGCGGGTCCGCGAGGGGGTCCGCTCGATGCCCGACCCCGACCCGACGCTGATCTTCGACCACGTGTACAGCGAGCCGCACCCCCTGGTGGACGAGGAACGCGCCGAGTACGAGGCGTACGCCGCCTCCTTCGAGGGTGGGGAGCACCACTGATGGCAGGCCAGCTCAGCATCGCCAAGGCGCTCAACGGGGCGCTGCGCAAGTCGCTGGAGAGCGACCCGAAGACCGTCCTGATGGGCGAGGACATCGGAAAGCTCGGCGGCGTCTTCCGGATCACCGACGGCCTGCAGAAGGACTTCGGGGACGACCGGGTGATCGACACCCCGCTCGCCGAGTCCGGCATCGTCGGTACCGCGATCGGCCTCGCGCTGCGCGGCTACCGCCCGGTGGTGGAGATCCAGTTCGACGGCTTCGTCTACCCGGCCTTCGACCAGATCGTCTCCCAGCTCGCCAAGATGCACGCCCGCGCGCTCGGCCACGTCAAGATGCCGATCACCGTCCGCATCCCGTACGGCGGCGGCATCGGCGCGGTCGAGCACCACAGCGAGTCGCACGAGGCGTACTTCGCGCACACCGCCGGCCTGCGGGTGGTCAGCCCGTCCAACGCGCACGACGCGCACTGGATGCTGCGCCAGTCCATCGAGTCGGACGACCCGGTGGTCTTCCTGGAGCCCAAGCGCCGCTACTGGGACAAGGGCGAGGTCGGCGAGGACCCGCTGCTGCCGCTGCACGCGGCGCGGATCGTCCGGCCCGGCACCGACGCCACGCTGATCGCCTACGGGCCGATGGTCAAGGTCTGCCAGGAGGCCGCGCAGGCCGCCGAGGAGGACGGCCGCCGGCTGGAGGTGGTCGACCTGCGCTCGCTGTCGCCGGTCGACTTCGCCACCCTGGAGGAGTCCGTCAAGCGCACCGGCCGCGGCATCGTCGTCCACGAGGCCCCGGTCTTCCTCGGCCTCGGCGCCGAGCTCGCCGCCCGGCTCACCGAGCGCTGCTTCTACCACCTGGAGGCGCCGATCCTGCGGGTCGGCGGCTACCACGCGCCCTACCCGCCGTCGCGGGTCGAGGAGACCTACCTCCCCGACCTGGACCGGGTGCTGGACGCCGTCGACCGCGCGCTGGCGTTCTGAACAGGGGGCCGAGATGACCACTGACGTCCACTCGCTCCGCGAGTTCAAGATGCCCGACGTGGGCGAGGGCCTCACCGAGGCCGAGATCCTCACCTGGTACGTGAAGCCGGGCGACACCGTCACCGACGGGCAGGTGGTCTGCGAGGTGGAGACCGCCAAGGCCGCCGTCGAACTGCCGATCCCGTTCACCGGCGTGGTCGAGGCGCTGCACTTCCCGGCGGGCACCACCGTCGACGTCGGCACCTCGATCATCGCGGTCGCCGTCGCCGGCGCCGCTCCGGCCGCGCCCACGGCGGCCGCTCCCGCCGCCGCTCCGGCGGCCTCGGCGGCCTCGGCGGCCGAGCCGGAGCCGGAGCGCCGCGAGGTGCTGGTCGGCTACGGGCCGCGCACCGGCTCGGCGCAGCGCCGGGCCCGGCGCACCAACGGCGCCGCCGCCGCGCCGGCCGTGCCCGCCGCGCCGGCCGTGCCCGCCGTGCCGGTCACCCCGGTCGCCCCGGTGGCCGAGGGGGAGCGCCCGCTGGCCAAGCCGCCGGTGCGCAAGCTCGCCAAGGACCTCGGGATCGACCTGCGCGCCGTGGTGCCGACCGGCCCGAACGGCGTGATCACCCGCGAGGACGTGCACGCCGCGGCGAACACCGCCGCCGAGGCGGTCGTCGAGCCGGTGGCCGCGGCCCCCGCGCCGGCGGCCGAGCCGGTCGCCCCGGCGGCGGCGCCGGTGTCGGTGCCGAACGCGGCCGGGGACGTCCGGGTGCCGGTGAAGGGCGTGCGGAAGGCGACCGCGCAGGCGATGGTGGCCTCCGCGTTCACCGCGCCGCACGTCACCGAGTTCGTCCAGGTGGACGTGACCCGGACGATGAAGCTGGTCCGCAAGCTCAAGGAGAGCGGCGAGCTGGGCGCCGGGGTGCGGGTCAGCCCGCTGCTGCTGGTGGCGAAGGCGCTGCTCACCGCCGTCAAGCGGCACCCGGAGATCAACGCCAGCTGGGACGAGCCGGCCCAGGAGATCGTCATCCGGGGCGCGGTCAACCTCGGGATCGCCGCGGCCACCCCGCGCGGCCTGATCGTCCCGAACATCAAGGACGCGGGCTCCCGGACGCTCTCGCAACTGGCGGTCGCGCTCGGTGAGTTGGTGGAGACCGCGCGGCAGGGCAAGACCTCGCCGGCCGACATGGCGGGCGGCAGCATCACGATCACCAACGTCGGCGTCTTCGGCGTCGACACCGGCACCCCGATCCTGAACCCGGGCGAGGCGGCCATCCTGGCCTTCGGCGCCGTCCGGGAGCTGCCCTGGGTGCACAAGGGCAAGGTGGTGCCCCGGCAGGTCACCACGCTGGCGCTGTCCTTCGACCACCGGCTGGTCGACGGCGAGCTCGGCTCCAAGGTGCTGGCGGACACCGCCGCGATCCTGGAGTACCCGAAGCGCCTGATCACCTGGGGCTGACCCGCCCCAGGCCCCCGGGCCCGCCGCGGGGCCCCGTTCCGGACGCCGGAGCGGGGCCCCGCGGGCGTTCCCGGACGGAGCCCGGTTTCAGCGCCGGGCGGAGCGCCAGCCGGCCAGCGCGAGGGCGTGGAAGCCCTCGGCGGCCGGGCGGGCCAGGTCGAGGGCGGCGACCAGCAGGGCGGCGGTGGCGGGGCGCGGGGCGGCGGTGCCGCGTTCGAGGTCGCAGAGGGTGCGGATGCCGAGCCCGGCCTTGGCGGCGAGCTCCCGCTGGGTCAGCCGGGCGCCGCGCCGGTGGGCGCGCAGGGCGTGTCCGAAGGCCGTCCGCGGGTCGGTTTCGAGCCGGTTCTCCATGTGTCGTTTCCCCCTCGTGGTGCCGCTGTTCCCCGCCCGGCAGGTTATCCCGCCGGTTCGGTCGCCAACTCGGCTGGGGTGCTGCGGAATTGGGGATTCCGGCGGGTCGCCGGGGGTGGGTCGGCGGCGGGTCGCGCATTGGGCCGCCCGAGGGAGTTTCGCGCCCGCCGGGCCGGGGCCCCGGCCCGGATGGGTACGTGTGTGCGACCAAGCCACCCGCGCAGTCAGGCCGGGTGACCGTCGCAGCGGAGGACTCCCGCGTATGCCGACTGGTGCTCCCGGCCCCGTGATGCGTTGCGCGGCCGCCCTGCTCCTGGTGGCCACCGCCGTGCTGCCCGCCGTGGTGGAACTCGCCTCGCCCGCGCCGTCGACCGCGATAGGGCCGCCGCCCGGCCCGGACCGGGCCGCGCCGCCGGTCGTCCGCCCCGACCTGCGGGCCCCGGGCGCGCCCTCGGTGGACCTGCGGCTGACCGGCGACGCGACCAACCGGATCACCCTGGTGCTGCTCGGCGACGGCTACACCGCCGCCCAGCAGCCGCTGTTCCGGGAGCAGGCGGACCGGGCCTGGCGGGCGCTGCTGGAGATCGAGCCGTTCCGCACCTACCAGGGGTTCTTCAACATACGGCGGGTGGACGTGGTCTCCCCGGTCGCCGGGATCGCGGAGAGCGAGAACGCCGGGAAGTCCACCGCGACCCCGCTCGGCATGCGCTTCTGGTGCGAGGGCACCGCCCGCCTGCTCTGCGCCGACGAGGAGGCCACCGCCCGCTGGGCCGGCCAGGGCGAGGGCCCGCAGTACCTGATCGCGCTGGCCAACTCGACCGAGTACGGCGGGGCGGGCGGCACCGGGGTGACCACCCTGGCGGGCGGCAGCCCGGACGCCGGGCGGATCATCCAGCACGAGATCGGCCACACCGTCGGCACCCTCGGCGACGAGTACGACTCGGCCCCGAACGACCCGGACTACCCGAACCTGTCCGAGCTGGACGCCGAGCAGATGCTCCGCGAGAAGACCAAGTGGTGGCACTGGCTGGGCGCCGAGTCGCCGGACGGCGGCGGCGTGGTCGGCGCGTACCGCAGCGCCAACGGCCTGTACCGGCCGACCGCGGACTCGGTGATGCGGACCCTCGGCGGCGCGTACAACCTGCCCTCCCGGGAGGCGATCGTCGAGCAGCTGTACCGCCGGGTGAAGCCGACCGACCCGCCGGAGCCGGCCCCCGGCGACGTCGGCGGGCGGCCGAAGCTGCACGTCCGGCCGCTGGCGCTGACCGGGGCGCGGCAGCTGCGGATCGACTGGACGCTGGACGGGAAGCCGGTGGACGCCGGCAGCGCGGACGGCACCTGGCTGGACACCGGGGCGCTGGCGCTGGAGCCGGGCGGCCGGCACACCGTCACCGCGACCGTCCGGGACACCACCGACTGGGTGCGGGACGAGGCGTTCCGGGCCCAGTACATGACCCGGGCGGTGAGCTGGACGCTGACCGGCTGAAAGCGGACGTCCGGGACGACCCCGGCCCAAAGGTCAGGTGATGGGATGACTAGCCTGGTTCCACTATGAGCGTGGACCCCGCCCGCACCGTCCCGTCCCTGTCCGCCTCCCTCCCGCGCCCCCGCGCCGACGCCCCGGCCCGGGGCGTCCCGGTGTTCCACCCGCCCGGGGGCCGGGCCGCCTGGCTCGCCTGGTCGGTCGGCGTCAGCGTCTACGTGCTCGCCGTGGTGCACCGCACCAGCCTCGGCGTGGCCGGCCTGGACGCCGCCGCCCGGTTCGGCATCGGCGCCTCGGCGCTGTCCACCTTCTCGATCCTCCAGGTCCTGGTGTACGCCGGGATGCAGGTGCCGGTCGGGCTGCTGGTCGACCGGATCGGCCCGCGCCGGGTGCTGCTGCTGGGCGTGGCGCTGATGAGCGCCGGGCAGCTGGCGTTCGCCTTCTCCACCGCGTTCGCGCCCGCGCTGGCCTCCCGGGCGGTGCTCGGCTGCGGCGACGCGATGACCTTCATCAGCGTGCTGCGGGTCGCCGCCCGCTGGTTCCCGGCCGCCCGCAACCCGTTCGTCGCCCAGCTCACCGGCCTGGTCGGCACCGGCGGCAACCTGTTCACCACCGTGGTGCTCGCGCAGGCGCTGCACAGCGCCGGGTGGAGCGCCACCTTCGGCGCGATCGCGCTGACCGGCGCGGTGGTGTTCGCCGCCGTCCTGGGGCTGCTGAAGGAGGCCCCGCCCGGGGCGCCCGCGCCGTTCGCGCCGGGCAGCGCGCGGCTGCCGGTCGGGCAGCAGATCCGGGCCGCCTGGTCCGAGCCCGGCACCCGGCTCGGCATGTGGGTGCACTTCACCACGGCGTTCCCGGCGTCCGCGTTCGGCCTGCTCTGGGGGATGCCCTACCTGGTCGAGGGGCAGGGCATGTCGCACGCCGGGGCGGGCGGCCTGCTCAGCCTGCTGGTGCTCAGCGGGATGGCCTTCGGCCTGCTGTTCGGCCGGCTGGTCTCGCGCACCGCCGCCAGCCGGCTGCCGATCGCCTTCACCGTGCTCGGCGCCACCGCGCTCTGCTGGACGGCCGCGCTGGCCTGGCCGCACGGCCACCCGCCGCTGTGGCTGCTGGTGGTGCTGATGCTGGTGATGGGCAGCAACGGCCCGGCCTCGCTGATCGGCCTCGACTACGCCCGCGCCCACAACCCGGCCGAGCGGATGGGCACCGCCACCGGCATCGCCAACATGGGCGGCTTCATCGGCTCGATGGTCACCCTGCTCGGCGTCGGCGTGCTGCTGGACGCGCTGGCCGACCCGGGCGGCGACACCCACGGGGCGCACGCCTACCAGGTCGCGTTCTGCTTCCAGCTGCTGCCGCTGCTGCTCGGGACGGCGATGATCCTGCGGCTGCGCCGCAGGCTGGACCGGCCCGCCGGGTGACTAGGGGGTGCTCACCAGGTGGGTGAGCACCCGGGCGCCCAGCTCCTGGTCGCCGATCACGTTGACCAGCGCGGTCTCCGGGCGGACCCGGCCGCAGCACAGCCGGACGAAGGTCTGCCAGTCCATCGACAGCCGCACCTCGGGGGCCAGCACCACCGACTCGTCCACGCTGCCCCGGCCGTCCGCGCCGACCCGCACGGTGCGCTGGAAGGGCAGCGCGCCCGCGACGTCGAAGGCCACGGTCGAGCCGATCGGCGCGCCCGCCAGCTTGGCGACCTGCTTGGGCAGCGTCCCGATCAGCCAGTCCCTGGTCACCACGGCGGCCGGCGAGTCCAGGTTGCCCGGCACCCGCAGGGCGCGGCGCAGGTCCTGCTCGTGCGCCCAGACGTCGAAGGCGCGCAGCCGCAGCAGCGTCGCGTACGGGACGTCCCGGGCCAGCGGGCCGGCGGGGAAGCGCACCAGGTCGTCCGGCTGCTGCTTGGCGTTGCGCAGCGCCCGGGAGCGGCGGATCACCGTGTACTCCAGCTCGCTGGTGATCTCCACCGGCGTCCAGCAGCGGCGCTTGTCGACCGGCAGCTCCATGTACCGGGTGAACTCGTCGGTGACGTGCCGCAGGTCGCGCGGGAGGGCGTGGATCGGGCGCGGGTCGCCGAGCAGTTCCGACTCGACGCCGATGATGTGCGAGACGACGTCCCGGACCGACCAGCCGGCGCACTCGGTGGCCCGGTTCCAGGCGTCGGTCGGCAGCGGGGCGAGCAGCTCGGATATCGACTCGATCGACTGCGTCCACGCGTCGGTGTACGCCTGCACGGTCTGGTTGTCCGCCACTGGTATCTCCGGCCCCTCCGTCGGCTTGCGTCGTCCCACGTCGCCCGGGCTGCCGAGACCTCGCACGGACGCGCATACGGCACGTTACGCTGCCGGGTGAGAGCAGGGCAGCGCTTTCGGGTGACGATCGTAGGACTCTTGCCGTGGACGGTGGTACTGTGCGCGCTTCATTGATCCAACTCGCGGTGTCGGACGCCGAACCGCCCGCCGAGCGGCGGGCCCGCGCCGCGGCCCTGGTCCGCGCCCAGGAGGGCGCCGACCTGGTCGTGCTGCCGGAGCTGTGGCCGGTCGGCGGCTTCGCGTACGACGCCTGGTCGGCCGCCGCCGAACCGCTGGACGGGCCGACCGCCGAGGCGATGGCGGCCGCCGCGAAGGCGGTCGGCTGCTGGCTGCACGCCGGGTCGATCGTCGAACGGGACCCGGACGGCCCGATCTACAACACCTCGCTGCTGTTCGCGCCCGACGGCGAGCTGGTCCGCACCTACCGCAAGATCCACCGCTTCGGCTTCGACAGCGGCGAGGCCGTCGCGATGGGCGCCGGCCAGGAGATCGTCACCGCGGACGCGGGCTTCGCCGTGCTGGGCCTGGCCACCTGCTACGACCTGCGCTTCCCCGAGCTGTTCCGGGCGCTGCTGGACGGCGGGGCCGAACTGCTGGTCGTCCCCGCCGCCTGGCCGGCCCGCCGGGCCGAGCACTGGAACCTGCTGGCCCGGGCCCGGGCCGTCGAGGAGCAGGCGTTCGTGCTGGCCTGCAACACCGCGGGCACCCACGGCGGGGTCGAGCAGGCCGGCCGCAGCATCGTGGTCGACCCGTGGGGCCGGGTGCTGGCCGAGGCCGGGCCGGACGAGCAGGTGCTGACGGTGGAGTTCGACCCGGCGGAGGCGGCGAAGAGCCGCGCCGAGTTCCCGGTGCACCGGGACCGGCTGCTCGGCATCCCCGCGCCCGTGCAGCGCTGAGGCCCGCGTGGCGCTGAGGCCGCTGAGGCCGCTGCGGCGCTGAGGCCCGCGCGGGGCTGCCCGGGCGCGGGTCCGGCCGCCCCGGAGCTGACGGCAAGGGCACGGAATTCTCCGTGCCCTTGGTCCGGATTGACCATTCCGGGGTACTCTGTGCGCGTTTTGTGAGCCGGGTTCCGGCCGCACGAGGGCGCGGCACGGAGAGGGGGCGGCCATGACCGCTGCGGGGTCCGGGGGCGGGCGCGCCCTGATCCGGCGCCACAGCCTCCGCGAGCAGATCGCCGAAGCCCTGCGCGACGAGATGATGGCCGGCCGGCTCCCGGCCGGGCGGAACTTCACCGTCAAGGAGATCGCCGACATCTACGGCGTCTCCGCCACCCCCGCCCGGGAGGCGCTGGTCGACCTCGCCGCCCAGGGCCTGCTGGTCACCGAACCGCACCGGGGCTTCACCGTCCCCGAGTTCACCTGGGCCGACTTCCTGGAGATCTTCGAGGCCCGCACCCTGCTCACCGACAACGCGCTGCGCCACCTGGCCGCCCGCGGCGAGCACGCCTACGACTGGTCCCGGCTGCCCTCGCTGCGCCGCCGGGCCGACGCGGCGGCCCGGGCCGCCCGGGCCGGGCAGCTGGACGTCCTGGTCGGCTGCGACCTGCGGTTCTGGCAGGAGGCCGCCGGGGTGCTGTGCAACGACCGGATCGCCGACTACCTGGGCTGGCTGCGGATCCAGTCCTGGATGTTCGCGGCCCCGCACCTGCGGGCGGCCGGCGCCGAGCTGGCCGGCGTCTGCTGGGACCGGCACGGCGAGCTGGTCGACCGGATCGAGGCCCGGGACCGGGCCGGGGCGCACCGGATCGTCAACGAGTACAACCTGTTCACCATCGAGCTGCTGGCCCGGCGGCTCGGTGAGTCGCTGGACGGGGTGGCCGTGCTCCGGCTGCTGCGCGAGCCGGCCGTGCCCGCGCCCGCTTCCGCGCCCGCTTCTGCGCCCGTGCCCGCGCCCGCTTCCGCGGCGCCGTCGTCGGCGTCCGCCGATCCGGTGCCGCCGGCGGCCCCCGCGGTGGCGCGGCCGACCGGGATCGTCCCCCAACCGGCGTCCGCCACCGTCGGGTTGGGCCTGGTGCCGATGCCGCGCTTCGTGCCCCCGGGGCGGTTCGCCCGGTCGTTCCGCCCGGGCAGCGGGGAGCCCGCCGCGGGCCGGTAGGGTTGGGGCCCACCGCCCCCGCCAGCAGAGAGGACGAGCCGGCTGATGGCCTGCGACCTCTGGCTCGTCCCGCTCGTGGACGTGCTCTCCCACAGCCCCGAGAACCCGTTCCGCGACGACCTCGCCCGCTACGACGCGGTGCTCGCCCAGCACGGGCTGCCCCCCGTCCCGGTGCACCCGTACGTGCCGGGCTTCTCCGGGGACGTCGAGGCGATAGCCGCCTTCGACTACGACTCGCTGCACTTCCTGCGCCGCGCCTACCTGTTGGGGCTGACCGGGTTCGACGTGACGCCGGTGGACGCGCTCGGCGGCGACTACGAGCAGCTGCTGGAGATGTTCGAGTCCACCGCCGAACAGTCGCACCTGGTTTGGCACTTCGACCACGCGGGCGCGTACCTGCCGGTGGACTTCCACACCCCGCTGGTCGGTGACGAACTCCTGGCCGCGGGCGGCCCGTTGGGCTCCTCGTACGGTCTGCTGCGTGAACTCCAGGCGGTGGCACCGCTGTTGGGGATCGATCCGCTCAACCCCCCGATGCCCACGAAGCCGTTGGGGCCGACCCAGCTGGAGCAGTCCTTCGGGCCGCCGATCGACGACTGCCACCCCTACGCGCGCGAGCGGCACGCCTGGTCCGGCCTGTACGCGGCGGCGACCCGCAGCGTCACCCAGGGCTCGATGGTCGTCTTCGCCTAGGACGCGCGGGGCGGCGCGCGGTGGCGGAGCCCGGTGGCCGGCTCCGCCGCCGTCAGCGCAGCGGGCCCTCCGGCGGGCGCTGGCGCGGCATGGTGGGCCGGGTGCCGGGCGGCGGCAGGACGCGGACCTGGGCGCCGGAGCCGCCCTCGTGGCGGCCGCCCCAGCTGCCGGGGGCCTGGGTGGGGAGCTGGCTCATGCCGGCCCGGAACTCCAGCATCCACTCCGAGGTCTCGGTGCGGACCATGTCGGAGACGTCCTCGCAGAAGCGGCGCAGCACGCCCAGACAGCGCTCGGCGGCCTCGCCCGCGGTGCCCTCGGTGGGGCCGAGCACCTCGCGGACGCACTCGGAGGCCCAGTCGAACTGGAACGCCTCCAGGCGGCGCTGCAGGGCCTGCGCGGTGGAGACGTCCCGCATCCAGCCGGAGGTGAGGCCGAAGGCCCGGTCGGCGAGCAGCGCGGCGGCGGTCAGCGCCAGGCCGGTGTAGCCCCACTCCATCGCGTGCGGGAGCTCGCCGGTGAGCGAGACCAGCGGGGCGGTGACGCCGCCGACGCCGGACACCGCGGCGGAGAACCGCAGCAGGCGGGCCCAGCGGCGCTTCCAGACCCGGTCCCGGCGGTACCAGTCGATCGCCTCGACCGCGCGCTCCTCCGACCAGCGGTAGAGCTCCTCCAGCCGCTCGGCCGGCTCGCCCCAGTCGCCGAGCGGGAACTGACGGGCGCTCAGGTCGGCGCGGCGGCGGGTCGGGGTCCGTCCGCCGGCGCCCGGGACGGACTGGTCGTCGTCGGCGACCTCCTTGCCCCAGGGGCTCTCCTCGGGCTGCATTTCCGGCTGGCTCACCTGTGGCGCTCCCTGTGGCGGGGTGACTGCGGAGGCCCGGCGGGTACCGGGACTGATCGGTACGGAGGCCGATCGTCCGGGGGGTCGGGCGGTCGGTTCGTGGAACTGGCGGTTCGTGGCACGGCGGTGCGGACCCGTGGCGCCGCGGGCGGGTCGCAGCCGCCCATGGTGCCGGTTCCGGCGGTGCGGCCGGATCCGGGTCCAACAGCACTTCTTACCGCCAAATGGCTGACCGTGGGGGCGCTTCCGCAGCGATCGTTATGTGATTTCACCTCCGGAAGCCGAGCGGAAGCCGAGGTGGGAGGGTTGCGGCGGGTGGCCGGATTTCACCCGTCCGAGCGAGGGTCGCGCGGGTCGTCGGTGTGACGGCACGGCTGTTCGGGGAAGTTCCTGTGCCTTCCTACGAATCCCCGCCGCCGGGCGGGCCGGGGCGCTGGAGCTTCCGCCGGAGCCGCCGACGGTGCGGAACCGGCCACCGGCTAGGGTTGGCAGGCGTGAAGGTCCTCGTCATCGGAACCGGCGCCCGCGAACACGCCCTGTGCCGCTCTCTGTCCCAAGACCCCGCTGTCACCGAGCTGCACTGCGCCCCGGGCAACGCCGGCATCGCGCGGGTCGCCGCACTGCACCCCGTCGACCAGCTGGACGGCGCCGCCGTCACCGCGCTGGCCCGGGAGCTGGGCGCCGACCTGGTGGTGGTCGGCCCGGAGGCCCCGCTGGTGGCCGGCGTCGCCGAGCCGCTGCGGGCGGCCGGCTTCCCGGTCTTCGGCCCGGGCAAGGAGGCCGCCCAGCTGGAGGGCTCCAAGGCGTTCGCCAAGGACGTGATGGCCGCGGCCGGTGTCCCCACCGCGCGCTCCTACGTCTGCGCCACCGAGCGGGAGGCCGCCGAGGCGCTGGACGCGTTCGGCGCCCCGTACGTGGTGAAGGACGACGGCCTGGCCGCCGGCAAGGGCGTCGTGGTCACCGAGGACCGGGCCGCCGCGCTGGCGCACGCCGCGGCCTGCGAGCGGGTGGTCATCGAGGAGTACCTGGACGGCCCCGAGGTGTCGCTGTTCGCGATCACCGACGGCACCACCGTGCTCCCGCTCGTCCCCGCGCAGGACTTCAAGCGCGCGCTGGACGGCGACCAGGGCCCCAACACCGGCGGCATGGGCGCCTACTCGCCGCTGCCCTGGGCCCCCGAGGGCCTGGTCGCCGAGGTGCTGGAGACCGTCCTGCAGCCGACCGTGGACGAGCTGCGGCACCGTGGCACCCCGTTCTCCGGCCTGCTGTACGCGGGCCTGGCGCTGACCTCGCGCGGCACCCGGGTGATCGAGTTCAACGCCCGGTTCGGCGACCCGGAGACCCAGGTCGTGCTGGCCCGGCTGCGCACCCCGCTGGCCGGCGTGCTGCTGGCCGCCGCGAACGGCACGCTCGGCGGGCTGGAGCCGCTGCGCTGGTCCGACGAGGCCGCGGTCACCGTGGTGATGGCCTCCGAGGGCTACCCGGCGAACCCGCGCACCGGCGACCCGATCGAGGGCCTGGCCGAGGCGGAGGCCGACGGCACCGCCTCGGTGCTGCACGCGGGCACCAAGGCCGGCCCGGACGGCGCGGTGCTGACCGCGGGCGGCCGGGTGCTGTCCGTCACCGCCGTCGGCGCGGACCTCGCCGAGGCCCGGGAGCGGGCCTACGCGGGCGTCGCCCGGATCTCCTTCAAGGGCGGCCAGCACCGCACCGACATCGCGGCCGAGGCCGCCCGGTAGCAGAACGCCGGCGCGGGGCGCTGTGCCCGGACCGACCCGTCCGGACGCAGCGCCCCGCGGTGTTTCCCGAGGTCGCGGCGGTCAGCCCGGCAAACGGAAAACCAGTCCTTCGGGTGATGGGCGGCGCATCCTGCTGACGGGGCGCGAGCGCGGGCCTTAGGGTGCGCTGCATCGCGCCGGAGCGGGGACCCGGGCGCGGACGCGGCTCGTCGCCCCGGCGCGCCGGGGGGATGCTGGGAGCGGTGGCGCGCCCCGTCGCGGCGTCACCAGGACGGGTGGAATCGCCGGAGTTCCGGAACACCCGCCCGCACCGCGGCGTCGAGACTCACGGAGAGCGCCGCGCGAGTCGTACCACCGGGTTCGGCATCCGCCGCTTCCCGTACCGGAATCGATCGAGTCGAGTCGGCTGCGAAGGGGGTGCCGCGGCGATGGCTGCAGTGGACACCGCACGCGCACGAGCCCAGGCCGTCCTGCGTCTGCGCGGACGGGTCGTGGCGGCCGCCGCGCTGCCCGCCGCCTGCGCGGTGGTGCTGCTGGCCGGGCGGTTCACCGGACACATAGGCGCCCCCGGGGCGCCGGACGCCCCGCTCTGGGACGGCGTGCGCTGGGCGGTCGGCGCGGTCGCCGCGCTGACCCTGGCGCTGGCCGCGCTGGCGGCCCGGGCGCACCGCCGGGCCGTCCCCCCGGCCACCCCGGCGGTGCCGCTGGAGCGCGCCGACGCGCCCGAGCTGTACCGGCTGATCGAGGAGCTGGCCGAGCGGCTGGACGTCCCGGCGCCCGCCGCGATCGCGCTCACGCCGGACTGCGACAGCTGGCTGGAGGAGCCGCACGCCGCGGGCCGTCGCGCCGAGCCGCCCGGCCCGGTGCTGGTGATCGGCTCCCCGTTCCTGTGGTGGATGCGGGCCGGCGAGCTGCGCGCCCTGCTGGCCCCCGTGGTGGCCGGCGCCGCCGCGGCCGCCGACCCGGACATCGCCGCCGCCCGCCGCTGGCTGCGCACCCTGGACGCCTCGCTCGGCGACCGGCACCGCGGCCCCGCCGCGCTGGTCGACCTGGTCGACCGGCGGCTGCTGGGCGCCTGCCGCGAGCACTCCGCCGAGCTGGAGCACGCCGTCGCCGCCTGGGCCTCCGAGCGGGCCAGGGCGGTCGACTACGGGCCGCGGATCGCCGCCCAGGCCCAGGTCGGCCTGGCCTACGCGGGCTGGGACCGGCTGCTCACCCGGGTCGCGCTGCCCGCCTGGCGGCTCGGCCTGCACCCCGCGCACCTGAACGCGGGCGTGGTCTCCGCGCTGACCGAGCTGTCCCGCCGCGACCGGCTCGCCGACGGCTACGAGAGCCGGCTCGGCGACCGCCCCGCCTGCGACCTGCTGGAGGAGCCCGGCCTGCTCGACGCCCGGGTCTCCCGGCTGGCCGCCGAACTGCTGCACGAGGAGCCCGCCGAGGGCTGGCGGCCGCTCGACTGGGAGGACTACCCGCGGCTGGTGGTCGACCGGGGCTGGCGGGCCCGGGCCGCCGCGCTGCAGGCCGCGCTCGGCGACGACCGCCCGGGCGGCGGCCCGGTGCTGGACCAGCTGCTGGCCCGGCTGGCGGCCGGTGGGGCCGAGGAGCTGTCCGCCGCGCTGGCCGGCCAGGTGGCGCGCGCCGCCCGGGTCGCGCCCCCGCTGCCACCCGTGCGCAGCGGCCGCGACCTGCTGGTCGAGCACCTCACCGCGACGGTCTGCTGCGCCGCGGTGGACGCCGGCACCGCCACCCCGGGGCTGGACTGGCTGGACGGCCCGGTGCTGCTCTGCTCCGCCGCGCCCCGGGCCGAGCTGGCCCCGGCGGTGGCGATGGCGGTCGAGGACGGGCAGGACGGCCCGCTGCGGGCGTGGCTGGAGAAGGCCGGGATCAGGGTGGAGCGCCCGGTGCGCCTTTCGGGCTGAACCGGGACGCTTTCGGACCGTCCCGGGAAACCCGGTTTCACCGGTACCAATTGCTACGGTGGGGTGACGCTTCGCGGTCCAACTGTGGTGTGCTGTTCGGCACGCACATCCGCATGGCAATTGCCAACCCTCGGCGGGCGTGCGAAGGGGTGGGGAGGGGCGTGTGGGGACGGAGTCCAACCGCCGGTGGGAGTCCGGCACGTTGGCGCACGGGGTGACCGACCCGTTCGGCCAGGGCCCGCTGCCCTGGCTGCGCAGCACGGACCACTACCTGGCGGACGGCGACGGCGTGGTCCCCTGGTACGTGAGCGTGGACGCCCCCGGGCAGCGGCCGGTGGACGGCCCGGCCCGGCCGCGGCCGGCGGTGAGCGGCCCGCGCAACGCGGACGACGTGCGCCGGCAGATCAAGGGCTTCGCCTCGCCCGGGGTGGCCCGCCCGGGCGGCGCGGTGGACCTGCGGGTGACGGTGGAGCCGACGCAGGAGTTCCAGGTCGACGTCTACCGGATCGGCCACGACGGCGGCGACGGCGCCCGCCAGGTGTACTCCAGCCCGCTGATCTCCGGCCTGGCCCAGCCCGCCCCGATGGTGGCCGGCCGCACCGTCTCCTGCCACCACTGGTGGCTGTCCTGGCGGCTGCAGGTCCCGGCGGACTGGCGCCCCGGCGCGTACGTCGCCGTGCTGACCACCGCGGACGGCGGCCACCGCAGCCACATCCCGTTCACCGTGCGGGACTTCGCCCCGGCCGACCTGCTGCTGGTGCTGCCGGACGTCACCTGGCAGGCGTACAACCTGTTCCCCGAGGACGGGCACCTGGGCGCCAGCCTCTACCACGCCTGGGACGCGGCCGGGCACCTGGTGGGGGAGGGCGAGGCGGCCGTCACGGTCTCCTTCGACCGGCCGCACGCCGGGGCCGGGCTGCCGCTGCACGTCGGGCACGCCTACGACTTCATCCGCTGGGCCGAGCGCTACGGCTACGACCTGGCCTACGCCACCGCGACCGACCTGCACGCCGGGCTGGTGGACGCCTCCCGCTACCGGGGGCTGGTCTTCCCCGGGCACGACGAGTACTGGTCGGAGCCGATGCGGCGGGCCGCCGAGCGGGCCCGGGACGGCGGCACCTCGCTGGTGTTCCTCTCCGCGAACAGCGTGTACTGGCGGGTCGAGCTGTCGGCGGGCGCCGACGGCGCGCCGTCCCGGCTGCTGAACTGCCGCAAGCGCCAGCGGGTCGCGGCCGGCCACCCCGCCGCCGGGGTGCCGGGCGCGGCCTCCGCGCTCTGGCGGGACGCCGGGGAGCCCGAGCAGCACCTGCTGGGCGTCCAGTACGCGGGCAGCGTGCCCGCGCCGGTGCCGCTGGTGGCCCGCAACACCGGCCACTGGCTCTGGCAGGGCACCGGCCTGGCGGACGGCGACGAGCTGCCCGGCCTGGTCGCCGGCGAGGCCGACCGCTACTACCCGAAGGTCCAACTGCCCGCGCACACCGAGCGGGTGCTGCTCGCGCACTCCCCGTACCGGGACGCGGCCGGCCGGGCCACCCACCAGGAGACCTCGCTGTACCGGGCGCCCAGCGGCGCGTACGTGTTCGCCGCCGGGACGTTCGCCTGGTCGCCCGCGCTGGACCGGCCCGGGCACACCGACGAGCGGATCCAGCGCGCCACCGCCAACCTGCTGGACCGGCTGTGCAAGGAGGGGCGCACCGGCGGCTGACCCGCCGGGCGTGAAAGACTCGGTCGCAGAGCCCCCCAGCTGTGAGGACTGACTGAGCGTGAGCGGATTCGTCACCAAGCCCGAGCCGGTCCAGGTGCCCGGCCTGGTCCACCTGCACACCGGCAAGGTGCGCGACCTGTACCGGGACGGCGCCGGCAACCTGGTGATGGTCGCCAGCGACCGGACCTCCGCCTACGACTGGGTGCTGCCCAACGAGATCCCGGACAAGGGCCGGATCCTCACCCAGCTGTCGCTCTGGTGGTTCGAGCGGATCGCCGACCTCGTCCCCAACCACGTCCTCTCCACCGAGCTGCCGGCCGGCGCCCCCGCCGACTGGGCCGGGCGCACCCTGATCTGCCGCAGCCTCGACATGGTGCCGGTGGAGTGCGTCGCCCGCGGCTACCTGGCCGGCTCCGGCCTGGAGGAGTACCGGGTCTCCCGCACGGTGTGCGGCGTCGCGCTGCCCGAGGGCCTGGACAACGGCTCCGAGCTGCCCGGCCCGATCTACACCCCGGCGCTCAAGGCCGAGGTCGGCGAGCACGACGAGAACGTCCCCTACGAGGAGACCGCCCGCCGGGTCGGCGCCGAACTCGCCGCCACGCTGCGCCAGACCACCCTCGCGGTGTACGCCCGGGCCCGGGACATCGCCCGCGACCGCGGCCTGATCCTGGCCGACACCAAGTTCGAGTTCGGCCTGCTGGACGGCGAGCTGGTGATCGGCGACGAGGTGCTCACCCCCGACTCCTCGCGCTTCTGGCCCGCCGACGAGTGGCAGCCCGGCCGCGACCAGCCGTCCTTCGACAAGCAGATCATCCGCGACTGGCTGACCTCGCCGGCCTCCGGCTGGGACCGCAAGAGCGAGAACCCGCCGCCGCGGCTGCCCGACGAGGTGATCGCGCACACCCGGCAGCGCTACATCGACGCCTACGAGAAGCTCACCGGCCTCGCCTGGAAGTGACGCCCCCGTACGGCCGGCTGTGGGGCCTCCCGGCAGGGCTCACAGCCAGCCGTGCTCGCGGGCGATCCGGACCGCCGCGTGGCGGTTCTCCGCGCCCAGCTTGCCCGCCGCCGAGGACAGGTAGTTGCGGACGGTGCCCGGCGAGAGCGCGGCCCGCTCGGCGATCTCGGCGACCGGGGAGCCGTCCGCGGCCAGCTCCAGCACGTCCGTCTCGCGCGGGGTCAGCGGGGAGTCGCCCGCGCTGATCGCCTCGGCGGCCAGCTCCGGGTCCACGTAGCGGCCGCCGGCCCGGACGGTGCGGATGATCCCGGCCAGGTCGGAGGCGGAGACCGTCTTCGGCAGGAAGCCGCGCACCCCGACCTCCAGGGCCCGCTTCAGGTAGCCCGGCCGGCCGTGCCCGGTCACGATCATCACCCGGCACTCCGGCAGCCGGTGCCGCAGCTCGGCCGCCACCTCGATGCCGTCCAGGCCCGGCATCTGGAGGTCCAGCACCGCGACGTCCGGGCGGTGCGCGGCGGCCATCGCCAGCGCCTCCGGGCCGGACGCCGCCTCCGCGACCACCGTCAGGTCGTCCTCCAGCGCGAGCAGCGCCGCCAGGGCGCCGCGGATCAGGTGCTCGTCGTCCGCGAGCAGCACCCGCACCAGGTCGGTCACTTCACGGACTCCTTCTCGGTGATCGGTAGTTCGGCGGTCAGCCGGAACCGCCCGGGGGCGCCGCCGGCCGTGCTCAGGGTGCCGCCGTGCGCGGCCAGCCGCTCGCCCAGGCCGCGCAGGCCGCTGCCCGCGCCCTCCGCGCGCGGCGGCGGAACGGCGGGCACGCCGTCGTTCTCCACCTCCAGCAGCGCGGTGCCGCCCGAGACCCGCAGCCGGAACCGGCAGTTCGCCGCCTCCGAGTGCCGCAGCACGTTGGTCGCGGCCTCCCGCACCACCCAGCCGAGCACCGACTGCGCCTCGGCGGGCAGGCCGTCCGCGCCGGACAGCTCGGTCCGGCAGTCGACGTTCGCGGCCCGCAACACCGAGGCGGCGCCGGCCAGTTCGGTGTGCAGCTCGACGGTGCGGTAGCCGCGCACCACCTCGCGCACCTCGCGCTGCGACTCCTGGGCGATCCGCTGCACCTCGGTCATCTGGTCCACCGCCTCCGGGCGCCCGCGGCGCGCCAGTCGCACGGCCAGCTCGCTCTTCAGCGCGATGGTGGCCAGGTTGCGTCCCAGCACGTCGTGCAGGTCCCGGGAGAACCGCAGCCGCTCCTCGGCCACCGCCAGCCGGGCCTGGGTCTCCCGGGCGGCGTCCAGCTCCCAGACCACCCTGGCGGTCCAGATCGAGCCGCGGGCGGTGACGGCGGCGAGCGCCGCCCCGATCAGGCAGCCGACCGCCATCCCGGCGACGGAGCCGGGGGAGACGCCGGTCAGCAGCAGCGGCAGGGCGAGCAGCAGCAGGCCCGCCACGGCGGCGACGGCCGTCTCCGCGGTCCGCAGCGCGACCGCGGTGGTGGCGATCCAGAAGGTCATGGTCAGGACCGCGACGGTGACCGGGAGCGAGCCGTCCGCGTCCCGGGGGCGCGGTCCGAGCAGCAGTGCCGCCACCGAGACGGCCACCGACACCGCGCCCGCCGCCACCACCCAGGAGTAGGGACGGGGCCGCCGGCCCAGGTAGCCGGCCAGGCCGGTGCGGACCAGCACCGCGTTCAGGGCCGCCGCCGCCGAGCCGAGCGCGCACACCACCGCCTCGGCCGTCGACACCCCGCCGCGACCGGCGCTCCCGACCGCCATGCCGACCGTCACCACCGGCTGCATCAGCGCCACGGTGTACAGCGACCACCGGACGTACAGCTCGGTGCGCTGCGGCTTGGACAGCCCCCGCCAGCGGTGGATCGGTCGTGGCCTGCTGACCCGCACGGTTGAGGTCCCCTGTTCTTCGGCGGTCGTCGGACGAATCTAGCGGCGCGGCTCCCAGCGGAACCAGCGGCGGGCGCCCCAGGCCGCGGCGGCGGCCCAGGCCAGGGCCAGCAGCAGGGGCGGGACGGCCAGGCCCCAGGTCGCGGCGAAGCCCTCGGACGGGCCGGTGCCGTCGGTGCCGAGCCAGCCGATCCGCAGCAGTTGCAGCGCGGGGGTGGTCGGCAGCAGGCGGCAGACGTTCGCCACGGTGTCCGGCATCGACTCCAGCGGGATCATCAGGCCGGAGCCGAACTGGGCGGCCAGCATCAGCGGGAGGGTGGTGATGCCGGCCGTCTCCACGGTCTTGGTGACCGCGCTGGACAGCGCGGCCAGGCCGGTCAGCAGCAGCGCGGACAGCGCCAGCCCGGCCAGCACCAGCAGCGGGTTCGCGGGGGCCCGCAGGTCGAGCAGCGCGAAGCCGCCGACGCCCAGCAGCAGGCACTGCACCAGCGCCAGGCCGATCGACGGGACGGCGGTGCCGAGCAGGATCTCGGCGTCCGCGGCCTCGCCGGTGCGCAGCCGCTTCAGCACCAGTTCGTTGCGGCGGGCGGTGTAGGCGGTGGTCAGGTTGGTGTAGACGACCACCAGCAGGACGATGCCCATCGAGCTGGTGACCAGGTTGCCGTTCACGTCCAGGCCGGGGGTCTTCTCGGCGGCGGCCTTCAGGATCGAGCGGAGCGAGCCGACCAGCAGGAACGGCAGCACCAGCGCCAGGAACACCGCGGTGCGGTTGCGCCGCAGCAGTACGGCCTCGGCCCGGCCCAGCGCCAGCAGCCGGGAGAGCGGCGTCAGGGTGGCGGGGGCGGCGGCGGGGGCGGCGGTGCTCATGCGGCACGTCCGATCTTCGACGGGGCGGGGGCGGCGGGGGCGGCGGCCGGGTCGACCGCCGACGCGGCGACGGCCAGGAAGGCTTCCTCCAGCGAGGCGCTGCGGGCGTCCAGCCGGGCCAGTTCGACCCGGTGGCGGGCGGCCCAGCCGAGCAGCTCGGTCAGCGTGCCCTGGAGGTCGGGGGTGCGCAGCAGCACCCGGCGGCCGTCCAGTTCGGTGCTGGTGCCGGGCAGCGCGGGCAGGTCGAGGGCGGCGTTCGGGCCGGTCCGCTCGGGGAGTTCGAAGGCGATCCGGGCGGGGTGCGCGGCCAGCACCTCGGCGACCGTGCCGCCGGTGACCACCCGGCCGCGGTGCATGATGGCCAGCCGGTCGGCGAGTTCCTCGGCTTCTTCCAGGTAGTGCGTGGTGAGCACCACCGTGGTGCCGGCCGCCCGCAGTTCGCGGATCAGCCGCCAGACCGAGGCCCGGGCCTCCGGGTCCAGGCCGGTGGACGGCTCGTCCAGGAACAGCACCTCGGGGCGGCCGAGCAGGGCCATCGCCAGGTCGAGCCGGCGGCGTTCGCCGCCGGACAGCTGCTTGACCCGCACCGTGCGCCGGGGCAGCAGGCCGACCAGGTCGAGCGCCTCGTCGACGGCCCGGGCGCCGGTGGTCAGGCCGGCCCAGCAGCGGCCGGTCTCGGCCAGCGTCAGCTCGCCGGGGAAGCCGCCCTCCTGCAGCATGATGCCGATCCGCGGCCGCAGCGCGGCGCGCTCCCGGCGCGGGTCGAGGCCGAGCACCCGGACCTCGCCGGCGCTCGGCTCGGCGAGCCCCTCCAGCACCTCCAGGGTGGAGGTCTTGCCCGCGCCGTTGGTGCCGAGCAGGGCGAACAGCTCGCCGGGCGCGACGGCGAGGTCCAGGCCGCGGACGGCCTCGAACCCGCCCTGGCCGGACGGCCCGTAGCGGCGGTGCAGCCCGCGGGCCTCGACGGCGGCGGGGCGGGGACGGCTGGTGTCGGTCATGGCTCCAGCCTCCCGTCGCCCGGGGTCCGCCAGTAGTGCGCTCCCTCACCGGGCGCCGGTGCGTCCGCACGGGTCGGCGGTGACAAATGTCAGGGGTGCGGCGAACGGGAGGGCGGGAACGCCGAAGGCCCCCCTCGGTGGAGGGGGGCCTTCGGTACCGGAGCGGACGACGAGATTCGAACTCGCGACCCTCACCTTGGCAAGGTGATGCTCTACCAACTGAGCCACGTCCGCAGGTATGTACTTGTACTGCCGGTACTGCAACAGTCTTTCACGCTGACTGCGAGCGGACGACGAGATTCGAACTCGCGACCCTCACCTTGGCAAGGTGATGCTCTACCAACTGAGCCACGTCCGCACGGTGCCTGGGCACCGGCCGCCCCGCTCGGGTTGTTCCCCCGGTTGCGGCGACGAGAAATACTCTACAACATCAATCGGCCTGCTCGCCCCACCCTTCCCCGGCGGCAGCGCCGGGGAAGGGTGGCAGGCCGGCAACGGGCCTGCGGCGAGGGTCAGTTGCTCTCGGCGAACGCCTCGTAGACGTGCTTCGGGATGCGGCCGCGGGCGGGCAGCTCGTGGCCGTTCGACTGCGCCCAGGCGCGCACGGCGGCCGGGTCCGGGGTGAGCGCGGTGCGGCGGAAGGACTTCCCGCTGCGGCTCTGCCGGCGGCCGGCGGCGACGAACGGGGCGAGGGCCTCCCGGAGCTTTTCCGCGTTGTCGGCGGACAGGTCGATCTCGTAGGACTTACCGTCCACGCCGAAGTGCACGGTTTCCGCGGCGGTGCCGCCGTCCAGATCGTCGGAGAGCGTGACGACTACACGCTGAGCCATGGGTGTCAATCCTCTCGGGCAATTCGGCCGTCGGGGGCCTCGGATGCCCCGCCGGTCCGTTGGGCCGGAACGCGGCATCCGCCGGCGGGCAGGGAGCCCGTGCCGAGATGCGGCGCGTTCGGCTGCCGGTCGCCCTATTCTGCACCCGACGGCCGGTGAAATCGTAGAGTTGGGGATTCCTTTTTTCCGGATATTCACGGGCTTCCGGCCGGGCGGGTTAGCCGGGCCGGCTATCCGGGGCCGATACCGCCCCGGATAGCCGCCGCCGGAGACGGGATTAAAGCGGGTAAATCGGATGCGCGCCGCGCGTGTCCGGGGTGCGCGGCCCTTGGGGCGTAAGGGGTGTGGGTCTACGCGCGTTACCAACGGTGGCCCGCAAGAAGGCCCAGCGGTCCGGGTAGTCTGGAGTTCCCCCGCCTTCACGCAATCACCACCGGGAGTGCCAGTGGCACGCGTCGTAGTCGACGTCATGCTCAAGCCGGAGATCCTCGACCCCCAGGGCCAGGCGGTGCAGCGCGCGCTGCCGCGTCTCGGGTTCGCCGGGATCGCCGACGTCCGCCAGGGCAAGCGTTTCGAGCTGGAGCTGGAGGGGCCGGTCGACGACGCCGCGCTCGCCCGCATCCGCGAGGCCGCCGAGACCTTCCTCGCCAACACCGTGATCGAGGACTTCACCGTCCGCGTCGAGGAGGCCGCGACATCGGCCCCCTCCTCCTCCGTCGTCGGAGACGCGAAGTGACCACCCGTATCGGCGTCGTCACTTTCCCCGGTTCCCTCGACGACCGCGACGCCCAGCGCGCGGTCCGCCTGGCCGGCGCCGAGCCGGTCGCCCTCTGGCACCGTGACAAGGATCTCCACCAGGTCGACGCCGTCGTCCTGCCCGGCGGATTCTCCTACGGCGACTATCTGCGCTGCGGCGCCATCTCCCGCTTCTCCCCGGTGATGGACACCATCATCGAGCAGGCGAAGCTCGGAATGCCGGTCCTCGGTATCTGCAACGGCTTCCAGGTGCTGTGCGAATCGCACCTGCTGCCCGGCGCGCTCACCCGGAACGACTCGCTGCACTTCATCTGCCGCGACCAGAAGCTCCGCATCGAGAACGCCGGGACCGCCTGGACCCGCGATTACTCGGCCGGGCAGGAAATCGTCGTTCCGCTGAAGAACGGCGAGGGCCGGTTCGTCGCCGACGAGCGCGTCCTCGACGAGCTGGAGGCGGAGGGCCGGATCGTGGCCCGCTACCTCGATGTGAACCCGAACGGTTCGTACCGCGACATCGCCGGCATCACCAACGCCGCCGGCAATGTCGTCGGCCTGATGCCGCACCCGGAGCACGCCGTGGAGCCGCTCACCGGCCCGACCACCGAGGGCCTGGGCTTCTTCACTTCCGTCCTGAAGCAGCTGGTGAACGCCTGATGAGCCTCGACACCGTCAAGAACGCCGAGCAGACCCCGGACGCCGCCCAGCCCTGGGCCGAACTCGGCCTGAAGCAGGACGAGTACGCCCGGATCCGGGAGATCCTGGAGCGCCGCCCGACCGGCGCCGAGCTGGCGATGTACTCGGTGATGTGGTCGGAGCACTGCTCGTACAAGAGCTCCAAGGTCCACCTCAAGCAGTTCGGCGAGAAGGCCCCGGAGAACGACGCGATGCTCGTCGGCATCGGCGAGAACGCCGGCGTCGTCGACGTCGGCCAGGGCTACGCGGTCACCTTCAAGGTCGAGTCGCACAACCACCCGTCGTACATCGAGCCCTACCAGGGCGCGGCCACCGGCATCGGCGGCATCGTGCGCGACATCCTGGCGATGGGCGCCCGCCCGGTCGCCGTGATGGACCCGCTGCGCTTCGGCGCGGCCGACCACCCGGACACCCGGCGCGTGCTGCCCGGGATCGTCGCGGGCATCGGCGGCTACGGCAACTGCCTGGGCCTGCCGAACATCGGCGGCGAGGTCGTCTTCGACTCCTGCTACCAGGGCAACCCGCTGGTCAACGCGCTCTGCGTGGGCGTGATGAAGCACGAGGACATCCACCTCGCGAAGGCGTCCGGCCCCGGCAACAAGGTCATCCTGTACGGAGCCCGCACCGGCGGCGACGGCATCGGCGGCGTCTCGGTGCTCGCCTCGGAGACCTTCGACGCGACCGGCCCGGCCAAGCGCCCCGCCGTCCAGGTCGGCGACCCGTTCCAGGAGAAGCTGCTCATCGAGTGCACCCTGGAGATCTTCAAGGAAGACCTCGTCGCGGGCATCCAGGACCTCGGCGGCGCCGGCCTGTCCTGCGCGACCAGCGAGCTCGCGAGCGCCGGCACCGGCGGCATGCGGATCGAGCTGGACACCGTCCCGCTGCGCGACCACACGCTCTCTCCTGAGGAGATCCTCATGAGCGAGTCGCAGGAGCGCATGTGCGCGATCGTCGAGCCCGGCAAGGTCGACCGCTTCCTGGAGATCTGCGAGAAGTGGGACGTCATCGCCACCGTCATCGGCGAGGTGACCGACGGCGAGCGGCTGGAGATCTTCTGGCACGGTGAGCTGGTCGTCGACGTGCCGCCGCGCACCGTCGCCCACGAGGGCCCGACCTACCACCGCCCGTACGCCCGCCCGTCCTGGCAGGACGCGCTGCAGGCCGACGCCCCGACCGCCGAGCGGCTGGCCCGCCCGGCGAACGGCGCCGAGCTCAAGGACGCGCTGCTCAAGGTCGCCGGCTCGCCGAACCAGGCGTCCAAGGCGTGGATCACCGACCAGTACGACCGCTACGTGCTGGGCAACACGGTGCTCGCCACCCCCGAGGACTCCGGCATGATCCGGATCGACGAGGAGACCAACCTCGGCGTCTCGGTCGCCACCGACGGCAACGGCCGCTACGCCAAGCTGGACCCGTACACCGGCGCCCAGCTGGCCCTGGCCGAGGCGTACCGGAACGTCGCGGCCGGCGGCGCCAAGCCGCTCGCGGTCTCCGACTGCCTCAACTTCGGCTCCCCCGAGGACCCGGACGTGATGTGGCAGTTCGCCGAGGCCACCCGCGGCCTGGCCGACGCCTGCCAGGTGCTCGGCACCCCGGTCACCGGCGGCAACGTCTCGCTGTACAACCAGACCGGCGACGTCGCCATCCACCCGACCCCGGTGGTCGCGGTACTCGGCGTCATCGACGACGTCACCCGGCGCACCCCGGTCGGCTTCGCCGAGGAGGGCCAGCTGCTCTACCTGCTCGGCGACACCGCCGACGAGCTGGGCGGCTCCGCCTGGTCGCAGGTCGTGCACAACCACCTCGGCGGCCTGCCGCCCAAGGTCGACCTGGAGCGCGAGCGGCTGCTCGGCGAGATCCTGATCGCCGCCTCCCGCGACGGCATGGTCGACGCCGCGCACGACCTCTCCGACGGCGGCCTCGCGCAGGCCCTGGTGGAGAGCTGCCTCAAGGGCGGCAAGGGCGCCCGGGTGGTCGTCCCCGAGGGCCTCGACCCCTTCGTGTTCCTGTTCTCCGAGTCCGCCGGTCGTGCCGTGGTGGCCGTCCCGCGCAGCGAGGAGCTCCGGTTCAACGACATGTGCGGCGCCCGCGGCCTGCCCGCCACCCGGATCGGCGTGGTGGACGGCGAGGCGCTGGAGGTCCAGGGCCAGTTCACCGTCACCCTGGCCGAGCTGCGCGACGCCCACACCGGCGTCATCGAGGCGCTGCTCGCCTGACGGCGGCTCGTCTGACGGCAGCTCGTCTGACGGTTGCTCAACCCGGCGGGCGGCCGGCTCCGGTGGACACCGGAGCCGGCCGCCCGCCGGTCTTTTGTACGCTGCGGTCATGCCTACCGTGAAGCCCCGAACCTACGACCCGGTGAAGGTGCGCGCCGCGCTCACCGGGCAGTTCGACGCGATCTCCGCCGCCGTCCGGGAGCTGGACGACGAACGACTCGCCCTCCCCACCCGGCTGGGGGACTGGCGGGTCCGCGAACTCGTCGCCCACCTCGGCATGGTGGCCAGCTGGGTGCCGCTGCACCTGCGCGAACCGCTGCCGCCGCAGCCCCCGATCACGCCGCTGCACTGGGCCGCCAGCACCCGCACCGCCGCCGCCGCGATCAACGCCACCGCCGTCGAGCTGGTGGCCGAGCAGTTCGCCGGGGATGCCGCCCAGGTGTCCGGTGAACTCGACCGGCAGATCGGCGAGTTGTGGAAGGCCGTGGACAGCCCGGAGGGGCGCGAGCCCGGCCGGGTCATCCCGATGCGGTTCGGCCCGATGGCGCTCGCCGACTTCCTGGTCACCCGGCTGGTGGAGACCGTGGTGCACGCCGACGACCTGGCCGCCGCGCTCGGCCTCCCCGACTTCCCGCACGACCCCTTCGCGCTGGCCTCCACGTCCCGGCTGCTCGCCGACGCCTTCGCCGCCCAGGTGCCCGGCGGCGCGGTCGAACTGCGGATCCCCCCGTACGCGGTCGTCCAGGCGGTCGAGGGCCCCCGGCACACCCGGGGCACCCCGCCCAACGTGGTCGAGACCGACCCGCTGACCTGGATCCGACTCGCCACCGGCCGGCAGGAGTGGTCCGCCGTCCTGGACACCGCGCTCACCGCCAGCGGCGAGCGCAGCGACCTGTCGGCCTACCTGCCGGTGCTCGGCTGACCGGCCGCGGGGCCGGTCAGGGGACGGCCGGCCCGCTCAGGTAGTCGCCCTCGGCGTCGTACGGCCAGGCGTTGGCGGTGCAGCCCTTGAGGCCGTAGATCTGCTGCATCATCGCGGGGGCGGGCTTGCCCTTGCCGGGGCAGGTCTCGTGGCCGTGGCCGATCCGGTGGCCGACCTCGTGGTTGACGATCAGGGCCCGGTACTCGGCCGGCGGGCCGTCGAACTCGGGCGAACCGGTCAGCCAGCGCTTGGAGTTGACCACGACCTGCTTGCCGACGTCGCAGTTCACCTCGCCCCGGGTGTCCAGCCCGCCGGTGGCGCAGATCGCGTCGGCGGTGGCGGGCGAGGCGATCTTGACGGTGAAGTCGTAGCTGCCCGAGGAGACCAGCTGGAAGCTGTCGCGCTTGTCGGCGGTCCAGCTGCGCGGGTCGGCCAGGACGGCCTGGACGGCCCGCGCGGCGGCCTCCGGGTCGATGCCGGTGCCGTCCTCCACCTCGACCCGGTAGCGGCGCAGGGTCGCGCCGCTGCCCACCTTGTCGCCGCTGGCGGTCGCGACGGTGAACGAGCCCGTGCCCCGGGCGACGACCTCCGGCGGAGCGCTGGAGGCGGGCGGCGTCGGCGTCGGGCTGGGGGTCGGCGTCGGGCTGGGGGTGGGGCTGGGGGAGGACGCGGGCGTCTCGGCCAACGGCGGGACGGCACGGGCCTGGACGGTCGCGTCGTCCCCGGCGGACCGCCGGGGCTCGGAGTGCAGCGAGGCGTACCCGGCGGTGCCCAGCACGGTCAGGGCCGCCAGGCAGCCGACACCGAAGGCCGTCCGGCGGCGGGCGCGCCGGCGGCGGATCGTCCTGCGGGCTGAGCGCATCTGGGTCCCCCGGGGCGGTGACGGTCTGGGCGGCCCGTCCGGAGCGGGGCCACACCGAGAACATACGCGGTATGCCCCTGATTGGTTCCGGGTGCCCCTGGATCGGCCGCCGCGACCCGCCCCCGGGGGCCCCGGGGGCTGGTCAGCCCTGGCGGGCGGCCAGGTCGGCGGCGAGTTCGCGGACGCCCGCCTCGCGTTCGGCGGCGGTGTCGCCGTAGTCGAAGCTGTGGGTGAACTCGGCGTGCGGGAGGGTCCTGGCCAGCCGGGCGCTGCAGTAGTGGCCGGGGCTGAAGCAGGCCTGCAGCTCGGTGTAGACCTCCAGCACGTCGGCGGGCCGCACGCCGGCCTCGGCCAGGTGGTCGAGCAGGGTCTCCTCGGGGTGCCGGGCGAGCGAGCCGTCGGCGGTGACGACCTGCTCCCCGCCCTGTCCGTCGCGGTACTTGAACGCGGCGTAGCCGGGCACGCCGCAGGTGTGCCGGACGTCCTCCAGCACCCGGGGCCACCAGTTCTCGTCGCTCTCGAAGGCCCGCAGGTCGGTGCCGCGCAGCCGGCTCTCGGCCGAGCCGAACAGGCCGAACACCTCCTGCGGGAGTTCGGCGGCGGCCAGGCCGCGCAGCGTGTCGTCGAGCGCGGCGAGCGAGTCGAGGAAGGCCGCGAGCGTGGTGCTGACCAGCACGGACGGCTCCCGGAAGACGAGGTACACCGCCCAGACCCGGCCGGGTCGACGCACAGCTCGGCGCCCCGGTCGGTGCCGAGCCGGGCCCAGCGGTCCTCGCCGCCGCTCGGCGCGGGCAGGTCGTACCGGGCGGCGAAGTCGGCGAGCGGCAGGGCGTCGCCGGCCGCGGTGGCGAAGTACGGGCCGACCCGGAGCGGGAGCCCGCAGTCGGCGAGCAGCGCGGCCGCCCCGGCGGGCAGGTCGGTCGCGGCGAGTTCCGCCGCGGTGGGGCGGCGCAGGCCGTCGGGGCCGAAGCGGTCGAGCAGGCGCCGGGAGAGTTCTGCGGTCATACCGGAAGCCTAGGCCGGGCCCGCGGGTGCCCGGGAACGGGAACGGGAACGGGAATGGGAACGCCGCCCGGCGCGGGGCCGGGCGGCGTGCGGTCCGCGGCTCGCGCGGGTCATGCAGGTCGCGCGGGTCGCGCGGGTCAGTTCAGGGTGTCGGCCGCGGTCGGGGAGGAGTCGCGCAGGAACTGGGTGCAGCGCTCCGCCTCGTCCTTCTCGCCGATCGCGTCGGCGGCCCGGCCCAGCGCGTGCAGCGCGCGCAGGAAGCCGCGGTTCGGCTCGTGCTCCCACGGCACCGGTCCGTGGCCCTTCCAGCCGTTGCGGCGCAGCGCGTCCAGCCCGCGGTGGTAGCCGGTGCGGGCGTACGCGTAGGACTCGACGGTGCGGCCGGCCGCGAAGGCGTCGTCCGCCAGCTGGGCCCAGGCGAGCGAGGAGGTCGGGTACGCGGCCGTGACCTCGGCGGGGGTGGCACCAGAGGCCAGCAGCTCCAGCGGGCCGGTCTCGGCCGGCAGGTGGGTCGGCGGCGGGCCGCCGAGCAGGTTCTCGTGAATGCTCATGGCCCCCAGTCAACCATCTCCGGCCCGGTCCCCGGGCCGGGGACCCCGGACGGCCCGGGCCGGCCCCGGACGCGCCGGTGCCCCCGTCCCGGAGCGGGACGGGGGCACCGACGAGGAAGGGACCTACTTCATCCGCTTGCCGGCCGAGCGCAGCTGCTGCGCGGCCTCGGTGACGCGGTGGGCCATGCCGGCCTCGGCCAGCTTGCCCCAGGTGCGCGGGTCGTAGGTGTTCTTCTTGCCGACCTCGCCGTCGACCTTCAGCACGCCGTCGTAGTTGCGGAACACGTGGTCCACGACGGGGCGGGTGAAGGCGTACTGGGTGTCGGTGTCGAGGTTCATCTTGACGACGCCGTTCTCCAGCGCGGTCAGGATCTCCTGCTCGGTGGAGCCGGAGCCGCCGTGGAAGACGAAGTCGAACGGGTCCTGCTTGCCGTACTGCTTGCCGATCTCGGCCTGCAGGTCGGCGAGCAGCTCCGGGCGGAGCACGACGTTGCCCGGCTTGTAGACGCCGTGCACGTTGCCGAACGAGGCGGCCAGCAGGTAGCGGCCCTTCTCGCCCAGGCCGAGGGCCTCGGCGGTGCGCACCGCGTCGGCGACGGTGGTGTACAGCTCGTCGTTGATCTCGTGGGTGACGCCGTCCTCCTCGCCGCCGGTCGGGGTGATCTCGACCTCGAGGATGATCCGGGCGGCGGCGGCCTGGGCGAGCAGCTCCTGGCCGATGGCCAGGTTGTCGGCCAGCGTCTCGGCCGAGCCGTCCCACATGTGCGACTGGAACAGCGGGTTCTCGCCGCGGGCCACGCGCTCGGCGGAGATCGCGATCAGCGGGCGGACGTAGCCGTCCAGCTTGTCCTTCGGGCAGTGGTCGGTGTGCAGGGCCACGGTGATGTCGTACTTGGCCGCGACGATGTGCGCGAACTCGGCCAGCGCGACGGCGCCCGTCACCATGTCCTTGTTGTACTGGCCACCCAGGAACTCCGCACCACCGGTGGAGATCTGGATGATGCCGTCGCTCTCGGCCTCGGCGAAGCCGCGCAGGGCGGCGTGCAGGGTCTGCGTCGAGGTGACGTTGATGGCCGGGTAGGCGAACTTGCCCGCCTTGGCCCGGTCGAGCATCTCGTTGTAGGCCTCGGGAGTTGCGATGGGCATGCGAATCCGCTCCTGTCGGTGTGGGGCGATCGGACGACGCTGTCCGAAGGCTCGATACGCCTGTGGTTCACGACATCGATGCGGTACGAGCGATGAGGGTGGTAGCTCGACCGCGGGCCGGACACCTCCGCCATCCTCCCAGACTCGCCCCCGGGACACACTCAGCGGCCCGCCACTTGGGACGGCGCCCTCCCGGACACCCCCCGGCGGCCCCCGCCGGAGGGCGTTCGGAGGGCCTCTGTTAAGGCTTCGCAAAGCAGTACGGGCTATCCTGCGCCCGTGGACCAACACCTCCAGCTCGCCGTCAACGTCCTTGACGCCAAATCGCTCGTCGCCTCCGTCGGCGTCATCGGAATCCTGGCGATCATCTTCGCCGAGACCGGCCTGCTGGTCGGGTTCTTCTTCCCCGGTGACTCGCTGCTGATCCTGGCCGGTGTCGCGGCCTCCAGCGCCGCCGAGAAGGTGCTCGGCCCCGGGGCCCAGATGAGCATCGCCGCCCTGCTGATCGGCGCACCGCTGTGCGCGATCGCCGGGGCGCAGCTCGGGCACCTGCTCGGCCGCAAGGTCGGCCCGAAGATGTTCGACAAGCCGAACTCGAAGATCTTCCGGCCCGAGTACGTGGGGAAGGCCGAGGAGTACTTCGAGAAGTTCGGCCCGGCCAAGGCCGTCGTGATGGCCCGCTTCATCCCGATCGTGCGGACCTTCCTGAACCCGGTCGCCGGCACCCTGCAGATGCCGGCCAAGACCTTCTTCCTCTGGAACGTGGTCGGCGCGTTCCTGTGGACCGAGACCATGCTGCTGATCGGGTACTTCACCGGCGACCAGCTCGCCCCGGTGATCGACAAGTACCTGCTGCCCGCGATGGCGCTGATCATCCTGATCTCGGTCTCGCCGATCTTCGTCGAGATCATCCGCGAGCGGAAGAAGAAGAAGGCCGCCGCGGCGGCCGGCGGCGCCGAGGACGGCGAGCCGGTCGGCAGCGGCCGGCACCGCAAGGGCTGAGCCCGGCACCCGCCCGGGAAGCGGCGAGGGCCCCGACCACCGGAGACGGTGGTCGGGGCCCTCGCCGCTTCCCGGGCCGCCCGGTGTTCCACGTGGAACACGGACGGTCACCCCGGGCTCACAGGCCCAGGTCGTCCAGGGTGTACGCGGTGACGTACGGCAGGCCCGCCTCGGCGATCGCCGGGGCCGCGCCGCGCTCCACGATCACCGCGACGCCGACCACCTCGGCGCCCGCCTCGCGCAGCGCCTCGACCGCGGTCAGCACCGAGCCGCCGGTGGTCGAGGTGTCCTCCACCGCCAGCACCCGGCGGCCCTTCACGTCCGGGCCCTCGATCCGGCGCTGCAGGCCGTGCGCCTTGCCCGCCTTGCGGACCACGAACGCGTCCAGCTTCCGGCCGCGGGCGGCCGCCGCGTGCAGCATGGCCGCGGCCACCGGGTCGGCGCCCAGGGTCAGGCCGCCCACCGCGTCGAACTCCAGGTCCGCGGCCGCGTCCAGCATCACCGTGCCGACCAGCGGCGCCGCCTCGGCGTCCAGCGTGATCCGGCGCAGGTCGACGTAGTAGTCGGCCTCGCGGCCGGAGGAGAGGGTGACCTTGCCGTGCACGACGGCCTTGTCCTTGATCTGCGCCAGCAGGGCGTCGCGGTCGTTGCTCATGGGCAGCCAGTTTAGTGGGTGCCCACGGCGCGTCAGCGCCGCCGAAGGGCCCGGACCAGGACCACCGCGCCGCCGATCAGCGCGACCCCGCCGCCGATCATCCACGGCAGCGCGCTGCGCTCGCCGGGCAGCACCGGCAGCATGGTCGGCTCGGCGCCGCCCCAGCGGGACGCGGCCCGGGCCCGGGCGCTGTGGGCCGGCGGGGCGGGGGCGTAGCGGCCGTGCGGCGGGGCGTGGTCGACCTCCTCGGCGGAGCGGCCGACGATGCTGCGCCGCACCGGGGCGCCCTCCGGCTCGTGGCCCGGCTCGGGGCGGGGGCCGGCCGGGGGCGGGGCGGGCAGGTCGTCCACGTCGTCGAAGGCGATCAGGTCGGAGAGGTCGTCGTCGAGGTCCTGGCCGCGCTCGCGGTCGTCCAGGAAGACCACGGTGGCGCCGCCGGGGCCCTCGCCGTCCTCGTCGCCGTCCTCGTGGTCGGCGGGCTCGGACAGCTCGGCGACCAGCGCGGCCACCGCCCGGTCGATCAGCCGGCGGCCGGCGGACTCCAGCGCCTCGTCCTCGAAGCCGGCCAGCCGGCCGGTCGCGGTCAGGGCGGTCTCGAAGCGGACGGCGGTCTCGCCGGTGCGCTCGGCCAGGGTGATCCGCAGGTCGGCGCCGACCGGGGCGGCGCCGCGGATCTCCTCGCCGCTCAGCCGCAGGGTGAGCACGCCGTCCCGCCAGCCGTCCACGGTCAGCCGGCCGGCGAAGGTGATGGTGGACCCGGCGATCCGGACCCTGAGCCGGCTGTCCGCGTCGGCGGGCGCGGACGCCGACGCGACCGCGCTCAGCCCGGGGACGCAGCGGGCCACCAGCTCGCGGTCCACCAGCGCCTCCCGGACCACCTCGGCGGGTACCGGGACGACAACCTCATGCTCCATACCGGCGAGCCTACCGACCGCCCGCCGCGCTGCCGAGCCTTCCACGCGAAGCGGAGGTGTCCAACCCGCCAATGGACGCACCGCGGTCCGGGACCGGACCGCCCGGCACGACCGAACTCCCGGGCGCGCCGGGCGGGTTCACGGCCCCAGCAGGGTGTGCGGGGGCGGCAGCGGGGACGGGCGGTCGGCGGCCAGCCGCCGCTCGGCGGCACGCAGCGCGGGCACGCTCAGCGAGCGCGGGGCCGGGGCGTCCGGGGCCAGGCCGAGGACGGGGACGGCGCGGGCGGCCAGCAGGAAGGCGGACGGCGGGCCGGGGTGCCCGCAGTCCGCGCCGGCGGGCGGGCCGCCCTGGTACGCGACGGCGGCCAGGCCGACGGCCTCCAGACCGGCCGCGGCCGTCCACAGTCCGCCGTCCGGGGCGCCGCCGCGGACCGCCAGCCGGCCCTGGGGGGCCAGCCGCCGGGCGGCCAGGCCGTAGAACTCCAGCGAGCGGTACGCGCCGTCGCCGGCGGCGCCGTCCAGGTCCGAGACGATCACGTCGAAGCGCTCGGCGGACCCGCGCAGCCAGCCCATCGGCTCGGCCCGCACCAGCCGGACCCGCGGGTCGTCGTAGGCGTGCCCGGTCAGCGCGGCGTACGCGGCGTCCCGGCGGGCCAGCGCGGGCAGCTCCGGGTCGCGCTCGACCACCAGCACCTCGCGCACCGCCGGGTGGCCCAGCACCTCGCGCAGCGCCAGGCCGTCGCCGCCCAGCACCAGTACCCGGCCGCTCGGCCCGGCGGCCAGCGCGGGGCGGACCAGCGCCTCGTGGTCGCGGTACTCGTCGGGGCCGCAGACCGCGAGGCGGCCGTCCAGGAACAGCTCCAGCGGCGGGGCGGCCCGCTGGACGGGCACCCGGGGCCCGGCCTCCCCGGGCCCGTCCGGGCCTCCGGCCAGCACGATCTCCTGGTAGCGGCTCTGGGCGGCGAACCGGATCGGGCCGCCGTACAGCGCGTGCCGGGCGGCCCGCTCGATCGCGCCGGTGCAGGCGGCGGCCAGCGCGAGCAGCGCCAGCACCAGGCCGCAGCCGGTCCACAGCAGCAGCCGGGTGCGCGGGGCGGGCTCGGAGCGGAACAGCCAGAGCACCACCACCGAGCCCGCCACCGCGTTCACCGCGCCGGTCAGCAGCGCCCCGGCGCTCTGGCCGACGGTCGGCAGCAGGACGAACGGGAAGGCCAGGCCGCCGATCAGCGCGCCCACGTAGTCGGCGGCGAACAGGTCGGCGACGGCCCGGCCCGCGTGCTCCTGGCGGATCCGCTGGATCAGCGTCATCAGCAGCGGGATCTCCGCGCCGATCAGCAGGCCGATCAGCACGGTGGCGGCGATCAGCGCCGCCAGGGTGGCGCGCGGCTGGTGCAGCCAGGCCCAGCCGCAGTACAGGGCGAGCGCGGACAGGCCGCCGACCAGCGACAGCGCGTACTCGACCAGGGCGAAGGAGGTGGCCGGGCGGCGGGTGAGGCCCTTGGCGAGCAGCGAGCCGACACCCATCGCGAACACCATCACGGACAGCACCACGGAGGTCTGGGCGACCGACTCGCCCAGCAGGTAGTTGCCGAGTGCGACCAGTTCCAGCTCGTACACCAGGCCGCAGGCCGCGCAGACGAACGCGGCCAGCAGGACCAGCACCCGGGCCGGCCGGGGGGCCACCGCCAGCGGTATGGCCCCGCCGGCCCGGACCGCGCCGCCGCGGCCCGCGGGCCGGGGGCCGGCGGTGCGGGCGGCCGCGGGTGTCGGCGGGGGCGCTGGGGGTGGTGCGGCGGCGCGGTCCGGACCCGGCTGCGCGGGCCGTCCGACCGGGGGCTTGATCATGAATGAACGCTAGGCGAGAGCCCGGGTGAATGGCTGCACCCATCCGGGGGACAGGGCGGTGGGCCGGATTGACGCCCGCTCACCGGGCGGCCCGGGCCGGTTCCGCCGTCGGCACCGCCGCCGGCACCGCCGCCGGCACCGCCTCCCGCGCCCCGGCCGGGACGGTCGCCGGGAGGGCCGTCGTGGCGTCCTCCGGGACGGCCCACCCGGCCGCGGGCAGCGAGAGCGAGGAACGGGTGCAGACCAGCCGGCCCTCCTGCGGGTAGGCGTGCCAGGTCCGCCAGTGCACCCGGCGGTCCTCGCAGTGCGCGACCAGCGCGGTGAAGGCGCTCGGGTCGCCCGGGAAGACGCCCGCCAGCGCCCGCGGGTGGCCCTCGACCAGGGCCAGCAGCTCCTGGGCGCGGGCCGCGAACACGTGCGGCGGCAGCTCCTCGATCCGGGCGGCGAACTCGTACTCCCAGCCGGCCACCTGCTCCGCGACCCGGGCGGGCAGCGGGGTGCGGCGGCCGGGCAGGCAGGCCACCGTCTCCAGGCAGTCGCCCGGGCCGGCCGCCAGCACCACCTGGTGCGAGGCGCCCAGCAGCCGCAGCTGGAGGGTGCCGCGGACGCCGGCCGGGGCGCCGGAGGCCGCGTCGAGTCTGAGGTCGCGGACGGCCAGCGCGGGCAGCGGTTCGCCGCCCAGCTGCCAGGCCAGGTCGCCGGCGCGGGTGTCCGTGTAGGAGGTCTGCAGGGTGGTGAGCATGCTCGGCTCCGCGTTTCAGCTCCGTGCGCGCCCCCGCTGTGACCGGAGTCCGCCCCTCATCCGTGAGGCTGTTCGAGACTGTCCGATCCGGGGCGCGGCCGACCGTGGAAGGAAGGATTCCGGCTGGAGATTCAGCAGCAGAGAAGCACGAATTCTCCGGGTCCGTCGGGGATTTACCCATGTTTGGCACTCATTCACCGTTCTGGGGCCTGTGTCCGACTGGGTGTGATCGGTCCCGAGTTGCACTCTGCCCGGCGCACGCCCATGCGCGGGTATCGCGCGCCGTGCACGCCGGTGGCGCACCGCCCGCACCCCCGCTCCCACCCGCTCCCGCCCGCCGGTTCGTCCGCCCGCCCTCTCGTCCGCCCGCCCGCTCGCCCGTCCGTCCATCCGTTCGGAACCGCCGGAGCCGGCGGATCGTCCTGGACGGCGGGCATCACGGGGGTGCCCGTGCTCGGGGGAGGGGGCGACGTGTCGCTCGAACTGCCGCCAGAAGGGGAACCCGTGGGCTTCCGGCCGTCCGACCTCCCGCACCACGCCACCGACCCGGGGGTCGAGGCGTTCTTCCGGTACGCCCTGTCGCACGAGTTCGTCCGGGACCTGCCCGAGTACCGGGCGGACACGAGGCGGGTAGGGCCGGTGTTCGGGCGGCACCTGCGGGAGGCGTTCGAGTACCTGCTGCGGGAGCGGCCGTGCGACGTCATCGACTGGTCCCGGCTGACCAGGGTCGCCTTCGAGGACGAGGCGCGCCTGTACGACTACCTGCGGGGTGTCTTCGACCACCTCTTCGGTGACCGGCCGGAGCCGCCGGTCCCGCCCGACCCGGAGGCCCCGCCGCCCGACTGGGTCGACCTGCTCTGGTCCTGACCGCCCCTCCGCCCCCGGAAGGAAGCCGCCGCACCACGCCGCTCCGTGACGGACTCCCGCCCCGCACCGGGCCGAGGACGCGCCGCGGACGGCGGCGCCGGAGCACCACGACCTCTCGCCGGTCCTGCCGTTCGAGGAGGTCCACGGGCCGTTCCGGGAGTGCGCGGACAAGGCGACCGCGATCGCGATCGACCCGCGCGAGCCGTACACGGCGGACGGGGAGGTCGACTGCGTCTGCGCGGACTTCCTGACCCTCGGGCTGCTGCACGGCGTCCACCAGCCCGCCACAGGCCCGCCGCAGGCCCCCGGACCGGCCCCGGCCCGGGGCCCGGGTCAGCCCGCGCGCAGGGTGCCCAGCCGGCTGACGGCCTCCTCGATCACCCGGACCCTCTTGCAGAAGGCGAACCGCACGAGGCTCCGGCCGGCCTCGGCGTCGTCGTAGAAGACGACGTTGGGGACGGCGACCACGCCGCAGCGCGCGGGCAGGGTGCGGCAGAACTCCAGGCCGTCCTTCTCGCCGAGCGGGGTGATGTCGGTGGTGATGAAGTACGTGCCCTGCGGCTCGTGCACCCCGAAGCCGGCCGCGGCGAGGCCGGCGGCGAGCAGGTCGCGCTTGCGGTGCAGGTCGGCGCGGAAGTCGGCGTAGTAGGCGTCGGGCAGCCGCAGGGCCTCGGCGACGGCGTACTGGAACGGGCCGGCGCTGACGTAGGTGAGGTACTGCTTGGCGGTGCGGACGGCGGCCACCAGGGCGGGGGAGGCGGTGACCCAGCCGACCTTCCAGCCGGTGAAGGAGAAGGTCTTGCCGGCCGAGGAGATCGAGACGGTGCGCTCGCGCATGCCGGGCAGGGCGGCGAGCGGGTGGTGGGCGCCGGTGAAGACCAGGTGCTCGTAGACCTCGTCGGTGATCACCAGCAGGTCGTGCTCGACGGCGAGTTCGGCGATGGCGGCGAGCTCCTCGGGGGTGAGGACGGTGCCGGTGGGGTTGTGCGGGGTGTTGACCAGCAGCAGCCGGGTGCGCGGGGTGATCAGGGCGCGCAGCTCGTCGAGGTCGGGCCGGAAGGCGGGGGCGCGCAGGGTGAGCGGGACGCGCTTGGCGCCGGCCATCGCGATGCAGGCGGCGTACGAGTCGTAGAACGGCTCGAAGGCGATCACCTCGTCGCCGGGCTCCAGCAGGGCGAGCAGCGCGGCGGCGAGCGCCTCGGTGGCGCCGGCGGTGACCAGCACCTCGGTGTCCGGGTCGTAGGACAACCCGTAGAAGCGGTGCTGGTGTTCGGCGATGGCGGTGCGCAGTTCGGGGATGCCGGGGCCGGGCGGGTACTGGTTGCCGCGGCCCTCCAGGACGGCCCGGGCGGCGGCTTCGGCGATCTCGCGCGGTCCGTCGGTGTCGGGGAAGCCCTGGCCGAGGTTGATCGCGCCGGTGGCGGTGGCCAGCGCGGACATCTCGGCGAAGATGGTCGTCCCCATGCCCGCCAGACTGCGGTTCAGCAGCGGCCTCGTGCTCATCGGTGGCTCCTCGCGAACGGTGGTGGGGCCATCATCCCGGGGTGCGCGGCGGACGCCAAGGGCGTCCTGTCCGGGGCCGGGCCCGGGCGGGCCGTGGGGACCGGGCCCGGTGCGCCGCCCGAGCGCGGAGAACGGCCGGGCCCGGCACCCGCGCGGGGTGCCGGGCCCGACCGGGGGACGGGGGAGCGGCTCAGCTCTCGTCGGCCGGCTTCTCCTCGGCGGCGGCGGCCTCGCCGTCGGCCTCCTCGGCGGTGCCGTCCAGGCGCTCGGCCATCCAACGCTCGAAGCCGACCGCGGCCTCGGTCCAGTTGGCGGTGGTGCCGACGAAGAAGTCCGGGTTGACGCCGCCGCCGACGATCATCTGCGACTCGCCGATCAGCCGGATCACGCCGTCGTGGGTGTGCGTGTAGACCTTGGGCCACAGGGTCTCGCGGTTCCACTCGTCGATCATCGCGAGCACCTCGGGCTTCTGCTCCGAGGTGAACGCGCGGTCGTAGAACGCCCGGACCGCGAACAGCTCCTTCTGGTCACCGCGGAACATGTAGTAGACGCGGAAGTTCTCCCAGGGGGCGGTGAGGTCGCCCTCCTCGTCCACCACGTGCTTGAGCTGCATCTGGTCGAGCAGCTGGGCGACCAGGTCCTGGTTCGGGACGATCACGGGCGGCGGACCGGCCGGAGTGCCACCCTGCGGCGGCTGCGGCAGGCCGAAGGACGGGATGGACGACGGGTCGATGCTCACGGGGGTGTCCCTTTCACGGTGCACGGTCGGCTGCCGATGGGGGGCCGCCTCTCCTGGCACCATCCTGCCTCATTCGGGGCCCGTGGCACAGGGTGTGCCCCGGCTCGTGACCGTGTCCGGGCAAGCCGTTCCGGGGCGGTCCGGAGCCTCCCGGGCGGGGGTCCCCCGGACGGGTGCTCAGCACGCCCGGGAGGTGCGGGAGTTGCGACCGCCGGGGCGGGCGGTTAGCGTCCGACCGGATCCGTCGCGGGCCGTGGCGCAGGGGAGCGCCGCAGGCCGGCGGCACCGCACGGCTGGGGGAGCGCATGACGGTACGCAGTGGTTCCGGTAGGGGTCGGCGCGCCGGCGGGGCCCTGGCGGTGGCCGTCGCGGCCGCCGCGGCGGGCCTGCTGCTGGCGGGCTGCACCTCGTCCGCCGGGGGGACGCCCGGCGGCCGCGGCCTGCCCTCGCCGTCGATCGCCGCCGCCCCGGCCGCCCCGGCGGACGCCAGGACCGGGCTGACCGGCCTGCCGCTGGCCGCGTACGGCAGCGGCGACGAGCTGGTGCAGCAGCGCTTCCAGGCGCTCCAGTTGCTGATCGGGCGGTGCATGCGGGAGGCCGGGTACTCCTCGTACACCCCGGCGGACAGCTTCGAGGCCCCGTCCGGGGGCGGTGCGGGCGGCGCGGTCGCGGGCGCGTTCGGCTACCTCGGGGCGGACGCGGCGACGGCCGGCTTCCGCAGCCCCCGGCCGGCCGCGTCGGCGGCCGGGCCGGCCCCGCGCCGGCAGGTGCCGGCGGACGAGCGGAGCGCGAGCGACGACTGCACCCGCCGGAGCCTGGGGAGGATCAGCTCGGCCGCCCCGAAGAGCTCCGACCTGTACCAGCGGCTGTACGGGGAGTCCCTCCAGGTCACCGCGCTGGACGGCCGGGTGGTGGCGGCGACGGCGGCCTGGCGGGAGTGCATGGGCCGGGTCGGCGTCCCGGCCGAGGACCCGCAGGCGCTGGCCCGGACGTACCAGGGCGCGGGCGCCGAGGTCAGCGCGCAGGAGCGGACCGCGGCCGAGGCCGACGCCCGCTGCACCGCCGAGACCGGCCTGGCCGGCACCTGGTTCGCGGTGCTGGCCGGCTACCAGCGCGAGCAGGTCGAGCGGCACGCCGACGAGCTGGAGCCGCTCCGGCAGTCGCTCGCCGAGCAGGCCAGGCAGTACGCGCGGATCCTGGCCAACGGCGGCTCCTGAGGCCGGACGCGGTTCGGCGGGCGGGCCCCGGGGGACCCGCCCGCCGACCGGGCGTCACGCCTCCGGCGCGGGGCGCGGCCCGACGGTCAGCCGGTCGTCGCCGATCCCGTGGTCGACCACCACGGTGTCGCCGTCCCGGACCCGGCCGGAGAGGATCTCCTTGGCCAGCTGGTCGCCGATCGCGGACTGCACCAGCCGGCGCAGCGGCCGGGCGCCGTACGCCGGGTCGTAGCCGGTGAGCGAGAGCCAGTCCCGGGCGGCCGGGGTGACGTCCAGGGTGAGCCGGCGCTCGCGCAGCCGGCGGGAGAGCGCGTCGACCTGGAGGTCGACGATCCGGCTGAGCTCCTCGGTGCCGAGCGGGTCGAAGACCACGATGTCGTCCAGCCGGTTCAGGAACTCCGGCTTGAAGGACTGCCGGACGGTCTCCAGCACCAGCTCCTTCTTCCGCTCCTCCGGCGTGCCCGGGTTCACCAGGTACTGCGAGCCCAGGTTGGAGGTGAGGATCAGGATCGCGTTGCGGAAGTCGACGGTCCGGCCCTGGCCGTCGGTGAGCCGGCCGTCGTCCAGCACCTGGAGCAGCACGTCGAACACCTCGGGGTGGGCCTTCTCCACCTCGTCCAGCAGGACGACGCTGTACGGGCGGCGGCGGACCGCCTCGGTGAGCTGGCCGCCCTCCTCGTAGCCGACGTACCCGGGCGGGGCGCCGACCAGGCGGGAGACCGAGTGCTTCTCGCCGTACTCGCTCATGTCGATCCGGACCATGGCGCGCTCGTCGTCGAAGAGGAAGTCCGCCAGGGCCTTGGCCAGTTCGGTCTTGCCGACGCCGGTCGGGCCGAGGAAGAGGAACGAGCCGGTCGGGCGGTCCGGGTCGGCGATGCCGGAGCGGGTGCGGCGGACCGCGTCGGAGACCGCGCGGACGGCCTCGTGCTGGCCGATCAGGCGCCGGCCGAGCTCCTCCTCCATCCGCAGCAGCTTGGCGCTCTCGCCCTCCAGCAGCCGGCCGGCCGGGATGCCCGTCCAGGACGCGACCACGTCGGCGACGTCGTCCGGGCCGACCTGCTCCTTGACCATGCTGGTGTTCGGCTCGTCCGCCGCGCGGTCCTGCGCCTCGGTGAGCTCGCGCTCGGCGGCCGGGATCTCGGCGTACATCAGCTTGGAGGCGCGCTCGAAGTCGCCGTCGCGCTGGGCGCGGTCCAGGGCGCCGCGCAGTTCGTCGAGCCGGCCCTTGAGCTCGCCGACCCGGTTGAGCGACTTCTTCTCCTGCTCCCAGCGGGCGTTGAGGGTGCTGAGCTGCTCCTGCTTGTCGGCGAGGTCGCGGCGGAGCCGGCCGAGCCGCTCGACCGAGGCCGGGTCGGACTCCTTCTCCAGGGCCAGCTCCTCCATCCGCAGCCGGTCGACGGAGCGCTGCAGCTCGTCGATCTCGACCGGGGAGGAGTCGATCTCCATCCGGAGCCGGGAGGCGGACTCGTCGACCAGGTCGATCGCCTTGTCGGGCAGGAAGCGCGAGGTGATGTACCGGTGGGACAGCGTGGCGGCGGCGACCAGGGCGGCGTCGGTGATCTCCACCTTGTGGTGCGCCTCGTAGCGGCCCTTGAGGCCGCGCAGGATCGCGATGGTGTCCTCGACGGTGGGCTCGCCGACCATCACCTGCTGGAAGCGGCGCTCCAGGGCCGGGTCCTTCTCGATCCGCTCGCGGTACTCGTCCAGCGTGGTGGCGCCGACCATCCGCAGCTCGCCGCGGGCCAGCATCGGCTTGAGCATGTTGCCCGCGTCCATCGCGGAGTCGCCGCCGGCGCCCGCGCCGACCATGGTGTGCAGCTCGTCGATGAAGGTGACGACCTGGCCGTCGGACGCCTTGATGTCGTTCAGGACGGCCTTCAGCCGCTCCTCGAACTCGCCGCGGAACTTCGCGCCCGCGACCATCGCCGCCAGGTCGAGCGAGACCAGCCGCTTGCCGCGCAGCGACTCCGGCACGTCGCCGGCCACGATCCGCTGGGCCAGGCCCTCGACCACGGCGGTCTTGCCGACGCCGGGCTCGCCGATCAGCACCGGGTTGTTCTTGGTGCGCCGGGACAGCACCTGCACCACCCGGCGGATCTCCTGGTCGCGGCCGATCACCGGGTCGAGCTTGCCGTCCCGGGCGGCCTGGGTCAGGTCCGAGCCGTACTTCTCCAGCGCCTTGTAGGTGCCCTCCGGGTCCGGCGAGGTGACCCGGGCGCTGCCGCGGACCTCCTTGAACGCGGCGAGCAGCGCCTTGGCGGTGGCGCCGTGCTGCTTCAGCAGGTCGGCGACCGGGCCGCCCTCGGCGGCCAGGCCGACCAGCAGGTGCTCGGTGGAGACGTACTGGTCGTCCAGGTCGGCGGCGCGCTTGCCGGCCTCCTCCAGCACCGCGAGGGTGTCCCGGGCGAGGTTGGGCGCGGCGACGGTGGAGCCCTGGGCGGCGGGCTGGGCGGCGGCCTGCCGACGGGCCTCGGCGGTGACGCGCGCGGCGTCCGCCCCGACGGCCTCCAGCAGCGGGCGGGCCAGGCCGTCCGGCTGGTCGAGCAGGGCCAGCAGGATGTGCACCGGCTTGACGTCCGGGTTCCCCGCGGCGCTGGCCTGCCGGATGGCGGAGGACAGGGCCTCCTGCGTCTTGCTGGTGAACTTACTGGCGTCCACTGCGGGCATACCCCTTTCGGCTCGGGACTGGTACGGGTCTGCTGACTACAGCATGCACGAAGTTGAGTCTATTCCGCTCAACTTTAACGAAGGCTTCACGCTCAGTTCTTCCGCGGGGGCCGCGCGGGCGCCGGGGCGGGGGTATGCGGAGGCGGCCCGGGCGGCGTCGGCGCGGGCGCCCGGGTCAGGCCGAGCAGCTGCCGGGCCGGGCCGGCCGGGCGCTGGCCGGCCGGCCAGACCGCGCGCAGCGGGCGCTGCAGCTCCACTCCCGCCAGCGGGACGGCGACCAGCCGGCGGGTGGCCAGCTCCTCGGTCACCGCCAGCTCGCTCAGGCAGACCGGGTCCGCGCCGGTCATCGCGGCCGCCTTGAGCGCCGTCGAGGAGGCCAGCTCCAGCCGGGGCGCGGCCGGGCCGCCGTACGGGGCGAGCGCCTCCTCCAGCACCTCGCGGGTGCCGGAGCCGACCTCGCGCAGCACCAGCGGGGTGGCGGCCAGCTCGGCGCCGGTGACCGGGGTGCGGCGGCGGGCCCAGCGGTGCTCGGGGGAGACCACCACGACCAGCCGGTCGGCGGCCACCACCGCGCCGGACAGGCCGGGCGGGGTGGAGGTGCCCTCGACGAAGCCCAGGTCGGCCTCGCCGGCCAGCACCTGGGCGGCGACGTCGTGCGAGTTGGCGGTGCGCAGGGTGACGGCGGTGCCCGGGCTGGCCCCGTGCAGGGCGAGCAGCCAGCCGGGCATCAGGTACTCGGCGACGGTCAGGCTGGCCACCACCCGCAGCCGGGCGTCCCGGCGGCCGCGCAGCG
Organism: Kitasatospora setae KM-6054; assembly: GCF_000269985.1. Classification (NCBI taxonomy): domain Bacteria; kingdom Bacillati; phylum Actinomycetota; class Actinomycetes; order Kitasatosporales; family Streptomycetaceae; genus Kitasatospora; species Kitasatospora setae. The sequence continues at coordinate 4,264,260 of NC_016109.1, read as the reverse complement.
CGTCGATCCCGGCGTCCAGCGCCTGCGCGGCCTCGACCACCTGCCGGGCCCACTCGACCACCAACCGGCCCGCCTCGGTCGGCCGGGAGCCGCGCGGCGAGCGCTCCAGCAGGGCGACCCCGATCTGCCGCTCCATGCCCTTGATCCGGGCGCTGGCGGCGGGCTGGCTGACGCCCAGCTCGGCGGCGGCCCGGCCGACGCTGCCCAGCCGGGCCACGGCGAGCAGCAGCTCCAGGGCGCCGAGTTCCGGGACGTGCGGGGAGAGGGCCATAGGCCCAGGCTATGCCCTCATAGCGGACGGGTCGCTACCGCCGCCCCCGGAACCGGCCCAGGCTGGAGCCATGGCCACCCTCCTCGCCCCGCGCACCGCCCTCCGGCCGCTCGACCTCTCCCGGCTCGGCCCCAACTGGTACGCCGCCGTGATGGGCACCGCGATCACCGGCAACGCCGCCGCCGCGCTGCCGGTCCGGGTCCCGGGCCGGACGGTGTTCGCCGAGGCGGTCTGGACGCTCTCGCTGCTGATGCTGGCCGCCCTGCTGGCCGGTCGCGCCGTCCACCTCTCCCGCCACCGCGAGCAGGCCCGCCGCACCCTGCTGGACGACCCGTCCGCCGCCGTCTTCTACGGCTGCCCGCCGATGGCCCTGCTGGCCGTCGGCTACGGCGCGCTGACCGTCGGCGGCCCGGTGCTCGGCGAGCGGCCCGCGCTGGCGCTGGACGCGCTGCTCTGGACGGTCGGCACGGCGTACGCGCTGGCGGTGGCCGCCGGGCTGCCCTACCTGATGATCACCCGGCACCGGCTGTCCGTGCTGGAGGCCAACCCGACCTGGCTGCTGCCGGTGGTCGCGCCGATGGTCTCCGCCGCGCTCGGCCCCGCGCTGGTGCCGCACCTGCCCGAGGGGGCGGCCCGGCAGGCGCTGCTGTACGCGTGCGTGGCGATGTTCGGCGCCAGCCTGCTGGCCACCCTGGCGCTGCTGCCGGTGGTGCTCGGCGGCCTGCTGCACGGCAAGCTGCCCGCGCTGGTGCTGACCCCGTCGCTGTTCCTGGTGCTCGGCCCGCTCGGCCAGTCCACCACCGCCGTGCACCAGTTCGCCGACGCGCTGCCGCTCGCCCTGCCCGGGGCCGGCCCCGGCGCCGCGGCGGCCGCCCGCGGCCTGGCCGGGGCGTACGGCGTCGCGGTGATGGGATTCGCACTGCTCTGGCTCGCGGTGGCGCTCGCCGCCAACCTGCGGGCGCTGCGCGCCGAAATGCCGTTCGCGATGACCTGGTGGGCATTCACCTTCCCGGTCGGCACCCTCGTCACCGGCGCCACCGCACTGGCCCGGCACACCGGATTCGGCGGATTCACCGCGCTGGCCGCCGCGCTCTACCTGCTGCTGCTCGCCGCCTGGTCGGTGGCGCTGGCCCGCACCGCGGCCGGACTGCGGGCGGGCCGACTGCTCTGATCCCGGCTCCGGCCCAGGTCGGGGCGGGTGCGGGCGGTCCGACGGGTGGTGCTGCGGGTACGCCCGTTATTCGGCGTCGGCGATTCCGGATCCGTGGATCCGGTAAAGGATTGCCGAATTCCGTCCCGGGGCAGTGACATTCCGGGCCGCCGCGACGCCACCGGACGGACGCCCCCGCCACCGGCCCCCGAATGCCTGTTCGGCAGAGGGGGGGAATGCCCGGGGAAAGCGGCATTCCGGATACCGCGCCGGGGCGTTTGCTGCAGGTTCCTGCACTTGCGGGAACCTGCACCCGGTGAGCACTTGTTCGGGGTTCGCCGCGCTGTGAAGGTGTAGTCACGCCAGGTCGTCCGGGGCAGCCGCAGCCCAGTCGGCGACTTGCTCTTCGCGTGGGGGCGACAGGTGCGTTCGTATCTGCGCAACGGGGGGAAGAGCACCGGCCGGCACGCCACGTGTGGTGGTGGCTGCCGTGACCGGATCGGTGAGGCGTTGCTGCTCCGCCTCGCCGAAGCGCCATGACGCTGGCGTAACACGAGCGGGTCCTCCGGGATCCGGGTGCCTGGCACCCGCCCCGGAGGACGCGCCCGTAGCGCGGAGGTGACTCCCGCCGTCGACCGCGACGGCTCTGCTGGGATCATCATCCGCAAACGGAGGAACACGGCAGGGAGTGCTCGACGTGGCAGCGGACCACCCGAAGTCCGACCCGGACGCCGCTACGTCCCACCCGGACGGGGGCGCGTCCCACCCGCACGGCCGACCCGCGGACCGGGCCGCCGCACCGCACGACACCGACTCCGCGCGCAACGGCACCCGGCCGCCCGGAGGCCCCGCCGCGGGGGCCGCCGGAGGGCCCGTCGGAGGGCCGGAGGCCGGTCCGTCGTCCGGTCCGGAGGCCGGGCTGCCCGAGGAGGACGCCAGCCGGATCTACCTGGCCGTCCTCGCCGCCGGCGGCCGGATCCCGCTCGACGCGCCCGCCCCGCTCGGGACGGAACTCAGCCCGGAACGCCAACAGGCCCTGCTGGACCAGCTGGTGGCGATCGGCCTGGTGATGCCCAACCGGATCGACGGCTGCTACGTCGCGATCAGCCCGCGCGCCGTCGCCGAACGCCTCGGCGCCGACCTGCGCTCCCGCGCGACCCGCCTGCTGCTCGACGCCGGTCGGCTGCCGGGCGCGCTCGCGCCGCTCGCCCGCGCCTACGACGCCGTGCCCCGGCCCGCCGACCGGACCAGGCCGGCCGTCTACGTCGACGGCCAGGAGGACATCCGGCTGCGGATCGCCCAACTGGTCTCCGACTGCCGCCTCGAACTGCTCAGCGCCCAGCCCGGCCTGCGCCCGCCCGCCGTCCTCGAACTCGCCAACGCCCAGGACCAGCGGATGCTCAGCCGCGGCGCCACCCTGCGCGCGCTCTACCAGCCGGTCGCGCTGACCGCGGACAGCGCGGTCCGGCACGCCACCTCGATGACCGAGCACGGCGCCCAACTGCGGGTCCTGGACGAGCCGTTCCGCCGGCTGATCGTGATCGACCGGCGGATCGCGGTGATCCCCGCCGCCGAGGACCACAGCCGCGCCGCGTTCGTCGAGGACCCCGCCGCGATCGCCTACCTGGTGGCCGGTTTCGAACGCGACTGGGACCGCGCCGACCAGGTCCACTGGCACGGCCTGGACACCCGCACCCTCACCCGCGCCCTCACCGACCGGGTCGGCCGGCTGCTCGCCCAGGGCCTGACCCAGCGCGCCGTCGCCTCCCGGCTCGGCCTGTCCGAGCGCACCGTCGCCGGGCACATCTCCCGGCTGCGCGACCTGTACGGCGCCGGCACCCTGTTCCAGCTCGGCTGGCTGATGAGAGGCGGCGGCGGACGTGGCTGACCCGACGACCACCCCCGCCCCCGCGCCGACCCCCGCCCCCGTGCCGACCCCCGTGCCGACCCCCGTCCCGGCGTCCGCGCCCGGGCCCGTTCCGGCGCCGGTGTCCCGGCCCCGGCCCGAGGCGGGCACCGGGCCGATCGACGAGCCCGCCTGGCGCCTCTACCTGGAGGTCCTGGAGGCGGGCGGCCGGGTCGCGGCCGGCTCCGTCCCCGACGCGCGCCGGCCCGCCCTCGCCGGGCTGCTGCGCACCGGGCTGCTGGCGACGGACGGCCTGGACGGCACCTACCTGGCCGTCGACCCCCGGTTCGTCGCCGACACCCTCGGCACCGAGATGAACACCGAGGCCGCCCGCCTGCTCAACCGGGCCGAACGCCTCGCCGCCGACCTCGACCCGCTGATCGCCGCCTACGACAGCGTGCCCCGGCAGGCCGCGCCGGCCCGCGCCGACGAGCACGTCACCGGACGCGAGCACATCCGCCAGCGGATCGCCCAGCTCGGCGCCGCCTGCCGGCAGGAGGCCATCACCGCGCGGCCCGGCCCCGCGCAGCCCGCCGCCCTGGAGCTGTCGCTGGCCCAGGAGCTGCCGGTGCTCCGCCGGGGCTGCCGGATCCGCACCCTCTACCAGCCGGTCGTGCTCACCGAGCCCGCCGTGATCCGCTACGCCGAGACCGTCACCGAGGCCGGCGGCGAGGTCCGGCTGCTCGACGAGCCCTTCCAGCGGGCCCTGGTCTTCGACCGCGCCACCGCCGTCGTCCCGGCCACCGAGGACCGCAGCCGGGTCGCCGTGCTCTCCGACCCCGCGACCGTGGCGATGATCGTCGCCGCCTTCGAACGCGACTGGGAGCGGGCCGAACGGGTCTGCTGGAGGAGCCTGTCGGCCAGCGCCCCCAGCCAGGCCGCCGCCGACCAGGTCGGCCGGCTGCTCGCCCGGGGCCTGACCCAGAAGTCGATCGCGGCCCGGCTCGGCCTGTCCGAGCGCACCGTCGCCGGGCACATCTCCCGGCTGCGCGACCTGTACGGCGCCGAGACGCTGTTCCAGCTCGGCTGGCTGATGCGGAGGAGCAAGGACGATGCCTGACGCCGCGCCCCCGTACGCCGCCCCCGCCGCCGGGGCGCCGGTCCGGCCCGGCCGCCCGGTGCGGGACGGCGGCCGGCGTGGCTGAACGGGCAGCGTTCCGCCGGGTCCTTGACGGGGCCTTCGGCCGGGTGATCATCTTCGATGGCGAGGCGGCGACCGTCCCGGCCGCCCCCGCCGCCCCCGATGCCGCCTTCCCCGAGGATCCCGCCGTGGTCGACCAGCTGGCCGCCGTCACCCCGCCCGACGCGGACACCCCCGGCGGCCCCGCCCGGGACGGCGTCCGCCATGGCTGAACCGGCCCCCACCGACCGCTCCGCCCCCGCCGCCCCCACCGTCACCACGGCTCCCGCCCCCGCCGCCGCGCCCACCGCCGCCGAGAAGGCGCTGTACCTGGCCGTGCTGCGGGCCGGCGGCCGGGTCTCGGTGCGGGAGGCCGCCGAGCAGGACGCCGCCGCCACCGCCCGGCTGCTCGCGCTCGGCCTGCTGGTCCACCACGACGAGAGCGAGCAGCTCACCGCCGTCAACCCGCGCACCGCCGGCGGCCGGCTCAGCCGGGAGCTGCGCGAGGCCGGCACCCGGCTGTTCGAGGCGGCCGAGCACGTCCCGGCGGGCCTCGACGCCCTCGCCGACGCGTACGACAGCGCCCCCCGCCCCGGCGACGGCCGGCGGCAGATCACCCACCTGCTGGACGTGGACCGGATCCGGCACCGGCTGCTGCAGATCGAGGCGGACTTCCGCGAGGAGGTGCTGGCCGCCCAGCCCGGCTGCCGTCCCGGGATCTACCTGGAGAAGAGCGCCCGCACCGAGAAGGCCCTGGCGGGCGGCGCCCGGATGGACATCCTCTACCAGCCGGTGGTCAAGTCCGACCCGGCGGTGGTCGACTACGCGGTCCGGGCCACCGGCTGGGGCATGCGGCTGCGCTCGCTGGACGAGGACTTCACCCGGATGCTGATCTTCGACCGCCGGGTGGCGATCCTCTCCGCCTCCGCCGACAACCGCACCGCCGCGTTCGTCGAGGACCCCGCCGTGGTCGACCACCTGGTCCGGCTCTTCCAACGCGACTGGGAGCGCGCCGAACGCGTCCCCTGGCACGACCTGGCCGGCGCCGGCGTCCCCCCGACCGCCGAGCAGATCGGCCGCCTGCTCGCCACCGGCCTCACCCAGAAGGCGATCGCCACCCGCCTCGCCCTCTCCGAGCGCACCGTCGCCGAGCACATCGCCCGGCTGCGCGAACGCTACGACGCGGCCACCCTCTTCCAACTCGGCTGGCTGATGCGGGAGGCGGACCGGTGAGCCCCCGCCTGCCGAACGACGCCGAGCGCACCCTGTACCGGGAGGTGCTCGCCCAGGGCGGCCTGGTGCTGCTGCGGGAGGCGATGGAGCAGGACCCGGACGCCACGCTGCGGTTGGTCGAGCTGGGCCTGCTGGTGCGGCACGACACCGACCGGTCGCTGACGGCGGTCAACCCGCGCACGGTCGGCGCCCGGCTCAGCGCCGAACTGCGCGGCGCGGCCGGCCGCAAACTCGACCAGGCCGAGCACGCCGCGGGCCAGCTCGACGCCCTCGCCCACGCGTACGACAGCGCGCCGCGGCACGCGGCTCGGCGCAGCGAGGTGCAGCACGTCGCCACCCACCAGCAGATCAGGCACCGGATCATGCAGATCGAGGCCGAGATGCACGAGGAGACCCTCGCCGCCCAGCCCGGCGGCGCCCGCCCCACCCGCTTCATGCGCCAGGCCCTGCTCCGCGACCGGCACTTCCTCGCCGCCGGCGTCGTGCTGCGCACCCTCTACCAGCCGGGCGCCGAGGCGCACCGGCCGACCGTCTCGTACGCGGCCGCCGCGACCCGCGCGGGCGAGCGGTTCCGGGTGCTGGACGAGCCGTTCCAGCGGATGCTGATCTTCGACCGGAAGACCGCGGTGATCCCCGCCGCCGCCGACGACAGCACCGCCGCGTTCATCGAGGACCCGGCCGTGGTCGCCCTGCTGGTCGAGCGCTTCGAGCGCGACTGGGCCCGGGCGGAGCGGGTCGACTGGCAGGCGCTGGCCGGCCGGCCGCGGGAGAGCGGCGTCCCGCCCGAGCTGACCGAGCTGCTCGCGGCGGGCCTGACCCAGAAGGCGATCGCCTCCCGCCTCGCCCTGTCCGAGCGCACCGTCGCCGCCCACATCGCCCGGCTGCGCGAGCACCACGGCGCGGCGACCCTCGTCCAACTCGGCTGGCTGATGCGGGAGTCCGCGCGGTGACCGCCCGGCTGCCGAACGAGGCCGAGCGCCGGCTCTACCGCGAGGTGCTCGCCCGGGGCGGCCGGGTGCCGTTCCGCGAGGCGGTGGCGTGGGACCGGGAGGCCGCCCGGAACCTGGTCGCCCTCGGCCTGCTGGTGCACTTCGAGAGCGACGAGTCGCTGACGGCGGTCAACCCGAGGGCGGTGGGTGCCCGGCTCAGCGCCGAGCTGCGGGCCGACGCGGGCCGCCGCCTGGCCGAGGCGGAGCGGGCCGCCGCCCACCTGGACGGGATGGCGCAGTCGTTCGATGCGCTGTCGGGGCGGGAGGGCCGCAGCCCGGTGGTGCGGCACGTCGACCGGATGGAGGAGATCCGGCACCGCGTCATGCAGATCGAGTCCGAGACGGCCGAGGAGATCCTGGCCGCCCAGCCGGGCGGCGCCCGCCCGGTCACCCGGATGTCGGGGACCCGGCGGCACAACGAGCGCGCCCTCGCCCGCGGCATGCGGCTGCGGACGCTCTACCAGCCGGGCGCCCTCACCGACCCGGCCACCGTCGGCTACGCCGCCGAACTCTCCGCCGCGGGGGAGCGGTTCAAGGTCCTGGACGAGCCGTTCCAGCGGATGCTGATCTTCGACCGCCGCACCGCGGTCATCCCCGCCGCCCCGGGCGACACCAGCGCCGCGTTCGTCGAGGACCCGACCGTGGTCGCCCTGCTGGTCGAGCGCTTCGAGCGCGACTGGGCCCGCGCCGAGCAGGTCGACTGGCAGGCGCTGGCCGGCCGCCCGCGGGAGAGCGGCGTCCCGCCGGAGCTGACCGGGCTGCTCGCCGCCGGGCTGACCCAGCGGGCGATCGCCTCCCGGCTGGGGCTCTCGGAGCGGACGGTGGCCAGTCACATCGCCCGACTGCGCGAGCTCTACGATGCGGGGACGCTGTTCCAGCTCGGCTGGCAGTTGCGCGGGGCGGCCGGACGACCCACCGCACCGCCGGAGCGAGGAACGGCGCGGACGGGCGAGGAGGAGTGGGACCAGTGAGCGAGCCGAGCGGAGCGGCGCTGCCGACCGAGTCGGAGCGGCGGCTGTACCAGCAGGTCCTGGACCAGGGTGGCCGGGTGTCGTTCCGCGAGGCGGTCGAGCAGGACCCGACCGGGGTGCTGCGGCTGATGGAGCTCGGCCTGCTGCAGCACGACGCCGCCGAGCAGGCGCTCACCGCGGTGAACCCGCGCGCGGTCAGCGACCGGATCAGCGCCGAGCTGCGCGCCGAGGGCACCCGGATGCTGCTGCGCGCCGAGGAGATGCCGACGCTGCTGGAGGACCTCACCCACGCCTACGACGCGACCCCGCGCCGGGCGGACCGCTCCAGCGTGGTGCAGCACGTCGACCGGAGCGAGCAGATCCGGCTCCGGGTACGGCAGTTGGCGAGCGAGGCGTACGAGGAGGAGCTGTCGCTGCACCCGGGCGGAGCCGGGCCGGCGGACCTGCTGGAGGACGCGCTGGACCGCACCCGGCGCTTCCTGGAGCGCGGCGGGACCATCCGCACCGTCTACGAGCCGACCGCGCTGCTGGACGCCACCACGGTGCGCTGGGCGGAGCGGCTCACCGGCTGGGGAGGCCGGTTCCGCACCCTGAGCGAACCGTTCAGCCGGCTGCTGGTCTTCGACCGCCGGATCGCCGTCGTCCCGGCGTCGGCCGACAACTCCAGTGCCGCGTTCATCGAGGACCCGGCGGTGGTCTCGTTCCTGGTCGCCGCCTTCGAGCGGGACTGGGAGCGGGCCGACCTGGTCCAGTGGCGCGCCGCCGGGCACGAGCCGGAGGGCGAGAGCGTCGTCCCGGTGCACGAGCAGGTGGGCCGGCTGCTCGCCCAGGGCCTGACCCAGAAGACCGTCGCCTCCCGGCTGGGCCTCGGCGAACGCACCGTCGCCGCGCACATCTCGCGGCTGCGCGAACTCCACGACGCGGAGACCCTGTTCCAACTCGGTTGGCAGATGCGGGGAGCCGGGGAACAGGGTGACTGACGCGGCGTCAGCCGGTGGCGATCTCGGGGGACCAGAAGCCGTACGGGCCGGCCGCCTCGCGGCGCGGGCGCGGGAACTGCTCGCCGGGCGCGGTCCAGAAGCCGCCGCGCAGCGACAGCGCCATCCCGGCCCAGTCCAGCGCGGTCTCCACGGTGTGGTGCAGCGCCTCCTGCGACCAGGTGTCGTCGAAGACCAGCGGCAGCACCGGCGAGACCTGCTCGATGGTGGCGATCAGCGGGTTGTGCGTGATCGCCTCGTCCACCAGCAGCACGATCGGCTTGCGCAGCGCGGAGGCCCAGCCGAGCTCCAGGCTGACTCCGGCCGACAGCGGCGCCCCGATGTACGCGAAGACCAGGTCCGCGCTCTGCATCGCCCGGAAGTCCGACGGCACCCGCTGCTCCGGCGCCCGCCCGGCGATCGTCCACGCGTCGCTGTGGTGCGCGCTGTAGACCGCGGCGCCGCTGTCCAGCAGCGTGCTGCGCAGCGTGGTCAGCCGGGTCCGGCTCGCGAGGGTCACCACACTGTCCGCCGGCCCGGTCAGCCGCATCAGCGGCGCGGCCAGGAAGACCCGTGCCCGGCGCCCCTCGGCGCGGTGTTGCGTGTGGTGCTCACTCATGTCGACTCCGGGGGAATGCCTTCCGGGCGGGGGCAAGATCCCGGAAGGTGATTTAGACGATGGCTGCTCAGTGCGTTCGGGAACCGCTGTCGATCCTTCATTTGAATGAGCATCGGCAAGTGTGGTGGACTTAGTGATGCTCCTGAAAGCGAACTGATCGTCCATCGCCGCCTGTGCCTGCGTCCAGCGTTCCGGTGTGTCATCTCCATGCATGGCAGAGAGATGACATGGTGCCCAGCGTTAGGAGTCAGTGACAGCAGGGAGGCGGCTGCGATACCTTCGTTCGGTGGTTGGTTTGTCCAGCCCGTCGACAAGTGAGCGAGAGGAGTGGGGAGAATGTCTCGTCTGTGGCGTTTTACGCTGAGGGCGGTACTGCCGACGGCCCTTGGAGCAGCGGTGCTGGTGGGCTTCTCGGCGCTCGCTGGTCAGGACGACGGAGCGGACCAGGCGAGGCGGGATATCGTGGCCACCGCCCTGGACTTCAACTGGAACTAGCGGCGCCGCCGGTGTGCCGGCACCCCCTCGGCCCGCGCGGTCAAGGGGTCGCTCGCCTGCTGGCAGTCCGACCGCGGGCACGCGGTGGCGGGGCGTCAGGAGCCGGGCGAGCCTTTACCCAGTACGTAGCCCAACTGGAACAGTGATTCCACGTTGTAGTCCTCGCGCATTTCGGCGAGATGCCGTGCCAGCGTGCGTTCGCTGATTCCGAGTTGCCTGGCGATGACCCGGTGATTGGTGCCGGCGAGCAGCAGGTCGATGATGGTCTGCCGGAGCCGGGACACCACTTCCTGCGGGACGGTCCGCTCGCCGTCGAAATCCAGCGCCTTGTTCCACAGGCGCTCGAATATCTCCTCGGCCAGGAAGTTCACCACGGACTGGTCGTGGATGAAGGCGGCCAGGCTCATGTCCGAAGCGACCGGGATGACGGCCATCCGGCGGTCGAGGATGAACAGGCGGCTGTAGGGCTCGTCCAGGGTGCGGAACTGCCACCCGGAAGCCGACAGCGTGCTGACGTAGTCGCGGGTCGGCTGGTGGTAGCGGGTGCTCGCGTGGTAGATCGTCCGCATCGCGGTGCCCTGCCGCAGGGTCTTGAGATCGCTCTCCATGCTCGCCGCGAGCATCTCGGGCGGCCGGGGGCCGCCCGGCTGCATTGCCAGGGCCTCTTCCCTGGTCGTGCTGGTGAGCTGCTGGAGCCGCTGATTGATCAGGGCTTTCCCGCGGATGTATTCGACGAATCCGCTGTTCTGTTTCGGGGAGTGGAAAGCCTCCGAGAGCTCGTGGAGCTCGGTCGGAATCGAAATGGCCTGGGACAGGAGTTCCAGGGCCTGCTGCTGCCAGCGGGTGCTGAGCGTCGAGGAGAGCTGGGCGGGATCCATCGCGATCAGGGTCCCCGGTTCGTCCACATCCGGGACCAGCAGGCCGAGGGCGAGGAGTTCGCGGACGTCCTCCTCGGCGTCGTCCGGGTTTCCGAGGCTGATTCGCCCCTGTTGTTCGAGTGCGTGGAGATAGAGGGTGCGGGCTCCTTGGGACAGACGGCCGGGGCGGTTCGTGGCGCCTGACTGATCCTGCGTGTTCATCCCCACCTCTTGTCATCGACCAGCCGCCTGGTCAACGGGACGTAAAGGGTCCCCCTCGATGCCCCCAGGCCCGAAGTCCTCTCCGGAAGGCGCCGACCGGTGCCGCCCACCGATCGTTGTGCACTCTCTCACGGGAGGCAGAGCCGCCGACACCCCCCGATGGGCAGGGTCCCGGCGGCTCGGCGGCTTTCGGACGCGCTCAGCGCTTGGGCCGCCAGACCACCAGCGCGCTGGACTGCTGGACCTGCTGGTAGGGGACCAGGTCGCGGCGGTAGGAGGCGTGCACGGCGGCCTCGCGCTGCTGGAGGGTGGCGGCGGCGCTCTCCAGCGCGTCGACCAGTTCGGCGACCCGGGACTGCAGGGCGGCGACCTGGTTCTCCAGTTCGATGATGCGCTTGATGCCGGCCAGGTTGATGCCCTCGTCCTGGGAGAGCCGCTGCACCTCGCGCAACTGCTGGATGTCCCGGGCGGAGTAGCGGCGGCCGCGGCCGGCCGTGCGGTCGGGGCTGACCAGGCCGAGCCGGTCGTACTGGCGGAGGGTCTGCGGGTGCAGGCCGGACAGCTCGGCGGCGACCGAGATGACGTAGACCGGGGTGTCCTCGGTGAGGACGTACGGCGGGGCGGCGGCGCGCGGGCGGCCGCCGCCGGGCAGGCCCTCGCCGAGGCCGGGGCCGGGGCCGATCCGGCCGGTGCCGTCGTGGCTGCTGTCGGGGTGTGGGCTCATCGGGGTCTCACGCTCCCTCCGCCGCCTTGAACAGGGCGGCTCGCGGGTCGTCCGAGGCGGTGGCCTCGCGGTACTGCTCCAGCGCGGTCAGCGCCTCTCCGGTGACGTGCTTGGGCACCGTGACCTCCACGGTGACCAGCAGGTCGCCGCGGGTGCCGTCCTTGCGGGTGGCGCCCTTGCCGCGGGCCCGCATGGTCAGGCCGTTGGCGCTGCCGGGCGGCAGCTTGAGCTTCACGGCCGGGCCGTTCAGGGTCGGCACCTCGATGGTGCCGCCCAGCGCGGCTTCGGGGAAGCTCACCGGCACGGTCACCGTGAGGTTGTCGCCCTTGCGCCCGAACACCGGGTGCGGGTCGACGTGCACGCTGACGTACAGGTCGCCGGGCTGGCCGCCGCGCTCGCCCTGGGCGCCCTTGCCCTTGAGCCGGATCCGCTGCCCGTCCTGCACCCCGGCCGGGATCCGGACCTGCATGGTGCGGGCCGAGGAGGCCCGGCCGCTGCCGTGGCAGACGGTGCACGGGTCGTCGACGATCATGCCGCGGCCCTTGCAGTCCCGGCAGGGCTCGGAGAGCGCGAAGGCGCCCTGGCCGCGGCTGACGGTGCCGGCGCCGACGCAGGTCGGGCAGACCCGCGGCGTGGTGCCGGCCTTGGCGCCGGTGCCCGCGCAGGCGCGGCAGGCCGCCTGGGAGGTCATCCGCAGCGGCACGGTGGCGCCGTCCACGGCCTCCTCGAAGTTCAGCGTGACCTCGGTCTCGACGTCCGCGCCGCGGCGCGGCTGGGCCGCCTGTCGGCCGCCGCGGTTGAACAGGCCGCCGAACACGTCGCCGATCCCGCCGCCGCCCGGCGAGCCGCCGTTGAACAGGTCACCGAAGTCGAACCCGCCGGCCGCGCCCGCCCCGCCGGGCCGGAAGCCGCCGCCCGCGAACAGCGAGCGGGCCTCGTCGTACTCCTTGCGGCGCTTCTCGTCCGAGAGCACGTCGTACGCCTCGGAGATGTCCTTGAAGCGCTCCTCCGCCTTGGCGTCGCCCTTGTTCGCGTCCGGGTGGAACTCGCGGGCCAGCTTGCGGTAGGTCTTCTTGATCTCTGCGGCGGTGGCGTCCTTGGGCACGCCGAGGACCTTGTAGTAGTCCTTCTCCACGTAGTCCTTAGCGCTCATGGCCTTTGACCGCCACCTCCCGGGAAACCGAAGTTCTGTTGCCTGCCGGCACCGCGGCGCGGTGCCCTGATACGGCGCTGCGGAGCCGGCCGTCGTACTGGACGACGTACGACTCCGCAGCGCACGGGTGCTCCACTCAGCTGTCGGACGGACCGTCGGCCTTGTCGCCGTCCGGCTCTCCGGTGGTCTGGGTGCCCGGCTGGGGCTCCGCGACCGCGACCATCGCCGGGCGGATGATCCGCTCGCCGATCCGGTACCCCGGCTGGAGGATCTGCACGCAGGTGTCCTCCGTCACGTCCGACGAGTAGCTGTGCATCAGCGCCTCATGGATCGTCGGGTCGAAGGGCTCGCCCTCCTTGCCGAACTGCTGCAGCCCGAGCTTGGCGACCACCGTCTCCAGCGACTCGGCCACCGACTTGAAGCCGCCGGTCACCTCGCCGTGCTCGCGGGCCCGGCCGATGTCGTCCAGCACCGGGACCAGCGACTCCAGGATGTTGGAGACGGCGATCTCGCGGACGGTGGAGCGGTCCCGCTCGACCCGCTTGCGGTAGTTCTGGTACTCGGCCTGGAGCCGCTGCAGGTCGGCGGTGCGCTCGCCGGCCTCGCGCTTGGCGGCGGCCAGTTCGTCGGCCCCGGCACCCGCGACGGCTTCCTCGGCCGCCTTCAGCACGGCCTCCTCGGCGGCGGAGTCGTCGCCGGGCTGCTCGCCCTGCGGCTTCTCCGTCATGCCGCACCGCCCTTGGGCTTCTCGTCGTCGACGATCTCGGCGTCGACCACGTCGTCGTCCTTGGCGCCCGCCTCGCCGGCCCCGGCCGCGCCGGCCGCCGCGCCCGCGCCGTCGGCCTGCGCGTACAGCGCCGCGCCGAGCTTCTGGGCGGTGGTGGAGACCTTCTCGGTGGCGGTGCGGATGGCCGCGATGTCGTCGCCCTTGAGGGTCTCCTTGAGCTCGCCGATGGCGGTCTCGACCTCGGTCTTGACGTCGGCCGGGAGCTTGTCCGCGTTGTCCGCGATGAACTTCTCGGTCGAGTAGACGAGCTGCTCGCCCTGGTTGCGGGTCTCGACGGCCTCGCGGCGCTTGGTGTCCTCCTCCGCGTAGCGCTCGGCCTCCTCGCGCATGCGGTTGACCTCGTCCTTCGGCAGCGAGGAGCCGCCGGTGACGGTCATCTTCTGCTCCTTGCCGGTGCCGAGGTCCTTCGCGGCCACGTGCATGATGCCGTTGGCGTCGATGTCGAAGGTCACCTCGATCTGCGGCAGGCCGCGCGGCGCCGGCGGCAGGCCGGTCAGCTCGAACATGCCGAGCTTCTTGTTGTACGCCGCGATCTCGCGCTCGCCCTGGTAGACCTGGATCTGCACGGAGGGCTGGTTGTCCTCGGCGGTGGTGAAGATCTCGGAGCGCTTGGTCGGGATCGTGGTGTTGCGCTCGATCAGCTTGGTCATGATGCCGCCCTTGGTCTCGATGCCGAGGGACAGCGGGGTGACGTCGAGCAGCAGGACGTCCTTGACCTCGCCCTTGAGCACACCGGCCTGCAGGGAGGCGCCGATCGCGACGACCTCGTCCGGGTTGACGCCCTTGTTGGCGTCCTTGCCGCCGGTCAGCTCCTTGACCAGCTCGGCGACGGCCGGCATGCGGGTGGAGCCGCCGACCAGGACCACGTGGTCGATCTCGGACAGCTGGATGCCGGCGTCCTTGATCACGTTGTGGAACGGGACCTTGCAGCGGTCCAGCAGGTCGGCGGTGAGCTGCTGGAACTGCGAGCGGGTGAGCTTCTCGTCCAGGTGCAGCGGGCCCTCGGCGGAGGCCGTGATGTAGGGCAGGTTGATCGAGGTCTCCGAGGAGGAGGACAGCTCGATCTTGGCCTTCTCGGCGGCCTCGCGCAGGCGCTGGACGGCCATCTTGTCCTTGGACAGGTCGACGCCGTGGCCGGACTGGAAGACCTTCACCAGGTGGTCGACGACCCGCTGGTCCCAGTCGTCGCCGCCGAGGTGGTTGTCGCCGTTGGTGGCCTTGACCTCGACCACGCCGTCGCCGATCTCCAGCAGCGACACGTCGAAGGTGCCGCCGCCGAGGTCGAAGACCAGGATGGTCTGGTCGTCCTTGTCCAGGCCGTAGGCCAGGGCGGCCGCGGTCGGCTCGTTGACGATGCGCAGGACGTTCAGGCCCGCGATCTCGCCGGCCTCCTTCGTCGCCTGGCGCTCGGAGTCGTTGAAGTACGCCGGGACGGTGATGACGGCGTCGGTGACCGTCTCGCCCAGGTAGGACTCGGCGTCCCGCTTGAGCTTCTGCAGGACGAAGGCGGAGATCTGCTGCGGCGTGAAGTCCTTGCCGTCGATGCCGATCTTCCAGTCGGTGCCCATGTGGCGCTTGACCGAGCGGATGGTGCGGTCGACGTTGGTGACCGCCTGGCGCTTGGCCACCTCGCCGACGAGCACCTCGCCGTTCTTGGCGAAGGCGACGACGGACGGCGTGGTCCGAGCGCCCTCGGCGTTGGTGATGACCGTGGGCTCACCGCCCTCAAGAACACTGACGACGGAGTTCGTCGTACCGAGGTCGATGCCGACCGCGCGTGCCATCGTGAATACCTCCGGGGAAGAAGTTGAGCAGTACGGACTCAAGGATGCACGACCATCCCGAGGACGTCAACAGCTTTGAGTCCGTGCCGCTCAACTTTACTGAGCGCTTATCTCGCGCCGGGCCCGCCGAGTGCTCCGGACGGGTGGCTCCGGGCGGAGTGACTGCCGCCATACCTTGAACATCTTCTGGAAGGGTGTTAACGCCCGGTAATGTCCGGCGCGTCGACCCGGAAAGTTACCGACCAGTACAATCCGGGGGGACGACTGGGAACACTGGGAAGCCCGGGGGGACGAAGCCCCGGGCCCGAGCCGCTGGAGACGGAGAGCGATGCAGCTAGCAGCGATCGTCATCTCGCTGGTCACCTTCGTGATCGGCACCGCGCTCGCCGCCCGTGCGGCGCTGTACATCTACAAGGTGGTGCGCACCGGCTCCGCCGACGCGACCCGCTTCGGACAGCCCGCGCAGCGGGTCGCCACCGTGGTCAAGGAATTCCTCGGCCACACCCGGATGAACCGCTGGGGCGTGGTCGGCGTCGCCCACTGGTTCGTCGCGGTCGGCTTCTTCTCGCTGGTGCTCACCCTGGTGAACGCCTTCGGCCAGCTCTTCGACGCCGAGTTCGCGCTCCCGGTGATCGGCCACTGGCTGCCCTGGAACATCTTCGTCGAGCTGATCGGCACCCTCACCACCCTGGGCATCCTCACCCTGATCGTGGTCCGGCTGCTCAGCCTGCCCTCCCGGGCCGGCCGCAAGTCCCGGTTCGCCGGCTCGATCGCCTGGCAGGCGTTCTACGTCGAGTACACGATCCTCGGCATCGGCCTGTGCATCATGATGCTCCGCGGCCTGGAGGGCGCCCTGGAGGGCGTCGACTCCTACGACCCGGCCTACCTGGTCTCGTACCCGATCGCCGCCGCCTTCCACGGCACCGCGCACGGCACCCTGGTCAACCTGGTCTACCTGTTCGCGATGCTGAAGATCTGCATCTCCTTCGCCTGGGCGATCACCATCGGCGTCAACCCCTCGATGGGCGTCGCCTGGCACCGCTTCCTGGCGTTCTTCAACATCTACTTCAAGCGCGAGGACGACGGCGGCACCGCGCTCGGCGCGCTCCGCCCGATGACCAGCGGCGGCGCCCCGATCGACTTCGAGGACCCGGCCGACGACGCCGTCTTCGGCGTCTCCCAGGTCGAGCACTTCTCCTGGAAGGGCATCCTCGACTTCTCCACCTGCACCGAGTGCGGCCGCTGCCAGTCGCAGTGCCCCGCCTGGAACACCGGCAAGCCGCTGTCGCCCAAGCTGCTGATCATGAGCCTGCGCGAGCACGCCTTCGCCAAGGCCCCGTACCTGCTCGCGGGCGGCGGCAAGTCCATGGAGGGCGAGGAGAGGGCCACCGCCGAGCAGCTGGCCGGCGTCCCCGCCGCCGCCCTCGCCGAGGCCGAGCGCCCGCTGATCGGCACCGCCGAGGCCGGCCCCAATGGTGAGTTGGGCGGCGTCATCGACCCGGACGTGCTGTGGTCCTGCACCACCTGCGGCGCCTGCGTCGAGCAGTGCCCGGTCGACATCGAGCACATCGACCACATCGTCGACATGCGCCGCTACCAGGTGATGATCGAGAGCAGCTTCCCGACCGAGGCCGGGACGATGCTCAAGAACCTGGAGAACAAGGGCAACCCGTGGGGCCTGGCCACCAAGGCCCGGCTCGACTGGGTCAAGGAGCTCAAGAAGGAGACCGGCATCGAGGTGCCGGTGATCGGCGAGGACATCGACCCCGCCGAGGTCGAGTACCTCTACTGGGTCGGCTGCGCCGGCGCCCTGGAGGACCGGGCCAAGAAGACCACCAAGGCGTTCGCCGAACTGCTGCACACCGCGGGCGTGAAGTTCGCCATCCTCGGCAAGGAGGAGACCTGCACCGGCGACTCCCCGCGCCGGCTGGGCAACGAGTTCCTGTTCCAGATGCTCGGCGCGCAGAACGTCGAGACCCTGAACGCCGCCCTGGAGGACGCCCCCACCAAGCGGATCGTCGCCACCTGCCCGCACTGCTTCAACACCATCGCCAACGAGTACCCGCAGCTCGGCGGCCACTTCGAGGTCATCCACCACACCCAGCTGCTCCAGCACCTGATCGACGAGGGCAAGCTGCTGCCGGTGAACCCGGTGGAGGGCCTGATCACCTACCACGACCCGTGCTACCTCGGCCGGCACAACAAGGTCTACACCCCGCCGCGCGAGATCATCGGCAGGGTGCCCGGCCTGCGCAACGAGGAGATGCACCGCCACAAGGAGCGCGGCTTCTGCTGCGGCGCCGGCGGCGCCCGGATGTGGATGGAGGAGCGGATCGGCAAGCGGATCAACACCGAGCGGGTGGACGAGGCGCTCTCCCTCAACCCGGACATCGTCTCCACCGCCTGCCCGTTCTGCCTGGTGATGCTCTCCGACTCGGTCAACGGGAAGAAGAACGAGGGCGCGGCCAAGGAGCACCTGAAGGTCGTCGACGTGGCCCAGCTGCTGCTGGAGTCGGTCAAGGCCACCCCCGGCGCCGAGACGGAGCCGGTCGACGCCTGACCCGCGCCGCCACCGCACCGCCACCGCACCGCCCCCGCACCGCCACCGTCCCGGACCCCGGCCGCCCCCACGGGCCGCCGGGGTCCGGCGCGTCCGCTCCCGGCGGGACCCGCGTGTGGCGGCGCCCGTGTGCGGCGCGTCCCGCGTGCGGCGGGGCCGCACGTCACAGCCCTGTCCCGGCCCCCGCCCGGCCGTGTACCGGCCGGAGGCGATGTCCTAGCATCGGCCGCATGAGTCCTGACGGGGGAACACCGGGGCCCGGGGGGCCCGCCTACCTGCCGCCGGTGAGCAGCGCGACGCCCGACTGGGCCGCCCTCGCCGAGGCCCGGGAGCGGGAGCAGCGCCGCAAGCGGATGATCCGGATCGGCGGCGGCGCGGCCGCGGTCGCCGTGGTCGGCGCCCTGGTGGCCGGCGCCCTGGTGCTCACCCGCCCGTCCACCGTCCCCGAGGCCGACCCGGGACCGGCCGCCGCCACCGTCCAGCCCGACGGCGACGCCGTGCCCGGGGGCGGCTCCGGCCTGACCCCGGCGCCGTCCGGCACCCCCTCCGGATCCGCGTCCGCCTCCGCCTCCGCCTCCGGTCCGGCGTCCGGCTCGGTGTCCGCCCCGGTGTCCGCGTCCGGCAGCGGGAAGCCGACCGGGAAGGCCAGCGGGAAGGCCGGCGGCGTGCCGAGCGGCGGGGCGCCGGCCTCCGGGGCGCCCGCCGCGCTGAACGGGATGGTGCTCGGCGGCGGGACGGCGATCGGCCCGACCGAGGGCCACAGCGGGCCCACCATGCAGCTGTTCGGCAACAGCATCGGCTGGGCCGACAGCCAGGCCCCCGTGGTCGACACCGGGCACTCCTTCACGGTGTCCGCGGTGGTCCGCAACAACGCGCCGACCGGCGGCCGGGCGGTGGTCACCCAGGGCGGCGCCAGCTACTACTCCTTCTACCTGGGCCGCGACTACTGGGGCACGCACAACCAGTGGGTCTTCAAGGTGCAGACCGCCGCCGGCGACCAGGACAACACCACCTACCAGGCGTTCAGCACCGCCCCCGCCACCACCGGCCAGTGGACGCTGCTCACCGGCGTCTACGACGCGGCCGCGAAGCGGATCCTGCTGTACGTCGACGGGACGCTCCAGCAGGCCACCCCGGTCACCGGCATCTGGCAGACCACCGGCGGCCTGCAGATCGGCCGGGTCCGCTACAAGTCCCAGTGGACCGACTTCTGGGACGGCGCGATCGCCGACGTCCAGGTCTGGGACCAGGCGCTGCCGGCCGCCGCGGTGGGCCGCCTGCACGGCTCCGGCGGCACGGCGGCGGGCACGCCCGCCGACCGCTCCTGGCTGCTGCCGTAGCCCGGACGGGGCCGGGGCGGTGCCCCGCCGGTAGCCCGACGTGCTGATCCGTACACCCGATCGACCGGGGTAGCGGCACTCAGACGCTGTTCGAGCAAATAGAGTATGCGGCGGGACCGAGGCAAGGACCGGTCCCGTCGGAGGCCATGGCACGCCGCCCCGGCCAGGACACCGAGCGAGCGCACCGGACCCACGTCGTGCCGGGCCGCCGGAATTCGACCACGGGAGACAGCAACATGACCCAGGCGATCATGCTGGTCGGCGGCAAGGGCACCCGCCTCCGCCCGTTGACCACCCACACGCCGAAACCCATGCTGCCCGTGGCGGGCGTCCCGTTCATCGCCCACCAGCTGGCCCGGGCCGCCGCCGCCGGCGTCACCCGCGTGGTGCTCGCCACCTCCTACCTGGCCGACGTCTTCGTCGACCACTTCCAGGACGGCAGCCCGTACGGCATCGAACTGGTCTACCTCACCGAGGAGGAGCCGCTCGGCACCGGCGGCGCCATCCGCAACGCCGCCACCGGCCTCACCTGCGGCCCGGACGAGCCGGTCCTGGTCTTCAACGGCGACATCCTCTCCGGCCTGGACATCGCCGCCCTGCGCGACGGACACCGCGCCTCCGGCGCCGACGTCACCCTGCACCTCACCCGGGTGGCCGATCCGCGCGCCTTCGGCCTCGTCCCGACCGACCCGGACGGCCGGGTGCTCGCCTTCCTGGAGAAGCCCGAGACCCCCGAGCAGATCGTCACCGACCAGATCAACGCGGGCTGCTACGTCTTCACCCGCTCGGTGATCGACCGGATCCCGGCCGGCCGCGAGGTCTCCGTCGAGCGCGAGACCTTCCCCGAGCTGCTCACCACCGGCGCGCTGCTGCGCGGCGTCGTCGACACCTCCTACTGGCTGGACCTGGGCACCCCCGGCGCGTTCGTCCGCGGCTCGGCCGACCTGGTGCTCGGCAAGGTCGACTCCCCGGCCGTCCCCGGGCCCACCGGCGAGGCGCTGCTGCTGCCCGGCTCGGCCGTCGACCCGGCCGCCGTGCTGAGCTCCGGCACCGTGGTCTCCGAGGGCGCCTCGATCGCCGCCGGGGCCATCGTCGAGGGCAGCGTCGTGCTGCCGGGCGCCCGGATCGCGGCCGGCGCCTACGTCAGGGACTCCATCGTCGGCGCCTACGCCGAGGTCGGCGAGCGCTGCTCGCTGGACGGCGTGGTGGTCGGCGACGGCGCCGTCCTGGAGGCCGAGAACGAGCTCCCGGCCGGCCTGCGGATCGCCTGCGGCACCCGGCTCCCGGTCGGCGCCGTCCGGCTCTCGGCCGGCCCCGGCGGCTGCGAGGCCGGCCTCAGCAACGCCGCCGCCGTGCACGCCCCCGTAGCCCCCGTCACCGGCTGAGCCGCCGACGCCCGCGGGACCGGTCGCGGGGCCGGTCGCGGGGCCGGTCGTGAGGGTGCCCGCCGGGGCGGGGCGCACCGTCACAGGACGGCTGCAATCCGGCCCCGGCGGCCATGATCACCCGACGGAGGGTCAGCCGTCCGGGTACCGTCGAGTCGTGGCTGGCAATCGACACGACGACGGACCGGGCGCCGACCCCCGGCAGCACTGGTCCGCGCCCCAGGGCGACCCGTACCCGGGCGACCCCCACCCGGGCCCGTCCACCGGCGCCCCGGAGTACTTCACCGCCCCGCACCCCGCCCCGCCGGGCCCCGGCCCGGTCCCCGGCGACCAGCCCGGCCACACCAGGGCCTTCGCGGCCGGCGAGCAGTACGGGTACGCCCCGTACGAGCAGCAGCCGTACGGGTACGAGGGCGGCGGCTACGACGGCGGCCACCCGCAGGGCGGCTACCCGCAGGGCGGTGGCTACGACGGCGCTGGCGGCTACGACGGTGGCGGCGGGTACCCGCAGGGCCATCACCCGGACGGCTACCCGGCGGCCGGGGGCCCCGCCGACAACGTCGCCGTCTACCGGGCCGGCGGCCAGGCCGCGCCGCACGCCGGCGGGCCCCGGCTGCCCTGGCGGCAGCTGCTGCTGGGCATCTACCGCAGCCCCAGCGCCACCTTCGACCGGATGCGCGACCACCAGGTCTGGCTGCCCGCGCTGTGCGTGTCGCTGCTGTACGGCGTGCTGGCGGTGTTCGCCCTCGACTCCACCTACGACCAGGTGGTGAACTCCACCTTCGCGGTCGCGCTCTGGGCGATCGGCGGCGCCGCCGTCGGCTTCACGCTGGCCGGCGCGGTGCTCTCCGCGGTCACCTACGCGCTGGCCCGGCAGTCCGGCGGCGACGGCCCCTGGCAGTCCACCGTCGGCCTGGCCGCGCTGATCAGCTGGACCACCGACGCGCCGCGGCTGCTGCTCGCGCTCTTCCTGCCGGTCGCCAACCCGGTCGTGCAGGTGGTCGGCTGGGCGACCTGGGTGGGCTGCGCGGTGCTGCTGACCATCATGGTGCGCCGGATCCACGACCTGCCCTGGGGCAAGGCGGCCGGCGCGGCGGCGGTGCAGCTGCTGGCGCTGCTGGTGCTGATCAAGCTGCCGGTCCTGGGCTGATCCGGTCCGGGCGGGTTTGTAGGGTGGGGTGTTCGGCCCGCCCTCAGACACCCTCACCCTCAGACCCCGCCCGGAGCCCGCGCATGAGCCTGCCCACCACCCACGTCAGCTTTCCGGCCGGGGCGGTGACCGGCCGGTCGCCGGTCCTCGCGGTGCGCGCGCTGCCCGACGGCCGCACCGCGGTGGTCACCGCGGCCACCCCGTTCCACCCGGTCGACCACACCTGGCCCGACCAGCCCGCCGACCACGGCACCCTCACCGTCGACGGCACCGCGCACCCCGTCGTCGACTGCCTGACCGGCGCGTACGGGCCCGACGGCGAGTTCGCGGCCGGCGCCGACATCCCGGTCCGGCGCGGCGACGAGGAGTGGGCCTGGCTGGTGCTGCACGTGCTGCCGGCCGGCGCGCTCGGGCCCGAGGCCGTCGGACGCACCGCCGAACTCGCCGTCGACGCCGACCGCCGGGCCCGGCTCTCCGCCGCGCACACCGGCTGCCACCTGCTCGCCCTCGCCCTGAACGCGGCGCTCGCGCCCCGCTGGCGCAAGGACCCGGGCCGCGCCGATGCCCTCGGCCACCCCGACTTCGACAGCCTCGCCATGGACGCCTCGGTGATGGACACCGCCGCCAGTACCGACACCTACCGGCTCGGCAAGTCGCTGAAGAAGAAGGGCTTCACCATCGAGGCCACCGACACCCTCCCGGCCCTCGCCGACGCCCTCCCCGCCCTCACCGCGGACGTCAACGCCCGCCTCGCCGCCTGGGTCGCCGCCGAGGCCCCGGTCGGCATCGAGGCCCCCGGCCCCGAACTCACCGCCCGCCGCCGCTGGCACGCCGACCTCCCCGAGGGCACCGCCGCGATCGCCTGCGGCGGCACCCACCTCCACCATCTCGGCGAACTCACCGGCCTGAGCACCGTCCTCACCCTCGCCGCGGACGGCACCGAACTCGTCGCGGTCACCACCCCCGTCCGCGCCTGAGCCCCCGCCGCGCGCACCCGCGCACCTGCTCCGCGAACGCCGAGGGCCGACCCCGTACGCCGGGATCGGCCCTCGTCCGCGACCGCGGTCCCGCTCAGACCTCGGTGCGGTGGAAGTTCATGAACGAGCGGGACGCCGTCGGGCCGCGCTGGCCCTGGTAGCGCGAGCCGTAGCGCTCCGAACCGTACGGGTGCTCGGCCGGCGAGGACAGCCGGAACAGGCACAGCTGCCCGATCTTCATCCCCGGGTACAGCTTGATCGGCAGCGTCGCCACGTTCGACAGCTCCAGCGTCACGTGCCCGCTGAACCCCGGATCGATGAACCCGGCCGTCGAGTGCGTCAGCAGCCCGAGCCGGCCCAGGCTCGACTTGCCCTCCAACCGCGAGGCCACGTCGTTCGGCAGCGTGATCACCTCGTAGGTCGACGCCAGCACGAACTCGCCCGGGTGCAGGATGAACGCCTCGTCCCCCTCCGGCTCCACCAGCCGGGTCAGGTCGGGCTGCTCCTCGGAGGGGTCGATGTGCGGGTAGCGGTGGTTCTCGAAGACCCGGAAGAACCGGTCCAGTCGGACGTCGATACTCGACGGCTGGACCATCGACGGCTCGAACGGGTCGACCACGACCCGCCCCTTGTCGATCTCGGCACGGATGTCGTTGTCGGAGAGCAGCACGCCCCCGAGGGTACGTGCCACGGGGCGGACGCCCAAAAGCCGCCCGCCCCGTGGACCGCGCCGGGCACCCGCTACGCCAGCGACTCCACCGCCACCAGCCGCAACCCGCGCGCCAGTTCGTCCGCCGTCAACTCCGACACGTCCGCCGGCACCGAACTCCGCAACCGCCCGCACCGCGGACACCGCAACAACCGCCCCGGCCCCAACCGCCCGACCTGCAGGTGCTGCATCGGAAACGCCGCCGTACTGAACACGTGCCCCTCGGCACAACGAACCACGGTGCGCTGCTCCATCGGTCCCCTTCCCGAACTTCCGCCGACAGCGTCACATTAGGGGATCTACCGGACACCCCGCCCCCAGGCTCGCCGCCACCGGAAACCCTGCGGCCACCACCCCGTGCCATGGGGTACAGTGGTCCTTGATCGGGCCGTCACTGACGGTTCGTCAGATGCGGGTGTAGTTTAATGGTAGAACATGAGCTTCCCAAGCTTAGAGCGCGAGTTCGATTCTCGTCACCCGCTCCACTGCAAAGCCCCAGGTCAGCGACCTGGGGCTTCTTGTTGTCCAGACCAATTCGGGGTTTCAGGACACGACTTTGGTTTTTCTCTATTTCTCTGGAGATGTGGCGGCAGTCTGGCCGTAGGTGCTGCCAGGTCGGGGTCGTGGGGGCTGTCGGGGTGAAACCTGTGGTCATGCCAAATGCCGCTCTTGTGCGGGGACTTGACGTCAACTGCCCGATGGGGACCGGGGTTCTTGCTGGTGGGTGAGCCCTTTCGAGTGTGGCTGAGCCGGCTGTTGGCGGGTGGGGTTGACGGACTTGGCCGTAGTTGCGCACGAGTAGCGCACGAGTAGCTCAGGGGCCTGCGGGGGGCGCTGGATTCCGCGCCACGTCGCCTCCGTACCCCGTCCGAGGACATGGGCTTCCGAGCTTGTGTCCTCCCTGAGGTCATTCGGGGCCCGGAGTGGACTTGGGGTCTGGCTGCGTGGCCCGTCGGTGCTGACGCCCGGGCTCCGGTTCGCCTCGGCGACTCTCGGATCCAGGGGCGGTGCGAGCTCGATCGCGTTCTGCTTGGACGCCGCCGCGTATCGCTTGCATCCGTCGTTCTGCTGGCCCATCTCCTGGGGCGGTTTCCTTCGGAGCGAGTCTCCCAATGCCAACCCGTCCAGGTCGGTGGGGCTTCGACTCTCGACTGTGCGACCAAAAGGTCTTTTAGGCCTAAATATTCTGTAATTGGTAACTGTTTGACGAATTGGTGCTATTTGCTGGATATGACAGGATGGCGAACCTTCTGCGCGCAAAGTGGAATAAATTCTTCGGATGACCTCAGTAAATATGCGGGAAAATAGTGGGCATATCACCCGGCGGCTTGAATTTTCCATGACGGACGTGATCGTTTTAGGGTGAATGCCTGTCCGTGGGGGGTGGGCTGTCGTGAGGGGGCCATGCACGCCATGTCCGATATAGCCCAGTTGGAGCATCGTAGACAAAGAGTCAATTCCAGGGGGAGAGGTGCGCTTGGCCGGGCTGCGGTGGCCGCGGCCACGGTGCTTGTGCTCACCGCGCTCTCCTCCCCGGCGGCCTGGGCCGCCGACCCGACGCCCGCGCCGGCGTCCACCGCGAGCGCGGACGGCGCGCAGCCGCAGGCCGAGAGCGAGCAGACGAAGGCGATCCGCTCGGCGCTCCAGCGGGCGAAGGAGACCGGCAAGCAGGTCCGGATCGACTCGATGACCGACGAGACGACCGAGGTCTTCGCCGACGCCGACGGCCGGACGCTCTACTCGGAGGCCCACGCCCAGGACGTCCGGACCAAGCGCAACGGCAGCTGGCAGACCTTGGACCCGAGCCTGCGGGCCAACGCGGACGGCACCGTCACCCCGGCGCTGACCGGTTCCGACCTGGTGCTCTCCGGGGGCGGCAGCGGCCCGCTGGCGAGGATCACCACGGCCGACGGCGCCTCGATGGCGATCAGCGCCCCGTTCCCGCTGCCGAAGCCGACGCTGGACGGCGCGACCGCGACCTACGCCTCCGTGCTGCCCGACGTGGACCTGCGGGTGACGGCCCGTCCGGACGGCGGCTGGCGCGACGTGATCGTGGTCAGGACCGCGCGGGCCGCCGCCGACCCGCGGCTGAAGAGCCTGCGCTTCGCGCTGCAGGCCGTCGGTGTCAAGGCCGGCACCGACGAGGCGGGCAACGTCTCGTTCAAGGACGCGCAGGGCAAGACGCGCTTCCACGCGCCGACCCCGTTCCAGTGGGACTCCAGCACCGCCCCCGCACCGGCCCCGCTGCTGAAGTCGGACGGGGGTCAGACGAAGTCGCAGTTCGCC
The DNA here is from genome assembly GCF_000269985.1 of Kitasatospora setae KM-6054. NCBI lineage: Bacteria > Bacillati > Actinomycetota > Actinomycetes > Kitasatosporales > Streptomycetaceae > Kitasatospora > Kitasatospora setae. Next base: position 4,238,595 of record NC_016109.1, on the reverse strand, counting down.
GCGCCCGGCGCCACCGAGCCACAGGACCAGGCGGGCGTCTCGACCACCGAGCGTCCTGGGGCGGCCGCCAAGGTCTCCGCCATCGCAGTCGCCGCTGGCGAGAGCGAGTTGGTGCTGACCCCGGACCCGGCGACCTTCGGCCAGGGTGCCGGCCCCTGGTACCTCGACCCCGAGATCAGCGTCGACAACGGCCGCGAGGTCAACGCGCAGGTCCAGGAGAACCACCCCGAAACGGCCAACGTCAACACGCTCAGCGCGCTGGGTGTCGGCTACTGCGGCTATTCCAACTGCACCGGCTACGGCCGCTACCGCGCGTACTACCAGATGTCCGCCCCCAAGGGCCTGTTCGAGGGCGGCGGCCACGGTCCCGCGACCGTCAACCGGGCCACCCTGTTCGTCGACGTGGTCGACGCCTCCTCGCCCGGCACCAAGTCGACGATCAACCTCTACAGCGTGCCGGCGTTCCAGGGCACCACCACCTGGAAGAACCAGCCCTGCGGCGTCAGTGGCAAGATGGACGGCTGCGACTGGGTCGCCAACGCCGACATCACCGGCACCGGCCAGATCGCCTACGACGTCAAGTGGTGGATGCAGACCGTCATCAACGGCCAGTACCCGACCTGGACGATCGGCTTCTCCGCCGACAACGAGAACGACAAGTTGCTGCGGCACCACCTCGGTCCGAACCCGCACATCGTCACCTACTACGACATCACGCCGACCATCTGGTCGCCCCGGACCACTCCGAAGCCGGGCTTCACCAACGACCCGGTCTTCGGCACCCAGGCCAACGACTGCCAGACCCCGGGCGGTAGCGCCTGGTACAACCCGGGCTGGGTCGGCGCCAACCAGTACGTCTACCTGAACGCCAGCGCCTGGTCGCCGATCGGCGCCGGCACCACCGTCAACTTCCACGCCTGGGACGACAACGACGGCAACTGGAGCGCGGTACCCGCCAGCGGCGGAGCCGGCGGCTACGGCACCGCCACCGTCTCCGTCGACCGGCTGGCCGACGGTCACCAGTACGGCTGGACGGCCAACGTCACCGACGGCTCGCTGACCTCGGGCAACACCCCCTGGTGCTACTTCCGGGTCGACAAGACCCCGCCCCGGGTGGGCATCTCCTCCGCCGACTTCCCGGCCAGCGGCACCATCGGCGCCGCCCCCGGGAAGAAGGCCGGCCAGAGCGGCACCTTCACCCTCACCGCCGACGACCCGGCGCCCGCGTCCGGCCTGAACGCCTCCGGCGTGGCCTGCGTGCGCTGGAGCACCGACCCGACCGCCGTCACCGGCTGGTCCTGCGACGCCACCGGTACGCCCAACAAGAACGGCGTGGTCAAGGGCGCCTCCGGCACCTTCCCGTTCACCCCGCCCCGCTGGGGCACCAACATCCTGTACGTGCAGGCGATGGACGTGGCCGGCAACTACAGCCAGCCCCAGCCGTACACCTTCTACGCCCCCTGGGACCCGGCCACCGGCACCACCGGCGTCCCCGGCGACCTGAACAAGGACGGCCGCGGCGACGTCCTGCTCCCCGACGACCAGGGCAACCTGAAGGTCGTCGGCCTGGACAGCGACGCGACCGCGATCCAGGGCGCCCCGCTCGGCCTCGCGCCCGGCGGCACCACCTGGAAGAGCGACGCCACCACGACCGTCCGCACCACCCACCTCGGCGCCCTGCGCTCGTCGCCCTACGCCGTCGACGACGCCATCGTGTGGACCAACGCCACCGTTGACGGAACGTCACTGGCGCGGAACCTCTACCTGTACCAGAACAACGGCGATGGCACCTTCAAGGCACCCGTGGCCGTGGTCAAGCCGACCACCTGGACCGGCGCCGACGGCACCCTGCTCACCACCGCCCCCGCCGGCTGGAGCCGTTACTGGACCAACCTGACCCAGGTGGTGGCGCTCGGCCCGCCGAACGCCCGCATCGAGGACGGCGACAGCCTGATCGCAGTCGAGCAGACCTCGCTCCTCACGGTCGAGGGCGGCAGCTTGTGGTTCTACCGCACCGACCCCACCAACCAACTCGACGCGCCCGTGCTCAAGGTCTCGGCCGCCAATTGGGACAACTACGAGCTGATCAACCCCGGCAAGGCGTCCGGCACCGCGCAGCCCACCGTGTGGACCCGGGACAAGACCGACGGCACCATCCGGGCCTACGACATCACGCTCGACGCCAACGGCCACCTGGACTTCGGCAACCTGGTCGACCCGACCAGCAAGGCCCGTGTCGTCGGCACCCAGAAGTTCACCGTCGCCGCCTATCCGAAGATCGGCTCCAGTGGCGACGCCACCAAGGACGGCCTGCCCGACCTGTGGGCCCTCGATGCCGCCAACCACCTCAAGGTATGGCCCGGCACGGCCGCCACCGGCACCACCGTGGTGACCGGCTTCGCCGCCACCCCGGGCGACCAGGGCGACACCCGCAAGGCCGTCGGCCGGATCAAGCTCGACAACCCCGTCGTCACCGACGTCTACGGCAAGAGCCCGATGACGGCCGGCAGCGGGGTCACCTTCCCGGCCGACACGGTCAACGGCCAGAGCACCACCGTCGCGCACTTCGGCGGCGGGACTGGCGCGGCCAACATGATCACGTACGGCGCCGGCCAGACCCAGCAGGTCAAGGTCGACACCTCGAAGTCCTTCACCGTCAGCGTCTGGGCCAAGCCCGCTGGCGTGGGCGGCCCGGTGCTGTCCACCAAGGGCGCCACCTCCAGCGGGTTCATCCTCTGGCCGGACAAGGACGGCACCTGGCACTTCGGCCTGGCCACCACCGACAACGCCAACTGGAACTACCACCAGACGTCGGACACCAGCACCAGCGCCGCCCGCTACCAGGCGAACCGCTGGGACCGCCTGACCGCCAGCTACAACGCCACCACCGGCGGCATGTCGCTGTACGTCAACGGTGTGCTCGCCGGCAGCAGCTACCACGTCGGCAAGTTCGGCTACAGCGCCCCGCTGGTGATCGGCGGCTACCAGGACGCCGGCGCGCTCGCCAGCGTGTTCAACGGCAACGCTAGCGACGTCGTGCTGTACGACACCCCGACCGATCCGGGGGGCTCCACCAGCCGGATGATGCTCGACCTGCCCGCCTCCGTCGGCACCAACAAGTGCCTGGACCCCCGCGACGCCGTGGACGCCAACGGCACCGCGATCCAGCTCTGGGACTGCAACAACACCGCCGCCCAGCAGGCCACCGCGCAGCCGAACGGCGCCGTCAAGGTGCTCACCCGCTGCCTGGACGTCACCAACGCGGCCACCGCCAACGGCACCCCGATCCAACTCTGGGACTGCAACAACACCGCCGCCCAGAAGTGGATACCCCGGGCCGACGGCTCCCTGTTCAACCCCCTGTCCGGCCGCTGCCTGGACCTCCCCGGCGGCACCAGCGACAACGGGACGCGGCTGCAGATCTGGGACTGCAACCAGGGCTACGCCCAGCGCTGGGGCATGGGGGCAGCCGCCTGACCTGACCAGCCTGACCAGCCCGGCAGGGCCCCCGCATCGGCCCGCCGCCCCGGAAAAGCGCTCGGAATTTATCGACGCAATTTCGCCGCGGCGGTTTCAGGCACACCTTTAAGCGGGTCAATTTCGATCTTCGGCAAGATTTTCCAGGCGTTCCAATGGAAGGTAACGAGATGGTTAAATCACCCGGAGTTGGCTGGTGCTGACGGTGCGTCTATCTCTAGTTTCGGTGTCGACCATCGCGCATGCAATTCGTGGCGTCCTGTTTCCTGACGGGGCGTCTTTTGTGCGTGGTCCCACATAATCTGGGGAGATTCATATGGGGGAGCAGCGTGAACGCGCCCCGCGCCACCGGTTGAGAGGCCGGTCGAGGGCGCTGGGGTTGCTGACGCTCATGGCGGTGACCGGGTCACTGGTCGGTGCGCCGCCGGCGTTCGCCGAGAAGCCGCCGAAGGTCTGGGTGCCGCCCACCACGCCGCTGCAGGAAGTGAAGTCGGTGTCCGGGCGTTCCGACAACGTCACCGGGACGGCCGCCGTCGGCGGTGTGCCGCGGGAGTGGAAGCGTGCGGCGGTGGCTCCGGCGAAGGCCGGCAGTGCGACCGTCGACGTCACGGACGTGTCGGCGGAGCAGGAGGCGGCGCGCCGGCTGGGCGGCGGGGCCGCTCCGGCGGCCGGCGGCAAGGCGAAGGTCAAGGCCGGTGACCTGCCGGTGTTCCTGACCGACCTGGGCGCCGCGAACGACAGGGACAGGGCTGCGGGTGTGCCCTCGGTCAAGGTCGACCTGCTGGACGAGGGCCGGGCCAAGGCGGCCGGTTCGACCGGTCCGGTGGTGCGGCTGGAGGGGGCCGGCGGCGCCGCGAAGGGCGGCCACAAGCTCCAGGTCTCGCTGGACGTCAAGGCGTTGACCGGCAACGCGATGTGGTCGGACCGGGCCCGGCTGGTGCTGCTGCCCGAGTGCGCGCTCACCACGCCGGACGCCGAGCAGTGCCGTACCAGCACGCCGGTGCCGTCGACGGTGGATCCGCTGTCGGGTCTGCTGACGGCTGATGTGCAGCTGCCGGAGGCGCCCGCCGTGCCTGCCGGCACCGCGACGCAGGCCGGCTTCGTTCAGCAGGCCGGGTTCGTGCAGCAGGCCTCCGCCGCGTCGTCGGGTGCGATGGTGTTGGCCGCGCAGGCGGCGCCGTCGGGTTCGTCGGGTTCGTTCGCGGCGACCGCGATCGCGCCGTCGGCGGCCTGGAGCGCGGGTTCCGGTTCGGGCAACTTCACGTACTCGTACACCTTCGACATGCCGACCGCGGTCGGCGGGGCGGCTCCCAGTGTGGTGCTGGGCTACGACTCCTCGTCGGTGGACGGGCGCACGGCGTCGACCAACTCGCAGTCGGGCTGGGTCGGTGACGGCTGGGACTACTCGGCCGGTTCGATCTCGCGCTCGTACAAGGCGTGTCTGAAGTCCGGCATCGACATGTCGGGTGACGAGTGCTGGGCGGGGCAGGCGCTGCAGCTCAACCTGGCGGGCCACTCCGGCACGGTGGTCAAGGACGACACCACCGGTGTGCTGCGGCTGCAGGGCGACGACGGGACCCTGGTCACCCCGCTGACGGGCCTGGCCAACGGGGCGTGGAACGGCGAGGGCTTCAAGGTCACCACGACCGACGGCACCCAGTACTACTTCGGTGCCAACCACCTGCCCGGCGGTGACAACACCGATCCGGCCAGCAACTCGGTCAACACCGTGCCGGTGTACCACCCGCACGCGGGCGACCCGTGCTACAGCTCCTCGACCGGCCTGGCCTCGTGGTGCCAGATGGGCTGGCAGTGGAACCTCGACTACATCGTCGACCTGCACGGCAACCTGATCAAGTACCAGTACGCGAAGGAGTCCAACTCCTACGCGCGCGGCGGCGGCCAGAACAACGGCACCGGCACCCGCACCGCGTACGACCGGTACTCCAACGTCTCCTCGATCCAGTACGGCCTGCGGCTGTCCGACCAGATCGCCTCCAAGGGCGCGGGCAACCCCGCGGCGAAGATCGACTTCACGACGGCGGAGCGCTGCTTCGCCTCGGGTTCGATCACCTGCAGTGACGCCCAGCGGGTGGTGGCCAACCAGTCGTCCTGGCCGGACACCCCCCTCGACCAGGCCTGCACGGCCTCGGGTACGTGCACCAACTACGGTCCGTCGTTCTGGACTTCGAAGCGGCTGACCGGCATCCAGACCACCGTGTACGTGGGCGGCGCGGCCCGGGTGGTGGACTCCTGGGCGCTCAACCAGGTCTTCTCCGACCCGGGTGACGGCAACGCGCCGACGCTGTGGCTGAGCTCGATCCAGCGCACCGGCAAGAACGGCCAGGCGGACATCGCGCTGCCGGCCGTGTCGTTCACGGCGATGCAGATGGCCAACCGGGTCGACGGCCTCGTCCCGGCGGCCCCGCAGTTCAACCGGCCCCGGATGAAGGAGATCACCACCGAGACCGGTGGCCGGATCACCGTCAACTACAAGCCCGCCGAGTGCTCCCGGGTCAACAACACCATGCCGGCTTCCGAGGCCGGGAACACCATGGCGTGCATGCCGGTGAAGTGGGTCCCGCCGGGTTCGCAGGCCGGCACCAAGCCGATCGACGACTGGTTCCACAAGTACCTGGTCTCCTCGATCGTGGAGTCCTCGCTGGTCACCAGCTCGATCGTGGCGAAGGAGACGCAGTACGCCTACGGCGGCGGCGCCGCCTGGCACCGCAACGACTCCGAGTTCGCGGACGACGACACCCGCACCTACGACAACTTCCGCGGCTACCAGTCCGTCACCACCACGACGGGCTCCGGCTCGGACGGCCCCCGCACCAAGTCGGTCAGCACCTTCCTGCGCGGCATGGGCGGCCAGGTCACCGACAGCTGGGGCTCCACCATCACCGACGCCGAGGAACTGGCCGGCTTCGTCCGCGAGACCCAGAACTACGAGTCGGACGCCGCGGGCGCCAAGGTCATCGGCGGCGAGCTCACCACCCCGTGGCTCTCCAAGATCACCGCGACCCACACCCAGAGCGGCAACCTGCCCAAGGTCACCGCCCGCTACATCAACACCGCCAACGTCAAGAACCGCTCACTGCTGTCCAACGGCCAATGGCGCACCACCGAGCGCAGCGCCACCTACGACGAGGACCACGCCGGACGCCTCGTCACCATGGACGTCCTCGGCGACACCACGCTCAGCGGGCTGCCGCAGCGCCAGTGCACCGCCGTGACGTACGCCTCGGGCAGCAACCCGGCGCTGGTCGAGTTCCCCTCCCGGATGCTGACCCTGGCCGGGGCCTGCGCGCAGACGCCCAGCGCCACCAACACCATCTCCGACGCGCTGACCTACTACGACGGCCAGGCCCTCGGCGTCATCGGTGACAAGGGCGACCAGACCGAGACCCGCGTCCTGGAGTCCTACGGGACGGGCAACACCCCGAACTACAAGGTGACCGCGAAGGCGCAGTTCGACGCCTACGGCCGCCAGACCTCCACCACCGACCCCAACCGCACCGACACTGCCCACCCCAACGGCGCGACCACCAGCACGGCGTACACCCCCGCCACCGGTGAACTGCCCTCGAAGGTGGAGGTCACCAACCCGCTCGGCTGGAAGTCCACCACGCTCGTCGACCCCGCTCGCGGCCTGCCCACCAAGGCGACCGACGAGAACGGCCGCACCACGCTGGAGACCTACGACGCGCTCGGCCGCCTCACCGCGGTCTGGCTGCCCGGCCGCGACCCCAACGACCTCGACGGCAACGACACCCCGAACCGCAAGTTCACCTACGCGCTGAACGGCTCGACCTCTCCGTCGGTCGTCACCAGCGAGAGCATCCGCGAGGACCGCACCTACGCCAAGAGCCTGCAGATCTACGACGGCCTCGGCCGCGTCCGGCAGTCCCAGTCGATCCCGGTGCAGGGCCAGGTCGGCCGGCTGATCTCCGAGTCGTTCTACGACTCGCACGGCTGGCAGATCAAGTCCACCCCGTCCTACTACAACGCCGACTCCGGCCCGATCGCCACCGTCTACCTCCCGGAGGACTCCGAGGTCCCGACCCAGACCTGGAACGAGTACGACGGCCTCGGCCGCATCACCGCCAGCAAGTTCATCTCCTACGGCCAGGAGCAGTGGCGCAGCACGGCCTCCTACCCGGGCACCGAGCGCACCGACGCGACCCCGCCGCCCGGCGGCTACGCCACCACCACGCTCACCGACGCCACCGGCGCGGCCGTCGAGGTACGGCAGTACAAGGCCGGCACCCCGACCGGGCCCTACGACGCGACCACCTACGGGTACGACGTCGCGGGCAAGCCGACCTGGGTCCAGGACAGCAGCACCCCGGCCCACCGCTGGACGTATACCTATGACCTGCTCGGCCAGCGGACCGGCTCGACCGACCCGGACACCGGCACGTCGGCCACGGTCTACGACAAGGCCGGGCACGCCGTCACCACCACCGACGCGCGCGGCAAGTCGACCAGCATCACCTATGACCTGCTTGGTCGCCAGGTTGCCTCGTACGACGGGACCAGCACCACCGACGCGAGCAAGAAGCTCATCGAGTGGACGTACGACTCGCTGGCCCTTGGCAAGCCCGCCGCCACGACCACCTATGCCGATGTTCCCAACGGCACCGGCAAGGTCGCCTACGTGGGTGCGGTCACCGGCTACGACATCGGCTACCGGCCGACCGGAATGTCGATGACGATCCCGTCCGTCACCGGCGAAGAGGCCCTGGCCAAGACCTACACCTGGTCGACCACCTACACACCGGTCCTCGGGCTGGTCAAGAACACCAAGCTGCCCGCGGTGGGCGGTCTGGCGGCCGAGACCGTCGGCAACTCCTACGACGTCGACGGCAACTTCCAGACCTCCAGCGGCCTGGACTACTACGTCCAGGACATGCAGTACGACGCCTTCGGCCGCCCCACCCGCACCACGGTGGGCAAGGCCGGCAAGCAGGTCGTCTCCACCCAGCAGTACGACCCGGGCACGGGCAACGTCGTGCAGTCCACCCTGGACAAGCAGACCGCCACCACCACCCACGTCGACTTCACGAACTACACCTACAACAAGGTGGGTTCGATGACCTCGGCGAAGACGATCCAGGACGGTACCTCCACCGACCTGCAGTGCTTCACCTACGACTACCTCGGCCGCCTCAGCTCGGCCTGGACCGACAAGGGCACCACCACCACCGCCCCCGCACCCTCCGTGCAGGGCATCGGCAACTGCACCAACGCCACCGAACCCACCGCGCTCACCGCCTCGGCCCGGATCGGCGGCCCCGCCCCCTACTGGCAGACCTACTCCTACGACCTGACCGGCAACCGCACCAAGCTCGTCCAGCACGACACCACCGGCGCGGTCGTCAACGACAAGCAGACCGACCAGACCTTCGCCCCGGGCCCGAACACCGCCACCACCGACCCCACCACGGGCGGCGGCACCGGCGGACCCCACGCGCTGCTCACCTCCAAGACCAGCTCGAACGGCACCAGCAAGGTCACCACGTCCACCTACGACGCGACCGGCAACACCACGTCCCTCACCAGCACCAGCGGCACCAAGACGCTGACCTGGAACAACCAGGGCAAGCTCGCCAAGGTCCACGACACCGCGGCACCCGCCAACGACACCAGCTACGTCTACGACGCGGACGGTAACCAGCTGGTCCGCCGGGTGGGCGGCAAGACCACCATCAACCTGGGCACCGACGAGCTCACCCTCGACACCGCCACCGGCAAGACCACCGCCACCCGCTACTACGCGGCCCCCGGCGGCCTGACCATCACCCGCACCGCCGACGCCGCCGGCGCCACGACGCTCTACTACCAGGCGTCCGATCCGCACGGGACCGCCGGCGTCCAGATGGACGCCGCCAACCTGGGCGTCACCCGACGCCCCACCGACCCCTTCGGCAACGCCCGCGGCACCCAGCCCGGCAACGGCGCCTGGGCCGGCGACAAGGGCTTCGTCGGCGGCACCATCGAAGGCACCGGATTCACCAACCTCGGCGCCCGCCAGTACGACCCGGCCACCGCACGCTTCCTCTCCGTCGACCCGCTCTTCGACAACTCCGACCCGCAGTCGTGGAACGGCTACGCCTACGCCAACAACAACCCCGTCGACGGCTCCGACCCCAACGGCACCTGCCGCGTCCTGGACGACGGCTATTGCCACGGCGCACCTTTCATCCCCGTCAACCACAACAGCGGGGACGACGGAAGCGGAACCGACACCAGCACCTCCACCAGCGCCACCGGCAAGGCCGCACACGACGCCTCCCAGGAAGCCCTGCGCCAGAAGCAGGCCGCTGACGAGGCACTCGCCAAGGCCAAGCAGGCCCGCGAGGAACTGATCAGCAAGATCGTCGACGTCGTCGGCGACCTGATCGGCTTCAACGACGCCCGCGACTGCTTCACCAAGGGCGACGTCATGGGCTGCATCAACACCGCACTCAACTTCGTCCCCTGGGCCAAGGTCTTCAAGGCCGTCAAGATCGGCATCAAGGCGTTCAAGCTCTGGCGCGAAGGCGAGAAGGCCTACACCGCCATCCGCAGCGCCGAACGCGTCGCCAAGGAAGCACAACAAGCCTTCAGCGTCGCCCGCAAGACCGAGAAGGAGGTCGCCGAAGCCGAACAACAAGCAGCCAAGGCAGCCGAAGCAGACGCAGCGAAGACCGCGAAGGAAGCCGACGCCGCCAAGGCGGACAGCGCGGGAACAAGCGAATCCAGCGCTTCATGCCCGGCCGGGAACAGCTTCCCAGCCGGAACCCTCGTCCAGCTCGCAGACGGAACCACCAAGCCGATCGACCAGCTCGAACCCGGCGACACGGTCCTGGCCACCGACCCCCAGACCGGCGAGACCCGTGCTGAACCCGTCACCGCCACCATCACCGGCCACAACGACACCGAATTCACCCAACTCACACTGCAAGGCACCGAGTCCGGTGATTCACTGACTGTCACCTCCACGGCACACCACCCCTACTGGGACGAAACCTCCCACCAGTGGGTCGACGCCCTCGACGTGAAGGCCGGCCACCAGCTCCGAACCGCCGACGGAACCCTCATCACCGTCACCGCTCTCCGGACCTACAGCACCCAACCCAGCAGCGCCCACAACCTCACCGTCGCGAACCTCCACACGTACTATGTGCTGGCAGGTGCCACGCCGGTCCTGGTCCACAATTGCGGTGGCGAGCTCCTCGATAGGGCGCGCGAGCTTTACGGTACGCGAGCTGATGAGGCATCGACTGTCGCAGTTGCCCGGGTCCGGAGCACGAGTAATCCGGACAAGGTTGAAACCTGGGTGGCCACTGAACGTACCGGACTCCCTGACGAATGGAAGGGCGGCAATGCACCGCTTCGTGGTGAGCGTTATATCTCGGGGCAAGGGCATGCCGAAGCAACGATCATGAATCGCCTGGGGAGTGACTGGGAGATCGTAGGGATGGCTTCGTCGACTAGGATGTGCCCTACGTGCTTCGCGCAAGCAACAGGCCCAGGCGTGGGCCTTACGCCGAGCCCGATAGGCAAGGGCGCTGGGGTGTCGAGAACTGGAAATACGCCATGGCGAGTGGTTCTAGGGGGCGGTGGCTGATGGACTTGTGGAGTCTGACAGGAGGGCTGTCCCTCGCCAGGATGCGGCCCATCCTTGAAGCTGCCGGGGCCCCGCGCCTGGCAGAGATCGATGACGTAGTTGCTGGCTGCAGCGCCCCAGGGGTTCCTGGAAGCGCAGAGAAGATCGCTTCGCTGAGGAGCTGGCGAAGCGAGATCGGCGCCCTAGAGGACTCGTCTACCCCGACCTATTTTCAATCGACAGCTGCTGGTGTTGCGATTCTGGTGGCGTCGTACGAGATCCCTGCAAGCGATCGCGAGTGGAGGATCAGGTCGAGCGTGGGAAATTTTTGGGATTCCTGCGATGACCTGTTGCAGGCTAGCGGCGGATATTCGAGGGAAGAGTTTCAGGGAATTAAGACGACCCTGCGGGGAGTTGAGGACATCTGGCGCGATGGGGATATCCGCCTACTGTCCGGCGAGGGAGTCGATGTCGCGGCAGTATATGCGGAACGCCTCTCTAGGATTCGCTCGAATTATCCGAAGCGCAGGCAGATCGCGCGAGTTGTAGCGGAGTGTGCCGGGTGGAAAATTCCGACCATTTATCCGTAATCTCAGACTGGGTTGCCAAAATCTGGTAGCAGTGTGACGGGGCCCTCATCGACAGTGATGCCGATGAGGGCCCCGCGACGTTTGACGGCAGTACTGAACTTGATTGGGTGATGTCGGAGCTGTTCGCCCGACAGGGCCGAACTGGTTCCGGTAGCCCTGGGACATGAGGTATGCGCAGGGCGGTGGGTTGACCGACGCCGGGAGGGCCGCGCGGGAGCGGTTGCGGCTGCAGGCTGTGGAACGCTTCGAGGGCGGGCAGAAGAACGGGGAGATCGCTGCCGGGCTGCGGGTGAGTGAGCGGTCGGTGGAGCGGTGGCGCCGGGCCTGGCGCGAGCGTGGGGAGGCCGGGGTCCTGTCCAAGGGATCGCCCGGGCGCCCGAGGCTCAGTGACAAGCAGATCGCCAGGCTGGAGCGGGAGTTGGAGCGCGGCCCGCTGGTCCACGGCTGGGCCGATCAGCGGTGGACGCTGGCGCGGGTGAAGACGCTGGTCGGCCGGCTGTTCCGCGTGTCGTACACGGTGGAGGGCACCTGGCGGCTGTTGAAGCGGCACGGCTGGTCGTGGCAGCAGCCGGCCCGCCGGGCGATCGAGCGCGACGACGCGGCGGTGGAGTTGTGGAAGAAGGAGACCTGGCCGTTGGTAAGAGCACCGCGGCGGCCCTCGGCGCCTGGGTCGTCTTCGAGGACGAGGCCGGGCAGTCGATGACTCCGCCGCGCGCCAGAACCTGGGGCCGCATCGGGCGCACGCCGGTGGTCCGCGTGCGCGGACGGGGATCCGGCCGCGTCTCGATGGCGGGCATGGCCTGCTACAAGCCGGGCGAACGGTCCCGGCTGATCTACGCGATCCGCGAGTACCGGGGACGCAAGGGCGAGCCGAAGGGCTTCGGCTGGCGCGACTTCCGCGACCTGGTCGTCCGCGCCCGCGTCCAGCTCGGCGGCCCGCTCGTCCTCGTGTGGGACAACGCCCGCATCCACCTCGTGCCACCGCTCAGGGCGTTCTTCGAGGCCAACGCGCACTGGCTGACCGTCTTTCAGCTGCCCACCTACGCGCCCGACCTCAACCCGCAGGAGGGTATCTGGTCACTGGTCAAACGCGACATCGGAAACCTCGCGGCCGCCGACCTCGGCCAGCTGACCCGGGCCGTCAAACGCAAGCTCAAGATGATCCAGTACCGTCCCCACCTCGTCGACGGCTGCCTCGTCGGGACCGGCTTGATCATGGATGGCTGACCGACATCACGAGTTCAAGTTCAGTACTATGTGCTGGCGGGTGCCACTCCGGTACTCGTTCACAACTGTGGGTTGTCCAACCGGGCTTCGGATGCAGACCAGGCACTAGAAATTCAGGCAGCCGAGCGTCGTGGTGTAGTGCCAGCAGTTTTGGGCGAAGGCGCGGGATATGACGGTCTCCGTTCGGCGCTTGGCGGTGAGACGGACTTCAAATGGGCTGTCGTGGCTGGTGAAGGCGGCGGTCATGAACTGCGGGTGATGCCTGCGTATGCCGGTGGAAGCAGCGGTGGATGGCCTCGAATGGAAATGGCGCATACCGTGCTGGCTGGTCGAGGTGGTCGCGTACTCTCCGCAGGATCGGGGAACATCGATGATCTATTTGGGATGGCGGCCATCAACAACTGGAGCGGTCATTTCCGGCCGGGTGACGAACTGATGGGGATAGGGGAAGCGGCTTTTGGGCGGGCGGGTGTGAACTTCATGACTGTCCCGCGCCCAAGGGGGTGAGTCTCTTTGAATCCTCCGGAACTTCCGAATGCGAGAAACGTGCCCTCTGTGTCTCACCCGGATGAGGTAGCAGAGATCCTTTCTCTTGTGGAGTCCTTCACTCCTCCGTTCTCATGGTGGACTGCCCTGATCGCGTCGTGTTCGACACGTTTTGCAGCAGCGGACCCTGGGAGTCGGGAAATGGGGCGATGGGGAGAAAGTCTGCTGCTCACTCTAAGATCTGCGCGGACGCGCGGCGGGTTGCCCTGGGAGGAAACTCTTCATCGTGAGGTAATTGCCAAAATCGCAATGGCCTCGGAGTGGGTCGAGAGTGCAGAGATCCCTGATGGAGTAGATGGGATTTGGAGGGAATTCGTTCGAGATCTGATCGACGAGGGCGAAAGCCTGGAGGGCTTGAGGTCCGAAATGGCTTCGCTTCGATCGATGGGCGCAGAATCGATTTCGCCGGTTCGCGTTCAGCAGCTCATGCGGATCCGATTCGTGCTGCGCGAGTTTCTTCGGAACAGGGAGCGTCTGACGAATGATGTGGAGGAGGATCTGAATCGCTGGTCGGAATGTCTTGCTGTTGAGTAAGTGCTCGTTGGAGTTGTCGTTTGCCCTTCTCGTGGGGAGAGAGAAGTAGCTGACTGGATTCGAGCTTGCCGAGCGCCCGGATTGATCGCTAGCGGGCCATATCTCCATCCTTTCCCCAAGCTTTCCTTCGCGGGAAAGTGTTCGCGATAGCGAATCGAAGCCCCGCCGGGTGCGTCCTGGCGGGGCTTCTGCGTGGGGTGACGGCAGTAGATGACGGCAACGTCAGCGGACGATGGTGCAGGGCGGCGGTTCGGCGGTGTCATCGTTGGCCTTGGTGATCGCCGGGCTGCCGAGCGCGGTGCTGAGGGTGTCGATGGCGTCGCGTTGGAGGCGAAGTCGTACGTGTGCGTAGACGGTGGCGGTGACACCGATGTGGGCGTGGCCGAGGAGTTCCTTGATCACGACGAGCTCGACGCCCTGTTCCAGGAGCAGGGTGGCGGTCGAGTGGCGGAGGCCGTGGAAGCGGATGCGGCGGAGGTCGGCCTTGCGGAGGAGCGTGGTGAAGGCGCGGGTGAGGTTGGTCGGGTCGATTGGGCCGCCTTGCGCAGTGGTGAACACGTGCCCGTTGTGCTGCCACGTGGCGCCCTTGGTCTCGCGCTCGCGCTGCTGCTGGTCGTGGTGGTGCTTCAGTGACTGGACGCAGCGGGTGGGGAGTGCGATGCGGCGTTCAGAGGCCCGCGTCTTGGTTGGCAGTGTGGTGAGTCTGTCGCGCGTCAGACTTTGTGGCAGGGCTCGTTTGTTGCGGGTCCTGCTGCGTGAAGGAGTCTGATCGATCATGGTGAGGCCACCGGCACTGCCGCCGGAGGAGAAGGTCCGGATCGTGCTGTCGATCCTGGCCGGTGAGATGACCGTCGCCGAGGCCGCGCGGCGGGCGAAGGTGTCGGGGCAGTCGATCGGGACGTGGAAGCGCCGGTTCCTGGAGTCCGGCCGGGCCGGCCTCGCGGGCAAGTCCGGCCCCGGCACCCGGTAACGGCAACTCGAAGCCCAGGTCGCCGACTTGACCCAGGCGCTGGGTGAGGCGGCAGTCGAGCTGCGGGTGTGGAAGAAGTCCGCGGAGGGCCGGCTGGGCCCTTCGAGGACCTCGAGGTGATCCGCGCCGAGGCGGGCATGCCGACCGCGAGGTTCTGTCGGCTGATCGGCGTGCCCGAGCGGACCTGGCGCCGCCACCAGGCCCGCGCCCGCCAGGGCGCGCCTACCAGAGGACCGTGGCCGCGCCCGGCCCGCGAGGGTGCGCGGGCAGCCGCGCATTGGCACGCGCTCGCGCACCCGGCCCGGGGCCACCGCAAGGTCTGGGCGATGTGCCGCCACGACGGCCACCGCGTCTCCCAGGTGACCGTGCTGCGGCTGCTGCGGGACGAGGGCCCTGCTCCTGGAAGCGAACTACCAGCGGGAGCGGCGCCGGCTCGCCGCCCGCCGCAAGGCCGCCTTCGCCACCGGGCCGACCGGCCCGAACCAGGTCCGGCAGCTCGACTTCTCCGAGTTCGAGACGACCGGCGGCGGCACCTGGCGGCTCGCGGGCTGCCGCGACTACTGGTCGAAGTGCGAGCTCGGCTGGCACGTGTCGCCCACCGCGAACCAGCACGACGCCGTCGCTGCGATTGAACTCGTCTTGAGGGAACGGAGTTGCTGGCCGGGAAGCCACTGGCCGAGTTCGCCCCGCGCGACGCGGGCGGGACCGTGAAGCCGCTGGTCACCATCGTGACCGACAACGGCGGACCGTTCCGCTCCTTCCGCATCGAGGCGTTCATCGCCACCCGACCGGAGTTGCGGCACGTCCGCACCCGGGTCCGTACGCCCGGGCAGAACGGCTCACGTGAGCGCGGCTTCGGCTCGCTCAAGTACGAGAAGCTGTTCCTCGAGGAGATCCCCGACGCCCTCGATCTGGTCCGGCACGCCGAGGACTACCGGCGCGACTACAACACCGTCCGACCGCACGAGGCCCTGGCCTGGAACCGGCCCCACGACGTCCACACCGGCGCCGCGGACCCGCTCGTCCCCAATTTTCCCGAACCCGAAAACCTGCCAACTGCTTGACGCGGGACACTTCGTCGAGGAAGGCGGGCAGGTGGACGGTGCGGGTGCCTGCCTCGGACTTGGGGCGGCCGGTGGTGCGTCTGCCGTTGGGGAGTTCGGGTGAGGCGGAAGTGATGCGGATCAGGCGTCGGGGGACATCGATGTCCTCGCGCCTGAGGGAGGCGAGTTCCTCGGGCCGGAGGGTGGCGAATGCGCCGAGGAGGACGAGCAGGCGCCACCGTTCGCCGACGACGTTGGCGAGCGTGAAGACCTGGGCGACGGTGGCGGTGTGGCGTTCGGCCGGGTGCTCGCTGCCGGCGCTGCGGATGCGGCATGGGTTGCGGGGGAGTGTCTCGTCGTCGGCGACGGCGGTCTCCATGATCGCCTTGAGGAGCCGGTAGGCATGGGCGGCGACTGATTCGCCGTGTCTGTCCAGTTGTTCGGAGTTCCAGTGCCGGACTTTCGCGAAGGTGATGCGGGTGACGGGGGTGCTGCCGAAGGTGGGCAGGATGCATGCCTTCAGCAGGCGCTGGTAGAGCCCGCGGGTAGTGGCCGCGAGGGGGCGGTTGTCGATCCAGTCCTTGGCGTAGTCCTTGAACAGGACGCCCTTGAGTGGGGAGGTGATGGGAGTGCGGCGGCCATGGGCGAGGTCAGCCTGAACGAGTGCGAGCCAGGTCAGGGCGTCGAGCTCGGTGTCGAAAGTTTCCGGAGACCGCTGTGTCCGGCCGTTGCGGTCGGTGTAGGTCGCGCTCCAGCGGCCTGACCTGTATGGGCGGGCGTTGCCGAAACCGGCGACGTGCCTTCTGCTTGCGCGGCATGGCAGACCTTCTTGGAGGACTCCACCGAGCCCTGGGTCGGTTGGGCGGCAGATGCCCAGAGCACCGATGCGGCAAGCCGACTGGCCGTGCGGGGGTCTTCGGGCCGTCGGCGCTCTTGGTCGGGGAAATGTTCCTCGGTGTCATTATATGTCGCGTTCATGTCGCATGGCGGGAGCCTTTCGGTCTCATCGCTGCGCGCCCAGGGGGAGTGAAGCGCTGGGGGCATCGACCAGGTGGCCCGGCGGCAGCCTTGCTCGCCGAGGAGCGGTCGGTGTCTCGTGGCTGTTCGATCGGTTGCGCCGGGGCGCGATCGGGGCGACTTCGAGGCGGCGAATCGAAGCGGTTGTGGAGCGTCGTGCGCGACTGTTGCGCGAGTAGGGGCGGTATGCCGGGGCCGGCGGCGGTCAAGGATTCCATGATCCACGACGCCCCGAGCAGGAGCCTGCAAGGCTTTTGACCTGCGGAAATGACCGATTCGGGGCAAAAGCTTCCCAAGCTTAGAGCGCGAGTTCGATTCTCGTCACCCGCTCCACGGGAGAAGCCCCAGGCCAACGGCCTGGGGCTTCTCCTAATGCTGGGGCATGTCATTCGCCGTGCGATGCCTCTTCGATCTCATTGGCGTGGCGCCATGTTGTGGCATCGACCGAGACCTCGAAGTACTCGTTCTCCTCGATGAAAGTATCCACCCGGTAGACCAGTGTTCGCTTGTCATCGCCCCTGGATGCTGACCAGATAATTTTCTGGGGCTGGTTCCTGAGATTTTCCAGGGCTGCACTCCGCGAGCTTCCCGGAGGCATGAGGGAAATTTCAATTCCCTTCGAAATCATCTCCACGAGTTCAGCTCGACTGTGCTTCCGGTAGCAGAGTGAATCTTTTGCCCGTGCTCGCCCTGGGTGGATGGAATCCCAGATGGATCGACCGTTCTTCCTGTCCATCCCTGATGCGTTGGCGCCGAATCCTGTCATGAGGGTGTTCCACAGTACAGGGCTGTGGGCGCGCAGTAGCGCGCGCTCTCCCAGGACGATCCAAATGTCATCCAGGACTAGGTAGCGCACGTCGAAGTGTGAGGCATCGAGGTTGGATGCTTGATTGATGCTTGCGCGGTGATCTGCTATACGATCGAAGAGCTTCGGCTTGGACTGGTCCGGCGGATAACCGTAGCTACTGTTCCCTGCCTCAGCTTTTCCGATATAGATCGGGGTGTCTGCTTCCTTGAGTTTCTGGTACAGCGGGAGATCGCCCTTGTAGTACAGCGCGTAAAGCCCTGCCCCGGTGAACCTCTCGACCGAATCGAGTGGAATTTTCTGGCGACGGTCGAGTTCTTCGCGGAGATTCCTGCTCAGTAGATCGAGGCTCAAGGGATTGAAGTTCGGTGCGGTGGTCGATCCGCTGGGGCTGTAACTCATGAGATGACTCTAGCCACCCGCCCCAGCGGCTGTCCCTGGTGTATTCGGCCCGGTTGGAGGATTGGCGTCCCCTCGCACCGGTGTCGGCCTTCCGACGATGGCCGTGATTCTGGATGCCGCTTCGGCCGGATCCTCGTGCTCCCAGACGCGCACGACCGTCCAGCCGGCCTCTCCGAGGAGGCGGTCGGTCTCTCTGTCTCGAGCGCGGTTTCCTTCTATCTTGGCCTGCCAGAACTCCACGTTCTTGCTGGAGGCCCGCAGGTGATCGGGGCATCCGTGCCAGTAGCAGCCGTCGACGAAGACGGCCACCTTCGGTTTCGGGAAGAGCACATCGGCGGTGCGACGCAGCTCTGGCAGCGGCCTGGCCGCCACGCGATACCGGAGGCCCCGCTTGTGAAGCAGGGAGCGCAGTCGGAGTTCGGGCTTCGTGTCCTTGTTCCGATTGCCTCGCATCGAGGATCGAACTGCCGCTGAGGACGCCCAGGAGCCCTCCGCTAGAGGTTCCTCGGCCAGGAGTCCTTTCTGCCGAGCCAGCTTCCAGCCTTCGGCGAGGTTGGCCGCGCGGTTGTCATGTTCGACCTCACCCA
Organism: Kitasatospora setae KM-6054; assembly: GCF_000269985.1. Taxonomy (NCBI): domain Bacteria; kingdom Bacillati; phylum Actinomycetota; class Actinomycetes; order Kitasatosporales; family Streptomycetaceae; genus Kitasatospora; species Kitasatospora setae. The sequence continues at coordinate 4,219,803 of NC_016109.1, read as the reverse complement.
GATAGCGGGCGGGAGATTTGCCAGCGTCCGACCAGCGCAAATACGCCCGGATGCGCCGCGTGCTCGGCAGTAGCTTCAGTTCCACAGAGGCTCTGGCGAATCGGCTTTCAGCGAGGGCGACCGATCGTCGATGGCGGCCGCCGGCGGCCCGGTCCTGCTCGGCGGACAGTGCTTCACGGCTGCGGTGGGGCCGTCCCTTCCAGGCACGGTCAGGCGGTGAACCGTGCTTCCAACGGCCCTGTGTCGTACTGGTCGGCGCGGTCACTTCTGGCGCCCCTCCGCCTTGTCCAACACGGTGGCGACAGCCTTCGCGAAAACCTCCCCCAGGAGTACGGGGACCGCGTTTCCGAGCTGGCGCATCTTCTCACCGCGGGGGCCCTTGAGCTCCCAGTCATCCGGGAAGGTCATCACGCGAGCCGTCTCACGGACCGTCATGTACCGGTGCTTGTAAGTGATTTTGTCGGGCATCAGCTCATCGGTGAGCATGACGGACTCGCCGCCCGGTACTCCGTGGACGCCTGCCTTGACGGTCTTGGCAGGACGGTCCAACTCGTTGGGTGTGTGGCCGTCGTAGATGCGTGCTCCCGGCCACCCGATGTGCTCCGTGAAACCCTCGATGTAGCGCTCGGTCCGGTCCAGCATGTCATCGGTGATCTTCGGCAGCGGCTTGTTGTCGCCGATTCCCTTGATCGCGTCCCTAAGGGTGCGCCAGGGCAGTAGCCCGTCGTCCTTGGGTGAAACCTTCGGCAGACGCTTCTCTACCCACTCACGGACGTGCGGCGGAACATCCGCGTGATGTTCCCAGTAGCCGCCGGCCATCATGGATCGGATCAGGGCGGTCTCGGAGTGAGTCGGCTTCACGAGCTCCTTGAACAGCTCGATGTCGACCTTGAGATCGCGGCGGAAGGCGACAATGATGACCCGGTTGCGGATCTGTGGAACACCGTAGTCGGCCGCGTTCACTGGTGTCATGACGACCTGGTACCGCTTCTTGGCATCCTCCGGCTCCTGCTGGAGCCGTTCCAGCAGGGTCGCGTCGTGCTTCTTCCAGTCCACACCTGCGGCGCGCTCTTCGAAGGGGAGCTCCAGCTCGCGCAGGATGTACTGGAAGTAGTCGTTGAACGAAGGCCGCAGCAGTCCGCGGACATTCTCGCAGATGACCGCTTTGGGTTGGATCTCGCGGACGGCCCTGAACATCTGCGGGAACATGTTTCGCTTGTCCTCGTCGCCCTTCGCGACGCCTCCGAGACTGAAGGGCTGGCAAGGGGGGCCGCCGGCGAGGACGTCCACCTGGCCCTTCAGGTAGTTCATGTCCAAATCCTGGACGTCACCGGCCACGAGGGGGACCTTCTTGCCGCTCTCGGGTGCCCGGGTCGGCTTCTGGCCGTCCGGGAGCCACTCCGCCCCGTTGGCTTCCAGGGTCTCGCAGGCGCGCTTGGCGAACTCGTTGAACAGCAGGGGGCGGAACCCCGCGCGGTGTACGGACATGGCCAGGCCGCCCGCGCCGGCGAACAGTTCGACACCGGTGCGGTCATTCTTTGGTTTTTTGCGCAGCTCAGCCATGTTCAAAGCATACCGCGGAGTTGTCGATCTTCAAGCCATCTGGCGGGAAAACTCGTCCGGGCGTGGCGAGCACCGATAGGGTTTTCTTGATCACGTCTATTGGGGAGTGGTGTCGATGGCGACGGTGCTGGAGTCCGGTGATGGGACGCCGTACCACAAGGACTTCACGCTGAGTATCACCAAGGCTCTCGGTGACCAGCTCGCGGCCGCGCTGGCAGGCCTGGACCGGGCTCCGCTGCACGAGGAGAGCATCAAGGAGCTCAAGGAGCGGGCCGGCGTCTACCAGCTCTACCTGGACGGTGAGTTCGTATATGTCGGCAAGGCCGACAAGTCCCTCCCGGCCCGACTGCGCAACCACCTCCGCAAGCTCTCCGGCCGTCGCCGGATCGCCCTGGGTGAGATGACCTTCTCATGTCTCTATGTGGCGGAGGACTTCTCCGCGCTCGCCCCGGAGCAGCTGTTGATCAGCCACCACAAGGAGATGGGAAATATTCCCTGGAACAACAACGGCTTCGGCAACAAGGACCCTGGCCGCCAGCGGGACAGCACCATCCTGAAGCGGAATCACTTCGATGTACTGTTCCCCATTGATCTCGGGCGGCCTGTCGAAGGGCTGGAGGTCGGTGAATTCACACTCCATGACCTGTTGGAGAGGGTGAAGGCGGGCCTTCCGTACAACTTCAGGTACGGGAAATCCGCCGAGTTCAAGAAGCGGGTGATCCAGGTTTCGGCCGACCGGATGACGGCTGACGAGGTCTTCCGGTTGATCTCCGCCGAGATGCCCGACGGGTGGCAGATTGCCGCGCTCATGGGCTACGTGATCATGTACGACGACAGTCCGGCGCACTACAAGAGCGCGTGGCGGTATTACCGCGGTGGTCAGGTCGTCGACGCGGAGCCCGAAGCGGAGTCCGTCAGTGACGAGCCCGTCGACGAAGCGGATTCGGAAGCGGCGGACCCGGAGTAGCCGGGTTCCCCGGGCTCGGACGCCGAGATGTGGATCATGAGAGGAAGCCCGATGGCAACCCCGCCGGAGCGTTGGCCGAGCAAGCCCGTAAAGCCGAAGAACTGGCAGGCCAAGGCGCTGGAACCAACGCCGTATAACCCGCTTGAGCTGGATAATCTCGGCCGAAGTGTCGAGTTGGAACTGCTGAAGCACACTCCGGAACGGCTCGACTCCATAGCGATCATGAAGGGGGCGGGTGTATACGCGCTCTACTACACCGGCTCTCACCCGCTCTATCAAGCCATTCGTGGCACCGAAAGACCGATCTACGTCGGCCAGGCGCGTCCTGTGGGTACCCGAAAGGGCAACGCGGATCCGTCGAAGATCGGCTGCCCGTTGTGGGACCGGCTCGGCGAGCACCGGATATCCATCGAACAAGTGGAAGACCTGAATATAACCGACTTCAAGGTCCGCTACCTGGTCGCCATCGAAGCCTTCGTATCCCTTGCCGAACGAGTCATGATCAAAGACGCTCGGCCGGTTTGGAACAGCGTCATCGACGGTTTCGGTAACCATGACCCCGGGGCTGAGCGTCGACGGACCGGTAAGCGCCCTCCGTGGGACGAGCTTCACCCCGGGCGTTGGTGGTCCCACCCGCATCACATGCCCACGCCGAGCCTGATGTCTCCCGAGCAGTCACGGCAACGGATCGCTGCCCATTTCGCGGGCGAGACCGTCGAGGTCGTCGAGTCTGAGGCATAGGCCACCTCCCACCAAGGTGGTGGTGACTTGTGGGGCAGGGGCTGGTCGAGCCCTGGACTCGATGGAGTTCGGGCTCGCCACTGGCCCTGGGTTTTGACCGTGGAGCGATTGGGATGGGTCAGTCGGCCGGGCGGTCGGGGACGCGGGGGAGGGTGCGGATCGGGCGGGTGAGGAGGAGGGCGAGGGGGGTGAGGAGGGCCACCAGGGTGCCGGCGGTGAGGACTTGGGTGGTGCCGAAGGCGTGGGTGGCGGGGCCGGTGAGGGCGGAGCCGAGGGGGTAGAGGCCGACGGAGCCGGCGACTTCGTAGGCGTGGACGCGGTTGAGGACCTCGCCGGGGACCTGGGTCTGGACGGCGGTGGACCACATGACGCCCCAGACGCCGATGCCGGCGCCGACCAGGACCTGGGCGGCGGCGAGCAGCCAGACCGGGGCGTTCAGCAGGATGGCGAGGGGGTAGAGGGGGTAGGCGAACATGGCGACCGCGCCGGCGGCGAGCGGGCGGCGGGGCTTGTAGCGGATGGCGAGCAGGCCGCCGGCCACGGTGCCCGCGCCGAGGGCGCAGTTGATCAGGCCGAACGCGGTGGGGCCGTGGGCGGGGACGATGACGCCCGCGGCGAGGGAGAGTTGCGGGCCCCAGGCGAGGACGGCGTACACCATCCAGATCAGGATGACGCTCCACAGCCAGTCGCGGGAGCGGAACTCGTGCCAGCCGACGGCCAGGTTGTGCCAGAGCGAGTGCCCGGCGGGCGGGGCGGGGACGGTGCCGAGGCGGAGCGCGAACAGGCAGGCGGCGCTGGTGGCGTAGGCGAGCGCGGAGAGGGCCATCACCGCGCCGGTGGAGCCGAAGCCGACCAGCACGCCGGCCAGGGCCGGGCCGCCGAGGCCGGTGATCGCCTCGGAGGTGCGCAGCACGCCGTTGGCGCCCTGGACGTCGCGGGCGATCAGCGGGACGGTCGAGGAGGCGCCCGGCTGGAACAGGGCGTTGGCGGTACCGGCCACCGCGAGCAGGGCGTACAGCTGCCAGAGCCGGTCGACGCCGTGCCAGAACAGGACGGCCAGCAGGACGTGCGCGGTGAGGTTGGCCAGGTCGGCGATGATCATCATCCGGCGGGCGGTGAACCGGTCGGCGAGGACGCCGCCGAACAGCACCAGGCCGGCGAACGGGGCGACCAGGAAGGCCATCGCGTAGCCCGCGGTGTCCAGGCCGTGCCCGGCGGACAGCAGTCCGGCGGAGACGGCGACGGGCAGCATCGCCCAGCTGAGCAGGCCGGCGCTGCGGGCGGTGAAGTAGCGGCGGAAGTTGCGGGACCAGATGGCGGGTTCGGGGGAGGGGGAGGAAGAGGGGAGGGACGAGGGGGAAGGAGAGGAGGGCGCGGGCTGGTCGGTCAGGTGGGCGGACACGGCGGGGTCAGTCCTTCGAGGGGTCGGTGCGGGCGGCGAGTTCGGCGCGGAGCCGGGCGTTCTCCCGTTCCAGCAGGGCGAGGCGGTCGCGGACCGGGTTCAGGGCGTCGGCGAGTTCGCGTTCGGTGAAGCGCGGGGTGATGTGGTTGGGGCAGTTCCAGGCGTGCGCCTCGACCCGGACGGTGACGAGCTGTTCGACCCGGCCCTCGGTGCGCGGGGTGCCGAGGCGCTCGGCCAGGGCCGGGTCCTGCGCGGCGGGGACGGCGGTGGCGCGGCCGAAGACCTTGAGGCGGGCCTGCCGGGCGTGGTCGAGGAAGAACAGGGCGACCCGGCCGTCGCCGCCGCGCAGGTTGCCGGTGGTCAGGTACTGCCGGTTGCCGCGGACGTCGAGGTAGCCGAGGGTGTGCGCGTCCAGGACGTGCACGAAGCCGGGCGGGCCGCCGCGGAACTGGATGTACGGCCAGCCGTCCTCGTTGACCGTCGCGAACAGGAAGCCGTCCAGGCTGCGGACGAAGGCGGCCTCGGTGTCGGTGAGCGGGTCGGGCCGGTCGCCGCCGGGCGCGTGCCGGCGGCGGTCGGCCGCGGCGGCGCTGCCCATCTCCTGCTGGAGGCGGCGGACGGCGGGGGTGTGGGCGAGTCGGTCGTAGCGGCTCAAGGTGTCACCTCGGGGTCCGGGGCGGGGAGGTGCGACCACCGTAGGGAGCCGGGCTGTGCGGTCGGCTGTAGCGGAACCAGAGCGGTCGGGCGCGGCAACTGGCCTGTGGGGGTGGGGTTTTGGGGCGGGGCGGAAGTTCCGGGGAACTTCCGGGTCAGTTCGGCGGGATGCTGCCGGCCGCGGCCCGGGTGATCAGCAGGGCCTCCCGGCGGTGCCGGACGGCCTCGGCGTCGGAGCCGAGCGCAGCGGCGGCCTGGGCCAGGGCGAGGTGGGCCCGGGCCTCGCCGGGGCGGTGGCCGGTCTCGCGCTGCCGGGCGAGGGCGTCGCGGCCGAGGGACAGCGCGGTGTGCGGATCGCCGAGGCGGGCCCGGACCCGGGTCAGGACGGTGAGCGCCTCGCCCTCCAGCACCCGGAACTCGGCCGCGCGGGCGAGCGCCAGCGCCCGTTCGGCGGTGCGCAGCGCGGCCCGCGGGTCGGTGTCGAGCAGCGCGGCGGCCAGGCCGGCCAGGGCGGCGGCTTGCGGGTGGCGGTCGCCGGACGCCTCGGCCAGCGCCAGCGCCTCGCGGTGGGCCGCGGCCGCCTCGGCGGTCCGCCGGGCGGTGAAGTGGGACTCCGCCAGGGCGAGTTGGGCGTTCGCCTGGAGGGCCCGGTGGCGTACCGCGCGGGCGGCGGTGAGCGCGCTGTGGGCGAGCAGCTGTCCGGTGGCGTGGTCGCCCAGGTCGGTGTGGGCGGCGGAGAGGCAGGTCAGGGCGACCGCCGCGCTGAACCGGTTGTGGTGCCGGCGGTGCACCGGCAGCGTCTCGCCGAGCAGCCGGATCGCCTCCGCGGGCCGCCCCAGCGCCCGCTGGACGACGGCCAGGTTGGTCCGGGCGATCGCCTCCCGGTCGGCGTCCTCCCGGTCGCGGTCCTCCCGGTCGCGGTCCTCCCGGTCGGCCGCCCCGCCGGGGCCGTCGTCGCGGCTCGGAGCGCCGAGCAGCCGGGCGGCGTGGGCGAAGTGGTCGGCGGCCTCGGGCAGTCGGCCGAGCTTCCAGCAGATCAGGCCCAGGACGGTGATGTCGTCGGGGTACGGGCCGGGCTGGGGCTGCCGGGCGGGTGTGCGGGGGAGGGAGGGGGTGCGGGAGAGGGAGGGAGTGAGGAGGGGCAGCACCTTGCGGTCGGTCGTTCGAGTGAGGTCAATCAGTTGATTGTGCTCGGGGTCGCGATCGAGGTCGCTCGCCCGCTTGGCGTCAGGCAGTTGATTGACGTCAAGCGGCCGACCGGTCTCGTCCGGCAGCCCCGCGGCGTACGGGTGGAGCAGCCCGGGCAGCCGGTAGTGGCCGGGGGGACGTTCGTGGAGGAGGTGGGCGTCGGCGAGTCGGGCGAGCTGGGTGGCGGTCTCGGCGGGGGTGGTGGCGGCCAGGGTGGCGGCGGTTTCGGCGGTGAGGCCGGCGGCGGGGGCGTGGCCGAGGAGGCGGAACAGGTGGCGGGCGGGGGCGGGGAGGGCGCGGTAGGAGCGGTCGAAGGCGACGCGGAGGCCGGTGTGCGGGTCGTCGGGGAGGTCGAGGCGGGCGAGCAGGGCGGCGTCGGGGCGGGCGGGGGCGTAGTCGGTGAGGGCGGTGCCGCGGGTGGTCAGGTCGGCGGCGGCGATCCGGAGGGCGAGGGGGAGGCCGCCGCAGGCGTGGACGAGGCGGCGGGCGGCGGCGGGTTCGGCGGCGACCCGGGAGGGGCCGAGGACGGTGCCGAGCAGCAGGCTGCCCTCCGCAGGGTCGAGCGGGTCGAGGGTGAGGCGGCGGGCGCCGTCGCCGGCCAGCAGGCCGGTGAGCCGGCCGCGGCCGGTGACCAGGACGGTGCAGCCGGGGGCGCCGGGGAGCAGCGGGCGGACCTGGGCGGCGTCGCGGGCGTCGTCGAGGACGATCAGCAGGCGGCGGTCGGCGAGCAGGGTGCGGTAGAGCGCGGCGGCTTCGTCGGGGTCGGCGGGCAGCCGGTCGGGTGGGGTGCCGAGGGCGCGCAGGAAGCGGGCGAGGACGGTGTCGGGCCGGGCCGGGGGCCGGTCGGCGTGCCCGCGCAGGTCGGCGTGGAGCCGGCCGTCGGGGAAGCGGTCGCGGTGCCCGTGCGCCCAGTGCGCGACGAGGGCGCTCTTGCCGACGCCGGGCGGCCCGACCACCGCGACGAGCGGGGAGCCGTCGGCGGGGGCGGCCGGGAGCAGGGCGTCGAGTTCGCGCAGTTGGCGGTCGCGGCCGACGAACTGGCGTGGTGGGGAGGAGAGTTGGGCGGGGACGGGGACGGGGAGGGTGGTGGAGGCGGGGGCCGGGGCGGGGGTGGTGCGCGGGTGGCCGCGCAGGACGCGGAGGTGGGCGTCCTGGAGTTCGGGCCCCGGGGTGACGCCGAGCTCCTCGTCGAGGCGGGCGCGCAGCCGGGCGTAGGCGTCGAGGGCGGCGTCCTGGCGGCCGCTCGCGGCGAGGGTGAGGACCAGCCGGGCGTGCAGGCCCTCGTGCAGGGGCTCGGTGTGGGCGAGTTCGCGCAGCAGGGGGACGGCGTGGTCGGGGCGGCGCAGCAGCAGCGCGGTGTCGGCGTGCAGCAGGGCGGCGCGGATCCGTCGTTCGTTGGCGGCGACCGCTGCGGGGTGGCGGCGCAGGACCGGGTCGGCGTCGGCGAGGACGGGGCCGCGCCACCAGCGCAGGGCGCGGGTGAGGTCCTGGTGCGCGGCGTCCGGGTCGGGGGCGTGCCGCAGGGAGGTGGTGCGGGCCAGGAGTTCGTCGAAGCGGCCGAGGTCGATCCGGTGGCGAGGCAGGTCGAGCCGGTAGCCGGCGGGGGTGCGGGCGACGGCGGGGGCCGGTCCTTCGGGGTCGAGGAGGCGGCGCAGTTGGCTGACGTAGGTGTGGATCAGGCTCTGCTGCGAGTCGGGCGGCCCGGACGGCCACAGGGTGTCGGTGATCTCCTGCCGGGTGGCGGCGGCCGGGTGGGCGAGGGCGAGCAGGCCGAGCAGCCGGCGCAGGGTGGGGCTGCCGACCGGGACGGTGTCGCGGCCGCGGCGCAGGGAGAGCGGGCCGAGCACCAGCAGGGTGGTCCGGCCGGGCTCGGGCGGCCCGTCGGCTTCGCCGCCGCGGGCGGCGGCCGCGCGCAGCGCGCCGGTCTCGCCGGCGCTCAGGCCGAGGGCGTCGGCCAGCCGCCGGACGGTCTGCTCGCGGGGCCGCCGCACCCGCCCGTGTTCGAGGTCGCGCAGCGCCCGGGCGCTGATCCCGGCGCGGGCGGCGGTGGCCTGCTGGCTGCTCCCGGCGCGGGTGCGCAGGTCGCGGAGCAGCGGGCCGAAGGCGGACGGCTGGTCCGTCCCGTGCTCCGCCATGGCGCCCCCTCATCCGTCGTCCGACATCCCGACGGCCCGACATTCCGACAGCCCGACAGTTCGACAGTGTGATGGGTCGACGGCCCGACGACCGGATCAGTGGCCGACCGGACAACCGTACAGACGGATGGAAGGACGGACGGTCAGAAGGACGGTAGGGAAGTCGGATGGTGGGAGATTCCGAGGATCGGCTGGGCTGGATACCGGATGAGCGGCTGGGCGGATAAGCGGCTGGGCGGATGGTGGGAAAGGCGGAACGGCTGACAACCGGACAGTCGGATGGTCGGATGTCGGAGCGGCTGCCCCGTGATTCCGGGGGCCGGTGTGAAGGGCGTCCGTGTGGGGGAGTCAAGATCGTTGGGGAAGCGGTCGGTTGGTTCCTGACGAGTCGTGGAGGTAAGCGGTGAGTGTCTGTGTGATCGGTGCGGGCCTGTCGGGCCTGGCGGCGGCGTACGCGTTGCGCGAGGGCGGGCTGGACTTCGTCTGCCTGGAGAAGTCCCCCGGCGTGGGCGGGATCTGGCGGCGGTCGGCGGCGGGGGAGCCGGGCCCGGCGTACCGGGCGCTGCACCTGAACAGTGCGCGGGAGCTGACCTGCTTCGAGGCGTTCCCGATGGACGAGGAGCACGGGATGTACCCGAGCCACCGGGACATGGCGGTCTACCTGCGGGAGTTCGCGGAGTGGGCGGGCCTGCTGCCGCACATCGAGTTCGGCACCGAGGCGGTGTCGGTGCGTCAGGGCGCGGACGGCATATGGACGGTGGTGAGCCGGGGCGCGGACGGGGCGGAGTCGGTCCGGACCTTCGACCAGGTGGTGGTGGCGGCGGGGCACCACGACGTGGCGCTGCTGCCGAACCCGCTGCCGGCGGGCGCGGAGTCGTTCACGGGTCGGCTGCTGCACTCGATGGACTACGTGGACGGCGCGGAGTTCGCCGGGCGCCGGGTGGTCGTGGTGGGCCTCGGGGCGTCGGCGGTGGACATCGCGGCGGACGTGTCGCGGCACGCGGAGCGCACGGTGCTCTCGGTGCGCAACGGCCAGCACGTGGTGCCCAAGCAGCTGTTCGGCGTCTCGGTGGACGCGATCGCGGTGGCGCCGTGGTTCACCGAGAAGTCGCTGCCGGAGCAGCAGGAGTTCATCGAGGAGGCGCTGCGGGTGGCGCGCGGCCCGCTGACCGACTACGGGCTGCCGGAGCCGCCGTACCGGATCTTCCAGTCGCCGGTGACGGTCTCGGACGAGATCCTGCCGCGGATCCGGCAGGGGGCGGTCCGGCCGCGGCCGGGCATCGAGTCGCTGTCCGGGTCGACCGTCCGGTTCACGGACGGGAGCACGGAGGAGGCGGACGCGATCGTGTTCTGCACCGGGTTCGGGTGGCGGATGCCGTTCCTGGCGGAGGACCACCCGGCGGGCGGGCGGGGGCCGGTGCGGCTGTACCAGCGGATGGTGGACCCGGACCGGCCGGGCCTGTTCTTCCTGGGCCTGATCCGCCCGGTGGGGTCGATCACCCGGCTGGTGGAGGCGCAGGCGCGCTGGGTGGTGCGGCTGGCCAAGGGCGAGTCGGTGCTGCCGGCGGCCGACGTGATGCACAAGGAGGTCGACGACTTCCTGGCCGGGATCGAGCGCCGGTACGGCCTGTCGGCGGGCGCCTCGGTGCACGTCGACGTGACGCCCTACCAGCGCCGGCTCGCGGAGCTCTAGCCGGCAGGCCCGGGCAGCCCGGGAGGCCCGGGTAGCCGGGCGGCCGCAGTGGAGGGGGCCGGAGGACGCCCGTGATGCAGGGGGTCACGGGTGTTCGCCGGCAGCTGCGGCCGACCGGTCGTGCGGTGCGTGCGGTGCGTACGGCCGGCGCGGTGCGGGGGACGGGTGGTGCGGTGCGTGCGGCGTCGCCGGGCAGCGTGTGTGGCGCGGTGCGGCGGGCCGCATGCGGGCATGCGGGGGCGGGTGGTGCTGTTCAGCGGACGGGGCGCGGACCGGTCGGTCGTCGGTTGGGCGTGCGGACGCGGTAGGCCTCGGAGGAGAGGTAGGCGGTCAGCCGGGGGAGGCGTCCGTCCTGGTGGACCATGGCCAGGTAGGCGATCAGGCCGACGCCGTCCTCGGGGCGGCGCGGGGTGAGGGCGCCGAGGGCGTCGCCGAGGATGCCGGGGGCGATCCCGTACCGGGTCAGCAGGGTCTCGGCGCGGCCGAGCGCCTCGCGGTCGTCCTGGGCGTAGTCGCGGACCGGGACGTGCAGGGTGAAGCCGCTGGGGCGGTCCGCCGCCGGGTCGGTGAAGGAGTGGCAGCTCAGGACGGGGCGCCGGTCGAAGACGGCGTCCTGGTCGGCGGGCAGTCCGGCGGCGGTGTGCAGGAAGGCTTCGGTCTCGGCGGCCGGGGGGCCGCCGGCCATCCGGTTGAGGGTGCCGACGGTGGAGGCCCGCAGCCCGTGGTGGGCGGTGTAGACCTTGAGCCGGGGGGTCTCCCAGGCGCCGAGGTCGAGGGCGAGGAAGAGCAGCCGGTCGGCGGGCGGGAGGCTGTCGTACGCCTGGTGGTGGCCGAGCCGGCGCAGGGCCTCGCGGATGGTGGCGGCGGCCCGGTCGGGGCCGGTGGCGGCGGGGTTGAGGTAGACCTTCATCCGGGGGGTGCCGCCGGGGGTGAGCTCCAGGGCGATCCAGAGGGCGAAGCTGCCCTGCGGGTCGTCGGGCAGGAAGAGGTCCTGGACCAGGTCGAGTTGGTCGGTGGCGATGTCCCAGCGGCGGGCGAGGGAGCGGAGCGCGCGCAGGCCGAGCCGGCTGCTCTCGCCGAGGTCGCCGAAGCCGCTGGCGGGTTCGAGCAGCACCCGGAGGGCGGGGGTGCCGCCGGGGGACATCGACAGCGAGAACTCGACGGGGGTGTGGTCGTCGGAGAGGAAGGTCGGTACGGCGGGCGGCAGGTCGAGGGTCCGGTGCACCACCGGCCCGAGCGCATCGGTCAGGGCGCGGGCGTAACTCGCGGAGTCGCCCCCGTCCAGACCCACCAGCTCGGACAGGGCGAGCAGTTGACGTGCCGTGTGGCTCCCGACCGTGCGTCCGGCGGGTCTGGGTGGCAACACCGACGTCCCCCGGCCGAGGGGCCGGGGGACGTCGGTGCCGAGTGGGAGCCGACCGGGGACGGTCGGCCCGGGAACCAGCGGGCCGCGGGTCTGGGCGGTGTTCCTGGATATGTGGTCCATAACACCCTCCTGTTCTCCGGAAACATCGATGCCACGGCATATGGCATCGGCATTCGCGCTGATTACCCGGGTTTTTGGGGGTCCATGCCGTAATCATGGGCACATAAATGTTGCCTAGGTCACTTGGCGAGCCAGTTGAGGAACTGGCTCCAACGCCCTATCTTCTCGGTCGACTTGGCGCTCTGCGCGGGCTTGGCGGGGGCCTCGGTGGCGGCCTGCGGGCGCCGCACCGACTCGTCCGGGGTGAACCGGGCGGGCAGCGAGACCAGGGCGCGGTTGAACGGGCCCGGACGCCAGCTCAGCATCTCGCCGGGGACGGCCAGTTCGATGTCCGGGAGCTGGTTGAACAGGTTCTCCAGCGCGGTCATCGCGATCTGCCGGGCCGGGTCCTTGGCCGGGCAGGCGTGCGGTCCGGCGCTCCAGGCCAGGTGGGCGCGGCTGCTGGCGCGGCGCTCGGCGGCCAGGATCGGGCTGCTGTTGGCGGCCGCGTAACTGACCATCAGCAGCTCGCCCGCCTGCACCTTCTGGCCGGCGAACTCCCCGTCGGCGGCGGGGTAGTGCGGGCCGAGGTTGGTGATCGGCGGGTTCTCCCACAGGGTGTCGTCGATCGCCTCGTCGATCAGGCCGCCCTGGTGCGCGTAGGTGTCGTGGGTGAGCAGCCGGTGCAGGGTGTTGCCGATCAGGTTGCCCAGCGGCTCGGCGCCGGCGCCCAGCAGCACGGCCAGCTGGTGCGTCATCTCCTCGTCGGTGAGGTTGGCGTGGTGCTGCAGCATCCAGGAGGTGACGTCGTCGCCGGGGCGGCTGCGCTTGAGCGCGATCAGCTCGCCGATCGCGCCGAACATCACCTGGGCGGCCTTCTCGGCGTTGATGCCGTCGAACATGCCGGCGATGCCGAACATCACCCGGTCGCCGATGTCGGCGGGGCAGCCGAACAGCTGGTTGAAGACGAACAGCGGCAGCTGCTTGGCGTACGAGCTCAGCAGGTCGGCGGAGCCGCGGTAGCCGAACTGGGCGATCAGGAAGTCGGAGGTCTGCCGGGTGGTGCGGGCCAGCCGGCGCTGGTCGATCCGGGCCAGGCAGTCGGTGATGGTCTGGCGCAGCCGCAGGTGCTCGGCGCCGTCGGTGAACAGGGTGTTCGGACGGTAGACCAGCAGCGGCAGGACCGGGCTGTCCATCGGGATCCGGCCCTCGTTGAGGTCCCGCCAGCGCCGGGAGTCCCGGCGGTAGGAGGACGGGTCCTGCAGCAGCTGCAGGGCGGCCGAGTACTCGGTCACCAGGGTGGCCTCCACCCCGGGGGCGATCTCGACCGGAGCGGTCGGACCGTAGTGCCGCAGGTAGTCGTAGTACGACTGCGGGTCGGCGGCGAACTCGGCCCCGTACAGCGGCACTCGGCCGCCGTGGGCCGGGCACCCGGGCGGGGGGACCGGGGCGGAGGAGTGGGTGTCCATGGCTGCGTGTTGCTCCTAGCTGGCGCGGTCCAGCAAATAGCGGACGAGAGTGGTGAGTGCGGCGGCAGACGACTGCTCGTTGCGCGCGTCGCAGGTGACGACCGGGGTTTCGTCGAGCAGGTCGAGGGCCTCCCGCAGCGCCCGTTCGGCGCGCTCCGGGTTGCCGTCGAAGTGGTTGACGGCGATGGCGTAGTCCAGCCCGTACTGCTCGATCAGGTCGATGACGGGGAAGGAGTCGGCGAGCCGTTCGGGGTCGACCAGGATCAGCGCGCCGAGGGCGCCGCGGGCCATGTCCTCCCACATCTGGACGAAGCGGGTCTGGCCGGGGGTGCCGAACAGGTACAGCACCACGCGTTCGCTGAGGGTGAGGCGGCCGAAGTCCAGCGCGACCGTGGTGGTGGTCTTGCCGCGGACGCCCTTGAGGTCGTCGACGGCCTCGGCCGCCTGGGTCATGGTCTCTTCGGTCGACAGCGGCTCGATCTCGGAGATCGAGCCGATGAAGGTGGTCTTGCCGACCGCGAAGTGCCCGACCACCAGGATCTTCACGGCGGTCTGGGTCGCGCCGCCGGCGACGTAGTCGTCGGTGGTCAGCCCGCGCCGGTCACCCGAACTTGCGGTGGAGCCCATTGAGCACCTCCTCCAGAAGGTCCTTGTCGGCGGTCCGGGCCCTCGGGACCGGCGGACGGGTCATCAGGTGGCCGCTGTCGGTGAGCGCGGCCAGGACGATGCGCACCACCCCCAGCGGGAGCCGGGTGTGGCCGGCCACCTCCGCGACCGACAGGTAGCCGGCCGAGCAGATGTCCAGCAGCCGCTGCTCCTCCGGGGTGAGCCGGCCGGGGCGGCGGCGCTCCTCGGGAGTGGCGGTGACCAGGGTGATCAGGGACAGCTGCTGCTCGTCCGGCAGGTCGCGGCCCTTGGTGATGATGTAGGCGCGGACTAAGTCCACGGGTTCGAACTCGAAGTCCTCCCCCTCGGCCCTCACCGGCGGAGCCCGATGTCCTCGCGCGGCGGTGCGGCGAGGAACTTGCCCAGCTGACCGACCAGTTGCTGCATCCGGAAGGTGATGTCCTGCATGTCGACGTCCGGCAGCGCGGAGACGCCCAGGTAGGCGCCGTCACCGGCCGAGATCAGGAACACCCAGCCGCCGTCGAACTCCACCAGGGTCTGCTGCCAGCGCTGCGTCGGGTTGTCGCAGAAGAAGCCGAGCGAGCGGCTGAGCGACTGGACGCCGCTCATCGCGGCGGCGACCCGGTCGGCGTTGTCCTTGTCGATGTCCCTGGTGCGGGCCATCAGCAGGCCGTCGGCGGAGATCAGGACCGCGTGCAGGGCCCCCGGGATCTCCAGCGCGCTGTCGAGCATCCAAGACAGATCGTCGTTCACGAGAACTCATGCCCTTCACTGCTTGTACCGCGGGTGCTGGTCGTCTGGTGCGCGTCGTCGTGCTGCGTCGCCCGACCCGACCTGGTGCCGCGCTGGAAAGCCCCCAGCATCGCCGCGGTCTGCGCCCCGGAGCGGGACGCGCCGGCGGCGGGCGCCACGGGCGCGCCGTAGGGGTCGGTCTCGGTCGCCGGGACGATCGCCATCGGCCGCTTGCGGCGGCGGATCGGCAGCCCGTCCTCGGTGGAGCCGTACGACTCGATCGGCTGCGGGGGAACCGCGGCGGCGGGGGCGGCCGGCTGTGCCGCCGGGCGCGCCACCGGTCGGGCGGGCGGCACGGGGGCCTGCGCCTGCTGCCGGTCGAGCTGCGGCCGGTCGGCCTGCGGCGCGGGCGGCTGGGAGCGCCGCTCGGGCACGCCGGTCAGCAGCTCGTGCGGCAGCAGCAGCACCGAGCGCACGCCGCCGTACGGGGAGGAGGAGTCCACCGACACCTCGAAGCCGAAGCGCTCGGAGAGCACGCCGATCACGGCGAGGCCGAACTGCGGCGGGTTGCCGAGGCCGCTGACGCCGGTGACCCGCTCGGTGGTGAGCAGCCGCTCGGCGCGGTTCCGCTCCTCGTCGTTCATGCCGACGCCGGCGTCGTCCACCACGATCACCACGCCCTTGGGCACGGTGCGGATGTTGATCTCCACCACGGTGTCGGGGCTGGAGTACGAGGTCGCGTTGTCGAGCAGCTCGGCCAGCGCCAGGGCGACCGGCTCCACCGCGCGGCTGGAGACGCCGAAGTCCACCTGGGAGAGGATCTCCACCCGGCGGTAGTGGCGGATGCGGCCCTGCGCGGAGCGCACCACGTCGTAGACCGAGGCGACGTCCCGGTGGCGGCCGAGCCAGCCGCCGCACAGGACGGCGATGGACTGGGCGCGGCGGCCGAACTGGGAGTTCGTGTGGTCGACCTCCAGCAGGTCCTGCAGGATCACCGACTCGCCGTACTTGTCCTGCAGGCGGGAGAGGATCAACTGCTGCTCCGCCGCGAGGCCCTGGAGCGTCCGCATGGCGGACTTCAACACCGTCTTGGTCGCTTCGTCAGCTTGTTCCTGAGCGGAGGCGACCGACTGCGTATAGTGGTGTTCCAGGTCGGTGTAGTGCTCCCGGAGCCCGCCGATCTCCTGTCGGAGTGCCGCGGACGCCTTGCGCTGGCGGACCACGACGAGGACCGCGGCGGCCAGGACGAGGAAGAGAACCCAGAGCAACGGGTTCGCTGTGTATTTCGTCATAAGACTCTCTTCAGGCGACTGGCGGCCGACTGCTGAATCCCCGTCATCGCAGGGTGAACCCGCCGCTCCCCCAAGCGGGATGATCGTATCATCGGGCGAACAGGTGAACGGTCGCCCACATCGACGTGAAGATCCGTCTCCTCCGGCGTGCACAAGGGTAGTTGGAAGCCCAGGTCAGAGCGTTGATCGTCGGTCAACGCACCCGCCCGGACGCCGGATCCGGCCGCCGCACCGCCTCCCACCGGGCCATTTACCACAGGGGCAGCCGGGCGGGAGGGAGCAACGCGCGAGTTCCCGGCTTTTTCTGACGAACCGTCCGGCTGGGGCCCGACGAGCTGCTAGGCCGCCGCCGCGGGCCGGAACGTCATGGCGCGCAACCTGCTGTTAAGGCACGGACACACGCCCGCCGGGCCGACGGGCGGCCAGGGCCGGCCGCAGCGCCCTCCGGCACGAAGTCTCCACCGAATCCGCCGCCGATCCGCACCCGGGAGCCCCGGCGGGGGACGGGCGAGGGAACGGCAGCGGACCGGCGAGGGCAGGGGGAGAAGGGCGGCGAGAGGGGCGGCGAGAGGGGTGGACGAGGGAGCGGCGGGGAGCGGCGGTGAAGCGGCTCAGCCGGCCAGCGCGCGCAGCTCCGGCACCGCCGCGTCCAGCCCGAGCTCCCGGGTCGAGCCGTCCGCCCGGGCGGTCAGCTCGGCGGTGCCCGCGGCCAGCCCGCGCGCGCCCAGGGTCAGCCGCCAGGGCACGCCGATCAGTTCGGCGTCCGCGAACTTCACCCCGGGGCGCTCGGCCCGGTCGTCCAGCAGCACCCGCACGCCCGCCGCGCCCAGCTCGCCGCACAGCCGCTCGGCGGCCTCGGCGACCGCGCCGCCCCGGTCGGGCAGCACCGTCAGCACCAGGTCGAACGGGGCGACGGCGGCGGGCCAGCGGATGCCCCGCTCGTCGTGGTGCGCCTCGACCAGGGCGGCCAGCAGCCGCTCCACGCCGATGCCGTAACTGCCCATCAGCGGCACCACCCGCTCACCGGCCGGGCCGGCCACCGCGACGCCGAGCGCCTCGGTGTAGCGGCGGCCGAGCTGGAAGATGTGGCCGACCTCGATGGTGCGCAGCACCTCCAGCGCGGCGCCGCACTCGGCGCAGGGCTCGCCGGCGGTGACCTCGCGCAGGTCCGCCCAGCGGGTGACCCGGACGTCCCGCCCGATCGACACGCCCCGCAGGTGGAAGCCGTCCCGGTTGGCGCCGCAGGTCAGGCCGGTGCGCCCGCGCAGCGCCTCGTCGGCGAGCACGGGCAGGCCGTGCCCGCCGAGCGGGCCGAGGCTGCCGGGCGAGGCGCCGAGCGCCGCCGCGATCTCCTCGGCGGTGGCGGGGCGGGCGGCCGAGGCGCCCAGCGCGTCCAGCAGCTTCTGCTCGACCAGCGCGTGGTCGCCGCGCAGCAGCACCAGCGTCAGCGCGCCGTCGACCACCTGCACCAGGGTCTTCAGCTGCCGCTCGGGCGCGATGCCGTGGCGCTCCGCCAGCTCCTCGATGCCGCGCGCGCCGGGCGTCGCGAACTCCTCGACCGCGAACGTCCCGGCCTGGTCGCTCCGGTCGGTCCGCTCGGTCTGCTCGGCCGGGCCGGTCCGCTCGGTCCGCTCGGCCGGGTCGGCGACGGCGGGCAGTGCGGAGAGCGCCTTCTCGGTGTTGGCCGCGTAGCCGCAGCCCGGGCAGCGCACCACCAGGTCCTCGCCGGCCGCCGAGGGGCTCATGAACTCGACCGACCCGCTGCCGCCCATCGCCCCGCTGGAGGCCCGCACCCCGAACGCGGGCAGCCCGAGCCGCTCGAAGATCCGCAGGTAGGCCAGCCGGTGCGCCTCGAAGGAGCGGGCCATCCCGGCCTCGTCGAGGTCGAAGCTGTACGAGTCCTTCATGGTGAACTCGCGCACCCGCAGCAGGCCCGAGCGGGGGCGCGCCTCGTCCCGGAACTTGGTCTGGAACTGGTACCAGGTCTGGGGCAGTTGCCGGTACGAGCGGAGCTCCTCGGCGAGGTGCGCGAAGACCTCCTCGTGCGTCATCCCGAGGGCCTGCTCGGCGCCCTTGCGGTCGGTCAGGCGGAACATCTCCTCGCCCATCGACTCCCAGCGCCCGGTGCGCCGCCACAGCTCGGCCGGGTGCAGCGCGGGCAGCAGGAACTCCTGGGCGCCGATCCGCTCCATCTCCTCGCGGACCACCGCGACGATCCGGGCCCGGACCCGGGCCGCCAGCGGTAGCAGCGAGTAGTGGCCGGCCGCCAACTGCCGCACGTAGCCGGCCCGGACCAGCAGGCGGTGGCTCGCGGCGTCGGCGTCGGCCGGGTCCTCCCGCAGAGTGGGTACGTACAGCTGCGACCAGCGCATGGGGAACACCGTCCTCTCGGCCCGCGGGTGAAGGGGTTCGGAGTCTAACCACCCTCGGGGGCGCCGCGCTCCGAATAAAACCGCAGGCCGGGAGGGGTCAGGGCGTCTTCGCGACGAAGCAGAGCGTGAAGGCCTTGCGCTTCCTCGACTCGGAGTAGCGCCCGGTCTCCTCGGGCAGGCCGTCGCAGGCGGACGGGTCGTAGCTCTGTACGACCTTGACCACCTTGTAGACGGCCTTGCTGTCGCTGCACGGCAGCACGGTGAGGGTCGGCCGGGTCGACGTCCCGCCGGACTTGTACATGCAGTCGCCGACCTTGGCGCTGTCCGCGCCGTCGTCCGGCGCGAACAGCCAGACGGCGCCGAGGACGAGCGCCCCGACGACGGCCGCGACCACCGTCAGGACCTGCTTCGGCCGCCAGCGCGACACGGTGCGCGCCTGGTAGCCGCCCGGCGGCGGGTACACCACGGGCTGGCCGGGCGGCGGGTACTGCTGCCCGGGCGGGGCGTACTGGGCGGGCGGCGGCGGGGGCGGCGGGTACTGCTGGCCGTACGGGGCCGGGGCGGGCTGGCCGTACGGGCCGGGCGGCGGGTACGAGCCGGGCTGGCCGTACGGGGCCGGGCCGGGTTGGCCGTACGGGCCGGGCTGCGGCGGGGGGTAGCCCCCGGTGGGCGGGGGGTACTGGCCCGGCGGCGGGTACTGGCCCGGCTGGGGTGTGCTCACTGGGTGCTCTTCCTTCGGCGGCGCGAGAGGCGGACAGGCCGACGAAGCGTAGACGCCCGCACCGCGTGGAAAGCGGCGTTCGCGGGGGAAATATTGCCCGCTCTTTACCTTTCAACCGGTCGCAATCCGGCATTTGCCCGCGAATTGCCGCGCATTGTGAAGCGCTCCGACGAGGTTATTTCCGTTCCGACGGCCCGTTAACCGCCCGGGCCGCCGCCGTTCCTGACGCCCTTTCGAGCCGACAGCGGGCGCCCGGGCTGGGGCGCCCGGCTCGGGCGTCCGGTCTCGGGCGTCCGGTCTCAGGCGTCCGGGCGGGAGCGCAGGAAGGGCAGCAGGCCGCGTTCCAGCAGGGCGGTCCGCCAGGCGGACCGGGCGGCGGCCAGCTGCCCGGCGTGCCGCGGGTCGGCGGGCGGGTCGGCGCGCCGCAGGGCGGCGGTCAGCAGCAGCCCGGCCAGCCCGGTCAGCGCGCCGGTGACGGCGACCGCGACGGCGCTCCAGGCGGCGGTGCGCAGTGCGTCGGTGACGCCGGGGTGCGGGTGCGACAGGTCGAGGACGGCGCCGAGCAGGAAGAACACGGCGGCCGCGCTGCCGCTGACCACCGGCACGACCAGGGCCAGGGCGCCCAGCCAGCCGGTCAGCCGCTCGCCGGGGGCGGTGGCGCGGGCGGGCGGCGCGGGGGCGGCGTCGCGCAGCCGGCGGTAGGCCAGGTACTCGGGTGCGGCGGCGGCCAGGATCGGTGCGGCCTGCTGCCGGGCCAGCGCGCGCAGCCGGGCGGCCCGCCGGGGGTCGCCGGCCGTCGCGGCGCGCACGGCGGGGTCGGCCAGGGCCAGGCCGAGGGCGTGCTCGAAGTCGGCCCGGTCCTGCTGGGTCGGGGCGGTCCCGGGAAGCGGGTCGTGGGGGTGCGGGTCGTGGGGGTGCGGGTCGCGGGGGTGCGGGTCGTCCATCGCCGTCCCTCCGTGAGGGGTGGAGTCGGGGGTGGAAGGGGGCACGGTCAGCCGTAGGTGAGGTCGGCGCAGGCGTCCTGGTCGGCGGAGCGGGCCTGGCTGACGCTGCTGGGCAGCGGTCCGGTGGGGACCGGCGGGGCGGCGGCGGTGCCGCCGCCGGCCGCGTAGTCGGCGCCCAGGGTGAGGGCGATCCCGGTGCGGGAGCCGGGCTGCAGGACGGCGCCGGGGAACAGCGCGGCGACCTTCTCGGCGGCGGCCCGCTCACCCGTCCCGTACTCGACCAGGGTGGTGCGGTGGGTGCGGGAGGCGGCGTTGGCCCGGCCGGTGACGGTGAATCCGGAGTTCTCCAGCGCCTCGGCGGCCCGGCCGGTCAGCCCGGCGGTCTCGGTGCCGTTGTAGACGGCGACCCGGACGCCGGCGCCGTCGGGCTTCGGCGGCGCGGTGGACGCGGGGGCGGCGGGGGTGGCGGTCGCGGTGGGGGTGGCGGACGGGACGGCCGAGGCGTCCTGGCCGTCCAGGGTGTGGTCGGAGCGGAGCGCGGCCCACAGCTGGTCGGCGTCCGGGTGCACGATCGCGACGCGTTCGCCCTGGTAGCGCCAGGGGACGGTGAGGAACTTGATGTCGTGCAGGTCGACGCCCTTGAGCGTCATGGCGAAGTCGATCAGCTTGCTCGCCGAGCCCAGGCCCTCGTCCACGGTGAGCGCCTTGGTGGCGGCGTCGGCCAGCGGCAGCAGGGTGGTGGGGTCCATGCCGGCCGACTTGACCTGCTTGATCAGCGAGGAGAGGAAGGCCTGCTGGCGCTTGGTGCGGCCGATGTCGGAGCCGTCGCCGAGGCCGTGCCGGATCCGGACGTAGTCGAGCGCGGCCTGGCCGGAGATGGTCTGGTGGCCGGCCTTGAACAGCTCCTGGCCGCGGTGGCCGAGGTTGGGGTTGAGGTCGCCCTCGTAGACGGCCTTGGGCAGGCAGACGTCGACGCCGCCGACGGCCTTGGTCATGTCGGCGAAGCCCTGGAAGTTGACCACCATGGTGTGGTCGATCCGCAGCCCGGTGAGCTTCTCGACGGTGTTCTGGGTGCAGGCCGGGTTGCCCGCGTCGGTGTCGCCGACCGAGAAGGCGCTGTTGAACATGGCACTGGGCTGGTCCTTGGTCCAGCTCTTGTTCGGCAGCATGCAGGGCGGGATCTCGACCAGCGAGTCGCGCGGGATGGACACCCCGACGGCGTGCTTGTGGTCGGCGTAGACGTGCAGCAGGATCGCGGTGTCCGAGCGGGCGCCGCCGTCGTCGCCGCCGCCGAGGCTCTTGTTGGAGCCGGAGCGCGAGTCGGAGCCGATCAGCAGCAGGTTGACCGGGGTGCGGCCCTCGGCGTCGGCACTGGCCGCGGCCGGGCGGTCCTTGCTGACGCCGTCGCTGCCGAAGGTGCTCAGGTTGCCGTTCAGCCGGTAGTAGACGAGGCCGCCGGCCAGCACGACCAGCGCGACCACGCTCGCGGTGGTCCACAGGGCGATCCGCCTGCCCCGGTGGCCGCGGCCGCGGTCCCGGCCGTGTGCGCGTGCGCCGTGGCCGCTCTTCGCCCTGCGCGCCGACATGGCGCCCCCTCGTCCGTAGCCGCCGACCGAACTTCTACAGGTCTGTAGAAGTCGAGCGAAGCATACAAACCCGATTCGGTGAAGTCACACCCGTCCGGAGGAGGGGGCGCGGAGGCGCGGGGCGCGGGGGCGCGGGGGCGCCGGAGGGCCGGCCGGGGGTGGTCACCGGGGCGGCGCGCGGCGTGCGGGGCGCGGAGGTGCTGCGGGGCGGTACGGGGTGGTGCGGGAAAGCCGGATCCCCCGCGGCCGGGGGCGGCGGGGGATCAGTGCGAGCGGAGCAGTCCGAGGTGGACCACGGTGACCTGGGCGAGGTCCAGGTCGGCGTCGCGTCGGTGGCGGCGGGCCTCGGCCGACTCGGCGCGCTCGATCGCCTCGCGGCGGGCGTCGTCCTCGGCGGCGGCGTCCACGATGAACAGGTGGCGGCCGGAGCGGATCTCGTTGGCGTGCGGAATCTCGACGCACCAGCGATGACGGCTCTGGGTGGCGTTCATCGGCCTTCCTCTCCCGGCGCGTCCTCCGTACCGGCGCATGAGGTGCTGCTACTGCCCTAGACCATAGGTATAGGCCAATTCGTCCGTCAAGAGGACGAGCAGAACGTCAAATAATCCGTTCAACGGTGAAAATGGGGAACGGGTCCGCTACCGTTCCGTTCATGACAGCCCCCGCCGCCGCCCCCGCGCCCTCGGCCCGCCGCCTGCGCACCCGGGCCACCCTGCTCGCCGCCCTCGGCGAGCACGGCACCCTCAGCCGCGCCGAGATCAGCCGGCTCACCGGGCTCTCCCGCTCCGCCGTCAGCAGCGCCGTCACCGACCTGCTCGACGAAGGGCTCGTCAGCGAGACCACCTCGCCCTCGCCGGCCGCGGCCGGCCGCGGCCGCCGCGCCGCCGCCGTCACCCTGCGCCGCGCCCACGCCCTGGTGCTCGCCTTCGACTTCGGCCACACCCACGTCACCGCCGCCGTCGCCGACACCACCGGCACCCTCCTCGGCGAGGCCACCGCCCACCTGGACGTCGACAACCACCCGCGCGAAGTCCTCGACGCCGCCGAGAACCTCGCCCGGCAGGCCCTCGACGCCGCCGGCCACCGCCTCGACGAGATCACCGCCATCGCCGCCGGCATCCCCGGCGCCCTCGACACCCGCACCAACGTGGTCCGCGCCCCCTCCACCCTCTCCCAGTGGATCGGCATGGACCCCGCCGCCGAACTCGGCCGCCTCTTCGACCGGCCCGTCACCGTCGGCAACGACGCCGAGATGGGCGCCCGCGGCGAACGCGCCTACGGCACCGGCCGCACCGTCAACGACCTCGTCTACGTCAAGGCGTCCACCGGCATCGGCGCCGGACTCCTCCTCGACGGACGCATCTACCGCGGCGCCAGCGGCATCTCCGGCGAGATCGGCCACATCCAGCTCCCCGACACCGGCACCTGGTGCCGCTGCGGCAACCGCGGCTGCCTGGAGTCCGTCGCCTCCATCGTCGAGGTCCGCCGCCGGCTCGTCCACGTCCTCGCCCCCGGCGCCCGCCCCGGCGAGACCGTCGACCTCCCGCCGCTCGACCGCCTCGCCGAGATCCCGGCCGCCGCCCGCGTCATCGGCGAAGCCGGCCGCACCATCGGCCGCGTCCTCGCCGACCTGGTCAACTGCCTCAACCCCGCCGCCATCATCATCGGCGGCGAACTCGGCCAGGCCGGCGCCCCCCTCGTCCACGGCATCCGCGAATCCGTCGACCGCTACGCCCAACCCGCCGTCGCCGAAGCCGTCGACATCCGCGCCTCCCGCCTCGGCCTCCGCTCCGAGCTCTACGGCGCCATCGACGCGGCCATCGCCACCGCCACCGCCACCACCCGCTGAGACCCGCTGCGCGGGGCTTTCGCTGCGCGGGGCTTTGGGGCAGGTGCTGTCGTCAACCGCCGTTTTCCGGGCCGGGGTTGGCCATGTCGGCGGTGGTGGCAGCGGTGGTGTTGGCGCGTTCGGTGAGGTGGCGGCGTTCGGGGAGGCTGGGGGCGAGGGTGGCGGCTCGGCGGAAGGCTTGGGTGGCGGCGGGGGTGTGGCCGGTGCGGGTGAGGAGTTCGGCGCGGACGGCGTGGTAGCGGTGGTGGCGGGCGAGTGCGGGTTCGAGGGCGGCGAGTTCGCGCAGGGCGGGTTCGGGGCCGCGGACTTCGGCGAGGGCGACGATCCGGTTGAGGGCGGGCATCGGGCCGGGGGCGACGCGCAGCAGCAGGTCGTACAGGGCGAGGATCTGCGGCCAGTCGGTGGCGGCGACGTCGGGGGCCTCGTCGTGCAGGGCGGCGATCGCGGCCTGTAGTTGGTAGGGGCCGGGTCGGCCGGTCGGGAGGGCGCGTTCGACGAGGGCGGTGCCTTCGGCGATGGCGGCGGCGTCCCAGCGGCCGCGGTCCTGTTCGGGGAGCGGGACGAGTTCGCCGTGCGGGCCGGTCCGGGCGGGGCGGCGGGCGTCGGTGAGCAGCATCAGGGCGAGCAGGCCCGTCACTTCTGCGTCGGCGGGCAGTAGGCGGTGCAGCAGCCGGGTCAGCCGGATCGCCTCGTCGGAGAGGGCGGGGGCGGTCAGGCCGTCGCCGGTGGTGGCGGTGTAGCCCTCGTTGAAGACCAGGTAGAGCACTTGCAGGACTTCGCGGAGCCGGCCGTCCTGCTCGTCGGGGCCGGGGAGCGCGAACGGCAGGCCGGAGGTGCGGATGGTCTGTTTGGCGCGGCTGATCCGCTGCGCCATCGTCGCCTCGGGCACCAGGAAGGCGGCGGCGATCTGGGCGGTGCTCAGGCCGCCGACGGCGCGCAGGGTGAGCGCGATCCGGCTGGGGGCGGTGAGGGCGGGGTGGCAGCAGAGGAAGAGCAGGGCGAGCGAGTCGTCCCGGTCGGCGTCCGGGCCGGCGTCGGCGGGGCGGCCGAGGAGTTCGGACTGCGGGGTGGCGAGGAACAGCCGTTCCTCGCGTTCGCGCCGGGCCCGGTCGGACCGGACCAGGTCGACCAGCCGGCGGGAGGCGACGGTCACCAGCCAGCCGCGCGGGTTCTCCGGGGTCCCGTCCCGGGGCCACTGCTCGGCGGCGGCGAGCAGCGCCTCCTGCACGGCGTCCTCGCAGGCGTCGAACGCCCCGGCGTGCCGGCGCAGCAGCGCGGCCAGGACCTGAGGCGCGAGGGCGCGCAGCAGGTCCTGGCCGGCCGGGGCGGGGAGGGTCACTTCGCCTCGTGCAGGATCGGCCAGAGCTCGACCGGTTCGCGGTCGGCCCACGGCATGTCGGCGGCGATCTCCAGGGCGCGCTGCTCGCTGTCGACGTCGAGCAGGTAGAAGCTGGCCATGTACTCCTTGGTCTCCAGGTACGGCCCGTCGCTGACCACCGGCAGCCCGTCCTGGCGCCCGACCATCCGGCAGGCCGCGGCGTCGCCGAGGCCGTACGCGCCGATGAGTTCGCCGCTCTCCTGGTAGCGCTTGTTGAAGGCGTCCTGCTGGGCGATCGCCTCGGTCCAGCCCTCGGCCGGCAGCGAGTCCCACTTCTCCTGGTTGCCGTAGGTCATCAGCAGGTACTTCACGTGGACCACTTCCTCGTCTGGTGCGTCGTGCGGTGTCGTGCTTGCGTCCAGTGGTCGGAGCCGGGGGAGCGGTTCTCTACACGCTCCCCGGAGAATTCTCGGAAATTTTCCGGACGGGTTCGCCACCGGCACGTCCGCCCAGCTCGGCGGCGCGTCGCCGCCCCCGCCTGCCCGCTGTCCTGTTCCCGCCGCGCGCAGCGCCCCCGCTGCCGCGCACGGTCGCGGGGGTCAGGCGGTGGGCGGGGTCCAGACGTACGGGGTGGTGGTGGTCACGGCGTGCATGCCGAGGCGGCGGAGGATCGGGGTGCTGTCGGGGGAGGCGTCGACCTGGAGGTAGCGGATGCCGTGGTCGAGGGCCCAGCGGGCGCGGTGGGCGACCAGGGCGCGGTAGATGCCGCGGCCGCGCCAGGCGGCGAGGGTGGAGCCGCCCCAGAGGCCGCCGAACTCGCTGCCGGGGGTGCGGGTGAGCCAGGCGGCGGAGACCACCTGGGGGCGCGGGTCGTCGGTCTCGGCGACCAGGACGAGGAAGTCCTCGGCGTGGTCGGCCCGGGTGGTGAGGTCGTCGGCGAGCCAGGACCAGTCCTCGTCCCAGACCTCGGTCTCCATCGCGGCGATCCGCCGCATGTCGGCGGGGTCGGTGACGCGGCGGATGGTGATGTCCTCGGGGGCGGGGGTGGGGGTGGCGAGTTCGGCGGCGAGGCCGATCAGGACGGTCTCGGGGTCCTCGCCGACGAAGCCGGCGGCGGCGAGCCGGTCCGGGAGGTCGGCGGGGAGGTCGTGGCCGCGGGTCTTCCACTCGACGGACTCGCCCCGGGCGGCGAAGAACTCGCGCTGGCGGGTGATGAGTTCGTCGAGTTCGGGGCCGCGCAGGCCGAGGTCGGGGCGGGGGGAGGTGACGAAGCCGCGGAAGCCGCCGTACTTGCGCAGCAGCGGTCCGTCGCTGTCGTGGGTCTCGTCCTCGCCGCGGGCGCCGAGGCCGCGCATGTGCTCGTCGTAGGCCGCGAGCAGGGCCGTGGTCAGTTCGGTCATCAGGCGAGCGTAACGATCATCGCAAGGGGGCCGGCGGAGCGGCCGCGGACGGATCGGGGCTGGCGTTGACGCGGGGGTGAAGGTCTAGCGTCGTGGCATGCGGATCGGCGAACTGGCACGGCGGGCGGGCACCACCACGCGGGCGTTGCGGTACTACGAGTCGCGCGGGCTGCTGCCCGCGCGGCGCGGCGGCAACGGCTACCGGGCGTACGACGAGGAGGACCTGCGGCTGCTGCGGCAGATCCGGGTGCTGCGGGACTTCGGGTTCGAGCTGGAGGAGACCCGGCCGTTCGTGGAGTGCCTGCGGGCGGGTCATCCGGAGGGCGACTCGTGCCCGGCCTCGCTGGAGGTGTACCGGGCGAAGCTGGCCGAGCTGGACGCGATGGTGGCCCGGCTGACCGAGGTCCGGGAGGAGGTGGCGGGGCAGCTGGCCCGGGCCGAGGCGGCGCGCGACGCGCTGGCGGGGGCCGGGGGCGGTGAGCCGCGCTGCGAGCTGGTCCGCACCGACGGGTGACGACGACAGGGACGAGGAGGACGTGATGGGTGGCGTGGTGCGCAGTGTGACGGACCGGGACTTCGCGGGGGAGGTGCTGGCGGCCCAGGGCCCGGTGCTGGTGGAGTTCACCGCCGAGTGGTGCCCGCCGTGCAGGCAGTTGGCGCCGGTGCTGGCGGAGTTGGCGGGCCGGCTGGAGGTGGTGGCGCTGGACGTGGACGCGAACCCGGAGACCCGGATCGCGTACGGGGTGATGTCGATGCCGACGCTGATGGTGTTCAAGGGCGGCGAGCCGGTGCGGTCGCTGGTGGGGGCGCGGGCGAAGAGCCGGCTGCTGCGGGAGCTGGACGACCTGCTGTAGCCGGCCGCCCGGCGGCCTGCCGGGTGTCCGGGGTGGGTGAGGTGGGTCACGGAGCGGGGTGCGGGGTGGATGCGAAGCATCTTCGCGTTGTAAAGTGCAACTAAATATTAGTTGTACTTGCCAACTATGGAGTTGCGATGTCCTCGCCCTCGGCAGCCTCCGCCCCCGCCCTGCGGCACGTCCTCACCCACCTGGTCACCCCGCTGCTGATGTGCCTGGGCATGGGGATCGCGTACCTCTCCGCCTTCCACGCCCCCGCCCCGCACCACCTCCCGGTGGCCGTGGTCGGCGAGGGCCCGCAGGCCCGGGCGCTGGCCCAGGGACTCCAGGAGAAGGCCGGCGACAAGCTGGAGGTCACCACCGCCGCCGACGCCGACGCCGCCCGGACCCGGCTGCTCGACCGCGGGCTGGCCGCCGCCTACCTGCCGGACGCCGACGCGCCGACCCTGCTGGTGGCCACCGCGAACTCGGAGACCTCGGCGAGCGCCGCCGAGAAGGTCTTCACCCAGGTCGCCACCCAGCAGGGCAGGCCGCTGGCCGTCCAGGAGCTGACCCCGATGGCGGCCGGCGACCCGACCGGGCAGGGCCTGTTCTTCCTGCTGGTGGCCCTGAGCATCGGCTCCTACGGCTCGGTCGCGGTGCTCGGCGCGGCCGGCGGGGCGCTGGCGATGCGGGTGCGGGCGCTGCTCGGCCTGGGCGTGGCGCTGGTGGTCAGCCTGTTCGGCGCGGCGCTGGCCGGGCCGGTGTTCCACCTGGTCGACCACGGGCTGTTCGGCGTCTGGGCGATGAGCTGGCTGTACGCGGCGGGCATCGTCGCGATCGGCACCGCCCTGCATACCTTCCTCGGCCGGTGGACCACGCTCACCATGATGGCGCTGTTCGTGATGCTCAACTTCACCAGCTCCGGCGGCATCTTCCAGCCCGAGCTGCAGAACGGCTTCTACGGCGCGCTGCACTCGTTCTGGAACGGCGCGGGCTTCCTGGAGGCCGCCCGCGACCACGTCTACTTCGGCGGCCGGGCCGGCCTCGGCGGCCACCTCGCGACCCTGTTCGGCTGGCTCGCGGCCGGCGCCGCGCTGCTCGTCCTGGCGGGTCGCGCCGAGCGGCGGCGGACCCTCGCGCGCACCCCCGGGCAGCCCGCCGAGGAGGAGGAGATGGAGGAGGCGGTCGGCGTCTGACCGCGGCTGGCCCTACCGTGGTCGGCAACACCGCACGACGAAGGAGCCACCGCCATGCCCGACCGCGACGCCGCGCTGGAGACCATCCAGCGCGAGCTCACCGCGTTCGCCCGCCGGGCCCGCCACAAGGCAGCCCAGCTGCACCCCGAGCTCTCGCTGGTCACGTACAGCATGCTCGACCTGGTCAAGGAGCGCGGTTCCTGCCGGGCCGCCGACCTGGCGGCGCACTTCATGCTCGACAAGTCGACCGTCAGCCGGCAGGTCGGCGCGCTGGAACGGCTCGGGCTGCTCGGCCGCAAGGCCGACCCGGACGACCAGCGCGGCCAGCTGCTGCACCTGACGGACGCCGGGGAGCAGCTCCTCGCGGAGGCGTACGAGCAGCGCCGGCGGGCCTTCACCGACCGCTTCACCTCGTGGGGCGACGAGGACCTGGACCGGTTCGCCGCCTATCTGGTCCGCTACGGCGAGTCCGAGTAGGCGCGGGGGCGGGGCAGTCGCGAGGATGGCGGCCATGCCCACGATGACCGAGCCCGAGTGGCGCGCCTTCCTCGCCCACGGCACCCGAACCGGAAAACTCGCCACCACCCGCGCCGACGGCCGCCCGCACGTCGCCCCGGTCTGGTTCCTGCTGGACGGCGGCGACCTGGTCTTCAACACCGGCCGGGACACCGTCAAGGGCCGCACCCTGCGGCGCGACGGCCGGGCCGCGCTGTGCGTGGACGACGACCGGCCGCCGTTCGCCTTCGTGCTGGTCGAGGGGGTGGCCGCGGTCAGCGAGGAGCTCGCCGAGGTCCGGCACTGGGCGGGCCGGATCGCCGCCCGCTACATGGGCGAGGACCGCGCCGAGGAGTACGCGGCCCGCAACGGCGTCCCCGGCGAACTGCTGGTCCGGCTGCGGATCGACAAGGTCATCGCCCAGGGCGGCGTCGCCGACTGAACCCCCGCCCGCCGCCACCGGCTTGACCCTCACGCCGCGTGAGCCCCCAGGCTGGTCGCGGCGAACGGGAAGGAGGGAACGCGATGGACGACGGGGACCACGACCCGGGCTACACGGTCGGCCGGCTCGCCGGGATCGCCAAGGTCACGGTGCGCACCCTGCACCACTACGACGAGATCGGCCTGCTGTCGCCCGGCGGCCGCACCCCGGCCGGCTACCGGCGCTACGGCGAGGCCGAACTGGACCGGCTGCAGCAGATCCTGTTCTACCGCGAACTCGGCTTCCCGCTGGAGGAGATCGCGGCGATCCTGGACGACCGGACGGTCGGCCCGAGCGAGCACCTGCGCCGGCAGCGCGAGCTGATCGGCGACCGGATCCGCAAGCTGGAGGAACTCGCCGCGGCAGTCGAACGAGCGATGGAGGCGAGGACCTTGGGGATCCAGTTGACCCCGGAGGAGAAGTTCGAGGTGTTCGGCGCGGACTACCAGGAGGACTGGGAGGACGAGGCCCAGCAGCGCTGGGGCGAGACCGCCGCCTGGCAGCAGTCCCGGCAGCGCACCGCCCGCTACACCAAGGCGGACTGGGAGCGGATCAAGACCGAGGCCGACGCCGTCAACGACGCCCTGGTGGCGGCGTACACGGCCGGCGCGGCCCCGGACGGCGAGTCGGCCGCGGCCGCGGTCGAGCGGCACCGCGAGCACATCGGCCTGAACTTCTACGACTGCGGCCCGCGGATGCACCGCTGCCTCGGCGACATGTACGTCGCCGACCCGCGGTTCACCGAGACGTACGAGAAGCTCGCGCCGGGCCTGGCACAGTGGCTGCGCGACGCGATCCACGCCAACGCGGACCGGCTGGAGCGCGGCGGCGAGCAGGGCTGACGACCCGCCGGACGGCCCGGCCCGACGGGGGGCCGGGCCGTCCGGCGCCCGCTTCCCGGCGCGGCGCCCGCTTCCCGGCGCGGCGCCCGCTTCCCGTCCGGCCCGGCTGCGTGCCCCGGCTACGCGGCCCGGCCGAAGGTGCGCCGGTAGGCGGTCGGCGAGGTGCGCATGGTGCGGCCGAAGTGGTGCCGGAAGGTCGCGGCCGACTCGAAGCCCACCGCGGCGGCGATCTCCTCGACGCTGCCCTCCGGCGATTCCAGCAGCGGCAGGCTGGCCGCGATGCGCTGGATCGCCACCCAGCGCATCGGGCTGACCCCGTTGCGGGCGGTGAAGTGCCGCAGGTAGGAGCGGTCGGACATGCCGGCCGCCCGGGCCAGCAGCGGCACGGTCAGCGGCCGGGCGAGCTGGTCCAGCGCCCAGCGCATCGACCGGGCCACCCCGTCCTCCGGCTCCTCGACCGGCCGGACCGCGGCCTGGATGAACTGGGCCTGCCCGCCGTCCCGGTGCGGCGGGACGACGAAGCGGCGGGCGACGGTGTTGGCGACCTTGGCGCCGTGGTCCTGCCGGACCAGGTGCAGGCACAGGTCGATGCCGGCGGCGCTGCCCGCGCTGGTCAGCACCTGCCCGTTGTCGACGTACAGCACGTCCGGGTCGACCCGGACCTCCGGGTGGCGGCGGCCCAGCTCCGCCGCGTACCGCCAGTGCGTGGTCGCGGGCAGGCCGTCCAGCAGTCCGGCGGCGGCCAGCGCGAAGGCGCCGGAGCAGATCGACACCATCCGGGCGCCGCGGGAGTGCGCGGTGCGCAGCGCGGCGGTCACGGCGGGCGGGACCTCGCCGTACGGGTCGGGGACCCCGGCGACCACGACGGTGTCGGCGGCGGCCAGTTCCTCCAGCCCGTGCCGGGGGGTCAGCGAGAACCCGCCGACCACCTCCAGCGGGTGCCCGGGCCGCTCGGCGCAGACCCGGACGTCGTACCAGGGGGCGGCCAGCAGCCCGGCGAGCTCGGGCCGGGCCAGCGCGAACACCTCGACCACCACGCCGAGTTCGAACGGGGCCATGCCCGCGAAGGCGTACACGGCGACGGTGTGCACCGGCGGCGGGCGCTTGCCGATGGTGAGGGGTACGGGCTCGGGCATCTGGTGCTCCCGGGGGCGGCCGTCGGCGGGGGTTCGCGTCGAGTCTAGTGCGGGCGGCGGGACGGGCGGCGGGAGCGGCCGACCGGTGGGCCGCGGGTGGACGGGTGCGCACGGACCGCGGCGGAGGCTGATCGGACGGGCCCGGACGGCGGCGGAAAACCTTTGGAACCGGGGGACAACCACCCGGGAAGATGGGGCGTCACCATAGGGGGCCGGTGCGGCCGTTCCCGATCCCCCGCTTCCACCACCACGTTCGGAGAGCTTCAGATGTCCACGTCGAATTGTGTCCGTTATGCGAAGAGTATCCCGGTCTGCTCGGCCTGTTCGGGCTGGGGGCGGCGCCACTGAGCGCGCCGGAGCCCCCGCCGGGCGGGCCGGACGGGGGCTCCGTGGAGAGCGCGGCGGGTCAGGCGGTGAGCCCGGCCATCCAGGACTCGACCTCGTCGGCCCGGCGGGGCAGGCCCGCGGACAGGTTCTCGTTGCCGTCGGCGGTGACCAGGATGTCGTCCTCGATCCGGACGCCGATGCCCCGGTACTCCTCCGGCACGGTCAGGTCGTCGGCCTGGAAGTACAGGCCGGGCTCGACGGTCAGCACCATGCCGGGCTCCAGCAGCGCGTCCACGTACTGCTCGCGGCGGGCGTGCGCGCAGTCGTGCACGTCGAGGCCGAGCATGTGGCCGGTGCCGTGCAGGGTCCAGCGGCGCTGCAGGCCGAGCTCCAGGACCTTCTCCAGGTCGTACACCGAGGCGTCGATCAGGCCCCACTCCAGCAGGCGCGCGGCGAGCACCCGCTGCGCGGCGTCGTGGAAGTCGCGGAACCGCCCGCCCGGCCGGACCGCGGCGATGCCGGCCTCCTGGGCGTCGTACACCGCGTCGTAGATCCTGCGCTGCAGCGGGTCGAAGATGCCGTTGACCGGCAGCGTGCGGGTGACGTCGGCGGTGTAGAGGGTGTGGGTCTCCACGCCCGCGTCCAGCAGCAGCAGCTCGCCGGGGCGGACGTCGCCGTCGTTGCGGACCCAGTGCAGGGTGGTGGCGTGCGGGCCGGCCGCGGCGATGGTGCCGTAGCCGACGTCGTTGCCCTCGACCCGGGCGCGGCGCCAGAAGGTGCCCTCGATCCAGCGCTCGGAGCTGGCGACGGCCCGGTCCAGCTCGCGCACCACGTCGGTGAAGCCCTTGACGGTGGCGTCGCAGGCGGCGCGCAGCTCGCCGACCTCCCACGCGTCCTTGACCAGGCGCAGCCCGGACAGGAACACCTTCAGCTCGTCGTCCCTCTCCTCGTCGAGCTGCTCGGCGAGGGCGGCCTCCAGGCCGGCGTCGTAGCCGCGGACGATCCGGGTCGGGACGGTGGCGGCGGCCAGCTCCTCGGCGGCCTTGCGGACGTCCCGCACCGGCAGGCCGTACAGCTGCTCGGACTCGGCCAGCGAGTAGCGGCGGCCGACCCACAGCTCGCCCTGGCCGCTCAGCCAGAACTCGCCGTTCTCCCGGTCGGAGCGCGGCAGCAGGTACAGCGCGAAGTCGTGGCCGCCGTCGACCGGCTCGCCGACCAGGACGGCGTCCTCGGTCCGGTTGCCGGTCAGGTGGACGTACTCGCTGGCGGCCCGGAACGCGTACTCGGTGTCGTTGGCGCGGGTGCGCAGGTTGCCCGCGGGCACCACCAGGCGCTCGCCGGGGAACGCGGCCGACAGCCGGGCGCGGCGCTCGGCCGCGTACGGGGCCTGGACGTCCGGCTCCAGGCCGTGCAGCTCGGTGTCGGCCCAGCCGGCCCGCATGGACGCGGCGAGCTCGTCCGAGATCTCGCCGTACAGGCCGTTCTTGCGGCTCTTGACCGGCTTCTCGGCCTCCTCGCCCTCGACGGAACCCTCGGGGTTCTCGGCCACCGCCGGGCTGCGGTCCTCGGTCACTACGTCGCCTCCTCGCGCGCGCTACCGCCCGCCCGTCCCCGGATCGCGGGGCGTGCGGGCGGATGTCGCCCCCATGGTACGTAGACCCGTTCGAGCGGAGGAAGGGCGTCCGCTATCCGATCGCGGCCGTCCGGGTCACTCGAAGCGGGCCGCCAGCAGCACCAGGTCGTCCACGCCCGGCTCGCCGCCGCCGGCCTGCTCCAGCAGGTGGGCGCAGAGCCGCTCGGGGTCGAGCCGGACGTCCCGCGGGGCGTCGGCGGCGGCCCGGCGCAGCGCGCTCTGCCCGGCGTGCAGGCTCGGGGCGAAGCGGCGGGCCAGGCCCTCGGTGTACAGCACCAGCACGTCGCCGCGCTCGGCGGTCAGCTCCACGCCGGGCGCCTCCCAGCAGCTGAGCATGCCGAGCGGGGCGGAGAGCGAGGTCTCCACGAAGTTCGCGCCGTAGCGGGTGAGCAGCACCGGCGGGCAGTTCGCGGCGCCGGCCAGCGCGATCCGGCGCTCGGCCGGGTCGACGCAGGCGTAGACGGCGGTCGCGGAGCGGGTCGGCTCGGTGGTCTTCAGCAGCAGTTCGAGGTCGCCGAGCACCGAGACCGGGTCCTCGCCCTCCAGCACCGCGTAGGCGCGCAGCGCGGCCCGCACCCGGCCCATCGCGGCGGCCGCGCCGACCCCCGCGCCCGGCCCGGCGCTCGGGCCGCCGCCGAGCACGCTGCCCACGGTCAGGCCCATGGTGTCGTCGGGCAGCGCGATCGCGTCGTACCAGTCGCTGCCGGCGGCCCGCTCCAGCACGGCGGGGACGCAGCGGGCGGCGACCTTCAGGCCGGGACGGGTCGGCAGGTGGTCGGGCAGCAGCGCGCGGCGCAGCGTCTCGGCGGCCCGCACCGCCCGGTCCGCGGCCAGCTGCCGGTCCACCAGCGGGGCGGCGAACTCGCAGTAGCGGCGGACGAGTTGCTCGCGGCGCTCGTCCGGGCTGCCGGGCTCGTCGTAGAACCAGGCGGCGGCGCCGAGCGGCTGCCCGTCGGCGGCGGTCAGCGGCAGCGCGTAGCAGGCGCCGAGGCCGAGCTGGGCGGCGACCTCGCGGAAGCGCGGGCCGACGGCGGGGTCGGCGGCCAGGTCGGCGATCAGCAGCCGGCCCTCGGGGCCGGGCCGGCCGAGCAGCCCGGCGAACGGGCCGTGCTCGACCGGGACGGTCTCCAGCGCGCCGAGCATCGCCCGGTCCAGTCCGAGCCCGACCGGGCGGGACGGCGAGCGGTCCGGGTCGGCGCCGCGGTCGGCGGAGCGCTCGGTGCCCCGGCCGGCGGAGTGGCCCGCGGAGTGGCCGGCGGTGCGGTCGGGGGCGTGGCCGGGGGAGAGCGTCACCACCAGGCCGCGGCGGGCGCCGAGCAGGGCCGCGCCGGAGTCCAGCAGCGCGTCCAGGGTGCCGGGCAGGCCGTCGGCGCGGGCCAGCAGCTCCAGGTGCTCCTGGAGGCTGGTGAAATCGGACAGCCATCCGGCCAAACGGTCCTGCAGGTCGGCCCCGGGGCCCTCGCCGAGCTCCGGCAGCAGCGCGGCCAGCGGATCCGCCAGCGGGTCGGCCAGCGGATCCGCGCACCGGTCCGGCGGCAGCGCCGGACCGGCCTCCGGCGCCGCCGGGGCGCTGGTGCAGGCCGCCGGGGCGGTGGCCGCCGGGGCGGCGGACGTCAACGGGTGGACGTCGGTCATGTCGCAACTCCCCACAATCCGGAACGTGTCACGCAAGACCACCGAGACCGACCGAAACGATGTCTTTACTCACTACTCGGCATGTTTCCCCCACTTGTACACAGGCCGATCGGGGCATGTCCAGGAGTGTGGCGGCCGAACGTGCCAGGGATCGTATGCGCAGGCCGCCGGGGCGCCAGTCGGGGCGGCGCGGGCTCACTCGTACGGTGGAACCGGGGCCCGCCCGGCCGCGTCCATCCGGACGTATGGGGGATTCTCGTTCCAGCGGCGGGTAGCCGAGACGCACACGCACCGCCAGGCACCGCCCGCACCCCGACCACGCCGATCCGAACGATCAGACGATCGCACCGACCGTGCCGTGCGCCCCTTGGACGCGGAAAGGAACGAGCCGCCATGCGCCCATCCCGCCGAGAGCAGCTGCCGGAGCGCGTCGGCCGGTGGTGGCCGGGCCGCCGGAGTCGTTCGCTGGCCCTCGCCGCTGCCCTGGAGGCCGCCGTCGGGTGCGGCTGGCCGGTCCTGCCGGGGGCGCGGGCGCTGCGCGGCGCGGACGGGCCCTGCTCGTGCGCCGACCGGTCCTGCGCGCTGCCCGGCGGGCACCCGCACGACCCGCCGCTGGAGGCGGCCACCACCGACCCGCGGATGGT
Organism: Kitasatospora setae KM-6054; assembly: GCF_000269985.1. Taxonomy (NCBI): domain Bacteria; kingdom Bacillati; phylum Actinomycetota; class Actinomycetes; order Kitasatosporales; family Streptomycetaceae; genus Kitasatospora; species Kitasatospora setae. Next base: position 4,184,460 of record NC_016109.1, on the reverse strand, counting down.
GCGCTGGTGGTGGGAGCGGCGCGCGCCGGGCGCCCCGGTGCTGGCGGCCACCGGGCGGGCGCTGGGCGCGGTGAGCCTGCCGCGGCCGGCCGGGCCGTGGCTGCTGCGGCACCTGGAGGAGATCGGCGTCCCGTACGGCCCGGTGCTGGGCACGCCGGGCCGGTTCGTGCTGCTGACCGCGCCGTACACGCTGCCGGAGCTGGGCGGGCTGCTGGCCGAACGGCCTTGGGTGCCTGGGGTGTTGCGCTACCACGGGCCGGGCGGCTACCTGGTGCTGCCGCCGTCCCGGACGGCGGCGGGCCCGGTGCACTGGGTGCGCCGGCCAGAGCCGGGGCGGCCCTGGCTGCCGGAGGTCGGGACGTTGCTGGGCGGGCTGATCACGGCCAGCGCGGTGGCGCTGCCGCAGCGCTGAGCGGGCCCGCCGGACTGTCTTGATGATGTGCAGTCAGATAGGCTGCCCGGAGCGCGAAAAAGTCCGACCGCTGGCGACGGGGGATGCACCAGCGGTCGGACCTTTCAAACAGTAACAAAGATCCGGCTCCGCGCCAATTTGTCCAGGTGGAAAGGGCGTTGAAGGAGCCGGAAATGTGACTCAACTCACTCGGCGGACGATTGCGCTCAGTTCAGGGTGATCTGACGGCTCACCAGGTTGGCCCGGGCCCGGCGCTCCTCCGCGGTCAGCGGGGCGGGTGCGGCCAGCACCTCGGCCAGCTTCGCGGCGAACTCCACGGCGGGCTTCTCCACCTCGGCGGCGGTCATGTCCACCGGCAGGTCCCACACCGGGACGGTCAGGCCGTGCGCCCGGAACGAGCCGACCAGCTTGGTGCCCTCGCCCAGCGAGCTCTCGCCGGCCGCCGACAGCCGGGCCAGCGCGTCCAGCAGCTGCTCCTCGGGGACGGTCATCACCCAGCGCAGGTGGTTCTTGTCCGGGGTGCCGCACCAGTACGCGGAGTCCACGCCGGCCAGCTTCTCGGTCGGGATCGCCGAGGCGTTGGCCCGCTCCAGCGAGGCCGCGACCTCGCCGGCCGCCGTCTCGGCGTCCTCCAGCCAGAACTCGAAGCCGGTGTGCACCGCGGGCTCGAACGCGGCCGTGGTGTCCAGCAGTTCCTGCAGCCGGCGGCCGCCCGGGTTGGTCCGGCGGGCCGGCACCGGGGTGCCCGGCTCGGTGGCCAGCGCCAGCTCCAGCGCGTCCGCCAGGTCACGGCTCAGGTCGCCCGAGGAGGACTGCGTCTGCAGGCCCAGCAGGATCGACCCGTCCGCCCGGCGCAGCGCCGGCCAGGCCAGCGGCAGCACGGTCGCCAGCGTCACCGAGGGCACCTCGCCGACGGCCTGCTCGGCCACCCCGGCGGCCAGCGCCAGCGGCACCGTCGCGGCCGGGACCAGCTCGCGCAGCGCGACCCAGTCGGCCTCGCCCGGCAGGCCCTCGAACGGGCGGTGCACCAACTCCTGCACCGCGTGCGCGGCCTGACGGCCGTGGCACGCCTTGTAGCGGCGGCCGGAGCCGCACGGGCACGCCTCGCGCGCCCCGACGACGGGGACCTCGCCCTCGACGGCGGTGGACTGGCTGGGCTGCTTCTTCGCGGCCTTCTTGGCCATGGTGCGGCTCTCCCGGGGAGGTCGGACGGTTGCACCGGGCAGCCTACTTCGCCCGCGCCGCCCGGCCCCGGCCGCGCTCAGGCGCTGCGCCGCCGCCCGCCCCCCGCGACCTGCCCGAACGCGGACAGCTCGGCCCAGACCGTCACCTGACCGGGTGCGTGCCGCACCCCCCAGTCCTGCGCCAGCTCGCCCACGATGCTCAGCCCCCGGCCGCCGTGCGCCGTCACCGACGGCCGGGCCGGGACGGGACGGGTGCTGGCGCCGCCGTCCGTCACCTCCAGGGTCAGCAGGCCGTCGCCGCGCATCCGCCAACTCACCAGCACGGTGCCGGCGTCGTCGTCGCCGTCGCCACCGTCGCCGTGCTGCTCGCCGGCCGGGCCCACCGCGCGCAGCGGTCTCGCGTGCCGACAGGAATTGCTGAGCAGTTCGGAGAGGATCAACACCGCGTCGTCAATCACCGCTTCCGGGATCGACCGGTCACCGAGATCGCCGCGCAGCCTGCGCCGCGCGGTCGAAACGCTGGCCGGCCCGTGCGGAACCGCCATGGCCGATGAGGTCGACCCGGCCTGAACTGGCACAGCTCGCGCCACCATCAACGCCACCCCCGGACCTCCTTCAGCTTCTGCCGAGGGATGGATGCCCGCCGGTAATGCGTCGGAAACGGGCGTTCGACGATCCGATGGACGCATTAACGGCGTCCGTACGGACAGTGGGCAAAAGGTGAGCCGGGTCTCACGTTCCGTTGTGGCGGGCGACGGGAAACCCGGCCGGAAATACCCCGTTCGGTATTTCTGTCGCCTGATTGGATGGTTTCACCACCCGATCCGCCGTCCGATCAGCGGCTCGGCGGCTCAGCGGCCGAGCCGGGCCAGCACCTCGGCCGGGCGGTTGGTGATCAGCGCCTCCACGCCCAGCTCCAGGCAGAGTTCGACGTCCTCCGGGCGGTCCACCGTCCACACGTGCACCCGGTGCCCGGCCCGGCGCAGCGCCGTCACCAGGCCCGGGTCGCGGCGCACCAGGTCGATGCCCGGGCCGGCGATCGCGGCGCCGCCCGGCAGCGACCTGGTCCGGCCGAGCACCGGCAGCCGGCGCTCCCACAGGTACACCCGGGGCACCGCCGGGGCGGCCCGCCGGACGCGGTGCAGGGCCAGCTCGGAGAAGCTCATCACCCGCACCGCGGACTCCTCGGGGGCGGCCGGCAGCAGCCCGAACCGGCCCAGCGCGCGCAGCAGTTCGGCCTCCACCCGGCCCGCGTACCGCACCGGGTGCTTGGTCTCGATCGCCAGCTCCACCCGGCGCCCGGCGTCCGCGACCAGCTCCAGCAGCCGCTCCAGGGTCAGCACCGAGCCGGGCCGGGGCGCCCCGGGGTGCTTCCAGGAGCCGAAGTCCAGCGCGGACAGCTGCGCCAGCGTCATCGACGACACCGTGCCCCGCCCGTCCGAGGTGCGGGCCACCGTGCGGTCGTGCACGCACACCAAGTGCCCGTCGGCGGTGACCCGGACGTCGCACTCCAGCCCGTCCGCACCCTCCTCCAGCGCCCGCCGGTACGCCTCCTCGGTGTGCTCCGGCAGCGCCGCCGAGGAGCCCCGGTGGGCGATCACCTTCACCGCCGAGCGGTCCGCGCGCCCGTTCGCGCCGTACGTGGTGTCCACGCCGCCCACCGTACGCGGCGCCCGCCGGCCGCCGTCCCCCGGCACGGCGACGGGCGGGTGAACAACAGGCCCTCAGCCTCAGCCGGCCCGGTCCGCCTTCGGCCGCTCCAGCGCGGTCACCGCGAGGGTGACCAGCGCGGCGACCAGGAACGAGAACAGCGAGGCCGAGGTCCAGGCCCGCGGCTCGAAGTGCAGCGCCCGCCGGAGGCCCTCCCAGATCCCGGTCCACCAGCCGCCGATCCTCGACGGGGCGAGCAGCTGGTACACCGCGAAGCCCACCGCCCACGGCAGCAGCATCACCCAGCGCGCCGGGGCGTCCTGCCCCAGGTTCCAGCCGCGCCGGCCCGCGCCCAGGAAGTAGTCCGCGGCCAGCACCGCGAACAGCGGCACGAACACCGAGCCGATCAGGCCCAGGAAGCCGTAGTACGAGTCGGTGAACTCCTTGATCCGCAGCGCCAGCACCGTCACCAGCACGCCGATCCCGGCGGTCAGCACCCGGCGGTCCACCCGCGGCCACAGGTTGTGCACCGACATCGCCGTCGAGTACACGTTCGCGAACGACTGGTCGGTCTCCCGCAGCACCAGCACCAGCAGGAACGCCCAGCCCGCCGCGACGCCGGTGAACGAGTCGAAGATCCGGTTCGGGTCGCCGCCGGACTGCAGCAGCGCCACCACGCCCAGCACGTAGCACCACACCTGGGCCACCGTGTAGCCGGAGAACGTCGCCCAGAACGCCTTCGCCGAGCTGCGCGCGTGCCGGGTGTAGTCCGCGGCCAGTGGCACGAAGGACACCGACACCGCGATCACCGCGTCCGTCGCGCCCAGGAAGCCGTCCCAGTTGCCCGCGCCCGGGTCGGGGAAGCCCTGCCGGGCGAACTGCACCGTGAAGTAGACCATCGCCACGCCCACCGCGACCGCCACGTACTTGCGCAGCACCGCGATCGCGCCCAGCGGCCAGATCGTCAGCACCGTGGTCAGCACGCCCGCCAGCAGCACGAACAGCCACCGCCAGCCCGCCGTGCCCGCCACCGTCTGCGCGCCCCAGGCGACCACCGTCAGCTCGTAGACGCCCCAGCCGACGCACTGCACGATGTTCAGCACCGTCGGCACGTACGACAGCCGGGTGCCGAACAGGCCGCGCAGCACCGCCATCGCCGGCGCGCCGGTGCGGGCACCCACCAGGGCCGCCACCGCCAGCATCGCGGTGCCGATCGCGGTGCCCGCCACGATCGCGGTCACCGCCGCGGTGAAGCCCAGCTCGTGGCCCTGCTCGCCGAGCACCGTCGCGGCGCTGGTGAAGCCGATCAGGCTGACGCCCAGATTGGCCCAGAGCGCGAACAGCGCCCGGAAGTCCAGGGTGCGCGGCGGGGCGGTGTCGAGGGTCAGCGGGGCCTCGGGCCGCGCCCCGGGCCGGGCCTCGGGGGCGAGATCGTTCGTTTGGGCAGACGGAACAGCCGTCATGGCCGATACTCCCTACGCCGGCATTATCCGGACAGGTTCCGGCGGTCAGCGCCCCCTCGCCCGTGGTGGCGTCACCGCCATGCCCTACGGTCGAACCGGCGCACTCTCAGCCTGGCTGGTCCAAGCTCCCGCGACGTTCTTCGGTTTACAGGAGCGACAGGCTAGCCTCCGGGCGGGGGAACGCCAAGACCGGGGGGTCGGGCGTCCGCACCGCGGGACCACTGATGTCCATGTCAGAGCGGCCTAAGGCTTCTCATGATTTATTCAGGGGCCCGCTTACGGTGTCCGAATCCGGCATAGGAAAAACTGTGCCCCGAGGTCCCGCACCGTGCCCCAGCGCCGCGGTTCGCGACCGAAGGTTCTGTTCAGCGATGGAGGTCGTCCGTGAGCACCGAGCACGCGAGTGGTACCACCCCGCCGGAGAAGGCCAACGAGCCGTCCGGCACCGAGGCGGTGGCCGCCGGCTCCGGTACGCCCGCCGCCGCGCCCTCCTACCTGGACGCGCCGCCGCCGGCCGCCCCGGCCCCGGCTCCGGCCCCGGCTCCGGCTCCGGCCGCTCCGGAGGCGCCCGCGGTCGACCAGACCATCCAGCTCGGCAAGGTCCCGTCCGCGCCCGCCGCCGCGCCCTCCTACCTGGACGCGCCGCCGCCGGCCGCCCCGGCCCCGGCCCCGGCCCCGGCTCCGCACCCGTACGGCCGGCCCGACGAGGCGCAGACCGCGATCGCCCCGGCCGTGCCCGCCGCACCCGCCGCGCCCTTCGCGCCCGCCGCGTCCGCTCCGCTCCTCCAGGACGGCGGCCCGGCCGCCCCGCAGCAGCCGCACCACCCGTTCGGCGCCGGCCAGCCGGTCGGCGGCTGGGGCAACCCGTCCGGCGGAGAACTGCCCGGCGGACCGGCCGGCCCCGGCGGCCCCGGCTCCCCCTGGGCCGTCCAGCAGCCCGGCGCGGGCGGCCCCGGCAAGCGCAAGCGCGGCTCGCTGGTCGCCCTGGTCGCGGCCGTCGCCCTGCTCGCGGGCCTGGCCGGCGGCGCGATCGGCGCCTCCGTCACCGACCACCGCAAGGAGAACAGCGCGGGCGGCGCCAACCACAGCTCCACCACCGTCGCGGTCGGCAACACCCACCAGAACCTCGACCGGGCCCCCGAGTCGGTCGCCGGCATCGCCGCGAAGGCCCTGCCGTCCACCGTCACCATCAAGGCCGAGGGCTCCAGCGAGTCCGGCACCGGCACCGGTTTCGTCTTCGACACCGAGGGCCACATCCTGACCAACAACCACGTGGTCGCCCCCGCCGCCAACGGCGGCAAGCTCACCGTCAAGTTCTCCGACGGCTCCTCGTACAGCGCCTCCGTGGTCGGCCGCGCCCAGGGCTACGACGTCGCCGTCGTCCGCCTGGACAACCCGCCGACCGACAAGCTCACCCCGCTGCCGCTCGGCGACTCCGACAAGGTCGCCATCGGCGACGCCACCATCGCCATCGGCGCCCCCTACGGCCTCGAAGGCACCGTCACCACCGGCATCATCTCCGCCAAGGACCGCCCGGTCGCCTCCGGCGACGAGACCGGCGCCCAGGCCTCCTACATGAACGCCCTGCAGACCGACGCCTCGATCAACCCCGGCAACTCCGGCGGCCCGCTCCTCGACGCCTCCGGCTCCGTGATCGGCATCAACTCGGCCATCCAGTCCAACACCAGCGGCAGCGGCCGGGCCGGCTCCATCGGCCTCGGCTTCGCCATCCCGATCAACCAGGCCAAGTGGGTCGCCCAGACCCTCATCAAGGACGGCACCCCCGTCTACGCCATCCTCGGCGTCCTCCGCAACGACAACTACAAGGGCGACGGCGCCCAGATCGCCACCGCCCCCGTCCAGGGCACCCCCGCCGTCACCCCCGGCGGCCCCGCCGACCTCGCCGGCCTCAAGGCCGGCGACGTCATCACCAAGCTCGGCGGCATCGCCATCGACAGCGGCCCCACCCTGGTCAGCGAGATCTGGACCCACAAGCCCGGCGAGAAGGTCGAGATCGAGTACAAGCGCGACGACAAGCCCGCCAAGACCACCGTCACCCTCGGCGAACGCAAGGGCGACAACTGACCGTCCCGAAACGGAGTGCACCTGCACCGCTCCGACCCGTTAGGCTGGCCTCCGCCGAGGAGGGTTGCCCGAGCGGCCTAAGGGACCAGTCTTGAAAACTGTCGTGGCCTCGCGCCACCGTGGGTTCAAATCCCACACCCTCCGCGCAGGTGGCTGAACCACCAGCTCAGGGCGGGTATCGGAGCCTCTCCGATACCCGCCCTGAGTCGTTCCGTGCCGGGCTGTCCCACCGCTGTGCCGCCTCCGGTCAGTGTTCGTGGGCCAGCCGTGGGCCGGGTCTGCCCAACCCACCGCCACCAGTCGAGTGGCCGCCGTGCGCCGCGTAAGTGGAAAAACTTCGGGGTAGTGAGGGACCGGGGTCACGCGTCGCGGAACACCCACGTCACTGGGGGGAACATGTCACCTGAGGTCAAGGACCGCATCATCAATTTCGCTCTCGGTGCGGCTACCATTTTCTTCACCGCTTTCGCCTTCGCTGCCAGTATTTTTGGCGGGAAGGACGGAGGGAATCAGCAGTACTGGATCATGGCTGGCGTGATTGCTTCCGCCCTGGCTGTATATGCCGGTAATACGGAGAAGGTTAGGCTCTCGGCATACCGCGAGAAGATGATGAGGTTGGCGACACGAGCGGAGCGGAACTACGAGAACCTCGTTGCCAACCTTGCCCCTACCGCCGCCCAGGCCGCTGTCATAGCGGACCGCTCGCTTTCGGCGGCCGATCAGAACGTTCGTAGGGGGCGACTCGACCAGTCGATCGTGGTGGGTGTTTCGGAAATTGCCGAAGGAGTGCGGGGAATCTATTACGAGTGGGACGGGAGCAGCGTCTTCACGTTGGTGTCGCAGTGGCCCGCATCGGCGGTTTCAGCGATCAACGGCGGGATGCCCGCCTACGCAGTGCTCGAGTTGGTAGCGAAGGACGGCCAGGTCCTCGTGCGTAAAAATACGGTCTCCCCGTTCAACTGGACGTCGCCGTCCACTCCGGACGAGAGGGTTGCGGCGGTGCAGGTGAAGGTCAACAACAAGGTGATCGGCATCCTGGCCATGGACGGGAAGATGTCGAAGTCCGCCCAGGATCCGGGATTCGCTGCGCGGGACGTCCGAGAGCTTCTGCTCTACGCGGATGTACTCGCAGCCGCCATCGGCGCCAACTGACGACAAGGAAGGCATTCTATGTCCACGCCTGCGGCCCGAGGGCCTAGATTCCGTCGCTTCACCTCCCCGTTCGGTTCTCCTCCTGGGGTCGACTCCGATTCGATTGACCATGATCTGAGTGAGGACGGTTACCGGTGGGACCTCAATTCCGAAAGCGTTCTGCAGAGCCTGCATTCTGCGAACGAGTACATTTCGGCGCGCGGCGATGCGGAACGCCTGGCCGAGATCGAGATGCGTCAACAATTTGCGCGCGTGTACGAGGAACTTCCCGGGGCGCGGAAAGCTCTTTCGTTCGCTGGAGTCGGCGCCGGGGCGGCGGCGGTGTTCCTCGTGGTCGTGGGAACCCTGTGGTTCATTCTGGCGGCTGCCCTGGCGGCGCTTTTCCTGGTGGTTTCCTACTGGTCAGGAAGGGATCTACGGCCAGCGCCGAGCCGCTGGACAGACACGCGGGTCGATGTCGACAGTAGGTGAGCCAGGGAAGGGGCGCCGCCGCGTGACGGATCCCGAACTGGGAAGCCGTGGAGTGGGGCAACGGCTTCTTCGAGTCAGGGTTTGAGGGTCGTGGCGCCCGTCCGCAGCTCAGAACAGCGTCGGCGGCGCGTCGGCGGCCTGCCCTGGTGCTCCGGGCAGGCCGGGTAGCGCGTCCTGCCACAGCACGGCGTCGGTGAGCGGGAGTTGGCGCATGCTGCCGGTGCAGAGGCTGAGTGAGCGGCGGTCGCGCTTGTGGTCGTGGACGATGCCGTAGCCGGCCCGGCGGGTGGGCATGAGGGCGACCGGGCGGTCGCAGTCGGGGCACTGGATCCGGGGTGCGCGCATGGGTCCAGGGTGCCGGAACGGACCGACAGCCGGACAGGGGGCGGTCGGTGGTTGCCGGGGGTGGGGCGGGGGAGGAGAGTGCGGACGATGCGAGTGTGGAGGTTGCGGTGGGCGAGTTGGTCGAACGGTTGCGCGCGGGGCTGCCGGACGGGGCGGTCGCGGTCGATCCGGACGTGACGGCCGCGTACGCGCGGGACATGGCCGGGTTCTGCGAGGCGGGCGAGCCGGCGGTGCTGGTGTTCCCGGAGGACGTGGAGCAGGTGCGGTTCGTGCTGCGGACGGCGACCGAGCTGCGGGTGCCGGTCGTGCCGCAGGGCGCCCGGACGGGGCTCTCGGGCGGGGCGAACGCGGTGGACGGCTGCATCCTGCTCTCGCTGACCCGGATGAACCGGATCCTGAGCATCGACCCGGTCGACCGGATCGCCGTGGTCCAGCCGGGCGTGGTCAACGCCGAGCTGTCCCGGGCCGCCGAGGCCGTCGGACTGTCCTACCCGCCGGACCCGTCGAGCTGGGAGTCCTGCACCATCGGCGGCAACATCGGCACCGGCGCCGGCGGCCTGTGCTGCGTGAAGTACGGCGTGACCGCCGAGTACGTGCTCGGGCTCGACGTGGTGCTGGCGGACGGCCGGCTGCTGCGGACCGGCCGGCGCACCGCGAAGGGCGTCGCCGGCTACGACCTGACCCGGCTGCTGGTCGGCTCGGAGGGCACGCTGGGCGTGGTCGTCGAGGCGGCGCTGGCGCTGCGGCCCGCGCCGGGGCCGCAGTTGGTGCTGGCCGCGGAGTTCGACTCGGTGGACGCGGCGGGGGCCGCGGTGTGCGAGGTGATGGCGGCCGGGCACACGCCCTCGCTGATGGAGCTGATGGACGCCACCACCGTCCGCGCGGTGAACGAGATGGCCCGGATGGGACTGCCGGAGTCGACCCGGGCCCTGCTGCTGGTCGCCTTCGACGGCCCGGACCAGCGCGAACGGCTGGCCGAGGTGGAGGCGCTGTGCAAGGCCGCCGGGGCGACCGGCGTGGTCCCGGCCGAGGACCGGGCGGAGTCCGAGCTGCTGCTGCAGGCCCGGCGGCTCTCGCTGCCCGCGCTGGAGCGGCTGGGCACCACGATGATCGACGACGTGGCCGTCCCGCGCAGCGCGCTGGCCGCGATGCTGAACGGCGTCGCGGCCATCGCCGACCGCCACGGCCTCACCATCGGCGTGGTCTCGCACGCGGGCGACGGCAACACCCACCCGGTGGTGATCTTCGACGCCAAGGACGAGGACCAGACCGCCCGGGCCCGGACCTCCTTCGACGAGATCATGGCCCTCGGCCTGGAACTCGGCGGAACGGTCACCGGGGAGCACGGCGTCGGCCTGCTGAAGCGCGAGTGGCTGGCCCGGGAGCTCGGCCCGGTCGGCCTGGAGCTGCAGCGGCAGATCAAGGCGGCGTTCGACCCGCTGGGCATCCTCAACCCGGGCAAGATGCTCTGACCCCTCGGGTGTCTCCGGCCCTTCGGGTGCTTTTTCCGGGCTGCTGCCGCGCCTGCCGAATCGAACGCGCAGGGCTACTTCCCGACCATCACAAGATGATGGTCGGGAAATTCACATGCAATTAATCTGCTCATCATCATCGGACATCCGGATGGTATGAGAAATCCGGTGAATGGCGAAATATCGACATCGTGCGGTCACCTCACCTCCGCAGGGCGCGAGCGGTTCGTTCGTGCGCCCCGAGGCTCGTGCGACTCGCCGAAAACCGGTCGGTGTGCGCCCGTCCGGGTGGGGGTCCGGCTGCGGCCGTACGAGGGAAATGCCAGCTCGTAGGCGGTGTGTCTGTCGACGAACCGATCCGCGCGGGATTATGCGCCGCTGCTGCCGCGTCACGCTAATGGGGGAAAAGGCTCAGTGATGCTGGTGCTTTGTCGATTTGTTGCGGAAGTCTGTTCCTCGGCGTCGCAGCCCCCGGAGCCCCGTCTGGCCACGGACTCCGGAACACCTTTTCCATCTGTCAGTGCCCGGCAAGAACCAACGGAGGAAATCCCATGGCGCGCTTCCGCACCACACGCCTGGCCGCGCTGGTCGCGTCCGTCCCGCTCGCCGCCGGTCTGCTGCTGGCCGGGGCGGGTGCCGCGGCGGCCGACAACGGTGCGGCTGCCGGCCACGGCTCGAACAGCGGCGTGGTCTCGAACTTCGGCAGCGGCAACATCTTCGGATCGGTCGACGGCAACTACAACTCCACCCAGCAGACGGCGACCGGTGCCGGTGCGTCGAACCAGAACAACACCCTCGGAGTGAAGGACAACGCGGGCATCGTCTACGCGGACCAGTCCAACAAGAACTTCAACTTCGTCTTCGCGCCGGTCTACTCGTACTGACCCGCCGGCGGGAGGTGCGGACGGGACGGCGGGGGCGCCGGACCGGACGGAGCACGGACCGCCGCGACACCCGGGAGTGGAAAGGGTCAACCGCCTCGGGGCACGGGCACAGACGACGAACAGAACCCCTCGGGGGCGCGGCAACCGCCACGGCGGTCACCGCGCCCCCGAGGCGTTCCCCGAGGCGTTCCCCGACGGGGCGCGGGGCGGGGCGGGGCGTCAGCGCCGCGCGGTGAGCGTCGCGCCGACGCTCGCGGCGACCACGCAGCAGATGCCCAGCAGTTGCGGCAGGCCCAGCACCTGGCCGAGCACCAGCAGGCCGACCAGGGCGCTGACCGCCGGGTCGAGGCTGACGATCACGCTGAACACCCGCTGCGACATCCGCCGCAGCGCGGTCATCTCCAGCGCGTACGGCAGCACCGGGAAGAGCAGGGCGACGCCCGCGACGGCCAGCAGCAGCAGGCCGGGGGAGTCGGAACCGGCCAGGCCGCGCACGGCCTCGGCGGCGCCGAACGGGGCGAGGACGACGGTGGCGATGGTGAACGAGACCGCCAGACCCTCGAAGCCCTTGAAGGCCGCGCCGACCTTGTGGGTGAACAGGATGTAGCCGGCGTAGCAGGCGGCCGCGCCGAACGCGTAGGCCAGGCCGACCGGGTCGAGGCCGCCGGAGCCGCCCTCGCCGCCGCCCAGCAGGGTGAGCAGGGCGACGCCGCCGGCCGCGAGCAGGGCCCACAGCACGTGTCCGGCGCGGCGGGCGAAGACCAGGGCGACGGCCAGTGGGCCGAGGAACTCGATGGTGGCGGCGGTGCCCATCGGCAGCCGGTCGACGGCGCCGGCGAACAGCAGGGTCATCCCGGCGGAGGCGACGCCGAGCAGGCCGGCCATCGCCAGGTCGCGCGGGCTGCGGCCGCGCAGCCGGGGCCGGGTGAAGGCGAGCAGGACGGCGGCGGCGAAGGAGATTCGCAGGAAGGTCGCGCCCGCCACCCCCAGCACGCCGAACAGCGGCTTCGACGCCGCCACACCGAGCTGCACCGCCAGCATCGACACCAGGCACAGCACCGGCGCGGGCACCCGCCCGAGCCGTCGCCGGGCCCGGCCGACCCGCCCGGATCCGGTGGCGGCCTTCGAAGCGGAGGTGACCTTCGAAACGGAGGTGCTGCTCGGGATTTCTCTTGTGCTTTCAACGGTGAGGGACGCGCCTGACATGTGATCGAGTCTGACGTAAGGACTGCATATGGTCAAAGCCAGTTACCGGTGGGCTGCGTCACGGGGCCACCCGGGTGACCGGTCGGCACCGGCGGCGTGTCCTGCCGGGCGACCTGGCGGCACCTCAGTAGTTCTGGAGGGTGCGCTACCTCGGCCCGGCGGCCCTGACGGCCGCGTCACTCGTTCTGCTGCTCGCCACCGACCAGGACGCCATCGGAATGCTGGCGGCCGGTCCGTCGGCCGCCCCTGCTCGGGCGGAGTCCCGGGCGGAGTCCCGGGCCGGGGCCCAGGCCGCTGCCCCGGCCGGATCACGGGCGGAGCCTGCCGCCGGAGCGCAGCAGCTGCTCGCCCCGGAGCTCGCCGCCCAGCGCCTGCCCGCCGTCGCGCACCAGGCCGTCGCGCACCAGGCCGTCGCGCTGACGGCCGCCGCGCTCACCGCCGCCGTGCCGGCCGAGGCGCCGCCCGTCCGGTTGCGCCGCACGCTGCTGGCCGACCCGCTGCGCTCGCGCCGGAGCCCGCTGCCGGCCGAGGTGTTCACGGGAGCGGGGTTCGACGCGTGCACCGCGCCCCCGCTGGAGACCCTGCGCGCCTGGTGGGGCACCTCTCCGTACGGCGCGGTCGGGATCTACAGCAGCGGGCGGCAGCGGGCCTGTGCCCAGCCCCGGCTGACCGCCGCCTGGGTGCGCGAGGCGCGGGCGATGGGCTGGCGGCTGATCCCGACGCACGTGGGGCGGCAGGCGCCGTGCATGGCGGCGGGCGGGAAGTCGCAGCGGATCGATCCGGCGAAGGCGGTGCAGCAGGGCAAGGAGGAGGCGGCCGAGGCGGTGCGCGCGGTGAAGGACCTCGGCCTGCGCACCGGCACCCCGGTCTACCTGGACATCGAGGCGTACCCGCGCGGCGATTCGGCGTGCAGCCAGGCGGTGACGGACTTCACCGTCGGGTGGACGCAGGCGCTGCACAAGGCCGGTTTCCGGTCGGGCTTCTACTCCTCGACCGACGCCGGGGTGGCCGACCTGGCCGCCGCCGCCCGGGCCGGCAGCGGCCCGCTGCCGGACGCGGTCTGGTACGCCCGCTGGGACGACCGGGCGACCACCACCGACGGCGCGGGCCGGCTCGGCGACGACCTGTGGGTCGACCACGCCCGGATCCACCAGCACCACGGCAACGTCCAGGAGACGTACGGCGGCGCCGCGCTGACCATCGACCGCGACCAGTTGGACGGTCCGGTCGCCCGCTGAGCGGGTAGGAACAGGGGGAGAGGTACGGGGACGGGCGGTCCCGCCCCGCTCGTCACCGGCGCGGCCGCGCTGCGGCCCGGTCGCCGTCCCGCACGCCTCCGTGCGCCCCGTCCCCGTACTCCGGCCCCGCGCCCCTGTCGTCCCGGGGTCCCGGGGTCCCGGCGTCTCCGCCCCCGGCGTCGCCACACCCCGGTTCCGGGCGGACACGCCGCGCGACCTGCGGGGCGAGGGGTCGGTCTCATCTCGGTTGCGACTACTGACAGCGGGGGTGCCCCGGGGAAAGAATCGGATGAATCGCTTGCTACCTGCGGGTAGCAACGTGCCGGCCGGTCAAGGAGGACCCGCGTGTACAGCACGATGCAGGACGTTCCGCTCACCGTCGCCCGAATTCTGCAGCACGGGTCCACCATCCACGGCCGGTCGACCGTCACCACCTGGACCGAGGACGGCCCCGTGGTGCGGACCTTCGCCGAGGTCGGCGCCCGCGCCGGGCAGCTCGCGCACGCGCTGCGCGAGGAGTTCGGGGTGGCGGAGGGCGAGCCGGTCGGCACGCTGATGTGGAACAACGCCGAGCACCAGGAGGCGTACCTGGCGATACCGTCGATGGGCGCGGTGCTGCACACCCTGAACCTGCGGCTGCCCGCCCACCAGCTGGTCTACATCGTCAAGCACGCCGCGGACCGGGTGGTCATCGTCAACGGCTCGGTGCTGCCGCTGCTGGCCGCCGTGCTGCCGCAGCTGGCCGGCACCGTCGAGCACGTCGTGGTGGCGGGGGCGTACGACCCGGCGCTGCTGGCCGGGTTCGGCGGGACGGTGCACGGCTACGAGGAGCTGCTGGCCGGCCGGCCGACCGACTACCCGTGGCAGACCGACATCGACGAGAAGCAGGCCGCCGCGCTCTGCTACACCTCCGGGACCACCGGCGATCCCAAGGGCGTGGTCTACAGCCACCGCTCGATCTACCTGCACTCGATGCAGATCATCGCCGCGTCCAGCTTCGGCCTGACCGCCCGCGACACCGTGCTCCCGGTCGTGCCCATGTTCCACGTGAACGCCTGGGGCATCCCGCACGCGGCGTTCATGACCGGCGCGAGCCTGCTGATGCCGGACCGCTTCCTGCAGCCCAAGCCGCTCGCCGCGATGATCGACCGGGTCAAGCCGACCTTCGGCGCCGCTGTCCCGACCATCTGGACCGGCCTGCTGGACGAGCTGGACGCCGGCGGCTACGACACCTCCACCCTGGAGACCGTCGTCATCGGCGGCTCGGCCTGCCCGCCCGCGCTGATGAAGGCGTTCGAGGAGCGGCACGGCATCCGGGTGGTCCACGCCTGGGGCATGACCGAGACGTCCCCGCTGGGCACCGTCGCCCACCCGCCGGCCGGCGTCACCGGCGAGGACGAGTGGGCGTACCGGGTCACCCAGGGCGTCTTCCCGGCCTCGGTGCAGGCCCGGCTGATCGGCCCCGGCGGCGAGACGATGCCGCACGACGGCGTCGCCGAGGGCGAGTTGGAGGTGCGCGGGCCGTGGATCGCCGCGGCGTACTTCGGCGGCGCGGGCAACGCGGCCGAGGCCCCCGAGGACAAGTTCAGCCCGGACGGCTGGCTGCGCACCGGCGACGTCGGCACCATCACCGCCGACGGCTACCTGACGCTCACCGACCGCGCCAAGGACGTGATCAAGTCCGGCGGCGAGTGGATCAGCTCGGTCGCGCTGGAGAACCACCTGATGGCGCACCCCGAGGTCGCCGAGGCCGCCGTGGTGGCCGTCCCGGACGAGAAGTGGGGCGAGCGCCCGCTGGCCACCGTCGTGCTGCGCCCCGGCGCCACGGCCGGCCTCGCCGAGCTGCGGGCCTTCCTGGCCGGGCGGGTCGCCTCCTGGCAGCTGCCGGAGCGCTGGTCGGTGATCGAGTCGGTGCCGAAGACCTCGGTGGGCAAGTTCGACAAGAAGGTGATCCGCGCGGACTACGCCGCCGACCGGCTGGACGTGACGGTGCTCGGCGGCAAGGCGGACGGCGCCGGGAAGGCCGTGCGGGGCTGACCCGCGGGCCGTCGGGCGGCC
Source organism: Kitasatospora setae KM-6054 (assembly GCF_000269985.1). NCBI lineage: Bacteria > Bacillati > Actinomycetota > Actinomycetes > Kitasatosporales > Streptomycetaceae > Kitasatospora > Kitasatospora setae. The sequence continues at coordinate 4,168,840 of NC_016109.1, read as the reverse complement.
CTCCTCGCGAAGATCCGGAAATCCGGTTCGGAATACCCCTGGGGGGTATGACGTTCCTCGGAGTCGGGAACCCCGCCGGGTCGGACGAGGAGGGCCGTCATGGAACAGCACAGCGCGCACGGGCACCACGCGGGTCACGAGCACCACGCGGGTCACGAACAGCACGCCCACGCCCACACCCACGCCCACGGCGTCGGCACCAGCTGGCGCACCGCCGCGCAGGCGACGCTGCACTGCCTGACCGGCTGCGCCATCGGCGAGGTGCTCGGCCAGGTGATCGGCGTCGGTTTCGGCCTGCACAACGGCGCGACCGTGGTGCTGTCGATCGCGCTCGCCTTCGTCTTCGGCTACGCGCTGACGATGCGCGGCGTGCTGAAGGCCGGCCTGTCGTTCCAGGACGCGCTGAAGGTCGCGCTGGCCGCCGACACCGTGTCGATCATCGTCATGGAGCTGATCGACAACGGCGTCATGGTGGCGGTCCCGGGGGCGATGGACGCGGGTCTCGGCCAGCTCCTGTTCTGGGTGTCGCTGGCCGGTTCGCTGGTGCTGGCCTTCCTGGTCACCGTCCCGGTCAACCGCTGGCTGATCGGCCGCGGCCGGGGTCACGCGGTGGTCCACGCCTACCACTGACCCCGGCCCGGTCCGGGGCTCAGCGCCCGTCGGTGGTGGTGTTGCCGGTGACCGACCCGTCGGTGCCGTCCACGGTCACCAGGTGGCGGACGCCGTCCGCGCCCAGCACCTCCACCGACCAGGAGCTGCCGCCGCCCTCGCGGTTGACCACCGTGAGGGCGGCGGCCTTCCCGTTCGGGACGGCCGCGACGGCCTTGGCCAGCGCCTGGTCGGCGGGGACGGCGGGCAGCGCGGCGGGCGCGAGCGACCAGCCGGGGGCGACGCCGCCGCGACCGTTCACGCTGTCCGGGCCGATGCCGCCGACCCGGCCGCCGAGGGGGAGGGACCGGACGGAGCCGTCCCCGTCGCGGATGACCAGCTGCCCGGGCGCGCCCGGCACTTTGGGGGCGTCCGGCACGCCGGGGGCGAACACCGCCCCCCGCTTCTCGGCGTAGCCCCGGTCGAACGCGACCACCTCGCGCTCGTGGTGGCGCTCCAGCGCGGCCCCGGCGCCGACGGCCACCGCGCCCAGCACCACCACCGCGGCGATGCCGATCACCCAGCGGACCCCGCGCCGGCCCGGCAGCCGCAGCGCCGGCCGCGCCACGGGCACCTGCTCGGCCACCGGCTCCGGCCCGCCCGACGGCTCCGGCTCCGGTGCCGCTCCCGCCCCCGGCACGGACGGCTTGGTCAGCCCGGTCGGCTGGACCGGCCCGGAGCCCGACGGCCCCGACTGCGCCGACGGTCCCGGCTGCGGCGACGGCTGTGACGGCTGCGACTGCGGTTCGGACATGTGCGTACGACCCCCTCGTGGGAACACGGCCGACGGACGATCCCCTCCGGCCGGGCGCCCAGCTTGCCCCCGCCCGCCTGAAGCCAGGCTGAAGCCGCCCTGTCCGTTCCGCCGGACGCCTGCGACGCTGTCTCCCATGCGCGTACTGGTGGTCGAGGACGAACGGCGGCTCGCCGCCACGCTGCAGCGCGGGCTGCGGGCCGAGGGCTTCGCCGTCGACCTCGCCCACGACGGCGAGGAGGGCCTGTGGCTGGCCACCGAGCACGACTACGACGTGATCGTGCTCGACATCATGCTGCCCCGGCTGAACGGCTACCGGGTCTGCTCCCGGCTGCGCGCGGCCGGTGACGACACCCCGATCCTGATGCTCACCGCCAAGGACGGCGAACTCGACGAGGCCGAGGCCCTGGACACCGGCGCCGACGACTTCCTCTCCAAGCCGTTCTCGTACGTGGTGCTGGTGGCCCGGCTGCGCGCGCTGGTCCGCCGCACCGGGCGCCGGCTGCCGCAGACGCTGGAGTTCGGTGACCTGGCGATCGATCCGGCCCGCCGGACGTGCACCCGGGCGGGGGTCGAAGTGCGGCTGACCACGCGGGAGTTCGCGGTGCTGGAGTGCCTGGCCCGGGCGGCCGGCGGGGTGGTGTCGAAGCGGGAGATCCTGGAGAGCGTCTGGGACGCCGCGTTCGACGGCGACCCCAACATCGTCGAGGTGCACATCAGCGCCCTGCGCCGGAAGATCGACGCCCCCTTCGCCCGTACCTCCGTCGGCACCGTCCGCGGCGCCGGCTACCGGCTGGCGGCCGACGGTGGCTGACCGGACGCGGTCCCCGCACCGCCCGCCCCGGCCCCCGCACCGCCCGCCCCGGCCCCCGCGCCGCCCGCCACTGCGCGGCCGCCTGTCGCCGCGCCGCCTGCTGCCGCGCTCGGTCCGGGCCCGGGCGACCTTCGCCGCCACCGCCGTGGTGGCCCTCGCGCTCGGCGGCACCGCGCTGGCCCTGCTCGCCGTGCTGCAGGCCAACCTGACCCGGGACGTCCGGGCCACCGCCGTCCGACAGGCCGACCGGGTGGTCGAGTTGGCGGGGCGCGAGCACCTGCCGCAGATCATCGTGGGGTACGTCGACGGTCCCGTCCGGGTGGTCGACTCGACCGGGCAACTGGTCGCGACCACGCCCGACCTGCTGCCCGGCGAAGACCCGGAGAGCCTGGCGCCGGGGTGGCGGGTCCAGCCGGGCCTGACGGTCGGGACGGGGCGGATGGTCCCGTTGCCCCCGAAGGTCCCGAGGCCGCCCGGCGCCGGCGACCCGAGCACCGGCTACCCGAGCACCGACGAAATGGACAACCTCCTTGATGCCAAGGGGAATTACTACGCCAAGCAGGGCTTCAAGAGGAGCTACGCCGGGCAGCTGGTGACCGACTCGCGGCGACAGGTGGTCTCGATGACCGTCAACGGCCCGGACGGCGAACTCACGGTCTACTCTGCCGCCTCGCTGCGCCCGGTGGAGGCGGCCGGTCGGACCGCCACCGCCGCGCTCGCCGTCGGACTGCCGCTGCTGGTGGCCCTGGTGGCGATGGTCACCTGGCGGGTGACCGGCCGGGCGCTGCGCCCGGTGGAGGCGATCCGCTCCGAGGTGGCCGAGATCACCGGCCACGACCTGCACCGCCGGGTGCCGGTGCCGCGCACCGGCGACGAGGTCTCCCGGCTGGCCGCCACGGTCAACTCGACCCTGGACCGGCTGGAGGACGCCGGGCAGCGCCAGCGCCGCTTCATCGCCGACGCCTCGCACGAACTGCGCAGCCCCATCGCGGTGTTGCGCACCCAGCTGGAGGTCGCGCTGGCCCACCCCGACCCCGAACTCTGGCCCGACCTGCTCGCCGACGCCCTGCAGGACACCGTCCGCCTGCAGGACCTCGCCACCGACCTGCTGCTGCTCGCCCGGCTGGACGCCGCCGACCCGGTCGCCACCCGGATCGTCGACCTGGACGTGCTGGTGGCCGACGTGCTGGATGCCCGGGTCGCCGACCGGGTCCCGGTCGCGGCCCAACTCGCGGACGGCGTACGGGTGTCGGGCAACATCACCTGGCTGACCCGGCTGCTCACCAACCTGGTCGACAACGCCCAGCGCTACGCGGAGGGCCGGGTCGAGGTCCGGCTGGCCGCCGAGGAGGGCGAGGCGGTGCTGGAGGTGCGCGACGACGGTCCGGGCATCCCGGAGCCGGACCGCGAGCGGGTGTTCGAGCGCTTCACCCGGCTCGACGACGCCCGCAGCCGCGAACTCGGCGGCGCCGGTCTGGGGTTGGCCATCGCCCGGGATCTCGCCGAGCACCACGGCGGCACCCTGTACGTCGCCGGGCAGCCGGAGGACGGCGAGCACCCGGGCGACGAACGCCCGTGCGGTGCACGGCTGGTGGCTCGGATTCCGCTGGCCGAGCCACCACGCCAGGGCAGTTGACTGAGCGTCAGAAGGACGCGCCGCTGACAGCCGGTACCGCCTGGCCCAACGCGCCTATCCGGGCCAGCAGTTCGACGATCCGGCCCTGCACGTCCTCGGTGGTGGAGCGCTCGGCGAGGAACAGCACGTTCGCGCCGGTGCGCAGTCCGGCCCGGGCCTGCGGGTCCAGGTCGGCCGAGGTGTAGACGACCAGCGGGGTGCGGTGCAGCCGGTCGTTGGCGCGCAGCCAGTCGAGCAGCCCGAGGTGCTGCCGCTCGATCCGCTGCAGGTCCAGCACCACCAGGTTCGGCTGGATGCTGCTGGCCCGGGCCACCGCCTCGTTCTCGTCCGAGGCGTGCTCGACGTGCATGCCGCGCCGCTCCAGGCTGGCCACCAGCGCGGCGGCGACCTCCGGGTCGGACTCCACCAGCAGCACCCGGGCGGCGTGGTTCTCGCCGTCCCGGGGCGCGAGCGCCCGCAGCAGCACCGCCGGGTCGGCGCCGTACGCGGCGTCCCGGGTGGCCTGGCCGAGGCCGGCGGCCAGCAGCACCGGGATCCGCCCGGCCAGCGCGGCGGTGCGCAGCGACTGCAGCGCGGTCCGGGTGATCGGGCCGGTCAGCGGGTCGACGAACAGCGCGGCGGGGGTCCGCCCGACCTGCGCGTCCACCTCCTCGCGGGAGGCGACCACGACCGGCTCGAAGCCGCGGACCTCCAGCGCGTTCCGGGTGGACGGGTCGGGCTCGGGCCACACCAGCAGCGGGCGCGGGCCGTCCTGCGGGTGGTCCTTGGCGGGGGCCAGCTCGGCGACCGGCCGGGGCGGGGTGCGCCCCTCGACCTGGCCGTTCCCGGCGGCCGGTGCGCCGGACAGCGCCAGGGCCGCCCCGGGCCCGGCCCCCTCGCCGGCGCCGCCCAGCCGCTGCCCGTTCAGCAGCGCCGGATCGACGGCGGACGGGGTGCTCCCGGCCGGGGGCAGCGCGTTCGCGGCGGGCGGCTGGCCGGGGACCGGGGGCGCGGGGAAGGCGGTCTGGAAGCCGCCCAGCGTGCGCGGCGGCAGCAGCTCGCCCAGCCCGCTGCCGACCGGCCGGGGCCGCTCGTCCTCGGCCGGGGCGTCCGCCGCCGGCAGCGCGGGCGCGGCCGACCGGGCGACCTCCAACGCGCCGCCGGCCGGCGCCGCGGGCGGCTCGGCGGGCTGCGGCGGGACGGCCTGCGGCGCGGGCGCGACGGGTTCGCCGGCGAAGCCGGGAGCGGAAGCGGGAGCGGAGGCAGGGGCGGGGGCAGCCCCGGCGGCCGCGTCGGCGGGCGGCGCGGCCGGCACCGGCGGCAGGACCGCCGTGACCTCCTCCGCGCCCTCGGTGGTGTCGGCGGGCAGCGCGAGCCGCCGCCGGCGCCCGGTGGGCTGGGCGGTCGGGGTGACCGGCTCCGGCGTCGAGGCCGCCAGCGCGCTCTCCAGGCCGGGGTAGACCGGCGTCCCGGGGTCGGGCACGCCGGGGATGTGCAGCGCCCCGGAGCCGTCCCCGGCAGCGGGCGCGGCGGCCCGGCGGGCCCGGCGGCCGGAGCGGGTGCCGCCCTCGGCGCCCTCGGCCCCCTCACCGCCGCCGGCGAGGCCGCCGCCGGCGGTGTCGTCCGCGCCGGGTCCGGGGCCGAGCGCGATCGGCCCGCGCGGGGCCTGCTCGGCCTGCGGCGCGTCTTGGCCCGCGGCAGCGGCAGCGGCGGCCGCCCGGGCCCGGCGCCGGCCGGAGCCCTGGGTGTCGTCGGCCCGGGCCTCGGCCGGCCGTTCCGCGTCCGCGGGCTCGGCCGCGGCGGGCCGCAGCTCGGGCGGGACGCCCTGGCCCGGCAGGTCCGGGATCATCGCGGTGTCGGAGTCCTTGGGGACGTGCTGCCGCTTGTCCGGCCCGCCGGACGCCTCGCCGTCGGGGTCGAGCGGCAGTTCCACCACGTAGGTGGCGCCGGCCCCGTCGGGCAGGTCGTGCCGCTGCAGCACGCCGCCGTGCCGGAGCACGGCGGCCCGGGCGATCGGCAGGTGCACGGCGCTGGAGGTGCGGGCGGGGCCGCGCACCTCGACCCGGGCGACGTCGCCGCGCCGGGCGGCCGCCAGCACCACGATCGGGGGCTGCTCGCCGGCCGGTGCGGGCCCGGCGAACGGCACCCCGGCGGGGGCGGGCTCGCCCTCGGCCCGGGCGGGCCCGGGGACGGGCGTGACGCCGCTGACGTCGGCGACCAGGTGGGCGAGGGCCTGGGCGAGGCGCTCGCGGTCGGCGAGCACCTTCACGGCGGCGGCGTGCACCGAGTAGCGGACCCGGCCGGGCCCGACCAGTTCGCCGGCCCGGTCGACGGCGAGCTGCACGACCTCGTCCAGGCCGATCCGCTCGCGCTCCAGCGCGGCCTTGCCGCGGTCGGCGTCGGCTTCGAAGCGCTGGTGCTCCAGCACGCCGTCGATCAGCTTCCCGAACCGGCGGCACTCGTCGGCGAGCCGGCGCAGCGTCCAGTTCGCCTCGGGCCAGAGCTGGCCGGCCGGGTCGGCGGCCAGTGCGTCGATCCGGCCGTGCAGCGCGGTGAGGGCGCCGCCGAGCTCGGACTCCAGGACGGCGGTGAGGTGCTCGTTGCGGGCGGCGAGGGCGAGTTCGTGGGTGCGGTCGGTGAAGGTCATCACGGCGCCGACCAGCTGCTCGCCGTCCCGCACGGGGGCGGTGGTCAGGTCGACGGTGACGGGCCGGCCGTCCTTGCGCCACAGCACGGTGTTGCGGATCCGGTGCTTGCGGCCGGAGTGCAGGGTGTCCATCAGCGCGGAGCTCTCGGCGGCCAGCGGGCTGCCGTCGGGCTGCGAGTGCTGGATCAGCGGGTGCAGCTCGCGGCCGCCGAGCTCGCTGGCCCGGAAGTCCAGGATGTGCGCGGCGGCCGGGTTGACCAGCACCACGCGGCCTTCCAGGTCGACGCCGAGGACGCCCTCGGCGGCGGCCCGCAGGATCATCTCGGTCTGCTTGTGCTGGCGCCGGAGTTCGGACTCCACCCCGAGCCGGGCCGACATGTCGCGGACCAGGAGCAGCAACAGGTCCTGGTCGTTGGTCGCGAAGGACAGGAATCCGTGTGCCTCCCCGCCGCCCTCGTCGGTGAAGTCGTTGCCGGAGACCTCGACGCTGAAGGCGGTGCCGTCGGTGCGTCGGGCGGTCATCCGGACCGGTCGGTCAAGGCTCTCGGTCTCGCTCGCGGGGGGCCGCATGGAACCCGGGATCCGACTGGGGTCGAACTCCGGCAGCAGGTCCAGCACGCCCATTCCGACCAGCGAGGTGCCGGGTGCCTGCAGGCTCTCCACGGCGGCCTTGTTGACGTCGACCACGGTGCCGTTGCTGTTCACCAGCAGCAGCGGGTCGGGCAGTGCATCGAGTATCGCGGCGAGGCGAGCAGCGCCTCGGGTCGGCCTGCTGCTCACGTCGACAGGTCTCCTCACGGCTTCGGGCCGCCGCTGCCACGGGCGGCTCTGGCTCTCCTCGGAGACCGAAGTATCTCATTCTTCTTTGCGCCGTGGTCGACCCGGCCAGTATCGTTGTGGTGGTTGGTGCCGGGGCCGTTGGCTGTGGCATCATCGCAGTCGCACGGAACGCACCGGAGTACCGGTGGCGGTCCGGCTGTTGGAGGCGTCGCCTAGTCCGGTCTATGGCGCCGCACTGCTAATGCGGTTTGGGCTTTATCGTCCATCGAGGGTTCAAATCCCTCCGCCTCCGCTTCACCGGGAGCCCCGTCGGTCACTGACCGACGGGGCTCCCGTCGTCTCCGGCCCGCCCGGACCGTGCCCCGACCGTTGCCGAATGTTCACCGGGGCGCCCGGCGGAGGCGCCCTTGACGGGGGCGCCGGCGGGGCCGGGGCGGGGCCCGGCGGGGTCGGCGGCAATCAATTTCGCCCCTGGTCGACGGTCATGTAATGTTGTCCCCGCACCGCCCAGGAGGCCAGTCCGCCGGGGCGAGCGCTCATAGCTCAACGGATAGAGCACTTGACTACGGATCAAGAGGTTGCAGGTTCGAATCCTGCTGAGCGCACCACAACTCCGCTCGCGGTTCCGCAAGGATCCGTCCGAGCGCTCATAGCTCAACGGATAGAGCACTTGACTACGGATCAAGAGGTTGCAGGTTCGAATCCTGCTGAGCGCACCAGCCGAAGGCCCCGGGTACCCACCCGGGGCCTTCGTCGTTTCCCGGCCCGTTTCAGCCTCTCGAGTGACTACGCATGGTGAGGTTTGACCTACTCCTTGACAAGTTAATGCATCAGCTGGAATCTGGTGAGGCCACCGCCCGCAGCCGCGGCGGTGTCGGCGGCCCCGTTCCGGGCGGCCGGATCGGGCAGGTGCTGACCGTCCGTCATCTCCTTTCCGCTCCGGGTCCGTTCCGGGTGCGTTCGCGTCGGCGGGGCCAGGTGCGAAGGAGGCGGACTCATGTTGTTCGGCATGCGGGAGGCCCGGGTCGTGGACGCTCCGGACGTGTGCGCGGGCGGCTACCGGTACGACCCGGTCGCCCAGCTCGGCTGGTTCGGCGCGGTGCCCGCCGACGAGGCGGAGGGGCTCGGGTACACCACGCACACCACGACCCTGATCAACTCGGAGGACGGCGACGCCTGACCGGCCGTCCGGTTCCGTCGTCCCGTCATTCACCCCGAAGGACCCACGATGACCGTCCTGGTACTGACGAACAGACTCGATCCCACCGCGGACCGGGTGATCAAGGGATTGCGGGCCAGGGCGGTCGGCGTGGTGCGGCTCGACCCCGGCGACCTCCCGGAGGGCGTCGCGATCGAGGCCGAGCACTCCGGCCGGGCCTGGCGGGGCCGGATCTTCACGGCGCACCACAGCGTGCTGGTCGACGACATCACCGCGGTCTACGTGCGCCGCCCGAACAGCCCGCGGGTCCTCGGCAGTCCGACGGACCCCGACGCCTACCGGACCTACCAGTGGGCCGCCCGGGAGAACCACGAGGGCCTGTACGGCGTGCTGTTCGGCCTGCCGGGGGTGCGCTGGGCCAACCGTCCCGACCGCAACCGGACGGCGGGGCTCAAGGGCTACCAGCTGGCGACCGCGGCGGCCTGCGGTTTCGCGGTGCCGCCGACGCTGTTCGGCAACACCGTCTCCGGGGCGCGGCGGTTCGTCGGCGCGCAGGGCGAGGCGGTGTACAAGCCGCTGCGCGGCGCGCCGGAGCGCGGCGGCTGGCAGGCGATGGCGCTCTACACCCGGGCGGTCTCCACGGCGGAGCTGGACGAGAGCGTGCGGGGCGCGGTCTGCCAGTTCCAGCGGCGGATCAGGCCGCGGTACGAGGCCCGGGTGACTGTGGTGGGCGACCGGGTCTTCACCGCCCGGCTGGACTCCCCGACGGCGGACGGCGCGGTCGACTGGCGGCAGTACCAGGGCACGGACCAGCTGGTGACCACGCTGATCGACACCCCGGCGGGGCTCGCCCGGAGCATCCACCGGTACATGCGGGTGATGGGGTTGAACTACGGCTGCTTCGACTTCATGGTCGACGCGGCGGACCGCTGGTGGTTCCTGGAGTGCAATCCCTCGGGCCAGTACCTCGGGGTCGAGAACGAGACCGGGGCGCCGGTGACCCGGGCGGTGGTGGACTGGCTGGCCGGCGCCCCGGGGGCGGGGGCGCGGAACTGACGGTGTCGCCGGTCCTGCCGCCCCCCGACCACCACAACGGGGGGCGGCAGGAGCGGCGTCAGCCGAGTTCGGTCCGGTTGATCCAGGGCACGTCGCGTTCTTCGAGGAACCACTCCGCGGGGGTGAGCGGGCGGCTGCGGTTGAAGGTGGGCGTGGCCGGGTCGTGCCGGAGGTACGCGGATTCGGCGCCCTGCTCCAGGAGTTGGGCGCCGACGCCGGGGGCGAGGTCGGGCGGTCCGGCCAGGTGGATGTCGTGGCCGGAGCAGTCCCCGTACGCGCGCAGCCCCTCGCGCAGCAGTCGGACGCCCTCGGCGCGGGAGCCGCCGCGTTCGGGGGCGGCGAGCACGGCGTGCAGCCAGGGGTGTTCCTTGACCAGGGCGTGCACGGCCGCCAGGTCGTACTGGTCCTCGTCGCCGCGGGCGGCGACGAAGACCGTGGTGGGCCGTCCGCCGTCCTGGGCGAGTTGTTCCAGCAGGGCCTTGACCGGGGCCCAGCCGGTGCCGGCGGCGACCATCAGCAGCGGCCGGTAGGAGTCGGGGGCGAGCACGGCCTCGCCGAGCGGCGGGCCGATCCGGACGGTTTCGCCGAGCCGGACGTCGTTGACCAGCGCGGTGGACAGCAGTCCGTCGGGGATCCGGCGGACGTGCAGTTCCAGGGTGTTGTCGGTGCGGGGGGCGCACGCGACGGAGTAGGGCCGCCAGACCTGGGGGCGGCGGTCGGAGCAGGCGGTCAGGTACTGGCCCGCGGTGTAGGGGTACGGCCGGTCGGGCCGCAGGGTGAGCACCGCGAGGTCCGGGGTGGCGCGGCGGCGGTCGACGACCTCGGCGTCCCACCAGCGCGGGACGGTGTCGGGGACGGCGGCGGCCGCGTCGATCATGGCCTGGGAGATGACGGTGAAGGCTTCCAGCCAGCTCTTCTCGACCTCCTGGGTCCAGGAGTGGCCGGAGAAGTGCTTGAGCGCGGCGATCAGGCTGGCGCCGACGGCGGGGTAGTGCTCGGGCGCGGCCTGGAACTTCCGGTGGTCGCGCCCGAGTGCCGCCAGGTAGCCGGTGAGCTTCTCCGGTTCCTCCAGCCGCGTCACCAGTTGGGTGAGCGCGGCGAACAGGCGGTCGCGCTGTTCGGCGAGCCTGGCCGGGAAGAGCTCTTCGACACCGGGGTTGTTGGTGAACAGGTGGGCGTAGAAGAACTTGGTCAGCTGATCGGCGCGGCGCTCGACGACGGCGAAGCTGGCGCGGATGACCGCGGGGTCGAAGGGCACCGGGGGGCTCTCAGCCCGCGGCTTCTTCGGTCAGCGCCGCGCTCATGACCTCGGTGACCACACCGTAGAGCGCCGTCCAGGACGCCTCGGTCTCCGGCGTCCAGGCGTCGCCGGCGAAGTGCGCGAGGGCGGCGAGCAGGCTGGCGCCGACGGCCGGGAAGTGCTCGGGGAGGGCGCCGTAGCCGGCGTGCCGGCGGCCCAGGCCCTGGAGCACGTTGACCACGGTGTCGGTGTCGTCGAGCTTGTTGACCAGGGTGCCGAGGGCGGCCCAGAGGCGGTCCTGCTGCTCGTTCAGGTGCTCGGCGAAGAGCTTGCGGACGTCCGGGTTGTGTTCGAACAGGTGCGTGTAGAAGTAGGCGGTCACCGCGCTGCCGTGGGGCTCGACGGCGGCGAAGCTGCTCTTGATGAGTGTGGGATCAATCGTCACGCCCGCCGACTCTACTGATAAACCCACTAATTCGAACAGAGAAGATTGACCGGAAGTCAACAACTGGGCGGTAGCGTCCGATTGATGCCTGTTCGCGGGAGTTGACGATGGGTCGGACGGGTATCCCGATGCTGCTGACCGAGTGGCCACCAATCGGGTGGTGTAGGCGGAAATGACCAGGTGTCGCGGTATGACCGAAACCAGATCGTGATTCCCTTTTGTCGGATCGTCATGAGCATTCGGGCACGCGGCGATCGGACCGCGATCGCGGCGGACGACGACACCGAGAGGAGTGCCGGATGTGCCGACAGTTCCCGCACCGGGCCCCGGCCCCCGACGCCCGCCCGGCCGACCGTGACCGGCCGCGTTCCGGGATCGGGCGGCGCACCGCCGCCCTGCTCGCGGCCGGCCTGCTCGCCGGCCTCGGCGCCCCGCCGACGGCCGCCCAGCAGACCCCGGACGCCTGGTCCGCCGAGCGGCGCGCCGTGCTGCCCTCCGGCCTGGCCGTCCAGTTCGACTACGCGGCCGTCCCCGGGGTGAGCGTCGACACCGCCCCCGGCAGGCTCGCCGACCGCTCCGGCGGCGGCAGCAGCCCCTACACCGACGGCATCCGCCCCGGCGACCCGGCCGAAACCTTCCTGGCCGCCGAGCGCCGCCCGCGCGCCGACAGCTCCTGGCACACCCTCGGCACCCTCCAACTCTCCTTCTCCCGCCCGGTCCGCAACCCCCGGCTGCACGTCAGCGGCCTGAGCGCGACGGCCACCTCGAAGGACGGCAGCACCGGCACCAGCACCCGGCTGACCGTCACCGGCGGCAGCCCCGCCGCCCCCGCCCTGGTCGGCCGCACCGCCTGGCGCGGCTGGACGGTCGGCTCCGGCGAGCTCGCCCCCGCCCCCGACGCCGGCCCGGACGGCTCGGCCGACGGCAGCGGCACCCTCGAACTGGCCGGCACCGTCTCCACCGTGTCGCTCCGGGTCGAGCAGCGCTCCACCGCCCAGGACGGCTCCACCACCCCGCCCGCCCCGCTCCGCCAGGCGTACACCGTCACCCTCGACGAGGGCCTCGGCAGCGCCCCGCAGGCGTACGGGAACGTCTCGCACCTGGTCTCCGACCTGTTCCTCGGCCAGGACGCCGCCACCACCACGACCCGCTCCCGGCCCGGCCTCGCCCAGGCCGTCGAGGAGCCGCTGCAGCCCGGCCCGCCGCCCGGCCCGCCCGCGCCGCCGCCCGACGCCGGCCCGGTCGCCCCCAGCGTGGAACTCGACGGCGGCCAGGGCCGCCGCAGCCCCTGGGCCAGCCCGCCCCCGCCGCTGCTCCAGCCCGGCCGCGCCGAGTACCAGGGCGCCGACCCGACGCTGGTCTTCCCCGCCGAGACCGCCGTCGGCCGCTACTACCACCTGGACGTGCCGGTCAACGCGGGCGGCGCCGCCGCCGTGCTGGCCGGCTGGATCGACTTCGACCACAACGGCCGCTTCGACCCGCTGGAGCGGGTGCAGGCCGACGTCCCCGCCGGGGCGGACCACGCCGCCCTGGAGTGGCAGGTCCCGGCCGGGGCGACCGGCGGCGACACCTGGGTCCGGCTGCGGCTGGCCCGCGGCGGCGCCCAACTGGTCCTCCCCGGCGGCTTCGCCGACTCCGGCCAGGTCATCGACCAGAAGGTCGGCATCGCGATCGGCGCCGCCAAGCCCCAGGTCTCCCTCCCGCTCCCCGGCACCACCACCCGCGAGCCCCGCCCCGAGTTCCGCGGCGACGGCGCGGTCGCCGGGGCGAGCATCGCCGTCCAGGAGAACGGCACCACCCTGTGCACGGCCAAGGCCGGCAGCGACGGCTCGTGGAACTGCCGCCCCGACCGCGCGCTCGCCGAGGGCACCCACACCCTCGTCCCGGTCGAGACCACCCGCGGCGGCATCGTGCTGCGCGGCGACGAACTCCGGCTGACCGTCCGCACCACCCCGCCCACCGCCCCCGTCCTCACCCTGCCCGCCTACACCAACGACCCCGGCCTGCTGCTCACCGGCCTCGGCGAACCCGGCTCCACCGTCACCGTCACCGCGGACGCCGGCAGCCGCGGCGGCGGCGAACTCTGCTCCACCGCCGTCGCCGCCGACGGCACCTGGTCCTGCCTCCCGGTCGAGAACCTCGCCGACGGCCCGCACCAGCTCACCCCGCACGCCGTCGACGACGCCGGCAACCGCTCCGACGGCAAGGCCGTCGCCCTCACCGTCGACACCACCGCCCCCGACCGCCCCCGCCTCACCTCCCCCGGCAGTGGCGACCTCCTGCACACCGCCCGCCCCAAGCTCACCGGCCGCGCCGAACCCGGCACCACCGTCACCGTCACCGCCACCACCGGCCACGGCGACGAACGCACCACCGCCTGCAGCGCCGTCACCACCCCCGACGGCACCTGGTTCTGCACCCCCGCCCGCGACCTCGCCCCCGGCGACCTCACCCTCCTCCCCACCGCGACCGACCCGGCGGGCAACGGCACCCCGGGCGACCCGGTGCGGGTCCACGTCGCGGCGACGGCTACGGGCGGGGGCGGGGGCGGGAGTACGAGCCCGAGTGCGAGTGCGAGCCCGAGTGTGAGCCCGAGTGCGAGTGCGGGGGTGAGCGAAACGGCCTCGCCGGCCGTGGTGGTGTCGGACATGCCGTCGAGCGCGTCGCCGTCGCTCTCGCCGTCGGTCCCGGTGCCCGCCTTGCCGTCAGCGCTGCCGTCCCCGGCAGTGCCGACGGTGCCGGAGACGCCGGAGACGCCGGACGTGCCGGTGCTGCCGATCGTGGTGCCGCCGATGGACGGCCAGGACGATCCGACGGCCGGTCCGGTGCCCTCGCCGTCCGCGTCCGTGAGTGCCTCGCCGTCGGTCTCCGCCTCGTCGAGTGCGTCCCCGTCCTCCGCTGCCGCTGTCTCCCCGTCCGCGTCGCCGTCCCCGTCCGCCTCGGAGACGGCGGCCGAGTCGGTGCCGGTGCCGCCGGATGTGCTGCCGATCGTGGTGCCGGTGGCAGGGGAGCCGTCCGGGGCGCCGAGCCCGTCGCCGTCGGCTTCCGTTTCGCCGAGTGCGTCCGCGTCGCCTTCGGCTTCCCCGTCCGTTTCGCCGTCTCCGTCCGCCTCGGAGGCGGTGGCCGAGCCGGCGCTGCCGGTGCCGCCGGACGTGCTGCCGGTCGTGGTGCCGGTGGTGGGGGCGCCGTCCGCGCCGTCGAGTCCGTCGGTTCCGGTCCCTGCGGTTCCGTCGGTCCCGTCCGCTCCTGCGCTGCCTGCGGTGCCGGACGTGTCCGGGGCGCCCGGGGTGCCGGTGCCGTCGGAGGTGGTCCGGGTGCCGGTGCCGTCGGTGGTCGAGCCGATGGACGGTCAGGTCGCCGCGGTGCCCGCGCCTCCCGGGGTGCCGGACCGGCCGGTCGAGCCCGCGGCGGTCGCGCCGGGGCGGGGGGCGCCGTCCGGGACCGGGCGGCCGTCGGCTTCGGGGACGCCGGTGCCGGTCGGTACGCCGTCCGTGGTGGGTCCGAGTGCGACTCGGAAGGCTTCGCCCGCCGCGACGGTCCTGTCCGCCACGCCGTCGCCCGTCCGGGCTCCGGCCTCGACCCCGTCCCTGTCGCCGGCACCGTCGCCGTCCGCTGCGCCCGCCGTGTCGAAGCCGGGAGCGGGGGCGGGGGCGGACGTCGAGCCGGAGGCCGAGGGCGGTGCCGAGGTGGTGGCCGCTCCGGGTGAGGCGGTGTCGCCGTCGCGGGGGGCGGCCGCTCCGCCGCCGGACGCGGTGGCGGCGGCGCACCGGGCGGCGGCCACCGGGTGGCGCGGGCTGGCCTGCGGGGTGCTGCTGATCGCGGCGGCGGTGGGGTTGTTGACCCGCCGGGTGTTCGGCCGGGGGAGTGGTACCCGGCGCCGCTGACAGCCCGTCCGGTCCGGGGCTGGTTCCCGGTCGGCCCGCTCGTTCCCGCAGTTCAGGGCGGGCGGGCCGACCCGCTGTCGCATATCCGACAAATCGACACACTGCCTGTTAAATGTCGCATTTGATTACTTATCAACCTAGCCTGGGTCTGGCACTGCCCGTCAGATCCGGGCCGCCCGTTGCGCGACACTCTGACCCCCTAGGACACGTGCATGGACGTCACCCGCGACCCTTCGCCGCGACCCCACTCCTGGCCGCCCGCCGCACCCGAGCCCCCCGTCGGTGCGACCCAACTCACCAAGGCCGTCGCCAAGGCGGTGACCAAGCCGCTGATCACGGTCTCCCCGTCCGCCGAGGAGGTCCCCGACCGGGGGCCGACCACCCAGCCGCTGCCCGTGGTCGGCGCGGACGAGCCGTCCGCGCTCCCGCCCGCGCCCCGCGCCACCCCCGAGCCGGTCACCCCCGAGCCGGTCACCGCCGCGCCCGCCCCGCCGGCCCGGCCCGCCGCGCCCGGCGGGCTGCGCAGGCTCAGCACGACCGCCGCCGAGCGGTCGGCGGCGCACCCGACGGTGGCGGACACCGCGACGCACCGCCGGCCGCCGCGCGCGGACCAGTCGCTGCGCGAGCGGCGGGCGTTCACGCTGCCGGGCTGGCTGCCGCTGCTGGTGCTGCTGGCCGGGGCGGCCGGGGTGCTGCTGGTGCTGGCCCGGGCCGGGGTGATCCCGGAGCTGCCCGGGGTGCCCGACCTGCGCGGCCCGGCGGCGAAGGCCAGCGGGGAGGCCGAGGTCGGCGACGCGACGCTCGCCGCGGTGAGCGCGATCGGGCTGGCGATGCTGGCCGCGCTCGGCGGGCTGCTCTCCAACCCGGGCGGCGAGACCCGGGTGCTGACCCGCTGGGGCCGCTACCGCGGCACCGTCCGCCGCACCGGCCTGCTCTGGGTGAACCCGCTGCTGCGCCGCCGCCGGGTGGACGTCCGGCTGCGGCACTGGCGCAGCGAGCCGGTGCGGGTGACCGACCGGGCGGGGACGCCGCTGGTGGTGCGGCTGCTGATCGTGTGGCGGGTCAAGGACACCGCGCGGGTCACACTGGGCATCGCCGAGCACGAAACGTATCTGCGCGAGCAGGTGCAGGCCGTTCTCACCCGAACCGCCTCCCTCCTGCCGTGCGACTCGAACTCCGCGCCGGGGCCCGCGCTGCGCGACGGCCAGTGGTTCGCCGACGAGCTGACCCGGGCGCTGGCCGCCGAGACCGCCCCGGCCGGCGTCGAGGTGTACTCGGTGCAGCCGCTGGCCCTGGACTACGCGCCGGAGGTCGCCGAGTCGATGCGCCGCCGCCGGCTCGCCGACCTGGACGCCGGGCTGCGGACCGTCCTGGTGGACGACGCGGTGGAGGCCGCGGCCCTCGCGGTGCGGCGCCTGGAGCGCGCCACCGCCCACGAGTTGGACGACAGCGCGCGCAGCGCCCTGATGGAGCAGTTGCTGGTCGCGTTCGTCGCCCCGGCCGGGGTCACCGCAGCGGTGCCCGCCCCGGCCGCCCGCCCGAACCGCAAGGAAGGGAAACCCGCGTGACGACCGCGCTCGCCTCGATATCCACCGACCCCGCCGACCTCCCGGACTTCTCCGGCGCCCCCCTGCTGGGCTTCGCCGAATCCGACGGTGCGTCGGTCTGCCGGTGCGCCGCGTGCGCCCGGCCGGCCGCCCGCACCGGCGGGTCCGCCGCGGCCGAGCGGGCGGGCCGAATACACCGCGCCGTGCGCTCGACCTGCCTGGCCACCACGGTGCTGGCGGCCGCCGGAGCGGTCGGCCTCGGCCTCGGCGCGACCACGGCGCAGGCGCTGCCCGCGCCGTCCGGCCCCGGCTGGGACGGCAAGGTCTACTGGTTCAAGAACGCGGCCGGCGAGTGGCGCTACACCAAGTGGCACGACGTCTACCTCGACCGCACCGGTGGCGGGAAGGGCGCGAAGCCGCAGTCGCAGCCGGCCGCCAAGCCCGCCCCGGCGCAGTCCTCCGGCGGGATCCGGCAGGGCTGGGACGGCAAGGTCTACTGGTTCAGGAACGCGGCCGGCGAGTGGCGCTACACCAGCCACTACGACGTCTACGTCGACCGGACCGGCGACCGCGGCGCCCAGCAGTCCGGCGGGCAGTCCGGCGGCCAGGCCGACCGGTCCGCCCCGGCCGGGGTCGAGGCGGCGGTGTCGTACGCGCTCGCGCAGGTCGGCAAGCCGTACGTGTGGGGCGGGAACGGGCCGGACGGGTTCGACTGCTCGGGCCTGGTCCAGCAGGCGTTCCGCCGGGCCGGGGTCGCCACCCCGCGGGTCGCCGACGACCAGTACCGGGCGGCCAGCCCGATCGACTCCGGGCAGCTGCAGCGCGGCGACCTGGTGTTCTGGTCCGGCAACGGCCGGGTCTCGGGCATCCACCACGTGGCCATCTACCTCGGCGACGGGACGTACGTGGAGGCCCCGCGCCCCGGCAAGGACGTCCGGGTCTCCCGCCTCAACAGCGGGTACTACCCGGACTTCTTCGGCCGCCCCTGAGCCCGGCCGCTGGGCCCGGCCGCTGGGCCCGGCCGCTGGGCCCGGGGCCGGACACGACCACGGCGCCCCTCCCACAGCGTGGTGGGAGGGGCGCCGTTCCCGCGCGCCGTCGTCGTGCGCGCTACTCGGAGGCGTCGGTGAGCAGCTTCAGCTCGCCCTCGGTCAGCCGCAGCGCGGCGGCGGCCAGCAGCGGGGGCAGCTGCTCGGGGGTGCGGGCGCTGGCCAGCGGCGCCGCCACGGTGGGTTGCGCGGCCAGCCAGGCGAGCGCCACGCTGGCGGGCTCGGCGCCGTGCGCGGCGGCGACCTCGTCGAGCGCGTCGAGCACCCGGAGGCCGCGCGGGTCGTCCAGGTGGGCGCCCGCGCCCTGGGCCCGGGCCGAGTCGACGGTGGTGCCCGGGCGGTACTTGCCGGTCAGGAAGCCGGAGGCCAGCGCGTAGTACGGGACGGCGGCCAGGCCGTGCGCGGCGACCACCTCGGCCAGCGGGCCCTCGTAGGTGGCGCGGGAGACCAGGTTGTAGTGCGGCTGCACCGCCACGTACTTCGCCAGGCCCTCGCGCTCGGCGAACTCCAGCGAGGCGGCCAGCCGCTCCGGGCCGATGTTGGACGCGGCGACCGCGCGGACCTTGCCCGCGCGGACCAGGCCGTCCAGCGCCGTGACGATCTCCTCGACCGGGACGGCCGGGTCGTCCCGGTGGGTGTAGAACAGGTCGATCCGCTCCACGCCGAGCCGGCGCAGCGACGCCTCGGCGCCCTGCCGGATGGTCTCCGGGCGGAGGTTGTCCAGGCCGGAGAGCATGCCGACCTTGGTGGCGACGACGATCTCGTCCCGGTCGCCCCGGCTGCGCAGCCACTGGCCGATGATGGTCTCGGACTCGCCGCCGGAGTTGCCCGGCGCCCAGGCCGAGTAGACGTCCGCGGTGTCGATGAAGTTGCCGCCGGCCGCCGCGTACGCGTCGAGGACGGCGAAGGACTGCTCGGTGTCGGCCGTCCAGCCGAAGACGTTGCCGCCGAGCGACAGCGGGGAGACGGCGAGGTCGGAGGTGCCCAGGGTCACCCGAGGGGCGTCACTGTAGGTCATGACTGGCAACAACCCGTTCGGGTCCCGGCTGATTCCGCCGGATCGCGGGTCCGCGGCCCGGTGCGCCGGGGTGAGGGGTCGGTGCGGACCCGGTCCGGGGCGGGGACCGGGGTGTCGGCGGGCCGTCCGGGGCGGCTAGAGTCCCGTTCCATGGCTGACAACGACTACGACCCCGCCGGCTCCACCCAGATGTTCCGGGCGTTCGTCGACGAGGCCCCGGCCGCGCAGGCCCCGGGCACCGTCACCACCTACGGCAGCAGCTCCTCCTCCTCGTCGAGCCGCACCCCGATGATCGTGGTCGGGGCCGTCGTGGCCCTGGCGGTCGTCATCGGCGTGATCTGGCTCGCCGTCAAGTAGCGGCGCCGGAGGGCGTCCGCGCCCGTTCGCACGGGACCGCACGGGACCGGCCGGGAGACACCCCGGGCGGCCCCGCGGACCCGCGTGCCTAGACTGTCCGGGTCCCCGCCCCGCCCCCGCGCAGGAGGAGCCCGTGTCCGCGCCGTCCACCGGGACCGCCAGGAGCCTCGGCCTGACGGCCGCCGTCAACGCCCGTGACCTGGGCGGCTACCGCACCGCGGACGGCCGCACCGTGCGCGGCGGCGTGCTGCTGCGCGCCGAGGCGCTCAGCCGGCTCGGCGCGGACGACCTGGCGCTGCTCGGCGCGCTCGGGCTGCGCCACGTCGTGGACCTGCGCAGCCTGGACGAGGTCCGCCACCTGGGCGCCGACCGCGTCCCCGGCCTGCCCGAGGCGGTGCTGCCGGCGGACGCCGCCGCGGTGCTCAGCGTCCCGGCGGCGGGCGGGCTCGGCCCGGACCTGCACCACCTGCCGGTGTTCTCCGCCGACTTCGACCTGTACGTGGAGCTGCGCCGGGTGCTGGGCAGCGGCGACCCGGCGGCGCTGCACGCCGTGCTCGGGGACGGCCGGGGCGGGGCGATGATGGCCTCGATGTACCGCTGGTTCGTCACCGACCCGGTCGCCCGCTCCCGGTTCGCCGCCGTGCTGCGGCTGGTCGCCGAGGCGGACGGCGCGCCGGTGCTGTTCCACTGCACCGCCGGCAAGGACCGCACCGGCTGGACGGCGGCGCTGCTGCTCACCGCGCTCGGCGTCGACCCGGCGGCGGTCCGCGCGGACTACCTGCTCACCAACGAGCGCTCGGCGGCGGGGATCGCGGCCGTCGACCCGCTGCTGCGGCCGCTGTTCCGGGCGGAGGAGTCCTACCTGGAGGCGGCCTTCGAGGAGGTCGCCCGCGGCTGGTCCGGCTTCGAGCACTTCTGGGAGGACGGGCTGGGCCTCACCGGGCGGGAGCTGGAGCGGATCCGGCGCTCCTGCACGGTGTAGCGGCGGGGCCCCGGCGGGGCCTCACTCCGCGGTGAGGCCCGCGCGGAGGTGGGCGAGGGTCTTGGTGAGCAGGCGGGAGACGTGCATCTGGGAGATGCCGATCTCCTCGCCGATCTGGGACTGCGTCAGGTTGCCGAAGAAGCGCAGCATGATGATCCGGCGCTCGCGCGGCGGGAGCTTGGCGAGCAGCGGCTTGAGCGACTCGCGGTACTCGACGCCTTCGAGGGCGAGGTCCTCGTAGCCGAGGCGGTCGGCGAGCGGGCCGTCGCCGCCGTCGTCCTCGGCGGGCGTGGAGTCGAGCGAGCTGGCGGTGTAGGCGTTGCCGACGGCGAGGCCCTCGACCACGTCGTCCTCGGTCACGCCGAGGTAGGCGGCGAGCTCGGGGACGGTGGGGGAGCGGTCGAGGCGCTGGGAGAGTTCGTCGCCGGCCTTGGTGAGGGCGAGGCGGAGCTCCTGGAGGCGGCGCGGGACGCGGACCGACCAGCTGGTGTCGCGGAAGAAGCGCTTGATCTCGCCGACCACGGTGGGCATCGCGAAGGTGGGGAACTCGACGCCGCGGTCCGGGTCGAAGCGGTCGATGGCCTTGATCAGGCCGATGGTGCCGACCTGGACGATGTCCTCCATCGGCTCGTTGCGGCTGCGGAAGCGCGCGGACGCGTACCGGACCAGCGGCAGGTTGAGCTCGATCAGGGTGTCCCGGACGTAGGTGTGCTCCGCGCTGCCGGACTCCAGGCCGGCCAGCCGGCGGAACAGCGCGCGGGACAGCGTGCGGGTGTCGAGCGCCCGGTCGGGGGCCTCGGCGGGACCGGTCTGGGCCGGCAGCGAGACGACGACGGCCTCGACCTCCGTCCCGACCTCGGCTCCGGCTTCGGTGTCGGCTTCGATGACCGCACTGCCCGGTTCTGTGAACACGCGCCCACCCCACTCGTGACTGTCTGTCGAACGGTCACCACCGCGCAGTGGTTCCCGGCTGACGGGTCTGACTCCTCAATACCGGCCCACCGGCCCCGGCAAACCCGAACGTCGCGACTCGTCACCCGCCGGTGACACGGGGCAACAGGAGGTGACTCACTCCTCCCAGGAGTTCCCGGTGCGCAGCCGGGACAGGATCCGGGACAGCAGCCGGGAGACGTGCATCTGGGACATGCCGAGTTCGGTGGAGATCTGCGACTGCGTCAGGTTGGCGAAGAACCGCAGCATGATGATCCGCCGTTCCCGCTCGGGGAGTTGGACCAGCAGGTGGCGGACCATGTCGCGGTGCTCGACGTCGGTCAGGGCGGAGTCCTCGTAGCCGAGCCGGTCGAGCAGGGCGAGGCCGCCCTCGTGCTCCTGGGCGGCCTCCAGCGAGGCGGCGTTGTAGGCGCGGCCGGCGTCCAGGCAGGCCCGGACGTCCTCCTCGGGGATGCGCAGGTTGGCGGCGATCTCCGGGACCTTGGGGGCCCGTCCGTGGGCGACCGTCAGCTCCTCCATGGCGCCGCTGACCTGCACCCAGAGCTCCTGGAGGCGGCGCGGGACGTGCATGGTGCGGACGTTGTCGCGGAAGTAGCGCTTGATCTCGCCGAGGATGGTGGGCAGCGCGTAGGTGGGGAACTGGACGCCGCGGTCGGGGTCGAAGCGGTCGATGGCGTTGATCAGGCCGATGGTGCCGACCTGGACGACGTCCTCCATCGGCTCGTTGCGGCTGCGGAAGCGGATGGCGGCGTAGCGGACCAGCGGGATGTTGATCTCGATCAGGGCGGAGCGGACCCGGGCCCGTTCGGGGGTGCCGGGCGGGAGCTCGGCGAGCCGCTCGAACAGGACCCTGGTGAGCGTCCGGACGTCCACCGCGCCGCGCCCGCCGGGGCGGCGGGAGGCCAGCTCGACCGGGTCGGGCAGGTCCTCGATCCGGCCCTCGGCCGGACCCTCGGTCCGGTCCCCGATCCGGTCCTCGACCTGGTCCTCGGGCGCACTGCCCTGCTGCGTCCGCACGGACACGTCACCCCTCCCTTGTGAACCACCTCGCCAATTTCCGGCAAAACCGGTCATAGCATCACAAGTCGCTCTGTAGGCGAGCAAGTACCCGGTGGAGGCGTGTTG
This sequence comes from Kitasatospora setae KM-6054, assembly GCF_000269985.1. NCBI lineage: Bacteria > Bacillati > Actinomycetota > Actinomycetes > Kitasatosporales > Streptomycetaceae > Kitasatospora > Kitasatospora setae. The sequence goes on along the minus strand of NC_016109.1, from coordinate 4,146,769 downwards.
ACGAACCGTCCAGCATTCGGCGGAGTGTGCTACGGCTCCCGCTCTCCGGTGGAGGGCGGGAGCCGCCGGGTCGTGCGTGTACGAGGGGTGCCGGGGGAGGGTCAGACCTCCAGGTCGGCGATCACCCAGGTGGCGAACTCGCGCCACTGCGCCGCGGCGGCCTGATGGGCCGGGTGGCCGAGGTAGGCGGCCAGCGCCTCGCGGTCGGCGACCAGGCTGTTGATCGCGAAGTCCTGGGCGATGTCGCGCTCGGCGAAGTTCCAGCCGCACTCCCACTCGCGCAGCTCGGGGATCAGCGCGCCGAGCTCGGCGAACGCCTTGGCGCCCGCGACGGCCCGCGGGTCCTCCTTGGTGACGCCTTCGTTGAGCTTGAACAGGACCAGGTGCCGGATCACGATGCCGCTCCTCGCGGGTGAGGGAGGGCGCGCCCGGTCGGGGGAGCGCCCCGGAAGGACGAACCCCGCAACGGTACTAGCGCACCAGTCCGGTCATGAACGAGCCGACCGCCTTCGCGGCGTCCGAGATGCCGACGAAACCGGACTTCACCAGGTCCGCCGAGCGGTCGGGCGAGGTGATGATCGTGTAGATGACGAAGATGACCAGGATCCACATGGCCACCTTCTTCGCCTGAGCCATCGAACGGTCCTGCCTCCCTGGGTCGGGCCGCCGCCCTCTCCCCGCGCGGCCCTGTCACCCGGCAGCTTATCCACCGGACGGCGCAACCGGTGAGGGGTGCGTTCACCCGCTGGGACGAAGGTCCCGCGCGGACGGGGCTTTCTCCGGATGTGGCCCCCCCCGGCGCCCGGCAGGATGGTTGATGTACCGAGGATCTGGCAGGAATCCCCGGTACGGCGATCCGGAGGTCCCCGCTGTGGGACCGGTGCCGCGGCTTCCCCCCGACGCGGCGCCGGTTGTGGGACCTCCGATTCGGGGCAGCAGCTCGTCCCCCCGGAGCTGCTGCCCCCTCCGCTCCGCGGGCCGCGAGGTTCCGCGCAGGCTCCGCACCTCCCCGGGTCCGGTGATCGACCGCCCCGGGAGGTGCGGGGCCTTTCGCCGTTCCCGCGCGCTCCGCCGGGCGGGTGCTTGGCCGCGCCCGCCGCGTGTCCGCTGCCCGGTTCCGCCCGCCCCGAAGGTCGACTACGAAGCATCGACCGGAGAGGCGGAACGCAGACGTGGTGACCATTCGACGGACCCCCCGGGCCGGCCGCGCCCTCGCGGCGGCGGCGGCCTGTGCCGCGGCCCTCCTCGCGACGGCCGCGCCGCCGCCCCCCACCGCCGCCGCCACGGCCGCCCCGCCCGGGCAGCGGGCCGGGACGGGCACGCCGCTGGTGGACGAGACCTTCACCGGGGCGAGCGCCGACAGCGGGTTCGTCGCCACCGACGGCGCCTGCCTCACCGGCGCCGCCGAGGTCCCGTTCCTCCCGGTCGCCCAACCACGGGCGCTGACCGGCTGCCCGGGCGGCGCGGTCGGGCCCGTCCCGCCGAACGCGGCCGCCCCGCACGGCTACCTGCGGATGACCGACGCCGGCAACGACCGGGCCGCGGCCGTCCTGTACGAGCGCCCGCTGCCCGCCAACGAGGGCATCCGGGTCACCTTCGAGCAGTGGCAGTACGGCGGCGACACCAGCAGGCCCTCGCCCGCCGACGGCATCGCGTTCTTCCTGGTCGACGGCGCCGCCTCGCTCACCCGCCCCGGCGCGTTCGGCGGCAGCCTCGGCTACGCGCAGAAACTGCCCGACGACGACCCGGGCAACGCCTTCCTGCCCGGCTTCGAGGGCGGCTACCTGGGCGTCGGCCTGGACGTGCTCGGCAACTACTTCGGCGACTGGGAGCACCGCGGCGACGGCTGCGCCACCCGCTCCCCGGCCGGCACCGCCTTCCGGGCGCCCGCGCCCGGCGCCAACATGGTGACGCTGCGCGGGCCCGGCGAGGGCACCACTGGCTACTGCCTGCTCGGCGCGACGACGAGCAACACGACCACCACCGGGCCGTGGCCGTCCACCCTGCCCGGGCAGCTGCACGGCCCCGCCACCGCCGCCGACCTGCCGCCCGGCACCACCCCGGCGCAGGCCGAGGCCGCGCTCGAACCCAGCAAGCGGACCGTCACCGTCACCGTGACCCCCGGGCCCGACCCGCAGGTCGAGGTGGACGTCGACTTCGGCGCCGGCCCGGTCCGGGTGCTCAGCCAGGCCGCGCCCCAACCGGCGCCCGCCACCTACAAGTTCGGCTTCGCCTCGTCCACCGGCGCGTTCACCGACGTGCACCTGCTGCGGCACGTCACGGCCGCCAGCGTGGCGCCGCTGCCGCGGCTCAACCTGGTCAAGCAGGTCGACCGGGCGCACCCGCTGCCCGACCCGGTCACCGCGGGCACCGTGGTGCCCTACCAGTTCGTGGTCACCAACGGCGGCACCACCGAGATCCGCGACCTGGCCGTCAGCGACCCGGTGGTCGGCCCGGTCAGCTGCCCGACCACCGTCCTCGCCGTCGACGCGACCGTCACCTGCACCGTCTCGTACACCGTCACCGACGCCGACGTGCGGCGCGGCTACCTCACCAACACGGCCGTCGCGCACGGCGATTCGGACGGCGGGCCGGTCGAGTCGCCGGAGGCCAGGCACGAGCTGCCGCTGAACGACGACTTCGGGCTGCTGCTGGAGAAGCACGTCGACGACGAACGGGTCTACCGGGCCGGGCAGACCGCCACCTACACGTACACCGTCACCAACACCACCACCCAGCCGGTCACCGGACTGTTCCTCACCGACGACCGGCTCACCGGCGTGCGCTGCGCGGCCACCACGCTGACGCCGCGTGACACCCCCGGCGCGGTCACCACCTGCACCGGCTCGTACACCGTCACCGCGGCCGACGCCGAGGCGGGCGGCGTGCGCAACACCGCGACGGCGACCGGCACCACGCCGGACCGGACCGTCACCTCGCCGCCGGACGACGCGGTCATCGCGGTCGAGGCGGAGCCCGGGGCGACGGAGAGCCCCAGCCCCAGCGCGAGCCCGTCCGGGTCGCCGTCGGAGGGGCCCGCCGAGCCGTCGCCGTCGCCGTCGCCGTCGTCGTCGGCTCCGGAGTCCCCGGCGCCGCCGCCGGTGCCGTCGCCGTCCGCGAGCGTGCCGGGGCCGGGCGGGGAGATGCCCGGGACGGGGAGCGCGCCGGTGCTGCCGCTGCTGGTCGCGGGCGGGCTGGTGCTGGCCGGGGTGGTGGCGCTGCGGCTGGCCCGCCGGCGCGACTGACCCGGCGGAACGGCGGAGGGCCCCGGCCGCGGGTGGCGGCCGGGGCCCTTCCGGGTGCCGGGGCGGTCAGACGGTGACCGGCGGCGGGGTCCAGGCCGCCCAGGCCCGGGCGGCGTGCTCCTCCTGCATGGCCGTCAGCCGGTGCACCACCAGGATCGCCAGGACCGCCGCGGTCAGCGTCAGCAGGCTGGAGACGGCCAGGGTGAGCAGCGCCTCGCGGTAGGAGTCCAGGTAGGTGCGGGCCGCCTCGGAGTCGAGGCTGTCGGTGCCCATGACGGAGACCAGCCGGCTCAGCAGGATCGCGGCCCACCAGCAGTGCACCGGCCAGGCGGAGACCGGCCGCGGCACCCCGTGCTCGCCGGCCGGGGCGCTGGCCTTCCAGACGTCGGTGGTGATCCGCCAGGGGAACCAGAACTGGACCAGCGGGACGAGCCAGCCGCCGACCGCCCAGCCGCGCGCGTGCTGGTGCCCGTGCGGGTAGATCACCTCGGCGTTCACCCGCACCCGGTACAGCCAGGGCAGGTACACCGCCGCGGTGCCCAGGACCAGCACCATGACGGCGGCGGCCAGGACGTCCAGCAGCGTCGCGGCCTGCTCGGAGGGGGCGTCCGAACCCATCTCCAGCAGGGCCAGGGCCGCTCCGCCGAGCGCGACCGCCCCGTTCAGACCCAGCAGCACCACGGACGCGGTGGCCAGCGTCCGGGGGGACCGGTAGACAGCGCGGGACGGCATGTCGAACTCCTCGTTCCGTTTGTGAAGGAGTCAGCACAGTAGCGCCCGCCACCGTCCAAAGGCCAGGTAAAACCGCAGCTCAGGGGCGGTTTGTCCGCTTCGGAGCGGAAGGTCGGAAACGCCGAAGGGCCCGACCGGAAACCGGTCGGGCCCTTCGAGTGGCGGTAGCGGTGGGATTCGAACCCACGGTGGAGTTGCCCCCACACACGCTTTCGAGGCGTGCTCCTTTGGCCGCTCGGACACGCTACCGAGGGGAACTCTACCGGATCGGGGGGACGGGACGAAATCCGTTCCGGGGCGGTCAGCGCTGGGTGTCGAAGAAGGCCAGCAGCTGCGCCGTGCACGCGTCGGCGAGGACGCCGCCGATCACCTCGGGCCGGTGGTTCAGGCGGTTGTCGCGGACCACGTCGAAGAGCGAGCCGGCCGCGCCGGCCTTCGGGTCGTACGCGCCGAAGACCACCCGGGCCAGCCGGGAGAGGACGATCGCGCCCGCGCACATCGTGCACGGCTCCAGGGTGACCACCAGGGTGCAGCCGCTCAGCCGCCACTCGCCGACCTCCGCGGCGGCCGCCCGGATCGCCACCACCTCGGCGTGGCCGGTCGGATCGCCGACCGCCTCGCGGACGTTGTGGCCGCGGCCGAGCACCGTGCCGTCCGGGCCCAGGACGAACGCCCCGACCGGGACGTCACCGGTGGCGGTGGCCAGTGCGGCCTCCTCGATCGCGAGGCGCATCCGGTCCCGCCACCGGTCGCGGACCGGGTCGGGGCGTTCGGGGGCGGGCAGCGGGGTGATCCGCGGCCGTTCGCCGAGGGTCGGGACGGGGGTGGGGACGGGCTGCATGGACCCAGTGTCGGGCACCGGGGCCGCCGCTACCGAACGGCCTCCAGGACCTCGCCGCAGCCCAGCGCCTCGGCGATCTCGCCCAGCGCGTCGCCGGGCGCGGCGCCCTCGCCGGCCAGCTCCAGCAGGTCGGCCGCGGCCAACCCGAACTCGGTCAGCAGCTCGGAGTCGCCGATCGGCCCGATCGGGCTCGCGCCCCGGCCGCCGACCGGCTCCTCGTCGTCCTCGTCGGCCCCGTCCTCGGCGACCGCGCCGTCCTCGTCGTCGAGGCCGGCCACCAGCCCGTCGAGGTCGTCGAAGTCGGCCTCCCCGTCCTGTTCGATCAACTCGTCGGTGAGCACCGCGCCGTACGAGCTGCGCGCCGCGGCGGCCGCGTCGGAGACGAAGATCCGCGGGTCGTCCTCACCGTCGATCCGCAGGACGGCGAACCAGGCGTCCTCCTGCTCGATGAAGACCAGCACGGTGTCCTCGTCCTCGGCCGCCTCGCGGGCCAGGTCGGTCAGGTCGGCCAGGGTCTCTACGTCGTCGAGTTCCGTCTCGCTCACGTCCCACCCGGCACCGGTGCGAGCAAGCACTGCAGCGAAGTACGCCACCAGGGACACTCCCAAGATTGGTCTCGGCTGTCGGCGATCTCGGGCGGGTGCGGTCCGGCCGCCCCCGCGCCAGAAGGCGGCCCGCTGTTCGGACCGTCCCACCGCATCGTGACAGAAAGCCCGCCGCTGCGGGGGGTGTTCGGCAGCGCGTCTTCGCAGGTCGTGTCGGAATGGTCGGCTTCCGGCCGCTCCGGGCGCGGATCTTGTCTTCCGGAGACCTTGCGGCGGGGGCGTCCGGGCCTTCGGGGGGCGCGGACGCGGTGCGGGGCGCGGCCGGGCGGGCCGTTCCGGAGCGGCCGGATCCCGCCCGTTCCGGCCGGGTAGGAGGGGTGCGACGGGCCCCGGCGGGGTACGCCGGGGCGGGCCGGGGGTCAGAACCGGAAGGTCCGCATCCGCATGGCCTCGCGCATCCGGCGCTCCTTCGTCCGTCTCGGCTGCACCCGGGCCCGCAGCTCCCGGGCCTCGGTCAGCTCGCGGAGGAACACGGCCCGGCGCCTGCGCCGTTCCGCGTCGGTCTCCGCGGTGCTCGGCGCGGTGCTCTGCGCGTCGCTCTCTGGCGGCGGACGGGACTCGTCTGTCGAGCCGGACCCGCCCGCGCCGGCGGTCGATGCCCGCGTCGGGTTGCTCTTCATAGGTTCCGACTTTCCCAGATCAGCCGCGTCGATACCACAGGAGCGGCCCGAGTTCCGTGATTCCGGCGGGTCACCGGGCCGCCCGGCGGGTCGTCCCGGTCCGGGTGGATTCGTACGGAGTCGTACACACGTGCCGGTGGCCGTTACCGTTGGTGTCATGCGCCTCCACGTCGTCGACCACCCGCTGGTCGCCCACAAGCTGTCCACCCTGCGCGACGAGCGCACGGACTCCCCGACCTTCCGGCGGCTGACCGACGAGCTGGTCACCCTGCTCGCCTACGAGGCGACCCGGGACGTCCGGACCGACACGGTCGAGGTCACCACGCCGGTCGCCGTCACCCAGGGCACCCGGCTCTCCTACCCGCGCCCGCTGGTCGTCCCGATCCTCCGGGCCGGCCTCGGCATGCTCGACGGCATGACCCGGCTGCTGCCCACCGCCGAGGTCGGCTTCCTCGGGATGGTCCGCAACGAGGAGACGCTGGAGGCGTCCACCTACGCGACCCGGATGCCGGACGACCTCTCCGGGCGGCAGATCTACGTCCTCGACCCGATGCTGGCGACCGGCGGCACCCTGGTCGCGGCGATCCGGATGCTGCTCGACCGGGGCGCCACCGACGTCACCGCCGTGGTGCTGCTGGCCGCGCCCGAGGGCGTCGCGGTGATGGAGCGCGAGCTGGCCGGGCGGCCGGTCACGGTGGTCACCGCGGCGGTCGACCAGCGGCTGAACGAGCACGGCTACATCGTGCCGGGGCTGGGCGACGCGGGCGACCGGCTCTACGGCACGGCGGGCTGAGCGGGCGGCACACGCGGCGAGGTCCGGCCGAGGGCGGGGGGTTCCCGTTCTCGGCCGGACCTCGTTCGCGTGCGGGCCCGGGCCGGCTCAGCAGTGGCCGGGCTCCGGGGTGGGGGAGGGCTTGGTGAGCTCGGCGAGGGCGGCGGCGGCCTGGGTGGGGTCGGCGAGGGCGCTGAAGGTGTCGCCGATGACGAAGTCGACGGTGGCGTCGGTGCGGCTGTCCTCGGTGGCGGTCGCCGCGGCGACCTGGGAGACCAGCAGGGTGGCCGCGCCGAGGCCGCCGGGGCCGCTGAGGATCTGCGCGGTGCCGGGGACCTTCTTGTCGAGCGCGGCGGGCGCGTTGCCGACCTTGTCGACCACGAAGCCGCGCTTGCGCAGCTCGTCGGCGGTGCGGGCGGCCAGGCCGGCCTTGCCGGTGGCGTTGTAGACGTTCACCTTGACGGCGGCGGGCTGCGGCACGGCCGTGTCGCTCGGGACGGGCGCCGGGCCGCCGGACGCGGGCGCGCCGGACGCGGGGGCGCTCAGGGCCCCGGCCGAGGCGGAGTTCTCCGGGGCGGCCAGCGGCTTGCCGGAGACGCCGGCGCACGCCTGGGCGGTGCTGCCCTTGTGCTTGCCGCTGAACACGTCGTACAGCTGGGAGCCGCCGACCGTCACCAGCCCCAGGGTCAGCACGGTGCCCAGCGCGATGGCGACCTTGCGGCCGCGGCGCGGGGGCCGGCCGAGGCGGGGGAAGGCGTTCCCGGTGACGCGGTACTGCTTCCCCTTCAAACCCCGGGGAGTCAACATGCTCATGGTCTGTCTCCCCCTAGGTGCCAGGGTGGGGTGTCGGTGACCGCGGAACGGCCGTGGGAATCGGGCCGCGTTGACCGCTGTAGTCAGCACACTAATCCGACTACGGGTGCGCAGGTACTAAACGATCATCATCCGGGGGACGACGGCACTCGAAAGGACGTACCGGTACCGCCGTCGGTTGCACCCGCGCCCGCGTGACACCGGGTCAGTCCATCTCCAGCACGCGGGCGTGCAGCACCTGCCGCTGTTGGAGGGCGGCCCGGACGGCGCGGTGCAGGCCGTCCTCCAGGTAGAGGTCGCCGCGCCACTTCACCACGTGGGCGAAGAGGTCCCCGTAGAACGTGGAGTCCTCCGCGAGGAGGGTCTCCAGGTCCAACTGCCCCTTGGTGGTCACCAGCTGGTCCAGCCGCACCGGGCGCGGCGCGACGTCCGCCCACTGGCGGGTGCTGGTCCGGCCGTGATCCGGGTACGGCCGTCCGTTGCCGATGCGCTTGAAGATCACACGGAAAGCCTACCGTTCGGGACGCTCCGGGCGCAGCAGGCGGGGCCAACGGTGCGTTGTCCGAGTCGCGGACGAATCGGGTGATATACGGCCGGACGGTGCCTTCCGGGCGGCGGTGGGACACCGCCGGCCCGCCGGGCGGGCCGGCGGGGGGTCAGCGCAGGGCCTGGCCGATCCGGTCCAGCGAGGAGAGCCGCATCAGGCCGTAGTTGTAGAACTCGACCTCCGGGACGCCGAGTTCGCGCAGGGTGGCGATCTTGGCGGTGAGGTTGGCCGGGCCGTCGCAGTCGGAGGCCATCGGGCGCAGGATCACCGCCATGTCCTCCGGGCGGACGCCGTGCAGGGCGAAGGCGGCGACCTTCTCGCGGACCTCCTCGGGGGTCTTCGCGTAGCCGAGGGTCTCGATCTGGTGGGCGGCGCCGGCCAGGGCGGGCAGGTCGATGCCGGAGAGCCAGCCGGTGCCCGGGCCGCCGCCGTCCATGAAGGTCAGCCGCATGCCGTGGTCGGCGGCGGTGGCGGCCAGCTCGGCGGCCAGCGAGGTGACGGTGCGGGCGGAGGCGTCGACGTAGGCGGCCAGCGCGCCGCCCGCCAGCTCGTCCAGCGGGGCGGGGGCGAGGGCCCGGGACTCGTCGGCGAGGCGGGCCCGCAGCTCGGTGCGGACGGTGTCGCGGACGTGCTCGGCCGGGACGCCGGCGGCGGTCGCGGCGGCCAGGCAGTGCGGGCAGAAGCAGATCGACAGCAGCGCCTCGGTGACCGGGCCGAGCTCCTCGAAGTAGCGCTCGTGGTGGTAGCCGTGCGCCAGGCCGTGGAAGTGCAGCGACTCGGCGCGGATCGCGTCCACGCCGTAGCGGGCCAGCTCCTCGACGATCGTCCGGCAGTACTCGCGGACCTCCGGGTTGGCCGGGCACAGCTCGGTCAGGTGGCGGTCGCCGAAGGCGTTGGCCGGGGCGCAGTCCGGGTGGGCGAAGCCGAGCCGGTCGTTGTGGCAGAAGACCGTCCAGGCGTGCAGCTTGAGGCCGCGGCGGCGGGTCTCCTCGGCGGCCTCGGCGAACGGGTCGCGCTCGCCGATCGCGGTGGAGGGCAGCGGGGCGAGCCGGCGGCCGGCCCAGCGGGCCCGGTCGGGACGGAAGTAGGCGGCGCCCGGCTCCAGGTAGCGCAGCACCCGGCGCGGGTTGTGCGGGAAGACGTCCCGGGCCTCGTGGTAGACCGACGCCAGCGTCACGCCGCCGACACCGGCCCGGTCGGTGAGGTTGCCGAAGAAGGTGTCTGCCCCTTCGTCGATCAGGTCGGTGGCGAAGGCGAGGACGGACGTGTCCACGGGGCGGCTCCGGGGCGGTCGGGGGCGACGGTCGGGGTGGCCGTCAGGTGCGGGGACGTGCGGGGACGTGCGGGGATGAGCGGGGGCGCGCGGGGAAAGAAGTACGCGGAGCTCCCACGGTAATCGGGCGCTCTTGTATTGGTCTATACCTGGTTGGGTGAGGGGAACGGCGGCATGACGGTCTACCGGGGCTTCGACCAGCGGGAACTCGACCGCGAGTACTCGCCCAGCAGCAAGGTCGCCGACCTCGGCGCCGAGATCGCCGCCTACGCGGAGCAGAGCCGGCGGGCCCACCGGGAGCTGTCCGGGCACCGCGAGCTGCGGTACGGGCCGCAGGCGCCCGAGCTGATCGACTACTTCCCGGCGGCGGGCCGGGCCGAGGGCGCCGGGACCCCGCTGCACGTGTTCGTGCACGGCGGCTACTGGCAGGAGCTCGGCAAGGAGGACGCCGCCTTCCCCGCGCTGGACTTCGTGCCGCGCGGCACCGCGTTCGCCGCCGTCGGCTACGGGCTGGCGCCGCGTTGGCCGGTCGAGCGGATCGCCGGCCAGGTCGTCGCGGCCGTCCGCTGGCTGCTCGACCACGCGGCGGAACTCGGCGCCGACCCCGCGCGGGTCGTGCTCGGCGGCAGCTCCGCCGGGGCCCACCTGGCCGCCCGCGCGCTGCTCGACCCGGCGGTCCGCGGCCGGGTCCGCGGCGCGGCGCTGCTCAGCGGGGTCTACGACCTGGAGCCGATCAGCCTCAGCTACGTCAACCGGCCGCTGGGCCTCGACGCCGACCGGGCCCGGCGGCTCAGCCCGCTGCACGCCGGGGCCGCGGCGCTGACCGGGCTGCCGCCGGTCGTGCTGGCCCTCGGCGAGCACGAGACCGGCGAGTTCGGGCGGCAGGGGGCGGAGTTCGCGGCGGCGCTCCGGGCGGCGGGCGTGCCGGTGCGGGAACTGCTGGCCGCCGGGCGCAACCACTTCGACCTGGTCTTCGACCTCGGGCGGCCGGACACCGCGCTCGGGGCGGCGGTCGCGGAACTGGACCGGCCCCCGGCGGGCGGTCGGCCGGAGCCCGGGGGCGCCGGTTCGTAGACTGGCGCGGTACTTCCGAACACCTTCGACGAGGACGGTGAACGATGACCGCGCGCATCCCGCTTCCGTACGACTTCCTGCCGCCGGTACCCGCGTTCGAGCTGCGCAGCGCGGACCTGGTGGACGGCGCGACCATGCCGGACGAGCACGTGCACGCGCGGGGGAACGCGTCGCCGCAGCTGGCCTGGTCGGGGTTCCCGGCCGGGACCCGGTCGTTCGCGGTGACCTGCTACGACCCGGACGCGCCGACGGCGGCCGGGTGGTGGCACTGGCTGGCGGTGAACCTGCCGGCCGAGGTCACCGAGCTGCCGCGCGGCGCCGGGGCGGACGACGGCGGGCTGCCCGGCGGGGCGTTCCACGTCCGCAACGACTTCCCCGGGCACCGGTACGACGGGGCGGCGCCGCCGCCCGGACCGGCCCACCGGTACGTGTTCGTGGTGCACGCGCTGGACGTGCCGGCGCTGGAGGTCGGGCCGGACACGCCCGCCGCGCAGGTCGGGTTCCACCTGACCGCGCACGCGCTGGGCCGGGCCGTGCTGACGGTGGAGTACCAGTCGGCGCCGTGACGCGGGCGGGCCGGGTCGGGGCGGGGCAGGCCGGCCGGGCCGGTCGGGCTCGTCAGGCCAGGATCTGGCGGAGGAACGCCTCCAGGTTGGTGACCGTCCGGGCGATCTGCTCCTCCAACGGGAGCGACTCGTCCGGACGGCTGACCGTGGCCGGGCGGAGCAGGCCGCGGACGTACAGCGAGCAGGCCAGGTCGGCGCAGAGGTAGGTGCCGACCGAGTTGCCGTCCCGGCCGGCCGCGCCCGCGCGGGGGGCGGTCAGCAGCGAGACGCCGCTGCCCGCGTGCGCGGTGATGCAGACCGAGCAGACGTTGGTGCGGGTCAGGCTGCGCCGGACGTTCGGCGAGCGGAGGGTGACGCCGGTCGGCGCGCCGTCGAGCTCGACGACCAGGTAGGCCCGGTCGGGGGCGCCGAGGTCGCGCCAGCCGAGGAAGTCGAGGTCGGGCCAGCGCCGTTCGGCCAGGTCGCGCGGGACGGGCAGCCGCTTCGCCTCGCCCTTGGAGCAGTTGACGAAGGACGCGCGGATCTCGGACTCGGTCAGGGCTCGCATGCCCCCGACGCTAGCCGAGCCGGGCGGGGCGTGTCGTCCGGTTTTCCGCCGGTATCGGCGGGCGGTCCGCGCGTCCCCGGGCGGGGCGGCGGGCGGGCGGGCCACACTGGGGGGATGACCCAACAGCGGCGGTTGATCGTGCTGCGGCACGCCAAGGCGGACTGGCCGGACGTCCCGGACGAGCTGCGGCCGCTGGCCGAGCGCGGCCGGGCCGACGCGGTGGCGGCCGGGCGCTGGCTGGCCGGGCACGACCTGGTGCCGGACCGGGTGCTCTGCTCGACCGCGGTACGCACCAGGCAGACCTGGGAACTGGCCGAGCCGGAGCTCGGCGGCGCGCCCGAACTCGTCCTGGAACCCCGGGCGTACCGCGCCGAGGCGGACGAACTGATCGGGCTGCTGCGGGAGTTGCCGTCGGTGGTGCGCACCGTGCTGCTGGTCGGGCACCGGCCCGAGGTGCAGGAGCTGGTGCTGGAGCTGGCCGGCGGGGCGTCGGAGGCGGAGCCGGATCCGGAGGCGACCGGGTCGGATCCGGAGGCGGCCGGGTCGGATCCGGAGGCGCTGGAGCGGCTCCGGGCGAAGTTCTCCACGGCCGGGATCGCGGTGCTGGCGATTCCGGGCGAATGGAACCAACTCGTGCCGGGAAGTGCCGAGTTGACCGATTTCGTGGTGCCGCGCGGCTGAGCCGGGAGGCGTGATAGGCATGGGGCATGCGCTTCGACACCGTTCCCAAGCCGCCCAGCGTGGAGGACCGCCCGCGTGACGGCCGGGGCTACCCCGTCCCCGCGATCACTCCCTGGGAGGACGGGAAGCCGCAGTTCGCGCTGACCGACTACGAGCGGTCCGCGAACTGCGCCCGGGAGCGGCTCTGTTCGGTGTGCGACACGCTGATGCCGCAGGGGACGGTGTGGCGGGTGGTCGGCGGCGACGAGGCCGCCGCGATCGGCGAGGCGCTGGCCGCCGGCCGCCCCTACCGGAACATGGCGCCCACCACGGAGGGGCCCGGCCACCGGGCGTGCATGCTGTACGCCTCGATGGTCTGCCCCTACCTGGCCCGCTCGAACGCCCGCCGCCGGGTCTCGGCCGACCGGGGCGACACCCCGGACGAGCTCACCGCGCACGTGCTGCGCGGGGCCGCCCGGGGCGACATGGGTGCGGTGGTCGGCTTCGCCGAGTACGAGTACGCGATCACGTCGAGCCGGGTGCTGTTCCGCTTCCTGGACCCGGTGGAGTGGCTGCCGCACGACAACGCGGACCAGCAACTGCCGAACCTCCAGGAGGAGTTGGCCCGGATCGCGGCCGCTCAGCGGTAGGCGGGCAGACCGACCGCGTCGGAGACCCGCTCCGGCTTCCCGCCCGCGAACGGGACGGTGTAGACGCCGTCCGGGCCACGGAACGCGACGGTCCTGCCGTCGTGGCTGATGGCCGGCTCGGTGTAGTCGACGGACGCGCCCGGCGTCAGGTCGGCCTCCTTCTTCCCCTCCCCGGCGGGGCTGGTGAAGATGTGGCTGTGCCCGTTGACCGAGCGGACGAACACCAGGTCGCCCTCGTCCGCCAGCGAGGGCTGCGAGCCCTTGGTGACGTCGCCGCCGTTGGTCCGGGAGACCACGTCGTGGAAGTAGACCTTCCCGTCGTCCTTGTTGGCGTACACCGTCATGCCGGAGTGGCCGTTGGAGCTCGGCCACTGGTTGCCGGTCTGCGGGATGCTCGCGCCCTCCGAGTCGCCCACCGACAGCGGCTCGGGCTTGCCGCCCGCCTTGGCCTCGACGGACATCAGGCGCAGCGCCTTCTTGTCGTCCGCGGTGAACAGCAGGAAGGTGCCCGCGCCGTGCGGCTCGTCCGGGCCGAACACCTGCCAGGTCGGGTGGGACCAGGTGGTGCCGGTGGGGGCCTTGGCGACGAGGGCCTTGTGGGTGCCGTCCGGGTCGGCGGTCTGCAGGTTGCCGGCGCCGTCGACGAAGGCGGCGTGCTTGCCGTCCGGGGACCAGGCCAGGTCGCGCACCACGGTGCCGAAGTCGACGCTCTTGCCGTCCATCAGCACGGTGGCGGTGCCGGTGCTGATGGTCAGCCGGGTGCCGGCGGTCTTGTTCAGCGAGCCGCCGGGCTTGGCCGGGGCGGAACCGGAACCGGAGCCGGAGCCGGTGGCGGCGGCGGACGCGGTGGTGGCGGCGGACGGCGCGGAGGTGCCGGCGGCGGAGTCCGCGCCCTCCGGGTCGCAGGCGGTCAGCAGCAGGGCCGACCCGGTGGTGACCGCAGCCACCAGCAGGGCGGCGGCGGACCGGCGCAGGCGGATTCGTTCGCTCATGAGTGTTCCCCCCTGGAACGGAAAAGGAATGGCGGCGTGGTCCGGGCGGGGCACCGGAGCCGACGGCCGGGATCGCCTCGTACGCATCTTGTCAGCGGCGGCTGACGGCCCGGACGGCGGGGCCGTCCGGGCCGCCGCGCGGGGAGACCCGGTTCGCGGACCCTGAATTCGCGAACCGGGAGCGGTCGGTGGGGGTGCCGCCGGGGCGGTGGGTAGAGCCTCGCAACGGGATGACCTGACGGGGTGTGGGCCCTGTCACCGCTCCGCAACAGCCTGACGAGTCGTCAACTCCCTTGTGTGGGAGGGGTGCTGGTGGGATGGCGGGTGGCCCGCTCGGCGGGTGCCGGGCGGGCCGTGTGGTGGGGGTGGTTAGCCGCGGTAGGCGGGGAGGCCGGTGGTGTCGGAGACCTTGGTGGGGGTGCCGCCCTTGGTGGGGATGGTGTAGGTGCCGTCGGGGCCGCGGAAGGCGATGGTCTTGCCGTCGGGGGAGAAGGCCGGCTCGGTGTAGTGCACGGTGGCGTTCGGGGTGAGGTCGCGCTCCTCGCCGTCGTAGCCGCCGGTCTTGGTGAACAGGTGGTCGTGGCCGTCGACGACCCGGACGAACACCAGGTCACCGTCGTTGGAGAGGTCGGGCTGGGAGCCGCGAGTGGCGGCCGCGCCGTTCTGCTGCAGGTACTCGTCGCGGATGTAGACCTGGCCGTCGTTCCGGTTGGCGTACACCGACTTGGCGTACCGCCCGCCGACGTTCGGCCACAGGTTGCCGGTCTGCGGGAGCGGCTTGGCGTTCTCGTCGCTGAAGGGGTTCAGCACCAGCTGGGTCGGGTTGGTGCCGCCGGCGGCGGGGATGGTGAGCAGCCGCAGGGTGCCGTGGTCGTCCGCGGTGAACTGCAGGTTGTTCTTCGGCTTGAGGTACTTGGCGGCCTCGTCCGGGGTGGGGGAGAAGACCTGCCAGGTCGGGTGGGACCAGGTGACGCCGGACGGGGCCCGGGCGACCAGCACCCGGTTGCCGCCGTCCGGGTCGGCGGTCTGCAGGTTGCCGGCGCCGTCGACGAAGGCGGCGTGCTTGCCGTCCGGGGACCAGGCCAGGTCGCGCACCACGGTGCCGAAGTCGACCGTTCCGCCGTCCATCACCACGTAGCGGGTGCCGGTGCTGACGGTCAGGCCGGTGCCGCCGGTCAGGTTCAGGGCCGGGGCGGCCCCGGACGGGGGCGCGGCGGGCTGCGACGGGGTGGCGCCGGCGCCCGTGTCCGCGTCGACCTCCGACGCGGCGTCGGTGCCGCTGTCGGCCGGGGGCGCGGTGGTGGTGGCGGCGGTGGTGCTCGGCGCGGCCGGGACGGCGGGCGCGGCCGGGGTGGCCGGCGCGCCGGCGGCGGGGGCCGCGGCGGCGGCGCCGCCGGTCTCGGCGGCGGACGGGTCGCAGGCGGTGAGGAGGAGGGCGGTGCCGGTGGTGATCGCGGAGACGAAGGCGACGGCGGCGGAGCGGCGGCTGGCGTGCGCGGACATCGGGTGGTTCCCCCCAGGAACGGTGGCTGCCCCGCCGGTTCCTGTCGTTCCGTCTCCCGGGGCGGTGCTCCTAGCTTCGCACCCCGATGACCCTGCCGGGTGATCGGATTGTCACTGTGCGGCAACGGATGTTCGGTGGACGAACTCCCCTGTGTGGGAGGGGTGCTGGTGGGATGGTGGGTGGCCCGTTCGGCGGGTGCCGGGCGGGCCGTGGGGTGGGGGGTGGTGGTTAGCCGCGGTAGGCGGGGAGGCCGGTGGTGTCGGAGACCTTGGTGGGGGTGCCGCCCTTGGTGGGGATGGTGTAGGTGCCGTCGGGGCCGCGGAAGGCGATGGTCTTGCCGTCGGGGGAGAAGGCGGGCTGGGTGTAGTCGACGGTGGCGTTCGGGGTGAGGTCGACGGCGTTGGCGTTGGTGTTCTGGTCCTGGGTGAAGAGGTGGTCGTGGCCGTTGACGGAGCGGACGAAGACGAGTTCGTGGTTGTCGTCGGACAGGTCGGGCTGGGAGCCCTTGGCGATCGGGCCGCCGTTCTGTCGCAGGTATTCGTCGCGGATGTAGACCTGGCCGTCGTCCTTGTTGGCGTAGACCGAGGTGCCGACGCGGCCGGCGACGTTCGCCCACTGGTTGCCGGTGGTCGGGTTGGGCTTCTCGTCTTCGCCGGCGTACTGGCCCAGGGAGAGTTCGGTGGGGTTGGTGGCGCCGGTGGCGGGGATGGTGAGCAGGCGCAGGGTGCCGTGGTCGTTGGCGGTGAACTGGAGGTTGTTCTTGGGCTTGAGGAGCATCCGCTGGTCGTCGGCGTTGGGGACGAAGACCTGCCAGGTGGGGTGGGACCAGGTGGTGCCGGTGGGGGCCTTGGCGACGAGGGTCTTGTGGGTGCCGTCCGGGTCGGCGGTCTGGAGGTTGCCGTTGCCGTCGATGAAGGCGGCGTGCTTGCCGTCGGGGGACCAGGCCAGGTCGCGGACGATGGTGCCGAAGTCGACGCTCTTGCCGTCCATGATGACGTAGCGGGTGCCGTTGCTGATGGTCAGGCCGGTGCCCTTGGTGAGGTTGAGGGCGGGGGTCTGCGGGCGGGCCTGGGTCTGGGTGGGCGTGGCGGAGGCGGTCGGCGTGGTGGTGGCCGGGGTGCTCGGGGTCGCGGACGGGGTGGAGGCGGTCGGCGTGGCGGTGGCGGAGGTGGTCGGCGTGGTGGTGGCCGGGGTGCTCGGGGTCGCGGACGGCACGGCCGGGGCGCTCGGGGTCGCGGCCGGGGTGGGGGTGCCGGTGTGGTCGGTGCCGGTGTCGGTGGAGGGGTCGCAGGCGGTGAGGAGGAGGGCGGTGCCGGCGGTGATCGCGGAGACGAGGGCGACGGCGGCGGAGCGGCGGAGGCGGGCGTGCGCGGACATGGATGGTTCCCCCCAGGAACTGGTGTGGATCGGGTGGTTGTTTCGGTGCTTGCCCCCGCCGGTTTCTTTCGTTCCGTCTCCCGGGGCGATGACTAAAGCTTCGCAGTCCAATGACCCCGCAGGGTGCGCGAATTGTCACTGCGGGGCAACAGGCGTTCGGGTGCGTCCGAGCACGTCACGGGGTGCTTCGTCGGGGGCTCCGCGGGGCGCGTCGCCGGGCGCGGGTCGGGGGCAGTGGTTAGCGTGGCGGGGCAGGTGGTTTTCCCGGGGCGGTGCCCCGGGTCCGACCCCGGTCCCCGGTGGCCGGGGATCCCCGTGAGCGGAGGGAGCAGCGCCATGGCAGCGCGACCCGGAAGCGTCCCCGGTCGGCCGAGCACGGTGGGGGTGGGCTGAGCGATGGCGACTTCGCTTCCCGGCCCCACCGGCGAACGCGCCGACCTGGTGGCCGCGTTGGACAAGCAGCGCGGGTTCTTGCGGTACACCGCGCGCGGACTCACCGACGAGCAGGCCCAACTGCGGACCACTGTCAGTGAGTTGACCCTCGGTGGGCTGATCAAGCACGTCGCCGGGGTGGAGGAGCGCTGGCTGCGGTTCGCCGTCGGCGGCGCCGAGGCGATGCGCGCGGAGGGCGCGCCGGACGACGCGGACGCCTGGGCCGAGCAGTTCCGGATGCTCGACGGCGAGACCCTGGACGTCCTGCTAGAGCGCTACCGGGCCGTCGCCGAACACACCGACGGCCTGCTCGCCACCCTCGACCTGGACGCCGAGCACGCGCTGCCGGCCGCGCCCTGGTTCGAGCCCGGCGCGCGGTGGAGCGTGCGCCGGGTGGTGCTGCACGTCGTCGCGGAGACCGCGCAGCACGCCGGGCACGCCGACATCATCCGGGAGTCCCTGGACGGGCAGCGGACGATGGGCTGACCCGGGATCCGCCGGCCCGGTGGGTCCCCCGGACGGCGTAGCCGGCTTTGCCGGGCCGCCGGGGGGCTGGGGAGGGTGGCGGGAGGTGCGGTTCGAGCTGCCCGAGGCGCTCGGCCGGCGCTGGCACAACCGCGGCTACCACGGCACGCTGCACCACGACGTGCGGGCCGTGTTCCACAAGGAGCCGGGGCTGTAGGACGGCGACCCGGTCTCGCTGCACCCGCACCCGCCGGTGGAGACCGCCCGCCGGTACGTCGAGCTGATCGGCGCGGAGAAGGTGCTGGCGGAGGGTCGGAAGGCGTTCGAGGCGGGCGACTACCGGTGGGCGGCGCAGCTGCTGCACAGCCTGGTGTTCGCCGACCCGGAGCACCGGGAGGCCCGCGAGCTGCAGGCCGACGCCTACGAGCAGCTCGGCCACCAGGCGGAGGGCCCGCAGTGGCGCGGCATCTACCTGACCGCCGCGAAGGAGCTGCGCGAGGGCGTGCAGCCCGCCCGGTTCGCCACCGCCAGCGCGGACACCGTGCTCGCCATGCCGGTGGACATCCTGTTCGACTTCGCCGCCGTGCACCTGGCCGGCGACCGGGCCGCCACCGCCGACCTGCGGATCGGCTTCCGGATCACCGACCTGGACGAGACCTGGACGATGTGGGTCCGCCACGGCGTCCTGAACGCCCGGAAGGGGGCGTCCGGGACGGCCGGGCTGACGGTGGCCGGTCCGAGGGCGGGGCTGGCCGGGGTGCTGCTCGGGCAGGACGTGCCGGGGGCGGCGGCGGAGGGCGACGGGCGGCTGCTGGAGGAGTACCGGGCGCTGCTGGACGCGTTCGACCCGGACTTCCCGGTGGTGACGCCGTAGGGCGGGGCCGCGGGCGGTCTCAGTCGGCGACGCGCAGGACCAGCTTGCCGCGCAGGTGGCCCTGTTCGGCCCGGCGGTGGGCGGCGGCGGCCTCGGCGAGCGGGAAGACGCCGGTGACCGCGACCCGGACGGTGCCGGCGGCGACCAGGGCGGCCAGCTCGGCGAGGTCGGGGCCGCTCGAACGGACCTGCCACATCCGGTCGTCGAAGACCAGGCCGAGCTCGCCGACGGCGTGCTCGGTGCGGTAGTCGCCGAGGAAGACCGGGGCGACCCGGCCGCCCCGGCGCAGGACGGGGAGCAGCAGGTGGGCGTCCGGGCCGCCGACGGTGTCGAACAGCAGGTCGGCGTCGTGGACGGCGTCGGCGGCCGGGCCGGCGGTGTAGTCGACGAAGTGGTCGGCGCCCAGGTCGCGCAGGAAGGACTCGTGCCCGCCGGAGGCGACCGCGACCACCCGGCCGGCGCCGCCCGCCCTGAGCAGTTGCAGGGCGAGGTGGCCGACGCCGCCGGCCGCGCCGTTGACCACGGTGGTGGTGCCGGGGGCCGGGCGCAGCCGGCGCAGGTACTGGTAGGCGGTCAGGCCGGCCATCGGGAGGGCGGCGCCGGTGAGGTGGTCCAGGGCGTCGGGCAGCCGGGCCAGGTGGGCGTCCGGGGCGGTCGCGTACTCGGCGTAGCCGGATCCCCAGCCGGGGAAGCGGATCATGCCGTGGACGCGGTCGCCGACCTCCCAGATCGAGCCCGGGCCGGCGGCCGCGACGGTGCCGGAGACGTCGCTGCCCGGGATCATCGGCAGCGGGAGGGCCGGCCGGAGCTCGGCCGGGATGTTGCCGAAGCCGCTCCGGGCGTACCAGTCGGGCGGGTTGACGCCCGCCGCGTGCACCCGGACCAACGCCTCGCCGGGGCCGGGCGCCGGGCGCGGGACCCGTTCGCGGACCAGCACGTCGGGTGTGCCGAAGGTGTGCAGGCGTACCGCCCACATGGTGTCGGTGGTCATGGTCGGATCTCTCCCCCTCCGCAGGCCGGACGGCGCTGCCGTAGAATCCGGAGCAGTGCTCCGGAAGACTGGGGCAAGCTAATCGGAGCACTGCTCCGGATGTCAATGACCGTACGTGGAATGGCTGGTGGGCATGGTTGCTGAACCGGACGCCCGGGTGCCGCGGGCGGACGCCCGCCGCAACCGGGAACGGCTGCTGGAGGTCGGCGCGCACCTGCTCGCCGAGCAGGGCGCCGGGGCCTCGCTGCGGGACGTCGCCCGGCGGGCCGGGGTCGGACTGGGCACGCTCTACCGGCACTTCCCCACCCGGGAGGCGCTGCTGGAGGCGCTGCTCGCCCGGCGCTTCGGGCAACTCACCGAACTGGGAGGAGAGTTGGCTGCCGCCGGGGGCGATCCCGAGGCGGCCCTGGTCGACTGGCTGCGGGAGTTCTGCGCCGGCGCGGGCGCCTACCAGGGCCTGCCCGAGGCACTGGTGGCGACCCTGCGCGACCCGGCCTCGCCGCTGCACGCGAGCTGCGCGGCGATGCGGGAGGCCGGGGGCGGGCTGCTCGCGGCGGCCCAGCGGACCGGGCGGATCCGGGCCGACGTCACCGGCACCGACCTGTTCGCGCTGGTCAGCGCGGTGAGCTGGATCGGCGGGCAGGCCCCGGCGCTGGCCGAGCGGCGGGAGCACCTGTTCGGGGTGGTGGTGGACGGGCTGCGGGCCTGAACAGCCTTGCGGTGGAACCGGGTTGGTCGGCCCGGGTCGGTCGGCCCGGGTTGGCGGGCCTCGGTCGGTGGGCCCGAGTCGGTGGGCCCGAGTCGGTGGGCCCGGGCCTCAGTCGGTGGGCAGGACGCTGCGGTAGTAGTCGATCTTGTCGCGGAGGTGGGCGCGCTGGCGTTCCAGCAGGGCGATCTGGTCGTTGACGGCGGTGTCGTGGCGCTCCAGCAGGTCGATCCGGCCGATCAGGCTCTCCGGGCCCTCGGCGCGGGCGAGTTCGGCGTAGCGGCGCATGTCGGCGATCGGCATGCCGGTGTCGCGCAGGCAGCGCAGGATGCCGAGCCAGCCGATGTCGTCGGGGCTGAACCGGCGGTGGCCGCTGGAGGCGCGGGTGATCGAGGTGAGCAGGCCGATCCGCTCGTAGTAGCGCAGGGTGTCCAGGCTGAACCCCGAGCGTTCGGCGGCCTCGGCGGGAGTGAGCAGCTGTTCGGTCGTCACCGTGCCGATTCTGCCCGCTCGTTCGGATCCGCGCAGCGGGTGAAGCGCTCGCCCCAGGCGGCGAGCAGCGCGGACAGCTCGGGCGGGGAGACGACCCGGAAGTCGGCGTCCAGCGAGCCCAGCGCCATCGCGGGCCACTCCAGCGCGTCGGCCCGCATCAGGACCCGGCTGCGGCCGTCGGCGGTCTCCTCGACCTCGGACCAGTTGCCGATCCGCTTGCGGACGTGCGCCGCGGGTGCGTCGACCAGCACCTCGACCCGGTACGAGCTGGGCAGGTTCCGCATCCCGTTGCGGACGAACTCGGCGGCGTCGGTGGCCGGGAGGGCCCGGGGCAGGAAGCGGGCGCCGGTCGGCTCGGGGGAGCCGAGCCGGTCGAGCCGGAAGGTCCGCCAGTCCTGCCGGGTGAGGTCGTAGGCGACCAGGTACCAGCGCGGGCCGATCCGGACCAGGCCGTGCGGTTCGGCGTGCCGCTCGGTGGCGGTGCCGTCGGCGGCCGCGTACCGGAAGCGCAGCCGTTCGGCGTCCCGGCAGGCCAGCGCGACGGCGGTCAGCGTGTCGGGGTCGATCCGGGCGGCGCCGTCGCCGCCCCAGCGGGCCGGGACGGTGACGGCGCGCAGCGCCTCGATCCGGCGGCGCAGCCGGGCCGGCATCACCTGGACGACCTTGGCCAGCGCCCGCACGGACGCCTCCGCGATGCCCTCCACCGGGCCGTCCGCCGCCGCCTGCAGGCCGACGGCCAGCGCGACGGCCTCCTCGTCGTCGATCACCAGCGGGGGCAGCGCGGCCCCGGCGGCCAGCTGGTAGCCGCCGTCCACGCCGCGCCGGGCCTCGACGGGGTAGCCGAGCTCGCGCAGCCGGTCGACGTCCCGGCGCAGGGTGCGGCCGGAGACGCCGAGCCGGGCGGAGAGCTCCTCGCCGGGCCAGAAGCGGTGGGACTGGAGCAGGGTGAGCAGGCGCAGGGTGCGGGCGCTGGTGTCGGCCATGGATCCCATCCTCCGGCAATTGCGGACGGAAAGTGGCCGCAATGCTCCGTAGTGTGGAACACGAAGCGAGAGCAAGGCAGCGCACCGCGACCGGAGAGGCGACACCCATGAGCACCCAGACCCCGCAGGCCGTCGAGAGCACCGAGACCGTCGAGGCCGTCGAGACCGCCGAGGGCCAGTACCCCGCCTCCACCGTCGAGGGCCCGACCCCCGAGCACTCCGACCTGGTCGCGCAGCTCCGCGCGTCCCGGCACTTCCTGAAGTTCACCGCCCGCGGCCTGGACGACGAGCAGGCCGCCCGCCGCACCACCGTCAGCGAGCTGACCGTCGGCGGCCTGATCAAGCACGTCACCTCGGTGGAGCGGGCCTGGTCGGCGTTCATCGCGGTCGGCCCGGCGGCGATGCCCGACTTCCACGCGATGAGCGAGGCCGACTTCGAGGAGCGGGTGAAGGAGTTCCGGCTGCTGCCCGGCGAGACCCTGCTCGGCGTGCTCACCGCGTACGAGGCGGTGGCCCGCGGCACCGACGAGCTGCTGCTCGGCCTGGCCGACCTGAACGCCTCGCACCCGCTGCCGTCCGCGCCGTGGTTCGAGCCCGGCGCGCGCTGGTCGGCCCGGCGCACCGTGCTGCAGATCATCGCCGAGACCGCCCAGCACGCCGGGCACGCCGACATCATCCGGGAGTCCCTGGACGGGCAGAAGAGCATGGGCTGACCCGGGCGGGCGGCGGCCGGCTCCCCGGCGGCGCGCCCGGGGCCGGCGCGCCTACGCTGAGCGGATGTCAGCTCCTCGTCTGCGCCGGGTGGCCGTGCTGGTCCTGGACGGCGCCAAGCCGCTCGACGTCGGGATCCCGGCGCAGGTGTTCTCCACCCGCGGCAGCATGCCGTACGAGGTGCGGGTGTGCGGTGCGGCGCCCGGGCTGGTCGCGGGCGGGGACGGCCTGTCGTACCACGTGGCGCACGGGCTGGAGGCGCTGGAGTGGGCCGAGTCGGTGTTCGTGCCCGGCTACCGGCACCCCGACCGGGACGACCCGCCGCCCGCCGTGGTCGACGCGCTGTGCGCCGCGCACGCGCGCGGCGCCCGGCTGGCCGCGATCTCCACCGGGGCGTTCGCGCTGGCCGCGACCGGCCTGCTGGACGGGCGCCGGGCCACCACGCACTGGCACTACACCCGGGCGCTGGCCGCCAAGTACCCGAAGGTGCGGGTCGACGAGAACGTGCTGTTCGTCGACGAGGGCCGGATGCTGACCTCGGCGGGCGCCGCGTCCGGCATCGACCTGTGCCTGCACGTGCTGCGCGGCGACCTCGGGGTGGCCGCGTCCAACCACACCGCGCGCCGGCTGGTCGCCGCGCCCTACCGCAGCGGCGGCCAGGCGCAGTACGTGCCGCGCAGCCTGCCCGAGCCGGTCGGCGAGCGGTTCGCGGCCACCCGGGAGTGGGCGCTGCACCGGCTGGACGGGCCGCTCACGGTGCGCACGCTCGCCCGGCACGCCGCCGTCTCGCCGCGCACCTTCTCCCGGCGGTTCGTCGAGGACACCGGCTACACGCCGATGCAGTGGGTGCTGCGGGCCCGCGTCGACCTGGCCCGGGAGCTGCTGGAACGCTCCGGGCACAGCGTCGAGCGGATCGCCGCCGAGACCGGCCTGGGCACCGGCGCCAACCTGCGCGCGCACTTCCAGCAGATCCTCGGGACCACGCCCAGCGAGTACCGCAGGACCTTCGCGAAGGGCGAGTAGGCGCCCTCCCGCCGCTGGCACGATCCTTGCGAACCGTGGCACGGGTGCCACTGCCACCGCCCTCCCCGGCGAGCGAGAGTGGAGTCACCACCCCGCAGGAACACCGCGCGAGAGCCGCAGAGAAGGGCACCACTCATGACCCGCATCGCCGTCAACGGATTCGGCCGGATCGGCCGCAACGTGCTGCGCGCCCTGCTGGAGCGCGACAGCAAGCTGGAGGTCGTCGCCGTCAACGACCTGACCGAGCCCACCGCGCTCGGCCGGCTGCTCGCCTACGACACCACCTCGGGCCGGCTCGGCCGCCCGGTCGCCGTCGAGGGCGACACCCTGGTGGTCGACGGCCGCCGGATCAAGGTCCTCGCCGAGCGGAACCCGGCCGACCTGCCCTGGGCCGAGCTCGGCGTCGACATCGTGCTGGAGGCCACCGGCCGGTTCACCTCCGCCGACGCCGCCCGCGCCCACCTGGCCGCCGGCGCGAAGAAGGTCCTGGTCTCCGCGCCGTCCGACGGCGCCGACGTGACGCTCGCCTACGGCGTCAACACCGAGGCGTACGACCCGGCCGCGCACACCATCGTCTCCAACGCGTCCTGCACCACCAACGCGCTCGCCCCGCTGGCCGCCGTCCTCGACGAACTCGCCGGCATCGAGCACGGGTTCATGACCACCGTGCACGCCTACACCCAGGAGCAGAACCTCCAGGACGGCCCGCACCGCGACCCGCGCCGGGCCCGCGCCGCCGCCGTCAACATCGTCCCGACCACCACCGGCGCCGCCAAGGCGATCGGCCTGGTGCTGCCGCAGCTGGACGGCAAGCTCTCCGGCGACTCGATCCGGGTGCCGGTGCCGGTCGGCTCGATCGTCGAGCTGAACACCGTCGTCGCCCGCGACGTCACCCGCGAGGAGGTGCTCGCCGCCTACCGCGAGGCCGCCGCCGGCAAGCTGGCGGGCGTGCTGGAGTACTCGGAGGACCCGCTGGTCTCCTCCGACATCACCGGCAACCCGGCGTCCTCGATCTTCGACTCCGAACTGACCCGGGTCGACGGCCGCCACATCAAGGTGGTCGCCTGGTACGACAACGAGTGGGGCTTCTCGAACCGGGTGATCGACACCCTGGAACTGCTCGCCGCGAGCTGACACCGCGAGCTGACGCCGCGAGCTGACGCCGCGACGGCCGGGGCCCGCACCGTGCGGCACGGTGCGGGCCCCGCGCGTCCGGGCCGGCGGTCAGAGCGCGGGCAGGTCGAACGCGGCGGCGGCGACCCGGTACTGGTCGGGGAACGGGACGCCCTGCCGGGAGGTCGGAGTGAAGGAGTACACCAGCTCGCGGGAGGCGTCCCGGGTGGCGAACACCGCGCTGGTGTAGCCCGGGCGGCTGCCGGTCTTGCCCCACAGCTCGACGCCGGGCGCCGGGGTGAAGCGCATCAGGCCGGTGCTGAAGCAGGCCCGTCCGGCGGTCGGGCCGAGGTCGCAGTTCTTGTTGCGGAAGTTCGGCACGTCCGGGACGGCGAACAGCTCGGCCTGCTGGGCGGGCGGCAGCAGCTCGCCGCGCAGCAGCGCCGACAGGAAGCGGTCCAGGTCGGGCGCGGTGGAGACCATGCCGCCCTCGGCCCACGGCCACGGGCTCTGCCGGGTGACGTCCACCAGGTCGCTGCCGCCGCCGGCCCGCGGCACGGCCAGCACAGCGTGCGCGGACGGGTCCGGCAGGGCGGTGTCGGTGGCGGCGGGCACCGAGGTGCGCCGCAGGCCCAGCGGGCGCAGCACCCGCTCGGTGACCTCCCGCTCGAAGCTCCGGCCGGTGACCCGCTCGACCAGCAGGCCCGCCAGGAAGTAGTTGACGCCGTTGTACTGCTGGGCGGTGCCCGGGGCGAACCCCATCGGCTCCCCGGCCAGCGTGTCGAGCACCTGCCGGGGCGTCCAGCGGTCGGCGGCGTGCGCGGCGAACCAGGCGGCCCCGCCGTCGTCGGCGCTGCCGTCCGGGGCGAGCAGGCCGTCGCCGCCGGGCAGGCCGCTGGTGTGGTTCAGCAGCTGGCGGACCGTCACCGGCGGGTAGCCCGCCGGCAGGGCGTCCGGCAGGTAGTGCTGGACGGTGCCGTCCAGGTCGATCCGGTGCTCGGCGGCCAGTTGCAGCAGCACCGTCGCGGTGAAGACCTTGGAGATGCTGCCGATCCGGAACCGCCCGTCCGCCTTCACCGGCCGGCCGGTCGCCGGGTCGCCGGTGCCGGAGGTGCCGCTCCAGCGGCCCCCCTCGCCGTCGGCCAGCACCACCGCGCTGGTCGCCCCCGCGCCGGACAGGTCGGCGATCGAGGCCCGCAACGCGGCCGCGTCCGGCCCGCCACGGTGCCCCGCGACCGGCGCGGCCCCGGCCGCCCCGGCGGTCAGCGCCACCACCAGCGCGCCGATCGCCGCCGTGGCCGCCAGCCGGCGTCCCGTCGTCCTCGCGCCCATCCCCGTACTCCTCGACTCCGTTGTCCCGCGTGCTTCCTGACGTCGAGAAGTCTTCCGCCCGGGCCGGCCCGGCGGCATCCGGGACACACCCCGAGCCGCCCCGGAACCGGGCCCGGGGGCGGGCTCAGGGGTGCGATCAGGGGCGGCGGCGGTCGGCGTACCGGGCGGCGGCGGCGAGCAGGGCGAGGGCGGCGGTCAGCGGGGTCAGGCCGGCCGGGACGTCATCGCTGCGGTAGGACGAGCCGTCGGGGAGGACGCAGGAGAGGCCGACGGTCGGGAACACGTCGATCCGGTGGTCGACGACGTCGAGGGCGGGCCGGCCGGGCACCCGGCAGGGGATCGGCGGGCTGGAGTCGGTGCCGCCGGAGCCCGCCGAGTAGACCGCGAACGAGAGCAGCAGCAGGAGCAGCCCGGCCGACAGCACGGCCGCCCCGGCCGGCAGCAGGGCCGACAACCGCAGCCAGCGCCGGTCGAGCGCCGCGCGGACCGACCGGACCAGCAGGGTGACGGACACCCACAGCAGCACGGGGACGAGCACGAGCCAGCAGAACAGCACCGCCACGGAACCAGCCTCCGGGGGAACGGACCCGGGTCGGGTCGCTTCCGTCAACAGGACTCCGCGGAAAGGTCGTTCGGTTCCGCACGGTGGCGGGACGAGGCGGGGCGGTCCGGGAGACTGGCCGCGGTCCGGAAGACTGGCCGCGGCCCGGGAGATTCGCTGACAACCTTTCGGCGCGGGCGGGACGTGAGGGTGTTGTGAGTCGAGAAACCGAGGACGACGCCTACGCGGCCTTCGTCGAGGAGGCGTGGCCGCGGCACCTGCGGACGGCCACGCTGATAGCGGGCAACCGCGACCTGGGGGAGGAACTGCTCCAGGACTGCCTGGTCAAGCTGTACGTGCGCTGGCAGCGGGTCAGCGTGGACGACCCGCACGCGTACCTGCGGCGGATGCTGGTCAACGGCAACATCAGCCGCTGGCGCAGGTTCCGCCGGGAGACGCTCACCGCCGAGATCCCGGAGCCGGCGTCCGGCCACTCCGGCCCGGCCGACGACGACACCGCGGACGCGCTGCACCGCGCCCTGCGGGCGCTGCCGCTCAAGCAGCGCGCCGTGGTGGTCCTCCGCTACGTCGAGGACCTGACGGAGAAGGACACCGCCGCCGTCCTCGGCTGTTCGGTGGGCACCGTGAAGAGTCACCACGCGCGGGCTATGACCCGCCTGCGCACGGTCCTGTCGGGGACGTGGTGGAAGCACCAGGAGGTGGCTGCCCGATGAGCACCGAGTACGACGAGCTCTCCCAGGCCCTCCAGGCGCTGAAGGACCGCCAGCCGCCGCCCGGCCCCGCCCCGGTGGCCGACCTGCTCCGGCTGGGCCGCCGCCGCAGGCGGCGCCGCAACGCCACCGCGCTGGTCGGGGCGGTCACCGCGGTCGCGGCCGTGGTCGCCACCACCTCGATGGTCCTCGCCGCCGGCCCGGCCCGCTCCTCCGGTCGGGGGCCCGCGCACGGGGGCAGCCCGTCGCCGTCCGCCACCGCCTCCGCGTCGCCTTCCGGGACGCCGTCCGCCTCGCCCTCGCCGTCCGCCTCGCCCTCGCCGTCCGCCTCGCGGCCGCCCGAGGCGGGGAAGTTCGGCGCGGACATCGCGATGCCGGCGAAGTTCACGTACGTCTACGGTTTCGCGTACCCCTCCCCGCCCCGGATCCTCGGCACCTACGAGGTCAAGTCGGGCGCGGCCACGATCGGGACGCTGTACCTGGACGTGCGGAAGACGGGCGGCGCGCCGGTCAGCAGCGGCCAACTGCTCTCCCACGCCGACTGCACGGGCCAGGGCTTCTGCGCGATCGACACCCGGCCGGACGGCACCAAGGTGCAGACCCAGATCCCGCCGGAGGTCGACGGCGAGCTGCGGACCGCGAAGGTGTTCGTCTTCCGCCCGGACGGCAGCACGCTGGCCGCGGTCTACCTGAGCGAGAGCGGCTCCGACGCCGCCGCGCGCGCCGGCGGCGTGAAGGTGACCAAGGAGGAGGTGGTCGAGGCGGCCCTCTCCGAAGGCTGGCACGCCCTGGTCGCCCCGGCGCCCGGCCCGTCCTGACCGGCGCGCCGGACGGGCGGCGCGTACCGGCCGTTGGTTCCTCCGGCGGGTGACAACCTTCCGGGGCGGCCGGTGCGTGGGGAGGGTGTGAGCCGAGAGACCGCGGACGGCGTCCGCACCGAACCCGCAGCCGAGCCGGCAGCCGCGCCCGCGCCCGCGGCCGAGCCGAACCCGTGGGCCCCGCGCGAGTACCCGGCGCCACCGGCCGGGGGGACGGGGGCGTACCCGCACCCGGGCGGGGCCGACGGGGGGCGTCGGCGTCGGCTGGTCTGGGGGCTGGCGTTCGGTGCCGCACTGCTGGTGGCGAAGGGCGGGCTGGCGGTGCTGAACGAGGTGGGGGAGGACCGGGGGGACACCGGGAGCGCTCCGCCGCCCGCGTCCGCGCCCGCGTCCGGCTACCGGGAGGACCGGGCGGTGGACGAGGCGCGGTTCCGGATGCCGGCCGGCCTGCACCTGGTGACGACCCGCGTGACGCTCGAACCGGTCTACCTGGTCACCTCGGTCTTCACCAACGAGGACGGGGGCCGGACCGGCACCGTCCGGGTCGAGGCGACGCACGTCCCCGGGGTGCCGCGCGGCACCGCCTACCGGCCCGCGCCGGACTGCGGCGGCCGGGCGTCCTGCACCGTCACCGCCCGCCCGGACGGGGCCGTGGTGCTGACCGACACGCCCGTCGGCGCGGGCGGCTACCCCGCGCACTGGTCGGTGGCGGTGTACGGGACGGACGGCAGCCTGGTCACGGCCGGCTTCGACGTCGACGCGGCCTCCGACCGCACCCGCCCGTACGCCGAGCACCCGCTGCTGACCGTCGGCGAGCTCACCGAGGTCGCGCTGATGCCCGGCTGGCGGATCATGGCGGAGCGGCCGCCGGTCGGCTCGCCCTGACCACGGCGGCCCGGCCCGGTACGGCACGGCGGTACGGCACGGCGGCGCGCACCGGTGGGGGACCGGTGCGCGCCGCCGTGCCGTACCGCCGTGCCGGGCGGTTACTTCGGGTCGCGGTCGAACTGCGCGCGGGACCAGCGGTAGCCGAGGACGGTGAGGGCCGCGCACCAGAGCAGGGCGATCCACCAGTTGTCGCCGATCGGGGTGCCGAGCAGCAGGCCGCGCAGGGTCTCGATGGCGGGGGTGAAGGGCTGGTACTCGGCGATCGGCTGGAACCAGCCGGGCATCGAGTGCAGCGGGACGAACGCGCTGGAGATCAGCGGCAGCAGGATCAGCGGCAGCGCGGCGTTGCTGGCGGCCTCCGCGCTGGGGCTGCCCAGGCCCATGCCGACGGCGATCCAGGTCAGGGCGAGCGAGAAGAACACCAGCAGGCCGAACGCGGCCAGCCACTCCAGCACGTTCGCGTCGTGCGAGCGGAACCCGATCGCCACCCCGACCGCGCCGACCAGCACCACGCTGGCCACCGACTGCAGCACGCTGCCTGCCACCCGGCCCAGCAGCACCGAGCCGCGGTGGATCGCCATGGTGCGGAACCGGGCGACGATGCCCTCGTTCATGTCGGTGGCCATCGACACGGCGGTGCCGACCACGGTGGAGCCGATGGTCATCAGCAGGATGCCGGGCACCAGGTAGGCGACGTAGGCGCTGCGGCCGAGGCCGCCGCTCATCGCGCCGCCGAAGACGTAGACGAAGAGCAGCAGCAGCATCACCGGGGTGAGCAGCAGGTTCAGGGTGAGCGAGGGGTAGCGGCGGGCGTGCAGCAGGTTGCGCCGCAGCATGGTGGACGAGTCGCGGACGGCGAGGGCGAGCGTGCTCATCGGGCGTTCTCCTCAAGGGCGTTGGCGGCGGCGGTGTCGGTGTCGGCGGAGGCGGTGCTCTGGGCGGGGACGGCGGGGTTGCCGGTGAGGGCGAAGAAGACGTCGTCGAGGTCGGGGGTGTGGACGGTGAGTTCGTCGGCTTCGGTGCCGGCGGTGTCGAGGCGGTCGAGGACGGAGCGCAGGGCGCGTTGGCTGCCGTCGCTGGGGACGGCGAGGGTGAGGGCGGTGTCGTCGCGGGCGGCTTCGGTGAGGGCGTGGGCGGCGGCGCGGTAGGCGGCGGGGTCGGTGAAGCGCAGGCGGACGTGTCCGCCGGGGACGAGGCGTTTGAGTTCCTCGGCGGTGCCCTGGGCGGCGATGGTGCCGTGGTGGAGGACGGCGATGGTGTCGGCGAGTTCGTCGGCTTCCTCGAGGTACTGGGTGGTGAGCAGGACGGTGGTGCCGTCGGCGACGAGGCGGCGGATGATCTGCCACATGTCGTGGCGGCTGCGGGGGTCGAGGCCGGTGGTGGGTTCGTCGAGGAAGATGATGCGGGGGTCGCCGACCAGGGTCATGGCGATGTCGAGGCGTCGTTTCATGCCGCCGGAGTAGGTGGAGGCGGGGCGGTCGGCGGCGTCGGTGAGGTCGAGGCGGGCGAGCAGTTCGGCGGCGGTGCGGCGGCCCTCGGCCTTGGGGAGGTGGTGCAGGTCGGCCATCAGGAGCATGTTCTCGGTGCCGGTGATGAGGCCGTCGACGGCGGAGAACTGGCCGGTGACGCCGATCGCGGCGCGGACGCGCTGGGGGTGGGTGGCGAGGTCGTGGCCGCCGACGGTTACCTGTCCGGCGTCGGGGCGGACCAGGGTGGAGAGGATCTTGACGGCGGTGGTCTTGCCGGCGCCGTTGGGGCCGAGCAGGGCGAAGACGGTGCCGGTCGGGACGGCGAGGTCGACGCCGTCCAGCACGGTCTTGTCGCCGTAGGACTTGCGCAGCCCGTTCGCCGCGATGGCCAGGCCGGTCATGGGGAGCTCCCTTGGTGGGGTGTGCGGGGTGGTGGTGGGGTGTGCGGCGGTGCGGGCGTTGCGGCGTTGCGGTTCCTGCGGTGTGACGGTGCGTCAGATCGTGCGGGCGGAGATGTCGCCGTTCGCGGTGGTGGCGCGGATGGTGACCGCGGGGACGTCGTCGGCGTTGCGCAGGGCGTTGTGGACGCGGCCGTGGCCGGTGCCGGCGTCCAGCGCGGCGGAGGCGCCGCGGGTCACGCCGACCGAGATCGAGCCGGACTTGGTGGAGAGGTCGAGCGTGCCGCGCACCGCCTCGGCGACGGTGATGTCGCCGCGCTGGGTGCCGATCTCGGCGGGGCCGGTGAGGCGGCCGACCTCGATGCCGCCGTCCTGCAGGGCGAGGCGGGCGGCGGACGCCTCGTCGAGCTTCACGGTGCCCCGGGCGCCCTCGAAGGAGACGTCGCCGAGTCGGCCCACGCCCCGCAGCCGGCCGTCCGCGCTCTTCGCCCGGACGGTCGAGCCGGCGGGCAGTCGGACGGTGACCTCCACGGCGCCGGACGGGCCGAGCAGGCGGTGCGCGGCGGAGTCGGTGACGATCCGCAGCACGCCCTCGGCGAAGGTCACCTCGGTCTGCTCGACGGCCTTCGCGTCCCGGCTCCTGGCCGGGTCGGCGGGGCCGAGCTCGACCACGGTGTCGGTGCGGTCGGCGGCGATGAACCGGATCGGACCGGCCGGGACGTCCAGGACGACGGTGATCGGGGCGGGGGTGGCGAACTGCTGCACGGTGTGCTCCCTGGTGTGCGCGCCGCGCTGTCCGGCTGCGGCGCCGCTTCGTTTCTGACAATGGAAACGCTACGTTGCATTCAAGGGTCAGGCAACAAGCTTGTTGCAATCAAGGTGCATCGCCGCAGCTCACGGCAGCAAAATCGTTGCAACGATCCTGGAGGTAACGCAACGTCAGGACAGGTGATCGTTGCAATGAAATGAGGGTGAACGCTATGCTGGGCGCGGAAACGACACGCACCGCAGAAGGAGGGCCCGATGCCGGGAGGCAGGCTCACCCAGCAGGAACGCCAGCAGATCGCGCTCGGGCTGGCCGACGACCTCGCCTACGCGGAGATCGCCCGCCGGCTCGACCGCCCGACCTCGACCGTCACCCGCGAGGTCCTGCGCAACGGCGGCCCGGCCGGCTACCGGGCCGACCTCGCCCACCGCGCCACCGAGCACCGCGCCCACCGCCGGAGCGGCGCCGCCCCGGCCCGCGACCCGCGCCGCGCCGACCGGCCGGACGACGGGCGCGACCCCGCCGCCGTCGACGCCTTCGAGGAGACGATCACCACCGTCTTCATGCACTCCGGCCTGAGCCGGATGCCCGCCCGGGTGCTGGCCGCGCTGCTGCTCACCGACTCCGGCACGCTCACCGCCACCGAACTGGCCGACCGGCTGCGGGTCAGCCCGGCGTCGATCTCCAAGGCGGTGGCCTTCCTCGACGAGCAGTCGATGATCCGCCGCGAGCGCGACGAGCGCCGCCGCGAGCGCTACCAGGTGGACGAGGAGATCTGGTACCAGTCGGCGGTGGCCAGCGCGCACTCCAACGCCGAGGTCGCCGCCACCGCCCGGCAGGGCGTCGCGGTGCTCGGCACGGGCACTCCGGCCGGTGAGCGGCTGGAGAACGTCGCCCGGTTCCTCGACCACCTCTCCGAGATGCTGCTGCGCGCCGCCGAGCAGGCGCGCGAGCTGCTCTCCGCCAGGCCCGCGCCGGAGCCGGGGGAGGAGTCGGAGTCCGGGGAGCGCTGAACTTCCTTGCCCGGCGGCCCGGCGGCCCGGCGGCCCGGCGGCCCGGCAGCCCGAAGGCCCCGACCGCGCGGAGTGCGGTCGGGGCCCGGGTCGCTCAGGGGGTCAGCAGGGGAAGGTGCCGCTGTAGAGGGCGTGCCCGTACGAGGAGGTGCCGGTGCCGAAGCCGTAGACGCCGTCGTCGCTCCAGACCGCCTCGCGGAAGCCGCCGGCGCAGGTGGAGGTCGGGGCGAGGGCGAAGCCCTCCAGGTTGTCGACCGGCATGACGGCCGGGTTGGTGTAGGTGACGTCCGGGACGATCGCGCCGGAGGCGTTCACCTTCAGGAAGGTGTGGGTCTCGCCGCAGGTGTTGTCGCAGGTGGCGACGATCCGCTGGGTGCCGGCGTCGTAGGTCACGTCCATCACGCCGGCCTTGCCGGTGGAGACGGTGGCGAAGGTGGTGAAGCTGCCGTCCGAGTTGAGGCCGTAGACGTGCAGGGTGCCGTCGTACTCCAGGCCGGCGAAGAACAGGCCGTCGCCGTGCAGCGGGTAGTTCGCCGGGTTGTAGGCGGCGCCGGTCAGCGGGTCGGTCCAGCCGTTGGCGGTCAGCCAGCTGTCCGGGACGAAGCCGACGCCCTCGAAGCCGAGGTTGGCGTCGTCCTTGTTGCCGGTGTCGAGCTGCGGGAACTGCGCGGTCATGTCCCACTGGCGGACCGGGGTGAGGACGCTGCCGGTGGCGGTCGGGTCGAACTCCATGATGGTGTCCTTCGGCGCGGTGTTGTTGGCGTTGTCGCGCTCGGAGGTCACGTAGACGTGGCCGTTGCCGCCGACGGTCAGGCCCTCGGAGTCGGGCTGGCCGGTGCCGCCCGCGAACCGGATCTGCTTGCCGGTGGCGCTCCAGGTGGCGTCCGGGATCCACTTGCCGTTGCTCTTGACCAGCTTGTACAGCCAGTTCTTGTTCTTCGCGGCCCACAGCACGGACGGGTTGGCCGGGTCGAAGGCCAGGCCGCTGACGTCGCGGCCCTCCGGGCCGGTGGAGGTGGTGAACGCGCAGACGTTGTCGGCGATGGTCACGTCCGGGCCGCCGGGCCAGGACTGGGTGCCGGCCGGGGCGGAGCCGGTGCCGCCGGGCGCCTCGGGGGTGCAGCCGCTGGTGAGCGCGCCGCCGCCGCCGAGCAGCCGGCCGGTGCTGCCGCCGCCGGCGCCGCCGCCCGGGCTGCTGCCGACGCAGGAGTTCACGGCGCCGAAGGTGGCGTTCGCGGAGGTCCGGAAGCCGGCGGCGCAGCGCTCGTCGGAGGGCGAGGCGCCGGCGGCGGCCCAGGTGGTCGAGTCGACGGTGTTGCCGCTGCCGTCGATCAGGAACAGCGAGTCGTTGCTCCCCAGGCCGAGGGTCGAGTTGAACGTGGCGTAGCCGCCGGCCGGGATGCTGGTGGTGCTCGGGGAGGAGGCCGAGACGGTGGCCGCGGTGTGCGTGGTGTCGTTGTCCACGTACCTCCAGGAGCCGATGCTGACCGCGCTGGTGCCGCCGTTGTACAGCTCGACGGTGTCGGAGCCGTCCGAGCCGACCTCGTTGACGACGACCTTGCTCGCGGCCGGGACGCTCGCCGGGCAGCCGGCCGCGTTCGCGGAGCCGAAGGTGGTGGCGGTGGTGGTGGTCACCCACGCGCCGGTGCCGTCGCCGCCGCAGCGGGCCATCGCGGGCTTGGCCTTGTTGGCGGCCCAGTCGACCCGGTCGACCACGGTGCCGTCGGCGGTGTAGATCACCACCTTGTCCGAGTCGCCCAGCCCCTTGGGCGAGTCGAAGGTGACGAAGCCGCCGGCCGGGATGCTGCTCGCGGACGGGGTGAAGGTCTGCGGCGAGAACCCGTCGTCGGCCATCTTCCAGCCGCTGATGCTGACGGCCGCCGGGCCGCCGTTGTACAGCTCGACGGTGTCGTTGCCGTTCGAGGTGACCTCGTTGATGCGCACGTTCTGGTAGCCGGCCGGGTCGGCCGCCGAGGCGGCCGGGGCGGCGAGCAGGCCGGTGGCGACCAGGCCGGAGAAGGTGAGGGAGAGGGCGCACACGGAGGCGACGCCGACACGCGAGTGTGTAATGGGCACGGGCCGGAACTCTGGCGACACCACATGGAGACAGCGTGTACGCGGGCTGAATCGCGGCCGCTGGCCGTCGGAACGCCGGGTGCCCGGGGGCGGGTTCGGGCCAACCGGGGCGGACCGGCCCGGCCACAAGCAACGGTTGACTCTGATGCCGCGTTTCCGCAGCTCGTACAACCCACAACCGCCACGGCCACAACCTTCCGTTGTTCAGTAGGGTGGCCGCCATGGACCTCGAAGCCGTACGCACCTACGTCGCCGTCGCCGAGTCGGGCCAGTTCCAGAAGGCCGCCACCGACCTGGCCATCACCCAGCAGGCCGTCTCCAAGCGCGTCGCCGGACTGGAGCGCGACCTCGGCGCCCGGCTGTTCACCCGCACCCCGCGCGGCGTCGAACCCACCGTCGACGGGCAGGCGTTCCTGCCGCACGCCCGCGAACTGCTCCGGGTCGCCGACCGGGCCGCCGCCTCGGTCCGCCCCGGCGGCCGGCCGCTCCGGGTCGACGTGCTCAACTCGCGCGGCGCGGCGGCCCGGCTGATGCGCTCCTTCCACCGCGCCCACCCCGGCGTCGAGTTGGACATCGTGATGCTGGTCGACATCGAGGACGCGGTCGCCGCGCTCCGCTCCGGCACCATCGACGCGTCCTTCCGGGCCGTCGCGATGCCCGGCCGCCCGCTGCCCGACGACCTCACCGCCACCCCCGTCACCGCCGAGCGCCTCGACCTGCTCACCGGCCCCGGCCACGCCCTGGCCGCCGCCCGCTCCGTCCCGCTCGCCGACCTCGCCGGCCACCGGATCTGGATGCCCGGCATCCGTCCCGGCAGCGAGTGGGGCGCCTACTACGAGGCGCTGGCCGCCGGGTTCGGCCTCACCATCGAGTCGACCGGCCCCAACTTCGGCTCCGACGCCCTGCTCGACACCATCGCCGACACCCCGGCCCTGGCCACCTTCATGGGCGAGGACACCCGGCTGGTCTGGCCCACCTCGTACGGGCTGCGCCGCGTCCCGGTCACCGACCCCGTCCCGGTCTACCCGCACTCGCTGCTCCGCCACCGCGACAACCCGCACCCCGCGCTGCCCGCCCTGCTGGCCCACCTGGCGGCCGCCGCGACCCCGGCCGCCCCGGACGCCTGGGTCCCCGACTGGGCCCGCTACTGATCCTCCGGGCCGCCCGCGCGCAGGGTCAGCACGGTGACCTCGCTCGGCGCGAACACCCGGAACGGCGGGCCCCAGAAGCCGGTGCCGCCGCTGGTGTAGAGCAGGGTGCGGTCGCCGTGCCGGCTCAGGCCGCGCACCACCGGCTGGTCGAGCCGGACCAGGTAGCGGAACGGCCAGATCTGGCCGCCGTGGGTGTGCCCGGAGAGCTGCAGGTCGACGCCCGCCTCGGCGGCCCGGGCGACGTACTTCGGCTGGTGGGCGACCAGCAGCACCGGCAGCTCCGGGTCGGCGCCGGCCAGCGCGGCGGCCAGGTCGGCGCGGTGCCCGGCCAGGCCGGAGGACTCGGCGGTGACGTCGTCCACGCCCGCCAGCACCAGGGTGTCGCCGCCGCGCTCCACCCGCAGGTGGCGGTTGTGCAGCGCGTCCCAGCCGAGCTCGGACATCCGGTCCAGCCAGCCCTGCGCCTCGCTGCCGTACTCGTGGTTGCCGGTCACGTACACCCGGGCCAGCCCGGCCCGCACCGCGCCGAGCGGCGCGGACTGCGCGCGGCGGCGCTCCGGCGTGCCGTCCGCGATGTCGCCGGCGTGCACCACCACGTCCGCGTCCAGCGTGTTCACCAGCTCGGTGACCTTCGCCGACCAGGCCGCCCGGTCGATCGGCCCGTAGTGGGTGTCGGCCAGCAGCACCACCCGCAGGCCGTCCAGGCCCTGGCCCAGGCGCGGCAGCCGGACGTCCAGCCGCCGCACCCGGGGCACCCGCATCGCCTCGTGGTACCCCCAGCCCAGCAGGACCGCCGCCAGCACCAGCACGGCCGCCGCGACCAGCCGGGCCCGGCCGCTCCCGCCGCTCCCGCCGACGCCGAACCCGGCCAGCAGCCCGTCCGCGACGGCGCCCAGCACCGAACAGGTCCACAGCACCCAGACCACGCCGAGGCTGGTGTCCGCGACCCGGGCCGCCCGGTCGTCCCGCGAGCTCGACCGGTGCCCCGCCAGCATCAGGAACGGGAACCCCACCGCCCAGCCCACCAGCGCCGCCGTCCCGGCCGCCACCACCGGCAGCGGCCAGTCCGTCCCGGCCGCCAGCAGCGTCCACCACGGCGGCAGCACCAGCAGCACCAGCGCGGCCACCAACACCCCCAGCCGCCGCGCCCCGGCCCGCCGCCGTCGCCGCGGCCGCGCCTCCCCGGCCCCCCGCTGCGCGGGGACCGCCGCCCGATCCGTGGCCGTGCTGCCGTCCGTCACCGCTCGCCCTCCCGGTCCTCGGCCCCCTCCGGCCCGGCGTCCGCCGCGGGAGGTGGCCCGGCCCCGAGTGTCGCGCACCGGCGGGGAGCGGCGGTAGCCCGGGGGGGAACGGCGGTAGCCCGGGCGGTACGCGGTGCGCGGTGCGCGGGTCGCGGCCGTACTCAGCCCACCAGCAGCCGCAGGCCCAGCTCGGCCGAGTCCAGCGCCGCCAGTTCGCGGTTGCGCTCGGCCCAGCGGCCCGAGTCCAGGTCGGCGCGCAGGCCGTCCACCGCGCGCCGCTCGGCCCGCGCCCCGACCCTGGTCCACACCGACACCGCGCGGCGCACCCGCTCGTCCAGGTACGCCTCGGGGCGGCGCCAGTGCGCTTCGAAGAAGCCGTCCGCGCAGTCCCACGGCACCGGCACGGGCTCGGCCCGGCCGCCGATCGCCCGGGCCATGTCCGCCAGCGAGGGCCGGTCGGCGAGCAGCGCGCCGAACTCGGGCAGGTAGTCGCGGGTGAGCCAGAACCGGTCCAGCCAGCCGGGGGTGTCGGCGTCGTAGGTGAAGACCACCACCCGCCGGGCCACCCGGCGCATCTCGCGCAGCCCGGCGATCGGGTCCGGCCAGTGGTGCACGGTGCTGACGGCCATCGCGGCGTCGAAGGCGTCGTCCGGGAACGGCAGCCGCTCCGCGTTCGCGGCCACGCAGGGCGCGGCGCCGGCCGGCCGCTGGGCCCGCATCACCGCGGACGGCTCGACCGCGATCACCTCCCGGTCGGCCGGCTCGTACGAACCGGTGCCCGCCCCGACGTTGAGCACCGTCCGGGCGTCGCCGAGCGCCTGCTGGATCCGGGCGGCGATCCGCGGCTCGGTCCGCCGGGTGGCCGGGTAGTCGAGCCCGATCCGCTCGTACAACCTTGCTCCCAGCACCTTCAGTTGCTCCTCCGGCGTGGTCCTGATCCCCATGGCCCGCCCCTCCAGTTCCCGGTCGATGGCGGCCACCATCGCGGCCGTCCGGTCCCGCTGCTCGACCAGCAGGCCGCGCAGCCGCCGCAGTCGCGCGGCGGTGTCCGCGGCCGGGTCGTCGACCAGGTCCGCGATCTCCCGCAGCCCGAACCCCAGCCGGCGGAAGGCGAGCACCTCGCGCAGCCGTTCCACGTCCCCCGCCGAGTACGCCCGGTACCCGGCGGAGGTCCGCGCGGACGGCCGGACCAGCCCGATCCGGTCGTAGTGGTGCAGCATCCGCACACTCGCCCCGGACAGCTCGGCGACCCGCCCCACGGTCAGTCGTTCGTGCTCTTCCACGCCGGTGACTATCCGGCATCACACGGTGTCAGGGTCAAGCCCGGATGCCCGGATGCCCGGATGCCCGGATGCCCGGATGCCCGGATGCCCGGATGCCCGGATGCCCGGGCGCCCGCCGGCGCGTCCGGGCGGTTCAGCCGGCCGGTGCCCGGTGCGGGGCGTCCAGGCCGTCGGCGTAGACCCGGGTGAACAGCTCGACCGGGAACGGGGCCTGCCGGATCGGGCAGCCGTACGACCGCTCGGCCTCGTCGAAGCCGACCGGCCGCTCGACGATGACCTCGCCCCCGGGGTCGGCGAGCCGGCGCACCCGGCCGCCTGCGAACGCGGTGCTCCCGGGGATGGACGGCAGCCGGCCGGGCCGCGAGCCGAAGCCGCCGACGAGGGCCCGGACCCGGTCGGGCCCGGCGGCCGGCTCGATCGGCTCGGTGCGGTCGACGCCGAGGCCCCACGCCCTGATGACGCCCTCGTCGCGCAGCCGGGTCGGCCTTCCGCTCGGCCCTCCGCTTCCTCCGTGCCCTGCTCAGTCCGCCGACTCCCCGGAGCCCTCCGGCTGCCCGGTGCGCCAGGACATCTCGATCTCCAGCTCGATCTCGTCGCCGTCCAGCTCGACCTCGATCTCGGTCCGCAGCTCGTCGGGGATCCGCACGGTCAGCCGGCCGGGCCCGAGCTCCAGCTCGGCCTGCCCGCCCCGCCTGATCGCGGCCGCCAGCGCCTCCAACTGGTCGGCGGCCTCGGTCCGCGACAGCGTCCGCTTCTGGGTGAACTCAAGCTCCTTCACGGGAACCCTCCTGGCCCAACGGGGATACCGGACCCTGCCATCCTCCGGCCTGCCCGCCCACTCGGCACGGCGAGCGGCGGTCAGCCCCGCCCGTCCCGGGCGTCGGCGGATCGGACAGCAACTCGACGACGATCTCCAGGCCGAGCGCGTACGCGGGCGTGCCCGAGGTGATCAGCGCGGTCTCCGCGACGCCGATCAGCTCGGCGGGCGAGGCGCCCGCGTGCAGCGCGCCCCGGGCGTGGATCCGGGCGGGCTCGGCCCGGCCGAGCGCCAGCAACTGCCCGAAGTGGACCAGCTGCTGCACCCGCCCACCGAGCGGACTGTCGGCCAGCACGACGTGCCGCAGCGCGGTGAACGCCTCCTCGGTGGGCAGCCGCCCGAACGCCAGGGCCACCCGCAGCCGGTCCTCCACGGCGGGCGGGACGGCGCCCAGCGTCTCCCGGTAGCGCTCCCGCAGCGCCTCGGCCCGCGCCCCGCCGTCGGTACCGCCGCCCGTACCGGCCACGCCGCCGGTCACGACGCGGCCCGGGCGATCGAGGCCCGGACGTCCGCCAGCGCGCCGGGCGGGAAGTCCACCGCCCCGCCGATCGCGGCGGCGGCCAGCTCGGCCTCGGCGCTCTCCTCGATCGCGACCACCAGCCGCCAGGCCGCGTCCGGGTCCGGGCCGAACACCAGCGGCCCGTGGTTGGCCAGCAGCACCGCCGAGGTGGTCGGACGCCGCTCCAGCACGTCCGCGATGCCCCGCACCGACACGTCCGACCCGCGCGGCCCCCAGGGCACCACCGGCACCTCCTCGGGCTGCCCGAAGCGCAGCATCGGCTCGGTGCGGCAGGGCAGCGGCCGGTGCGCCACCGCGAAGGCGGTCGTGGCGGGCGAGTGGGTGTGCACGACCGCGCCGACCCCGGGCCGGGCCCGGTAGACGGCGGCGTGCATGGTGGTGATCTCGGCGCTGACCGACCGCAGTTCGCCCTCCAGCAGCCGCCCGTCGAGCCCGACCACCGCCAACTGCCCGGCCGTCAGGCCGCGTACGTACCCCGGGGTCAGCAGGAAGCGGTCGCCGTCGATCCGGGCGCTCAGGTTGGCGTGCCCGGAGTGCGACATCACCCCCGCCGCGAAGAGCTCCCGGGCCGCCTCGACCAGCCCGTCCGCCCGGCTCCGCCGGCCCGTCGCATCCGTCATCACAGGACCCCGACTCCCTCGTGGCGGTGGCCGGTTCGCCTCCGCCGCAGCTGACGGCCACTCTGCGACGTGAACTAGGGTTCAAGTCAAGCACCGCCCCGGGAGGAGAGCCCCGTGCGCCTGACCATCGGCCAACTCGCCGCCGCCACCGGCGTCCCCGCGTCCGCGATCCGCTTCTGGGAGCGCCACGGCCTGCTGCCCGCCCCCGAGCGCCAGGGCGGCCAGCGCCGCTACCCGCCGCGGGCCGCCGAGCGGATCGTCCTGCTCCGCACCTTCCAGCGGGCCGGCCTGAGCCTGGCCGAGGTCGCCGAGTTCCAACGCGAGCGGCCGCACCGGCAGGCGATGATCCGCGCCAAACTCGCCGAGATCGACCGCCGCCGCGCCGACCTCGACCACGCCGAACGACTCCTCGCCCACGCCCTGCGCTGCGGACGACCGGACATCGTCGAGTGCCCGACCTTCCGCGACCGACTGGCCGATGGGCCGGGCGCGGCAAGCAGCGGGCCATGATGATCGACGTCGAGGAGTACCGGCGCCTCCGCGGCCGGCAGGGCGACGGTGACGGCGGGTCGGGTGGAACACGGCGGTCCGTTCGGGCCTGCCGGATCGGTGGGCCCGGGCCGCAGTCGCTGGTCCATCGGAGCCGGCCAATCGCGGGCCGCCTTGATGTACATCTGCTACATCCAGTGCATCTGATACATTCGTGGCATGAGTGAGCCCGTGATCGAGTCCATGGCCGAGGTCCGCGGCCACCTCGCCGACGTCATCGACCGGGCGCGTCGCGAGGAGACGCCGACGATCATCACCAGGCGCGGCAGGCAGGAGGCCGTGGTGGTCGACATCGAGGAGTACCGGCGCCTCTGCCGGATAGCGGACGCCGCCGAGGAGGCGTGGCTGAACAGGCTCGCCGACGAGGCCGAGGCGGAGGGCCTGCAGGGCTCCGTCTCCCTGGAGGAGATGGCAGCACTCCTCCGCAGCCAGCAGGACTGACGCCCGATGGGCCATGTCACGCGCTTCACCGCGCGCGCTCAGCGGGAACTGCTGAAGATCGAGCGCCCCGAAGCCCTGCGCATTCTGCGTCGGCTCGCCGAACTGCAAAAGGCGATGGACGACGGCGACACGGCGGCGTTCGACCTCAAGGCACTCCAAGGGCACGCGGCCCGATGGCGCCTCCGCGTCGGCGACCACCGGGTGGTCTACACCGTCGAGAACGGTCAGCTGATCGTCTGGGTCCTGACCGTCGGCCACCGCGGCGACATCTACCGCCAGATCCCCTGATCCGCGGGGCGCCCCGCCGTCGCCGCTACGCGCCGCGCGACCGGGACGCGGCGCCGCCTGCGCCGCCGGTGCCGCCCGAGCCGTTGGCGGCCGGGCGGGGGCGGCCCGGGGCGGCCGGGCGGCCGTAGCGGGTGCGGGCGGTCGGGCGGGGGCGGCGGGGGCGTTCGACGACCGGGTCGGGGATGGTGACGGGGACGCCGGTGGGGATGCGGGCGCCGGTGATCCGGGTGAGGTCCGCGCCGCCGGCCCGGACCTCGGTGGTGACGGGGGTGATGCCGGCGGTGGCCAGCATCCGGGCCGTGCCGCGGCGCTGGTTGGGGAGGACCAGGGTGACCACGGTGCCGGACTCGCCGGCCCGCGCGGTGCGTCCGCCGCGGTGCAGGTAGTCCTTGTGGTCGGCGGGCGGGTCGAGGTTGACGACGAGGTCGAGGCCGTCGACGTGGATGCCGCGGGCGGCGACGTCGGTCGCGACGAGGGCGTCCACCAGGCCGCCGCGGAACTGCTCCAGGGTGCGGGTGCGCTGCGGCTGGGACTTGCCGCCGTGCAGGGCCGCGGCCTTCACGCCGTTCGCGAGCAGGGCCGCGACCAGGCGGTCCGCGCCGTGCTTGGTGTCGGTGAACATGATCACCCGGCCGTCGCGGGAGGCGATGTGGGCGATCGTGGCGTCCTTGTCGGCGCCCCGCACGTGCAGCACGTGGTGCTCCATCGTGCCGACCGCCCCCGCCGAGGGGTCCACCGAGTGGGTGACCGGGTCCTTCAGGAAGCGCCGCACCAGGCTGTCGACGTTGCGGTCCAGGGTGGCGGAGAACAGCATCGTCTGCCCGCCCTCGGCGACCTGCTCCAGCAGCGCGGTGACGTCGGGCAGGAAGCCCATGTCGGTCATCTGGTCGGCCTCGTCGAGGACGGTGACGGCGACCCGGTCCAGCCGGCAGAGCCTGCGCTCGATCAGGTCCCCCAGCCGGCCGGGAGTGGCGACCACGATCTCCGCCCCGCGGTTGAGCACCTGCGCCTGGCGGCGCACCGGCACCCCGCCGACCACGGTGGCCATCCGCAGCTTCGCCGCGTGGGCGTACGGGGTGAGGGCCTCGGTGACCTGCTGGGCGAGTTCGCGGGTGGGCACCAGGACCAGCGCGAGCGGCTGCCGCGGCTCGGCCTGCTGCCCGGTGGTGCGGGCCAGCACGGCGAGGCCGAACGCGAGCGTCTTGCCGGAGCCGGTCCGGCCCCGTCCCAGCACGTCGCGGCCGGCCAGCGAGTTCGGCAGCGTCGCGGCCTGGATCGGGAAGGGGCTGGTGACGCCGCGCCGCGCCAGGATGGTCAACAGGCCCCCGGGCAGCTCCAGTTCCTCGAACGAGTCGACGGGGGGCAGCGCGGGCACGGTGCTCACGGGCACCGCGAACTCCTGCCGGGAGGCGGATCCCGCCCCGCCGCCCGGTGCGGAGCCGGGGCCGGAACCGTGGCGTCGGCGCGGGGAGCGGCTGGAGCGGTTCATGCGGAGGGCCCTCCTCGGAGCGGGCGCGCCCGAGGCGCGTGGGCGGTACGCGGTACGCGATGTGCGTGCGGTACGCGGTGCGGTGCGCGACGCGACGCGCGTGCGCGGGGCAGACCGGTGCGCGACGCGACGCGCGTGCGCGGGGCAAAGCCGAGGGGCCCGCGCCGGGCACCAGGTGCGCGGCGCGGGCCCCTCGCTGCCAGGCGTGAGCCGTGGCAGTGGGAACTACAGCGGGCGAATGTTCTCCGCCTGCGGGCCCTTCTGGCCCTGCGTGACGTCGAACTCGACCTTCTGGCCCTCAAGCAGCTCGCGGAAGCCGGAGGCGTTGATGTTCGAGTAGTGGGCGAACACGTCCGGACCGCCGCCGTCCTGCTCGATGAAGCCGAAGCCCTTTTCCGCGTTGAACCACTTCACAGTGCCATTAGCCATGTAAAAAATCTCCTTCAAGGGACCTTCCGGAACCCGCACGTTACGGGGACCGAGTCACCGTGATGAGCACCCGCCCGGAAAACGTCCGGAAAACAGAAATGCGCCCGCGATACATCAGCAGGCGCACACAAAGTTCATGGGAACCACTACTGCAACTTCTTCGACTGTAGCAGCCCGGAGTCCGCAGCGGGGGGACATTTCCCCCCGGGTTTCGGCGGCCGCCGCCCCCGGTCCGCCGGCCCGGGCCCGGCCCGTGCGCCAACCCCCGTGCGGCCCGCGGCGGTTGGTCCGGCCCGCTGCGGCACCCGGCCCGGCGGGCGGACCGGCGGGCGGCGGGCCGGGGGCGCCCCCGCCGGGAGTGCCGTTCGACACATCCCTACATATCGGGCATCCGCAATTGTGACGGCCCGGAGGGGGCGCCACCCGCCCTCCACGGCGCATACTGGACTTGATGAAAAAGCCTGAAGCAGTTCGCCGGCACCTGCCCACCAGCCCCTTCAAGGCCAAGGCCGAGGCGCCCCGCAAGCACTTCGCCGTCGGCGACCGCGTCACCCACGACGCCTACGGCCTCGGCCGGGTCATCGGCGTCGAGGGCGACAGCGCCGTCCTGGTCGACTTCGGATCACGACAGGAGCGCATCGCCGAGCCCTACCGCGGGATGTTCAACCTCTGATCGTCCCGGGGACCTCCACCACGCGC
The DNA here is from genome assembly GCF_000269985.1 of Kitasatospora setae KM-6054. Lineage (NCBI taxonomy): Bacteria > Bacillati > Actinomycetota > Actinomycetes > Kitasatosporales > Streptomycetaceae > Kitasatospora > Kitasatospora setae. The sequence continues at coordinate 4,102,602 of NC_016109.1, read as the reverse complement.
CAGGCGCGGCGGGCACCGCACCGCCGCACCGGTCCGCCAGGCGGCTGTTCGCCATGCCGTCGGCCGTGCCGTGACCGCCCCCGGCATCCCGGCTGCCGGCTGCCGGCTCCTGGCGTGTGTCCGCCGGGGTCGCCCCGGCGAGGAGACGCGTGCGCGGCGGAGCAGGACGACGGGCCCGCGCAGCCGACCCGCCGTCCGGGGAGCGCCGTCAGGGCGACGGCGTGGCGGCGGGCGCGTTCTGCGCGTCGGCGGCGGCCCGCTGGGCCCAGAAGTTCGACCGGTAGGCGTCGTGGACGGCCGGGTCGTCGTACTTGAGCAGCGCCTCGTCGTTCGAGGTCAGCGCCATGTAGGTGTAGGTGTGGCTGCCGGTCCAGACGATCTTCTGGTTCGGCAGCCCCTTGTAGCCGCCCTCCACCAGCAGGTACTTGGAGTGGGTCGCGGTGTGCCCGGCCACGTCGTCGTTCAGCTGGTGCAGGGCGATCCCGCCGTACCGGGTGGGCTGGGTGAGCTGGGTGAGGACGCTCGTCCCGATGGTGTCCACCATGCGGTAGACGACGTCGACGTAGCAGCCGGCGTTGTCGAGCTCCCAGAGCTTCCTGGCCACCTCGATGCGGCTGATGTGGTGCATGGCGACGCGGATCACCGTACGCCCGTCGGTCGTGCCGTAGCCGGCCGAGTTGCCGAAGCAGGCCGGCTGGCCGTTCACCGGGGTGGCGACGGTGTTCAGGATGTCGACGATCGGGTCGGTGGTGGCGCGCGGGAAGAAGTACACCTTGGCGGGCCCGGCCTGGTACGCCACCGGATAGTCGGCGACCTGCGGAGTGCGGCCCTGCTGGGCGGCGCTCAGGGTGGCGAAGTAGCCGGCGTAGTCGTCGAACAGGTCCGCGTTCCCGGCCACGGTCATCGCGTCGTTCCACGCCGTCTGCCGGTCCCACGGCGTCTGGTTCGCCGAGGTCTGCACCACCACGTTGTCGACCGGCACGGTGCCGGTGGAACTGCCGGTGGTGGAGGAGAACAGCCAGAACTTGTTGTGGTTGTTGCTGTAGTAGGTGTCGGCCGGGTTGGGGTCCTTGGCCAGGCACGCCTCGTGCAGCGGGCAGACGCGCACCCATGACGTCGCGCTGCTCGCCTGCGCCAGCCCGGTCACGAGCCTGCCGTGGGCCTGGGCGCCCGCCGGGGTGTCCACGCTGGTGTGGTCGAGCAGCACCTGGACGTTCACCCCGCGGAGGTGCGCGGCGGACAGCCGGTCGGCCAGCCAGTCGGAGTTCAACGCCCACTGCGAGGTCATGATGGTCGAGCCGGGCAGCGCGCCGTCGATCAGGTGCGAGAGGTACCCGAATATCGCTTCCTGCTTGGCGGGGTCGGTCGGATCGTTGAAGACCGGACCAGTGGTGACCAGCGGCCCGGGGCTCGCCGCGGGGCTCGCCGCAGCCCCCGCGGTACCGGGCGCGACGGCGACCACGAGGGCCGCCGCGAGGACGGACGCGGCGAGGGCGTTGAATTTCGTCATGGCCGGTGAGTGTAACTTCGCCCACGCACTCTCCCCCCCGCGTGGTTTCACCGACCCGGGCCCTCCCGAATCGGCGGACGGAGAATGCGCGGCGGACGGCCGACGGCGCGGGAACGGGATTTCGCCGACCCGGCGAACGGGCGGTCGCCCAAGGAGCCAGGGCTTTTCCCGCACCCCGCCGGACGGGGACGAACGAGACTGCGACCGGGAAGGACCGCAAGGTCAGACCGTCCTCACCCCGTGCGTCGTCAAGCGGGCGGACATCCCCGTTCCGGTACGACCTCGACGGGCTGATCGATGTCCACGTCGGCTTCCACGAGATCATCGACCGCTACGAACTCCCTTTCCCCTCAGGTGCGTTCGGTCTCGCATGATCGCGAACGGCTTAATTCGGCCGCACCGGAGGGACGGGTTCGGTTACGGTGAGCCAGTCCCCCCGGGCGGCCGTCTACCGCCCGACGCCATCGGCGCGACCAACGCGCCCGCAACCAGGGAGTTGCCAGCCATGACGCGCACCCTCGTCGCAGACCTGCCCAGCCACCTCGACGAGACGGTCACCGTCTACGGCTGGATCAACACACTCCGGCTCCAGCGGCGCATGCAGTTCGTGCTGGTCCGCGACCACACCGGCCTCATCCAGGTCACCCACGCCCGGGGCGGCGAAGGCGACGAGATCGAGGCCGCCTTCGAGCGCGTCACCGCCGAGTCCGCCGTGAAGATCACCGGCAAGGTCGTCGGCAACCCGCAGGTCAAGCTCGGCGGCCTGGAGATCGTCCCCGAGCGCGTCGAGGTCGTCTCCCCGGCCGAGCCGAAGCTGCCCATCGACGAGCACACCGGCCTCGACCAGCGACTCGACTGGCGCTTCCTCGACATCCGCCGGCCCTCGCAGCACCTGGTCTTCGCGGTGCAGACCACCGTCGAGCAGGCCATGCGCGAGGTCACCGCCGAGGAGGGCTTCACCGAGCTCCACACCCCCAAGCTGATGGGCACCGCCTCCGAGTCCGGAGCCGAGGTGTTCAAGGTCGACTACTTCGAGCGCACCGCCTACCTCGCCCAGTCCCCGCAGTTCTACAAGCAGATGGCCATCGCCGCCGGCATCGACAAGGTCTTCGAGATCGGCCCGGTCTTCCGCGCCGAGCCGTCCTTCACCTCCCGCCACGCCACGGAGTTCACCGGCGTCGACGCCGAACTCGCCTGGATCGACGGCGTCGAGGACGTCATGGCCTTCGAGGAACGCCTCCTCCAGCGCGTCCTCCGGCGGGTCTCCGAGCGCCACGGCGACGCCGTCACCGAGCACTTCGGCGCCCGAGTCGTGGTCCCCGAGACGCCGTTCCCGCGCCTCACCATGGCCGACGCCCTCACCAAGCTCCGGGCCACCGGATGGGACCCCGAGGGCGCCAAGGACGACCTCGACCCCGAGGGCGAGCGCAGGCTCTGCGCCCTGGTCGCGGAGGAGACCGGGCACGAGTTCGTGTTCGTGACGCGCTTTCCCGCCTCGGTCCGGCCCTTCTACCACCTGCGGCCCGAGGACGACCCCACCGTCACCGAGTCCTTCGACCTGCTGTGGAAGGGCGTCGAGATCACCACCGGCGCCCAGCGCGAGCACCGCCACGAACGTCTCATCGCCCAGGCCCGCGAGAAGGGCATGGAGACCGAGCCCCTCGCCGGCTACCTGAACTGCTTCCGCTTCGGCACCCCGCCCCACGGCGGCCTCGGCCTCGGCCTCGGCAGGCTCCTCATGCTGCTCCTGGGCCTCCCCACCATCCGCGAAGTCACCTTCCTCTTCCGCGGACCCCACCGCCTGGAGCCGTAACCGGGAACGCCCGCGGGACCGCAGCGAGCCGTCCCCGCACCTACGGACGGAGGGGCGCGACTCGTGGATCCCGAGCCCCCGCCGTCGTCCCCTGGGCGTTCCCACCCGCACCGCGCCGCCGCCCGCCAGGACCAGACCGCTCCGGCAAGGAGTCCGTCGAATCCCACGGCGATCACGGCCTCCTGGCAGTCAGCCCGGCCGTCAAACGGCGCCCTCCGGTGCCGGCCGACGGCTGGCACGCACACAAGACGCACGATGGCCGGGCCAGTTCCCGGCCACCGGTGCAGCGCTGAACGAGCGTCAGGTCCTTGACCTGCTGCATGTCCCGCTCGACACGTCCTGCCGTTGTCCCCCCACCGCAGACCCTCGCGGATCGTACTCGGCCAGCCACAGGCCATTACCGTGCCGGGCTTCGTGGGAGCGAGCACCGGAAAAGCGGGCACATCCGCCGTTCGGCAGCCGGGTGAGACGAGGAGCTGGACGCGCTTGCCTGGTTGGCCCTTGTCGAGATCCCCGCGTACGTGCCGTACGGACTCTTCGAGCCGGTGCAGTAGTACTTGAACGTCGCGCTCCCTTCGCGGTCACGCTGAACCGGAGGGTGCCTGATCCGTGAATCCGCTCCGGCTGTTGAGGCAGGGAACGCCGAAGGCCCGGACCGCAGGTGCGGTCCGGGCCTTCGATCAGGCGGAGGATACGAGATTCGAACTCGTGAGGGGTTGCCCCCAACACGCCTTCCAATTCTCCTCAGCGCTGTCCATCAGGGTTCACGGCTGTCCCGACCTGCAGCGGGCGAAGCGTCGGACGGTGCTTGAACCCGGCTGGACCAGGGTGAACGAGACCAGGAATGAGACCACGGGGCTCCGTGTCTCACTTGCCGTAGTGGTAGCGGCAGGCGATGACGCACAAGGTGTCGGCCTGCTCGTCCAGGACGTAGATCAAGCGGTGTTCCTGGTCGATCCTGCGAGACCAGGCGCCGGCGAGCTCGTGCCGCAGGGGTTCGGGCTTGCCGATGCCCTCGTTGCCGTTTCGGCGGATGTCGTCGATCAACAGGTTGATGCGCTTGAGGAGCCGACGGTCGTCCGCCTGCCAGGACAGGTAGTCGGCCCAGCCGTGTTCGGTGAACTGGACTTTCACGCGCTCTGCTCGGCGAGGTCCTCGGGGTCGATCAGTTCGCGGGTCGCCGCACGGCCTTCCCGGTACTCCTGCAGGGAGCGGCGAAGGTGTTCGGCGTTGGCCGGGGACCGCAGAAGGTAATCGGTCTCACGGAGCGAGGCGTACTCGGCCAGCGAGACGACGACCAGCGGCTCGTGGCCAGCACGTGTGATGACGAGCTCTTCGGCGTCACTCTCGACGGCGTCCAGCGCGGCGGCAAGGTTGCCGCGGAGCTCGGTAGCACTCATCGTCTTCATGGCGTACAGAATAACGTACATCTATCGAGCGGGCCAGGGGTGCGGCTAGGGTCGGGCCCCTGCCGCAGCAGTGAAGCCGGATTCAGTAGTGCTCGTCGGCCGTACCGTCAGGGTCGAGGTCCGAGTTCCGCCACGAATTCCGGTTCGAGGTCGCCTTCCTCGCGCATGGCCGAGATCGAGCGCTGGAGGAGTTCCGGCTCGGCCTCGAACCAGGTGACGATGCGGTCGATGACGTACTCGTGCAGTACGTCTGCCGCGATGATGGCGTGCTCCACAGGTTCTTCGCCTGTACAGTTTGGGCACCCTTCGCAGTCGTCAGAGTCGAAGACGGTCTCCGATTCCTCGTCCGCCTGTCGAGTGGACATGAAGCAGGAGGCGACCCAGATGGTCTCCGCCCGACTCAACCCTAGGTCTTCTGCTGACGACAGGTCGTGGTCGTTCCATATGCGAGCTGCGGTCTCGTCGTCTGCCGCGAAGTCCGGAGGCGGCATCTCGGAGCGCATCAGGGACGCCAGGCTGACGAGATGGGGTTCCCAGTCGAGTGCACTGTGCAGCAGGGTGGCGAGTGCATCTCCTGGGCTTCCCCAGAAGATGAGGTCTTCGTCGTAACCGTTGACGATGTGCAGGACGTGGTCCGCCGGGTCGAATTCGACGCCGGACATCTCTCCCAGGTGGGTGAGGACGGCCTGCCTGTCCCGGTATCGTCCCACGTAGCGACGGGCCTGTGCGACGAACGACTCCATGGTCGCGGCGGCCAGTACCGCGTTGGGGCTGACGCCGATCACTTTCGGGCGATTGAAGGGGCCGGATCGGCGGAGCTGTTGAGTCGCGTTCGCCCAGAAGAGCCGCTTGTTGCCCGGGTCGTACACCACGCAGTAGACGGGGATGTTCCCGTCCGCCCAGGTGTCGCCGTGGCGGCTGACGGGTACCGCGTAGCCGTTGGCCCGCCGCCACTTGTCCCCACCTTTGACCTGGACCCTGATCACGTTGCTCGTCACGTGCTCGTCCTCGACGAACGTAACGTAGAGGTCTTCGCCGAAGTCGTTCTGTCCGGATATCTCTTGGACGATGTGGTCATGCTCCTCGAGGAGGGTGCGTACCGCGTTCACGGCTGCCTGGCTGACACACCGTCCCTTCGAGATTTTCGGCATGTCGCCCTCTCCGGAGGTTCCCCACCGCCCGGCGTGGGTCCCGGCGCGGCATCCTCCGGTGATTCTGTCCTGCCCTTCCGACACGAGACCAGCGCGCGAGTGCACGCGACACGATCGATGGCCGAGGCGGAGAACGCCGAAGGCCCGGGCCGCAATTGCGGTCCGGGCCTTCGATCAGGCGGAGGATACGAGATTCGAACTCGTGAGGGGTTGCCCCCAACACGCTTTCCAATTCTCCTCAGCGCCGTCCGCCGGGGTCTACGGCCGTCCTGAACTGCAGCGAAGCACACGGCTGGGCGGCGGCTGAACCTGGTTGGACGGGGGTGAATGAGACCAGAACTGAGACCACGCCGCCCGTTGCCTGCAGCCGGATCGATCCGCTTCGCTGTGGGTCAGCTGTCCGTGTCTTTGGGATGCCGGGGCGAGGCGTAGACGAGATGGACGGTCCGGCCCGGCTCATCTACGAGGCGGCGTACGCGTCCGCCGGCGGTCACCTCGTACTCCCACTGCGGTAGTTCTTCCCTGCCGAGGGCACGGGACGCAAGGCGGCCTCGGAGGCGGTGCTGCCGATCGGGGTCGCTCGTGGACAGGGGATTGGCGCGGAGGGCTTCGAAGCAACGCCGGGTATTGCCCGGCGCCTCCGTGCAGAGGTCGCCCCACCCTTTGGCGACCTCGCTGGTGGCGAACCGCAGCCGCCACGCGTCGCCGACCGGTGGCGGCGGGACGTCGTCTCCGCGCTTGGGGCTCACGGGGCGAGCACCTCGCCGTGGTCGTCGCCCGGGAGCGGCTCGGTGAGCCGGGCGCTCAGTTCGGGGTCCGCCAGGATTCTCGCGGTTGCCCGCCACTCGACGATCACCCGGTGCAGGTTGGCGTGGACGTCCAGCTCCACCACGTCACGGGTGGCGTTCACGAGGTCGACGACGAACTCGCGTACCTCCTCGGCCGACAGGTGCCGGGTCCAGGGGAAGACCTCGGGGAGGGCGAGGAGGACCGCACGCGCACCCTCGTCGCTGGTGATCAGCGCTGCGAACAGGCGCGCGGTGACATCGGCGGTCTCCTCGCGCTGGCGGTCGTGGCGTTCGGTGGTCAGGTACAGGTCCTCGCCGTCACGACGGGTGACGTGGACGCGCTGCGCCTGCTCGACGGTGTCCGCGACGCGCTTCGAGTTCTTCGACAGATCGGAGAACGACACGGTAAGAGTGGACATGCGGCCACGCTACTTCGGAATACGTTCCGAAGTCAATGTGCAGGTGCACCTAATGGGGTGCGGGCTTCCGTGCCGTGGTTCGAGAGTATGGCGGGAGCGCCTGGAGGGACCTGACGTGTGGAGATCTGCAGCAGCAGGGGGTGGTGCAGCGCTCGGGTTCATAGCGTTCGCCGCCGTACTGCTCCGATCGACGAGGGCGGTCCTGCGGCTGGCGGCCGACGTGGTGCGCTCCTGGCACGATCTCCGACATGCCCTCTCGAGTCGTTCTGATCAATCATCAGGAAACGCCGAAGGCCCGGGCCGCTGAGCGGTCCGGGCCTTCGATCAGGCGGAGGATACGAGATTCGAACTCGTGAGGGGTTGCCCCCAACACGCTTTCCAAGCGTGCGCCCTAGGCCTCTAGGCGAATCCTCCGTGGGAGAGCTTAGTACATGTCGAGGGGTGGTTGCGACCACGCTCTCGCAGGTGGGTGGTGGGGCGGGGCCTGCGGATCGGAGTCGGGGGTGGGTGGGGGGAGTGGGGGCGGGGATCCGCTACTCTTGGGGCAGCCCCTCGTGTGGCGCTATCTCGCTGAACCCCCCCAGGGCCGGAAGGCAGCAAGGGTAGGTGGGCTCTGGCGGGTGCACGGGGGGTCCTTGCGTTTCCGGGGGAGATCGCGGGCGGGCGTCGGCGTTTGTCGGCCGGGCCGGATATCTTCGGGGGTGTGTCCCTAGCCCTGTACCGCCGCTACCGCCCCGAGACCTTCGCGGAGGTCATCGGGCAGGAGCACGTGACCGCCCCGCTCCAGCAGGCCCTGCGCAACAACAGGGTCAACCACGCGTACCTGTTCAGCGGGCCGCGCGGGTGCGGGAAGACGACGAGTGCCCGGATCCTGGCCCGCTGCCTGAACTGCGAGCAGGGGCCGACGCCGGATCCGTGCGGGGAGTGCCAGTCCTGCCGGGACCTGGCGACGGGCGGGCCGGGGTCGATCGACGTGATCGAGATCGACGCCGCTTCGCACGGTGGTGTGGACGACGCGCGCGAGCTGCGCGAGCGGGCGTTCTTCGCGCCGGTGCACAGCCGGTACAAGATCTTCATCCTGGACGAGGCGCACATGGTGACCTCGGCCGGCTTCAACGCGCTGCTGAAGGTGGTGGAGGAGCCGCCGGAGCACCTGAAGTTCATCTTCGCGACCACCGAGCCGGAGAAGGTGATCGGGACGATCCGGTCCCGCACGCACCACTACCCGTTCCGGCTGGTGCCGCCCGGCACGCTGCGCGACTACCTGGCGCAGGTCTGCGGGCGGGAGGAGATCCAGGTCGAGGACTCGGTGTTCCCGCTGGTGGTGCGGGCCGGCGCGGGTTCGGTGCGTGACTCGATGTCGGTGATGGACCAGCTGCTGGCGGGTGCCGGCGAGGCCGGCGTGACGTACCCGATGGCGACGGCGCTGCTCGGCTACACCGACGCGACGCTGCTGGACGAGGTGGTGGACGCGTTCGCGGCGCAGGACGGCGCGACGGTGTTCCAGGTGGTCGACCGGGTGGTCGAGGGCGGGCACGACCCGCGGCGGTTCGTGACGGACCTGCTGGAGCGGCTGCGCGACCTGGTGATCCTGGCCACGGTGCCGGACGCGGGCGAGAAGAGCCTGATCGACGCCCCGGCCGACCGGATCGCGGTGATGCGGGCGCAGGCCGACCGCTTCGGTCCGGCCGAGCTGAGCCGCGCCGCGGACCTGGTGAACACCGGCCTGACCGAGATGCGCGGCAACGCCGCCCCCCGGCTGCAGCTGGAGCTGATCTGCGCCCGGGTGATGCTGCCCGGCGCGTACGGGGACGAGCTGTCGGTGCAGGCGCGGCTGGACAAGCTGGAGCGCCGGGCGGCGACGGGCGGCTTCGCCGCGCCGGTGGCGTTCCAGCCCCCCGCGCAGCCGCCGCAGTTCCAACAGCAGCCACCGCAGGCCCCGCAGCCGGCCCCCGCGCCGTACGCCGAGCAGCCCGTGCCCGTGCAGGCGGCCCCCGTGCAGGCGGCCCCCGCCCCGGCGGCTCCCGCCCCGGCCGGCCCGGCCCCGGGCGCCTGGCCGATCCCGCGCAGCTTCGCGCCCGGCGAGCAGGCGCCGCAGTCGGCCCCCGCGCCGGCCCCCGTGCCGGAGGCCCCGGCGCCCGCGCAGCCGGCCCAGGCCCAGGCCCAGGCCCCGGTCCCCGCCCCGGCGCCGGCCCCGGTCCCGGTGCCGCAGCCGGCCGGCGGGCAGCCGTCGGCGGCGGCGCAGCAGGGTGCGGCGCAGATCCGGCAGATGTGGCCGCAGATCCTGGAGGCGGTGAAGAACCGTCGCCGGTTCACCTGGATCCTGCTGAGCCAGAACGGCCAGGTGGCCGGGTTCGACGGCAGCACGCTGCAGGTGTCGTTCGTGAACGCGGGCGCCCGGGACAGCTTCGTCGGCAGCCACAGCGACGAGGTGCTGAAGCAGGCGCTGTCGGACGCGCTGGGCGTGGACTGGCGGGTGGAGTGCATCGTCGACCCCTCGGGCGGGACGAACCCGCCGTCGGCGCAGTCCGCCGCGGCGCCCGCGCAGCCGGCGCCCGCGGCCGGCGGCTGGGGCGCTCCGCAGGCCCCCCGGCCGGCCGCGCAGCCGCAGCCGCAGCCGCCCGTGCAGCAGGCCCCGGCGCCGGTCGCGCAGCCGCCCGCCCCGGCGCCCGTGTCCGCCCCCGCGCCCGCTCCCGCGCCAGCGCCCGTGCAGCAGCCCCCGCAGTATCAGCAGCCCCCGCAGGTCCAGCAGGCGCCGCCGCAGCCGTACCGGTCGTCGCAGCCGCAGGTCGCGCCGGAGGACGACATCCCGGAGGAGGACGACCCGGATCTCAAGGAGGACGTCTTCTCCGCCCAGGAGCTGATCGTCCGCGAGCTGGGGGCGACGGTGCTGGAGGAGATCCACCACCGCCAGGGCTGACGGTCCGGGCGGGAACTGACGTGGGGCCGACCGGCGGCCGCGTAGGCTCGGGGGCGAGGTGCCGGTGCGGGCGGCTTCGGTCGGGTCGCGCCGGTGTGTGGAGTGTCGACGGATCGAGGAGAGTCCCGTGTTCCCTGGTGGTCAGCCGAACATGCAGCAGCTGCTGAAGCAGGCCCAGAAGATGCAGGAGGACCTCGCCCGGGCGCAGCAGGAGCTGGCCGACGCGCGGGTGTCCGGCTCGGCGGGCGGCGGTCTGGTGGAGGCGACGGTGTCGGGCGCGGGCGAGCTGGTCGCGCTGAACATCGCCCCGGCGGCGGTCGACCCGGAGGACACCGAGACCCTGGCGGACCTGGTGCTCGCCGCGGTGCGCGACGCCAGTGCGGCGGCGCAGAAGCTGCAGGCCGAGCGGATGGGCCCGCTGACCCAGGGCCTGGGCGGCGGCGGTGGCACCGGCATCCCCGGTCTGCCGTTCTGACCCCTCCGGGGCCTGGAGCGGGCCCGTCCGGGCACGTCCGGGCTCGTCCCGGCCCGTCCGGGCACGCCCGGTGCGGGGGTCGGAACCCCCGGTCACGGGTTGTGTGATTTATGGGCCAGTAGGGCGTCGGGCGGTGTGTCCGGCGCCCGATTCGTTGGATGATGGCACCGGAGCGGACTCCGGTACGGCACCGGGGCGGACTCCGGTCGAAGGAAGGCGTGGCAGGTGTACGAGGGCGTGGTGCAGGACCTGATCGACGAGCTGGGCAGGCTGCCCGGGGTCGGTCCGAAGAGCGCCCAGCGGATCGCCTTCCACATCCTGCAGGCCGATCCGGTGGACGTGCGCCGGCTGGCGCACGCGCTGCAGCAGGTGAAGGAGAAGGTCCGGTTCTGCGCGGTCTGCGGCAACGTCGCGGAGGCCGAGCGGTGCCGGGTCTGCCTGGACCCGCGCCGGGACCTCGCGGTGATCTGCGTGGTGGAGGAGTCCAAGGACGTGGTGGCGATCGAGCGGACCCGCGAGTTCCGCGGCCGCTACCACGTGCTGGGCGGGGCGATCAGCCCGATCGAGGGGGTCGGCCCGGACGACCTGCGGATCCGCGAGCTGATGACCCGGCTCGCGGACGGCACGGTCACCGAGCTGATCCTGGCCACCGACCCCAACCTGGAGGGGGAGGCGACCGCGACCTACCTGGCCCGGCTGTGCAAGCCGATGGGCCTCAAGGTCACCCGGCTGGCGAGCGGACTGCCCGTCGGCGGGGACTTGGAGTACGCCGACGAGGTCACCCTCGGCCGGGCGTTCGAAGGGAGACGACTGCTCGATGTCTGACCGAACCGACACCACCCCCGACCTGCCGGGCCCGCTCGGGCGGAGCGAGGCCCCGGACGACTTCGCGGTGCAGATCGCGGACTCCGTGGAGAGCTTCGTGCTGGCCGTCACCGAGGTGGCCAAGGGCGACGAGCCGGGCAGCGCGATCTCGCTGCTGCTGCTGGAGGTCTCGCAGCTGCTGCTGGCCGGCGGCCGGCTGGGCGCGATCGAGGACGTGCTCCCGGACGACCGCTTCGAGCCGGACGCGGGCCCGGAGCCGGACGGCGTGGAGCTGCGCGAGCGGCTCGCCGTGCTGCTGGCGCCGATCGACGTCTACCACGAGGTGTTCGACCCGTACGGTCCGCCGGAGAAGCCGAGCGCGTTCCGGATCTCGGACGACCTGGCGGGCGTGGTCAGCGAGCTGGGCCACGGGCTGACGCACTACCGCGAGGGCCGGGTCTCGGAGGCGCTGTGGTGGTGGCAGTTCTCCTACCTGTCGAACTGGGGCTCGACCTGCACGGCGGTGCTGCGCGCGCTGCAGTCGCTGATCGCGCACGTCCGGCTGGACTCGCCGCTGGGCGCGGTGCCGGACGGGGCGGACACCGACGACGACGGGCTGACGGACGAGCAGCTGGAGCAGCAGGCGGGCGACCTGATGGCGGCCGAGCTCGGCCTGTAGCGGCGGGCGGGGCCCGGAGGCGGGCCCCGGAGGAACGCTCCGGGATCCCCGGTCCGGGCGCCGGTGTGACGCAAACGTCATCCGGGGCCCGGAGGCGAAGATTCCGGGAGCCCGGCGGGGCTCGGGCGGCGATTCTTCGGGGCGGGCGGCCGGGGCCCGCAGACCTGCCGGTCGGCGGTGACCAGAGTTCGATATTCGTATCTCAGCATGTGAAAGGCGTCGGCCGGAGAACCCCTGCTCGTTAGACTGGCCGCGACCTACCACCCCAAGTCGAGGAGCCCCCGTGGGCCTTGTCGTGCAGAAGTACGGCGGCTCATCCGTCGCGGATGCCGAAGGCATCAAGCGCGTCGCCCGCCGCATCGTGGACACCAGGAAGGCCGGCCACGAGGTCGTCGTCGTGGTCTCCGCGATGGGTGACACCACGGACGAACTCATCGAGCTCGCGGAACAGGTGACCCCTATTCCGTCCGGCCGCGAGTTCGACATGCTGCTGACCGCCGGAGAGCGCATCTCGATGGCGCTGCTGGCCATGGCGATCCGGACGCTGGGCTTCGACGCCCAGTCGTTCACCGGCAGCCAGGCCGGCGTGATCACCGACTCGACCCACAACAAGGCGCGCATCATCGATGTGACGCCGGGCCGGATCCGTGCCGCCCTGGACGAGGGCAACATCGCGATCGTGGCGGGCTTCCAGGGCGTGTCGCAGGTCTCCAAGGACATCACCACGCTGGGCCGGGGCGGCTCGGACACCACCGCGGTGGCGCTGGCGGCCGCGCTGGGCGCCGAGGTCTGCGAGATCTACACCGACGTGGACGGCGTGTTCACCGCCGACCCGCGGGTGGTCAAGAAGGCCCGCAAGATCGACTGGATCGCCTTCGAGGACATGCTGGAGCTGGCCTCGTCCGGTTCGAAGGTGCTGCTCGACCGCTGCGTGGAGTACGCGCGGCGCTACAACATCCCGATTCACGTACGATCGTCGTTCTCCGGTCTCCCGGGAACGATCGTCAGCGGCAGCAACCCGAACAAGCCCGAAGGGGGCGAGATGGAGCAGGCCATCATCTCCGGAGTCGCCCACGACACGTCGGAGGCCAAGGTCACCGTCGTCGGCGTGCCCGACAAGCCCGGTGAGGCCGCCCGGATCTTCCGCGCCATCGCGGACGCCGAGGTCAACATCGACATGGTCGTGCAGAACGTGTCGGCCGCCTCCACCGGTCTGACCGACATCTCCTTCACCCTCCCGACCAACGAGGGCCAGAAGGCGATCGACGCGCTGAGCCGCGTCAAGGAGGGCATCGGCTACGAGTCGCTGCGCTTCGACGACGCGATCGGCAAGATCTCGCTGGTCGGCGCCGGCATGCGCTCCAACCCGGGCGTCACCGCGACCTTCTTCGAGGCGCTCTCCGAGGCGGGCGTGAACATCGAGCTGATCTCCACCTCGGAGATCCGCATCTCGGTGGTCACCCGCGCGGAGGACGTGCCGGAGGCGGTCCGCGCCGTGCACACCGCGTTCGGCCTGGACAGCGACACCGACGAGGCGGTCGTCTACGGCGGCACCGGCCGCTGAGCCGGCGCCGGACGGCCACCCGGATCCGCCCCGGATACCCACACCGCAACGGTTGTGTGCGGGAGGGGTGAAGCGGACCCGGCCCGTCCGCCGGGTCTGCCAGAATCCCCCTTCGGAGCCAGTGCGCTCGGGAGGGGGATTTCCTCTTCGCGGAACTGCGGAACGAAGTCCCCGGCGGGGGGCAACCAGGACAGGGGATCGGGTGTCCAACCAGCGTGATCAACGTGACGGGGGCGGCGGTGGCGGTCTCCCTGCCCGGGGCGGCCCGGCGGGGCGGTAGTCGGATGGGCTTTGCTGCGGCGGCAGCGGACGCGACCGGGGCCAGCGTCGACCAGCTCACCGACACCTACCGGGCCCACTACCGATCCCTCCTGCGGCTCGCCGCACTGCTGCTGGACGACCTCTCCTCCTGCGAGGACGTGGTGCAGGAGGCGTTCATCCGGGTGCACGCCGCCCGGCGCCGCGTCCGCGACCCCGAGAAGACGCTCGCCTACCTCCGGCAGACCGTGGTCAACCTCTCCCGGTCGACGCTGCGCCGCCGCCTGCTCGGTCTGCGCCTGCTGCCCAAGCCCATGCCTGACATGGCCAGTGCAGAAGAGGGGGCTTACGATGCGCTGGAGCGCGACGAACTGAAGGCCGCGCTACGGGGGTTGCAACGCCGTCAGCGGGAGGTTCTGGTGCTGCGCTACTACGCCGACCTGACGGAGGCCCAGGTCGCCGAGGTGCTCGGCATCTCCATCGGCTCGGTGAAGGCGTACGGGTCGCGCGGACTCGCCGCCCTGCGGGTGCGGATGGAGCACGGGGATGACTGAGGGCGAACCCGGCCGCGACGGCGGCGGACCGGCGGGCGGCCAGGCCGGCGGCCCCGGCAGCCCCGGCGGCACGCTGACCGAGGACCTGCTGCGCGCCCGGCTGCACCGCGCCGTCGCCGCCGTCGAACCCGAACCCGGCGCGCTGCCCCGGCTGCGCGCCGCCGTGCCGCGCCGTCGCGCCGTGCGCCGGCGGGCGCTGGGCGGGGCCGTGGTGCTGGCCGCCGCGGCCGCCGTGCTGCCGGTGGTGAACGCCACCCGGCCGTTCGACCTGTCCGGCGACCCGGCGGGCGGCCAGGCCGCGCCCAGCGCGCCGAGCAGCCCGGCGAAGGCGCCCGGCGGCCATAGCGGGCACCCGCACGCCAGCGTCGAGCCGCTGCCCAGCGGAACGGCCGACCACGGCCCGGAGACCTCCGCCAGCCCGTCCGCCAGCGGCAGCCCCGGCGTCCCGCCCGCCGCCACCCCGTCCTGCCTCGGCGCCGACCTCGGCCGCTCCGGTGTCCAGCAGGCCGTCGCCGACCCGGTCAGCGGCAAGGTCTACGGCTGGTTCCGGCTGGCCAACACCGCCGCCCACCCGTGCCGCCTCACCGGCCCCGGCGCGTTCGCGCTCGGCACCGGGGCCGGCGGCGTCCAGGTGCTCGCGCACACCGCCGGCGACCCGGCCGACTCGCTGCCCGACCCGGCGGGACTCCCCGCCGACGTGCTGCTCGGCGCGGGCGGCTCGTACCTGGTCCGGTTCGCCTGGGTGCCCGCGCGCTGCCCGACCGCCTCCGAGTCGCCCAGTGCCGGGACCGGCAGCGGCGCCGGCGGCCAGCAACCGCCCAGCGCCGCGCCCAGCGGCGCCGCGGTCCCGGCCGCGCTGCCCGCCGCCGACACCGCCCCGTCCGGCCCGCCCGGCCCGACCCTGGCCGCCGTCGCGGCCGACCCCACCCCCAGCCCCACCGCCAGCGCCGGTCCCGCCGTCGGCACCGGCAGCTCCGCGGCCGCCGCCTTCACCCTCGCCTACACCTCCGACCCGGCTGCCACCGGCGCCCCGCTCGCCACCACCCTCCCCGCCGGCTGCGGCGGCACCGTCTACTGGACCGGCCCCGAGCCGGCCCCCGCCCCGTCGGCCCCGGCCCAGCCCGCGCCGAGCCCGACCCCCTGACGCCCCGCCAACCGTGGGCCGGGCGGGAGTTCAGGCCTGCCGGGTCGGCAGCACCACCAGCTGGCGCAGGTTGACGTGCCGGGGGCGGCTGGTCGCGTAGCCGACCAGGTCGGCGATGTCGGCGGCGGCGAGCGGGCCGATGGCGTCGAACATCGCGCCGAGCTGGCCGTCCGGGCCGAGGGCGGGGTTGTCGATGTGGGTGCCGAGTTCGGTGGCGGTGAGGCCGGGTTCGATGTTGGTGACCCGGACGTCGCGCGGGCCGTACTCGCTGCGCAGGGCGGCCGACAGCTGGGTCAGCGCGGCCTTGGTGGCGCCGTAGACCGCGTAGTCGGGGAAGACGACGTCCGCGCCGATCGAGGAGATGTCGACCAGGTCGGCGGTGGCGCCGTCGGCCGCGGCGGCGACCAGGTCCGGGCCGAAGGCGCGGATCATCCGCAGGGCGCCGGTCAGGTTGGTGTCGATCATGCGGGTCCACTCGTCGATCCGGCCGTCGTCGACCGGGTTCGGCAGCATCACGCCGGCCGCGTTGACCAGCAGGTCGATCCGGCCGAACGCCTGGTGGACGGTCTGCCGGGCGGCGTCGACGGAGCTCTGGTCGGTGAGGTCGGCGGGTACCGCGAGCGCGCGCGGCCCGAGTTCGGCGGCGAGCGCGGTGAGCCGGTCGGCCCGGCGGGCGAGCAGCGCGACCCGGGCGCCGTCCGCGGCGAGCTGCCGGGCGGTGGCCTCGCCGATGCCGCTGGCGGCGCCGGTGACGACGGCGGTGCGGCCGTTCAGTGCGGGGTAGCCCATGGGGATCGTTCTCCTCGGTCGTTCCTCGGTCACTCGCTGACGGGGACGAGTCTGTTCGTCCGCGCGGGGGTTACCCAGGGCCGGGGTTTTCCTGGGTCCGCGAGGACCACCCTCGCGCGGGCCGACGTATCGTCGGGGGCATGAGCGAACTGGGGGAGTTCCTGCGGCAGCGCCGCGCCCGGATCCAGCCGTCCGACGTGGGCCTGCCCGCCGGCGCGGGGCGCCGGCGCCGGGTGCCGGGGCTGCGGCGGGAGGAGGTGGCGCTGCTGGCGGGGGTGAGCGCCGACTACTACGTGCGGCTGGAGCAGGGCCGGGGCGACGGCGTCTCGGCCGAGGTGCTGGACGCGGTGGCCCGGGTGCTGCGGCTGGACGCGGTCGAGCGCGGCCACCTGCACGACCTGGCGCACCCGCCGCGCGGCGCGTCCCGGCGCGGGACGGGCCGGGTCGGCCCGGGGCTGCGGCTGGTGCTGGACGCGCTGGCGACGCCCGCGTTCGTGCTGGGCCGCTGCATGGACGTCCCGGCCTGGAACGCCCCGGCCGACGCGGTGATCGGGTTCTCCGAACTGCCGCCCGGGGAGCGGAACATGGCCCGGCACGCGTTCCTGACCGAGCGCGGGGCCCGGCTGTACCCGGAGTTCGAGCGGGTCGCCACCGAGACGGTCGCCCACCTGCGGCTGGACGCGGCCCGGCACCCGGACGATCCGGCGCTGGCCGCGCTGGTGGCCGAACTGGCCGCCGGGAGCCCGCTGTTCGCCGAGCTGTGGGCCCGGCACGGGGTCCGGGAGAAGGCGTCCGGGCGCAAGCTGCTGCGGCACCCGCGGGCGGGGGAGCTGGACTTCGGCTACGAGACGCTCGCCCCGCCCGGCGAGCCGGGCCTGCTGCTGGTGGTCTACACGGTCGAGCCGGGTTCGCCGACTGCCGGGCGGCTGGCCTCGCTCACGGCGGCCGTGGCCGGCTGAGGGGCGCCCGGGGCGCCGGGCCCTTCAGATCCCCAGGAAGTGCGCCCGGGCCCGGGCCCGTTCCAGCAGCGCGTGCACCTCGGACTGGCGGCGTCCCGGCCGGTCGTTCCACACGTCGGGGGAGGGGACGGCGCGGCCGGTGGCGTGCAGCACCTCCATCACCTGGGCGCGGGCCCGGCGCACGGTGTAGGCGGTGCCGTAGCCGTGCGCGAGGACGGCGGCCTGGGCGCCGAGCAGGCAGACCCGGCCGCGGGCGTCCCAGAGCGCGCCCTGGGTCCAGCCGGCCTCGGCGAGGTAGCGGGAGGTCAGCCGCAGGTGTCCGGCGACGGTGACCTCCGCGGGGCGGGCCGGGCGGCGGGCCAGCAGGTCGAGCAGGGTGCGGCGGGGCAGCGGGTGGCCGTGGTTCCAGGGCTGCCGGACACTGCCGTGCGGGCTGGTCAGCGGAACGGCGACCGGCGCGGGGAGCCCGGCCAGGTACTGCTCGATCTCCTCGACCAGGCCCAGCGCCTGGGCGAGCTCGCGCGGGTCGAGCCGGTCGAGCCCGTGGAGTCGATCAAGCCGGTCGGGCCGGTCGAACGGGGGCGCGGGGACGGTCACGGGAGCACTCCTCCGGTCATTATGTCCGTATTTGTTACGGTACCGTTGATAGCCCGTCAGCGGCCGCACCGCACCAGCTCCGTGTCCGCACCGATCCGGCGGCCGCCCCCGTCCCGTTCCGATCACCCCCCGGCATCGGGTTGGATGAGGGCATGAACGAGCAGACGAACGCCGTTCCGGCGTGGGAGCAGCGGTTCCGGGCGGCGCGGGTGTCCCTGCCGGACTGGGCTGACGAGGCCCCGGACCGGGCGCTGTACGTGTCCAACGCGACCGGCACCTACGAGGTGTACGCGTGGGACCGCTCCACCGACGGGCACCGCCGGGCCACCGACCGCCCCAACGGCACCACCGACGCCGAACTCGCCCCGGACGGCGAGTGGATCTGGTGGTTCGACGACACCGACGGCGACGAGTTCGGGGTCTGGCGCCGCCAGCCCTTCGCCGGCGGCCCCGACGAGGAGGCCGTCCCCGGCGTGCCCGCCGCGTACTCGGCGGGCCTGGCCCTGGGCCGCGACGGCACCGTGGTGGTCGGCACCTCCACCGACGACGAGGGCACCACCCTCTACCTGCGCCGCCCGGGCGCGGCCGAACCCGAGGTGGTCTACCGGCACGCCGAGTACGGCGGCGTCGGCGACCTCTCGTACGACGGCACCCTGCTGGCCGTCGACCACACCGAGCACGGCGACGCGATGCACTCGGCGATCCGGGTGCTGCGGCTGCCCGAGGGCGCCACCGTGGCCGAGCTCGACGAGGTCACCGGCCGGGACGAGCCGCGCGGCGTCGCCTGCCTGGGCTTCGCGCCCGCCCCCGGCGACACCCGGCTGCTGGTCGCCCACCAGCGCAGCGGCCGCTGGGAGCCGATGCTCTGGGACGTCGCGGCCGGCACCGAGACCGAGCTGCGGCTGCGCGACGAGCAGGGCCGCCCGTTCCCCGGCGACCTGTCCGCGCAGTGGCGGCCGGACGCCCGCTCGCTGCTGATCGAGCACGAGTACGAGGCCCGCTCCGAGCTGTTCTCGTACGACCTCGCGGCCGGCGAGCTGACCCGGCTGGACACCCCGCGCGGCACCGTCTCGGGGGCCACCGCCCGCCCGGACGGCACGGTCGAGTTCCTCTGGTCCTCGGCCGCCGAGCCGTCCGCGGTGCGCTCCACCTCCGGCGCGGTGGTGCTGCGGGCGCCCGGCGCCGTCCCGCCCGGCTCGGTGCCGGTCGAGGACGTCTGGGTGGACGGCCCCGGCGGCCGGGTGCACGCCCTGGTGCAGCGCCCGACCGGCGACGGGCCGTACCCGACGGTGTTCGAGGTGCACGGCGGCCCGACCCACCACGACAGCGACTCCTTCGCGGCCGGGCCCGCCGCCTGGCTCGACCACGGCTTCGCGGTCGTCCGGGTCAACTACCGCGGCTCCACCGGCTACGGCCAGGCGTGGACGGACGCCCTCACCGAGCGCGTCGGCCTGATCGAGCTGGAGGACATCGGCGCGGTCCGCGACTGGGCGGTCGCCTCCGGCCTCGCCGACCCGGACCGGCTGGTCCTCTCCGGCGGCTCCTGGGGCGGCTACCTGACCCTGCTCGGCCTCGGCACCCAGCCCGACAGCTGGACGCTGGGCCTGGCCGCCGTCCCGGTCGCCGACTACCTCACCGCGTACGCCGACGAGATGGAGGCGCTCAAGTCGCTGGACCGGACGCTGTTCGGCGGCACGCCCGAGGAGGTCCCGGAGCGCTGGCACGCCTCCTCGCCGCTGACCCACGTCGAGCAGGTCAAGGCCCCGGTCTACATCAGCGCCGGCGTCAACGACCCGCGCTGCCCGATCCGCCAGATCGACAACTACGTCCGGCGGCTGGAGGAGCTCGGCAAGGTCCACGAGGTGTACCGCTACGATGCCGGGCACGGTTCGCTGGTCGTCGACGAGCGGATCAAGCAGCTCCGGCTGGAGATCGACTTCGTCCGGCGGCACCTGGCGCCGGGCACCGTCCGATGAGCGGGTGAACCCCGCCGCGGACCGCTGAGGGGGAACAACTGATGGGTCGACGCGCCGCGCTGGCCGCCGTCGCGGTCGGCGCCCTGCTGCTGACCGCGGCAGGCTGCTCCTCCTCGGACGACGGCGGCGACCACGCCTGCGTGTCGGCGGCGGGCGTACCCGCCGCCGACACCGGGCTGCTCCTCGGCGGCGGTAGTGGCGGCAGTGGCAGTGTGGTGCAGGCCAAGAGCGGTGATCGCACCTCCAAGGGCGGCTCCGGCGGCAGCCGGACCTCGAAGGGCTCCGGCAGCACTGGCGGCTCCGGAAGCTCGGGCGGTTCGGGCGGTTCCAGCAGCTCGGGCGGCTCCGGAGGATCCAGCGACTCCGGCAGTACCGGCAGTACCGGCAGTACCGGCAGCTCGGGCGGTACCGGCAGTACCAGTAGCTCGGGCAGCTCGGGCAGCAAGACGTCCGGCAGCTCGGGCGGCTCGGGCAGTTCCGGCAGCTCGGGCGGCTCGGGCAGTTCCGGTAGCAAGACGTCCGGCACCACGCACTACAGCGGGGGCGGCAAGGTGGTGCACCACTACCACCACCGCACCTCGGGCTCGACCCGCGACGACGACTACGTCGACGACTGCGGCAACCCGTCGCCCGCGCCGGGCTTCCAGGGCATCGACTGCGTGAGCCCGAGCGCGCCGCCCGTGGCGATTCCGGTCACCGGCTCGCCCTCGGTCCGGCCGAGCGCGAGCGGCGCGACCGCCGCCGCCCCGCCGGTGCCGTGCGGCAGCGCGGGCGTGAGCCCGAGTCCGAGTCCAAGCGGCGCCGTGCAGGCCCGGACCTCGCCCACGCCGTCCCGCTGACCGGGCGGTCAGTCGAGGACGGGCTCCGGCTCCGGTGCCAGGTCGGGGTCGAGTCCGAGGGCCCGGTCCTGGGCGGCCTCCGCCTCGCGGCGGACCAGCCGGAACCACATGAACACCACGAACCCGGCGAAGACGAACCACTCCAGGGTGTAGCCCAGGTTCTGGAACGCCCGCAGGCTCAGCCCGTCGCCGCCCTGCGGCTGCACGGTCGGCACCGCGGTCAGGCCGGCGGGCACCTCGTCGGCGGCCACCCAGCCGTCGTACACGGGGTACGGCAGCACGTTCACCAGCGTCGCGGGGCTGATCGTGCCGAGCTGTCCGGCGGGCAGGCCGCCCGCCACCGCGCCGCCGCTGCCGCTGTTCTCGGGGGCCTGGAGCCGGCCGGTGAGGCTGACCTGTCCGGTCGGCGCGTCCGGCGCGCGGCCGGGGTCGCCCGCCGCCCAGCCGCGCACCACGGCGACCGCCCGGCCGCCGTCGGTGATCAGCGGGGTCAGCACGTAGTAGCCGGGCCGGTTGTCCACGGTGCGTCCGGGGACGAGCAGTTGGTGCGCGCCGTCGTACGCGCCGGTGAGCCGGACCGTCCGGCCGACGGTGTCGGTGCCGACCTTCGCCGCGCCGTCCGGCAGCACCGCCGCGAGCGGCTGCGCCTCGGCCTGGGCGGAGGCGGCGGCGGTCTTGCCGTTCTCCTGGTGGGTCGAGACCCGGGACTCGAAGCGGTCCAGCTGCCAGGTGCCCAGCATCAGGCAGACCACGATCGCCGCCACCGCGACGACCGTGCCGACGAGCCACCGCGGGCTGAGCAGGAACCGGTACACCCCACCACGGTAACCATTCCCGACATTCGGGATGCGCCCGGGGCCGTTCCCACGCCGTCCCGGTTCCGGGATATCGTCCCGGATATGGGAAACGACGAAACCCCGGGCGCGGAGGACCGCCGGCTGGCCGCCCGGCTCGCCGCGCTGCGCGCCGAACACGGCTGGCCGCTGGACGAGCTCGCCCGCCGCAGCGGCGTCAGCCGCTCCACGCTCTCCCGGCTGGAGCGCGCCGAGCTCAGCCCGACGGCCGCCCAGCTCGGCCGGCTCTGCACCGCGTACGGCCGCACCGTCTCCCGGCTGCTGGCCGAGGTCGAGGCCGAGCCGCCCGGGCTGCTGCGCGCCGCCGAGCAGCCGCGCTGGCACGACCCGGCGACCGGGTTCGCCCGCCGCTCGGTCTCGCCGCCGCACCCGGGGCTGCGCGCCGAACTCGTCGAGGGCACCCTCCCGCCCGGTGCCCGGATCGCCTACCAGGCCCCGCCCGTCCCCGGCCTGGAACAGCACCTGTGGGTGCTGGAGGGCGAGTTGGAGCTGGAGCTGGACGGCGCCGCGCACCGCCTCGCCGCCGGCGACTGCCTCCGCTACCGCCTGCACGGCGCCTCCGGGTTCCACTGCCCGGGCCCCGACCCCGTCCGCTACCTGATCGCGCTGGTGCTGCCGTGAACCCGACCACCCGACCCGCCGTCGTCCGCCCGGCCGTCCCCGGAGACCTGGACGGCCTCGCCGAGCTGCTGCTGGACGCGGTGGCCGACGGCGCCTCGGTCGGCTTCCTGGCCGGCACCGGCCGGGCCGAGGCGGTCGCCTGGTGGGCGTCGCTGGCGCCGTCGGTCGAGGCCGGCACCCGGCTGCTGTGGGTGGCCGAGGACGGTGCCGGGCGGCTGCTGGGCACCGTCTCGCTGGTCCGCGAGGAGAAGCCGAACGGCCGCCACCGCGCCGAGGTCGCCAAGCTGCTGGTGCACCGCGCCGCCCGCGGCGCGGGCCTCGGCCGCCGCCTGCTGCGGCACGCCGAGGACGCCGCCCGGGCCGCCGGCGTCACGCTGCTGCTGCTCGACACCCAGACCGGCAGCGCCGCCGAGCACCTCTACCGCTCGGCCGGCTGGACGCCGTTCGGCACCGTCCCGGGCCACGCCGCCACCCCGGACGGCGTGCTCGCCGACACCACCTACTACTACCGGCGGCTGGACGGCTGATGGCAGGAAAGGAGGGATACGTGTCCTTGCTGCCACCGGGCCGGTCCGCCAGCCTGGGAGCATGCCGACCCGCAGTGTGCTGATCGTCCTGTTCGACGGGGTGCAGAGCCTCGACGTCACCGGGCCGCTGGAGGTGTTCCACGGCGGCGGCTACACCGTCACCACCGCCTCGCCGGGCGGCCGTCCGGTGCGCAGCAGCAGCGGCCTGACCCTGCTGCCCGACGCCGACCTCGACCTCGCCGGCCCCGCGCACACCCTGATCGTGCCGGGCGGCACGGGCAGCCGCGGCGCGGTCGCGTCCGAGCTGTCGGCCCGGATCGCCGCCCTCGCGGCCGGCGCCGAGCGGGTCGTCGCGGTCTGCACCGGCACCTTCCTGCTCGCCGAGGCCGGCCTGCTGGCGGGCCGCCGGGTCACCACGCACTGGCGGCACTGCGCGACGCTGGCCGCCCGGCACCCCGAGCTGACCGTCGACCCGGAGCCGATCTACGTCCGGGACGGCCGGATCTTCTCCTCGGCGGGCGTCACCGCTGGCATCGACCTGGCGCTGCATCTGGTCGAGGAGGACCAGGGGCGCGAGGTCGCGCTGGCGATCGCCCGCAACCTGGTGGTGTTCCTGCGCCGCCCCGGCGGCCAGGCCCAGTTCTCCGCCCAGCTGTCCGCGCAGCTCGCCGAGCGCGACTCGGTGCGCGAGGTGCAGCGCTGGATCACCGAGCACCCGGAGGAGGACCTGTCGGTGGAGGCGCTGGCCCGTCGGGTCTCGCTCTCGCCCCGCCAGTTCGCCCGGGTCTTCACCTCGGACGTCGGCGTCACCCCCGGCCGCTACGTGGCCGGGGCCCGGCTGGAGGCGGCCCGCCGCCGGCTGGAGGACAGCCGGGACGGCATCGAGCAGGTCGCCCGCTCCTGCGGGTACGGCTCGGCCGAGGCGATGCGCCGGGCCTTCGCCCGCAGCCTGGCCACCACCCCGGCCGACTACCGCCGCCGCACCCGCTGAGACGGGTCCGCCGCACCCGCTGAGGCGGGTCCGCGCTCAAGCCCCCGTCACCACTGCGACCAGGGGGTGTTCCAGCCGCTCAGGCCGTTGGCCGGGTCGAGCGGCTCCTTCTTGACCGAGTTCCGGATGATCACCACGTCGCCGACCTTCGAGGCGTTGTAGACCTGCCCGGCCGGCGAGTTGTCGTCGCCCTCGGGAGTGTCGGGGAGGCCGACGCAGCCGTGGCTGATGTTGGCCCGCCCGGCGACGCCGCGGGCCTGCGGGTTGCCGTGCAGGTAGGTGCCGGAGCTGGTCAGCCGCATCGCGTGCGGCTCCAGTGCCTCGTAGCCGGGGCCGTTGAGGTTGGTCTGGCCCTCGGAGGTCATCTTCTCCATCCGGCTCTTGGCCGAGATGACCATGGTGCCGTTCCAGGACGGGTTCAGGTCGGTGCCGGCGACGATCGGGACGGTCTGGTCGGGCTTGCCGTCCTCCTTGACCACCATCTGGTGGGTGCGGGCGTCGACCTCGCTGATCCGGGAGCGGGCGATGGTGAAGTGCTCGTCGCGCTCGGTCGCGCCGTACACGCCGGGCGCCAGCTCGACGCTCCTGGTGCGCAGGTGGACCCGCACGGTGGTGCCGGGCTTCCAGTACTCGGCGGGGCGCAGGTCGAGCCGGGTGTCGCCGTCGAACCAGTGGCCCCTGACCTCGGTGCCGTCCGAGGTCTCGACCACGATGGCGCGCTCGACGGCCTCCTTGTTCCTGACCTTCAGGCCGCCGAAGTCCACCGAGACGATCATGCCGACGCCGAAGTCCCGGCCGGTCACCACGTTGTCCTCGACCTTGACGGTCCGCTTCGGGACGAGGGTGCTGAAGGTGCTGCCGGCGGTGGTGGCCACGCCGTCGGCGTCGGCGGCCTCGGCGTCCACCCGGTACGTCGTGCCGACCGCGAGGCCGCCCGCGGCCGGGGTCCAGCTGAGCCGGTCGGCGGCGATGGTGCCCTCCACCGGCTTGCCGTCCGGGCCGGTGACGGTGACGCCGGTCAGCCGCCCGGTGGCCGCCGAGACCTTCACCGCGCCGGGCGCCACGTCCTTCGCGCCGTCCCCGGGCTCGATCGAGAGCACGGCGGCCGAGGCCCGCGCCGCCGGGGCGGCGCCCTCCCCGCCCGGCCGCTGCGGCTGGGCGCGGTCCCCGCCGCCGCCCGCACCGCACGCGGCCAGCAGCAGCGTCCCGCCCAGCGCCGCGCCCACCATCGACATCCGTCGCACGACGGCCGCCCCCTCTGTACTCGATCTTCCGAAAGGGGTACACGCACCGAGGCCCGCCCGGGTTTCGCCCCGGGGCCCGCGGAAGTGTCACGGTTCCGCACGGGCCCGCCCGGCTTCGCCGAGGCCGGCCGCGGTCCGTTCCGGCCGGTCGAGTTCGGCCCGGCCGGACGGTGGGACGCCGGGGTCGAGGCGGCTCCGGCCCCGGCGTTTCAGCCGGCGCCGCCCGGGCGTTGGAACTCCGGCTGGTCCAGCAGCCGCAGCCAGCTGCCGTCCGGCTGCTGCCGCACCACCTGGGCGCGGGCTCCGCTGCCGTCCTTCGGCGGGGTGGCGGTCAGCGCGATGCCGTCGGCGGCCAGGGTGGGCAGCGGCGGCTCGGGGGCGAACTGCGGCCGGTGCTCCAGCACCCGGGCCCACAGCTCCTGGATCGCGGCCCGTCCGACCGTGAACTGCCCCGGCGGGTAGGCCATCACCGCGTGCTCCTCGTACAGCGCGGCGACGCCGGCGGCGTCGCCCGCGTTGGAGCGCTCCACGAACAGCCGGGTCAGGTCCTCGGGCCGCATCGCCTTCTCGTACTCGCTCACCGCTGCCTCCTCGTCGTGCCGTGCCGTGCCTCCAGCCTCCTCCTCTCCCTCCCAGAAATCCAACAGCTGGATCTGCTCCGAACTAGAATCAGGAGTCATGGAGCTGAGGCAGCTGGAGTACTTCGTCGCGGTCGCCGAGGAGCGCGGCTTCACCCGCGCCGCCGAGCGGGTGCACATCAGCCAGTCCGGGGTGAGCGCCCAGATCCGGCAGCTGGAACGGGAGTTGGGCGCCGAGCTGTTCGACCGCTCGGCCCGCGCGGTGACCCTCACGGTCGCCGGGAAGGCCGCCCTGGAGCATGCCAGGCAGGCGCTGGCCGCCGCCCGCGCGGTCGGGCAGGCGGTCGGCGAGGTCACCGACCTGGTGCGCGGCAGCCTGCGCCTGGGCATGGTCGCCGGCTGCACCCTGACCCCGCTGTTCGACGGGCTGGCGGCCTTCCACCGGGCCCACCCGGGCGTCGAACTCACCCTGCTGGAGGACGACTCCGAGCACCTCACC
Organism: Kitasatospora setae KM-6054; assembly: GCF_000269985.1. Lineage (NCBI taxonomy): Bacteria > Bacillati > Actinomycetota > Actinomycetes > Kitasatosporales > Streptomycetaceae > Kitasatospora > Kitasatospora setae. The sequence goes on along the minus strand of NC_016109.1, from coordinate 4,076,640 downwards.
GAGGCCGTCCGGACCGGCGCCCTCGACCTCGCGCTGATCGGCCGCCCGGCCCCCGCCCCCGAAGGGCTGGACGCGCACGTAGTGGTCAGCGAACCCGTGGTCGCCGCCGTCCCGCCCGGCCACCCGCTGCTGGACGTCCCGGCCCCGGCGCTCGCCGACCTGCTCGCCCACCCGCTGGTCTGCATGCCGCGCGGCACCGGCCTGCGCGCCGTCCTGGACCGCGACTGCGCCGCCCACGGCCTCACCCCGCGGATCGCCCTGGAGGCCGGCGCCGCCTCCGCGCTCGCCGACCTGGCCGCCCGCGGCCTCGGCGTCGCCGTGCTCAGCCGCTCGATGGCCGGGTCCTTCCCGGCGCTCACCGCCGTCCCGGTCGCCGGCCTGACCACCCCGGCCCTGCTCGCCCTGGTCAACCGCCCGTCCCCGCCCCCGGCCCTGCGCGCCCTGCTCGCGGCCCTGCGCCGGTCCTTCCGGCTCGGGGAGTGACGAGGGGCCGCCGGCGGCACCGGCGGCCCCTCCCGTCCCGTTCCGCTAGTTCACGAAGGCCAGTTCGTGCGGCGTCCCGTTGAACCGCAGCCCGCCGTCCTCGGTGACCGTCACGATGTCCTCGATCCGGACGCCGAACCGCCCCGGCAGGTAGATCCCCGGCTCGATCGAGAAGCACATCCCGGGCACCAGCGGCTGGGTCTCGCCCTCGACCATGTACGGCGGCTCGTGGGTGGTGAGCCCGATGCCGTGGCCGACCCGGTGGATGAAGTACTCGCCGTACCCGCCGTCGGTGATCACCTTCCGGGCGACCCGGTCGATGTCCTGGCAGGTCACCCCGGGCGCGACGGCGTCGAACGCGGCCTGCTGGGCGCGCCGCACCAGGTCGTGGACGGCGAGCACCTCCGCGGGCGGCTCGGTGCCGACGAACACGGTGCGGGTGGTGTCGGAGCCGTAGCCGTCCTTCAGCCCGCCGAAGTCCAGCACCACGGTGTCGCCGGGCTGGATCACCCGCTCCCCGGCCTCGTGGTGCGGGTTGGCCCCGTTCGGACCGGAGCCGACCACGGTGAAGTCGACCTGGCTGTGCCCGTGCTCGATGAGCAGCGCGGCCAGGTCGGCGGCCACCTGGTTCTCGGTCCGCCCGGCGAAGGCGGCGCCGAGGATCTCCCCGTACGCCAGGTCGGCCGCCGCGCCGGCCGCGGCCAGCCGCTCCAGCTCGTCGTGGTCCTTCACCGCCCGCAGCATCGGCAGCGCCGAGGTCAGCGCCGCGTACGAGCTGCCCGGCAGCGTCCGCTGCAGCCCGAGCAGGTGCATCGCCCAGGCGTTGTCGGAGATCCCGTACCGGCCGTCGGCGTCCAGGTGCGGCGCGAGCACCCCGTACGGGTCGGTGCCGTCCGTCCAGTCGGCCATCCGGACGGCCTCCGCGCCCGGCGCCCGCTCGGCGTCGGGGCGCTCCAACTTCGGTACCAGCAAGACCGGTTCGACGCCGGCCGCGATCACCAGGGCGGTCAGCCGCTCGGTCGTCGCGGTCGGCTGGTAGCCGGTCAGGTAGGTCAGGTCGGGGCCGGGGGTGACGACCAGTCCGGCCAGTCCGGCGTCCGCGGCGGCGGTCGCGGCGCGGGCCATCCGGGCCTGGAAGTCGGCGGTGGTGAACGGCGCGGGCATGCGCTCCCTCTCTCGCGGTCAGCTCTGCCGGGCGGCGGCCGCGTAGTGGCGCAGGAACAGCGCCTCCACGGTGGCCATGTGCTCGATCTCGGACGGGTCCACGCTCTCGTTCGGCGCGTGGATCAGGCAGCGCGGCTCCTCCACGCCCATCAGGATGATCTCCGACTCGGGGTACTGCGCCGCCAGCACGTTGCACAGCGGGATCGACCCGCCCTGCCCGAGGAAGGACAGCGGCTTGCCGTAGACCTCCCGGGCGGCCGCGTCGAGCGCCGCGTACGCCCGGCCGTCGGTGGCGGCCTGGAACGGCGAGCCCTTCGACTCCGGCTCCACGGTGACCCGGGCGCCCCACGGCGCCGCCGCCACCAGGTGCGCGGTCAGCGCGTCCTGCGCGGCGCCGGGGTCCATCCCGGGCGGCACCCGCAGGCTGACCCGGGCCCGGGCGCTGCCGGGGATCGCGGCGGCCGAGCCGACCACCGGCGCGCAGTCGATGCCCAGCACCGTCACGGCCGGGCGGGCCCACAGCCGGTCCGCGACCGTCCCGGAGCCGGTCAGCTTCACGCCGTCCAGCACGCCCGCGTCGGTCCGGAACTGCCGCTCGTCGTAGCCGACGCCGTCCCAGCTGCCGCCGTTCTCCAGGCCCTCGATCCTGGTCCCGCCGTCGGCGTCGCGCAGCGAGTCGAGGATCCGGACCAGCGCGGCCAGCGCGTCCGGGGCGGGGCCGCCGAACATGCCGGAGTGCATGTCCGAGTCGAGCGTCCGCACCGTCACCACGACGTTCGCCAGGCCGCGCAGCGAGGTCGTCGCGGTCGGCACCCCGACGGCGGCGTTGCCGGTGTCGCAGACCAGCAGCACGTCCGCGTGCAGGTCCTCGGGGTGCTGCGGGACGTACTCCTCCAGGCCGCCGGTGCCCTGCTCCTCCGAGCCCTCGGCGACCAGCTTGATCCCGACCGGCAGGTCGTCGCCGAGCGCCCGCAGCGCGGTGAGGTGCATGACGATGTTGCCCTTGCAGTCCGCCGTGCCGCGCCCGTACCAGCGCCCGTCCCGCTCGGTCAGCTCGAACGGGGGCGTGGTCCAGGCGTCGTCGTCCAGCGGCGGCTGCACGTCGTAGTGGCAGTACAGCAGCACGGTCGGCGCGCCGGGCGGCGCCGGGCGGTGCCCGAGGACGGCGTGGCTGCCGTCCGGGGTCTCCGCCAGCCGGACGTCCCGCAGGCCGGCGCCGGTGAACGCGGCGGCCACCCACTCGGCGGCCTCGCGGCACTTCTCCGGCGGCTGCTGCCGGGGGTCGGCGACCGAGGGGATGGCGACCAGCTCGGCCAGGTCCTGCTGCGCGCGGGGCATCAACGCCGCCACGCGGGCGGCGAGTTCGCTGTCGGCGGTCATCGGTTCTCGCTCGCTTCCCATCAGTTCTTCACCGTGTCACCGGTCTTGATGTCCTCGATCTGCTCGCGGTAGTCGTCCAGCTGGTCCGGGCAGTAGACCTGCAGGATCAGCGCCTCCCCCTGCACCACCCGCTCCGGCACGATCACCGGCCGCTGCCCGGGGCCGGCCGCCCCGTTGGACATCTGCACCCGCTGCAGGCCGGTCTTCAGCGCGCTGGCCGGGTCCTCGCAGACCGCCCCGCCGTCCGTCCCCAGCGTCCGGGCGACCTGCTCCCGGTCCGGCGTCGGGTAGCCGTTGTCCCGCAGCTTCCCGATCAGCTCGTCGGCCTTCCGGAACGACTCGTTGGTGGCGTGCTGCTGGGTGAACGTCAGCAGGCCGACCACCGCCATCGCGACCAGCACCACGATCGCGCCGACGTAGATCCACTTGTGCTGGGAGGCCATCTGGGTGCTCATGCCGTTCCCTCCTCGACGGCGGCCGCGGCGGCCGGATCACGCCACTCCGGCTTGCTGGCCTTGAGGAAGGCGAACGGGATGATCACGCCGAGCAGCAGCAGGCCACCGCCGACGATCCCGATGTACGACCAGACGCTGCCCCCGCCGAACTGCGAGGACGGCACGAACCCGATCACCATCGCGGCCGCCGACGCCAGCAGGCCCACCACGCACAGCAGCACCAGCGCCGGGGCGCGGTAGCCGCGCGGGTGGTCCGGCTGGGTCCGGCGCAGCCTGATCGCCGCCGCGAACATCAGCAGGTAGACGATCAGGTACACCTGCGTGGTGATCACCGAGAAGATCCAGTACACGCTGGAGACGTCCGGGATCAGCGCGTACATCAGCGCGATCACCGTGGTCACCACGCCCTGCGCGACCAGGATGTTCTGCTGGATGCCGTGCTTGTTCAGCTTCTGCAGCGACGGCGGCAGGTAGCCCTCCTGCCGGGAGATCATCAGCAGGCCCTTCGACGGGCCGGCCAGCCAGGTCAGCATGCCGCCCAGCGAGGCCGCCACCAGGCCCACCGCGATCAGCGGCGTCAGCCAGCCGATGTGGAAGTACTGGAAGAACGCGTCGAACGCCTGCATCACGCCCGCCGTCAGCGACAGCTGGTCGGCCGGCACCACCCAGCTGATCGCCAGCGCCGGCAGGATGAAGATCAGCAGCACCATCCCGACCGCCAGGAACATCGAGCGCGGGAACTCCTTGCCCGGGTTCCTCAGCGAGGAGACGTGCACCGCGTTCATCTCCATGCCCGAGTAGCTCAGGAAGTTGTTGACGATCAGCACCAGGCTCGCCAGCCCCGTCCAGGCCGGCAGCAGGTGGTCCGCCGTCATCGGCGCCGCCGAGTCGTTCCCCTGGCCGAGGAACACGAACCCCAGCACCACCAGCAGCGCACCCGGGATCAGCGTCCCGATGATCAGCCCCCAGGACGCCAGGCCCGCCACCGCGTTCGTCCCCCGCGAGGACACCCACACGCCCGTCCAGTACAGCACCATGATCACGATCGCCGTGTACAGGCCGTTGCTGGCCAGACTCGGATCCACCACGTACGCGATCGTGCTCGCCACGTACGCCAGCAGGCTCGGGTAGTAGAAGATCGTCATCGCGAACTGGCACCACACCGCCAGGAACCCCAGCGGCTTCGACAGCCCCTGGGCCACCCAGTTGTACACACCCCCCTCCCAGCCCGACGCCAGCTCCGCCGAGACCAGCGCCGTCGGCAGCAGGAACACGATCGCCGGCACCACGTACAGGAACACGCACGCCAGCCCGTACACCGCCATCGTCGGCGAGGACCGCAGACTCGCCACCGAACTGGTCGTCATCAACGCCAGCGTCACCCACGTCATCCTGGGCGCCGCCACCGCCTTCACCCGCTCCCTCGCCCCCGCCACCGCCGACCCGTCGGGCCCCGGCACGTCCGCTGCGCTCATCCACCGCCTCCTCGCCACAGCCCCGCCCACCGGAGCCCGCCCCTCCACCCTCCGGCCCCCACCCCCACCCCGCATCCGAAAACCCACCCCCCGGCCCCCACCCCTCACCGGAACAGCCCAACGCCCCACCACCTGACACCCCCTCACCCTCCCGGCCCTCAGCGCCACCACCCCAGCCGCCTGACCCCCGCGAACCGCACGCCCCGCCCGCCCGACACCGCCAGTGACGATCCGCACGTCCACGACAGCCCCGGCCAGAACGAACGCCCGTCGGCTGTAGGAGTCTCAGGGGGAGACCCGGGGAGGGGGTTCTCCGGCGGTTTTCTCCCGAGAATCTCCCGAGAGAAACAAGCAGGGCCGGTGTTCCCTGAGGAACACCGGCCCTGACCTGCACTTACGAAGTCGGGGTAGCGGGATTTGAACCCACGGCCTCTTCGTCCCGAACGAAGCGCGCTACCAAGCTGCGCTATACCCCGGTCCTGCGTTGTTGCCTTCCGTGTCCGGCGCAACGAGTAGAACTCTACAGGAGGTGGGGCCAGAGACGAAATCCGGTTTAGGGGCTGGTCAGCGTGGGGCGGGTGTGAGGGTGAGGAGGGTGGCTTCGGGGGGGCAGGCGAAGCGGACGGGGGTGTAGCGGTTGGTGCCGCAGCCGGCGGAGACGTGGAGGTAGGAGCGGTGGTGGGGGGTGGTGTGGGTGGAGAGGCCCTTGACGCGGGCGGGGTCGAGGTCGCAGTTGGTGACGAGGGCGCCGTAGAAGGGGATGCAGAGCTGGCCGCCGTGGGTGTGGCCGGCCAGGATGAGGGGGTAGCCGTCGGCGGTGAAGGCGTCGAGGCTGCGGAGGTAGGGGGCGTGGACGACGGCGAGGGAGAGGTCGGCGTCGGGGGAGGGGCCGCCGGCGACGGCGGAGTAGTCGTCGTGGCGGATGTGCGGGTCGTCGAGGCCGGTGAACTCGATGTCGAGGCCGGCGAGGGTGAGGCGGCCGCGGGCGTTGTTGAGGTTGAGCCAGCCGGCCTGGTCGAAGCCGTCGCGGAGTTTCTGCCAGGGGTTGTGGACGGCGCCGCTGATGCCGCGGCGGCCGCTGCCGTCGGCGTTGTTGGTGCCGTGGGCGCCGCTGCGGAGGGCTTTGAGGTAGCGGGTGGGGCTCTTGCGGGCGGGGCCGTAGTAGTCGTTGGAGCCGAAGACGTAGACGCCGGGGAAGTCCATCAGCGGGCCGAGGGCGTCCAGGACGGCGGGGACGCCGAGCGGGTCGGAGAGGTTGTCGCCGGTGTTGACGACCAGGTCGGGGCGGAGGCCGGCCAGGCTGTGCAGCCAGCGCTGCTTCTTGGCCTGGCCGTTGACCATGTGGATGTCGGAGACCTGGAGGATCCGGATCGGGCGGGCCCCGGCGGGCAGCACCGGGACCTCGACGCGGCGCAGCCGGAACGAGCGGACCTCGTACCCGGCGGCGTAGACGAGACAGGCGGCGCCGGTGGCGGCGATGCCGAGCGGGACGGAGTACAGCGGTCGCATCGGTCCATGGTCGCAGACCGGTCGAACGGCCCGGCGGGCGGCCGGGGAGCGGCCGGTGAGCGGCCGGGGAAGGACGAGGCGGCGGCGCGCTGACGGCCGGTCAGGGGCGGGGCGGGCGGTAAAGGAGCGGCGGCGGGGCGGGGCAGGTGCCAGAATCGGCGGCATGACGACGCTCAAGGAGCAGCTGCGGGAGGACCTCACGGCTGCGATCAAGGCACGGGACGAGCTGCGCTCGTCCACTCTCCGGCTGACGCTGTCCGCCGTCACGGGCGCGGAGGTGGCGGGCAAGGAGAAGAAGGAGCTGTCCGACGCCGAGGTGCTGCAGGTGATCGGCAAGGAGGCGAAGAAGCGCCGGGAGGCCGCGGAGGCGTTCGAGGGCGCAGGCCGGGCCGACCAGGCGGCGCGGGAGCGCTCCGAGGGCGAGGTGCTGGACGCCTACCTGCCGAAGCAGCTCTCGGACGAGGAGCTGGCCGCGCTGGTGGCCGCCGCGGTGGCGGAGTCGGGGGCGAGCGGCCCGCAGGGCATGGGCGCCGTGATGAAGCTGGTCCGTCCGCAGGTGGAGGGCAAGGCGGAGGGCGGCCGGGTGGCCGCCGCCGTGAAGGCCGCGCTGGCCGGCTGAGGCCGTCTGAGGTCGGGCCGGCGGTACGCGGAAGGGGCGCGGCCCGCGAGGAGATCCTCCTCGCGGGCCGCGCCCCTTCCGCGCTGCCGCCGTCGGGTCAGTGCCGGCCGGGCTTGCCGGTGTTCCCGCCGATGACGTTCGGCGGGAGGGTGACGCCGCCGATCGGGGTGTTGCCGCCGGTGGGCCAGCCGTTGCCGCCGCCCTGGGCGTTGTCGCCGGAGGGGGCGGAGGGGGCGTCGCCGGGGTTGGGGGTGGCGGGCGGCTGGGTCGGCTGCGGGATGTCGACCTTCTGGAAGGTGGACTTGGGGCTGCCGTCGAGGGCGTCGTTCATGGCGAGCTGCCAGATCGGGCCGGGGCCGTCGGCGCCGTAGACGGAGCTGAAGTGGTGGCCGCCGATGGTGATGTTCTTCATCGAGACGTTGCCGCCGACGCCGCCGAGCCAGACCGAGGTGGCCAGGTTCGGGGTGTAGCCGGTGAACCAGGCGGCGTAGCGGTAGTCGGTGGTGCCGGTCTTGCCGGCGATCTGGCGGCCGTCGTCGAGGCCGAGGGCGGAGCCGGTGCCCTTCTCGGTCACGCCGAGCAGCAGGGTGTTGACGCCGTCCGCGGTGGTCTGGGCCATCACCTGGTTGCAGTTGGCGCTGGGGACGGCGATCTCCTTGCCGTCGGAGCCGGTGACCGAGGTGAGCGCGACCGGCGCGCAGTACAGGCCGCGGGCGGCGAACCCGGCGTAGGCGGCGGCCATCTGGAGCGGGCTGACCTCCTGGGTGCCGAGCACCATGGAGGCGATCTCCTTGATCTTGTTGCCGTTGGCCAGGGTGCCGAGGCCGAGCTTGTCGGCCATCTGCTTCATCGGGCAGAGGCCGACCTGCTCCTCCAGCTGGATGAAGTAGGTGTTGACCGACTTCTGCATGGCGACCTGCAGGCTGTACGGGCCCTTCTCGTCCGGCGACTCGTTGGTGAGCGTCTTCGGGTCGCGGGTGGTGCCCTCGCAGGTGGTCATCTTGGGGTACTCCATGCTGTTGGGCGAGGAGAACTCCTGGGTGATCGGGACGCCGGACTCCAGCGCGGCCGCCGCCATGATCGGCTTGAAGGTCGAGCCGGGCGAGAAGCCGTTGCCGCCGCCCATCGAGGCGCCGACGTTGAGGTTCAGCACGATCTGGTTCTTCGAGGCGTCCAGGCCGTACGGGCGGGTCTGCGCCATGGCGAGGATCTTGCCGGTGCCGGGTTCGACCATGCTGCCGGCGGCGGACACCGTGTCGGTGACCCGGACCTTCTTGGTGACCGCGTTGTACATCGCGCTCTGCTTGTCCGGGTCGATGGTGGTGTTGATCTTCAACCCGCCCTGCGACCAGAGCTTCTGGCGGTCCGCGGCGGTCTTGCCGAACGCCGGGTCCTGCTTGATGACGTGGCGCACGTAGTCGCAGAAGAAGCCCATGCCGTTCTGCGCGGTGATGCAGCCGTTCTGCGGCTCGGAGTACTTGATGCCGAGCGGGGCGTCGAGCGCGGCCTTGGCCTGCTCGGGGGTGATGTGCTTGAACTCCAGCAGCTTGTTGATCACCGTGTTGCGGCGGGTCTGCGCGGCCTGCGGGTGGGCGATCGGGTCGTACGCCGTGGGGTTCTGCACCAGGCCGGCCAGCATCGCGGCCTCGGGGACGGTGAGGTCCTTGGCGCTCTTGCTGAAGTACCGGTTGGAGGCGGCCTCGATGCCGTACGCCTGGTGGCCGTAGAAGGTGATGTTCAGGTAGTTGGTGAGGATCTGGTCCTTGCTCAGGTCCTCTTCCAGCTTGATGGCGTACTTGAGTTCCTGGATCTTGCGGCCCAGGCTCTTCTTGGTGGCTTCGAGGAAGGCGGCCTGGTCGTCGCCGGCCTGCTCGACGAAGACGTTCTTCACGTACTGCTGGGTGAGCGTGGAGGCGCCCTGCGCGGTGGTGCCGGACTCGGCGTTCTTGGTGGCGGCGCGCAGCACGCCCTTGAGGTCGACGGCGCCGTGCTCGTAGAAGCGGGCGTCCTCGATGTCGACCTGGGCCTGGCGGATCACCGGGGCCATCTGGTCGGCGGTGAGGATGGTGCGGTCGCGGTCGTACACCTTGGCGATCAGGCCACCCTTGGCGTCGTAGATCATCGACGCCTGGGAGAGGGTGGGCTGCTTGAAGTCGTCCGGGATGTTGTCGAACGACTCCGCGGTGTCCTTGGCGGTCAGGCCGAACGCGCCGACCGCAGGAAGCGCCATTCCGGCGACCAGGACGCCGGCCAGGACCGAGCCGCCGAGGAACTTGACGCCGTGCCCTGCCTTGTCCATCAGGGTGCCGGTGGATCGCTTAGGTGCCATGGGGAGAACCCTACGTCGCGGAATCCCGTACAGGGGGGCAGGTGTTCGCCTACGCTTGTCACAGAACTGCGACAGCTTCGCTCTGTTCATCGTCATCACTCTTGTGAGTGATGAGCTTTGTCCGTTTCATGGGCCTTTGTCCGTGATCCGGGCGGGTGTCGGGCGGGTCGCTGTCACGCACCGCGACGAATGCCCCCCTGCCGCCCCCGGCAAGGCCCCCGACCTGCGGTCACTCCAACGAGTGAGCTGGTGGACACCCATAGTCCGATCGGGTCATGCGAGATTGGGCACACAGGGGCTGTTGCGTCGTGCCGTTCTTCCGTAACGTCCTCAACTGGCAACGGTGAATATGCCGTTGCCGCCGTGGGGGAGCCCCGAATCGGGAGAGGACGGCGCCGGGATGGGCTGGGTGGACGACTGGAGCGCGCAGGCGGCGTGCCGCACGAGCGATCCGGATGAACTGTTCGTGCAGGGGGCGGCGCAGAACCGCGCCAAGGCGGTGTGCAGCGGGTGTCCGGTGCGCACCGAGTGCCTCGCGGACGCGCTCGACAACCGGGTCGAGTTCGGTGTCTGGGGCGGGATGACGGAGCGCGAGCGGCGGGCGCTGCTGCGCCGTCGGCCGACCGTGGACTCCTGGCGCCGGCTGCTGGAGACCGCGCGCACCGAGTACGAGGAATCGCTGGCGACCGGGGTGGTCCTGCGGGACTACGCCCAGGCGGTCTGACGATCCGTCACGTACGGCCCGCGGGCGGTCCGGTGGCTCATTCGGCGGGGGAGCCGAGTCGGTCGCCGACCGCCCGCAGGCCGTCCAGGTCGTGGACGTCGCCCGGGAGGGCGGCCACCTCGACGATCGGTACGTCCGGGTAGACCGAGGCGAAGCGGTTGCGGGTGCGCCGCTCCCTCGCCATGATCTGCACCCGTTCGGCGTGCAGCCGGAGCAGCCCGGCGGCCAGCGTCTCGGCCTCGGCGCCGGCGTGCGGCGCGCCGTTCTCCTCCAGCGCCTCGGCGGCGGCCAGCGCCCGTTCGGCGGTGAGCTGCGGGGCGCCGGTGGTGTGCACCCGGTTGAGCACCAGGCCGGCCAGCGGCATGTCGTCGGCGGCCAGCCGGTCGACGAAGTACGCGGCCTCGCGCAGCGCGTCCCGCTCGGGGGCGGCGACCACCAGGAACGCGGTGCCCTCGGCCTTCAGCAGCTGGTAGGTGCGGTCGGCGCGCTCCCGGAAGCCGCCGAACATCGAGTCCGTCGCGGAGACGAACGTCTGGATGTCGGTGAGCAGTTGGGCGCCGAAGATCTTGCCGAGGGTGCCGGTGATCAGCCCCATGCCGACGTTCAGGAACTTCATCGCGGAGCGCCCGCCGACCTTGGCGGGGGCGGTCAGCAGCCGGATCACCCGGCCGTCCAGGAAGGACCCGAGGCGGCTCGGGGCGTCCAGGAAGTCCAGCGCGGAGCGGGACGGCGGGGTGTCGACGACGATCAGGTCCCAGCGGTCCTCGGCGCGGAGCTGGCCCAGCTTCTCCATCGCCATGTACTCCTGGGTGCCCGCGAAACCGGCCGACAGCGACTGGTAGAACGGGTTCTCCATGATCGCCCGGGCCCGGTCGGGCTCCGCGTGGGCCAGCACGACCTCGTCGAAGGTCCGCTTCATGTCCAGCATCATGGCCTGGAGTTCGCCGTCGCCGCGGGTGCCCTTGACCACCCGGGGGGTGTTGTCCAGCTCGCTCAGGCCCATCGACTGGGCCAGTCGGCGGGCCGGGTCGATGGTCAGCACCACGACGCGGCGGCCGCGCTCGGCGGCGCGCAGGCCGATCGCGGCGGCGGTGGTGGTCTTGCCGACGCCGCCGGAGCCGCAGCAGACCACGATCCGGGTCGCCGGGTCGTCGATCAGGGTGTCGACGTCCAGTCCGACCGCCCGCGCCCGCGTTCCGCCGCCGCCGTTCGCCGTCGCGCCGCCGCCGTTCGTCGTCGCCCCGCCGCCCGCACCGCTGCCCGCCGTCATGCCGCTCCCTGCCGTTTCAACTCGCCCGCCAGGCGGTACAGCCCGGCCAGGTCGACGCCCTCGCCGATCAGTGGCAACTCGTAGGTGGGCAGCCGCAGTTGCTGGAGGTCCACGCGCTGGGAGCGTTCCAGTTCGACCCGTTCGGCGTGCTCCCTGGCCTGCTCCAGCAGCGGTTCGAGCAGCGGGTCGACGTTCGCCCGGACGGTCTCCGGCTTGCGCGAGCGCCCGCCCAGGCCGGCCTCGCCGAGGGCCAGCGCGACCTCCTCGCGGTGGTCGCCGTCGGCCGCCGCCACCGCCGCCGCGTCCAGTATCGGCGGGCGCACCATGTTGACCAGCACGCCGCCGACCGGCAGGCCGGACTCGCGCAGTTCGGCGATCCCGTCCACGGTCTCCTGCACCGGCATCTCCTCCAGCAGGGTGGTGAAGTGCACCGCGGTCTCCGCCGAGCGCAGCACCCGCATCACGGCCTGCGCCTGGGAGTGGATCGGCCCTATCCGGGCCAGGCCGGCCACCTCGGAGTTGACGTTCAGGAAGCGGGTCAGCCGCCCGGTCGGCGGGGCGTCCATCACCACCGCGTCGTAGCGGCGGCGCCCGTCCGGGCCCTTGCGGCGGGCCGCCTCGCAGGCCTTGCCGGTGAGCAGCACGTCGCGCACGCCCGGGGCGACGGTGGTCGCGAAGTCCACGAAGCCGACCTTCTGCAGGGCCTTCCCGGCCCGGCCCAGCTTGTAGAACATCTCCAGGTACTCCAGCAGCGCCTGCTCGGTGTCGATCGCCAGCGCGTGCACCTCGCCGTGGCCCGTGCCGGGCAGGCCGAGCTGGGCGGGCGTGACGGTGGCGATCCGGCGCTCCTCGTACGGCAGCGCGGCGATCCGGAACAGTTCGGCGATGCCCTGCCGGCCCTCCACCTCGATCAGCAGGGTGCGGCCGCCCTCGGCGGCCAGCGCCAGGGCCAGCGCGGCGGCCAGCGTGGTCTTGCCGGTGCCGCCCTTGCCGCTGACCACGTGCAGTCGGACGCCCTCCCAGTCGGGCTCCCGCGGCGGTGCCTGCTCGGTCGGCCCCGCCGTGCCGCTGGTGCCCGCCACGCCCGCACTCCGTCCGTCGCTCTCGCCGGGCGCCCGAGGCGGGCCCCTCACCGCGAGGGTAACCAGCGCGCGCTCCGGATGCCGGGAGCATCCCGGTGCCCCCGGTGAATCATGCCCGGTTTGTGTCCCACCTCACACCGGCCCGGGCGGGTGGCGGGGCGCGGGCCGGAGACCGCCGCCTGACGGCGGAGGGGGCCCGCCGGGCACTAGAGTCACCCTCATGACCAAGTGGGAATACGTCACCGTGCCGCTGCTCGTGCACGCCACCAAGCAGATCCTCGACACCTGGGGCCAGGACGGCTGGGAGCTCGTCCAGGTCGTCCCCGGGCCGAACCCGGAGCAGCTGGTCGCGTACCTCAAGCGCGAGAAGGAGTAGTCATGAGCCAGGTCGAGCAGAAGCTCGCCGAGCTCGGGCTGACGCTGCCCGAGGTCGCCGTTCCGGTCGCCGCGTACGTTCCGGCGCTGCGCGACGGGGAGCACGTGCTGACGTCGGGCCAGCTGCCGATGGTCGCCGGGAAGCTCCAGCTGACCGGCAAGGTCGGCGCCGAGGTCACCGCGGAGGAGGCCAAGGAGCTCGCGCAGATCTGCGCGCTGAACGCGCTGGCCGCGATCAAGTCGGTGGTCGGCGACCTCGACAAGGTCGAGCAGGTCGTGAAGGTGGTCGGCTTCGTCGCCTCCGCGCCCGACTTCACCGGCCAGCCCGGCGTGGTCAACGGCACCAGCGAGCTGCTGGGCAAGGTCTTCGGCGACAAGGGCGTGCACGCCCGCAGCGCCGTCGGCGTGGCGGTGCTGCCGCTGGACGCGCCGGTCGAGGTCGAGCTGATGGTCCGGGTCCGGGACTGATCCCGGCCGTTCCCGAACGGGCCCGCCGCTGCCGAGCAGCGGCGGGCCCTTCGCGTTCCCGGCTCGGCCGGCGGGCCCTTCGCGCGCGGGCCGGCGGCGGTTAACATCCGTGCACATGCCCCAGATGCCGCCGTCCTGGCCCGCCCGTATCCGCGCCCTGGCCACCGGGGAGCTCGTCCCCGCGCCGACGCGGCCGTCCGCCACCGTGGTGCTGCTGCGCGAGGGCGCGGCCGGGCCGGAGGCGTACCTGCTGCGGCGGCGCGCCACGATGGCGTTCGCCGGGGGCATGTACGCCTACCCCGGGGGCGGGGTGGACCCGCGGGACCGGGAGGTGCGGCCGCCGTGGGCCGGGCCGTCCGCGGCCGAGTGGGCCGGGCGGCTGGGGGTGGACGAGGCGACGGCGTGCGCGGTGCTGTGCGCGGCCGTCCGGGAGACCTTCGAGGAGGCCGGCGTGCTGCTGGCCGGGCCGGACGCGCGGACGCTGGTGGAGCCGCGGGACTGGGCGGCCGAGCGGGCCGCGCTGGAGCGGCACGAGCTCTCGCTGGCCGAGTTCCTGACCGAGCACCGGCTGGTGCTGCGCAGCGACCTGCTGGCGGCGTGGGCGCGCTGGGTGACCCCGGAGTTCGAGGAGCGGCGCTTCGACACCTGGTTCTTCGTCGCCGCGCTGCCGTCCGGGCAGGTCGCCGCGGACAGCGTCGGGGAGGCCGACCGGGTCGCCTGGCTGAGCCCGGCGGCGGCGCTGGAGGGCTTCGCGGCGGGCGAGTTCGGGATGCTGCCGCCGACCGTCACGGTGCTGCGCGAGCTGCTGCCGCTGCGCTCCGCGGCCGGGGTGGCGGCGGCCGCGGCCGGCCGGCGGGTGGTGCCGGTGCTGGGGCGGGCGGAGGTGGCGGGGGACCGCATGACCGTGCGCTGGGACGGGTATGACGAGCTGACTATCGACGGCGTGTTCCCGGCGTGAGAACCTTCCCCCGGAACGATCACCGGCCCGGCCGGAGCGGTCGTTCCGGGGACGGTCCCACCCGGCCCGTACCGTTGATCGACACGCCCACCGCACCGCCCTGACCTCGGAAGGAGACTCCGATGACCCACAACGACGTGGCTCGCCGGACCTCGGCCACGCCCACCCGCCCCGTCACCCCGCGCGCCGCCGCCTGCGACGGGACGGCGCCCCTGGAGACCAGCCGTCCGCTGACCCGCGACCTGCCGCTGCGGGCCCTGGTCCGCCCGCTCCCCTCGCGCCGGCTCAGCCGCGACGAACGGGACGCCGCGTGACCGCGCGCCGCGGCCGTCCGGCGGACGCCGCGTGAGCGGCCCGCTTCCGGGCAGCCCCGCCGACACCGTCGGCGGGGCCGCCACCCCGCGCGCCCAGTGCGTGCTCGCGCCCAACCCGTCCCCGATGACGCTGGACGGCACCAACACCTGGCTGCTCTCCGAACCCGGCTCCGACCTCGCCGCCGTGGTCGACCCCGGCCCGCTCGACGAGGGCCACCTGCGCCGGATCGTGGAGACCGCCGAACGCCAGGGCAAGCGGATCGCCCTCACCCTGCTCACCCACGGCCACTCCGACCACGCCGAGGGCGCCGCCCGGTTCGCCGAACTCACCGGCACGCCGGTCCGCGCGCTCGACCCGGCGCTGCGGCTCGGCTCGGAGGGCCTGCGCGGCGGCCAGCGGCTGGACGTCGGCGGCCTCGACCTGCGGGTGGTCGCCACCCCCGGGCACACCTCGGACTCGCTGACCTTCCACCTGCCCGCCGACGGCGCGATCCTCACCGGCGACACCGTGCTGGGGCGCGGCACCACCATGGTCGCCCACCCCGACGGGCGGCTCGGCGACTACCTCGACTCGCTGCGCCGGCTGCACGCGATGGCCGCCGAGCACGGCGTCCGCACCGTCCTGCCCGGCCACGGCCCGGTCCTCGCCGACGCGCTGGGCGCCGTCGACTACTACCTGGCCCACCGGGCGGCCCGGCTGGCCCAGGTCGAGACCGCGGTCGAGGCGGGCTGCCGCACCGCCGCCGAGGTGGTCGCCCGGGTGTACGCGGACGTCGACCCGGTGCTGTGGCCCGCCGCCGAGCTCTCGGTCCGCGCCCAGCTCACCTACCTCGCCGACCGGGGCCTGATCCCGGAGGTCTGATCCCGGAGGTCTGACGGCCGGGAACGCGGAACCGCGCCCGGGTGCACGCGGGGTGCGGTCGGGCGCGGTTCCGGCGGCAGTGCGCAGGCGCGGGGGTTCAGCGCGAGCGGCGGGAGAGCCGTTCGACGTCGAGCAGGACGACCGCGCGGGCCTCCAGCTTGAGCCAGCCGCGGCCGGCGAAGTCGGCGAGGGCCTTGTTGACCGTCTCGCGGGAGGCGCCGACCAGCTGGGCGAGCTCCTCCTGGGTGAGGTCGTGGGCGACGTGGATGCCCTCGTCGGACTGGACGCCGAAGCGGCGGGAGAGGTCGAGCAGGGCCTTGGCGACGCGGCCGGGCACGTCGGAGAAGACCAGGTCGGACATCACGTCGTTGGTGCGGCGCAGCCGGCGCGCGATGGCGCGCAGCAGGGCGATGGAGACCTCGGGGCGGGCGTGCAGCAGCGGGAGCAGGTCGCCGTGGCCGAGGCCGAGGAGCTTGACCTCGGTGAGGGCGGTGGCGGTGGCGGTGCGCGGGCCCGGGTCGAAGAGGGACAGCTCGCCGATCATCTCGGAGGGGCCGAGCACGGCGAGCATGTTCTCGCGGCCGTCGGGCGAGGCGCGGTGCAGCTTGACCTTGCCCTCGACCACGACGTACAGCCGGTCGCCCGGGTCGCCCTCGTGGAACAGCGACTCGCCGCGGGCGAGCGTCACCTCGGTCATGGAAGCGCGGAGCTCGGCAGCCTGGTCGTCGTCGAGTGCCGCGAACAGCGCGGCGCGCCGCAGAACGTCGTCCACGAGCTTCCTCCTGCTGGTGTCATGGGCAGTGCTACTCACCACCAAGGATGACGCATGTCGCTCCGATCATATGAGGAGGGGGTGGGCCGAGGTGGGGGCTACGCGGCCATTCGCGCAGTTCGGGTGAGCGCCGCGCGCCTCGCCGCGCGCCGCCGCGCACGCCCCGGGGCGCTGACCGCGGGGGGCGCCGCTCGCCGGGGGCGCCGCTCGCCGGGGCGCTACGCGTCCGGGCGCTCCGCGCTCAGGGCCTGGCGGGCGAAGGCGCGGGTGCCGGCGACGTGGTGGCGGGCGAGGGCGGCGGCGGTCTCCGGGTCGCGGGCCTTGATGGCGTCGAGCAGCCGCTGGTGCTCGGTGCACATCGGGAGGCTGGTCTCGTCGTCGGAGGTGAGTCGGAACAGGCGGCGTAGCCGGCCGTCGAGCGGGGCCATCATGTCGCGCAGCAGCGGGTTGCCGGAGAGTTCGACGATCTCGCGGTGGAAGTCGGCGTTCAGGCTGACGGTCTCGCGCAGCCGGCCGGCCTCGGCGGCCTTGCGGGTGCGGGCCAGGATCCGCTCCAGGCCGCGGACGCCGGCCGGGGTGGCGTGCCGGGCGGCGAGGCTGGCGGCGAGCGCCTCCAGGGACTCGCGGACGGCGAAGAAGTGCTCGGCCTCCTCGGGCCCGAAGTCGGCGACGACGGCGCCGCGGCGGGCCTGGACGGTGAGGAAGCCCTCGCGTTCGAGGCGCTGCATGGCCTCCCGGACCGGGATCCGGGAGACGCCCATGCCGTCGGCGAGTTCGCGTTCGACCAGGCGCTGTCCGGCCGGGTACTCGCCCTCGATGATCCGTTCGCGCAGCCGGACGTAGACGAGGTCCGCCAGCGACTGGTGGGCGTCGCCGAGGGTGTCGGTCATCAGGGGCTCCAGGCGGCAGCGGGCGGACGGCGCGGGCAGGAGATCAGATCATTCCAGATCGGGGCGGGCTGCCCCCTTGTCTGGTATTCGGTATACCAGATACCTTGGCCGCTCACCCCTCCGCTCACCCCTCCACCGACCGTCCCCGCCACCACCCCGGGAGGCACCCGTGACCGCCGTACCGCCGCCAGGCCCGCACCTGCTGCTGGACGCCACCCTCCCGGACGGGTCCCGCGCGGACCTGCGGATCGCGGACGGCCGGATCGCGGCGGTCACCCCCGTCCCGGCCGGGCGCGAGCCGGTCGCGCCCGGCCCGGGCGTCCGCGCGCTGGACGGCGCGCTGCTGCTGCCCGCGCTGGTCGACGGGCACGCGCACCTCGACAAGACCTTCCTCGGCGCGCCCTGGCAGCCGCACCGCGAGACGGACGGCCTGCGCGGCCAGATCACCTCCGAGCGGCGGCTGCGCCGCGAGGTCGCCGAGCGGGCGCCGGTCGCCGACCGGGCGGAGGCGCTGGCCCGCCGGATGGCCGCGCTGGGCACCGGCTTCGTCCGCTCGCACGTGGACGTCGACCCGGACACCGGGCTGGACCACCTGTACGCGGTGCTGGAGGCGCGCGAGCGGGTGCGCGAGCTGCTCGACGTGCAGCTGGTGGCGTTCCCACAGAGCGGCGTGGTCGCCGAGCCCGGCGTGGTCGGGCTGCTGGACGCGGCGCTCCGCGAGGGCGCCGAACTGATCGGCGGCCTCGACCCGTTCGGCTTCGACAACGACGTGGACGGCCAGCTCGACGCGGTCTTCGGCCTGGCCGAGCGGCACGGCGCGGGCATCGACATCCACCTGCACGACGGCGGCGAGGCCGGCGCGGCGCAGCTGCGGGCGATCGCCGGGCGGACGGCGGCGCTGGGCCTGGGCGGGAAGGTCGCGGTCAGCCACGCGTACTGCCTGGGGCAGCTGGCCGGGCCCGAGCTCACCCGCACCGCCGAGGCGCTGGCGGCGGCCGGGGTGGCCGTGATGACCAACGGGCCGGCCCGGACGATGCCGCCGGTGAAGCTGCTGCACGGGCGCGGCGTGCTGGTCTTCGCCGGCTCCGACAACATCCGCGACGCGTGGTGGCCGTACGGCACCGGCGACATGCTGGAGCGGACCACGATCATCGGCCTGCAGGGCGACCTGATGACCGACCAGGACCTGCGGCTGGCCGCCGAGTTCGCCACCGGGCACGCCGCCCGGGCGCTCGGCGTCGAGGAGTACGGCATCGCCGCCGGCCGGCCCGCGAACCTGCTGGCCGTCGCCGCGGGCTCGGTGCCCGAGGCGGTCGCCGCCCACCCCGAGCGGCTGCTGGTGCTGCACCGCGGCCGCACCGTCCTGGACCGGCTCGACGGCCCGGCCCGCTGACCCCACCCCCACGCAGGACCCCGGAAGGATCCCCCACCATGTCCCTCACCTCCTCCGTGGGCCGGGCCCCCGCCCCGGCCCAGCCGCCCGACCCGGCCGGGGCCCCGGCCGGCCGGCTGGCCAAGGGCCTGATCGGCACCACCGACCTGGTGTTCTTCGTGGTCGCCGCGGCCGCGCCGCTGACCGTGCTGGCCGGCATCGCCCCGTTCGCGATCGGCGTGGGCGGGGCGTCCGCGCCGGCCGCGTACCTGGTCTCGGGCGCGCTGCTGGTGCTGTTCGCCGCCGGGTTCACCGCGATGAGCCGCTACGTGCGCAACGCCGGCGCGTTCTACGCGTACGTGGCGCGCGGGCTCGGCCGGACCCTCGGCGTGGTCACCGCCTACGTGGCGGTAGTCAGCTACAACCTGATCACCCCGGGCGTGGCGGCCGCGTTCGGCTACTTCGCGGCCGGCCACATCGAGCAGCGCACCGGCGCGCACGTGCCGTGGTGGCTGCTGTCCGCCGGCTGCGTGGCCGTGGTCGGCGTGCTCGGCTGGCTGAAGGTCACGCTGTCGGCGAAGGTGCTCGGCGTGGCGCTGGTGCTGGAGGTGCTGTCGCTGCTGGTGATGGAGGGCGGGGTGCTGGCCGACCGGGGGACGGCCGCGCTCGACCCGGTCTCCTTCGACCCGTCGCTGCTCACCCAGGGCGGCGTGGCGGGCATGTTCGTGCTGGTGATCGGCGCGTTCACCGGCTTCGAGGCGACCGCGATCTACGCCGAGGAGGCCCGCGACCCGGCCCGCACGGTGCCGCGCGCCACCTTCATCGCGATCGGCTTCCTGGCGGTGTTCTACGCCCTGGGCACCTGGATCGTGATGGGCGCGTACGGCACCGACGACGCGGTCGCCCAGGCCCGCGCCGACGGCGGCCCCGACCTGACCTTCCGGGCCGCCGAGCGCTTCGTCGGCCTGTGGCTGTCGGACACCATGCACGTGCTGATCATCGTGTCGGCGTTCGCCTCCGCGCTGGCCTTCCACAACGCGGCCGCCCGCTACCTGTACGCGCTGGGCCGCGAGGGCCTGCTGCCGCGCGGGCTCGGCCGGGTGTCGCCGCGGACCGGCTCGCCCGGGCGGGCGGTGCTGGCGCAGTCGGCGTTCAACGCGCTGGTGATCGGCCTCGGCGGGGTGCTCGCGGTCGACCCGTACCTGGTGGTGCTGCTCTGGTCGAACAGCGTCGGCGTGCTCGGCATCATGGTGATGCAGGCGCTGGCGGCGGTCGCGGTGTTCGCGTTCTTCCGCCGGGACCGGCGCGGGCTGTCCGCGTTCCGGGTGGTCTGGGCACCGCTGCTGGCCGCGGCCGGGCTGGCCGTGCTGACGGTGCTCGCGCTGTTCAACTTCGACCTGCTGACCGGGCGTTCGGGGCTGGTCAACTGGCTGCTGCTGGTGCCGATGCCGGTGGTCGCGGCGGCCGGCTGGCTGGTCGCCCGGCGGATCCGGCGCACCGACCCGGCGCGCTTCGCCCGGCTCACCGAGGTCGACGTCGAACGCGACTGAGCGGGCGCGCGAGCGGCGGTGGCCGCCCTCCGACGAGGGCGGGCACCGCCGCTCCGGCGTGCGTCAGTCCAGCAGCTTCCCGTGCTCGGCGACCACCCGGCCGGCCTTCACCACCAGCTCGCGGGCCGGCAGGTCGACCACCACCTGCGGCACGCACTCGCCGTCCAGCAGCTGGAAGTCGGCGGGCGCGCCGGGCGCCAGGTCGGCCCTCGGCAGGCCGAGCAGCTCGGCGCCGCCGTGCGCGGCCAGCTCCAGGCAGTCGGTCAGCTCGGCGTCGGTGCGGGCGTCGGTGGTCCAGCCGAGCAGGTGCGCCCGGTGCAGCATGTCGGCGTTGCCGTACGGGCTCCAGGAGTCGCGGACGCCGTCCGAGCCGAGGCCGACCGGCACGCCGCGCTCGCGCAGCGCGCGGAACGGCAGCACCTGGTGGGCGGACGGGGCGACGGTGGTCAGCGCGATCCCGGCGTCCGCCAGCAGGTCCGCGAGCCGCTCCCGCTCGTCGGCGGGCAGCTCGGGCAGGCAGAACACGTGGCTGGCCGTCACCCGGCCGCCCAGCCCGGCCGCGGCCGTCCGGGCGGCCAGCTCGCGCAGCGGGCCCAGGCCGGCCGCGCCGCGGTCGTGCAGGTGCACGTCCAGCAGGACGCCGTACCGCTCGGCCAGGCCGAACAGCAGGTCGAACTGCTCGCGGCCGTCCGGGCCGCCGCCGTCGAACCCGGCCGGGTCGATGCCGCCGACCGCGTCCACCAGGCCGGTGCGGGCCGCCTCGGTGAGCAGCTCGGCCGCGCCCGGGGCGCGCAGGACGCCGTGCTGCGGGAACGCCACCGACTGCACGTCGAGCTTCCCGGCCAGCCGCCCGGCGGCCTCCCGCAGGCCGGTGGCGCCCGCCAGGCCGTACGCGGGGGCGACGTCCACGTGCGCGCGGACGGCGCGGGTGCCGCGGGTCACGGCGTGCGCCAGCAGGCGGTGGGCGCGCTCGCCGATCGGGGCGCGCTGGTGCTCGTACAGCTCGACGTCGCCGGCCACGAAGTCGGGCAGGCCGGCGGCCGGGCGGCGGCTGTACCAGGGCTCGCCCCAGCTGGTCTTGTCCGGGTGGATGTGCGCGTCGACCAGGGTCGGCAGCGCGATCCGGCCGCCGCCGTCCACCACGGCGGCCGGCTCGGCGCCCGGCGGGAGCCCGGCGGCCAGGACGCCGTCCACGGCGACCAGGTCGGTGACCGGGCCGCCGAACGGGCGGACCTGGCGGAACAGCGTGACGTGCATGGGGGCGCTCCCGGGCGGTGCCGAGGGCGCGGCGGCCCTCTCCTGACAGGTTTCCGGAACCATTCGAACCGGTTTCGCCTGGGCAGTCAACTCGCTTGTAGAGCAAGTGAGTTGACCCTTCAGGCTGCCCCGGTGAGGACGGTTTCCGGCGCCCGGACGGCCAGCACCGGGCAGCGCGCGTGCGACCGGCAGTACCGCTCGGTGCGGGCCCCGCGCATATGGTGGCGGCGCCCGTCCGCGCCGAGCAGCAGCAGGCCGTCCGGGCCGCCGGCCGCCGCGACCAGCGCCGGCCCCGCCGCACCGGCCGCCACCACCGGACGCACCACCACCCCGCCCGGCCAGCCGCCGACCGCGTGCCGCAGCGCCGCGTCCAGCACCCGCCGCGCCGCCTGCTCCGACGGCTGCCCCGCCAGCAGCGGCACCAGCACCGCCCCGCGCCCCGCCGCCTCCACCACCGCCCGGCGCAACGCCGCCAGACTGCCCGGCGAACCGTCCACCCCGACCACCACCCGCACCCGCTCGGCCATCACCAGCACCTCCTCCCTCCAGTGAACGCCGCCGGACGCCGCCCCGGGCCCGCCGGGCGTCAAGGCGGCGTCGGGAAAGCCCGGACCGGCGTCAGGGAGCCGTCAAGGCCGGACCCGGCGGCCGTTCCGGACGGTCTGCTGGTCACCGGGACGCGGACCCCGGCACCCGGAAGCGCCGGGGTCCGCGCGGCCCGTCACCAGCGAACCTGACAGCGGAAGGGAAGGTACGGCGGATGCGCGTCGTGGTCGGAGTCAGCGGATCGCCCGGCAGCCTGGCCGCGCTGCACCGCGCCGTCGCCGAAGCGCGGCGGGCCGCGGAGCGCGGCGGTGCGGCCCAGGTGCTGGCGCTGCACGCCTGGGAGCCGCCCGGCGGCGAGTTCGGCTACCGGCGCTCGCCCTTCCCGCCGCTGCTGTCCGCCGTCCGCGAGGAGGCCGAACGGCGGCTGCGCGAGGCGGTCGCCGAGACCGGCGCCGACCGGGCCGGCGTGCCCGTCACCGCGCTGACGGTGCGCGCCGCGCCCGCCACCGCCCTGCTCACCGCCGCCGACCGGCCCGACGACCTGCTCGTCCTCGGCCCGGCCGGCACCTGGTGGCACCGCGGCCTGCGCGCCTCCGTCCCGGCCCACTGCGTACGCCGCTCCCGCTGCCCGGTGCTGGTCGTCCCCCGGCCCGAACTCGCGCTGCTCCTGGACGGGTTGACCCGCCGCGCGGTCGACGCCGAACTGCGCGACCTGGTCGCCCGCGGATGAGCGCCGCCGCCCCGCCGCCGCGCCTGCCGGTCGACCTGTCCGCCGTCCTCGCGCTGCTCGCGGGCGCCGCGACCGCCGCCGTCCTCGGCCCGCTCGGCGAACTGCGCCCCGGCTGGTTCGCGCTCACCGCCTTCGCCGCCGCCTGCGCCGCCCTCGGCGCCCGCTCCCGCCCCGCCGCCGCGCCGCTGATCGGCCCGGCCGTCTGGCTCTTCCACAACGGCTTCGCCGAACACCGGCACGCCGAACTCGGCTGGTCCGCCACCGAACCGGCCCACCTCGCCCTGCTCACCGCCGCCGCCCTGCTCCCCGCCCTGCTCCCCGCCCGGCGCCCGGCGCGCGGTCACGTCTTGGAAGCGCTCCCAAGAAAGATCCGTACGCATCTTCTGCACCGGAGGTGAACCGAAGTACAAAGGAAGCGGCGGAAGTTCGGGCTGTGGGGGCCGGAACCTCCGCATCCGGAGCGGCCCGGGCGGTGCGTGGGGGCACCGCTCGGGCCGCACACCCGTCCGCGCCGCCCGCCCGCTCCGGCGCCGTTCGCGGCCGGGGCGTTCCACAATGGACGGCATGAGCGCGTACGAGGACGGACTCCCCGAGGTGGCCCGGCTGCTGGACGGCGGCGGGGTGGTGGTGCTGAGCGGGGCCGGGCTGTCCACCGAGTCGGGGATCCCGGACTACCGGGGGCCGGACGGGGTGCGCCGCAACCGGGCGCCGATGACGTACCAGGAGTTCCTCGCGGACGAGCCGGCCCGCCGCCGCTACTGGGCGCGCAGCCACGCGGGGCGGGCGGTGATCGCCGGGGCCAGGCCGAACGCCGGGCACCTCGCGGTGGCCCGGTTGCGGGCGGCGGGCCGGGTCTCCGCGGTGATCACCCAGAACGTGGACGGCCTGCACCGCGCGGCCGGCACCCCCGACGCGGTCGAGCTGCACGGCGGCCTGGACCGGGTGGTCTGCCTCGACTGCGGCGCCGTCACCGCCCGCGCCGCCCTCGACGAGCGCCTCGCCGCCCTCAACCCGGCCTTCCGGGACGCCGGTTCGCGGATCAACCCGGACGGCGACGTCGAACTGCCGGACGGCCTGGTCGCCACCTTCACCGTCGCCCCCTGCGCGGCCTGCGGCGGCGTCCTCAAGCCGGACGTGGTGTTCTTCGGCGAGAGCGTCCCCAAGGACCGGGTCGAGCACTGCTACCGGTTGGTCGACGAGGGCCGCGCCCTGCTGGTCCTCGGCTCCTCGCTCGCGGTGATGTCCGGCCTGCGCTTCGTCCGCCACGCCGCGAAGACCGGCAAGCCGGTCGCCATCGTCACCCGCGGCACCACCCGCGGCGACGACCTCGCCACCACCCGCCTGGACGCCCCGCTCGGCGCGACCCTGACCGCGCTGGCGGCCGGCCTGGCCTGAGCCGGGAGGGCGCCGGGGCGCGGGCCGGGAGAGCGCCGGGGAGCGGGCCGGGGGCGCGGGCGGCGTCAAGGGGGCGTCAAGGCTGCCGGGGCGGCCGTATGGGGGGCGTCAGGGGACGGGGGAGCGGGGGTTCGCGCTGCTTGGCTCGGGGGTGCCGGCGGAAAGCGCCGGCGTCCGCTCCGAACCACCTTGGTGGATGCCATGTCAGACCTGATCTACGTCGGTGTCACGGTCGCCGTGTTCGCCGTCATCGCCCTGATCGCGCGGGGGGTGGAGAAGCTGTGAGCGCCGAACACATAGCCGGTCTCCTCGTCGCCGCCGCACTCGTCGGCTACCTCGTCCTCGCGCTGATCCACCCGGAGAAGTTCTGACATGGGTCCCACTCTCGCCGGGTGGCTGCAGGCGATCGCCCTGGTCGGCGCGCTGGCCCTCTGCTACCGCCCCCTCGGCGACCACATCGCCAAGCTGCTCACCTCCGCCCGCCACCTGAGAGCCGAGAAGGCGCTGTACAAGGTGGTCGGCGTCGACGCCGACGCCGACCAGCGCTGGCCGGTGTACCTGCGCTCGGTGCTGGCGTTCTCCGCGCTCTCCGTGCTGTTCCTGTACGGGCTGATCCGGCTCCAGACGCACCTGCTGCTCAGCCTGGGCGTGCCGGAGATGGCCGCGCACCAGGCGTGGAACACCGCGATCTCGTTCACCACCAACACCAACTGGCAGTCGTACAGCGGCGAGTCGGCGATGGGCCACCTGGTCCAGATGGCCGGCCTGGCGGTGCAGAACTTCGTCTCGGCGGCGGTCGGCATCGCGGTCGTCGCGGCGCTGATCCGCGGCTTCACCCGCAACCGCACCGACCGGGTCGGCAACTTCTGGGTCGACCTGACCCGGATCTCGCTGCGCCTGCTGCTGCCGCTCGCGGTGCTGTTCGCCCTGGTGCTGGCGGCGAACGGGGTGGTGCAGAACTTCCACGGCTTCGAGCAGGTGACCACCCTGACCGGCGGTCAGCAGTCGCTCCCGGGCGGGCCGGTGGCCTCGCAGGAGGTCATCAAGCTGCTGGGGACCAACGGCGGCGGCTTCTACAACGCCAACTCGGCCCACCCGTTCGAGAACCCGACCGGCTTCACCAACCTGCTGGAGGTCTTCCTGCTGCTGGTGATCCCGTTCGCGCTGCCGCGCACCTTCGGCCGGATGGTCGGCGACCACCGCCAGGGCTACGCGATCGCCGCCGTGATGGGCCTGTTCTGGACGGCCTCGGCGGTGCTGATCACCTTCTTCGAGCACCAGCACGCGGGCAGCGCCCTGCAGGCGGCCGGCGCGGCGCTGGAGGGCAAGGAGCAGCGCTTCGGGGTGGCCGCGTCCGGCCTGTTCGCGGCGTCCACGACGCTGACCTCGACCGGCGCGGTGAACTCCTTCCACGACTCGTTCACGCCGTTCGGCGGCGGGCTCACCGTGTTCGACATGATGCTGGGCGAGATCGCGCCCGGCGGCACCGGCTCCGGCCTGTACGGGATGCTGATCCTGGCGGTCGTGGCGGTGTTCGTCGCGGGCCTGATGGTCGGCCGCACCCCCGAGTACCTGGGCAAGAAGCTCGGCGGCCGGGAGATGAAGTTCGCCTCCCTGTACATCCTCACCACCCCGGCGATCGTGCTGATCGGCGCGGGCACCGCGATCGCCCTGCCCGGCGAGCGGGCCGGGATGCTGAACGACGGCGCGCACGGCTTCTCCGAGGTGCTGTACGCGTTCACCTCGGCGGCGAACAACAACGGCTCGGCGTTCGCGGGCATCACCGTCAACACCGACTGGTACGACACGGCGCTGGGCCTGGCGATGGTGTTCGGCCGGTTCCTGCCGATGGTGTTCGTGCTCGCGCTGGCCGGCTCGCTGGCCCGCCAGCGGCCCGTCCCGGCGGGCGCGGGCACGCTGCCCACGCACCGGCCGCTGTTCGTCGGCCTGCTGTCGAGCGTGATCCTGATCGTCGTCGGCCTCACCTACTTCCCGGCCCTGGCCCTCGGGCCGATCGCAGAAGGTCTCCACTGATGTCCGTCACCGCCCCTGAGGTTCCGGGCCGCGCCGCGGCCGGCCTGCTCGATCCGAAACTGCTGCTCGCCTCGCTGCCCGACGCGGTGCGCAAGCTCGACCCCCGGGTGATGGTGAAGAACCCGGTGATGTTCGTGGTCGAGGTCGGCTCGGTGGTCACCACCGTCGCCGCGATCGCCGACCCGTCCGTCTTCGCCTGGGCGATCACCCTGTGGCTGTGGCTGACCACGGTCTTCGCCAACCTGGCGGAGGCGGTCGCCGAGGGCCGCGGCAAGGCGCAGGCCGACACGCTGCGCCGGGCCAGGACCGAGTCGGTGGCCCGCCGGCTCACCGGCTGGCCGTCGTCCGGGGCCGAGGAGGAGGTGCCGGGCACCGCGCTGCGCTCGGGCGACCACGTGGTGGTCGAGGCCGGCCAGGTGATCCCCGGCGACGGCGACGTGGTCGAGGGCGTCGCGTCGGTGGACGAGTCGGCGATCACCGGCGAGTCCGCGCCGGTGATCCGCGAGTCCGGCGGCGACCGCTCCGCGGTGACCGGCGGGACCAAGGTGCTCTCCGACCGGATCGTCGTGAGGATCACCTCGGAGCCCGGCAAGACCTTCATCGACCGGATGATCGCCCTGGTCGAGGGCGCGGCCCGGCAGAAGACGCCGAACGAGATCGCCCTGAACATCCTGCTGGCCTCGCTGACCGTGGTCTTCCTGGTCGCGGTGGTCACCCTGCAGCCGATGGCGGCGTACGCCGGGGCCCCGCAGTCGACGATCGTGCTGGTCGCGCTGATCGTGGCGCTGATCCCGACCACGATCGGCGCGCTGCTCTCGGCGATCGGCATCGCCGGCATGGACCGCCTCGTCCAGCGCAACGTGCTCGCCATGTCGGGCCGGGCGGTGGAGGCCGCGGGCGACGTCAACACGCTGCTGCTCGACAAGACCGGCACCATCACCCTCGGCAACCGGCAGGCCGCCGAGTTCCTGCCCGCCGCCGGGGTCGGGGTGGCCGAACTGGCCGACGCGGCCCAGCTCTCCTCGCTCGCCGACGAGACCCCCGAGGGCCGCTCGATCGTCGTCCTCGCCAAGACCGGGTACGGCCTGCGGGCCCGCGCCCAGGGCGAGTTGGCGCACGCGGTGTGGGTGCCGTTCACCGCGCAGACCCGGATGTCCGGCGTCGACGCGGACGGCCGCGAGGTCCGCAAGGGTGCGGCCGGTTCGGTCGCCAACTGGGTGACCGGGCACGGCGGTTCGGTCGGCGAGGACGTCGCCGCGCTGGTCGACGGGATCTCCGCCGCGGGCGGCACCCCGCTGGTCGTCGCCGAGCGCGACGG
Organism: Kitasatospora setae KM-6054; assembly: GCF_000269985.1. Classification (NCBI taxonomy): domain Bacteria; kingdom Bacillati; phylum Actinomycetota; class Actinomycetes; order Kitasatosporales; family Streptomycetaceae; genus Kitasatospora; species Kitasatospora setae. The sequence continues at coordinate 4,049,309 of NC_016109.1, read as the reverse complement.
CGGCGGGGGCGTGCCGCGCGTCCTCGGGGTGATCCACCTCAAGGACGTGGTGAAGGAGGGCATGCGGGAGCGCTTCGAGGAACTCCGCCGGATGGGCATCAGGACCGTCATGATCACCGGCGACAACCCGCTGACCGCCCGGGCCATCGCCGAGGAGGCGGGCGTCGACGACTTCCTCGCCGAGGCCACGCCCGAGGACAAGATGGCCCTGATCAAGAAGGAGCAGGAGGGCGGCAAGCTGGTCGCGATGACCGGCGACGGCACCAACGACGCCCCCGCGCTCGCCCAGGCCGACGTCGGCGTCGCGATGAACACCGGCACCATGGCGGCCAAGGAGGCCGGCAACATGGTCGACCTGGACTCCAACCCCACCAAGCTGATCGAGATCGTCGAGATCGGCAAGCAACTGCTGATCACCCGGGGCGCGTTGACGACCTTCTCGATCGCCAACGACGTCGCCAAGTACTTCGCGATCATCCCGGCGATGTTCGCCGGCGTCTACCCGGGCCTGAGCCGGCTCAACATCATGGGCCTGCACAGCCCGACCTCCGCGATCACCTCGGCGATCGTCTTCAACGCCCTGGTCATCGTCGGCCTGATCCCGCTCGCCCTGCGCGGCGTCACGTACCGCCCCAGCGACGCCGGTTCACTGCTGGCCCGGAACATCGGGATCTACGGCCTGGGCGGCCTGGTCGTCCCGTTCGTCGGCATCAAACTCATCGACCTGGTCGTCCGGTTCGTCCCCGGCCTCAACTGACAAGAGAGGAGAACGAGACATGCCCGTCTTCCTGCGCACCCACCTCACCGCGCTGCGGATGCTGCTGGTGATGACCGTGATCCTCGGCATCGCCTACCCGCTGCTGGTCACCGGCATCAGCCAACTCGCCTTCCCGGCAAGGGCCAACGGCTCACTCGTGAAGAGCGACGGCAGACCGGTCGGCTCCGGCCTGATCGGCCAGACCTTCGACCTGCCGAAGGCCGACGGGGCCGCCCCGGACGCCCCGGCCCAGCCCGACCCCAAGTGGTTCCAGCCCCGCCCGTCCGCCGGCGGCTACGACCCGACCGCCTCCGGCGCCTCCAACCTCGGCCCGAACAGCGCCGACCTGCTGAAGGCCGTCGAGGAGCGCCGGGCCGCCGTCGCCGCCTTCGACGGCGTCGACCCCGCCACCGTCCCGCCCGACGCGCTGACCGCCTCCGGCTCCGGCCTCGATCCGCACATCTCGGTCGCCTACGCCCGGGAGCAGGTCAACCGGGTCGCCCGCGAACGCAGCATCCCCGCCGAGCAGTTGAACCGGCTCGTCGACCAGCACACCGACGGCCGCTCGCTCGGCTTCCTCGGCCAGGGCGGCGTCAACGTCCTCCGGCTCAACCAGGCCGTCGCCGACCTCAAGTGACGGCACGTCAGTTCCCCGCGCAGGCCGGCCCGGACGCTCCCCCGTCCGGGCCGGCCGAACGCGTCCCCCGCCGACTCCCGCGTTCCACAGCCGAGAAGAGCCGCCATGCCAGCTGACCCCAGGCCCCGGCCGCACCCCGAGGACCGCCGGCCCGGCCGGCTGCGGGTCTACCTCGGCGCCGCGCCCGGCGTCGGCAAGACCTACCGGATGCTGGACGAGGCGCACCGCCGCCGGGAGCGCGGCACCGACGTGGTGGTCGGCTGGCTGGACACCCACGACCGCCCGCGCACCGCCCGCCTGCTCGACGGACTGGAACAACTCCCGCGCGCCACCCGGGAGTACCGGGGCGCCGAGTTCGCCGAACTCGACCTGGACGGGCTGCTCGCCCGCCGCCCCGAACTCGCCCTGGTCGACGAACTCGCCCACACCAACGTCCCCGGCGGCCGGCACGCCAAGCGCTGGCAGGACGTCGAGGAACTGCTCGCCGCCGGCATCGACGTCGTCACCACCGTCAACATCCAGCACCTCGAATCGCTCAACGACGTCGTCCAGAAGATCACCGGCGTCCCGCAGCGCGAGACCGTCCCGGACGAGGTGGTCCGGCGCGCCGACCAGATCGAACTCGTCGACATGGCCCCGCAGGCGCTGCGCCGCCGCCTCGCCCACGGCAACGTGTACCGGGCCGAACAGGTCGACGCCGCGCTCGCCCACTACTTCCGGATCGGCAACCTCACCGCGCTGCGCGAACTCGCCCTGCTCTGGCTGGCCGGCCGGGTCGACGAGGGCCTGCGCGACTACCGGGCCGCGCACCGGATCGACCGGGTCTGGGAGACCCGCGAACGGGTGGTGGTCGCGCTCACCGGCGGCCCCGAGGGCGTCACGCTGATCCGCCGCGCCGCCCGGATCTCCGACCGGGCCGCGGGCGGCGAACTGCTCGCCGTGCACGTCTCCCGCAGCGACGGCCTGGCCGGCGCCTCCCCGGGCCGGCTCGCCGAGCAGCGGCGGCTGGTCGAGTCGCTCGGCGGCAGCTACCACTCGGTGGTCGGCGACGACATCCCCGAGGCGCTGCTCGCCTTCGCCCGCGCCCGGGACGCCACCCAGCTGGTCCTCGGCACCAGCCGGCGCGGCCGGCTGAACCGCTTCCTGACCGGCCCCGGCATCGGCGAGACCACCGTCGACCGCTCCGAGGACATCGACGTCCACATGGTCACCCACGCCTTCACCGGCCGCGGCCGGCTCCCCCCGCTGGGCCGCCGCCACTCCCGCCGCCGCACCCGTTCGGGATACGCGGCCGGGCTCGCCGTCCCCGTGATGCTGACCGCCGCCCTCTCCCAGGCGCACCACGCGCTGAACCTCACCACCGACGCGCTGATCCTCCAACTCGGCGTCGTCGCCGTCGCGCTGCTCGGCGGCGCGGTCTCCGCGCTGCTCGCCTCACTGGCCGCCTCGCTGCTGCTGAACTACTACTTCATCCCGCCCGTGCACACCTTCACCATCGGCGAGGCCAACAACTTCATCGCGCTCGCCGTGTTCGCCGCCGTCGCCCTGTGCGTGTCGACCGTCGTCGACCACGCCGGACGGCAGACCGCCCGGGCCGCCCGCGCCACCGCCGAGGCGGAGACCCTCTCCACCCTGGCCGGCTCCGTGCTGCGCGGCGCCGACGCCGTCCCCGCCCTGCTGGAACGCACCCGCACCTCCTTCGGCCTGGACACCGTCACCCTGCTCGACCGCGCCACCGGCCGGGCCCTGGACGCCGTGGAGAGCCCCGTGGAGAGCCCCGCCGAGAGCCCCGCCGAGAGCCCCGACACCACCGCGACCGCCGACCCCGTCCACACCACCGACCTGCCCGTCGGCCCGGACGCCCTGCTGCGGCTCACCGGCCGCCGCCTGCCCGACACCGACCAGCGCGTCCTCGCCGCGTTCGGCGCCCACCTCGCCGCCGCCCTGGAACGCGACCGGCTCGCCACCGCCGCCGCCGAGGTCGAACCGATCCGCGCCGCCGACCGGATGCGCACCGCCCTGCTCGCCGCCGTCAGCCACGACCTGCGCACCCCGCTGGCGGCCGCCCTCGCCTCGGTCGGCTCGCTGCGCAGCCCGGACGTCGACTTCTCCGCCGAGGACCGGGCCGAACTCCTCACCCTCGCCGACGAGTCCCTGCACCGCCTCACCCGGCTGGTCGACAACCTGCTCGACCTCAGCCGCCTCCAGGCCGGCGCCCTCACCCCGCACCTGCGCCCCACCCACCTGGACGAGGTGCTGCCCGCCGCCCTCGACGCGCTCGCCACCCCCGACGCGCCCGTCCGCAGCGCCGTCACCGAGGCCGTCCCGCCGGTCCTCGCGGACCCGCCGCTGCTCGAACGCGTCCTCGCCAACGTCCTCGCCAACGCGCTGCGCCACAACCCGCCCGGCGCCCCCGTCCTGGTCACCGCCTCCGCCCACGCCGACCGGGTCGAGATCCGGGTCGTCGACCGCGGCCCCGGCATCCCGCCCGAGGACCGCGACCGGGTCTTCCTGCCCTTCCAGCGCCTCGGCGACACCGACAACACCACCGGCACCGGCCTCGGCCTCGCCCTCTCCCGCGGCCTCGCCGAGGCGATGGGCGGCACCCTCACCGCCGAGGACACCCCGGGCGGCGGCACCACCATGCTCCTCACCCTCCGCGCGGCGGAGACCCCCTGAGCCCTGTCCGGGCGACCCGGGAGCGGTCAGCGGCCCGGCCACCACTCGTCGACGCCCGCCACCACGCTCCCCGCGACCGTCCCCAGCAGCGCGCCCGCGATGACGTCCCCCGGATAGTGGACGCCGGTGTGCACCCGGGAGTAGCCGACCGAGGTGGCCAGCAGACCCAGCGGGGCCGCCGCCCACGGCAGCACCGAGGCCACGCCGGCCGCGAACGCGAACGCGGACGCGGTGTGCCCGGAGGGGAACGACGCCGACTCCGGCATCGGCACGAACCGCGCCTGCGGCACCTTGCCGGCCTCCCGGTCCGGCCGCTTGCGCCGGGCCAGCGACTTGCCCAGCAGGTTCGCCGTCGCCGAGGCCACCGCCACCGACGCCAGCCCGACCGCCGCCGCCCGGCGCGGCCGGCCCGGCACCAGGGCCAGCCCGCAGGCCAGGGCGATCGAGATCTTCGAGTGGTTCGCGGCGGTGGAGAGCTGCCGCAGCCGCTCGTCCAGGGTCGGGGTCGGCGTCGCGGCCACCGCCGCGTACACCGCCAGGTCCACCGCCGACAGGTCCTCCACCACCCGCCGCCCGGTCGGCACCCACTGGTTCAACGCCTTCACCGCACACCGCCGTTCGTGTCCACCCGGCCCGACGCGAGGTGCGCCAGCCGGCTCCATCTCAGGGGCGGCACGGGCGCCACCGTGCCCGGCCGCTCGCGCGGGACCCGGACCCGCAGCGCGCCGGGCCGGATCACGCAGCGCACCGGCACGTCCAGCTCCAGGGCTTCGCCGTCCACCGCGACGGGGATGGTCGCGACGTCCGCCGTCACCACCACCTCGCGGCCGACCAGCACCGTCACCGCCTCCGCACTCGTACCACGCAGCGCCAGGTCCGCGGCCTGCGCCGCGCCGTCCACCCGGACGCCCAGCACGCCGAGCCGCCCGAGGTCCATCCGGGAGCGCCGCCCGGGGTCGAGCAGGTCGCCCGCGTCGTACGGGTTGTTGCTGACCAGCACCGCCTGCGGGTCCTCCAGCCGTTCCCCGCCGGTCTCGGCGGTCAGCCGCGCGCCCGCGTAGCCGACCAGCAGGTCCGGCAGCATGGCGAGGACCGTGGCGGCCTTCGCGTCCCGGTACTCGGGGTTGCGGACGACCTCCGCGTAGGTGCCGAACGAGACGTTGTTGACGAAGGCCCGGCCCGCGACCTCGCCCAGGTCGACCCGGAGCTCGACGCCGTCGGTCAGCGCGTCCAGGCAGCGGGCCGGGTCGTTGCGGTCCAGGCCGAGGTCGAGCGCGAAGTGGTTGCGGGTGCCGGCCGACACCACCAGGAACGGCAGCCCGTGCCGGGCCGCGACCTGCGCGACCAGCGCCTGGGTGCCGTCGCCGCCCGCCACCCCCAGCAGGTCGGCGCCGTCCGCGACGGCCCGCTCGGCCAGCTCGGTGACGTCCTGCTGGGCGGACGGGTCGAGCAGCACCACCTCCGCGCCCAGCTCACGGGCCCGCCCGGCCAGGTCGAACTTCTCGACCTTCCCGCCGCCGGACTTCGGATTCATGATCAGGACGGGGCGGCGCGGCGGATCGACCTCCCGCTCCGGCATCTCCCGGGTGTGCCGCGCCGAGCGCAGCGCCGCCCGGGCCAGCGCCAGGCCGACCGCCCACAGCGCCAGCGCGCCCAGCACCCACGGCCACGTCCCGCCGCCCACGTACAGCGCCAGCGCGCCCGCCGGGGCGGCCACCGCCAGCAGCACGCCGAACCAGCGCACCGGCCCGCGCCGCGACAGCGCCCACCACACCCCGACGGCCATCAGCACCAGGGCCGCCGCCCCGACCGCCACCACCAGGGCCCCGCGCAGCCCCGCCCCGGCGGCCAGCAGCAGCACCGCCGCCAACCCGCACCCGATCGCCGCCCTCGCCAGCCACACCGGCTTCGCCGCCTCTCCCATCCACCGACGGTAACGCGGTGTCAGCTACCCCGCCCGGCAGGACGCACGCCCTCCCCGTGCCCTTTCTCCGCTCTTCCCGCCGCGCCCCCGCCCGGTGCCCGGACACGCCGACGGCGCGCGGCACCGCGCCGCGCGCCGTCAACTCCCTTGCCGCTCCGGCCGGTCCTACTCCTCGACGGGGGTGCCGTCGGCGGCGATCCGGGCGAAGCCGAGGTACGGGTGCAGGGCCTTCGGCAGCAGCACCGAGCCGTCCGCCTGCTGGTGCTGCTCCAGCACCGCCGCGATGGTGCGGGCCAGCGGCAGGCCCGAGCCGTTGATGGTGGCGGCCGGGGTCGGCTTGCCCTTCTCGTCGCGGGTGCGGATACCGGCCCGGCGGCCCTGGAAGGTGCCGAAGTCCGACACCGAGGAGATCTCCCGGTAGGTCTCCTGACCAGGCAGCCACACCTCCAGGTCGTAGGTCAGCTGCGCCGAGAAGCCGGTGTCACCGGCCGCCAACGCGACGACCCGGTAGGCGAGTTCGAGCTCCTGCAGGCAGGCTTCGGCGTGCGAGACCATCAGCTGCATCTGCTCCCGGGCCTGCTCGGCCGCGCAGATCCGCACCATCTCGACCTTCGAGAACTGGTGCATCCGGATCAGCCCGCGGGTGTCCCGCCCGTAGGAGCCGGCCTCCGAACGGAAGCACGGGGTGTACGCGGTGAGCGCCAGCGGCAGCTCGGCCGGCGGGACGATCTCGTCCGCGTACAGGTTGGTCAGCGGCACCTCGGCGGTCGGGATCAGGAACAGGTCCCGGTCCGCGACGCCGGTCTTGAACAGGTCCTCCTCGAACTTCGGCAGCTGGCCGGTGCCGGTCATGGTGCGCCGGTTCACCAGGTACGGCACGGCGTGCTCGACGTACCCGTGCCGGCGGGTGTGCACGTCCAGCAGCAGCGAGGCGATCGCCCGCTCCAGAGCGGCGCCGGCGCCGCGCAGCACGCTGAAGCGCGAGCCCGACAGCTTGGCGGCCCGGCCGAAGTCCAGGATGCCCATCGCCTCGCCGAGGTCGACGTGGTCCTTGGGGGTGAAGTCGAAGCGCGGCGGCTCGCCGACCCGGCGCAGCTCGCGGGCGTCCGCGTCGGAGAAGCCGTCGGGGGCCTCGTCGTCGGGCAGGTTGGGGATGGTCAGCAGCAGGTCGGTCAGCTCCTGCCGGACCTGCTCCAGCTCCGCCTCGTTCTGCTGGACCTGCTCCTTGAGCGCCCGGGCGGTCTCCTTCAGCTCGCCGACGTCCCCGCCCTGCTTCGCGGTGCGCTGCACCTCCTGGGCGACCTGCTTCGAGCGGGCCCGCAGCTCGTCGCCGGCCTGGATGCCGCTGTTGCGGCGGGACTGCAGCGCCTCCAGCGCGGACAGGTCGAGCGTGTAGCCGCGACGTGCCAGAAGCCGGACGGCTTCGTCCCCCAGGTCGATCAGGACGCGGGCATCATGCATCGGAGTCGGTTCTCCTCTGGTCTGTCCCAGCGGCTCCCGCCGGGTCGAATTCGTCCCGACCGTAGCAGGGCGGGGGAAAACGGTGCAGTGCCTTTCCGGGCCGCCGTCCGCCGTCCGGGGCGCCCCTTGCAGAGATGATCCCCGCAGGGATAATCTCCGCATAGATGAAGTCGAGTGCAAGGGGGAACCGCCATGTGGCAGCACGAGTACACCGCCGAGACCGCCGCCGCTCCGCACGCCGTCTGGGCGGTGCTCAGCGACCTGGACCACTGGACGGACTGGGACACCTCGATGGAGGCCGTCGCCCTGGACGGCCCGTTCGAGGTCGGCGGCACGGTCACGATGACCCCGATCGGGCAGGAGCCGATCGTCTCCGTCATCACCCGGATCGAGCCCGGACGCGCCTACGCCGACCGCACCGGGTTCGGCGGCGCCGTGCTGGACTTCTCGCACACCCTCACCGCCCTCCCCAACGGCGGCACCCGGGTGGTCCACCGCCTGGAGATCACCGGCCCGGACGTCGACCGGCTCGGCCCCGAACTCGGCCCGATGATCACCGAGGACTTCCCGGAGGCGATGGCCGCCCTGCTCGCCCGCGCCGAGCGGGTGGCCTGACCGCCTGAAACGTACGACCGCCCGGAACGTACGCTCCCCAGAGCGCACGACCGCCCCGGACGACCGCCCGCCCGTGACGACCGCCCGGAACGCACGACCCGACCCACCGGAACCCACGAAGGAGCGCGCCATGGACGGACTGGTCGAAGGCCCGGCTAACAGCCCCGGCTTCTGGCTGTGGCACACCACCCTGCGCTGGCAGCGCGAGGTCGCCGCCGCCCTCGCCCCCTACGACCTGACGCACCCGCAGTTCGTACTGCTCTCCTGCGCCTGGTGGCTCAACGAGCAGGGCGCCGTCCCCAACCAGCAGGAGCTCTCCGCGCAGGCGGGCACCGACGTCCGGACCACCTCCCAGGTGGTCCGGAAGCTGGAGGCCAAGGGCCTGCTCGACCGCACCACCGATCCGGACGACACCCGGGCCCGCCGCCTGCGCATCACCCCGCGCGGCACCGCCCTCGCCCGCGCCGCCGTCCCGACCGTCGAGGCCGTCGACCGCGCCTTCTTCGCCCCCGCCGCCCACGGCACGCCCGCCCTTGACGGCGACGGCCTCAGCCGCCTGCTGCGCCGCCTGGTCGACGCGCCCTAGCCCGGGGGAGGGGCCGGCCGGCGCGGCCCCCGCGGCTCAGCCCCGGGCGATGAACCCGGCCACCATCGGCCCCAGCACGTCCGGCGCGACCTCGTGGGTCTGCCCCGCCAGGGTGCGGTACTCCGCGCCCGCGGCGGCGGCCGTCGCGGCGGCCGCGTCGCGCAGCAGGGCCGGGCTGTCCCCGCCGTCGGCCACCAGCACCGGCACCGGCAGCCCGGCCAGCAGGGCGCCCGGCACCGGCGCGCCCTCCGCCCCGTCCAGCACCTCAGCGTCGTTGACCAGGGTCGGCGCCACCGCCACGAAGGCCGGCCAGACCGGCGACTCGCGCAGCTGGGCGACCATCGGCTCGGGCGAGCCGACGAAGGTCATGAACCGGGCCACCGCGTCGCCCGGCTCGCCCGCCAGCACGTCCCGCTCGACGCCCGCCCGGTACTCCTTGAACCGGGCCCGCTGCTCGTCGGTGGTGCTGAACGGCGGCTCGTACGCCACCACCCGCTCCACCCCGATGCCGGACCCGGCCGCCCGCAGCGCCAGCGCCGCGCCGGAGGACACGCCGAGCAGCGTCGCCCGGCCGCCCGCCGCCGCGACGACCGCCGCCAGGTCCTCCACCTCCCGCTCCACGGCGTACGGCCCGCCCGAGCCGCTCTCGCCGCGCCCGCGCCGGTCGTAGCTGAACACCCTGTGCGCACCGGCCAGTTCGGCGGCCAGCGGGCCGGAGGGGCCGAACGCGCGGTGGCACATCGCGCCGTCCACGACCACCACGGCCGGGCCGGCGTCACCCGCCACCTGGTAGGCGATCCGGGTGCCGTCGGCGGAGGTCACGTACTCGGTCATTCCCACTCCCTGCTGGATGTCGGTGGTCACTTGGCGGCGGCGAGGTGGTACGCGACCAGCGCGTTGGCGTGGCCGTGCCCCAGCCCGTACTCGGACTTCAGCCAGGCGACCAGCTCCATGTGCTTGGTCAGCGGCGAGTCGCCGATCAGCTGCTGCCACTCGGCGATCGGGCGCCCGTACTTCTTCTCGATGGAGGGGAAGTAGCTGGCCGGTCCCTTGACCTGCTGCTCGGTGCTCATCTCGCGCGTCTCCGTCCGTTCCGCCTGCTCCGTGCTTGCTGTCACAGGAGAAGACGGGCCGCCCCGGCGGAACTCATCGGTCCTCGCGGAACTTTTTCCCGGCCCGTACGGTCGGGCCATGGCACGCATCGACGACAGCACGATCGAACGGGCAGCCGACTACCTGTGGACGGCGGGCCGGGTCCTCGAACAGCGGCGTTTCGCGCACCTCTTCGGCCCCGCCCCAGACCCGGCCGGTGTCCTGGCCGCCCTGGACGCCTACCGCACTCCGGACGGCGGCTGGGCGTATGGCCTGGAACCCGACGTCCGGGGGCCCGCCGCCCAACCCCTCGCGGCCGGCGCGGCCGCCCGGATCCTCGCCGAGGCCGGCGCCCTGGACGGCCCGCGCGGCACCGAACTCTGCGACTGGGCGAGCACCCTGACCACCGGGCGGGGCGGCGTCCCGGCCGTCCTGCCGAGCCTGCGCGACTACCCGCACCCGCCCTTCCTGCCGATCGCCGACGACCCGCCCGCCGAACTGCTCTCCACCGGCCAGATCGCCGCCCCGCTGCTCCGCTCCGGCCTGCGCCACCCCTGGCTGACCGGCGCGGAAGCCTTCTGCCGCCACGCGATCGAGACCATCGGCACCACCCACCCGTACGAGGTGATCACCGCCGTCGGCTTCCTCGACGCCGCCCCCGACCGGGCCTGGGCCGCCGAACAGGCCGCCCGCCTCGGCGAGGCGGTCCGCGAACAGCGCCTGGTGCTGCTCGACCCGGCCCACCCCGAGCGGGTCCGGCTCGCCCCCGGCTACGCGCCCGGCGAGTTCCACCTCCCGCACGACTACGCGCCCCACCCGGACAGCCTGGCCCGCGCCTGGTTCACCGACACCGAGCTCGAACGCGGCCTCGACCACCTCGCCGCCCGCCGGCTCCCGGACGGCGGCTGGCCGATCAACTGGGCCCGCTGGTCCGCCGCCACCGAGAACGAGGCCCGCCCGGGCGTCACGCTGTCCGCCCTGCTCACCCTCCGCGCGTACGACTGACCGCCCCGCGCGCTCGGAGCGCGCGGCGGGGGCGGCGGGGGCCGTCCACCGTCCACGGCTGGACGTCAGTCAATTGACGAACGCAAGCGCGACCGGCCGTCATCAGTTCATTGATGACGGCCGGTCGGGTTGATTCATATCCGCCCGTTCAGGAGACGGCGCGCTTCAGCAGCTCGGTGATCCGGGCGGCCTCCGCCTCGCCCAGGTCGGCGATCGCGAAGTAGGTCGGCCACATCGCGCCGTCGTCCAGCCTGGCGTTGTCGCTGAAGCCGATCATCGCGTAGCGGGACTTGAACTTGGCGGCGCTCTGGAAGAAGCAGACCGGCTTGCCGTCGGCGTTGTTGTAGGCGGGCATGCCGTACCAGGTCTTCGGGGCGAGCTCCGGCGCGGCCTCGGCGACGAGTTCGTGGAAGCGCCGGGCCAGCACCCGGTCCTCCTCCGGCATCTCCTCGATCTTCTCCAGCAGGTCCTTCTCGGCCTCGGCGGCCTTCGCCGCGGCGGACGCCCGCTTGGACTCCGCCTTGAGCTCCTTGGCGCGCTCCTTCATCGCCGCGCGCTCGTCCGCCGTGAAACCCTCGTGCTTCTCCGCCATGACCGGTCCTCCCGTTGCCGTTCCCGTTCCCTGCTGACGTCTTCGATCCTAGGAACGGAGGGCCCTCCCCGGCTTCTCGGAAACTGACCGGGTCCGGCCCGGGACGATTCCCGGGCCGGACCCTGTGGCCGTGGCTGTGGCCGTGCGGTTCGGCGGTTCCGCTCAGCGGGCCCTGAAGGTCCGCAGCCGCAGGCTGTTGCCGACCACGAAGACGGAGGAGAAGGCCATGGCGGCGCCGGCGATCATCGGGTTGAGGAGTCCGGCGGCGGCGAGGGGGAGGGCGGCGGTGTTGTAGGCGAAGGCCCAGAACAGGTTGCCCTTGATGGTGGCGAGGGTGCGGCGGGCGAGGCGGATGGCGTCGGCGGCGGAGCGCAGGTCGCCGCGGACGAGGGTGAGGTCGGCGGCTTCGATGGCGGCGTCGGTGCCGGTGCCGAGGGCGAGGCCGAGGTCGGCCTGGGCGAGGGCGGCGGCGTCGTTGACGCCGTCGCCGACCATGGCGACGGTGCGGCCCTCGGCCTGGAGGCGCTGGACGGTGGTGACCTTGTCCTCGGGGAGGACTTCGGCGATCACGTCCCGGGCGGGGATGCCCACCTCGGCGGCCACCGCTTCCGCCACCAGGCGGTTGTCGCCGGTGAGCAGGATCGGGCGCAGGCCCAGGGCGCGCAGTTCGGCGACGGCCTCGGCACTGCTCGGCTTGACGGCGTCGGCGACTTCCAGGACGGCCCGGGCCGCGCCGTCCCAGCCGACCGCGATGGCGGTGCGTCCGGCCCGCTCGGCGGTGGTCTTGGCGGCGGCGAGGGCGGCGGGCAGGTGCTGGGCCCGGTCGGCGAGCAGTGCTTCGCGTCCGGCGACGACGGTGTGGCCGTCGACGGTGCCCTGGACGCCGAGGCCGGGGATGTTGGTGAAGTCCTCGACGGGGGGCAGGTCGCCGAGGCGTTCGCGGGCGGCGGTGGCGATGGCTTGGGCGATGGGGTGTTCGGAGGCGTGTTCGAGGGCGCCGGCCAGCCGCAGCGCCTCGTCCTCGGTGGTGCCGTCGGCGGTGTGGAGGGCGAGCAGGGTCATCCGGCCGGTGGTGACGGTGCCGGTCTTGTCGAGGAGGACGGTGTCGGCCTTGCGGGTGTTCTCCAGGACTTCGGGGCCCTTGATCAGGATGCCGAGTTGGGCGCCGCGGCCGGTGCCGACCAGCAGGGCGGTGGGGGTGGCCAGGCCGAGGGCGCACGGGCAGGCGATGATCAGCACCGCGACGGCGGCCGTGAACGCGGCGCTCCAGCCCTCGCCGGTGCCCAGCCAGTAGCCCAGGGTGGCCAGCGCCAGGGTGATCACGATCGGCACGAACACGCCGGAGATCCGGTCGGCCAGGCGCTGGGCGGCGGCCTTGCCGTTCTGGGCGTCCTCGACGAGTCGGCCCATCCGGGCGAGTTGGGTGTCGGCGCCGATCCGGGTGGCCTCGACGACCAGCCGGCCGCCCGCGTTGACGGTGGCGCCGGTGACGGTGTCGCCGGGCCCGACCTCGACGGGGACGGACTCGCCGGTGAGCATCGAGGCGTCCACGGCGGAGCTGCCCTCGACCACGGTGCCGTCGGTGGCGATCTTCTCGCCGGGGCGCACTACGAACCGGTCCCCGACCGCCAACTGCCCGACCGGCAGGCGGACCTCGCGGCCCTCGCGCAGCACGGTGACGTCCTTGGCGCCGAGTGCCAGCAGGGCCTTCAGCGCGGCGCCCGCGGTCCGCTTCGAGCGGGCCTCGAAGTAGCGTCCGGCCAGGATGAACGCGGTGACGCCGGCCGCCGCCTCCAGGTAGATGTTCGAGGAGCCGTCCGAGCGGGCGATGGTGAACTCGAAGCCGTGCCGCATCCCGGGCATGCCCGCGTCGCCGAAGAACAGCGCCCACAGCGACCAGAGGAACGCGGCGCCGGTGCCGAGCGAGACCAGGGTGTCCATGGTGGCGGCGCCGTGCCGGGCGTTGGTCCAGGCGGCCTTGTGGAACGGCCAGGCGGCGTAGGTGACCACCGGGGCGGCCAGGGTCAGCGACAGCCACTGCCAGTTGTCGAACTGGAGGGCGGGCACCATCGCCATCGCGATCACCGGCACGGCCAGCGCGACGGCCGCCACTAGGCGCTGCCGCAGCGGCGCCAGTTCGTCGGCCGGTGTGGCGCCGTCCGCCTCCGGCGCCGCGGCCGGCGGCTCGGGGAGCGCGGCGGTGTAGCCGGTGGCCTCGACGGTGGCGATCAGGTCGGCGACGTCCACGGGCCCGTCGACGACCACCTTGGCCTTCTCGGTGGCGTAGTTGACGCTGGCCCGGACGCCGTCCATGCGGTTGAGCTTCTTCTCGATCCGCGCGGCGCAGGACGCGCACGTCATGCCGCCGATGCGGAGTTCCACCTCGGTGGAGGCGGGTGCTGCCTGGGTGGTCATCAGGGCTCCTCGTGGTCTCTCCCCGGACGGCGCCGGGGTGCTGCGGGTGTCTCTCAGGCCCGGCCGGTCAGCTCGTAGCCGGCCTCGTCGACGGCGGCGCGCACGGCCGAGTCGTCCAGCCCGGCCGCCGAGTCGACGCTCACCAGGCCGTTCCGCACGTCGACCCGGACGGCCCGCACGCCCTCCAGCGCGCCGACCGCCTTGCCGACGGCCTGCTCGCAGTGGCCGCAGGTCATCCCGGCGACGGTGAAGACGGTGGTGACGGCGGCCGGGTCGACGGTCGCGGTCTCGGTGGTGGAGCAGGTGCCGTTGGTGGAGCAGCAGGACATGGGAACCTCCGGTGTGGTCCTCCAATACCCAGTGGGGGTATCGGCTCTCGTGTCTCCAGTTATACCCCCGGGGGGTATGCAGCGCAAGCACTGATTCCGCCCGCCCCGCTCCTGGGGGAATTTCCGACCCCCATCGCACCCCGCCTGAGCTGCATCGATGCGGGCTGTGCGGATGCCGTCGCCCCGCCGCCCTGGTTGACGCATACCCCCCAGGGGTATCTACTCGCTGCGTCGGAACGCCCCGGAACCTCCGGGAGCGACCCCGCGCCACACCCACGGGAGCGCACCATGAACACCGCCCTCAAGGTCACCGTCTTCACCGCCGGCCTCGCCGCCGCCTTCACCGCCGCCTACGGCGTCGGCCACGCGGTCGGCCCCGCCCCGGCCCCCGCCCGGCCGCACGCCGCCCACGCCGCGCACGGCGCCCAGGGCGAGGAGCCCGCGGCCGCCCGCGGCGACCACCAGGTCGGCGGCCTGCAGATCGCCGACCGCGGCTACGTCCTCAGTCTGCAGCGCACGATCGTCCCGGCCGGCGGCCCGACCGAGCTGAGCTTCCGCGTCCTCGCCCCGGACGGGAGCCCGCTCACCGAATACCGGCCGTCGCACGAGAAGGAGCTGCACCTGATCGTCGCCAACCGCGACCTCACCGACTTCCAGCACCTGCACCCCGTCCGCGCCGCCGACGGCACCTGGACCGCCCCGGCGACCCTCCCCGAGGCCGGCGACTACCGGGTCTTCGCCGACTTCACCCCGGCCGCCGAGACCGACCCGCTCACCCTCGGCGCCGACCTGCGCGCCGCCGGCGACTACCGTCCGGCGGCCCTCCCGCAGACCGGCCGCACCGTCACCGTCGACGGCTACACCCTCACCCTCGCCGGCGAGCTGACCCCCGGGCGGCCCGGCCGCCTCGCCTTCACCGTCTCCCGGGACGGCCGCCCGGTCACCGACCTCGACCCCTACCTCGCCGCGTACGGCCACCTGGTCGTCCTGCGGGCCGGCGACCTCGGCTACCTGCACGTCCACCCCGAGGGCGCGCCCGGCGACGGCGCCACCGCCCCCGGCCCGGAGGTCGACTTCACCGCGACCGCCCCCAGTCCGGGCGAGTACCGCCTCTTCCTCGACTTCCGGCACGGGGGTGCCGTCCACACCGCCGCCTTCACCCTCACCGCCGGCGCACCCGCGCCCACGGGCGCCCCCGCCTCCGCCTCCGCCCCGGCCCACCAGCACTGACGGGCCCCGTTCGGCGCACCCGCCCGTCCCCCGCATACCCCCTCCCGGTATATCTGCAGAGGAGCCCCGACCATGTCCGACCCCAGCGCACCACCCGCACCGCGCCGTTGGACGGCGCTCGCCCTGATCGCCCTCGCCCAGTTCGTGGTCATCATGGACACCTCGATCATCGGCGTGGCCCTGCCGGAGATGCGCTCCGCGCTCGGGTTCTCCCAGGAGAACCTCTCCTGGGTCTTCAACGCGTACGTGATCGCCTTCGGCGGCCTGCTGCTGCTCGGCGGCCGGCTCTCCGACCTGTTCGGCGCCCGGCGGGTCTTCGCCACCGGCTGGGCGGTCCTCGCCGCCGGCTCGCTGCTGGCCGGCCTGGCCGGCACCGCGGGCGTCGAACTGGCCGGCCGCGCCGTCCAGGGCGCCGGCTCCGCGCTGATCGCCCCGGCGGCGCTCGCCCTGCTGATGGCGCTCTTCGGCCCGCGCCCGACCGAACTGCCCCGGGCCATCGCCCTGTACGGCGCGGCCGCCCCGGCCGGCGGCACCGCGGGCGTGTTCCTGGGCGGCCTGATCACCCAGTACGCCAGCTGGCCGTGGGTGTTCTGGATCAACGTGCCGGTGGCGCTGGCCGTGCTCGCCGCCGTCCCGGCCGTGCTGCCCGCCGGGACGGCCCGCCGCGGCACGGTCGACTGGCTCGGCGCGGCCACCGTCACCGCCGGACTGGCCGTCACCGTCTTCGCGATCGTCCGCGCCCCGCAGGCGGGCTGGGGCTCGGCCGGGACCTGGCTGGTGCTCGGGGCGGGCCTGCTGCTGACCGCCGGGTTCGTGCTGCTGCAGTCCCGCCGCCGCGAGCCGCTGATCCGGCTCGGCATCTGGCGCGCGCCGAACCTGGCCGGGGCCAACCTGGCACAGCTGCTGATGGCGGCGGCCTGGATCCCGATGTGGTTCTTCCTCAACCTCTACCTGCAGCAGGTGCTCGGCCTGGGGGCCTTCGCCTCGGGCGCGGCGCTGCTCCCGATGACCGCCGCGATCATGCTGATGATGATCGTGCTGGCGCCCCGGCTGATCGCCCGCTTCGGCCCCAAGCCCCTGGTCGTCACCGGCCTCGCCGCCCTCGCGGCCGGCATGTACGGGCTCTCGCTGGCCTGCCCGGACGGCAGCTTCGCGGTCGACGTGCTGCCCGCCTCGCTGCTCGCCGCGGTCGGCATGTCGCTGGCCTTCATCCCCTCCCTCGGCACCGCCCTGGCCGTCCCCGACCCCGCCGAGGGCGGCCTCGCCTCCGGCATCGTCAACACCTCCTACCAGGTCGGCTCCGCCCTCGGCCTGGCCGCCATGACCGCCGTCGCCGCCGCCGACGGCGCCCGCGACCTCACCGACCCGGCCGCCCTCACCCACGGCTTCTCCGCCGCCTTCCGCGGCGCCGCCGCCCTCGCCCTCCTCGGCGCCCTGGCCTCCCTCCGCACCCTCCGCTCCCGCCCCCGCTGATCCCCACCGCTCCGGCGGCGGCCGGGCCGTGGCCGATTCCCGGCCGTGGCCGGGCCGCTTCGGCGTAGCCTTCGTGCATGGCAGAGAGCAAGGCCGCGAAGGCCGGGCGGAAGAAGCCCGAGACGCACCTGGGGATGGTGCGGCGGGCCCGCAGGATCAACCGGGAGCTGGCGGAGCTGTACCCGTACGCGCACCCGGAGTTGGACTTCGACGGGCCGTTCCAGCTGCTGGTGGCGACGGTGCTGTCGGCGCAGACCACCGACCTGCGGGTGAACCAGACGACGCCGGCGCTGTTCGCGAAGTACCCGGAGCCGGAGGACCTCGCGGTGGCGGTGCCGGAGGAGCTGGAGGAGATCATCCGGCCGACCGGGTTCTTCCGGGCGAAGGCGAAGTCGCTGATCGGGCTGGCGATCGCGCTGCGCGACCGCTACGACGGCGAGGTGCCGCGCACGTTGGAGGACCTGGTCACGCTGCCGGGCGTGGGCCGGAAGACCGCGAACGTGGTGATCGGCAACGCGTTCGGCGGGGCCGGGATCACCGTCGACACCCACTTCGGACGCCTCGCCCGCCGCTTCGGCTGGACGGTCGAGGAGGACCCGGAGAAGGTCGAGGCCGACGTGATGGCGATCTTCCCGAAGTCGGAGTGGACGATGCTCTCGCACCGGGTGGTGTTCCACGGCCGCCGGGTCTGCCACGCCCGCAAGCCCGCCTGCGGGGCCTGCCCGATCGCGCCGCTGTGCCCGTCGTACGGGGTGGGGGAGACCGACCCGGAACGGGCCCGGAAGCTGCTCAAGTACGAGCTGGCCGGTCAGCCCGGCCAGCGGCTGCGGCCCCCGGCGGACTTCCCGGGTGAGGCGGCGGCGGGCGCGGCGGGTGTGGGGGAGGGCTCGTGACGGCGCCCGCGCTGGTCCGGGACGGCCTGCCGGCGTGGCTGGTGCCGGTGCGGGAGGCCGCCGAGCGGGCGGTGCCCGAGCAGTTGAGCCGGTTCCTGCCGCCGGCCGAGGGCGGTCGCCCGTCCGCGGTGCTGATGCTGTTCGGCGAGGGCCCGGCCGGTCCCGACCTGCTGCTGATCGAGCGGGCCCGCAGCCTGCGGTCGCACGCGGGGCAGCCGTCGTTCCCGGGCGGCGCGCTGGACCCGGAGGACGGCGACCCGGCGGGCGGCGGTCCGCTCGCGGCGGCGCTGCGCGAGGCGGTCGAGGAGACCGGCCTGGACGCGTCGGGCGTGCAGCTGTTCGCCCGGCTGCCCGCGCTGTACATCCCGGTCAGCGGGTTCGTGGTGACGCCGGTGCTGGGCTGGTGGCGGGTGGAGTCGCCGGTCGCGGTGGTCGATCCGGCGGAGACCGGCGCGGTGTTCCGGGTGCCGCTGGCCGAGCTGGCCGATCCGGCGAACCGGGCGAAGCTGCGCCACCCGTCGGGGTTCACCGGCCCGGCGTTCCAGGTGGCGGGCCGGCTGGTGTGGGGCTTCACGGCCGGGGTGATCGACCGGGTGCTGCACTTCAGCGGCCTGGAGCGGCCCTGGGACGACCGGCGCACCGTCGAGCTGTCCGAGGAGGCCGTGACGCTCGCGCAGCGCCACGGCTCCTGACCCGGGGCCGGGCCCTCAGCGGTTCGGCGGCGCCGTGGTCGACACGCTGCCGCCGTCCTCGTACGAGTCCCAGTCGGTGGTGACCGAGCTCGCCGCCGACCCGATCACCCCGAGCACCAGGTAGACCACCAGCAGCGCCTTCGCGGGCCCGGTCAGCACCAGCGGCCGGGTCGCGGAGCGGGTCGGCTCGGAGTCGGCCGGGTCGCCGAACACGGCCTTGGGGTAGGCCGGGGTGAGCAGCAGCAGGTACGCCTGGAACCGCATCCAGTAGCGCAGCACCGCCGCGGTGGCCTCGTAGAGCGCCTGCGGCATCCGGCCGAGCACCAGGACGATCAGCCAGCTGACGAAGGACAGCGCCCACCAGCCGGTCAGCAGCAGGCCCTCGACGATCGCGGCGGGGATCGCCAGCAGCAGCCGGAAGAACACCGCGAGCCGGTTCAGCGGGCCGCCGGGGCGCAGTTCGATCCGGATCGGGTGGTCCAGGGCGTCGAACCGGAACGGCGGGTAGCGGTCGGTGAGCAGCAGTGAGGAGCCGTGCACCCGGGTCGCGTAGCCGAGGTAGCCGCTCAGCCAGTCGGCGGCGAAGCGCGGCAGCCGGCCGCCGAACAGGGCGCCGAACCAGCCGATCACCACGACGACGAAGGCGACCAGTGACAGCACCCACAGCACCACGTACTGCGGGACCAGCAGCAGCAGGCGGAGCAGGACGGTGAGCCGGTTCTGCGGGCCGGGCGGGGGCATGTCCAGGGCGGGCTGGAACTCGGTGCGGTCCACCACGGGGACGTCCCACCTGGGTTGTTCCACGGTTCGGCTCCTGATCGCCGGTCGCGCCGGCCGGCGCGGCGCAATGGTCGGATGGTCAGACCGTCCCAACTTCCGGGGCCGGGCCGCCCGCCGGGTTGACCCGATCGGGCGACCGCCGGGGAGCGCTGTCCCCCGCCTGGCGGGACGTGGGAGGGTGTTCGGGTGAATGTCCTGGATCTGCTGCTGATCGCCGCCGCGCTCGGCTTCGCCGTGTCCGGCTATCGGCAGGGGTTCGTGGTCGGCGCGCTCTCGGTGCTGGGGTTCCTGGGCGGCGGCCTGGTCGCCGTCCAGTTGCTGCCGCTGCTGCTGCGCCACCTCTCGCCGGGCACCACCGCGTCGGTGGTGGCGGTGGTGGTGGTGATCGTGCTGGCGGCGATCGGGCAGGCGGTCACCACGCACTTCGGGTGGAAGCTGCGCGGCCGGATCGGCCGGGGCAGGGTGAAGACCCTGGACGCGGTCGGCGGCGCGCTGGTCAACGTGCTGTCGATGCTGCTGGTGGCCTGGCTGATCGGCTCGGCGCTGGCGGGCACCTCGCTGCCCACCGTCTCCAAGCAGGTCCGCAGTTCGACGGTGCTCGGCACGGTGCAGGAGGCGCTGCCGGACAGCGCCCCGAACTGGTTCTCCGACCTGAGCCAGGACCTGGCCCGCAACGGCTTCCCGCAGGTGTTCAACCCGTTCGAGCAGGAGCCGATCACCGAGGTGGAGCCGCCCGACCCGGAGCTGGCGAACAGCCCGGGGGTGCTGCGGGCCAAGGGCTCGCTGGTGAAGGTGCTCGGCACGGCGACGGCCTGCGGCAAGACCCTGGAGGGCTCGGGCTTCGTGTTCGCCCCGCACCGGGTGATGACCAACGCCCACGTGGTCGGCGGCGTCGACGAGCCGACCGTGCAGATCGGCGGCACCGGGCAGCTGTACGACGC
Organism: Kitasatospora setae KM-6054; assembly: GCF_000269985.1. Taxonomy (NCBI): domain Bacteria; kingdom Bacillati; phylum Actinomycetota; class Actinomycetes; order Kitasatosporales; family Streptomycetaceae; genus Kitasatospora; species Kitasatospora setae. The sequence continues at coordinate 4,029,208 of NC_016109.1, read as the reverse complement.
GACGGTGGTCCGCTACGACTGGCAGCGCGACATCGCGGTGCTGGACGTCCCGAAGCTGAACGCCCCGCCGCTGTCCTTCGCGGGGGAGGCCCGCTCCAACGACTCGGCGATCGTCGCGGGCTTCCCGGAGAACGGCGCGTTCAACGTCCAGCCCGCCCGGGTCCGCGGCCGGATCCAGGCCAACGGCCCGGACATCTACCACCGCGGCCAGGTCGTCCGGGACGTCTACTCGGTGCGCTCGCTGGTCCGCCAGGGCAACAGCGGCGGCCCGCTGCTCACCCCGGACGGGCAGGTGTACGGGGTGGTGTTCGCCAAGTCGCTGGACAGCTCCGACACCGGCTACGTGCTGACCGCCGCCGAGGTGCGGGAGGACGCGGTGCAGGGCGCCGGCGCCGCCGGGAAGGTCAGCACCGAGGGCTGCGCGCTGTGACCGGCCGGGCGCCGGGCCCGTCCCCGCTGGCGCCGAACACGCTCTGACGGACCGTCCGCCGCTCCTGGTAGCGTCGGCCGAGCTCACCCGAACGGCCGAACCGGGCCGCCCGCGGCAGGAGCCCTCCGGGAGGTCGGACACACGTCATGATGGGTCACTCGCACGCGGTCAGCGGCGCTCTGCTGTTCGCGGCCACCGCGCCGTTCGTCCCGCCGCTGATCGGCATGCACCTGCAGCCGGCCGACGTGCTGATGGGCACCGTGCTGTGCGCGGGCGCGGCCCTGCTGCCGGACCTGGACCACCACGACGGCACCATCGCCAACTTCCTCGGCCCGGTCTCCAAGGTGCTGTGCCGCTTCGTCGGCTGGGTCTCGGGCGGGCACCGGCACGCCACCCACTCGCTGCTGTTCGTCGCGCTGATGGGCGCGGGCAGCTGGGCCGGGATCACCTTCGTCGGCCGCTGGTTCACCATCGGCCTGTCGTTCTTCCTGCTCGCGATGGCGATCAAGGCGCTGCGCCTGCACCCGCCGGGCCACGGCGCCGCCTCCTGGGCGACGGTGGTCGGCCTGGCCGCGCTCGGCACCTTCGGCATGCTCACCTGGCTGCCCAACGCCCCGGGCTGGCTCCCGTACGCGGTGGCCCTGGGCACCCTGGCGCACCTGCTCGGCGACTGCCTGACCAAGCAGGGGTCGCCGCTGCTGTGGCCGCACAAGGAGCGCTACGAGATCGTGCTGATCAAGCGCACCGGCAACGACATGGAGACCAAGGTCCTGGTGCCGGTGATGACGGTGGCGACCTTCGGCCTGCTGCTGTGGTCGACCGCGATCTCGCCGGGCGTGCTGGGCTGAGCGCCGCCGCCCGGACGGTGCGAACGGCCGGGGCCGGTACGGAACTCCTCCGTACCGGCCCCGGCCGTCTCCGTGTCGGTCGGCCCTGCGGCCCTCCGCGCGGACCGGGCCCGCGCGGGCCGGGGGCGCTGTCACCCCTCCCGGCGGAGCCGGGCGCCGACCCAGCGGGCGCGCCGTCCGATGATCCTGGGAATGCCGAGCCGGTATCCCGCGCCGCGTGGCGTCCGCCCGGTGGGCTCGTCGGGCCACTCCGGCTGCGGGGCGTGCTGCTGCGAGCTGCTGCTGCCACGGCGGCGTCGGCGCGGCTGGGCTTCTCGATCGGGCATCCAGGTCATACCGGAGGGATTCCCCTGGGCCGCCCGGAGTAACCGCCGCCGAGCCCGCCGACTGGCCTATGCGCTTGTCATATGAACGCAGCCAACTGGACCGGGACGGGGGACGGTTGGCCCCCGGCCGCTCAGTCCCCCTGGTGCTGCCGGACCCACTCGATCAGCTCCGCGGTGAACTCCTCCGGGACCTCCTCGTGCGGGAAGTGCCCGACCCCCGGCAGCAGCCGCCACCGGTACGGCGCCGACACGAACTCGCCCGCCCCCAGCGCCGTCCGCGACAGCAGCACCGGGTCGGAGGCGCCCTGCACGTGCAGCACCGGCGCGGTGATCTGCTTCTTCATCCGCCGGGCGAACTGGATGCCGTCCGGCCGCGCCATCGACCGCATCAGCCAGCGGTACGGCTCGATCGAGCAGTGCGCGGTGCTCGGCACCTGGATCGCCTTCCGGTACGCCGCCACCGCCTCGGCGGGCAGCATGTTCGGGCCGGTCCAGGCCCGCAGGTACTCGCCGACCAGCGCCCCGTCGTCCGCGACCAGCCGGCGTTCCGGGATCCACGGCCGCTGGAAGCCCAGCACGTGCTCGAACGCGGCGATCTGCCGGCGGTCGGTCAGCAGCGCCCGGCGCAGGTGCCGCGGGTGCGCGGCCGAGACCACCGTCAGGCTGCGGATCACCGAGGGGCGCATCACCGCCGCCACCCAGGCCAGCGTGCCGCCGGTGGCGTGCCCGACCAGGTGCGCCTGCCGCTCGCCGAGCGAGCGGATCACGCCGGTGACGTCCAGCGCCAGGTTGCCCGGGTCGTAGCCGCGCGGGGTGCGGTCCGAGCCGCCCATGCCGCGCAGGTCCAGCGCGACCGCCCGGAAGCCCGCCGCGGCCAGCGCCGTCAGCTGGTGCCGCCAGGCCCACCAGTACTCGGGCCAGCCGTGCACCAGCAGCACCAGCGGGCCCTCGCCGAGCTCGGCGATGTGGAAGCGCGCGCCGTTCGCCGCCAGGTCCCGGTGCGTCCACGGTCCGGCCGAGCGGACCTCCCACGGCTCCCCGGGCGCGGGCGGGACGGGGACGGGAGTGGTCTCATCCACTGGCTTCTGGTCCAACGACATACCCGCAGCCTGTCACATCCGCACTCCTCGCACCCGCCCGGCACTCACCCACGCGCGCAACCGTTACCGGCCGGTGCTCACCGGATCCGGCCCAGCGCCCGGTCGATCTCCTCCTTGGTGGCCGGCCGCGGCCGGGCGTTCTTCAGCACCTCGGCGGTGGCCTGCGCGCCGGCGATGGTGCGCTCCGGCTTCTTGATCTTCTTGAAGTAGCGGATCATCATCACCGCCAGCAGCGCGGCGATCAGCACGTACGCCCCGCCGACGATGGTGAACGACCAGCCGGTGGTGATGCCCAGCGCCTGCAGGCCCCAGGCGAAGCCGAAGGAGAACATCGGGACGGCCGCCAGCGCCACCACGCCCGCCACCACGCCGGCCGCGGTGCCGATGCCGCCGCGCACCACGTCGGCCTTGATCTCGGCCTTGGCCAGCGCGATCTCGTCGTGCACCAGGCTCGACAGTTCGGCGGTGGCGTCGGCGAACAGCTCGCCGACGGTCCGCTCGCCCTCGTGCGGGGTGCGGCCGTTGGGGGGTGCGGCTCCTGCGGCCATCGGGAGGTCTCCGTTCGACGGGCTGGGGTGAAGCGTCCTGAGCGTGCGTCACGCGAGTGCGTGTCAGCTCAGCATCATGCCCCTACCGGCGAGTCGGACACCACTCCGGGTCCCCGCCCGGGGGGTGTGTCACCGCTGCTGTTGGTACACATCGGGGATGCCGTCGCCGTCCTCGTCCCGGTCCTCGTCCGCGCACAGCTGCCGGTAGTACCGGTTGCGCCGCTTCAGCAGCAGGGTGCCGACCACCGCGCAGGCCAGCGAGCCGACCAGCACGGCCTCCTTGCACAGCGCGGCCAGGTGGTGGTCGTCCGGGAAGGCCAGGTCGCTGATCAGCAGCGAGACGGTGAAGCCGATGCCCGCGACGGTGGCCAGCGCCACCATGTCCGACCAGGTCAGCTGCGGGTTCAAGGCGGCCCGGGTGTGGCGGGCGGCCAGCCAGGTGCCGCCGAAGATGCCCACCGACTTGCCGACCAGCAGGCCGATCACGATGCCCAGCGGGGCCGGCTGGGTGAACACCTCGCCCAGGATCTCCGCCGACACCGGCACGCCCGCCGCGAACAGCGCGAACACCGGCACCGCCAGCCCCGCCGACAGCGGCCGCACCAGGTGCTCGATGTGCTCGCCGGGGGAGTGCTCCTCGCCCTCCTCGCGGTGGCAGCGCAGCAGCAGGCCCATCGCCACGCCCGCCACCGTCGCGTGCACCCCGCTCTCGTGCATCAGCGCCCAGATCACCACCGCCAGCGGCACGTACAGCCACCAGCCGCGCACCCCGCGTCGGTGCAGGAACCAGAACAGCACCAGCCCGGCCAGCGCGGCGCCCAGCGCCCAGAACTCGATCCCGGACGAGTAGAAGACCGCGATGATCAGGATCGCGATCAGGTCGTCCACCACCGCCAGGGTCAGCAGGAACGCCCGCAGCGCGGACGGCAGGTGACTGCCCACCACCGCCAGCACGCCCAGTGCGAAGGCGATGTCCGTCGCGGTCGGGATCGCCCAGCCCGCCGGATGCCCGTTCGGCGCCGCCGCGTTGACCACCGTGTACAGCACCGCCGGCAGCAGCACCCCGCACACCGCCGCCACCACCGGCAGCGCCGCCGCGCTCGGCGTGCGCAGCTCCCCGGCCACGAACTCGCGCTTCAGCTCGATGCCCGCCACGAAGAAGAAGACCGTCAGCAGCCCGTCCTGCGCCCAGGACTCCAGCGGCAGGTTCAGGTGCAGCGGCCGACTCGGCCCGACGGTGTACTCCAGCACCGCCTCGTACGCGTGCGGCCACAGGTTCGCCCAGAGCAGCGCGAGCGCGGCGGCGGCCAGCAGCAGCACGCCGCCGACCGTCTCGGTGCGCAGCGCGTCGGTCAGGTAGCGGCGCTCGGGCAGCGACAGCAGGCCGAGGAACTGGCGGCGGTCGTCGGACGGGCTGGCCACGGTGGTGGACCTCCTGGGGCGGCGGCGTGCGGACACACGGGTGGTGCGGTGCCGACCAGACTTCCCGGCGCGCCTCAGGTTCTTGATGGTTCCTTGACATCCTACGGCGCGCGGCAAGCGGCCAACCGGTTCGCCCTACTGTATGGGGGTTCGGGAGGGTTCGGCGGGCGGTCCGCGGCGCGCCGGTCCGGACGGGTCCGGCGGCCGGCCGGGTCCCGAGGCCGGCCGCCGGCCGTGGCCGGTTGACCCGGATGGGTTCGGCCGGATGCGGACGATCCGCCGCGTTCCTAGGGTCGGCCGCAGAAGCGGGCCGCCGAACGGGCGCCCGCCCCGTCGTGGAGGAAGCGATGCCCACTCAGGAGACCGAACCCATACCGGTGCAGGCCGCGGGTCCGCAGGAGAGAGGAGCCGTGGGCGCCGACACCGCCCAGCCCCCGTTAGCCGATCCGGACCTCGACCACCTGCTGCGCCCGCTGTTCGCCGCCGCCGCGCCCGAGGGCGGCCTGGCCGTCGCGGTGATCCGCGGCTCCGAGCGCACCGTCGCCTGCCGCGGCTACGCCGACCGGGCCGGGGAGCGCCCGGTGCGGGCCGACACCAGGTTCGAACTCGGCTCGGTGACCAAGACCTTCACCGGTCTGCTGCTCGCCGACATGGTCGCCCGCGGCGAGGTCGGCTACGACGACCCGATCGACCGCTACCTGCCGCTCGGGGCGGTGCCCGGCTACCCGCACGAGCGCCCGATCACCCTGCTGCACCTGGCCACCCACACCTCCGGGCTGCCCCGGCTGCCGGTCGGCCTCACGCCCGCCGCGGTGCCCCGCTGGTTCACCAGCCCGTACGCCACGTTCAGCGCCGCGCACCTGCTCCGGGCGCTGCCCCGGACGCCCGTGCGCGGCACTCCGGGCACCCGGGTGCGGTACTCCAGCCTCGGCGCCGGACTGCTCGGCCTGGTGCTGGAACGGGCCGCCGGGCAGCGCTACCAGGAACTGCTGGCCGGGCGGGTCTGCGAGCCGCTCGGGCTGGTCGACACCTCCTGCGGCACCGGCCGGGACGAGACCACCGGCTACCGGCGCGGGCGCTGGATCCCCTCGTTCAAGGTCCCGGCGCTGCCCGGCGCGGCCGCGCTGCGCTCCACCGCCGACGACATGCTGCGCTACCTGCAGGCGCACCTCGCGGTGGACGCGGTGCCGATCCCGGAGCGGACCGGCGCGGCGGCCAGCCTGCGCACCGCGCTGCGCGAGGTCTGCCTGCCCCGGGTGGCCCGGCGCGGCTCCGGGCAGCGGATCGGCCTGAGCTGGCAGCACCGCCCCGCCGAGGAGGACCGGGAGGTGGTCTTCCACCAGGGCTCCACCGGCCGCTGCACCGCCTTCGTGGGCTTCGACCGGGCCGCGCAGACCGGCCTGGTCGCACTGGCCGGGCCGCTCGCCACCGGGCGCCGCCGCTTCGCCCAGACCGCGTACGACACGCTGCGCGCGCTGGCCGGCTGACCCGCCGGTCGACCTGCCGGCCGGCCCGTCCGCCGGTGGGTCCGTGGAACGGACCGGGCCCCGCTCCGCTGCGCGCGGAACGGGGCCCGGTGCGGTGCCCGGCGGTGGATCAGCCCTCGGCGCCGGCGGCCGGCAGCTGGGACTGGATCAGGTTCATCACCGAGGAGTCGGCCAGCGTGGTGGTGTCGCCCACCTCGCGGCCCTCGGCGATGTCGCGCAGCAGGCGGCGCATGATCTTGCCGGAGCGGGTCTTCGGCAGCTCGGAGACCACCTTGATCTGCTTCGGCTTGGCGATCGGGCCGAGCGTCTTGCCGACGTGGTTGCGCAGGTCCGCGATCAGCTCCTCGCTGTCCGCGGCGGTGCCGCGCAGGATCACGAAGGCCACGATCGCCTGGCCGGTGGTGGCGTCGGCCGCGCCGACCACGGCGGACTCGGCGACCGCCGGGTGGCCGACCAGCGCCGACTCGACCTCGGTGGTGGAGATGTTGTGGCCGGAGACCAGCATCACGTCGTCCACCCGGCCGAGCAGCCAGATGTCGCCGTCCTCGTCCTTCTTGGCGCCGTCGCCAGCGAAGTAGCGGCCCTCGAAGCGCGACCAGTAGGTGTCGACGTAGCGCTCGTCGTCGCCCCAGATGGTGCGGAGCATGGACGGCCACGGCTCGGTCAGCACCAGGTAGCCGCCGGAGCCGTTCGGCACCTCGCGGGCCTCGTCGTCCACCACGGTGGCGGCGATGCCCGGCAGCGCGCGCTGGGCGGAGCCCGGCTTGGTCTCGGTGACGCCCGGCAGCGGGCTGATCATGATCGCGCCGGTCTCGGTCTGCCACCAGGTGTCGACGATCGGGGTCTTGCCCGCGCCGATGTGCTCCCGGTACCAGACCCACGCCTCGGGGTTGATCGGCTCGCCGACCGAGCCCAGCACCCGCAGGCTCGACAGGTCGAACCCGGCCGGGATGTCGTCGCCCCACTTCATCCAGGTGCGGATCAGGGTGGGCGCGGTGTAGAGGATGGTCACGCCGTACTTCTGCACGATCTCGAACATCCGGCCCTGGTGCGGGGTGTCCGGGGTGCCCTCGTAGATCACCTGGGTGGCGCCGTTGGAGAGCGGGCCGTAGACGATGTACGAGTGGCCGGTGACCCAGCCGATGTCGGCGGTGCACCAGTAGACGTCGGTCTCCGGCTTGAGGTCGAAGACCGCGTTGTGGGTGAAGCTGGCCTGGGTGAGGTAGCCGCCCGAGGTGTGCAGGATGCCCTTGGGCTTCCCGGTGGTGCCCGAGGTGTAGAGGATGAACAGGGGCTGCTCGGCGTCGTGCGCCTCGGGGGTGTGCTCGGCGGACTGGCCGTCGACCAGCTCGTGCCACCAGACGTCGCGGCCCTCGGTCCAGGCCACCTCCTCGCCGGTGCGGCGCACGACCAGGACGTTCTCCACGCCGTCGACCTTGGTCAGCGCCTCGTCGATGGCCGGCTTGAGCGCGGACGGCTTGCCGCGGCGGTAGCCGCCGTCGGCGGTGATGACGAGCTTGGCGTCGGCGTCCTTGATCCGGGAGGCCACCGCGTCGGCGGAGAAGCCGCCGAAGACCACCGAGTGCGCCGCGCCGATCCGGGCGCAGGCCAGCATCGCGACGACCGCCTCGGGGATCATCGGCAGGTAGACGGCGACCCGGTCGCCCTTGGCGACGCCGAGCGACTCCAGGGCGTTGGCGGCCTTGGAGACCTCGTCCTTGAGCTGCGCGTAGGTGATCGCGCGGCTGTCGCCGGGCTCGCCCTCGAAGTGGATGGCGACCCGGTCGCCGTTGCCGGCCTCGACGTGGCGGTCCACGCAGTTGTACGCGACGTTCAGCTTGCCGTCGGCGAACCACTTCGCGAACGGCGGGTTCGACCAGTCCAGGGTCTCGGTGGGCTCGACCGCCCAGCTCAGCCGGCGGGCCTGCTCGGCCCAGAAGGCCAGCCGGTCCTCGGAGGCCTGCGCGTAGGCGTCGGCGGTGACGTTGGCGGAGGCGGCGAGCTCCGCGGGCGGGGCGAAACGCCGCTCCTCCTTGAGCAGATTGGCCAGGCTCTCGTTGCTCAACGCGCACTCCTCATCGAGTCTCAAATACCGGGGAACCCCGTGCGGAGGGATTGTCCCGTGTGTCCCAGCGCACAGCTCACCAGGCCAACGGCTCCGTTGACAAGAGCTGCCGGGAAATTGGTGTAGACCTTTGATCGAAGCAGGGCTCCGCCGCAGGTGGACGCGGGCCCGGCCGCCCGGCCGACCCTCCCGACGTCTTCCCGTCCCCCGGGCCGGTCAATCCCGCACGGTGCCTTGACGCCCCGGCTCGCCGGTACTCCACTGCGAGTGAGCATGCCATCACCGTGCGAGACGAAGACGGGGGTACCACCATGCCCGACACCCCTTCCCCCCTCCCTCTCCCCACTCCTTCCTCCGGTCCTTCCTCCTCCGCGCCCCTCCCCGGCGACTTCGCGGTCGTCCGGATGGGCGGTAGTAGCGGCCGGCTGATCCGGATCGGCCAGTTCCTCAACGGCGACGGCTTCGCCGACTACGAGCACGCCTTCGTGTGCGTCGGCGACGGACAGCTCGTCGAGGCCCAGCCCGGCGGCGCGGTGCTCCGCCCGCTCTCCGAGTACGACGGCCGCCCGGCGCTCTGGTCCACCGGGCGGATCCCGCTCACCGATGAGCAGCGCGCTGCCGTTGCCGCGGCCGCCCGCTCCTGCCTCGGCACCCCCTACAGCTTCGCCGACTACCTGGCCCTCGCCGCCGTCCGACTGCACCTGCCGGGCGGCGCCCCGCTACGGCGCTTCGTCGCCAGCACCAAGCACATGATCTGCTCCCAACTCGTCGACCAGTGCTACCAGGACGCCGGGGTCCACCTCTTCACCGACCACCGCTGGCCCGGCTACGTGACCCCGGCCGACCTGGCCCGGCTGCTCTCCTGAGCCTGGCTGTTCTCCTGGCCCCGGCCACCGTTCCTGTCGGTGGCGGCCGGGGCGGCGGTGCTCAGGCCGCCAGGTCCTGCTCCGGCTCGACCCGCGCGTGCACCGGGGCGAAGCGGCCGGTCCGGGCGTCCAGCACGTACGCCTGCGCCGTCGCGAAGTCGAAGTACATCCCGACCAGCCGCAGCGAGCCGTCCGCTACCCGGCGCTCCACCGCCGGGTTGGCCAGCAGTTGGTCGAGCTGCTGCACCACGTTGGTGACGCAGAGCTGCTCCACCACGTCCACCGCGGGGCGGCCCTCGAACTCGGCGGGGGCGCGCCGCAGGCGGTCCAGCGAGCTGCGGCCGTTGCGCAGCCAGCGGGCCAGCGCACTGGGTGGCCCGGCCGCCTCGGTGACGCCGTCCAGCAGGGCCTTCATCGCCCCGCAGCCGGAGTGCCCGCAGACCGTGATCGAGGCGACCTCCAGGACCTCCACCGCGTACTGGACGGCGGCGGCCACCGAGTCGTCCGCCGCGCCCGGCTCGTAGGGGGCGGGCACCAGGTTGCCGACGTTGCGGACGGTGAACAGGTCACCCGGGCCGGAGCTGGTGATCATGCTCGTGACCATCCGGGAGTCCGCGCAGGTCAGGAAGAGCTGCGACGGCGTCTGCCCGTCCCGGGCCAGCCGGGCGAGCTCCTGGCGGACCAGCGGGGCGGTGTGCAGCTGGAAGCCGCGGACGCCGTCGAGCAGGCGCACGTGCGGGTCGTCCTCGTTCTGCTCGATGCAGTGGTGGCCGACCCAGGGCGTCCAGGCCCGGCAGCGGTGCGGCCCCGGCGAGCTGCCCACGCGGACGGTGCCGTCCGGGTCCAGCACGTCCTTCGACTGGCGCTCCGTCACCATCGCGACCTGCGCGCCGGTCGCCTGGTGGCCGGAGCGCCAGGCGTGCAGCGCCTCGAACGCGGCGTGGTCCAGGAACGAGCCGTCGTGGTGGACCGTCACCCCCGCCCCGGCCGGGATCCGGCCCAGCGCCCGGCTCAGCTTGGGCACGGCGGCGAACGTCAGCGGGCCGTGGGTGCGGACGGTGTACGAGCCGTCGTCCCCGGCCAGCACGTCGACGTGCGCGCGGGTCAGCCGGTAGAGGGCGAGCAGCATGGCGACCGAGCCGCCGAGCAGCACCCCGAGCGGGACGCCGAGCAGCACCACCCCGAGCACGGTGGCCAGGTACACCGGGAACTCGCGGTGCCGGTGCACCCGGCGGATGTGCGCGAAGCTCACCATCTGCACGCCGACCACCAGCACCAGCGCGGCCAGCGCGGCCAGCGGGATCCGCCGCAGTCCGGCGGTCAGCGCCAGCGCGGCGACCAGCACCCAGCAGCCGTGCAGCACCGCGGAGGCCCGGGTGGCCGCGCCGGCCTGCACGTTGGCCGTGGAGCGGACGGCGCCGCCGGCCACCGGCAGGCCGCCGAGCAGCCCGGAGAACAGGTTGGAGGCGCCCTGCGCGCGCAGCTCGCGGTCCAGGTCGCCGCTGCGGCGGGTCATCCGGTCGACCGCGACGGAGGACAGCAGCGACTCCACGCCGGCCACCGCGGCGACCGTCAGGACCAAGCCGAGCAGCGCCGCCCAGTGGCCGGACAGCAGCGCGAGCGGTGGCAGCGCGAAGAACTGGTGGTGCTCCCAGACCGGGAGCTCGACCCGGGCCAGCCGCAGTTCGGCGATCAGCGACAGCGTGGTGGCGGCGGCCACCGCGATCAGCGCGGCGGGCAGCCGGGCCAGCCGGGCGCCGATCCGGCCGGCCGCCCCCGGCAGCCGGTCCAGCCGTGGCCAGCCGTACAGGATCGCCAGCGCGAGCAGGCCGACCAGCAGCGCCGGCGGGTGCGGCCCGGCCAGCTCGCCCGGCAGCGAGAGCAGGTCGGCCAGCGCCGAACTGTGCGGCGTGCCACCGAGGATGACGTGGAGCTGGGCGATCGCGATGGTCAGCCCGACACCGGCCAGCATGCCGTGCACCACGGCCGGCGAGACCGCGAGCGCGGCCCGGGCCACCCGCAGCGAGCCGAGCAGCAGCTGCAGCAGGCCGGCGGCGACGGTGACCAGGCAGGCGGTCGACCAGCCGTACTGGGCGATCACCCCGGCGGTGACCACCGTCAGCGCCGCGGACGGGCCGCTGACCTGGAGGTGGGTGCCGCCGAGGAAGCCGGCCACCAGGCCGCCGACGGCGGCGGCGACCAGGCCGGCCGTCAGCGGGGCGCCGGTGGCGAGGGCGATGCCGAGCGAGAACGGCACCGCGATCAGGAAGACCGCGAGGGAGGCGGGCAGGTCGTGCGCCAGCAGGGTGCGGACCCGGCCGGCGGGCGCGCCGCCCTGCGGCGGGGCGTGGTCGGTGGTGTCGGAGGCGATGGGTGCGCTGGAGACGTCGATGGTCATGGGGGACTTCCCGTCTTCTTCCGGGGGAACGAACGCAGTCAGGTCCGGCGGGTGTGCCTGGTCGGATCGGCTGTCGTGGGTCACAGCGGGTGTGGCGGGTGTGGCGGACGGCCGGGGCGGGACAGCCGTGGTGGGTGACGCGAGGGGCGGCGCGGTGGCGGGCGCGCGGCGGCGACGGCCTGCGGCGACCAGGGTGCGGACACCGGTGCTCAAGAGAGGCTTCAAGAGCTGGTAAACCGAGAGTAATGGAACCTTTGCACAGCGTGTGCTTCGAGTGCCAGTACAAATAGGGGCGTTCACCACATCGTGTGGCACCCGGCCGGGGCGGGAATTTCCCGCCGGACCCGCGCTCGGGGCCGCTCGGGCCTGCCCGGGCCTGCCCGGATGCGGCCGAGGGGCCGGCTCGCCATCACGGCGGGCCGGCCCCTCGGGGGCGGGGGCGGGTCAGACTCCGGCGGTGCTGGCCCGCTCGGCGCCCAGTACGTAGTCCGGGTCGACCTGGGTGGCCAGGTCGATGCCGACCTTGGCGTTGCCCCAGCTCTCCGCGTTGCGCAGGTGGAAGCGGACGGCCTGGGCGCTGTACCGGCGCGGGTCGCGCAGGCCGTGGGAGGAGTCGGCGGCGGTCCGCAGCCGGGCCAGCACCTCCCGGTTCGCGGGCTCAAGCTCGCGCAGCGGCGGCTCGTCCCCGCGCTCCAGCCGGCGCACCCAGCCGGACTGCCCGAAGCAGGCGTACAGGTCCTCGCCGACCTCGCGCTGCAGGAAGTCCAGGTCGTCCGGCCCCTGCACCTTGTTGCCGATCACCCGCAGGTGGACGTCGAAGTCCTGGGCGTACTCCTTGTACTGGCGGTACACCGAGACGCCCTTGCGGGTCGGCTCGGCGACCAGGAAGGTCAGGTCGAAGCGGGTGAACAGGCCGGAGGCGAAGGAGTCGGAGCCGGCCGTCATGTCGGTGACCAGGTACTCGTCCGGGCCGTCCAGCAGGTGGTTCAGCAGCAGTTCCACCGCGCCGACCTTGGAGTGGTAGCAGGCCACCCCGAGGTCCTCCTCGGTGAACGCGCCGGTCGCCATCAGCCGCACCGAGCCCTCGTCCAGCGCGACCGGGCGGGCGCAGGCCGCGTACACCGGGTTCTCCTCGACGATCCGCAGCAGGCGGGAGCCCGGTCCGGGCGGGGTGGTCTTGATCATCTCCTCGGCGCAGTGGATCAGCGGGTTGTCGCCGCGCAGGTACTCCTTGATCTCCGGCAGGTGCGCGCCGAGCGAGGGGAGTGCGGCGGCCTGGCCGTCCGTCAGGCCGAGGGCCGGGCCGAGGTGCTGGTTGATGTCGGCGTCGACGGCGACCACCGGGTGGCCGGCCGCGGCCAGGTGGCGGATGAACAGGGCGGACAGGGTGGTCTTGCCGCTGCCGCCCTTCCCGACGAAGGCGATCTTCATCTCTGAGTCTCCGGCTCTCTGGGCTCTGGCGTCCGTCGGCCCTTGGCGGCCCGGATGCTTGTTGACGCTTGTTGGAAACCGTTATCGTCACCGATTAGTGGCCATGCTAGCGGTGGTTTGGGGTGCTGCACGCAGGGGAACAGATGATTGCCACGAAAGGGTGACCCGGGGTTGCCTCCCGGTCGCCCGGTGGATTCATTACTCTCGGGTAGGTGACCACAGGAACTGACCCGCTCGCCCCGCTGGCCCAGCTCGCCGGGGTCCCCGAGGCCGTCGCCGAAGTGCGCAAGAACGTCGACCGCCTCTACGGGCACCGCGTGATGCGGCGCCGGGCGGGCGAGGTGACCTCCGAGTCCGCCCTGCGCGGCGCCCGCGCCTCGGCCGCCCTGGACGGCGCCGACTGGCCGCTGGAGGAGGTCCGCCGCCGCACCGACTTCGGCGCCGACGCCGAGGCCCGCACGGTCGGTGCCGCGCTGCGGCTGTCCGCCGAGGCCGGCCAACTGCTCAGCGTCTGGCGCACCTCCCCGCTGCAGGTGCTGGCCCGGCTCCACCTGCTCGCCGTCGGTGACGGCGACCCGGCCGCCGGGCGCCCGCGCCACGACGGCGAACCCGCCGCGCCGCTCTTTCCGCGCGAGCTCGCCGCCACCGAGGGCCCGGCTTCCGACGGCCCGGCTTCCGGCGGACCCGTCGGCGAACTCCCGCCACCGCCCCCGCCCGCCGAGGTGGCCGCCCGACTCGACCAGCTCGCCGGGCTGCTCGCGGCCCGCGCCGAACGTCCGACCGGCGGCGCCCCCGCCCTGGTGGTCGCCGCCGTGGTGCACGGCGAACTGCTCGCGCTGCGCCCCTTCGGCTCGGCCAACGGCCTGGTCGCCCGGGCCGCCCAGCGGATCGTGCTGATCGCCGAGGGCCTGGATCCGAAGGCGATCTGCCCGGCCGAGGTCGGCCTCGCCGAACTCGGCACCGCCGCCTACCGCCGGGCCCTGCTGGGCTACCTGGAGGGCACCCCCGAGGGCCTGTCCCGCTGGCTGGCGCACTGCGCGGCCGCGCTCGGCCTGGGCGTGCGGGAGAGTACCGCGGTGTGCGAGGCGATGCAGCGCGGCATGGTCTGACCGGCTTCGGCGGGGCCAGCCCCGGGCCGGCCGGAACGGGGTTGCGGCGGCGCCCGAGGACTCCGGGCGCCGCCGCTGGCACGGAGGCCGGGTGACCAGGGCATGCACCGTTTCAGTGCCCATCAGGCGGGGTCCTGTTCCCGTTCGCCTGGTGCGGCGGCCCGTCAGCGGGTCGGCTGCATGTGGGTGCCCGATTGTCCGTGCGTCGGTCCGTGGGCCTGAACTGCGTTGTCGGTTCGACCTCTTGGGGTCCTGACCGGGTCTCGCGGGCCGTAACCCATTTCTACCTCAGATCCACCGAAAGAGGAACCCGAAAAAGGCGCCTTTGGCAGTTCATATAGCGGATTGTCCGATTCGGCGGACCGGCCGGGCCCTCGAACGGGCCCGGCCGGTCCGCGGCCGTCCGGCGCGGAACGCGGCGGTTCAGGCCGCGGCCGGACGCCGCCGGCGCGCGCTGTACCAGAGCACCCCCGCGGTCAGCACCGCCGCGCCGATCGCCACGGCGGCCACCACGGAACGGCTCGGGGCGTGGAACTCGGGCAGCCTGCGGGTCAGTTCGACCGGCCGACTGAACGCCAGCACCGGCCACTCGCGGGCCGTCGCCTCCTTGCGCAGCGCTCGGTCCGGGTTCACCGCGGCCGGGTGGCCGACCGCCTCCAGCATCGGCAGGTCGGTCGACGAGTCGCTGTACGCGTAGCAGTTGGCCAGGTCGTAGCCCTCCCGCTCGGCCAGCTCGCGGATCGCCGCGGCCTTGTTCTCGGCGTACGCGTAGTACTCGATCTCGCCGGTGTAGCGCCCCTCCTCGACGTGCAGCCGGGTGGCGATCACGTGGTCCGCGCCCAGGAGTTGGCCGATCGGCTCGACCACCTCGGAGCCCGAGCTGCTGACGATCACCACGTCCCGGCCGGCCGCGTGGTGCTGCTCGATGAGCGAGGCGGCCTCGTCGTAGATGAGCGGGTCGATCATGCCGTGCAGGGTCTCCGCGACGATCTCCCGGACCTGCTGGACGTTCCAGCCCCGGGTGAGCGCGGAGAGGTAGGCCCGCATCTTCTCCATCTGGTCGTGGTCCGCGCCGCCGACCAGGAAGATGAACTGGGTGTAGGCGCTCTTCACCACCGAGCGGCGGTTGATCAGGCCGCCCTGGTAGAAGGGGCGGCTGAACGCGAGCGCGCTGGACTTGGCGATGATCGTCTTGTCGAGGTCGAAGAAGGCGGCGGTGCGGGGCACGCCGTAGCCGCCGCGGTCCGCGGGGCGGGCCGGGGCGGAGTCCTGGTCGGCGTCGGTGGTGGCGTCGGCGGCAGCGGTTCCGGTGGCGGTGTCGGTCACGGCCTCGCTCCCGACCGCGGTCTCGCTGTCGGCCTCGGCTCCGGGGGTGGCGGCGGTCTCGGCGCCCGTGTCGGACCCGGCGTCGGCACCGCGGTCGGCGAAGTCGGCGTTCTCGTCGGCGTTCTCGGTGGTGTCCACGGGAACCGAGGATAGAGGGGCGGCCAAAAGGGAGGGCCATTCGGTGGACCCGCGGGCATGCGGGTTTGTGTTTCTGGCCGGTCGGGTACACCATGGAAGTCACGGATCGTTCGCGCGACCGTGCTAACCCGGTCCGGCTCCTCCCCCCCGAGCCGGGCCGTGGATAGACGACCCCCGCTCTCCCCCCCCGGCGGGGGTCGTCGCATGTCCGGGCCCATTTCCCTTGGTAGTTGAGCCTCCAGGGAGCGGTGGTGCCGGTGGGCGCGAGGGGTGCTCCAGTGGCCCGAGAGCCGCTGTCGAGGTTTCTTCGCACTCCAAGTTTCTGTCACTCTGAGTAGTTGTGCGAGTGTCATATCGGCATGCCTGACGCGTCAATTCCGAACTGCTTTAGCCCCCGTCCGAGTGACCCGAGTTATCCACAGGGGCGAGTTATCCACAGGCAATCGGAAGTCGGCTGACGCATTCCGCACCGTCCTTCACCGTGGTGTCCACGACGCCGCGCGGCGACCCTCCGGGGCACCGCGTCCGACGCGTCGTCAGACCGTCCCCGCACCACGGGAGGACCGCCTTGTCCGCTGCAGCCACCGATCCGCACGCCACCGCGCCCGAGCCCCCGCCCGGGCCGCTGATCCTCACCGGCGACGACGCGCTCGCCGAACAGCTCACCCGCCTGTGCGCCGCCGCCGGGGCCGAACCACGGCTGCTCAGCGGCGCCCCGCCGCCCGTCCGGCTGTGGGAGGCCGCCCCGCTGGTGCTGGTCGGTGACGACCTCGCCGAGCGGTGCGCGGGCCTGCCGCGCCGACCCGGCGTCCTGCTGCTCGGCCTCGACCTCGACGACGGGGAGATCTGGGTCCGGGCCGTCCGGCTCGGCGCCGAGCACGTGCTCTTCCTGCCGGACGCGCAGCCCTGGCTGCTCGACCGGATCGCCGACGCCACCGAGGGCGTCGGGCCACCCGCGCTCACCGTCGCCGTGCTCGGCGGGCGCGGCGGCGCCGGAGCCTCCACGCTGGCCTGTGCCCTCGCGGTCTGCGCCGCCCGGGCCGGGCACCGCACCATGCTGATCGACGGCGACCCGCTCGGCGGCGGGCTCGACGTCCTGCTCGGCGCCGAACAGGCCGACGGGCTGCGCTGGCCCGACCTGGCCGCCTCCCGGGGGCGGATCAGCGGCGCGGAACTGGCCAGGGCGCTGCCCGAGCCGCACCGGCTCAGCGCCCTGTCCTGGGACAGGTCGGACACCCTGGCCATCCCGGCCGAGGCCATGGACAGCGTGCTGGCGGCCGCCCGCAGACGCGGCGGGCTGGTCGTCCTCGACCTGCCCAGACAGCTCGACGCGGCCGCCGCCCGGGCCCTGGAGCAGTCCGACACCGGGCTGCTCGTGGTCCCCGCCGAACTGCGCGCCCTGGCGGCCGCCGACCGGGTCACGGCGGCCGCCCGGATGCGGCTCACCGACCTGCGGGCCGTCGTCCGCACTCCGGGCCCCTCCGGCCTCACCGCTGCCGACGTCGCCCGCGGGCTGCGCCTGCGGCTGGCCGGAGAGCTCGCCCCCGAGCCGGGCCTCGCCCTGGACGTCGAACGGGGCGTCCCCCCGGGCCTGCGGGAGCGCGGGCCGCTGGCCCGGTTCTGCGGGCGATTCCTGACCGAAGCGATGCCGCCCGTCGTGGCGGCCTGAGGAGCAACCATGACCAACCACCTGCACGCCGTCGATCCCCGAGCCGCCGGTTCCCGAGCCGTGGACGTTCGAGCCGTGGACGTCCGAGCCGTGGACGACCGTCGCTCCGACGACCGTCTCGCCGACCCGCACGATTCGTACGACCCGCATGACCCGCATGACCCGCACGGCGCGGACGGCCGCGCGGGAGAGGGGCGCCAGGGGCAGCAGGGCGACCAACGGGCCTCCAGGCGGCCGATCGCCCGGGCCCACCGCCGGATCGCCGTACCGCGCCCCCGCCGCCTCTCCAATGCCCCCTCAGGGCCCGCGGAGGAGGCGCTGCCGGTCGGGGAGGGGCCGCCCGTCCCCGACCGGCGGCACGCACCTCCGGTGCGCTTCCTGGTGCGGCGTCAGCCGCATCAGGCACCGGTGGCCGCCGGGCCGCCGGTCGGTCCGGGGGCCGGACCGACCCCGGGCGAGGCCGCCGAACTGGTGGACGCCGTCCGGATCCGGCTCGCCGAGGCGGGTGCGGCTCCCACCGCCGGGTCGGTCGCCGCGGCCCTGCGCGCGGCCGGGCCCCCGCTCGGCGGGGCCGACGTGCTGAACGCGGTGCGCGACCTGCGCGCCGAGATCGTCGGCGCCGGGCCGCTCGAACCGCTGCTGGCCGAGCAGGGCGTCACCGACGTCCTGGTCAACGGTCCCGACCGGATCTGGGTCGACCGCGGCCGAGGGCTGGAACGCGCCTCCCAGGTGCGCTTCCCGAACGCCGACGCGGTCCGTCGGCTCGCCCACCGGCTGGCCACCGCCGCCGGGCGCCGCCTCGACGACGCCCGGCCCTGGGTGGACGCCCGGTTGCCCGACGGCACCCGGCTGCACGCCGTCCTCCCGCCGATCGCCGCCGACTGCACCCACATCTCGCTGCGCACCAGCCGCAGCGAGCCCTTCACCCTCCCCGAGCTGGTCGCCGCCGGCGCGCTGCCGCCGTCCGGGGCCGACCTGCTCACCGCCGTCCTGCGGGCCAGGCTCTCGCTGCTGGTCTCCGGCGGCACCGGCAGCGGCAAGACCACCCTGCTCGCCGCCCTGCTCGGCCTCGTCCCCGACGACGAGCGCATCGTGCTCGCCGAGGACTCCGCCGAGCTGCGCCCGGACCATCCGCACGTGGTCCGGCTGCAGTCCCGACCGCCCAACCAGGAGTCGCTGGGTGAGCTGACCCTGCGGGACCTGGTCCGGCAGGCGCTGCGGATGCGGCCCGACCGGCTGGTCGTCGGCGAGGTCCGCGGCGCCGAGGTGGTCGACCTGCTGGCGGCCCTGAACACCGGCCACGAAGGCGGTTGCGGCACCGTCCACGCCAACACCGCCGCCGACGTGCCCGCCCGGCTGGAGGCCCTGGGCGCGCTCGCCGGGCTGGACCGGCACGCCCTGCACAGCCAGCTCCGGGCCGGCCTCGACACGGTCGTCCACCTCGGCCGGGACCGCGCCGACGGCCGCCGCCGGGTCACCGGCCTGCACCTGCTGGCCGGCGGGCCCGACGGACTGACCGCCACCACCGCGGCCGTCCACTTCGACCGCGGTGGCCGGGCCCGCCCCGGCCCCGGCTGGGCCCGCCTGCGGGAGCTGTGCGCCGAACGCGGCGTCGACCTGCCGCCGCACCCCGAGCCGTCCGGGGCGGACCGGTCGGACCAGCCGGACGGCGCTGCCGGGCCCATCGAGGCCACCCATCCGACCGGACCCATCGGGCGCGCCGAGCCCACCGAGCCGTCCGGGGGCGGGACATGACGCTGAGGTGGCTGGAGTGCGGCTGGGTGTTCGTGCTGTGCGTGATCGGGGCGGTGGCGTGGCATCTGCTGCGCTCCGCGGTCAGGAGGCCGTGATGGCGGTGCCGGGCGGGGTGATCGGCGGGTTCGCGGCGGCTGGCGCGCTCCAGTCGTACGGCGCGGCCTGCGGGGCGAGTCTGACCGGAGTGACCGCCGGGTTGGTGGGCGGGCTGTTCGGGACGGCCTGGCTGCGCGCGCTGGGCCGCCGGGCCCGCGGCTCCGGCCGGATGCGGCGGTTGCTGAGCGGGCGGCGGGGCCCGCACGGCCGGGCGTGGGAGCGGGCACGGGTGCGGGCGCTGTGGCGGCGCCGGTGGCCGGGCCGGCTGGTGCCCGAACTGCTGCTGCTTCCGCTCGGGGCGGCGGCCGGGCACGCCACCTCCTCGGTGCTCCCGGTGCTCGGGGCGGCCTGCGGGGTGGTCCCGCTCCGGCGCTGGCGGGCGGCGCGGCGGACGCTCCGGGCGGCGCGGCGGCGGGCCGCGGCGGTGATCGACCTGTGCACCGGTCTGGCGGCCGAACTGCGCGGCGGCGCCACGCCCGAGCAGGCCATGCACACCGTGCTGGCCAGGGCCGCCCCCGAGTGGGGCCGTCGCCTCGGCGCCGAGCCGGCGGCCCGGCTGGCGGCGGGCCGCTACGGGGCGGACCTGCCGGCGGCGCTCCGGCTGGTGGCCGAACTGCCGGGAGGGGAGGGCGCGGCGGCGATGGCGGCCTGCTGGCGGGTCAGCACCGAGAGCGGCAGCGGGCTGGCGGACGGTCTGGAGCAGGTCGCGGAGGCGCTGCGGGCCGAGCGGGCGCTCAGCGAGGAGATCGCGGGTGAACTCGCGGGCCCGCGCACCACGGTGGCGGTGCTCGCCGTGCTGCCCGCCGTCGGCCTCGGCCTGGGCGCGGCACTCGGGGCCCACCCCGTCCACGTCCTGCTGCACACGCCGGCGGGCCTGCTCGGGTTGCTGGTCGGGGCCGTCCTGGAGGTGGTCGGGATCGTCTGGACGGCCCGGATCGTCCGGTCCGCGGAGGACACCCCGGTCCGTCCCCGCCCGGTACGGGCCGCTGCCGCCGGTTGCGGGATCTCCCGGACGCGCCGCGATCTCCGGGGCGCGGCCCGGCCGTCCCCGGCGGGAGGCCGGGTGCACGGGTGGGAGTGAACACGGCTGCTGGGCGCGGGCGGTGGGGCATTCGGGCGCCACCACGGGTTCCGGTCTCTCCGAGACCGGGTCGGAAGCGGGCGGTCGATCGGTCGGCGACCGGGGAGAGACGGAGAGAGGCGGCGGGATGAGCGGGTCGGTGGTGCTGGGGTCGGTGGCGGTCGCGGGGCTGGTCGGGGAGGCGCTGGTGGTGAGGCGGCGGCGGACGGCGCGGCGGCGGGTCGCGTGGTGCGTGCCGGTCGGCTCGGCCGCCGGGGCTCGGGACGGTGCGCCCGGGCGGACGGCGGTGGCGGTCCGGCGGGTGCTCGGGTGGCTGTCGGGCGAGCGGCCGCTGGCGCTGCTGCTGGGAGCTGCGGCGGGGGCGCTGGTCGGCGGCCGGGCCGGGCTGGTGGCCGGTCCGCTGGCCTGCTGGGCGGCCTGGCGGCTGCTGCCCCGGGTGCGGTCGCCGGACGAGCGCCGCCGGGCGGCGGAGCGCGACTGGCTGGTCCGTCAGCTCCCGCTGACCGCCGAGCTGTTGGTTGCCTGCCTCGGGTCGTCCGGCTCCCCGGCCGAGGCGGCCGCCGCCGTCGCGGACAGCGTCCCGTCCCCGATGCGGGAGCGGCTGTCCGGGGTCGCCGCTCAGCTCGCCCTCGGCGCCGAGCCGGAGCACTGCTGGGAGCAACTGGCCGCCGACTGCCCGCCGTTGGCCCCGCTCGCCCGCTGCCTGGCCCGCACCAGCCTGAGCGGTGCCCCGCCGACCGCCGCGCTGGCCGGACTGGCCCAGGCCCAGCGCGCGGCCGCCGCCCGGGCGGCGCACGCCCGGGTCCGGCGGGCGGGCGTGCTGGCGACCGCGCCGCTCGGGCTCTGCTTCCTGCCCGCGTTCGTGCTGATCGGGGTGGTGCCGGTGGTCACGGGGCTGACCACCGCCTTCTCCCGGCACCTGTGAGTCGGGCCGACCCGTTCCGTCGGCCCGCCCCACGCCTTCCCAAGTCCAGATCCGTAGAAGGGGTTCCACCATGATGAAGTTCGTACGCGCCGTCCGGCCGACCGCCGCGGTGCTCGTCGTCCACAGGCTGGCGGGCTGGTTCCGCCGGCGGTACCGGAGGGTGGCGGCCGGCCCGCCGGACGCCGGGATGAACACCGCCGAGTACGCGATCGGCACCGTCGCGGCCTGTGCCTTCGCCGCCGTGCTCTACAAGGTGGTGACCAGCGAAACGGTCTCCGGCGCGTTGTCCGGGCTGCTCGAACGGTCCCTGCATGGGGTCTGACCGGAGGGCGGCGGACAGCGGGATGGTCACGGCGGAGACGGCGGTCGGGCTGCCCGCCCTGGTGCTGCTGGCGGCGATGCTGACCTGGGGCGTGGTGGCGGCCGGTGCCCAGATCCGCTGCGTGGACGCGGCCCGGGTCGGCGCCCGGGCCGCCGCCCGGGGCGACGCCGACGCGCTGGCCCAGGCCGTCGCGGCGGCCCCGCGCGGCGCGAAGGTCGCCATCGACCTGGACGCCACCACCGCCCGGGCCACCGTCGAGGCCCCCTGCCCCGGCCCGGGCCGCCTCGCGGACCTGCTGTCGGTGCGGCTCACGGCCGCGGCGGTCGGTGCCAGGGAGGACGTGCCGTCCGAGGAGGTCGGGCGGATGACGGGTGGTCAGTGAAGCGTGGCGACCGGCGGGGACGGAACGGAAGCGAGGTGGTGCGTGGTGCGGGGGAGTGGAACGCCGCCGTCGGACGTGGCGGGGGAGCGGGGTTCGGCGACGGTGTGGCTGGTGGCCCTGGGGTCGCTCGGGGTGGTGGTCTTCTCGGCCTGCCTGATGCTGGGCACGGTGGTGGCCGCCCGCCACCGGGCGGAGTCGGCGGCCGATCTCGCGGCCCTGGCCGCCGCCGACCGGCTGCTGCTCGACGAGGACGGCGGCTGCGGACGGGCCGCGGAGCTGACCCGGGCCCAGGAGCGGGCCGAACTGGTCTCCTGCCGGGTGCTCCCGGGGCAGGACGCGGTGGAGGTGGTGGTCCGGGTTCCGATCCGGGGCGTACCGGTGCCGCTGCCCCCGGCCCGGGCCCGCGCCAGGGCGGGCCCGGTCTGGGCCTGGGGCGAGGAGGGCGCCGAGGGGCCGGCCCTCCCCGATCGGCGCGGAGCCCCGGGTGCCCCGGGTGCCTTGAGTGACCAGGACGATCCTGGTGGCCACGGCCACGGCCACGGCGGCGGCCACGGCGGCGGCGGTGGCGGGCGGTCGGTGGATTCAGCGGGAGCCGGGGCGGAGAGGGCCGTGGTGGGCGGGTCAGTCCTTCCCGGCCGGATCAGCCGGATCAGCTGGATCAGCCGGGCTGACCGGGCCGGCCGGGTTGGTCGGGGCGCCGGACAGGAGGGCGGTGAGCAGGCGGATGGCGGCGGCCTTGTCGAGCGGTTCGTTGCCGTTGCCGCACTTCGGGGACTGGACGCAGGACGGGCAGCCGCGGTCGCACTCGCAGGCGGCGATGGCGTCCCGGGTGGCGGTCAGCCACTCGACGGCGCGGCGGAAGCCGCGTTCGGCGAAGCCCGCGCCGCCGGAGTGGCCGTCGTACACGAAGACGGTCGGCAGGCCGGTGTCGGGGTGCAGCGGGACGGAGACGCCGCCGATGTCCCAGCGGTCGCAGGTGGCGAAGAGCGGGAGGAGGCCGATGGAGGCGTGCTCGGCGGCGTGGGCCGCGCCGGGGAGCTGGTCGAACGGGATCAGCGCGTCCAGGAGTTGGTCCTCGGTGACGGTCCACCAGACGGCGCGGGTGCGCAGGGTGCGGGGCGGCAGGTCGAGCTTGCTCTCGCCGAGGATCTGGCCGGTGGAGATCCGTTTGCGGAGGTAGCCGACGACCTGGTTGGTGACCTCCACCGAGCCGAAGCTGAGCCGGGCCTCGCCCCACTCCTCGGTGGTGTCGGTGGACAGGATGGCGATCGAGGTGACGTCCCGGGCGGAGGTCGTGTACGGCGGGTTCGCGGGGGTGACCAGGGCGACCGAGGAGTCGAGGTCGAGTTCGCGGACCAGGTAGGTGCGGCCCTGGTGCAGGTGCACGGCGCCGGTGTGCACGGCGGTGTGCGCGGCCTCGGCGTCCACGGTGCCCAGCAGCCGTCCGGTGTCGGCCTCGACGATCTGCACGGGGCTGCCGCCGCTGCCGCGCAGGTCGACGCCGTCGGCGGCGCGCTCGCGGCGGGTCCAGTACCAGGAGCCGTCCGGGCGCCGCCGGAGCAGGCCGCGCCGTTCCAGTACCGGCAGCAGCGGTGCGGCGGACGGGCCGAACAGCTCCAGGTCGCTGTCGGTGAGCGGGAGTTCGGCCGCGGCGGCGCACAGGTGCGGGGCGAGCACGTGCGGGTTGTCCGGGTCGAGGACGGTCGCCTCCACCGGGGTGGCGAACAGGGCCTCGGGGTGGTGGACGAGGTAGGTGTCCAACGGGTCGTCCCGGGCGATCAGCACCGCCAGCGCGCCCTGGCCCTCCCGGCCCGCGCGTCCGGCCTGCTGCCACAGCGAGGCCCGGG
This sequence comes from Kitasatospora setae KM-6054, assembly GCF_000269985.1. Lineage (NCBI taxonomy): Bacteria > Bacillati > Actinomycetota > Actinomycetes > Kitasatosporales > Streptomycetaceae > Kitasatospora > Kitasatospora setae. Next base: position 4,005,637 of record NC_016109.1, on the reverse strand, counting down.
TGCCGGGGTAGCCGGCCAGCAGGACGGCGTCCAGGCCGGAGACGTCCACGCCGAGTTCGAGGGCGGAGGTGGAGGCGAGGCCGAGCAGCCGGCCCGAGTGCAGGGCGCGTTCCAGGGCGCGGCGCTCCTCGGCGAGGTAGCCGCCGCGGTAGGCGGCGACCCGGGCGGCGAGCGGCTGGCCGAGCTGCTCCTGGGCCTGCAGGGCGACCAGTTCGGCGGCCCGCCGGGAGCGGACGAAGGCGACCGTCCGGGTGCCGCCGTGCACCAGGTCGGTGAGCAGGTGGCCGGCTTCGGCGGTGGCGCTGCGGCGGACGGGCGCGCCGTGCTCACCGGTGTTCTCGGTCAGCGGCGGCTCCCAGAGCGCGAACACCATCGGGCCGCGCGGCGAGCAGTCCTCGGTGACGGCGGTGGCGGGCAGGCCGGTGAGCCGTTCGGCGGTGACGGCGGGCTCGGCGGTGGTCGCGGAGGCCAGCAGGAAGGTCGGCGAGGAGCCGTAGCGGGCGCACAGCCGACGCAGTCGGCGCAGCACCTGGGCGACGTGCGAGCCGAACACACCGCGGTAGGTGTGGCACTCGTCGACCACGACGTACCGCAGCGTCTTCAGGAAGGAGGCCCAGCGCGGGTGGGCGGGGAGCACGCCGCGGTGCAGCATGTCCGGGTTGGTCAGCACGTAGGACGCGTACTGGCGGACCCACTCGCGCTCCTGCGGCGGGGTGTCGCCGTCGTAGAGCGCGACCCGGACGCGGTCGGGGACGAGTTCGGCGGCCCGGCGGCGCTGGTCGGCGGCCAGTGCCTTGGTCGGGGCCAGGTAGAGGGCGGTCGCGCCGCGCCCGTTGCGGGCCTCGGTGCCGGTCAGCAGGTCGCTGAGCAGCGGGGCGAGGTAGCCCAGCGACTTGCCCGAGGCGGTGCCGGTGGCGATCACCGTGGTTCGGCCGGCGGCGGCCAGGTCCATCGCCTCGGCCTGGTGAGCCCAGGGCAGCACCACGCCGAGCCCGGAGGCGGCCGCGACCACCTCCTGACGGATTCCTTCCGGCCAAGGCGCATACCGGGCCTCCCGGGCGGGCAGGTGCTCCGTATGGGTGAGGCGGTCCGACCTGCCGCGCCCGGTGGAAAGGGTCGCGAGCAGGGCCTCGGGCTGGTGTTGACGGGGCGGCATGAAGACCCAGTGTGTCACCGGCGTGACGGAGAATCGCTGTTAACCATCGTGCGCCCGTGGTCGCAGGTGGTTGAATGAAGCCCGTGACGGCCGCACGGCCGAGAGCCGCGACGCCGAGGCTCCGACCTGCCGGTTCGCCGCGCCCCGGCCCTGCGACCTCGCGGTGGCAGCCGTCGGGTTGAAGATCGCAATGACGTAGCAAGGCAAGGTGCTGGAGGTTCCGTGGACCTGTCCCTGTCGACCCGTACTGTCGGCGATCGCACGGTCGTCGAGGTTGGCGGCGAGATCGATGTGTACACAGCCCCCAAGCTGCGCGAGCAGCTTGTCGAGCTCGTCAACGACGGCAACTACCACCTGGTCGTGGACATGGAGGGCGTCGACTTCCTCGACTCCACCGGCCTCGGCGTGCTGGTCGGCGGTCTGAAGCGGGTGCGTGCGCACGAGGGTTCGCTGCGCCTGGTGTGCAACCAGGAGCGCATCCTCAAGATCTTCCGGATCACCGGTCTGACCAAGGTGTTCCCGATCCACAACTCCGTGGACGAGGCCGTCGCCGCGACCGACTGACGATCCGTCGTCGATCGGCCGTCCCAACCGCATCACTTCGATCGACCGCCGCCGGTCGGCGGGGCCCGCTGCCCTGCCCGACCGGCGAGGTCGGTGTACCCGCCTCCGCCGTGCGGGCCGGTGTGTCCGGCGGCGGGGAGCAACCCCGGAGGGGAGACATGGCAACCGTCGAACTTCGATTCAGCGCGCTTCCCGAGCACGTGCGCACCGCCCGGCTGGTGGCAGCCGCGGTGGCCAGACGGGCCGGGGTGGACGAGTCGGTGCTCGACGAGTTGCGCCTTGCCGTCGGCGAGGCCTGCTCGCGCGCGGTCGCGCTGCACCAGCGCAACGGCGTGGGCGGTGCCGTCCGGGTGGCGCTGACCGAGCAGGAGAAGCGGTTCCTCATCGAGGTCGCCGACGAGGCCGGGCCGGCGCACGCCGCCGGTGCCGCCGCGACGGCCGGGGACCCGGAGGACGAGGACGCGCTCGGCCTCGCGGTGATCACCGGACTGGTCGAGGATGTCGAGGTCGGCAACGGCTCCGACGGCGGCGTGATCCGGATGAGCTGGCCGGTCACCCCGGTGTCCGTCACCGTCTGAGGCGGTCGGCGGGTCGGCGGGTCGGCGGGTCGGCGGCTGAGGCCGCTGAGGTCGCTGAGGCCCTTCGAGGGGGGCTGGTTCGAGTCCGGTCCGGCTGGTGCCGTCGGTGCCGCCGTGCGTGCTTTCCGCACCGTCCCGCAGCGGGTCGTTCCGCGCGGGGCGGTGCTTCGGTGTGCCCCGGTCCGCCGCCCGCCCGCGCGGGGGCGGCGCTGAGCTGGGCCGATGTCGCGGGCCGCGGCCTTCCCGGCGGAGTGCCCCGAGCGGGCGTGTAGGTTCAGCGGGGGATGCCCGGAGCCGGGTGTCAGTGACCGAAAGGGCCCCGGTGAAGAAGCGACTGGTGACCGTCCCCGCGCTCGGCGCGCTGCTCGCGCTCGCCGCGGTCGGCTGTTCCGCGGACGACTCCTCGGCGAAGCTCGACGGCTGGGCGAAGAGCGTCTGCGACGCGGCGAAGGACCCGATCGCGCAGTCCCGGGCGGCCCTAGCGGACACCGCGGACGTCAAGACCGGCGAGTCCCCCGCCGACCTGCAGAAGCGGCTCTCCGTCGACCTCGCCTCGCTCGCCACCACCAACCAGCAGCTGGCCGACGCCGTGCAGAAGGCCGGCGCCCCGAAGATCGGCGACGGGGCGAAGGTCCAGCAGGACGCCGTCAACGAGCTGAAGCAGGTCTCGCAGGGCTACCTGGACGCGCAGAAGAAGCTCGACGGGCTGACCAACGCGGACCAGGCCAAGTTCGCGGACGGGCTGCGCAGCGTCGGCGACCAGGTGCAGCAGCTCTCCCAGGTGTCCACCTCTGCGCTGGCCGCCCTGCAGAGCGGCGACCTGGGCGACGCGATGAAGAAGCAGCCCGGCTGCAAGGCCGGTAGCGCCGACACCGGCGGGTCCGCCGCCAGGCCGTCGGCCGGTGCGACCGGTGCGACCGGTGGCGCGGCCCCCGGCGACAGCGCGTCCCCGGCTGACTCGGCGGCGTCCGGAACGCCCGCGCCCGCCAAGAGCTGACCCCGCGGCGCCCGCTCGCGTCGGGCCCGGTCGTGCCTGGCCTGCGCTGGCCCGTCCTGCTCCGCTTCGAGTCGGGCGGGGGTTGGGCGGAGCTGTGTGGTTTCCGGGGCAGTGTGTCCCCGGCCGACCGGTGGGTGCGGCGGTGTCCGGCACGTCCTCGGCCGCCAGAGGGCTGACCCCGCGGCGCCCGCTCGCGTCGGGCCCGGTCGTGCCTGGCCTGCGCTGGCCTGTCCTGCTCCGCTTCGAGTCGGGCGGGGGTTGGGCGGAGCTGTGTGGTTTCCGGGGCAGTGTGTCCCCGGCCGACCGGTGGGTGCGGCGGTGTCCGGCACGTCCTCGCCCGCCAGAGGGCTGACCCCGCGGCGCCCGCTCGCGTCGGGCCCGGTCGTGCCTGGCCTGCGCTGGCCCGTCCTGCTCCGCTTCGAGTCGGGCGGGGGTTGGGCGGAGCTGTGTGGTTTCCGGGGCAGTGTGTCCCCGGCCGACCGGTGGGTGCGGCGGTGTCCGGCACGTCCTCGCCCGCCAGAGGGCTGACCCTGCGGCGCCCGCTCGGGTCCGACCCGGTCGTGCCTGGCCTGCGCTGACCCGTCCTGCTCCGCTTCGAGTCGGGCGGGGGTTGGGCGGAGCTGTGCGGTCCCCGGGTGACAGCGCGTTCCCGGCCGACCCGGGGAGGTCGCGGTGTCCGGTAGGCCCTCGCCCGCCGGGGCTGACCCCGTGCGGTCCGGGGCGGGGCCGGCCTGGCCGGGCGGCGCGGTGTGGGCTCGGGACGGGGGAGAATGGCGGTGTGACGAACAGCCCCGCTCTTGACGCCGACCGGATCGCGGAGTTCCGCGAGGCGCTGCTGCGTGCCTCCTTCACCGCTGACGGACTGCTGGACCTGCTCGGCCCGACCGCGTACGCGGCGCTGGCCCGCAGCGAGGCCGTCCCCGCGCTGCGGGCGACCCGCGGCGGCTCGCCGCTGGAGACCCTGGTGCGGCTGTTCCTGCTGCAGCGGGCCGTGCCCCGGGCCGCGGCCGCCGCCGCGCTGCCGGCCGACGGCCTGCTCGACGGGCTGCTCGCCGACGGCTGGCTGAGCGTCGAGGGCGACGGCGAGGGTGCCGAGCTGCGCGCCACCGTGGACGTGCGGCCGTACGCCGACGAGGTCGCCGGGCTGCCCAGCGCGGACGCCTGGGTGGTCTCCGACCTGGGCTGCGCCGTCGGCGGCGCGGGCGGGATCGGCTCGGGCCGGACGGCCGCCGGGGTCGAGCGGCGCGACCTGGTGCTCGGCGTCGGCGGGGCGTCCACCACGCTGGCCAACCTGACGGTGCGCCGCCCGGTGCGCGAGGTGCTGGACCTGGGCTCCGGTTCCGGCGTGCAGGCCCTGCACGCGGCCCGGCACGCCCAGCGGGTCACCGCGACCGACCTCAATCCGCGCGCCCTGCACTTCACCCGGCTGACCGCCGCGCTCTCCGGCTTCGAGCGGGTGGAGACCGCCGAGGGCAGCCTGTACGAGCCGGTCGGCGACCGCCGCTTCGACCTGATCGTCTCCAACCCGCCGTTCGTGATCTCCCCGGCCGGCCGGTTCACCTACCGGGACGGCGGGATGGCCGGCGACGAGCTGTGCCGCAGCGTGGTCCGCGGCGCGGCCGCCCACCTGGAGCCCGGCGGCTACTGCCAGCTGCTGGCGAACTGGCAGCACGTCAAGGGCGAGGACTGGCGCGACCGGCTGGCCGGCTGGGTGGCCGGCACCGGCCTGGACGCCTGGGTGGTGCAGCGCGAGGTGCAGGACGTCGCCCAGTACGCCGAGCTCTGGCTGCGCGACGGCGGCGACCACCGCGGCGAGGAGTACACCGCCCGGTACGAGGAGTGGCTGGACGGTTTCGAGGCGGCCGGCGTCGAGGCCGTCGGCTTCGGCTGGATCACCCTGCGGGCCTCCGGCGCGGCCGAGCCCGTGGTGCGGATCGAGGAGTGGCCGCACCCGGTCGAGCAGCCGCTCGGCCCGCACATCGAGGAGTGGTTCGCCCGGCAGGACTTCCTGCGCGCGCACGACGACGCCGGGCTGCTCGCCGCCCGCTACCTGCTCGCCGACGAGGTCGTCCAGGAGCAGATCGGCGACCCCGGCTCGGAGGACCCGGAGCACGTGGTCCTCCGGCACAACCGGGGAATGCGCCGGGCCACCAAGGTCGACACGGTCGGCGCGGGCTTCGTCGGCGTCTGCGACGGCACCCTCGCCGCCGGGGAGATCGTCGACGCGATCGCCCAGCTGCTCGGCGAGGACCCGGCCGAGCTGCGCGAACGGGTGCCCGAGTCGCTGAGGCTGCTCACCGAGCAGGGGTTCGTCGAGCCGGTGCGCTGAGTCCCGCTAGGCTGCCCGGTCCAGCCCGGCCCCGTTCCGGGCCGGGGCGCGGCGGCGGTGATGTTGATCACCGGGCGGGGCGGGAGCGGGGGCGGCCGGGGTGACCGGGGTGCCCCGGCGTCGTTGGAGGCGGTGGCGGCCCGCGCGGGTCCGCGCGGCGCGTTCACCTCGGCGTTCCCTCTGCGTGGCCGGGCGTACTCCGGGTGTCCGCCGCCGGTTGTCCACCGGGTGCCATCGTGCTGTCCACAGGCTGTGGACGCGCTGCGGGGGAGGACCGGGTGGAGACGCCGACGACGCTGGTGGGCGGGGCGGTCCTGACGGTCTTCGGGAGCGCGCTGCTGCTCTGGTGCGCCGTGGAACTGCGCCTTCGCCACCACCTGCGGCGGCGTGGCGTGCCCGCCACCGCGCAGGTGGTGGCCGACCCGGACTCCGTCGGCGCGATGGACGGCAGCCCGCTGCTGTCGTACCCGGTGGAGGCGCCGGGCAGTTCGGTCGGCGCCGGTTCCGGGACGGTGCACGAACTGCGTCCGGTCTTCGGCGAGGCCGAGCCGCACTGGTTGGTGCTGGCCCGGCCGCGCGGCAACACGCCGTTGCGGCGACCGGTCCGGCTGGCCCCGGGCGCGGCCGTCCAGGTCGCCTACGACCCGCGCCGCCCGGACCGGGTGGTGCTGGCCGCGCACGAGGAACTGCCCTCGCTGCCGGCCGACCTGTTCTGGGCGCTGCTCGCCACGTCCGCGCTGGCCGGCGGCCTGACGCTGCTGGCGGTCGGGCTGCGCTGACCCGCCCGGCGCGGGGCGGGAAGCGGCCCGCCCGGGCTCCGCGAAGGGCTCCGCGAAAGGCCCCGGGCAGGCTGTGGGCAGGTCGCGGGAAGGGCTCGCGGCGGCCCCGGCGGCGGGTTCCGGCCGTGCGGCGGCGGGCCCGGCGGGGCGGGGTGCGGGGCGTGGTTGCCGGGGAAAGACATGCCCCGGGGCCTGCCATCGGGTTACCGTTCGAGTGGCGTCGGTCGGCCTTGCCGGTGAAAAAGCAGGATCCGTCCGTTTGACAAGGGTGGCCAGGGTACGGTCACACTCCGCTGGTGGGGCCGTCGCGCTGCGATGACCCAGGAGCTTTGGTAAACGACCGGGAGAGAAGAGCGAAGGTGTCCCCGAGCAGCGAGACCGCGCACGGCAAGCGACTCGTCATCGTCGAGTCGCCGGCCAAGGCGAAGACGATCAAGGGCTACCTCGGCCCCGGCTACATCGTCGAGGCCAGTGTCGGTCACATCCGGGACCTGCCCGGTACGGCCGCCGAGGTCCCGGACGAGTACACCGGCGAGGTGCGCCGTCTCGGGGTCGACGTCGACCACGACTTCGCCCCGATCTACGTGGTGAACCCGGACAAGAAGTCCCAGGTCACCAAGTTGAAGTCGCTCCTGAAGGAGTCCGACGAACTCTTCCTCGCCACCGATGAGGACCGCGAGGGCGAGGCCATCGCGTGGCACCTGCAGGAAGTGCTCAAGCCCAAGGTGCCGGTGCACCGGATGGTCTTCCACGAGATCACCAAGGACGCGATCCAGGAGGCCGTGCGCAACCCGCGGCACCTGAACAAGCGCCTGGTCGACGCCCAGGAGACCCGCCGCATCCTGGACCGCCTCTACGGCTACGAGGTCTCCCCCGTGCTGTGGAAGAAGGTCATGCCGAAGCTCTCGGCGGGCCGCGTCCAGTCGGTGGCCACCCGCCTGGTGGTCGAGCGCGAGCGCGAGCGGATCGCCTTCACCTCGGCCTCGTACTGGGACCTGGTCGGCACCTTCGGCACCGGCCGCACCGCCGCCGGCGCGGCCGACCCGGAGTCGTTCGGCGCCCGGCTGGTCTCGGTCGACGGCAAGCGGGTCGCCACCGGCCGCGACTTCGGCCCGGACGGCCGGCTGAAGAGCGCCGCGACCACCCTGCACCTCGACGAGCAGGCCGCCCGCGGGCTGGCCGCCGCGCTGCAGCAGACCGCGTTCAGCGTCCGCAGCGTCGAGTCGAAGCCGTACCGCCGCTCCCCGTACGCGCCGTTCCGCACCACCACGCTGCAGCAGGAGGCCAGCCGCAAGCTGGGCTTCGGCGCGAAGCGGACCATGCAGGTGGCGCAGAAGCTGTACGAGAACGGCTTCATCACCTACATGCGCACCGACTCGACCACGCTGTCGGAGACCGCGATCACCGCGGCCCGCGCCCAGGTCACCCAGCTGTACGGGGCCGACTACCTGCCGTCCGCGCCGCGCACGTACGCCTCGAAGGTGAAGAACGCGCAGGAGGCGCACGAGGCGATCCGCCCGTCCGGGGACCGCTTCCGGACGCCCGCCGAGACCGGTCTGGGCGGCGACGACTTCCGGCTGTACGAGCTGATCTGGATGCGCACCGTCGCCTCCCAGATGAAGGACGCGGTCGGCCAGTCGGTGACCGTGAAGGTCGGCGGCCGGGCCGCCGACGGGCGGGACGCCGAGTTCTCCGCCTCCGGCAAGATCATCACCTTCCACGGCTTCCTGAAGGCGTACGTCGAGGGCGCCGACGACCCGAACGCCGAGCTGGACGACCGCGAGCGCCGGCTGCCGCAGGTCGCCGAGGGCGACCCGCTGGCCGCCGAGCGGCTCACCCCGGAGGGCCACGCCACCAAGCCGCCGGCCCGCTACACCGAGGCCTCGCTGGTCAAGGAGCTGGAGGACCGGGAGATCGGCCGCCCGTCCACCTACGCCTCGATCATCGACACGATCATCAACCGCAAGTACGTGTTCAAGAAGGGCACCGCCCTGGTGCCGTCCTTCCTGTCCTTCGCGGTGGTCAACCTGCTGGAGAAGCACTTCGGCCGGCTGGTCGACTACGACTTCACCGCGAAGATGGAGGACGACCTCGACCGGATCGCGGCCGGCCAGGCCGAGTCCGTGCCGTGGCTCAAGCGCTTCTACTTCGGCGCGGGCGAGGCGGGCGGCGCCGTCGGCGGTGCCGCGGACGCGGGCAACGGCGACGGGGACCACCTCGGCGGCCTGAAGGAGCTCGTCACCGACCTGGGCGCGATCGACGCCCGGGAGATCAGCTCCTTCCCGGTCGGCGACGGCATCGTGCTCCGGGTCGGCCGCTACGGCCCGTACGTCGAGCGCCCGGCGCCCGAGGGCGAGACCGGCCAGCGGGCCGACGTGCCCGAGGACCTGCCGCCGGACGAGCTGACCGTCGAACTGGCCGAGGAGCTGTTCGCCAAGCCCAGCGGCGAGCGCGAGCTCGGCACCGACCCGGTCAGCGGCAACCCGCTGGTCGCCAAGGCCGGCCGGTACGGCCCGTACGTCACCGAGGTGCTGCCCGAGGGCACCCCGAAGACCGGCAAGAACGCGGTCAAGCCGCGCACCGCCTCGCTGTTCCAGTCGATGGACCTGGACACCGTCACGCTGGAGGACGCGCTGAAGCTCCTCTCGCTGCCGCGGGTCGTCGGCGCGGACGCCGAGGGCAACGAGATCACCGCGCAGAACGGCCGCTACGGCCCGTACCTCAAGCGCGGCACCGACTCGCGCTCGCTCACCAGCGAGGACCAGCTGCTCTCCATCACCCTGGAGGAGGCGCTGGCCATCTACGCCCAGCCCAAGCAGCGCGGGCGGGCCGCCGCGGCCGCCCCGCTGAAGGAGCTCGGCAACGACCCGGTCAGCGAGAAGCCGGTGGTGGTCAAGGACGGCCGGTTCGGCCCGTACGTCACCGACGGGGAGACCAACGCGACGCTCCGCAAGGACGACGAGGTCGAGACCATCACCCCGGAGCGGGCGTTCGAGCTGCTGGCCGAGAAGCGGGCCCGCGGGCCGGTGAAGAAGGCCGCCAAGAAGGCGCCGGCGAAGAAGGCCGCGGTGAAGAAGACCGCCGCGACCAAGACGGCGGCGAAGAAGACGGCGGCCGCGAAGACCACCGCGGCGAAGAAGACCGCGACGGTGAAGAAGACCGCGGCGAAGAAGACGGCGGCGGTGAAGAGCACCGCCGAGGCCGCCCCGGGCGGCGGTTCCGAGGAGAGCTGACGGACGCTCCGTAACGGGCCTGTTCGAATCCGGGCAGGCCCGTTAAGCCGGAGCACCCGCACTCGCTACGCTGACCGTATGACGAGCGAGGAGCTGCCCCCCACCGCACGCGCCGCCTCCCCGGGACTGCCCGAGGTGGCCCCGGCCGGGACGCCCGGTGAACGGGCCAGGGCGCTGCTGCGGCTGCGGCCCTACCGGAAGCTGTGGACCACCCAGCTGCTCGGCGGCGCCGCCGACCGGCTGTCCGTCCTGGTGCTGGTGCCGCTCACCGTGGTGGCCGCCGTGCTCGGCGGCCAGTTCGGACACGGCTACCGGGCGCTCGCGCTCGCCGTCGCCGCGCTGTTCGCGGCCCGGCTGCTGGCCACCGGCCTGATCGGCGCGGCCCTGCTCGGCCCGGGGCACGCGCTGGTCGGCGGCCGGCTCGACCGGCGCTGGAGCCTGCTCGGCGCCGACCTGTTCCGCGCCCTGCTGATCGGCCTGGCCCCCTGGTGGACGGTCTGGTCGCCCGGCTCGGCGACCTGGCTGCTGCTCGGCACGGTCTTCCTGGCGGGCGCCGCCGAACGGGTCTGGACGATCGGCAAGGCCGCCGCCGTCCCCGGCCTGCTGGCCGTGCCCGAACAGCAGGGACCGCCGTCCGCCGCCGCGCTGGACGCCGTCCGCACCCTGGACGCCCGCACCGGTTGGGCCGCGCTGCCGCTGGCCGCCGGCGGACTGGTCGCCCTCACCCTGGTCAACAACGTGCTCGCCGCGGCCGGCCTGGAGTGGCTGCACACCCACCAGCTCACCGCCGCCGCGCTCGGCGCCGCCGTGCTGTTCGCCGTCAACGCCGGGCTGCTGTACCTCCAGGAACTGCCCGCCGGGGCGAGCGCCGCGCCGCGCTCCCCGCTGCAGGGCCTGCGCGCGCCCACCGACGCGACGCCCGGCCCGTCCCTGAAGAAGGGTCGCACCGGCGCCGCCCCGTACTTCACCTTCTCGATCGCCGCCGCCTACGCCTCGATGGCCGGCGTCGCCGCGCTCGGCCTGCTCACCGCGGGCGGGCACCTGGCCGGGCCGATCGGCTACGGCCTGCTGGTGCTGGCCGCGGCCGGCGCCCCCGCGGTCGGCATCCGGCTCAGCCGGGCCACCCTGCCCGGGCTGTCCCGCCGCCGGCTGCTGGCGCTCGGCCTGGTCACCTCCGGGGTGGCGCTGATCCTGGCCGGCCTGGTCCTCGACTTCGTCCTGGTGCTGCTGTTCACCGTGCTGGCCGGCCTGGCCGCCGGCGTGGTCATCGCCACCGGGCGCGGGCTGCTCGCCCAGGAGATCGAGGAGATCCGGCTCGGCAAGGTCACCGAGCACCTGTACGCGGTGCTGCGGACCGTGGTCGGCGGCGCGCTGGTCGGCATGCCGCTGCTGGCCGCCGCGTACGGGGAGGTCTCGCTCGGCCGGGTCGGCCGCGGCCACTTCACCTTCATCCACGACGGCGCCGCGCTCGCCGTCTCCACCGCCGGGCTGCTGACCCTGGTGCTGGCCGCCGTCGTGCTGCTGAAGACCGACGACCAGCGCGGCGTCGTCCCGTTCGGCCGCGAGCTGGCCCAGGCCGTCCGCGGCCGGGCCGAGGTCGCGCCGCACCGGGCGGCCGGCAAGGGCTACTTCATCGCGCTGGAGGGCGGCGACGGCGCCGGCAAGTCCACCCAGGCGCAGGCGCTGGCCGAGTGGATCCGGGCCAAGGGCCACGAGGTCGTCCTCACCCGCGAGCCCGGCGGCTCCCCGATCGGGCAGCGGCTGCGCGCCCTCGTCCTGGACGTCGGCAACACCGGCCTCTCGCACCGGGCCGAGGCGCTGATCTACGCCGCCGACCGGGCCGAGCACGTCGAGAACGTGATCCGCCCGGCGCTGGAGCGCGGCGCGGTCGTCCTCACCGACCGGTACATGGACTCGTCCATCGCCTACCAGGGGGCCGGCCGCGACCTGGCCGCCACCGAGGTCGCCCGGATCTCCCGCTGGGCCACCGGCGGACTGGTCCCCGACCTGACCGTCGTGCTCGACGTCGACCCGACCGCCGCCCGGGACCGCTTCACCGAGGCGCTCGACCGCCTGGAGTCCGAGCCCACCGAGTTCCACCAGCGGGTCCGCTCCGGGTTCCTGGCGCTCGCCGCCGCCGACCCCGCCCGCTACCTGGTCGTCGACGGCACCCAGTCCGCCGCCGCCGTCACCACCGCGATCCGGCACCGGCTCGACCGCGAGCTGCCGCTCTCCGACCAGGAGAAGGCCGCCAAGGCCGAGCAGGAGCGCAAGGCCCGCGAGGAGGCCGCCCGGCGCGCCGCCGAAGCCGAAGCCGCCCGCAAGGCCGCCGAGGAGGCCGAGCGCAAGCGCCTCGAACTGCTGGAGCAGCTCCGCGCCGAACAGGCCGAGAAGGACCGGCTCGCCGCCGAGGAGAAGGCCCGCGCCGAAGCCGAGGCCGCCCGCAAGGCCGCCGAGGCCGCCCGGATCGCCGCCGAGGCGGAAGCCGCCCGGCGCGCCGAGCAGGACGCCAGGCGCCGCGCCGAGGAAGCCGCCCGCGCCGAGGCCGCGGCGGAGGCCGCCCGCGAGGCCGCCGCCGAGGAGGCCGCCCGGGCCGAGATCGCCCGCCGGCGCGAGCTCCAGCGCGAGGAGCAGCGGCGGCGCGCCGAGGAGGCGCTGCAGCGGGCGGAGGCGGCGCGGCGGGCCGAGGAGGCGGCGCTGGCGGCGGAGGCCGCGGCGGCTTCGGCGACTCCGGGGGCTTCGGCGGCTGTTCCGGCGGTCGAGGAGACCGCGGTGCTGCCGAAGGTCGCGGCGGAGACGGACGCGGAGACCACCCGGGAGCTGCCCAGGCCCGTGCTGGACGAGCAGGCGGCTCCGGCCGCGCCGACGGCCCCGGCGGCCGCTCCCGCCGTCGACGAGACCGCGGTGCTGCCGAAGGTCGAGGACGGCGCGGGCGCCGCGGACGTCGAGGAGACGGCCGTGCTGCCCGCGGTGGACCCGACCGCCCGGGTGCCGAAGGGGCTGTTCCGGGACGAGGACGACTCCGCGCGGACCCGCGAGCTGCGGCCCCGCCCGGACTGGGCGGAGGAGACGCCGCTCGACGACCTGCCCAGCCTGACCGACAGCCTGCTCGGCTCCCGCGAGGAGTGGGCCCGCTGGGAGGCGGAGCCCGAGAGCGGGGCGGACGGGACGGACGGGTCGGCGCAGCAGGACCAGCAGGCGCAGCAGCCGCAGCGGAAGGGCGGCTGGCGGCGCCGCAAGGACTAGCGCAGGACCGGCGCAGTGCCGGCGCAGTGCCGGCGCCCGGGCGGGGGAGCCGCGCGGTGCGTACGGCGTAGCGAGGCCGCGGGGGCCGACCGCCCCCGCGGCCTCGCCGTGTTCGGGCCGGTGGCCCGTGCGGGTGGGGGCGGTGTCTCCGGGCGGGGTTAGGCTCGGCGGGGCGGTGGGATCGGCGAGGAGGAGCGCGGCGTGAGTGTGTGGGACGACCTGGTCGGGCAGGACCGGGTGGTCGAGCAGTTGCAGGCGGCGGCGCGGGCGGCCCGGGCGAGCGTGCTGGCGGGGCGCGGCCAGGCTCCGGCCGGGAACGCCTCGCTGATGACGCACGCCTGGCTGTTCACCGGCCCGCCCGGCGCGGGCCAGGTGACGGCGGCGCGGGCGTTCGCGGCGGCGCTGCAGTGCACCAGCCCCGACCTCGACCTGGGCGGCGTCCCGGGCTGCGGGTTCTGCGACGGCTGCCACACCGTGCTGTCGGGCAGCCACGCGGACGTGAAGCAGGTCCGGACGGACGGCCTGTCGATCGGCGTCGGCGACATGCGCGACCTGGTGCTGCGGGCGGCCAGCTACCCGACCGGCGGCCGCTGGTCGGTGATCCTGGTGGACGCGGCGCACCGGCTGACCGAGGCGGCGGCGAACGCGCTGCTGAAGGGCGTCGAGGAGCCCTCGCCGCGGACGGTCTGGCTGCTGTGCGCGCCGTCCGTGCAGGACGTGCTGCCGACGATCCGCTCGCGCTGCCGGCTGCTGGTGCTGCGCACCCCCGCCGCGGAGGCGGTCGCCGACATGCTGGTGCGGCGCGACGGGGTGGAGCCGGCGGCGGCCCGGGTGGCGGCGCTGGCCGGGCAGGGCGACATCGACCGGTCGCGCCGCCTGGCCGTGGACGAGCAGGCCCGCGCGCGCCGGGCCGAGGTGCTGCGGATCCCGCTGGAGGTGGCCGACCTGGGCGGCTGCCTGGCGGCCGCCCAGCGGCTGGTGGACACCGCGAAGGCGGACGCCGAGGCGCTGGCCGAGACCCAGGACGCCCGGGAGACCGAGGACCTGCGGGCCGCGTACGGCGCGGCGGAGGGCGGCCGGGCGCCGCGCGGCATGGCCGGGGCGGTGAAGGAGCTGGAGAAGCGGCAGAAGAGCCGGGCCACCCGGACCCGCCGCGAGACGCTGAACGTGGCCCTGGGCGACCTGCTCGGCTTCTACCGGGACGTGCTGGCCCTGCAGCTCGGCGCGGGCGGCGCGCTGGCCAACGACGACCAGCGGCCGGCCCTGCAGCGGGTGGCCGGCGAGGGCGCGGCGGAGAACACGCTGCGCCGGATCGAGGCGGTGCTGGCCTGCCGCCGCGCGCTGGACCGGAACGTGGACCCGCTGCTGGCGGTCGAGGCGATGACGGTGGCGCTGCGGGCGGGCTGAGGGCTGAGGGTTGAGGGCGGGGCGCGGGGCGGTGGGGCGCGTGGTCGGCGCCGGGCTCCGTTGCGGCAGCCGGGCGTCGCTCGTTCGAGTGAACGTGCCGAGACGCCCGTACCGCTCCCGGGTCAGCGGGCAGGTGGTCTTGCACCCTGTGCACTGACCACGCGCTCGCGTCCGGCGGCCGGTCCTTCCCCGAGGTGGTGCGTCCCCATGCCCCGTTCGCTCCTCGTCCTGTTGTTGCTGGTGGCTGCGGTGGCGGGCAGTTGGCTGGCCCGTTCGGCGATGGCGCGCTGGCGGGACCTGCGGGCCGCGCAGACGTACGAGCTGGTGGCGGAGGCGCGGCCGGTGCTGGTGCGGGCGGGGGCGGCGGCGCTCTGCCTGACCTGCGTGAGCGCGCTGGCGGTGGCGGTGCTGCTGGGGGAGCGGGGCGGGCGCGGGGCGGTGCGGGTGGTCGCGGCGGAGGCGGGCAGCGCGGACCGGGCGGCGGTGCCCCCGGCCCCGACCGTGGTGTCGGCGTCGGCCTCGGCTGCGGGGTCGGCGTCGGCCGCGGGGTCGGTCGCGCCGGTGGCGTTCGCGAGCGTGGGCCGGGTGGCGGGCGGGGAGCTGCTGCAGGGCTCGGTGCCGGGGCCGGACGGGCGGGCCCGGGCGGTCCGGGTGTGGCTGCCGGCCGAGTACGGGCAGCGGACGGCGGAGCGGTTCCCGGTGATCGTGCTGCACTCCGGTACGCCCGGGCGGACGGCCGACGCCGACCTGCCGGACGTGTTCGACGGCGTGGCGGCGGCCGTGCAGCAGGGCAAGGCGCGTCCGTTCGTGGTGGTCGCCCCCGAGGCGCCCGGCGGCACCGGGCACCCCTGCGACCTGCTGGCGGCCGCCCCGCAGGCGGTCGCGGACGACCCGGCGCTGCGCTCGGCGGTCGGCGCGTCCTTCCGCACCCTGCCGGCCGGCCCCGCGGGCTGGAGCGTGCTCGGCGTGGACGGCGGCGCGCCCTGCGCGGCGGCGGCCGGGCTGTCCCGTCCGGACCTGTACGGGGCGGCTGCGGCCGTCTCCGGCCGGTACGACGCGCGGGCGCTGGCCGGGGCGGCGGCGGAGGCGCCCGCGGCGGCCGAGGCGCGGCTGCTGCTGGCGGCGGCGAAGCGGGACGCGGACGGGCAGAGCTCCGGGCGGGCCGTCCAGACGGCCCTGCGGGACGCCAAGTCGCGGGCGCGGATCCGCACGTCGGAGGTGGTGCAGGACTACACGCCGGAGCGGGAGCGGCTGCGGCTGGTGCGGGCGGCGGTGCAGTACCTGGCGGAGCAGCTCGCCAAGTAGCGGGGGCGGGGCGGAGGCGGGGTTGGCGCGCCTGAGCCGGGGCGCGGAGCTGGGCGCGGGGCCGGGGTTGGGCCGTTCGGCGTGCGGTGTGGTGCGATCGGCGGTGTGATGATCGGCCGGCCGGGGTGGTGGGCGGGGCGAGTCGCCGGGCGGGGCGGCGGTCCCCGCTAGGCTCGGGCTTCCCGATGCCGGCCCCGGTCGCCGAGCCGTCCCCAGGGGAGAGGACCCACCGCCATGACAGTCGCCCGGACCCGTCGGCTGCTGCCCGCCGCCGCGCTGGCCGCCGCCGTGTCGCTGCTGCTGGCGGGCTGCACCTCGGGGCACCCGGCCGCCTCCGGGACCCCGTCCGGCACCCCGGGCCAGTCGACGGACAGCGTGCCGGGCGTCCCGGCCGCCGGGGCCACCCCGCTGGAGCCGCTGCCGGCCGAGCCGGCCGCCGCCCTCGCCCCGTACTACGCGCAGAAGTTGGGCTGGCAGGCGTGCGACTCCGGCTTCGAGTGCGCCACCTTCAAGGTGCCGCTGGACTACGCGCACCCCGGGGACGGGCGCGAGGTGGAGCTGTCCGCCGTCCGCAAGCCCGCGGGCGGCACGGGGCACCGGATCGGCTCGTTGCTGCTCAACCCGGGCGGTCCCGGCGGTTCGGCGGTCGACTACGTGGAGCGGGTCGCGGCGCGCTACGACGCGGGCGTCCGCTCCAGCTACGACCTGGTCGGCTTCGACCCGCGCGGGGTCGGCCGGTCCGCCCCGGTCACCTGCCTGACCGGCCCGCGGATGGACGCCTACACCGCCACCGACCTCACCCCCGACGACCAGCGCGAGATCGACGCGCTGGTGGCCGCCGACCAGGAGTTCGCGGCCGGCTGCCGGGCCGAGGCGGGTGAGCTGCTCGGCCACGTCTCCACCGTCGAGGCGGCCCGCGACATGGACGTGCTGCGGGCGCTGGTCGGCGACCGGAAGCTCAACTACGTCGGCAAGTCGTACGGCACCTTCCTGGGCGCGACGTACGCGGGCCTGTTCCCCGGCAAGGTCGGCAAGGTCGTCCTGGACGGCGCGATGGACCCCTCGCTGGACGCCGCCACCGGCAACCTCACCCAGGCCGGCGGCTTCGAGACCGCCTGGAAGGCGTTCGCCAAGGACTGCGCGGGCCGCGACGACTGCCCGCTGGGCCGCAGCGAGCAGCAGGCCGGCACCGAGCTCACCGCGCTGTTCGCGCGGCTCGACGCCAAGCCGCTGCCCACCGACCAGAACCGCCCGCTGACCGAGTCGCTGGCGCTCACCGGCGTCGCCCAGGCGATGTACGCCGAGACGCTCTGGTCCTACCTGCGCGAGGCCCTGACCACCGCGCGGGCCGGCGACGGCAGCGGACTGCTCAAGCTCTCCGACAGCTACTACGGCCGCGACCGGGACGGCGGCTACGAGAACCTGATGTACGCCAACATGGCCGTCAACTGCCTCGACCTGCCCGCTCCGTTCGCCGACCCGGCCGCGGTCGCCGCCGCCGTCCCCGCCTTCGAGAAGGCCGCCCCGCACTTCGGCCGCGACATGGCCTGGATGGCGCTCGGCTGCGCGTACTGGCCCGACAAGGCCACCGGCGCCCCGCACACCATCCGGGCGGCGGGCTCCGACCCGATCGTGGTCGTCGGTACCACCCGCGACCCGGCCACCCCGTACGCCTGGGCGAAGTCGCTGGCCGGACAGCTGGAGGCCGGGCGGCTGCTCACCTACGAGGGCGACGGGCACACCGCGTACCAGCGGCAGAACGCCTGCGTCGACGGCGCGATCAACGGCTACCTGCTCGGCGGGGAGGCGCCCGCCAACGGGAAGGTCTGCAAGGACTGAGCGACCGCCGGACGGGCGGTGCGGGGCGGCAGCGGGACTGTCAGGAGTGTTCCTGCTCGAAGGGGCTGGCAGCTACCATGGCGCAGCCCCTTCGGCGTACCCCGATCCGCCCCGCCCGCTCCCTGGAGACCGCAGTGCTCGGAGTCCACGACCTGGCCACCTACGTCCTCGGCGCACTGGCCATCGTCCTGCTGCCCGGACCCAACTCCCTCTACGTGCTCTCCGTCGCCGCCCGCAAGGGCATACGCACCGGCTACCGCGCGGCCTGCGGCGTCTTCCTCGGCGACCTCGTCCTGATCAGCCTCACCGCGCTCGGCGCGGCCTCCCTGCTCCGGACCAACCCCGCGGTCTTCGCGGTGGTCAAGTTCGGCGGCGCCGCCTACCTGCTGTGGATCGGCTACGGCATGCTGCGGGCCGCCCGCCAGATGTGGCGCGAACGCGCCCTCGCCGTCGCGGACGGCGCCGCCGCGGGCACGAGCGCGGACGACGCGAACGGTGAGCGGCCGTTCCGCCGGGCACTGGTGATCAGCCTGTTCAACCCCAAGGCGATCCTCTTCCTGCTCTCCTTCTTCACCCAGTTCGTCGACCCCTCCTACGGCGCCCCCGCCCTCTCCTTCGCCCTCCTCGGCGGCGTCCTGCAGACCTTCTCCTTCCTCTACCTCTCCCTGCTGATCTTCACTGGCACCACGCTCGCCAACGCCTTCCGCCGCCGCAAGCGCCTCTCCGCCGGCCTCACCTCCTCCGTCGCCGTCCTCTTCGCCGGCTTCGCCGCCAAGCTCGCCGTCTCCTCCGCCTGACCCCGCCCGGCCCGACCCCGCCAGGGCCCGCGTACGGATCACCACCGGAAACTGTGTAGACTGGCGCGCGTTGCCGATGCGACCCTTACCCCCTGCGGTCGGGTCACTGACAGCGGTGCCGCCTTAGCTCAGTTGGCCAGAGCAACGCACTCGTAATGCGTAGGTCATGGGTTCGAATCCCATAGGCGGCTCCATCGTGAACCCCAGGTCAGGCCCCTGACCTGGGGTTTTTTTACGTTCTGTTGGCCATGGAGCGAGTGCCCGATTTGTCGGCCAAACCAATGCATGCCAGATGCATCGGGATTTGATTACAGCGCGTAGCTTCGGAAGGGCGACACCCCAAAGGTGTAGCTCTGGCCTGCACTTTCTTGCCCCTTGCGGATGCTGGTGGCCAGCACTGCGTGTAACCATAGCTCCTGAACTTGCCCGAAACTTGCCCGGACTGGCAATGATCATGAAATGGGTCGGGAACGTCTGCTGTGGTCGCAATCAATCCCTCGTCGCTTTGAGTGACCTCTTTCCGGGGATGTTGCTGAAAGGATCAAGCTCGATGACCTCGCAGATGGCGGCCTCGAAGGCGCCCACGGTCGAGCGCATCAGTGGGAGCCTGTGGACGGGTGGCCGCTCCCAGGCCAAGGCCCGCGCCCACGGTGCCCGTAGGCCCCCATCGACGGGCACTACCCGCATCGGCCGAACCCACCATCTGTCGGACACCCCTCTCCGGCGACCCAGCCGAGGCGGCGGTCATCGGGAATATCGCTCTTGACGACGTCGGCCGCGTCCGCTGCCGCCGCGCAGCCACCGACCTCACTCGCTTCGGCAACCTCGCCACCCAGCATCATGCCCCTAGCACCGACGAGCTCAACGCCAGGATCAAGAAGGCCCTGACCGCATGACCACCACCGCGGCCGTCCAGGCAGGCCGGACCCGCCTCGTCCAGGATTGCTGCCTGGTCGGCCTCGAAGCCGCCCGCCAGGCAGAGGTGATCCGACTGGGCGGAACGCCCTCCGGCGCCTGGCCGGCAGGATTGCCGCCCGGATCTCCCGCGAAGGTCAGCACAGAGCCGCGGCCCGCAAAGTCGCCGTCGCCCGCTGGTTGGCGGCCAACGACGTACCGGCGGTGCGGCCGATCTCCGAGCTGGAGCAAGCCGTCGACGCCGGGGGTCGCGCCATCACATTCTGGCAGGAGCTTCCGTCGCACCGCCCCGGTATCATCACCGACCTGGCCCACCTCCTCCGCCGGCAGCACACGCTCCCCGTGCCCACCGACATCGACCTCGGCCACCTGGACCCGTTCGTACGGCTTGCGGAGCGTATTCAGGAGGCCGGCCTCGACCCGGAAGCGCGGGCGTGGCTCGTCAACCGCTTGGACCTGCTACGCGGAGCCTGGGTCGACCTACCGGCCGGTATGTCGGATGCCGTCATCCACGGTGACGCCTGGCCTGGCAACGTAGCCGTCCTCGACGACGGCACCGCCCTCCTCCTCGACTTCGAATGCACCTCAGTCGGTCCCCCTGAATGGGAGGTCACCAGCACCGCCGTGTCACGCGGCACTTTCGGCGAGCTCGCCGAGGCCGACTACCGAGCGCTCTGCCGCGCATACGGTGACGCTGACGTCCAGTGCTGGTCGCGCTACCCAGTGCTTCCGGACGCACGTGAGCTCAGCCTCGTGTGCTTCGCCCTCCAATCCGCATGCCAGCATCCCCACGCAGGCCAGTAAGCTCGACTGCGCCTGGAGTGCTTGCGCGGACAACGCGGGCCCCGACCGTGGCGATGGACGGCAGTTCCGTAGGCCGCGGTGCTTCCGTGGTCTCTTGGGAAGGGTCCGACGCATGGCTGTGGAGGATGGTGAACCGGCCAAGGCCGATCCGGCAGTGTTGGGCCGCCTGGCGTGACACTCGTGACCTCGGGCTTCTGCTGTCGTTTGGCTGACGAGCGGCACTCCAGAAGGTCAGTCACTGAATTCCGGACATTCCTGCAAGATGTCACTGCCATCCCATAGGCTCGGCTCGGTCGCGGACACGACGGGCGAAAGAGGTGCCGTCCTACTCCCCGGTATCATGTGAAGTAGATGCCGAGTCAGGCGGCTGGCAGGCCATCCGACCATCGAATCTCGGGCTCGGATTCTTGCCCTCACCAGTAGTTCCGTGATCTCCTGGTGGTCGTTCTCGTCGTCGGTGTGGAGGTTCGTACTGTGGCCAAGCAGGTCTACGGCGTCCCACTTGAGCGGAGCGACTACCTTCCGCTCGTGGCGCACCAGGACAGCTGCCGTCGCGAGGACTTCCCCAAGTGGCTCGAATCGTTCGGAGCCGACAAGCGGCTCGCCCTTGATCTTTTCTCCGGCGCGGGCGGGCTTAGCCTTGGACTGACCCGGGCTGGCTGGACCCTCGCGGCAGCGGTGGATCATAGTGGTCCTGCTCTCGAGACACATGCCGCGAACTTCCCGGGCATGAGCCTGGATGTCGACCTGGGTGAGCCAGCTGCGCTGGAGGAGCTCCTCACGCTCCTGCAGCCCGCCGCCGGTCGAATCGACCTCGTCGCAGGTGGTCCTCCCTGCCAGCCGTTCAGCCGAGCCGGGCGCAGCAAGATCCGTGACCTCGTCGAGAACCACGGGCGCAACCCTGTCGACCTCCGGAAGGAGCTCTGGCGGTCGTACCTGCGCATCATCGAGGTGGTCAAGCCTCGGGCGGTGCTCATGGAGAACGTCCCCGACATGGGACTCAGCGACGACTTCCGAGTGGTCCGGTTCATCGAGCAGCGCCTGGAGAATGCCGGTTACGCAACGCAGGTCCGTCTCGTGGACGCCTGGCGGTATGGCGTGCCCCAGCACCGGAAGCGGCTCATCCTTCTCGCCCGTAACGACGTCGAGCAGTTCGACTGGGAGCCCGACCAGGAACCGGTCACCCTCCGCGAAGCCATCGCAGATCTGCCGCCGCTGCTCGTCGCCACGGAGGAGTACGCGGGCGGACGCCCGTACATCCTGCCGACCGAGCGTGTGGGCGTCCGGCGGACCCCGTACGTGCCGTCGCCGGCCCCTTCCGCGTTCGTCGCCAAGATGCGCGAAGGTGTGGAGCAGGACCAGTCCGAGGAAGTCGTCTGGGATCACATGACCCGACGCGTACGGAAGGACGACTGGGAGATCTTCTCGACCATGGAGTCGGACACGCTCTACTCCGCAGTCGACGAGTCGCTTCGCCGTTACAGGGCCGACAGCTTCACCGACAAGTACAAGAAGCTCGACTGGGCGCAGCGCAGCCGGTCCATCACTGCGCACATCGCCAAGGACGGCTACTGGTACATCCATCCGGACCAGAACCGGACGCTGACGATCCGGGAGGCGGCGCGCATCCAGACGTTTCCCGACTGGTTCCGGTTCGCTGGCACGCGCAGTGACGCCTTCCGCCAGATCGGTAACGCAGTGCCGCCACTCCTCGGTGAGGCTGCTGCCAGGGTCCTCCGCCCGGTGCCGGGGAAGGTCTCCGAGAACGGCCTGGAGTCCCGGTGGAGTCGGATCCGCACTGAGCTGGACGGCTGGGCCGCAAAGCGTCGGCGGTCGGACGAATGGGTGAACCTTCCTGGTCGGCACCTGCCCCAGTTGACGGCCGCGGTCGTCGCGCTGCTCTCCGGAACGCGGCTGCAGCAGGCCCAACTGGAGGCTCTTGCCGACCAGGTCCGCGGCGTGAAGGTGCTGTCCCCGCAGAAGGTCGCCGTGCTCAAGGAGCTCGCTCCCACGCCTGCGGCACGTGCCCGGATGGAACGGCTGGAAGCAGTGGTCGGTCTCCGCCGGATCTGGGCCTCACGGGAGCACCAAGACGAAGTCGTGAGACTGCTCGAGATGAAGCCTGCCGAGCAGTCGCTGTTCAAACTCCTGAACGGCGACGACGTGCTCTGGATCGGGCAGGGGGCGCTTCGCGTCGCGGCACGTCTCAACGGTAGCGACTCGGACCGTACGAACCGTCTGAGTGACGGGCGTGTCGATCTCGTGCGGATCGTCGGCTCGGGAGACAACGCCCCCCTACGTATGGCCAGTCTTCGTCTGATCGGCAATACGGTCTGCCGGGCCCGGAAGCCCGCGTGTGGCAGTTGTCCTGTGAGCGCTTTCTGCTTGGGCCAGGAAGAGGACTCTGAGGGACTCCGGGAAGCCCCGGCCGGCGACGAGAGCGCCCGAGTGGCTGCGAGCGTGAGCTGAGTCACCGTCGATGCGAGCGAGGCCCCGGCAGGCAGGTGACCCGGTAGGTCGGGATCCCGTTGCCGTGTTCGCGAGGACCCGAGATGGCTGGCCTGGGAGAGATGGGGTGGACGACAGGTGACCTACGAACTGGCTCCTCCGGAACCGGCCGGACTCATCGCCACGCTCAGTTCCCTCGGCTACTCCTTGCCTGCCGCCGTGGCGGACCTCGTAGACAACAGCATCTCGGCGGAGGCCGTCGAAATCGATGTCGACTTCACCTGGGCTGGTTCGGAGACGTGGATCTCCGTGGCTGACGACGGGACCGGCATGTCCCCGGCCAAGCTGGCCACGGCGATGACTGTGGCGGCCCGTGGCCCCCAGGCGGAGCGGTCCTCAGGGGACCTCGGCCGGTTCGGGGTGGGACTGAAGTCCGCCTCGTTCTCGCAGGCGAGGCAGCTCGTCGTCACCTCGTGCGTGTCGGGAGGGTGGCACACGCGCTGTTGGGATCTGGACCTCGTCGAGTCGACGGGCGAGTGGCGACTGCTCAGCCAGGTCGACGACGAGACCGAAACGATCCTGGCGCGCCTTCGGGCTGGCCGGCGAAGGGGCACTGTCGTGCTCTGGCGACGGCTCAACGGGTACGCGGAAGCGTCGGAGCGCGACACGCGGCTACAGAGGCAGTTCTACGCGGAGGCCCGACGCGTCGAGGGGCATCTGGCCATGGTCTTCGCCCGCTACCTGACCGGCGTCGGCAGACGTCGGTTGAGGCTCTCGGGCACAGCGGTGAAGGCATGGGATCCGTTCCTTGCCCACCATCCGTCCGTGCTCCGTCTCCCACCCGAACGGCATCCGGTCAACGGCGGCGAGGTGAGGATCGAGGCGTTCGTCCTTCCCAGTGCCCAACGGCTCACCACCGCGGAGCACGAGAGTGCCGGGGGCCCCAGCGGGTGGCTCGACCAGCAGGGCTTCTATGTCTACCGCCGTGACCGACTGATCCTTGCCGGCGACTGGCTGGGACTTCGGGGTCTACGCAAGGAGGAGAAGTACAACTTGGCGCGGATCGCGGTCGACGTCCCGGCGGAGGCCGACGTCGACTGGAGTGTCGACGTCAGGAAGTCCAGCATGGTTCCGCCCGTCGCGCTGCGCCCGATCCTGGAGCGCATGGCCCGTGCGACACGGGACCGAGCAGCGGACGTGCTGAGGCATCGAGGGTTGGTCGCCGCCCGCACCCACGGGGACCCGCTCGTCTACCCGTGGCTGGTCAACAGGAGCGACGGTCGGCTGACCTGTCGGATCAACCGCAGCCATCCCCTCGTCCAGTCCGTGCTGAAGACGGGCGGGACCGAAACCGCGCGGGTGCGTGCACTCCTCCGACTTCTCGAGGAGACCGTCCCGGTGGCTACGCTGCGGGCGATGCACGAGATGGACACCGAGGACGATCCGGAGCCGTTCGGCGGCTCTACGGCCGAAGCGGACGTCGACGTCACGGAGGTGGCCCAGCAGATCTTCGAGTCTCTGGTGGCTGGTGGGCGCTCACCCGACGCGGCAAGGGACAGGCTTCGTACGCTCTCGCCCTTCGACCAGCTCAGTGGCTTCTGGAGTTCGTGAACACGGACCGCCAGCCGACCGTAGCCTTGCAACCGACATCACTCGACCGATCCGGAGGCCGATCATGGGTGACTCTCCCAACGAGCCCCTCAGCCGGGCCATTCGGCTGGTGCGCGGGTTCCTGGACCACGGTCGGCAGCCGACCCAGGACGAGGTCGAGGAAGCGGTCGACATGGTCTCCATCATGCTGGCGCGCAGAGGCGAGCAGCTGGACCGCGCCGAGCTGCTCAAAGAGGTGGAGACGCTGGTCACCGTGTTCCAGGAGCGGTCCCTGGGGCTGTCGGACCCGAAGGGGCACGAGGCGTGGCTCCAGGAAGCGAAGGTGGACCGCTCCTGGGACTTCTGGGAACGCTACCGCTGGTTCCTGGAGGACGTGAAGAAGCTCCCTCTCTCGGTGGTCCGTCGCCTGGACCAGACCACTGACGACGTCCTCGGTCAGTTGGAGGACCCACGTCGCCAGGGGCCCTGGCGACGAAGGGGCCTTGTCATCGGACAGGTCCAGTCCGGCAAGACCGGCCAGTACATCGGCCTGGGAGCCAAGGCGGTCGACGCCGGCTACCAGTTCATCGTCGTGCTGGCCGGTATCCACAACGACCTACGCAGCCAGACGCAGCTCCGCATTGACGAGGGGCTGCTGGGCTTCAACACGCAGTACCAGATGCGGGCCAACGAGCCCGGGCGGACGCGCGCCATGGGCGCTGGGCGTATGCCGCTCCAGGGGCGCAAGAGGTTGGACATCGCCTCTCCGACCAACAGCCGCGAGGACGGGGACTTCGGACGGAAGGCCGCAGCGACCATCAACTTCCCACTCGGCCGGTTCCCCGTGGTCCTCGTGGTGAAGAAGCACTGGCGCATCCTGGAGTACCTGCGGAACTGGGCAGTCGACGTGCAGGGGACCGAGCTCGCCGACGGGGGGAAGATCGTCCAGGACATTCCCCTCCTGGTGATCGACGACGAGGCGGACAACGCCTCGATCAACACCGTGAAGGACCCGGACGCGGACCCGACGAAGACGAACCAGGCGATCCGTGAGCTTCTCAACTCCTTCGAGAAGTCGGCCTACGTCGGCTACACGGCGACACCCTTCGCCAACATCTACATCGACCCCGACGCAGAGCACGAGAAGGCCGGGGAGGACCTCTTTCCCGAGAGCTTCGTGCGCAGCCTCCCCTCCCCTTCCAACTACCTAGGCCCTGAACGGGTCTTCGGTCTCCAAGTCGCGGACGACGACGAGCCGGACGTCGTGCCGCTGCCCCTCGTCCGGCACGTCCGGGACGCGGAGGGCTGGCTCCCCCTGAAGCACAAGGCGAGCGCGAACGTGAAGGGGGAGGCACCCGCGTCGCTCCGGGACGCGGTGATGGCGTTCGTCCTGACCTGTGCCGCGCGACGCGCACGTGGGCAGATCCGGGTGCACAACTCGATGCTGGTGCACGTGACCCGGTTCACGCGGGTTCAGGGGCAGGTCCACGAGCAGGTGGACGACCTCCTGCGTCATCTCCGCGACGTGCTGCGTGACCGCTACGGTCGCGGCGCGGAGCTGTTGGCGGACTTCCGACAGCTGTGGGAGGAGGACTTCGAGCCCACTTCGGACTGTTTCGACCCTGACGAGGCACTGCCTCTGACCTGGGAGAAGGTTGAGGCTGAGCTCTTCGACGCACTGAAGAAGATCACCGTCAAGTCGATCAACGGAACCTCCCAGGACGTGCTCGACTACCACGAGCACAGGAGGATCGGCCTGTCCGTGATCGCCATCGGAGGCCAGAAGCTCTCCCGGGGGCTCACCTTGGAAGGGCTCACCGTCAGTTACTACCTCCGCTGGGCGAACACGTACGACAGCCTCCTGCAGATGGGCAGGTGGTTCGGGTACCGGCCCGGTTTCGAGGACCTGTGCCGCCTGTACACCACGCCCGAGGTGCAGGCAGCGTACGTCGAGGTGACGTCGGCGGCGGACGAGCTCCGCCGCGAGGTGGAGGAGATGTCCACGCTCGGGCTCACCCCCCGGGAGTTCGGCCTCAAGGTCCGTGCCTCTTCTCTGGGCCTCATGGTCACGGCCGCCAACAAGATGAACAACGGCAAGCGTGTCCTGCTCAGTTACTCCGGGGAAGGGCCGGAGACCGTCATCTTCGATCTCGGGACCCAGGCACTGCGCCACAACCTCCAGTCCCTCGAACAGCTCGTCAGGCAGCTCGACGTCCTGAGTTCTCCTGAGGTCGACGGTCGTAGCGGGACCGTGACATGGACTGGTGTCAACCCGGACCGTGTGGCCGCCTTCCTCGCCGGCTACCGGGCCGACCGGATGGCACAGCGGGTGCGCCCGCGTCTGATCGCGGACTACATCGAGCAGTGTGCCCGGAACGGCGAGTTGGGCAGTTGGACCGTCGCACTCGTCAGCAGCTCCCAGGCGGCCTCCACGCTGTTCGTCGGGGGCCACGAGGTGGGGCCGGTGCGACGGGCCGCCCTGAACGAGGACTTCCGTGGGGAGGGCCGGTACACCATCCGACGGGTGCTCAGTCCCGTGGACGAGCAGCTCGACCTGGACGAGGGGCAGGTCGAGCGGGCGTTTGATGCGACCAAGGCAGAGGCGCGGGAGAGGGAGAGGCCCAAGGAGCCGAAGGAGCCCTCAGGGGTCTACCTGCGTCGGCAGCGGGATCCCGGAAAGGCGCTCCTGTTGCTCTACCCGATCATCGTGGCCGCAGAAGAGGGAAGCGAGACGAACACGCCGACCTACCTCGTGGGTTTCCAGGTGAGCTTCCCCGTGTCCGAACGCCACGTACGGACGGAGTACCTGGCGAACAGGATCTACCTGCAGGAGGACATCTATCCGCTCGACGCGGGGGAGGACGGCGAGTGAGCGTCACAGAGGAGGACTGGACTGAGCTCGAGACGCCGCAGGGAGCGCCGGGGCGCTCGCAGCGGCGGTTGTACCCGTACTCGCCGG
Source organism: Kitasatospora setae KM-6054 (assembly GCF_000269985.1). NCBI lineage: Bacteria > Bacillati > Actinomycetota > Actinomycetes > Kitasatosporales > Streptomycetaceae > Kitasatospora > Kitasatospora setae. Next base: position 3,978,691 of record NC_016109.1, on the reverse strand, counting down.
TCGACATACACCTGTCAGTGGGTCATCCGAACGGCGACCGGATGCTGGTCATCTCGTCTGACGCGCATTCGGCAGGTCACGTCGTGAGGACGGTCCAGCACCTTCCGCGTACCGCCGGGATCGAGATCCAGCTCAACGCGGTGTCCCGCCTTGAGTACGAACTCAGACTCGTACTCAAGGCAGGCGAACTCCGAGAGGTGTTCAACCCTCTGGTCACCGACGTTGCCGAGACGGCGAGTCTCGCCGTCGACGCTGCTGGGGCGCTGTCCGCCGCAGTCGAACGCTACGAGCGGTGGCAGGACCTGCTTCGAACCGTGGGCAGCACCGGGCTGACGCCAGAGGCTCGGCGCGGCCTCGTCGGCGAGCTCGTCGTCCTGAGGGACAGGCTCCTCGGCGTGCTCCCGGACCTGGAAGCGGTCGGGGCATGGGCCGGCCCCACCGGGGCCAACCAGGACTTCCAACTGGCGCGAGTCGCGCTGGAGGTGAAGACCAGCACGGCCAAACGACCGCAGACGCTCCGGATCGCGAGCGAGAGGCAGCTTGACAGTACCGGGGTGCCCGCGCTGCTGCTCTGCCTGGTCTCGTTGGACGAGCGGCAGGGCGGATCGGGGCAGAGCCTCAACCAGGTGGTCGACGGTGTCCGGCGCAGACTCGCGGGCTCCGCAGCCCGCGCGCGGTTCGACGGGGCGCTCACGCAGGCCGGCTACCTGCCGGGACACCGCGAACTGTACGACGAGCACCGGTACACCCTGCGCGACATGCGCTTCTGGCATGTCAGGGATGAGTTTCCCCGTCTGGTGGAGTCCGACCTGCCGGAAGGGGTCAGTGACTGCCGCTACCACGTGGCGGTCGGCGGTCTGGAAGACTACCGAGCCACGGACGACGAAGTCGCGGCGCTGACCGGGGGAACCGATGGCTGAGCAGGACCTGTCCGAGTACGCGAGGAGCCTCGTCGCGGACGTGCAGGCGACGGCGGAGGCGGAGGGTTCGACGACCCATCCGGCGGTCTTCACCGCCCGCGTCCTCTACGACCTGGAGCAGGCGGGGGTGCTGGAGAACCCCTTCTCGGCGTACCACTCCGGGCGGGGTTTCGAGGTATACGGCTACGGGGTCAGTACGGACGGCACCACGCTGGACCTGTTCGTCACGGAGTTCGATCTCGCACCGCTCGACCGCAAGGCGACCAAGGCGCAGATGGACGCGGCCTTCAAGCGGCTCCTCGGCTTCGCCAGGCGCTGCCGGGAGGGGCTGAAGCAGTACATCGACGAGTCGTCCGACGTGCACGACATGTGCGAGGCGGTGGACAAGGCGCTGAGCGAGGTCGCCCGTATCCGCCTCTTCTACCTCAGCAACAGGATCTGCACCGCCTCCGAGGTGCCGCCGACGGAGTTCGACGGGTTGCCGGTGAGCCGCGAGGTGTGGGACCTTGCACGGCTGCACAGGAACGAGACGTCCGGCTCGCTCGCCGAGCCCATCATGGTCGACTTCGACCCACCGCTTCCGTGTGTGCTGACTCCCAGTGACGAGCCTGACCACTCGGTCGTGCTCGGAGTGATTCCCGGCAGCACGCTGGCCGACCTGTACGAGTCGCACTGGACGCGGCTGCTCGAACTAAACGTGCGATCGTTCCTCCAGGCCCGGGGCAACGTCAACCGCGGGATCCGGGAGACCATCCTCAAGGCGCCAGGGCGCTTCCTGGCCTACAACAACGGAATCACGGCCACCGCGACCGAGGTCGGGTTCGTCCGGGACTCGGAGGGCCGGCCGACCCACGTCAGCAGTGTCCAGGGGCTGCAGATCGTCAACGGTGGGCAGACCACCGCCTCGCTCTACTACGCTCGGGCGCGTGACCGGGCCGACCTGTCCCACGTACAGGTCCAGATGAAGCTGACCAAGGTGGCGCCGGAGCGCCTCACGGACATCGTCAAGCGCATCTCGGAGTACTCGAACACACAGAACCGGGTGACCCAGGTCGACTTCAGCTCCAACGACGCCTACCACGTCGACGTGCAGCGCTACACCCGTTCTCTCTGGGCGCCTGCCGCCGACGGCAGCACCCAGGAGACGCACTGGTTCTACGAGCGGGCCCGCGGCCAGTACACGGACGAGTTGACGAAGGCCCAGACTCCGTCCCGTCAGAAGAAGTTCAAGCAGATCAACCCCCTCAAGCAGAAGTTCACCAAGGCCGACCTGGCCAAGTACGTGCACTCCTGGGAGCAACTGCCGCATCTGGTGGGTCGAGGTGCCCAGAAGAACTTCGTGGAGTTCACCATCCGGCTTGCGGATGATCCCCCCAAGGTCGACGTCCAGTACTGCCGGCGGGTCATCGCGATGGCGATCCTCTTCAAGGCCGTCGACAAGATCGCCGGCGTCCACAAGGCAGCCAGTCACAAGAGCCTGGTCACGACCTACACGATGGCCAGGTTGTCGCTCGCCGCGGGACGCCGCATCGACCTCGACCGAATCTGGCACGAGCAGCGGATCTCGCCTGTCCTGGAGGCGGCGATCGACTCGCTCTGCCCGTTGGTCATGAAGACGGTCCTCAGGCCGCAGCGGGGCAACAACGTCGGCGAGTGGGCGAAGAAGGGGGACTGCTGGGACGCGGTCTCCCGGGTGTCGTGGACGGTACCGGGGGAGCTGGAACAGGAGCTCCGGGAGGTTCCCCTGCACGCTGCGAGCCTGTCTGTCGGAAGCGACGTGGCCACGGAAGGGAGGGAAGCGGAGCTTCTCGCCGTTCCCGTCGACGAGTGGTTCGCGATCGCCCGATGGGCGAAGGAGACACATAGTCTTGACCCGTGGCAACGGCAGCTGGTCCAGGCAGTGGGTCGGCGCTTGGAACTCGACGAGAAGGTGCCCGTGACCCAGGCGTCCCAGGCACTGCACACGCGGAACGAGGCGTTGGGGCTCGGCTTCAGGCCGTAGGGGCGGGATCCGGCATGTACGCCTAGGTGTTTCGGTTGGTGGCCAGCTGTGACCGGGTCGTCCAACTCACAGGAGGTCGCGTGACCGGCTGGGTGAGCACCGAGAAGAGCGCGCACCTGAAGGGGCGGCGGTCCCGGGACACGAGCCCCGAGATCGCTCTACGGCGTGCCGTCCACCGACTCGGGCTCCGCTTTCGTCTGCAGCGGAAGGTGGCCCGGAGGTGCACCGCCGACTTCGTCCTGCCGCGGCACAGGGTGGCTGCCTTCGTCGACGGCTGCTTCTGGCACGGCTGTCCGGCCCACGGTCCCAGCGACTTCCGCGGTCCCAACGCGGAGCGCTGGGCGGATAAGCTGGAAGCGAACCGGGCCCGCGATCTGCGCAACACGGTTGCAGCCGAGGCGGCGGGTTGGGTTGTCGTACGGGTGTGGGAATGCGAGATTCGGCAGGACGTGGAGGCGGCTGCTCGTAAGATCGCAGCCGCCTGCGTCCGCACTACGACCTCGGCTCCGATGAGGGGTCGGTGAGGCCCGGCTGTGTACGAGGCGTTGCTGTCCCTGGTGCCGGTTCGCTGGTGAGCCGAATCTCGAGGCTGGTGAAGTCGATGTCGGGTGTGCCGATTCGACCGACCGTGCGACTGTGTGCCGTCAGGAATGCCTCCGCGAACGGGCTGTCGAGAGTCGCGACGCGCTTCCACTCGCCCGACTCGAGGTGGCGTCGGATGTCAGCCAACGGCACGGAGCTCACGTCCTCGAAGTCGACCACGAGGTCCGGGATGTTCAGGTACTTGGGAAGGACCCGGTACCGATTGTGATCGGTTCTGAAGATCCTCTGCAGTGCCTGCTTGTTCTTCCCGTTCCGGGTGGCGTCCCACGTCCTGAATGGGGCAGACTCCCTGATCTCGGCAGCGCGCGCGAGCCGCACGAACTCGACCTTCGCCTGTCGGGCTCCGGCTTCTCCAGCAGACGCCTCGTCCTCGTACAGGTCGCAGGCCGGAGTGAGCACCAACCACCACTGACCTTCGCTCGTGCTGACGAGGTCGGCAGCCGTCAGGTGTGAGGTGACCGGGGGGTTGAGGTAGACCCGGGCGGCGGACGAGTGCGCGACCACGCTTCCCACGCCGCTCCCGATGACGCTGTCCAGCTCCTGGACGGCGCTGTCCTTCAACCACGCGGACAGGCGGTGCACCAGGACGAGCGCGGTCTCGCTCATGTCCGTCGTCGCCATCTGCTCCCAGTTCGGCGCGATGACATCCCTCAGGAACGTGCTGAGCTGGCGGTTGACGAGGTCGCTGATGAGCCGGCTGAGTGCCGGCACCCCGCATGTAAGGCCGTCGCGCACAGCCTGCGTGACGTCGGCCAGCCTGTTCTTGTGGACGACTTGGACGAGGGGCGGGGCCGCTAGGTCCTCGACCTGTCCGGGCACGGCCGTGCAGAAGACGACGGGAACCCAGCGGATACCGGCAACCCTGTCGTACAGGTAGCGTCCCCGCGCGGCACTGTCCGTCCCGGTACTCTGGCCGGAGCTGTCGCGGACGTCGAGGACAACCAGATCGAAGTGCTCCTTCGCGAGGCGTGCTTCTGCGTCGTCGAAGCGTTCCTCGATCTCGCACTCGATCGACCCAAGGTCCGCCAGCTGCCGCTGCAGCATCTTCTCGAGCCGTACCGCCAAGTCGTGCTCGTCATCCACGATGAGCAGACGAAACACCGACTCCCCCGTCGTCACCCGACACTCCTCCTCAATGTGGCCCTGAAACAAGCCCCAGGCAGCGGTCCTTCGGACATCAACGCGAGATCACCGTCGTAGAAGTCCTGGACGACGCTCCCTGCGATGCTCAGTCCCAGGCCGATTCCGTCTTCCTTGTCGCTGAAGTACGTGTCGAAGATCAGGTCTCTGATCTCCTCGCGGACTCCCGGCCCGCTGTCGCTGACCACGATCTCGACAGAGCCGTCCGGCAGGCGACCTGTGTCGATGCGTACCTGACGCTCTTCGTTCTCCTCCTGAGTGGAGAGCCAGAAGAGCGCGTTCCCGACGAGGTTGACGATCACCTGGTTGACGTCACCAGGATCCAGGGTGACCATCGCGTCCTCCCCCCCGATGACGAGGTCGACGTTCAGCTTCTTGATCTCGCCCTCGTACACGGAGACCGCCTCGCGGATCGTCTGCTGCAGCGAGATGCTCCGCGGACGTCCCCGGCGTCGCCCGCTGAGCGGCTGGATCCGTGTGAACAGCCGGTCCAGCGCCTTCTCCTGTGAGGCGAAGCCAGCATGGATGTCGCGCAGCTCGTCCTTGAGAGGTTCACGGTCCGAGGGGATGCCGTTGACCAGGTCGTCCAGCTCCTGGAGGACGTACGCTATGCGCGTCAGGGCCGAGCGGCCGTCATGCAACACGACGTCCACGAGCGTTCCGAGAGTGGCCAGCCGGGAGAACTGCGAGAGGATCTCCTGGACCTTCTTGACGCTCTCGTTGATCGTCTCGGTCGCCTCGTCGAGAGCTCGTCCCAGGACGGCGTCATCTGCGTAGCGCTCCCCGACTACCTTGCGCAGTGGCTCCAGATTGAAGGAACTGAAGACGCCGTGGCCGCGGTCACCGCCGGCGCCTGACGGATGCCTCGGTTGCCCACCCGGAGCTGCTTGCTTGCGCCTTACCCGGTACCGCTCGGTCTCCAGAGCGGAGACCGCGGTGGTCAGGACCTTCTTCAGGTCCTCGTACTCCTTGCTGTCGATGAGCCCTTCCCGGTGGGAACGGTCCTGCAGCCCGGGGTTGCCGTCGGCCGTGATGTAGACGAAGCCCGCGACCTGGTTGTTGGAGAAGCGCATAGTCGGGTTGTTCACACGCCGCTGGTCGAACTCCAGCCAGTCGTAGCCAGGCTCACCGAAGGGCTGGACGCGGAATCCGTCGCGGTAGAGGGCGACTCCGCTGTTGCCACGGATGAGCTTGCGAACCTCGGAGATGTTCCTGGCGCCGACGTCCAGGTCCACGATCCGGCGCAGGGACTGCGCTTCGAGGTCCCACGCGCGGATGTCGACCTCCAGAGGGCCACAAGCAGGTCTCACCGCTTCGCTCGGCAGCCTGAGGTCCACCTCGGTCGTGGACTCCTCCGCAGCGAGATACAGCGTGAACCGGCCTCTTCCCTCGGCGTCAACGGCGCCCGTCAGGCGGTAGTCAGGGTGCGCCAGGGCCTCGCTCGCAGCGACGAAGCCGGAGTGGTGCTCCAGTTCCCCGGAAGGCAACTCCAGGAAGATGGCGAAGTCCGGCGTCTCAGGAGCGCTCAGCTCGGTCGGAGCAGGTGGGGGCAACAGTCTGGAGAGCGACCGCTTGAGCAGCGTGACGGTGTAGTCGTCCCATGTCTGCCGCAGCCCGTTCAGCCTCATCAGGGTTCCGTGCGGGGACCCGTCTCCACCCCAGGGGTTGCTGACGCGGGTACTCGCGGACGCAGCGCCTGCGCCGTACCTCTCCAGGAGGTCGTCCAGCAGCAGGTCTGCCTCTCCCCATGGCGCGAAGACGGCAGGATCACCCACACGCCAGTTGACGGGGACCTGGTCTAGATACGACTCTCCTTCGACGAAGTCGCCCCAGTTGATCAGGAGGGTGGTCTCCGAGCCGTCGACACGTCGAGTGGTGAGTTCGGTGACCGAGGCGAGACGCGCTGCGGAGAAGCGACCGATGCCCTTGGCGCCGAGGACGCGCCGGCCCAGGCTCTCGCTGCGTGGAGCACGCTGCCGGAACGAGGTCGCGATTTCCAGCCACGTGCCGCGCACCGTGTCCGGAGACATGCCGTGACCGTTGTCCCAGACCTCGATGGCCCCCTGGCCTTCGACCAGCGGCCCGATGAAGCGGATCAGCACGAGGCTGGCGTCAGCGTCATAGGCGTTCTTTACGAGCTCGGTGAGGGCGACGCGCTCGTTGCTGATCAGTTCCTCTCCGAGGGTGCTCATGAGCCGGGCGCGCGGCCTCAGGTACACCTCGTCGCCGCCTACGTCCACACCCACCACCTGTCGGTCAGTCGCGCCCGCAAGTCCCCCGAGCGCAGGGAGTTCCCACGGATCTTACTCCGCCGACGTGCCTCAGTTTCCGTACTGTCGCCGACAGGTGTTGACGCCTCTGCCTGCGTGTGCCGGGGGCAGGGGCTATCGGCCTTGCAGAGTGGTGGGTGGATAGCGCGTTCGCCGGTGGCTGGAAAACAGTGGAACGTCCGCCAGCCGTCGGTGTCGTCCGCAACGATGACCCCATGATCCCTGAATTCCGCGTGGACGTGGACCTCGACTACGACCTAGACACCCTACGTACCGACTTGGACGCCGAGGACGTAGCCCAGGGCTTCACCGAGCATCACGAATACGAATGCATGGGGCTTCCCAGTTGGGATGACGCCTTGGGGTGCCTGGCCAAGGAGAGCTCCCTCCTGGCTCGCGCAGAGAAGTCGGATTCCGCGGACGGAGTAGGAGCCCTCCTGGACGAGCTGAGGGAGGCCGACGACATCGGCCACGCCGAGCTCACCGGGATCGTGTTCAGCAACAACGACCCCGGCGTGGCGGGCCTCAGCGCAGCGCTGAGCGCCGCTCGCGTCGTCACCTTCTACTCCTGCTCCGCCGGGGGATACCACCATGCCAAGTACCCGACGGTTGGTGCCGTCCCGGACCGGGCCCGTGCCGAGCTCCTCGTGGACCTGATCCGGAAGAGCGGCTGTGGGGTGGGCCAGAGTGACGGCCGCTGGTACATCTACGGCCGCAGCGTCTGGCAGACCCACGCCCTCGCAAAGTCGATCGTCGACTCCCGCGAGCTCTTCGACGTGCTGCCGGCCCCGGCCTGGACTGAGGGGCTTCAGGAGGTGTTGGACGACTGAGTGAGCCTGTTCGAGCGGCGCAGATGACCCCACCCCCACCGAGATCCGGCGCCTTCTGGCAGCTCGACCTGAACACGGTTCTCCAGGCCACACTCACACCGTGATGGTCCTGCTGGGGCCGCCACCATCAGGCTCGAGCTCGCCGCTGCTACTGCATGCGGCGCGGGCGGCACCGCCAGGTGGGTCACCGTGGTCCGCACCGTCCGCCGCAGGTGCGGTAGACGCTTGAAGTCCGTCGGCTGATACCGGAACATCTCACCGATGACGGTGAAGCCGACCATTGTCTCGGGGCGGGTCCGACGGCGGCGTCGGTTCAGCAGAAGGTGCGAGCTGGTTGCCGGACCGGGTGGAACGGGCGCGGGCCGCCGCGCTGCGGGAGCTGCTCTCGCCGGGCCGCGGCAATTGTTCGCGCCAATTCAGGAAGGTACTGCGGATGGCCGCTGCACGGTCGGTGTCGAAGCCGTAGGCGGCGAACTGGCGGTCGTTGAAGCGCTGGACGCTGGCGAACATGTCGGCGAGGACGGTGGTGTCGAAACCGCCGTCGCGTTCCTCGGCCAGCTCGATCAGGCGCTCGCGGGTGTATCCCGCGGTGAGCAGGCCGTTGACGTCGATGAAGTCGCGGGCCTCGGCGCGGGAGAACAGGGCGGTCATTTTGCCCGCTGCGACGTCGTCGGGGTGCAGGACCGGTCCGAGCACCCCGTTGACGGGTGGATGGGAGAGGAATTCCGCGACGAGTTCCACCTTCGCCTCCCGGCCGGTCGCGGGATCGGTCACCCGGAGGCGTACGTAGGTCTCCGAGGTGGTGGCAGCCTCCGCGCCCAGACCCGCGTCTTGGAGCGCGGCCACGACGCGCGCTGTTGCGGCCGGCATTTCGTCCCTGCGGTCGAAGGGCGTGAACAGGTCGACGTCGTCGCTGAGCCGGTTGACGATCTGGTGGGCTTGGACGGCGTAGCCGCCCGCGAGGGCGAACCCGAAGTCGTCAGCGAGGGCAGCGAGGCAGATCCGGATCAGTCGCGCGTGCAACTCGTCCACTACGCCGCCGTCGCCTCACGGCTGAGCTGGGGGAAGCGCTGCTCCCACCTGGCCCGTGCGGGCGCGGGGATGATCAGGTGGGGCCACAGCCGCTGCAGGGTGGCACCGTCGAGGTGATCCCGAAGGTCCGCTGCGGACTCTGCTTCGCGGACGACGCGTTCGTACATGACGGCGAGGTCTGCGTCGTCGTCAAGGTCGTAGGCGTACTCCGGGCCCCAGTCGAGGTGGCGGGGCAGCCTGACGAGGCCGTGCACCGGGCCTGTCAGCTCCGACAGGGTGTCCGGGACGGCATAGGGCTTTGCCTCGGCGTACCTGCTCACACCACCAGAATGCCCTATCCCGCCCCTGGGAAGCAGACTCTCGGCAGACTGAGTCGAGTGGGCGAGAGTTGCCGGAGCAATCCGCCTTGCTGTTCGCCGCAACGACTTCTACTGGACCTCACTCCAACGAGTGATGCATGTCGCGGGTGCGTCGGTGGAGGTCTGGCGGGACGTTGCAGAGTGGCCGTAGACGGATTGGCCCTGCTGTGTGGGGCCCCAAGCGGAGCCCAGAGGAGGTCCCTCGATGGAGAGCACGTCAGGTATACCAACGGAAGCTAGTACTGGGTCAGCCTGCCCGGAGTGGTGCGACGGCGGACATCGCGAGCCGTCCGACTGGCACTACGGCTCGGCCCTGCTGTTGACCGCTCCGGGCAGCGAGGGACAGCCCGCGCCAGCGTTGCTCAAGGTGGCGCTCATGGGAGAAGCCGACCCGAAGACGCCTGGGCAGATCCTGCCGTCCGTCGATGTGGAGGGCATGGAGGAGCAGGCGCTGGACGCGGCAGGGCTGGAAGTGCTGATAGCGCGGTTCGAGCGGTACGTGACAGAGCTGAGAGAGTTCCAGTGTCGCTACGGCGCGATCGCGCGTGCCGCCCAACACTGCGCTGCATGACGGATGGGGGAGGCCCCACGACCGGCCACATCAAACACTCTGAGTGACAGACCCTGCGCCGGCCGGGCAGGAAGAAACAGGGAGAGGCTATGGGATTCCTCCGGAGCAACTTGCCCGGAACTTGCCCGGGAGTATCCATAGCCGTTCGGGACTGACCGAACCGTCTGGGACTGGCCGTCACGGTTGGACATGCTCTGACCAGGAAAAACTGGGACGCGGGCCCGCCGGTTGGGACTGGTCGCCGGGTGATCAAGTGTCCTCGTAATGCGTAGGTCATGGGTTCGAATCCCATAGGCGGCTCAGAGAAGGCCCAGGTCACATAGCCCGTGACCTGGGCCTTTGTCGTTTCTCGGGTGAGGGGTGGGGCGGTCCGACAGCGCAGGGAAAACGGGGGTGCCTGGCTTCTGAGGCACGGATCGAGGGCAACGGAAGGATCGCCGCCGCGGATGCTGGACGGCCGGCTGTCCCGGACCTCCTCGGCCAGGCTGTCCACCGAGACGACCTGCCCCGGCCGGGCAGCAGCACGGTGAGGATGGTCCGTTGGTGCGGCCCCCACCGAGACCTTCTGCCCGTCGGCGACCTCCGTCAACGGGCTCGCGGGCGGCCGGTCGTCTGCGCTCCTTCGGCTGCCCGAGGGCTTGTCGGCACCGGCCGGGGGGCTCAGGGGCCGGCGGAGTCGAAGGCGGTGCGGGCGCGTTCGACGGCGGGGAGGTGGCTGGTGGACCAGTCGGTGAGGGCGGCGAAGAGGGGGGCCAGGCTGAGGCCGAGGGGGCTGATCTCGTACTCGACGCGGGGCGGGACCTCGGGGTGGTAGGTGCGGACGACGAGGCCGTCGCGTTCGAGCTGGCGCAGGCGCTGGGTGAGGACCTTGGGGGTGATGGCGCCGACGTTGCGGTTGAGTTCGACGAAGCGCTGGCGGCCGTGGTGGTGGAGGGTCCACAGGATGGGGGTGGTCCAGCGGCTGAAGACGATGTCGAGGACCGGGGTGATCGGGCAGGCCCGGGGGACGTTCGGCGGCGGGGTGCTGTCAGGTGCGGTCACGGCGGGGCCTCCCGGCGGGTGGGGGCTTGTGGGGGAGCTACTTTACGCAGGCGGTGGCGGTGAGGTGATCGGCCCAGGTGGCGGCCGCGGGAGCGGAGCCAGTCGGCGGCGAGGTCGGTGGCGAGGCGTGTCTCGGGGTCGGCGAAGTCCGGGGTGTGGCCGGTGGGTTCGGCGAGGGCGGGGGCGACGAGGTGGGCGGCGACCTTGCCCGGGTGGACGGGCTGGACCGGGGTGGCGGAGAGCACCGGCAGGACGGGGAGGCGCCGAGGGCGGCGAGCAGGCCGTCCAGGAGCTGGGGGAACTGGGCGGCCCGCAGATTGGTCCAGCCCTGGCCGGACGCGGTGAGGAGCCGCTCGCCCTCCAGCTTGGTCCGGTAGTAGCGCGACGGGACCCGGTCGACGCCGACGATCCAGATGTTGACGACGTGTCGGACACCGGCCCGACTGGTGGCGGAGGGCGGGCAGGTCGTGGGCCGGGTGGCGCGGGTCGCTGGTGTAGTGGATCACGGTGTCGACGCCGGCCAGCGCCTCGTCCGGGCCGGTGCCGGTGGCCAGGGCGTGGCGCAGCACCTCGCGGCCGAGGACGCCGGTCGCGCCGGTGACGAGAAGGGGGCGGGAGGAGGGGGACGAAGGGGAGGAGGCGGAGGAGGGGGAGGGCGCGGGGGTCTCACCGGAGAGGACCGGATGGTCAGCGGTTCTGTGACAGGGGGCGGTGCCGGTGCGCGTAGTGGGCGAGTTTGTCGGGGTTGCGCAGGATCCGGACGGCGGTGACGCCGTCCGGCCCGGCCTCCAGCAGGCCGACGGAGGTGAGCGCGTCGCCCTCCCAACCGAGCAGCACCGGGCCGCCGTTGGCCTCGGCGAGTTCCAATCGGACGCCGTCGGTGAACCGTTCGAACAGGCCGGCCAGGAAGCGGGCGGCGCTGGTCCGGCCGTGCACCGGCCGGAGCGCGGCGCGGGCCCTGCCGCCGCCGTCCGTCCAGACCACGACCTGGGCGGCGAGGAGTTCTTCGAGCTGCTCCAGGTCGCCGTCGGCGGCGGCCCGCAGGAAGCGGGCGAGCAGGGCGGCGGCCTGTTCGGCGTCGGCCGGGCCGGTCGGCGGGGCTTCGGCGGCCAGGCGGGTGCGGCCGCGGTGGTAGAGCTGGCGGGCGGCGGCCTCGGTGCGGTCCAGGACGCCGGCCACCTCCCGGTGGCTGTACCCGAAGGCGTCGTGCAGGACGACGGCGGCGCGCTCGGGCGGGGAGAGCCGCTCCATCATGGTGAGCACCGCGAACGAGACGGCCTCGCGCTGCTCGGCGCGCTCCAGCGGGCCGAGCGCGGCGCCGGCCACCGGCTCGGGCAGCCAGGTGCCCGGGTACTCCTCGCGCCGGGCCCGGGCCGAGGTGAGCCGGGTCAGGCAGAGGTTGGTGAGCACCTTGTTCAGCCAGGGCCCGGGCGCGGCCACCTGTCCGGTCTCGGCGCCGTGCCAGCGCAGGTAGGCGTCCTGCACGGCGTCCTCGGCCTCGGCGGCCGACCCGAGCATCCGGTACGCGAGGGAGAACAGCCGCGGCCGGTGCTGCTCGAACTCCCGTGCGGCCTCTTCCCGTTCCGGGGTCGGCCGGTTCGCCTGGTCCATGGGGACCACGCTAGGACACTTCACCTCGGGGGCGTCTCCGGCGTCCCCGGCGTCCCGCGGTCGGTAGCTAGGGCGGCCGCGGCCTCCGGGGGCAGGAACGCGGCCAGCCGGTGGAGGCGTGCTTCCAGGTCGGTGTGCGGGGTGCGAGGCGGAGGGGAAGCGGGGGGAGCGGGTGGGGGCGGCGGTGGGTGGCCGCCCGGGCTCCAGGCCGGTGGGGGCGGCGGCCCGGGGGGCCAACCGGGGGCCCAGCCGGGAGGCGGCGGCGGGGACCGGGGCGGTGCGGCGGGGGCGGGGCCCTCGGTCCGGAGACGGTGCCGCTCCTGGAAGAGGACGGCCGCGAGTTCGGTGCCGAAACGCAGCACGACGGCGTAGTCGTCGGCCTTCTCCTCCGCGCGCCGCCTGAGCAGGGTGGTGAAGACGGGGGCCAGGGCGGCGGTCAGCAGCAGCCACCACACGTGCTCCAGGTCCAGCAGGTCCAGCAGGAAGAGCGGGAGCACCGCCACCAGGAGGCAGCCGCAGCCGACGCCGACCGGGTGCCGTGAGCCGAAGAGGCCCGACACCGCGCGGACCGCGGCGCGGGCGACCGTACGGGCCGGCAGGCCGTACCAGTCGGCGAGCAGTGCCGCCCAGGTGTGGCCGCCGACGTGGTGGCCCAGCTCGTGGGCGAGGATCGCGGCGAGCTGGGCGTCCGTGAGGCGCTCCAGCGCGAGCCGGGTCACGCCGACGATGTGGCCCGCGGTGGCCGTCGAGTTCAGCTCGGGCTGGTCCTGCACCCACAGTTGGTACCGGGTGGGGTCGACGCCCGCGCGGTAGGCGACCTCCTTCCACACCACGGACAGCCGGTGCCACTCGGCGGGAGCGGGCTCCCGCAGGCCCATCCGGCGGGCGATCAGCTGCTCCGTGGAGGGATGGAAGACCAGCGCTCCCGAGCCCAGCCAGAGCAGCGGCAGCACCGTGCCCAGCACCGGGTCCACCATGACGGTCACCACGGTCACCACGAACAGGCTGATCAGCGCGGTCGGCAGGGCGGCCACCAACTGGGCCAGCGCCGCCTTGTCGGCGCCGCGCTGGAAGGTCTGCAGGTAGGCCCGGCCCGAGTGGAAGTGGAGGTCGTTGGTGGCGGCGGGGGAGGTGTGGGGCGGGTCGAGGGGCGGTGGTGGAGGGGGAGCGGACGGGGCGGCAGGGGGCGGGGAGGGCGCGAACGGGGGCCGGGGCGGTGGCAGTGGGGGCGGCGGCGGAGGTGGAGGCACGGGGGTCGCTGCCGGGCGGGCCGGCTGGTCCACCAGGGGCACGGGGACGGGAGCGGGAGCGGGGGCGGGAGCAGCGGGCGACGTCGGGTAGCTCGGCGCGTCGCCCGGGTACGGCGGTTCGTCGCCGGGATAGGCGGGGGCGTCGCCGGGGTACGGCGGTTCGTCGCCGGGATGGGTAAAGGCGTCGCCGGGATAGGCGGGCGCGTCGCCCGGGTACGGCGGGAAGGCGGTGGGGCGGGCGGAGTCTGGGCTGTGCGGCATGGCGGAGGGTCTCCTCGGACGGGAAGGAGCCGGGGCGGGCGGCGGAGTTCAGCCGATCAGGAGCGAACCCGGGAGCAGGACGAGGGCGGCGGCGAAGAGGACGATGCCGACCCGCAGCCACCAGTACGTGCCGGCGACGATGCTGCTGATGTCGACCAGCGAGGTGAGGATCCCGACCAGGGCCGCGCCCGCGATGCCCTGGGCCCCGACGAGTACCGAGCCCTTGGTGTCGATGCGGGCCGACTCCTGCCGGAGGTCGGCCAACAGGCTTTCGGCGCGGCGGAGTTCGAGTGCGGGCAGTCGAGGGTCGGGGATGGTCCCGGCGTCGTGGGCGGTGCTCATCGGCTGGGCGGCGGGGTGGGGATCCGCTGGTCGAACGGCGGTGTTCCGGCGCGGGGGTCCGGTCCCGGGGCCGTCGGCGGTTCGGCCGGAGTGGGCGGTTCGGCCGGAGCCGGCGGGGCGGCGGCCGGGACGGGCGGGGCGTCCAGCAGGGTCGGGGGCGCCGCCGGGGGCGCGGGGACGGCCGGCGGTTCGGCCGGGGGCGGTGGGGCGAGCGGCGGGGGCGGGGTGGCGGGGCTGCCGCCGGAGGTGAGTTTCGCGCTCAGGACTTCCCGGATCACGCTGGCGGCGAGACGTCTGGGTTCGTCGAGCTGGTGCTCCTCCAGGCCGCCGGGGCCGCCGCCGAGGGCCTGCATCGCCATGCTCAACTGGTTCTGCATCAGCTGGAGTTGGTCCTGCCGGAGGTTGTCCATGACGAGCCGGGCGTCCTCGGGGTGGCGGGCCAGGTGGAAGGCCATGGCGGCGGGGCCGCCCTGGGCGAGCCAGTACGAGTAGTACTCGATCTTCTTGGCCTCCAGCTCGTGGCGCTCCAACTCCTGTCTGGCCCCGGCGAGCTGACGGTGGTGGTCCTGCTCCTGGCGCTGCAGTTCGACCTGGTGCCGCTGCCGGTCGACGGTGAGGGCGTGGATGGTCTCCAGTTCGGCGGCCTCCATCCGCAGGGCGTGTTCGGGGACGAGCTTGCGGCGGGCGAATTCGAGCTGCCGGATCTCCTGGGCGTGCTGCTGGCTCTCCTCGTCCTGGCGGATCTGGAGGCCGTACCGGATCTGCAGGCCGGCCGAGGCGCCGATCGGTCCGGCCTGTTCCAGCGCGCGCTGGGCGGCCTGTTCGGCGCCGGCGCTGTCCGTCATGGGGTACTGCCGGAGGACGGGACGGACGGCGTCGTCGACGGACCGGCGGATCAGGGCGATGACGTCGCGCTCGCCGCTGGCGACGAAGGCGGCGGGGGAGGTGACCTGCCAGCTGCACTCCAGCACCACGTCGAAGCGGAAGGCGTCGTTGTCGCTGGGGAGTCGGAGGACGTCCGAGGCGTCGTGCACGCCGGTGTCGACCTCGTAGACGCTGGTCCAGCCGCGGGTGGCGAGGTCGTTGCGGCTCGGCCGGTTCGGCGGCAGGTAGGTCTCCAGGCCGCCCTGGGCGGTGGTGAACACCAGGGCGTAGTCGATCCTGGTGTTGCGCAGCGCCCGGAACCACGCCAACTGCTGGATGGTCACGACGGGGTCGGTGAGCCGGGTGTCCCGGTTGGCGCCCTGCGACCACTGCGGCTGCCTGTACATCTCGGTTTCTCCTGGGGTGGGACGGGGTGGGACTGGATGGAACGGAGGGCGGAGGGCGGGGACGGGAGACCCGGCGGGTCAGCTCGGCGCCGCGGGCGCGGGCGCGGGCCGGAGCAGGGCCGCGCGCAGCCGGGCGGTGTCGGTCGGCGGCGCGTCGGCCGCCCGGGGCAGGTGTTCGAGCAGGTAGTCGAGCCGTTTGGCGTCCTCGGTGGAGACCGCCAGCATCGGCAGCAGGTCGGCCAGGGCGTCCTCGGCGTCGGGGTCGGTGCCGGCGGCGGTGACCCACCGCCGCATCGCGTTCAGGCCGTAGGCGGAGTAGGTGGGGTCGTTGAGCAGGGTCCGCCACAGCGCGGCGACGGTCTGCCGGAGCAGGGCGCCGGGGGTGCCGGGGGCGGTGTCGGCGCGGGCGAACAGGTCGAGCAGCAGGGGGCGTCCGGTGTCCTGGGGGCCGTCGGACGGTTCGCAGGCGTGCAGGACGGTGAGCAGGACGAAGGTGCGGAGCAGGCCGGTGCGGGCCAGCGGCACCAGGTCGCTCCACAGGGCGGCGGCGCCGGGGAGGTCGTCCTCCTGGGCGGAGCGCTGTCCGGTGGCGAGCAGGATCGAGGCCGCGGACTGGGCGAGCTGGTCGAGTTCGGCCATCCACTCCTCGGGCGGCTCGCCCTGCCGGAGGCGTTCCCGCTGGCGGTCCTCGATCGCGCGGACGGCGTCGGTCAGGGCGGCGACCGCCTGTTCGGGGAAGGAGTCGCCGATCAGGGCGTAGCCGCGGATCGAGGTCCAGCGCAGCCGGTGGTTCCCCTCGGCGGACCAGGCCCGCAGGACGCGGGGGATGTGCGGGGTGCCCGGGTGGTGGGCCAGGGCGAGGGCGTTGGCGGCGGCCAGCCGGGAGCGGAAGCTCCGGTCGGCGGCCCAGGGCTGGATCAGCAGCGCCATGGTGGAGGCCAGGTCGGTGTGGGCGAGGACGGCGGAGACGAAGGCGGCGCGGGTGCGGACCAGCGGGCGCGGGTCCTGGGCCAGGCCGCGGAGCCAGTCGACCAGCGCGGGGCGGGCCGAGGGGTGGCCGTTCCAGACCTCGCGCAGCAGGGCGGGGGCGGTCAGCCGGTCCCTGAACTGGATCTTGTTCTGGAGGACGGTCCCCCACTCGGTCTCCTCGGACTCCTGGTAGCGCTCGGCCCGAGCCAGTTCGATCCGCCGCGCGCTGGAGGTGCCGAACACCGGGATGCCGGCCGGCTGGTGGGGGTTCTCGATCCGCTGGAGCAGGGTGAAGAGCACGTCGCCGAGTTCGGCGGCCAGCGGGTAGGGGGCGTCGTCGAACGCGGCCAGCGAGATCAGGAACGCCTTGTCGTGGATCGTGCAGTCCTCGCCGTCGAACCAGGTCCGCACCTGCTGTTCGGCCGCGTGGTGCCCGAGGGCGGCGAGCCGGTCCGCGCTGATCCGGCCGTGCGAGAAGTCGGCGACCTGCCCGGCGAACCAGACCAGTTCGGCCATCGGGCGCGGGTGCCCGATCATCGACCGGACCGGGTCGAGGGCGAGCAGCCGCTCGGTCTCGACCGGGTCGATCCGCAGGTGCGCCAGCCGGCCGCGCAGGAAGTCCGCCGGGACCGGGGGCAGCCACGGTACGGGGGGCAGGGCGCCGTGGACGGTCGGGTGCGGGCCGACCAGGACGACCAGGTGGCCGCCCTCGGCGTGCAGCCGTTCACTGAGCGCCCGCAGGTGGTGCTCGCGCAGCGGCCGTGCCGCGTCGGCGGTGTAGTCGGGCAGGACGTGCCCCCAGCCGGCCCGGAGCTCCCCGGCCAGCCGGCCGGGCGGCAGGCTCGGGTCCAGCGTCCGGTACCGGGTGCTGCCGACGGTGCGCAGCAGCATCAGCGCGGCGGTGCGGCGGCCGGTCTCGGCGGAGCCGGAGAGGACGACGACGCGGTGCTCGCGGAGCCGGTCCAGCGCGGTGTCGAACGCGTCCGGCGCCGGGGGGCCCGCCCCGGCCGGGGGTTCGGGGGCGGCGGGCCGGACGAACCCGGCCGCCACCGCGTCGACCTCGGCGGTGGGGATCTCGCCGGAGCGCTCCTCGGCGTCCTCCCCGAAGCGGTACTCGATCTTGCTGCCGCCGAGGATGACGTCGCCGAAGACCTGGCCGCCGCTGACGCCGTGCTGGTCGCCGCCGACCATGGAACCGCCGAACCGGGCGGACGGGCCGAGGAAGAAGCCGGGGGTGTGCCGCAGCAGGTCGCGCCGGGAGCTCCAGGCCTGCTCGGGGCTGGGCTCGGGGCTGGACTCGGGGTGGGACCCGGGGTGGGCGGCCGGTTCACCGGCGGGTCGGTCGGCGGGGGCGGCGGCCGGCTCGGCCGCGGGTGGGGCGGCACCGGCTGCCGCGCCCGCCGCCGGGGGCGGGGGCGCGGCCGGGGAGGGCGGCGGGGCCGCGGGCGGGGACTCGTGGTGGTGGTGCCTGGCGTTCGGTGCGGCGCTCATCGCGACTCTCCTTCGGCCGACGCGGCCGACGCGGCCGACGCGGCCGACGCGGCGTCCGCGGCGTCCGCGGCGCCCGTGCGGTCCGTGCCGGCGGTGCCGTCCGTGGGGTCCGTGGGGTCCGCGGCGTGCGGGCGGGCCGGTTCCCGGTGGCTGCCGCCGAGGACGACGTCGCCGGTGACCCGGCCGCCGCTGACGCCGTGCTGGTCGCCGCCGACGAGCGAGCCGTGCACCACGGGCGGTGCTCCGTGGAAGTGGAACACCGCGCCGGTGCGGACGGGTTCGGCGTCGGTGGGCGCGGATCCCGGGGCGGGCCGGCGGTGCTGCTCGGCGGCCGGGCCGGCGGCCGGGCCGGGGGCGGCGCTGCCGAGGTGCAGCCAGGCGGACACCGTGCCGTTCTTCACGGGGGCGTCGACCGGGGTGAAGGACTCGGGCCGGACGCCGCGGTGCCCGTGCCGGACCACGCCCTGGTAGACCGGGTCGCTGACGGCCAGCACGCAGGTGTCCCGGCCGCGTTCGGCGAGCGCGGTGCGGAGCGCGTCCGCGTCGAGCAGCCGGCACGCCTGGTTGAGGTCGTGGCCGACCAGGCCGCCGGCGGTGCCGACCTGCGGGTCGTGCGCGACCTCGCCGGCGGCGAGGACCATCCGCAGCCGCAGTTGGGCGCTGCTGGATGCCAGCCGGTTGTGGTCGTGGAGGAGTTCGGGCGTGAGGGTGAGCAGGGAGCGGAGCATCGAGGTCTTCGGCACGTCCGGGCTGAGCAGCACGATCAGTCCGTCGCCCCGGTCCTCGCGGTACTGCTGGCTGGGTTCGACGCCCGCCGCGACCAGGGTCCGGTCGACGACCAGCCGCAGGGCGCGGCGCAGCACGGCCTGTACGACGTCGTCGCGGCGGCTGAACCGTTCGATGTCCAGGAGCAGGATCGTCCGGTTGAGGGGCTCGGGCATGGCTGCCTTCCGTCGCAGTGCCGGGCCGGTGCGGCCCCTTCGGGCAGTGCGAAGATCCCAGCCGGGCGGGGAGCGGGGCGACGGAGGACGGCACACCGGTGGTGTGACCGCGTGCACAGAGCGGGCGGGGCGGGCCCGGGGCGGGCCGGTTCAGCCGGTGGCCCGGCCCGCCATCCGGCGCAGGACCTCCGGTTTCAGGACGACGAGGCCGCGGCGCCCGGTACGGACGATGCCGCGTTCGCGCAGGCCCTTCAGCAGGCGGGCCACGGCCTCCCGGGAGGCGCCGACCGAGCCGGCGAGTTCGCTCTGGGTCAGGCCGGGGGAGAGCTGCCCGTCCTCGCCGGCGTCCTGCCCGTGGGTGTGCAGCAGTTCCAGCAGGAGCAGGGCCAGCCGTTCCTGGACGCTCAGTGCGGCGAACTCGACCCGGCGCCGGTCGCTGTCCCGGGTGCGGTCGGCGGTGAGTGCGAGCAACTGCCGGGTCAGGGCGGGGCGTTCGTCGAGCAGCCGGGCGAAGGTCGCGGCGTCGATCGCCAGCGCCTCGGTCGGGGAGAGCGCGGTCACGGTCGCGGCCCGGGCCCGCCCGCTGACCGCGGCGGCCTCGCCCACGATGTCGCCGGGGCCGCGCAGGGCGAGCAGCGCCTCGTACCCGTTCGCGGACGCCGAGGTGACCTTGGTCCAACCGGAGAGCAGGACCAGCACGTGCGAGGAGGGTTCGTGTTCGCGGAGCAGGACCTGCCGGGCCGGGAAGGCGAGGCGGCCGCCGGCCGCCTTCAGGGCCGCCCAGTCGGCGGGTTCCAGCCTGGCCGCGAAGGGCACCCGGTCCTCGAACTCCACCCCGAAGCCCCCTGTTCGGCTGTGCGGCGCCGGGCCGCGGGTCACCGCTGGGAGGAGAGATTACGGCGTATCCGGCGCCGTTGGCGTCCGATGCGGGAAATCGTCCGGGCGGGTACCGGGCGGGTGCTGGGTGGGTGCCGGGCGGGGTGGTGCGGGGTAGTCACTTTCTTCTAGGTACCTACTGTCTTTCGGATGCTAACTTCGTTTCGGCGGGCGGCGAGAAGCGCCGAACGGATCGTCAACAGGCATGATTGACAAGGGAGTTGTGGGCAAATGATCGTGGTGACGGGGGCAACCGGGAACGTCGGCCGGCCGTTGGTCGCGGAGTTGGCGGCGGCGGGGGAGCGGGTGGTCGCGGTGTCGCGGAGCGTGGCGGCCGAGGGGCTGCCGGACGGGGTGGTGGCGCTGCGGGCCGATCTGGCGGGTCCGGCGGGGCTGGGGGCGCTGCCGGCGGGGGCGCGGGCGCTGTTCCTGATGCTGGCGCCGGAGATGAACGCCCCGGGGCCGGACGCGGTGCCGGCCGCCGCGCTGCTGGAGTCGGCGGCGCGGGCGGGGGTGCGCCGGGTGGTGCTGCTCTCCTCGCTGGTCACCGGCACCCGGCCGGACGAGACCTGGCACGGGCGGATGGCCGAGTTCGAGGCGGCGGTGCGGGGCAGCGGCCTGGAGTGGACGATCCTGCGGCCGGGCCCGTTCGCCAGCAACGCCTACGCCTGGGCGGAGTCGGTGCGCGAGCGGCGCACGGTGTCCGCGCCGTTCGGCGGGGTCGCGCTGCCGGTGCTGGACCCGGCGGACGTGGCGTCCGTCGCGGCGGCGGCGCTGCGCGACGGCAGCGGCGAGCACGTCGGGCGGGTGTACGAGCTGACCGGCCCGGAGGCGATCGGTCCGCGCCGGCAGGCCGAGGTGCTGGGCGAACTGCTGGGCGAGGAGGTCGGGTTCGTCGAGCAGACCCGCGAGGAGGCGCGCGCCGAGCTGGTCCGCTTCATGCCGCCGCCGGTGGTGGACGGCACGCTGGAGGTGCTGGGCGCGCCGCTGCCCGCGGAGTCCGCGCCCCGGCCGGACGTCGAGCGGGTGCTGGGGCGTCCGGCCCGGTCGTTCGCCGCGTGGGCGGCGGGGGCGCTGCCGGCGTTCCGCTGAGCCCCCGCCGCCGTCCGTCCGCCGGCGGCCGTCAGCCCTGGGTGGCGGCGTACCGGGCGCTGACGTCCTGCCAGTTGACGACGTCCCAGAGCCGGGTGACGTAGTCGGGGCGGACGTTGCGGTACTGCAGGTAGTAGGCGTGCTCCCAGGCGTCGAAGGCGAGCAGCGGGGTGGTGCCCTGGCCGACGTTGCCGTGGTGGTCGTAGACCTGCTCGACGATCAGGCGCCCGCCCAGCGGCTCCCAGGAGAGGATGCCCCAGCCGGAGCCCTGGACGCCGACGGTGGCGGCGGTGAGCTGGCCGCGGAACGCCTCGAAGGAGCCGAAGTGCTCGGTGATCGCGTCGGCGAGCGCGCCCTCGGGCCGGTCGCCGCCCTCGGGGGAGAGGTTCTCCCAGAACAGCGAGTGCAGCACGTGGCCGGAGAGGTGGAACCCGAGGGTCTTCTGCAGGCCGACCAGCGAGCCGAACTGCTCCTTGTCGCGGGCCTCGGCGAGCTGTTCCAGGGTCTGGTTGGCGCCGTTGACGTACGCCAGGTGGTGCTTGGAGTGGTGCAGCTCCAGGATCTCGGCGGACATCGCGCGCTCGAGGGCGGAGTAGTCGTACGGGAGGTCAGGCAGCGTGTAGGCACCCATGGCTGAGCAGCCCTTCTCGATCGACGGAAGGTCAGTTGCGAGTGCCACCTTATTGCAAGTCTATTGCAGGAGCAGTAGCAGGGCATTAAGGCTCGGTGTCACCGGCCGGCCGGGCCCCGGTCCGGCGGTGCCCGGGGCCCGGCCGGCCGGCGCTCACGGGACCAGGACGATCCGGCCGCGCACGCCGCCCGCGGCGAACAGCGCGTGCGCGGCGGCGGCCTCGGCCAGCCGGAAGGTCCGGGCGACCCGCAGGGTCAGCCGGCCCTCCTCGACGTCGGTGACCAGCGCGGCCAACCGCCCGGCGTCGGGCGCCTGCTGGACGGTCTCCACCGTGATGCCGCGCTCGGCCTCCGGCGCCGCCGGGGCGAGCAGCGCGGCGAAGCGGCCGCCGTCGCGCACCGCGCCGATCAGGGGGGCGCCCAGCGCGGCGGCGTCGACCACGCCCGCGACCCCCGCCGGGGCGAGCGCCCGGATCCGCTCGGCGGCGCCGTCGCCGCGCTCGACGAAGCGCGCCGCGCCCAGCTCGCGCACCAGCCGCTCGTCGGCGGCGCCGGCCACCGCGACGACCTCGGCGCCCTTGGCGGCGGCCAACTGCACCGCGTAGCCGCCGACCCCGCCCGCCGCGCCGGTCACCACGACGAGGTCGCCGGCCGAGACCGCCAGCGCGTCGACGGCCAGCGAGGCGGTGGTGCCGTTCAGCGGCAGGGTGGCGGCCGCCTCGACGCCGGCGCCGGCCGGGGCGGCGGTCACCGCGTCGGCGGGCAGCACCACGTACTCGGCGTGGGTGCCGGCCACGGTGGCCAGCCACGGGGAGAGGCCCACGACGGCCTGGCCCGGGGCCGGTCCGCTCACGCCGCCGCCCAGCGCGTCGACGGTGCCCGCGACGTCCAGACCCAGCACGTACCGGTCCCGCTTCGGCAGGTACGCCGTCAGGTGGCCCGCGCGGGCGAAGACGTCCACCGGGTTGAGGGCGGCGGCCCCGACCCTGATCCGGACCTCGCCCGGGCCGGGCTCGGGCAGCGGGACCTCGGAGAGTTCGAGGACCTCGGGCCCGCCGAAGGTGCCCACGGTAACTGCGCGCATCACAACTCCTGGATTCTCACGCCGAGTTCGGCAGAGGGGAACAGCGCTCCAGCGCCGTGCAACTAACTTATGGAGAGCAGCTCTTCATGAGCCAGTAGGCACCGGAAAGTGCCCAGGACACCAGGAGGAGAGTCATGGCCACGCAGTCCGCGGCCCAGCGGCGGGCGGCGGCGAAGACCGTCTACAACGCCTTCGTCGCCGCCTGCCCCACCCGGCAGCTGTTCGCCACCATCAGCGACAAGTGGGTCGGTCTGGTGCTGGTCGCCCTCGCCGACGGCCCCCGGCGGTACGGCGAACTGAACGCCCTGATCGCGGGCGTCTCCTCGAAGATGCTCACCCAGACCGTGCGGACCCTGGAGCGCGACGGCCTGGTCACCCGCAGCGTCACCGCCGGCGTGCCGGTCCGGGTCGACTACGCGCTCACGCCGATGGGGCGCAGCCTCTTCCCGGTGATGCTCGCGGTCAAGGACTGGGCCGAGGGCCACCTGGACGAGGTGCTCGCCGCCCGCGCCCGCTACGACGGCGCGGCGGCGGCCCCCGCCGGGAGCTGAACCGCCCGCCCCGGGAGCCCGGGGCGGCCGGTGGCTCAGGACCGTCCGGCGGACGCCTCCGCGCGCAGCCGGTCCTCGGACGCGCCGCGCCGCCAGTAGCCGGAGAACGCCACCGCCCGCCGGTCGACGCCGCGTTCGCGCACCAGGTGTCGGCGCAGCTCCCTGACGGCGCCGGCCTCGCCGGCGATCCACGCGTACGGGGTGCCGGGCGGCAGGTCGGCCGCGCGCAGGGCGGGCGGCAGGCCGGAGGGCGCGCCGGGGGCGCGGACCAGCCAGTGCAGCTCGGCCCCGTCCGGGGCGGCCAGGTCCTGGATGTCGGCGGCGTCCGGCACCTCGATCCACACCAGCGCGCGGGTGCCGGCCGGCAGCCACTCCAGGATGCCGCCGGCCGCGGGCAGCGCGGTCTCGTCGGCCAGCAGCAGCACGAAGTCGGCGTCCGCGGGCGGCCGGAACGCCACCGAGCGGTTGTCGGCGACGGCCGGCCCGAGCAGCACCACCCGGGCGCCGGGCCCGGCCGCGGCCGCCCAGGCGGAGGCCGGCCCGGCCTCCGGCCCGGTGCCGTGCAGCGCGAAGTCGACGTCCAGCTCCGGGGGTTCGGCCCGCTGCGCGCGGACCGTGTACGAGCGCAGCACGGCCCGCTCGTCCGCCGGGAGCGCCCGCCAGGCGGCGAACCAGCCCTCGCCCTCGGCGTACGGGAGGTTCGGCTCGGCCTGCCCGGGGTGCGGCAGGAACAGCGAGCAGGACTGGTCGCGCCCGCCGCTCGCGAAGGAGCGCAGCGCCCCGCCGCCGAAGGTGACCCGCAGCATGGTCGGGCCGAGCCGCCGGGTGCGCACCACGTGCGCCGGGAAGAAGTCGAACTCCGGTGTCCGGTCGGTCACTCGACCGCTCCTCAGGCCAGCTTGCGGGACTGCCGGATCGCGGCGGTCAGCCGCTCGACCAGCGGCGCGAACCCGGCGTACGAGAAGCGCGGCACCGCGTCCCACGGGGTGATCTGCCCGGCCCGGACGGCGGGCAGTTGGCCCCAGGCGGGCTTGGCGGCCAGGTCCTCGGGCTGGAGGGCGGTGGCGCGCTGGTCGAGCAGCAGCAGGTCGGCCGGGTACTTTCCGGCGTTCTCCCAGCTCAGGCCCTCGTAGTAGTCGCCGCCGTCGGTCTTCTCCGGCTGGATGAACTCGACGCCCAGCTCGGCGAAGTAGATCAGGTCGCAGGAGATCTTCGGGTTGGAGACGTAGAACAGGTCGGGACTGCCCGAGCAGGCCATCACCTTGACGCCGCCGGCCGCCTTGACCGCCTGCCGCAGCTCCTCGGACGCCTTCTCGAACCTGGCCTTGGCGTCGACCGCCTTCGGCGCCTTCGGGTCGGCGCCCAGCGAGGCGGCGAGCTCGGCGTAGCGCTCGATCGGCCGGGTGATCGGCACCCGGCCGGTGGAGACCAGCACCTGCGGGGCGAGCCGCAGGATCTTGTCCTTCGACTCGTCCGGCACGTACCAGTAGGCGCCCGGGTCGTACATGTGGGTGACCAGCAGGTCGGGCCGCAGGGCCGCGTACTTCTCGATCGAGAACTCGCCCCAGGCGTTGCCGATGACCGCGACCTTGTCCACGTCCAGGGCGCCGGCCTGCGGGTCGGCCTTGCCGTCGGCGGTCCTGGTCTCGCCGAAGACGCCGACCAGCTGCCGGTCCAGGCCGAAGTCGGCGAGCGCGGCGGCCGCGCCGGTGAAGGCGACGATCCGGGACGGGACGCGCTCGGCGGTGAGGGCCTGCGGGCGGTCGTCGGTGAACGACCACGTGCCGCTGCCCGTGCCGCCGCCCGTGCCGCCGCCCGTGCCGCCGCCCTCGGCGGAGGTCTTCCCGCCGGAGGAGCCGCAGGCGGCGAGGACCGCGCCGAGGGCGGTGGCGCCGCCCGCGGCGAGCAGGCCGCGGCGGGTCGGGCGGGGGGAAGACGGCATGGCGGTACCTCGGTTCGGGTGCTGCGGGGCAGGGGAAGCCGCACGTCGGAGGGGGTGCCGGCGTGCGGGGCCCGGCGGCGGCCGCCGGGGTTATGTAGGTTAACCTAACCTAAGTTGCGGTGCGGGGGTCCTCCGGGTCCGCCGACCCGATCCCCGACCGATCCGGAGCACCCTTGAGCACCACCGGCTCCCTCCCGATACCCGGCGCCGCCCCTGCCCGCCGCGGCTCACCCCGCGCCCTCGGCCTGGCGGCCGGCCTGCTCGTGCTGCTCGCCGTCCTGGTCCTCAGCCTCGGCCTCGGCGCCCGGCCGCTCGGCCCCGCCGAGGTCTGGCACGGCCTGCTCGACCCGGACGCCCCCGGCTACACCGCCGTCCACGAGATGCGGCTGCCCCGCACCCTGCTCGGACTCCTCGCCGGCACCGCGCTCGGCCTGGCCGGCGGCGTCATGCAGGCCCTCACCCGCAACCCGCTCGCCGACCCCGGCCTGCTCGGCATCAACGCCGGCGCCTCCGCCGCCGTCGCCACCGCCGCCACCCTGTTCGGCGTCACCTCCTTCGCCGGCCACGTCTGGTGGGCGCTGGCCGGCGCGGCCCTGGTCTCCGCCCTGGTGTACGCCGTCGGCGGCGGCCGCGGCGCCACCCCCGCCCGGCTCGCGCTGGCCGGCGCCGCGCTCAACGCCACCCTGTACTCGTACGTCAGCGCCGTGATGCTGCTGGACACCGCCTCGCTCGACCGGATGCGCTTCTGGACGGTCGGCTCGCTCGCCGACGCCAGGACCTCCACCGTGCTCGGCATCCTGCCGTTCGTCGCCCTCGGCACCCTGCTCGCGCTCGCGCTGGCCCGCCCGCTCAACGCGCTCGCGCTCGGCGACGACACCGCCCGCGCCCTGGGCGCCCGGCCCGCCGCGACCCGCGCCGCCGCGATCGCCGCCGTCACCCTGCTCTGCGGCGCGGCCACCGCCGCCTGCGGCCCGATCGTCTTCGTCGGCCTGATGGTCCCGCACCTGGTCCGCGCCCTGACCGGCCCCGACCTGCGCTGGCTGCTGCCCTACTGCGCCGTCCTGGCGCCCGTCCTGCTGCTCGGCGCGGACGTCCTCGGCCGCGTGCTGGGCCGCCCCGGCGAACTCCAGGTCGGCATCGTCACGGCCGTCCTCGGCGGCCCGTTCTTCCTGTACTTCGCACGACGGGGAAAGGCCCGCGCATGAAGACCCTGAGGCTCTCCCGGTTCTCGGTGCGGTACCGGCCGCGGGCGCTGGCCGCGTGCCTCGGGGCGCTGGCGGTCGCGCTGGGGGCCGGGGTGCTCGCGCTCGGGCGCGGGGACTACCCGATCCCGCCCGGGGAGGTGCTGCGGACGCTGTTCGGCGGGGGCACCGCGGCGGAGGACTTCGTCGTCAACGAGCTGCGGCTGCCCCGGGTGGTGACGGCGCTGCTGGTGGGCGCGGCGCTGGCGCTCGCGGGCGCGCTGTTCCAGACGCTGGTGCGCAACCCGCTGGGCAGCCCGGACGTGCTGGGGTTCACCCAGGGCGCGGCGACCGGCGCGCTGCTGGTGGTGGTGGCCGGCGGGTCGAGCGCCGCGCTGGCGGGCGGCGCGGTGGCGGGCGGGCTGGCCACCGGGGCGCTGGTGTACGGGCTGGCGTGGCGCGGCGGGATGCAGGGGGCCCGGCTGGTGCTGGTCGGGATCGGCACGGCCGCGATCCTGACCGGCGTCAACGGCTACCTGCTGACCCGCACCCGGCTGATGGACGCGGCCCGGGCGGTGCTCTGGCTGACCGGCAGCCTGGACGGCCGGGGCTGGGAGCAGGCCCGGCCGCTGGCGCTCGCGCTGGCGGTGCTGGTCCCGGTGGTGCTGCTGGGCTGCGGTCCGGCGCTGCGCGCGCTGGAGCTCGGCGACGACGCGGCGAGCGGCCTGGGCGTGCGCCCGGAGCGGGTGCGGACGCTGCTGCTGGGCGCGGCGGTGCTGCTGGCCTCGCTGGCGGCGGCCGCGGCCGGGCCGGTGAACTTCCTGGCGCTGACCGCGCCGCAGCTGGCCCGCCGGATCACCCGCTCGCCGGGCCCGAACCTGGCCGCGTCGATGTGCGTGGGCGCCGCGCTGCTGGTCGGCGCCGACCTCGCCGCGCAGCAGCTGCCGGGCGGGCGCCACCTGCCGGTCGGCGTGCTGACCGGCGTGCTGGGCGGCGGCTACCTGGTCTGGCTGCTCGCCTCCCAGCGCCGGGCGGGCCGGCTGTGAGCACCGCGCGGCACGACCCCCCGTCCCCCCTCTCCCGAACGGAGCCCCCGATGGCCCAGTCCGAACCGCGGCTGGCCGGCCGCGACCTGACCCTCGCGTACGACGGGCGCACCGTCGCCGAGGGCCTGACCGTCGAGGTCCCGGACCACTCGTTCACGGTGGTGGTCGGCCCGAACGCGTGCGGCAAGTCGACGCTGCTGCGCGCGCTGTCGCGGACCCTGCGGCCGGTGGCCGGGCAGGTGCTGCTGGACGGGCGGTCGATCGCGACGCTGCCCGCCCGGCAGGTCGCCCGGACGCTGGGCCTGCTCCCGCAGTCCTCGGTCGCGCCGGACGGCATCACCGTCGCCGAGCTGGTCTCCCGGGGCCGCCACCCGCACCAGGGCGTGCTGCGCCAGTGGTCGGCCGAGGACGAGCGGGTGGTCGCCCGGGCGATGGCCGACACCGGGGTCGGCGACCTCGCGGACCGGCCGGTGGACGCGCTCTCCGGCGGCCAGCGCCAGCGGGTCTGGATCGCGATGGCGCTGGCCCAGCAGACCCCGCTGCTGCTGCTCGACGAGCCGACCACCTACCTGGACATCGCGCACCAGGTCGAGGTCCTCGACCTGTGCGCCCGGCTGCACCGGGAGCAGGGCCGCACCTTGGTCGCGGTGCTGCACGACCTCAACCAGGCGGCCCGCTACGCCACCCACCTGGTCGCGCTGCGCGACGGGCGGCTGGTCGCGGCCGGCCCGCCGGGCGAGGTGGTCACCGCCGCGCTCGTCGAGGAGGTCTTCCGGCTGCCCTGCCGGGTCGTCCCCGATCCGGAGACCGGCACCCCGCTGGTCGTCCCGGCCGCGCCCCGCCCGGCCGCGCCCCGCCCGGCCGCCGCCGGGGCCTGAGGCCGGATCCGGGACCCGCCGCCGCAAAGGTGCGGGTTCGGCCGGGTCCGGTCGGATACTGGCGTTATGCGTGTCAATGCGGAGAACCCGGAGTATCCCGAGGACGAGGACGAGCTGTCCCCGGCCGTGCTGGACGCCGCCGACCAGGACCGGGCGGCGGTCGAGCCGGAGGTGGACGACCTGGAGGTGTTGCGGCAGCGGCGCGATCGCGGCGCGGAGCCCGCGGACGAGGGCGACGCGGTGGAGCAGGTCCGCGAGGTCCCGCTGGAGGACGAGGACTACCGCGAGTAGCCCGGCCGGGCGGCGGCCGGCCCTCAGACCTGGCCGCGCCGCTTCAGCCAGGCGAAGGCGATCCAGCCGGGCAGGATCGGCAGGATGAAGGTCAGCAGCCGGAACAGCAGGACGGCCGAGGCCGCGCTGTCCTGGTCGAGGTGCCCGGCGGCCACCAGCAGCGGGGGCATCAGCAGTTCGACGCCGCCCAGGCCGCCGGGCGTCGGTGCCACGTTGCCCGCCGCGTTGCCGGCCAGGAAGGCCATCGCGACGGCGTTGAAGCCGGGGGCCTGCCCGACCGCGCGGACGCAGCAGTACAGGCACAGCACGAAGCACATCGACACCAGCAGCTGCCCGGCCACGCCGGTGGCCAGCCGGCCGGGCCGCTGGGCCAGGTCGAGCAGCCGGGGCAGCACCTCGGCGCGCAGCGGCCGCAGCAGGGTCTGGGCGCGGCGCCGCAGCGAGGGCACCGCGGCGACCGAGGCGGCGATCACCGCGCTGACCGCGAGGGCCAGCCAGAGCACCCAGCCGCTGGGCAGCACGGCGGACTCGCCGCCGGCCGCGGCGGCGTCCACCCCGGCCAGCGCGCCGAACACGGCGAGCTGCAGCATGTGCAGGACCAGGCCGAACAGCTGGCTGACGCCGATGCTGGACATCGCCTGCGCGGTGGGGATGCCCGCGCACTGCAGGTAGCGGGTGTTCAGGGCGAGGCCGCCGACGCCGCCGGGCGCGACCACCTTGACGAAGGCGCCGGCGGTCTGGACGGCCAGGGTGGAGCCGAACCGGAGCCGCTCGGGCACGAAGCCGCTGAACGCGAAGGTCGCCACCGGGTAGCTGACCGCGGCCCACAGCACCGCGCCGGCCAGCCACAGCGGGTCGGCCCCGGTGACCACCGAGACGGGGTTGCGGAACTGCAGCAGCGCGTAGCCGACCGCGAAGCAGGCGACGACGTTCAGCAGGGTGCGCGGGCGCAGCCGCTCCAGCCGGACGGGGACGGCGATGGCCTGCGGGGTCTGCCGCTGCACCTCGGCGCGCAGGTCGGCGGCCAGCGTCTTGTGCCGGGCGAGCGCGGCCCGGGTGTCGCGGGCCAGCGCGATCGGCTGGAGCAGCGGCAGCGCGGTGCCGACCGGCCCCGGCCCGAGCACCTCGACGGCGGCCCGGACCGCCCGGCGCGGCCCGGCGTGCACGGCCAGGACGGCGAGCAGCCCGGCGACGTCCAGGCGGAGCAGCAGTTCGCCGGCGGCGATCTCGCCGTGGGCCAGCCCGACCAGGTGGACCTGGCCCTCGGCGTCCAGCAGCACGGTGTGCGGCGACACCGTGCGGTGCGCGATCCGGCGGCGCTGGAGCAGGGCCAGCTGCCGCCAGGCGTCGCGGAGTTCGGCGTCGGTGGGCCCGGCGGGGCGGTCCGGGTCCTGGGCGGGGTTCTCGTCGAAGAGTTCGGCGAACGGCCGGGCGTCGATCCGCCGGTAGGCGACCAGGGCGGCGTCCGGACCGAGTTCGACCACCGCGACGGGGGTGCGGGTGCGGGCCCCGGCGGCGGTGGCGGCGTGGCCGAGCAGGGTCTGGTGCTCCAGGCCGGCCCGCAGCGGGCGCAGGCCGAGCGGGCGGGGCGCGGTGCGCAGCCGCAGCGCCAGCCAGAGGTGGCCGAGCAGGCCGCTGGCCTGGGCGTGCCGGTCGAGCAGGTGGACGTCGAGTTCGGGGCGGCCGTCGTGCTGGGTGACCAGGTAGCGGCTGGGGCCGAGGGCGAGCACCGTGTGCGGGCGGACGCCGGTGCCGGCCAGGGCGGCGGCGATCTGCTCCTCGGTGGGCGTGCCGACGGGCTCGCCGACGGCGTACCGGGCGGCGTGCGCGGTGGTCCAGCCGAGCAGCAGCGCGAGGACCAGCGACAGCGGCGTGGCGTACCCGGTGACCAGGCCGGACAGCCCGGACAGGCCCAGCGTGACGCCCAGCGCGGTGCGCCAGCGGCGCCGCCCGGCGGTGCCGACGGCGGTCATGAACGCCAGGACCGGCGCCAGGTGCCCGTACACCGGCTCGGTGCTGCCGGGGAGGTCGGGCAGCCGGTGGGTCAGCGTGGTGCCGGCGCCGATCAGCAGGTCCAGGCCGAGCGAGAGGCCGTAGGCGAGGACGGCGGCGAGCACGCCGTCGGCGACCCGGCGGCCCTCGCCGCCCAGCATCCGGTCGACGGCGAAGGCCAGCGGCACGGTGAGCAGCGCGGCGCCGCACAGCGCGGCGGTCAGCTGGGGCGGCGGCCAGGGCAGCAGCTCGACGCCGCGGGACACGTCGAGGTCGAGGCCGAGCGCGGAGGAGCGGGCGTAGCCGGCCAGCAGCAGCACCAGGACGATCCAGCACGTCCCGGCGGCCAGTCTGATCAGCGCGGCGGGGTGGCGGACGCGCTCGGCGCGCCCGGCCGGCCGCCGCCGCGGGGGCGGGAGCGGAGCAGAACCCTGGGATTCGTCGGCTTGTATCACCGTGGCCACGCGGCATGGTCCCACACCGCCCTGCCCCCGATCCCGCCGTTGCGGTACGGGAGTTCACGCGTCGAGGTGTATACGCCCCGATATCGGGCATATCGGACTGATGAAGGGAGGTCGGCTGATGACCAAGCGATCGACCGACAGGATGACCAGGCTCCGCCAGGGCACCCAGGAACTCCTGGAGCACCGCGGCATGGCCGCCGACCCGGCCGCGCTCGCCCCCCGGACGCACACCGACAACGCGTTCGCCGCCCGTACCGGCCCCTACTACGGCGACGCGGTGTTCAGCCACGGCGGGCGCCGGATGCCCGCGACGGCCGGCCCGGCCGACGGGCCCGCCGCCCACACCGACCTGCCGGGCCACCGGCACCGCGGCGCGGAGCGGCATTCGGCGCACTGAACCCCGGCGGGGTGGGAGAGTTGGGGCCGTCAACTCCCGCCCCGCCGAAGGAGTGCCATGTCCGACGCCCCCGAGTTCGCCTCCCGCGAGGAGTGGCTCGCCTCCCTGCACCGGGTGTACGCCGCCGCGGGCTGCCTGATCACCGCCCCCGACGGCCGGGTCCTCATCGTCAAGGCCGGGTACCGCGACGCCTGGCAGTTCGTCGGCGGCACCGTCGACCTCGGCGAGAACCCCCGGCAGTGCGCGACCCGCGAACTCCACGAGGAGACCGGGCTGCGCCGCGAGGCCGGCGAACTACTGGCCGTCGCCTGGACCAACGCCGGCCCCGAACTCGACCACCCCGCCTGCCACTTCCTCTTCGACCTCGGCGTCTTCCCGGCCGACACCCCCATCACCCTGCCGCCCGGCGAGCTCGACGCCCACCGCTGGGCCACCGTCCCCGAAGCCCTCGCCCTGCTCGGCCCGGCCCGCGCCCTCCGCCTCGAAGCCGGCCTCGCCGCCCGGGCGGACGGCCGCACCCGACTGGTGACCGCACCGAACTCGGGCTTCTAACGGCGCGCGGTCGGGAGCGCGCGGAAGCGGAACACGAGGAGGCCCGCCACGCCCCCGGCCACGTGCGCTTGCGCCGTGCTCCCGCCGGGCCCGTCGCCGCCCAGGGCTCGCGCCCGTCGTCGGCCAGGGCTTGCCCGCCGCCGTCAGCCGCCGACCAGGGCCCGCGCCTGCTGCGCGTGCTCGGCTGCGCCCGCTGCCCGTCAGGGCTTGCGCCTGCCGCCGTCCGCTGCGCGCGCCTGGCTGCGCCGGTGCCGTGATCCCGCCGGGCCCGTCGCCCGTCAGGGCTTGCGCCAGACGTACGCCGCCGAGACCGGGTGGCCGCGGTGGCGTTCCCACTTGGGCTTGAGCGCGGTCCACTGGTCGCCGACCACCTCCTCGCGCATCTCGGCGAGTTGCCAGCCCGCCGCGAGGCCGGCGGTGAGGTGGTCGCTGACCAGGTGGATGTGGGTGGTGATGGCGATCGGGCCGGTCGGGCCGTCGTAGTGGGTGGGCATGCCGGCCGCCATGATGAAGGCGGGGTGCAGGCCGACCAGCACGAACAGGCCGCCGGGGCGGACCAGGCGGTGCGCCTCGCGGTAGAGCGGGGCGAGGTCGGCGAGGTGCTCGTCGACGAGCGAGCAGGCGGCGAGGTCGTAGCCGCCGCCGGGCAGGCCGGTGGCGGCGAGGTCGCCCTCGACCAGGGTGCGGTGGGCGCCGCGGGTCCGGGCGCGGGCGAGCATCTCGGGTGTGAGGTCGACGCCGTCGACCGCGCC
The DNA here is from genome assembly GCF_000269985.1 of Kitasatospora setae KM-6054. Classification (NCBI taxonomy): domain Bacteria; kingdom Bacillati; phylum Actinomycetota; class Actinomycetes; order Kitasatosporales; family Streptomycetaceae; genus Kitasatospora; species Kitasatospora setae. Next base: position 3,946,059 of record NC_016109.1, on the reverse strand, counting down.
GACGCCGCGGGCGCGCAGCCAGGCGCCGGTGCGGCCGGTGCCGCAGCCGAGGTCGGCGGCGGTGGCGGCGTCGGCCCAGCGCGGGACGGCGAGCCGGGCCAGCACGTCGGTGTCCATCGCGTCCTGGACGGTGTCCTCGTAGCTGTCGACCCATCCGGCGTAGCCGGTGCGGACGTCGACGGTGGGGTAGCCGCGGGTGTCGAACGGGGAGAAGTTCGTCATGCCGGGCAGTATCGGCGGCGGTCCGGCCGCGCCGCGAGCGGTTATCCGAGCAGCCGGGCCCGGACGGCGGCGACGTCCGCGGCGGGCAGCCAGTCCTCGGCGTCGAACTCGGCGAGGACGTCGTGCACGGCCCGCGCGGGGGTGGTGCCGGCGTCGGCGAGCACCCGGGCGATGCCGGCCTCCTCCTCGGGGCGGTCCAGGATCGTCCACAGCGGGCGCAGGTTGGCGGCCGACAGCAGGTAGTCCTCGGCGATCGCGGCGGGGGTGGCCCCGGCGAGCGCGAGCAGGACGAGGGCGGCCAGGCCGGTGCGGTCGCGGCCGGCGCCGCAGTGCACCACGACGGTGCCGGGGCGGGCCCAGGCGACGGCGGCGACCAGTTCGGCGACGGCCTGCCGGCAGTGGTCGAGGTAGGGGCGGAAGGACAGCGGGGTGCCGTCCAGCGCGCCGAACCGGGCCCACCAGTCGGGTCCGGCCAGCGCGTCGAGCGGGACCCGCACCAGGTCGAGACCGTCCGGGAAGGGCAGCAGCGGCCGGTACTCGGCCGGGTCGCGCAGGTCGACGACGGTGCGCACGCCGTACGCGAGCAGCGTGTTCTGGCCCTCGGCGGTGAGCCGGTCCAGGTTGTCGGCGCGGACCACCGCGCCGGTGCGGGTGGTGCGCCCGTCGACGGTGGGCAGCAGGCCGAGGTCGCGGACGTTCAGGCAGCCGTCCCAGTCGAGCTGCCGCGTCTCGTGCGGTATCGCCGCCGTCCCCGTCACGCCGTCCCCCGCCATCTGCCAGCCCCCCGTGCCGTGTTCGCCCCGTGTGTCACACCGGTGCCGCTGCGCACCGCCACTGACAGGGACTCAGTCCGCTTCCGGTTGGTTCCCGGCGGTTCCTTCGGGTTCGTCGTCCCGACCGTCCTCCCGGGGGGCTTCCCCGGTGAACTCCCAGAGTGCCCGCCCGAGCGTGTCGAGCACCCGGACGGCGCCGAAGCGGGCGTCCCGGGCGGACAGGAAGCCGCGCGCGGCGCCCGCCAGGACGGCGTGCGCGGCCGGGTCGTGTCGGCTCCAGGCGCCGTGCAACTCCAGTGTCCCGTCGAGGAGTTCGGCGCGCTGGATGCGGGCGACGGCGGCTGCCGCGAGGGCGCCGTTGACGCCGTCCAGCTCGGCCTGGCCGAGGTAGTGCTCGCGGTCCTCGGCGCGCAGCCGACGGCGCAGTTCGGGCAGCGCGTAGCCGCGCACGGCGGCCACCGAGTCCTCGACCGCGATCAGCCAGCGCGGGCCGGGCGCCACCTCCCACCAGACCTCGCCGCCGACCGGCAGCAGCTCGCCGATCGGCGCGTGCCAGCGCTCCAGCCCGGTGGGGGAGTTGGCGTCGGGGCGGATGCTGCGCCGGTCCCAGGCGGCCTTGTCGGTGACGGAGAGGTTCACCGTGTACCGGACCCGCCCGTCGCCGGGCACCGCGCGCACGCCGAGCACCGCCCAGCGTTCGTGGTCCGGTAGCGAGAAGGAGTGCCGCCAGCCCTGGAAGCCGAGTCCGCGCAGCGCGGGCGCGAAGTGGTCCCGGATCCCCGTGGTGTACAGCTCCTGGGCGGTGCGCATGCCGGATCCGGCCTCCTGGTCCGATGGGGGAAGTGGGGCGAAATGCCCCTTATCTGCACGGTAGGACGAGGGGGTGCGGCCGGACCGCGGGCGAAGGACAGCGGCCGGCGGGACGAAGGTCGGCCCGCCCAGGGCCCTGCGACCCGGTCGGCGGACGGTTCGGCGGCCGGCCCGGCGGACGGGGTGACGGAGTCTCGGTCCGCACGGGGCGGACACCGGTTCGCCACCGGTCCGTCACCGTCCGGGCACCGCCCCGGCGGTGGGAGCGTTCCTCCGGATGGCGCATGATGGGCCGGGTGCACAGAGCTGAACACCAGGGGGCGGACGGCGGGGACCGGTTCGGCCGTCCGTACGCACCGGATCGTCCGCCCGCCCGGCGGGCGGACCTCGCCGCGGCCGTCCGCGCGGCCCAGGACGGCGACGAGGAGGCGTTCCGGGTCCTGTTCCGGGCCGTCCAGCCGGGACTGCTGCGCTACCTGCGGGTGCTGGTCGGCGGGCGCGCCGAGGACGCCGAGGACATCGCCTCCGAGGCGTGGCTGCAGATCGCCCGCGACCTGCCGGGCTTCCGCGGCGACGCGGACGCGTTCCGCGGCTGGGCCGCGAAGGTCGCCCGCAACCGGGCGATGGACCACCTGCGCCGGGTGCGCCGCCGCCCGGTCGCGGACCTGCCGGAGGAGTACCTGGCCGAACTGGCCGCCGCCGAGGACACCGCGGGCCAGGCGATGGCCACCGTGGCGACCTCCGACGCGCTCGCGCTGATCGCCGGGCTGCCGCCGGACCAGGCCGAGGCGGTGCTGCTGCGGGTGGTGCTCGGGCTGGACGCGGAGAGCGCGGCGCGGGTGCTCGGCAAGCGCTCCGGCAGCGTCCGGATGGCCGCCCACCGGGGGCTGAAGCGGCTGGCCAAGGTGCTGGAGCAGAGCGGGGGAGCGGCCGCCGGGGTGCCCCGGTGGAAGGCGGGGGAAAAAATCTCGGCGCAGGGTGTGACACCGGCGCAGGTGCCGACGCTTAAGGACATGAGATGAGCACCAACCGATCCCGCCGGATCGATCGCGCCACCGCCGAGCGACTGCTCGGCGGTGTCACGGTCGACCCGGAGGCCGGTCAGGATCCCTCCACCGGGCGGCGGTTCGCGCCAGGGCGGCCGGAGCTCGCCGCCCTGCTCGCCGCCGCTGCGACGAGCGAGGCGGCCGGCGACGGCCCGCCGCCCGGCGAGGAGGGGGCGCTGGCCGCGTTCCGGGAGGCTCGTCGCCACCCGGTCCCCAGGCAGCAGCGGAGACGAAGGATGACGGACACCGCGCTCGCGCGTGCCCTCAGTGCGAAGGCCGTCGCCGTCGCCCTGGGGGTCACCGCCGTGGGCGGCGTCGCGGTCGCGGCCGGCACCGGCCGGCTGCCGGAGGTGCTGGGCGGTCCCGCCCCGGCCCCGGTGGCCGTCAGCGCCGCGCCCGTCCCGTCCGATCCGGCGTCCGCCACCCCGTCCGCGAGTCCTTCGGCCGACCGCACCGGCCGGCCGTCCGCGACCGCGGCGCCGTCCACCGGCCGCCCGAGCGGCACGCCGGCGAGGTCGTCCGGCGCCCCCGCCACCGACCCGGCCGGCACGCCGGACCTGGTGCGGCTGTGCGAGGGCTTCGCCGGGCGGGTCGCGGCCGGCAGCAAGCCGAAGGACGCGGCCGTCGACCCGGCGCTCGCCGAACTGCTCCGGCAGGCCGGCGCCCCGGAGAAGGTGACGGGCTTCTGCGCGCTGCTCGCCGCCCGCGGCGGGGAGCCGGCCGGCGGGGAGGGGCGCGGCAGGTCCTCGTCCGCCCCGGGCCAGTCGGCCTCGCCGTCGCCGTCCCCCGTGTTCCCCTCGGTGCCCGTGCCGTCGGCCTCGGCCGGCAAGAGCGGGCGCGCCGAACAGCAGCAGCGGTCCTCCGGCGGGGGGAACGGCCAGGACTGACACCGAACTCCGGTCGGACGACGGGCTCCCCCGGGCCCCGCGTCCGACCGGGCACCGCCTCCGGGCGGCCGGCGGGCCCCTGTACCCGCCGCCCGCCCGGACCGGACTCCGGACGGGCGGCGGGCTCCCCCGGGCCCCCGCCCGTCCGGGAACAGCTCCGACCGGCAGAAGACTCCCCCGGGTCCGCGGCCGGTCGGGGAACCCGCTCCGGACGGACGGCTGAACTCCCCCGGGTCCACCGTCCGTCCGGGGCCCAGCCCGCCCCACCACCCCTGGAGCCCCGGTGACCGACCGCACGCACCGCCAGGCGAGCCCGCGATGACCTTCCCCCGCACCTCGCCCGCCGCCGACCGCGCCGCCCGCCGCGCCCTGGACGACGCCCCGCCCCGCGCCCTGCGCGCCCTGCTGGCCGCCGCACTGGCCGCGCTGACCGCCGCCCTGCTCGTCCAGCGCCCCTGAACTCCCCACGGGCGGGCCCGCTATGGTTCACGGGTGCCCGCCCGGGGTTGAGAGGAGTATCCGATGATCGGACGCGCGCTGAACGGGCGCTACGAACTCGGGGAGATCCTCGGGGTCGGCGGCATGGCCACCGTCTACCGCGGCCTGGACCACCAACTGGGCCGCCCGGTGGCGGTCAAGGTGCTGAACGGCGGCCTGGCCGACGACCCCCGGTTCGCCGAGCGGTTCGCCCGCGAGGCCCGGTCGGCGGCGCTGCTGTCGCACCCGCGGATCGTCACGGTCTTCGACTCCGGCGTCGACCAGGGCTCCCCGTACCTGGTGATGGAGCTGGTGCACGGCGCGACCCTGGGCCTGGTGCTCGCCGAGCAGGGCGCGCTGCCGGTGGAGCGCGCCGTCGGCATCGCCGCCGCCGTGCTGGACGCGCTGGCCGCCGCGCACGCCCAGGGGCTGGTGCACCGGGACATCAAGCCCGGCAACGTGATGATCACCCAGGACGGCGGGGTGAAGGTCGTCGACTTCGGCATCGCCCGGGCGGGTTCCTCCTCCGGCCAGCAGCTCACCCAGACCGCCACCGTGCTGGGCACCGCCGCCTACCTCTCCCCGGAGCAGGCCACCGCCGCCCCGGTCGACGGCCGCGCCGACCTGTACGCGGTGGGCTGCGTGCTGTACGAGATGCTGGCCGGCGCGCCGCCGTTCACCGCCGACACGCCCGTCGCGGTGACCTTCAAGCACGTCACCGAGTACCCGGTCGCGGTCTCCGCCCACCGGCCCGACGTGCCGCCCGCGCTGGACGCCGCGATCCTGCGGCTGCTGGCCAAGCACCCGGCCGAGCGCCCGGCCGACGCGCCCTCGGCCGCCGCCGAGCTGCTCGCCGCCGTCCCGGCCGCCCCGGCCGACCGCACCGCCGAACTGCTCGGCGCCGCGACCCAGGTGCTGCCGCCCGTCCCGGCCGGCGTCTTCCCGGCCGCGCCGCCGCCCCCGCCGCGGCAGCCCTGGACCGAGCAGCACCGCACCTCGGTGCTGCCGCCGGTGCAGGCCCCGCCGCCGCTGCTGCCCTCGGCCCGCTACGAGGACGAGGAGCCCGAGCCCCGGCGCGGCCGCAACCCGCTGGTGTACGCGGGCATCGGCGCGGCCGTGATCGCCTGCGTGGCGGGCATCGCCGCGTTCTCGCTCGGCGGCGGCGACCCGGCCCCGAAGGCCGCGCACACCCCCGCCCCGACGTCCGCCGCCCCGGTGGTCCCTACGCCGGCCGCCTCGCCGTCGCCCTCCCCGTCCGCGAGCGGCAAGCCCAGCGCCTCGCCGAAGCCGTCCGCGACGCCCAAGGGCGGCGCGGTGGTCGCCCAGCTGATCCAGCTGCGCGGCGAGGTCGCGCAGACCCCGTTCAACAAGGACCGGGACAAGCAGGACGACCTGACCCGGCTGCTGGACCAGGCCACCCAGGCCGTCAACGACCGCCAGCCCGGCGACGCCGAGGGCAGCCTCAAGGACGCCCAGAAGGTCGTCCGCGACCTCCAGCGCCGCAAGGCCGTCGACCCCGCGACGCTGATCGGCTGGCAGGCCCGGCTCGCCGCCCTGACCGCGGCCGTGCACGCCCAGGCCGCCCAGCAGCAGGACTGACCCGCCGCCCGGCCCTCCGCTCAGCCCTCGTGCCGGGCCCGCTTCACCGCGCGGGTCTTCACCTGCCGGGTCAGCGCCGTCACCCCGGTGGTCAGGAACACGACGGTGTACAGGAGTTGGAGCATCACCACGACCCGGGCGGCCTGCCCGGACGGGTGGATGTCGCCGTACCCGACGGTCGCCATGGTGATCACCGTGAAGTACAGCGCGTCGACCTTGGTGGTCAGCCCGTCCAGCTCGCCCGGGTCCCGGGACATCGCCAGGTAGGCGGTGGCGAACACCACCAGCGCGCTGCACAGCAGGATCAGGATCCGCGGCACCGGGTGCCGGGACTGCCCGAGCACCTGCAGCCGCACCTCGCGCAGCAGCCCGATCCCGAGCACGGTCAGCAGCACGCCGAACGCCGACCAGCTGACCGCCGGGTGGTGCGGCCCGAACCAGCCCAGCGGGACGGTGAAGTACAGCACCAGCAGCAGCACCGGGCCGGCCAGCAGGCCGACGTACGTCCGGACGAGTTCCCTCACGCCGCGGCGGCCTTGCCGTCGGCGGGGCTCTCGTCCCGGGGCCGGTCGGCGGGCGTGTCGAGGAACTCCAGCACGGCCAGGACGAGCAGCAGCACCAGCGCCGTCCAGAGCACCACCCCGACGGTCGGGTAGCTCCAGGTCAGCACCACCACGGCGGCGACGGCGACCGCCCCCCAGCCGAGCCAGCCCTTCCAGCGGTGCACGAACGGGCCGACCGGGCCGAGCCGCATCCCGATGCCCTCGGCGGCCTGCCGCACCGCGCCCAGGCCGGACGCCCACAGGTGCCGCACCCAGCCGGCCCGGCGGCCGGCGCCGGTCAGCCAGGCGGCCAGCGCGATCACCACGCCGAGCGCCAGCAGCATCCGGATCGCCGCCCGCAGGTAGCGCACCAGCGTGTCGTACACCGCCATCGCGGCGGCCTGGTCGACCTCGGCGGGCAGCTTGTCCAGGTAGACCGCCCGGAACACGGTCAGCCCGATGCCCAGCACCCCGGCGCCGGCGGCCATCCCGAGCGCCGCGCCGACGGTGGCCCGGCGGCGGCGCACCGCCAGCGCGACCCCGCCGACCGCGCACAGCAGCGCCAGCACCGGCACCCAGAACCCGGCCAGGTCGAGCAGCCGCAGCCCGGTCTGCGCCTTCCGCACCGAGTCCGACTGCACCAGCGTGTAGTCGGTGTGCACCTCGGGGATCTTCGAGGCGATGCCGAGGCCGTTCGCCACCAGCCGCTCCTTCACCGCGGCGACCACCGGCCCCAGGTCGAGGCTGACGGTGTCGCCCTCGACCCGCACCGCCCCGCCGCCCTGCCCGGTCAGCACCTTGTCGAACGCGGCGTGCGCGTTGCGCAGCACGCCGGTCCAGACCGCGGCGAAGGCGTCGGACTGGACGAACCGCAGCACCTGGTCGTGGACGAAGCCGGTCAGCCCGCTGGTCAGCGCCGGGCCGACCTTGCCCAGCGCGGCGTCCAGCAGCGGCCGGTCGGCGGGGGCGATGTCGTTCAGCAATTGGCTGATCGGCAGCTGCTCCATCACCGCGCCGGTCACCCGATTGGTCACCGCGTTCTGCACCGACGGGTCGGAGGCCAGCGGCGCCATCGTCGCCACGAACCGGTCGGTGTCGGTGACCTGCGACTTGCTCCACGCGGCGACCACCCCGAGCGGGGTCAGCACCGAGGCCAGCACGATCAGCAGCACCGCGAAGAAGCTCCGCACCCGGTGGTGCTCCCGCCGGGGGGCCGCCCGCTGCTCCCGCTCCTCCAGGAGGGCGATCCGCTCGCGCAGCTCCGCGAGCTCCCGCTCGTCCGACGGGTCCGCCGCCATCCGGTGCCTCCCAGTGATCCGCCGTCAGGTGGACACCAGGAGATACCGGGGCGCGGGGGTCGGCCACCCGGGCGTGGCGACACGCCGGAGCCCCCGGTCCGTCAGGGTGACGGGCCGGGGGCTCCGGTACGGCGGGGACGCGGTCGGCCGGGGCCGACCGGGCGTCAGGCCGTGGTCGACTTGGAGGGCTCGGCGGCCTTCGTGACGTTGGTCGGCTCGACGGCCTGGCGCGGCTGCTCGGCCTGCGAGGCGGCGGTGCCGTTCTGCGCCTCGGCGGGGGCGTCCTCCTCGCGCAGGGCCTTGGTCTCGGCCTTCAGGATGCGCATCGACTTGCCGAGGCCGCGGGCCATCTCGGGCAGCTTCTTCGAGCCGAACAGGAGGACCAGCACCACCAGAACGATGATGAGGTGCCAGGGCTCAAGACCGTTACGGAACATCCCTGACCACCGGTCCTTTCGTGGAGGTTCTCGCTGTGACGTCGGAGCCGGGCGGGAACGCCCGACCCGGCCAGTATGCCTGTCCCGGTCGGCGAACGTATACACCCGTCGGCAAACAGCCGTCGAAAAACAGGTGATCCGAGTCATGTGGTCTGTACCACCACAAAGGCCACCGCACGGGCCCCGGACGGCTCAGCCACCCCGGTTCACCAGCACCGACCAGGTCGACCCGGCGGCCGCCAGCACCACCGCGAGGGCCAGCCCCCGCATCCACCAGCGATTGGCCGAGATGTGCGGACTGTGTTCCACCGCACTGCGCCGCCGCAGTCCGTGCACGTACAGGCCGACCGCCGCCAGCGCCAGCACCCCGCCCAGCGCGGCCAGTCCGGCCAGCTGGTGGACGTAGCCCGTGCGCAGCACCAGCAGCGCGTCGGCGGCCAGCACCAGCGCGGTGCGGCTCCACGCCAGCAGGGTCCGCTCCGGCTGCAGGCCGGGGTCGCGCGGGGCGGCGGTCACCGCGACCAGCCGATGATCAGCACCGAGAACACCGCCGCCGCGACCGCCACGCACACCGTCAGCACCAGCATGATCCGGGTGGCCGGCAGCGGGCCGCCCGCCCGCATCGCCCGCTCCACCCGGGTCCAGCGGTGGTAGGCCGCCACCCCGAGCCCGGCCCCGCCCGCCGCCAGCAGCACCGAGAGGGTGATCCGCACCGGCACCGGCGCCAGGTCCGGCGCCAGCTGGTCCAGCCCCACCGCGCCCGCGAGCAGCGCCAGCGCCGTCCTGATCCAGGCCAGGAACGTCCGCTCGTTCGCGAGGGTGAACCGGTAGTCCAACTCGTCCGGCTCGTCCGGCTCGTCCGGCTCTCCGGCCGCCCGGCCCCGGCCCGCCTCGTCCGCCATACGGCGACCCTAGGCCGGGCGGGTGCGCCCCGCACGCGCGGCGGGGCGGCGGCGGGGGCGGTGGTGCCGCCCTCCGCCGCCGCCCCCGCCGGGCCGGTCGGTCCGCCTCACGCGGCGAGCGCCTTCACCTCTTCTTCCCGCTCCGGCGCCCCGGCCGCCTCCGGCACCGGCAGGTGCCGCATCAGCAGGTGGGCGGCGAGCGCGGCGCCGAGCATCACCACGACGCCGACCAGGGCGGCGACGTGCATGCCGTCGGCGAAGGCGTTCCGGGCGGTGCCGAGCAGGTGGTCGGCGGCCTCGGCGGGGAGGCGGGCGGCGGTGGTGACGGCCCCGCCGAGGGTGTCGCGGGCGGCGTCGGGGGCGGCGCCGTCCATCCGGGCCCGGTAGATCGCCGCGCCGGCCGCGCCGAGGACGGCGATGCCGAGCGAGCTGCCGAGTTCCTGGGCGGTCTCGGCGGTGGCGCCGGCCGCGCCGGCCCGGTCGGCGGGGGCGGCGGAGAGCACCATCTCGCCGGTGACGCTGACGGTGCCGACCGAGCCGGCCGCGATCACGCCGGCGGCGACCAGCGGGAGGACGAGCGAGGAGCCGGGGGTGACCAGGGCCATCGCGGCGAACCCGGCGGCACTGGCCAGGAACCCGGTGACCAGCAGGACGGCGGGCCGCACCCGGCCGGCCAGCGCGCCGAACCCGCCGACCGCCGCGCCGACGCCGACGCTCGGCAGCAGGGCCCAGAGCGAGGCGGTGAGCGGGCTGTAGCCCTTGACCAGTTGGAGGTACTGCGAGGTGAAGAGGGTGAAGCCCATCATCGCGAACATCGCGATGGTGTTGACGGTGATCGCTCCGGTGTAGGTGCGGATCCGGAACAGGGTGGTGTCGATCAGCGGGTCGGCGGCGGTCCGCAGCCGGGCGACCAGCGCGCCGCCGACCAGCAGTCCGGCGGCCAGCACCAGCGCCGGGCGCGGGCTCCAGCCGTCCACCGCGAGGGTCTTGATCCCGTAGACCACCGGCAGCACGGCGCTGATCGAGAGCGCGGCGCCGAGCAGGTCGAAGCGGCCCTGCCGCGGGGCGCGGTACTCGGGGAGCAGGAACGGCGCGGCGACCATCACCAGCAGCATCACCGGGACGGCGATCAGGAAGGCCGAGCCCCACCAGAAGTGGTCCAGCAGCAGTCCGCCGATCACCGGCCCGAGGGTGGCGCCGGCCATCATGACGCCGCTCCAGGCGCCGATCGCGGCCTGCCGCCGCTTGGGGTCGGGGAACATGTTGCGGATCAGCGCCAGCGTGGAGGGCCCGAAGACCGCCCCGGCGACGCCGAGCAGGGCCCGGGCGGCGATCAGCCGGTCCGCCCCGTCCGACCAGGCGGCGACCAGCGAGGCGGCGGCGAAGGCGGCGGTGCCGCCGATCAGCAGCTTGCGCCGGCCGATCCGGTCGCCCAGCGCGCCCATCGGGATCAGCAGGCCGGCCAGCAGGAACGAGTACATGTCCATGATCCACAGCTGCTGGGTGCCGCTGGGGTGCAGGTCGGTGGCGATGAAGGGGACGGCGAAGAACAGCACGCCCATGTCCATCGCGAGGACGAGGGTCGGCAGCAGGAGGAGGGCGAGGCCCAGCCAGGCGCGGCGGCCGGGGCGGCCGTGGTCGGTGGTCATGACGATGACTGTACGAGCGTCTTGCACGGCTGTCTAGTACAAGTGTCTAAATCATTCGTCCCAGACGTTCGACCAAGACGTTCGAGCAAGACATCCGTCTGGGACGCGGCTACCATCGGCGCATGGGAAATCGCGAGGACCTGCTGGCCAGCGCCGCCCGCTGCCTGCAAGAGAAGGGCTACGGGCGCACCACCGCCCGGGACATCGCCTCCGGCGCGGGCGTCAGCCTGGCCGCGATCGGCTACCACTACGGCTCCAAGGACGCCCTGCTGGTGGAGGCCCTGGTGCAGGCGATGGGGGAGTGGGGCGAGGTGATCGGCGCGGCGCTGTCCGCCGCCGCCGACGTCGACGACCCGCGCGAGCGCTTCGTCCGGGCCTGGGACGCGGTGCGCGACAGCTTCACCACCCACCGCGGCCTGTGGACGGTGCAGTTCGAGCTGCTCGGCCAGTTCGCCCACCTGCCCGGCCTGCCCGAGCGGCTGGCCGGCGCGCAGAAGGCGGGCCGGCTCGGGCTGGCCGCGCTGTTCCAGGGCAGGGCCGAGGAGGAGGACACCCCGGACGAACTGGCCCGCGGCATCTTCTACCAGTCGCTGCTGCTCGGCCAGGCGGCCCAGTGGCTGATCGACCCGGCGATCGCGCCGGGCGGCGAGGAGTTCCTGCGCGGGCTGGCGCTGGTCTCCGGCGACGTGCTGACGGGCTGACGCCTCGAAGCGTCGACGGGCGGGGCCGGGGTCAGGCGGTCACGGCGGTGAGCAGCACCACCGCGTCGGTGTGCGCGAGCAGGCCGTGCCGCTCCTGCGGGATGGCGTGCAGCTCGCCCGGGCCGACCTCCTGGCGGCGGCCCGCGACGGTCAGCGCGACCCGGCCGCGCAGCACCTGCAGGCTGGCGGCGACCGGGGCGTTGTGCTCGTCCAGGGCGGCGCCGGCCCGCAGCGCGATCACGGTCTGCCGCAGGACGCCGTCGTGCAGCAGGAGGTGGGCGCTGCGGCCGTGCGGGCTGGCGGCGGCTTTCGCGGCGTGCTCCTCGGCCAGCGCGTTCAGGTCGATCAGGGCGGGCTGCTCGGTCATCGCGTTCTCCTCCGTCCGACCCCCGGTCCGACCCCCCGCGGTCGACCCTAGGCCCGGCGTCCGGCGTGTCGCGCGCCGGATTCACGCGTAGGGGTCAAGCGGTGGGCCGCTCGGCGTGCGCGCCCGCGCGAGGGGGCCGAGGGTGGCCCCATGGCGACCAATCACAGCATCACCCTCGGCGGTTTCCAGGTGAACCGCGGCATGCTCACCGCCGGCGCGGCCCTGACCGGGCTCGGCGCCGTCGTCGGACTGACCGGCACGGTCCTGGTCTGCGCGGCCCTGGCGAACGCGGGCCGGGGGTGGATCCAGTCCCTGGAGACGCCGCCGGCCGAGCTCGCGCAGCGCACCTTCCAGCAGGCGAAGGCCGCTTCGGCGGCCGGACTGGAGGCGTGGCGCACCGGCGTCAACTGACCGGGAGGAGGCGGCGGCGGGACGGCGGCGGGACGACAGCGAGGCGGGCGCCCGGTGGGGGCGCCCGCCTCCGTCGTGCTCAGTGCCCGGCGCTCAGCGGCCGGTCACAGGCCGAGCGACTTGGCGATGATCGTCCGCATGACCTCGCTGGTGCCGCCGTAGATCCGGAACACCCGGTTGTCGGTGTAGAGGCGGGCGATCGGGTACTCCAGGATGTAGCCGTAACCGCCGTGCAGCTGCAGGCACTTGTCGATCACCTCGGAGGCCGACTCGGTGCAGAACAGCTTGGCCGCGGCGGCGTCCGCCACCGTCAGCTCGCCGCTCTGGTAGAGCTCCAGGGCCTGGTCTACCATCGCCTGCTGGGCGAGCACCTGGGCCTGGCAGTCGGCCAGCGAGAACTTGGTGTTCTGGAACTCGGCGACGGCCTTGCCGAAGACCTTGCGCTCCTTGACGTACTGCACCGCGAACCGCACGGCCGCCGCCGCCGAGGCGTACGCGCCGACGGCGATCGCCAGCCGCTCCTGCACCAGGTTGTGGGTCAGGTAGGAGAAGGCCCGGCCCTCCTCGCCGAGCAGGTTCTCCACCGGCACCTTCACGTCGGAGAAGGACAGCTCGGCGGTGTCCGAGGTGCGCAGGCCGATCTTCTGCAGCTTGCGGCCGACCGTGTAGCCCTCGGAGGCGGTGTCCACGCACAGGATGGACAGGCCCGCCCGGCGGTCCGCCGGGTCGTAGGGGGCGGTGCGGCAGACCACCAGCACCAGGTCGGCGAGCACGCCGCCGGTGATGAAGGTCTTGGCGCCGTTGAGGACGTAGTGGGTGCCGTCGGCGGAGAGCTTCGCGGTGGTGGCGATGCCCGCCAGGTCGGAGCCCGCGCCCGGCTCGGTCATCGCGATCGCGGTCATGATCTCGCCCGAGACGAAGCCCGGCAGCCAGCGCCGCTTCTGCTCCTCGGTGGCGTACTCCAGCAGGTAGGGCAGCACCAGGCCGGTGTGCACGCCGGAGGAGCCGAAGGTGACGCCCGCGCGGGCGGTCTCCTCGTAGATCACCGCCTGGTACTTGAAGCCGGTCTCGCCCGCGCCGCCGTACTCCTCGGGGACCTCGATGCCGTACACGCCGAGCTCGCCGAGCTTGCGGTAGAAGTCGCGCGGCGGGTGGCCGGCCTCCTCCCAGCTCTCGTAGACCGGGACGACCTCGTGGGCGATGAAGTCCCGGATGGTCTCCCGGAACGCCTCGTGGTCCTCGTTGTACACGGTGCGGCGCACGGTGCGCTCCCTTCGGCGGCGGCTGGTCGCGCAGCCAAGTTAATCGTCGGTAGCTTCCGGTGTCCAGGGCTTGCGGGCGGGCGTCGGCGGGGGTTAAGTGAACCGTTGCTAGCCGGGCGGGGGAGGGCCGGGAGAACGGGAGAAGGGGAGCGCGGTGGTGGAGCAGCGTCCGGTGGTGCGCCGGCCGCCCGGGCGGCGGGCCCGGATCCTCGACGTCGCGGCCGGGCGGTTCCACCGCGACGGCTACCACGGGGTGTCGATGGCCGAGCTGGCCGCCGAGGTCGGCATCACCGCTCCCGCGCTCTACCGGCACTTCCGCGGCAAGCCCGAACTGCTGCTGCGCGCCGTCGAGTCGGGGCTGGACGCGCTGTGCGCGGCCCTGGCCGCCGGCGACCCCCGCGCGCTCGCCGAACTCGCCCTGGAACGGCGCGAGTTCGGCACGCTCTGGCAGCGCGACGGGCGGCTGCTGCCGGCCGGGCAGCGGGCCGTGCTGCGGCGCCGGCTGCGCGCGGCGGTCCGCGCGGCCTCCGGCGGGGAGCGCGAAGCGGCCTGGTGGGCGGTGCTCTCCGGCTACGGCAGCCTGAGCCACCACGGCGTGGTGCTGCCCCGGCGGCGCGGCCTGGAGCTGCTGCTCGGCCTGCGCGAACGGCTGCTGGCGGCGGGGGAGGCGGAGTACCCGGCCGGGCCGGTCGGGGCGGTCGGGCCAGCCGGGGCGGGGCGGCGGGACGAGCTGGTGGCGGCGGCGACCCGGCTGTTCCACCTGCGGGGCTTCGACAACGTCTCGATGGAGCAGCTGGGGGCGGCCGTCGGCATCGCCGGGCCCAGCGTCTACAAGCACTTCGGGACGAAGGCGGCGCTGCTCGCGGCCGTCCTGGAGCGCGGCCGGGAGCGGCTGCGCGCGGAGGTGCTGCCGGTCCTGGCGGCGGGGGAGGCGGCCCCCGCGGTGGCGGCCTTCGCCGACTTCGCCTGGCGGGAGCGCGACTACCTGGGCGCGATGCTCTCCGAGACCGGCCGGCCGGCCCCCGGCGAGGGCCGGGCGGCGGCCGAGTTCCGCCGCGCGTTCGTCCGCGCCTGGGTCGCGGTCGCGGCGGCGGAGGGCGAGCCGGCGGCCGAGGCCCGGGTCCGGGTGCACGCGATGATCGCGGTCGCGATCGACACCGCCCGCGGCGGGGCGAACGGCCCGGCGGCGGTGGCGGCGTACGCGGCCGCGGCGCTCGGCTGAGCGGGAGCGAACCGGGCCGGGGCGGGTCGGGGGCCGGGGCGGTCGGACGGCGGCGAGGCCGCGACGGGGACGGGTGGTCCGTCCGTCGCGGCCTCGCGGTGCGTGCCGGTGGCGCGGGTCCGGCCTAGGAGAGGACGAACGGGAAGTACACGGTGTGCGCGACGTTCGCGTTCGACTGGAGGGCGCCGACGCCGCCGGAGTTGCCGGCCACGCCGAGGGTGTTGTTCTGGTTGCTCGCGCCCGAGCCGGTGGCGGTCTGCTGGGTGCCGTTGGCGTTGCCGTGCACGGAGCCGATGATGTTGGAGGAGCCGATGTCGCTGACCACGCTGCTGTTGGAGCCGTGGTCGGCGCCGGCGCCGTTGTCGGCGGCGGCGGTGCCGACGCCCGCGAGGAGGAACGCCCCGAGGGCGGTGACGACGGCGGCTGCGCGAATACGGGACACGGTGGTCTCCCTGCTAACTGGTGCGAATGTGGCGCTCCGGGGTGGCCGCCCCGTTCGCGCCGGTTCCTGGCGTCGCCCCACCAGGATTGCCCACTGGGCCGTTCGGGTTCCAGGGCGGGCACGCGGGTTCGCTCGAAGGTGTCACTCTGGTGGAATAGGGTCACGGCGGGTAGTGGTCGGCCAAATACCCTGGTGACATGGGGAGTTGTCCGGTCGTCCGGGGGGTGGCGGGGCCTTCGCGGGTCAACCTTTGGTTGACCGGGGATCGACAGGAACGGGGAATCTTAAAACCCTGGTCGCCTGATTGTCGTACTGGCAGACTGTGGCCTTATGTCTGATGCTCTTCCCCCCGCTTCCGGTGCCGGCGGAAGCGGCGCCGAATTCCCCGCCGCCGAGAACTCGGCGAATCTCCGCACCACGGAGGTCGACCTCGGCGGCCTGGTCGGGGTGCTCGCCACCCACCTGTACTCGACGCCGCTGGTGGCGCTGCGCGAACTGGTGCAGAACGCCCACGACTCGCACACCCGGCGGAGGCTGGAGGACCCGGAGGGCGCCTACCGCCCGCTGATCCGGGTCAGCGGGGACGGCGCCGCCCGGACGGTCTCGATCGAGGACAACGGCGCGGGCCTGACCGAGCCGGAGATCCACGCCTACCTGGCGACCGTCGGCACCGGCTACACCCGGATGCTCCGCGACCTCACCGGCAACCAGGAGCTGATCGGCGCCTTCGGCCTGGGCTTCCTCTCGGCGTTCTCGGTGGCCGAGGAGGTCACCGTCACCACCGCCTCGCACCGCGAGCCGGCGGCCGCGCACACCTACCGCAGCCGCGGCGGCGAGCAGTACAGCGTCGAGCCGGCCCCGGCCAGGCCCGGGCCCGGCACGGTGGTCCGGCTGCGGCTGAAGGCCGAGCACGCGCACCTCGCCGACGAGGAGGCGCTGCGCGAGGTGCTGGCCCGGTACTGCGTGCTGCTGCCGATCCCGGTGTACGTCGGGTCGGACGAGGAGCCGGTCAACGACGTCCTGGTGCCCTGGCGGCAGGACGTGCCCGGCTCGCCGCACCTGCACCGGATGCGCTTCGCCACCGCCTTCGCCCGCAGCTTCGAGCCGCTGACCGCCTTCCCGGTGGCGCCCGCCGACGAGCGGACCGACGCGGTCGGCCTGCTCTGGGTGCAGGACGGCGGCACCTACGGGTCCAGCGACAACCGGGACCTCGCGGTCTACCTGCGCGGCATGCTGCTCGCCGACGACGCCCGCGACCTGCTGCCCAGCTGGGCCGGGTTCATCGGCGGCGTGGTCGAGTCGTCCCGGCTCACCCCCACCGCCAGCCGCGAGGACCTCCAGCGCGACGAGCACTACCGGGCGCTCCAGCGGGCGCTCGCCGACGCCGTCGTCGACGGCCTGTACGAGACCGCCCGGCTGCACCCGGCGGCCTGGCGGCGGATCCTGGCCCGGCACGGGCAGGACCTGCTGGGCGCGGCGCTCTGCGACGACCGGCTGTTCACGCTGCTCGCCGACGACGTCCCGGTGCCGACCTCGCAGGGCGAGCTGACCGCGGGCGCGCTGCGGGCCGCCGGCTCCGGCGCGGTGCACGTGGCGCTCGGCAGCGGCGGCGGCTTCGAGGAGATGCTGTACCGGGCGATGCAGGTCCCGATCGCCCGCGGCGACCGGTACGCGGTGCTGCCGTTCCTGCGCCGCTACGCCCAGCTGCGGGACTGCCGGATCGTCGAACTGGGCAGCGAGAGCGGCAACCGGGAGCTGTTCCGGGCCCCCGACCTGCCGCTGCCCGCCGAGCAGCACGCCTGGCTGGCGGCCGCGCTCACCGAGGACGGCGAGCAGCTGGTGCCCGCCCGGTTCGACCCGCCCGGCCTGCCGCTGGTGCTGGTGCCGGACCGCGAGGCCGAGCTCAAGGCGCGGATCGAGGACGACCGGGCGGACGCCCGGATCCCGTCCGCCGCCCTCCAGTTGGCGCGGGCGTTCACCGCGCGCACCGACGGCGCGGTCAAGGCCCGGCTGTACCTGAACCTGGCCTCGCCGGCCGTCCGCGACCTGCTGGCCGCCTACCGGGCCGGGCACACCGGGGCGGCCACCGCGGCGGCGCTGCTGCGCTCGCTGAAGGTCATCATGGCGGCGGCGTCCGGCTCGGCCGGCGGCGACCTGGGCGCGGCGCTGTCCGGCGTCTCCACGGCGGTGGCGGCGCTCACCGCAGCCGTGCCGGCGGACGGCCTGTCGGCGGTGCCCGACACCGTCTTCACGGCGGACCCGCACCACCAGAACCCCCGGCTCCACGAGGACGAGGAACGATGACCACCGACATCTGGTCCTGGGTGCAGGACACCCACCGCCAGCTCGCCGAGTCCGGACAGCACCGGCTGGCCGACGCGCTCGTCGAGATCGCCGGCCACGCCGTGGAGGGCCGCAACGAGCAGCTCGACGCGATGTTCCCGGAGGCGCTGGCCTCCGCGCGGGCGCTCGGCCTGCCCTGGGTGGAGGTGTTCCTGCGGCACTGGCGGCTGCAGAACCTGCTGAACAAGCGCCACCAGGGCGAGGCCGCGATGTCCGAGGCGGTGTCGCTGCTGGAGTTCGCGCACCGCGAGGAGACCGCGTCCTGCCCGCAGTCGGTGTGCGCCGTCCAGGACTTCACCATCTGCCACGCCAACATCGACGGCCCCGGCTACGTCCCGGAGCGGCTCGCCGTACTGGAGGAGGCGCTGCAGCGGGTCGAGCCGGCCCGGGCCTGCTTCGACTGCCTGTCCCGCGAGTACGCCGACACCCTGGAGGACGACGGCCGCCCCGCCGACGCGCTGGCCCACCTGGACCGGGCCGAGACCCGGATCCGGGCGGCCGGCGAGCGGGCCTCGCTCTCCTTCGCGCACAGCCGGGTCTCCGCCCTGCACCGGCTCGGCCGCCACCAGGACGCGCTGGACGCCTTCGACACCGCCGAGCGGGCCTACGTCGCGGCCGGCAACCGGCTGGACGACGACGACCGGCGCAAGCTCGCGGTCGGCCGCGCCCTGCAGCACGCCGCGCTCGGCCGCTTCGGCACCGCGCTGGAGCTGCTGCCGGACGCCGAGGAGGCCGACCGGTACCCGGACATCCGGCACCGCTGGGCCGCCGCCGTCGAGCTGCTGGTCGCCGCCGGGGAGTTCGAGAACGACGCCGAGCTCGGCGGCCGGCTCGCCTCCTGGGCCGGGGAGTCGGACCTGGCCGGCTCGCACCGCCCCTGCCTCGACCTGGTGCTGCTGGCCGGCGGGCTCGCCCTCGGCCGCGGCGCCCGCGAGGTCGCGCTGACCCTGGCCCGCACCGGCGAACGCAAGCTCGGCCAGCTCCGCAGCACCGCCGGCGTGGCCGAGCGGGTGGCCGCGCTGCGGGCCGCCGCCGAAGCCCTGCCGCACCCCGAACTTCCGGTCCCGGCCGAGGAGTTGCCCCGCTGGCTGGGCGAGAACCAGCCCGACCCGGAGACCGGCGCCGACCTGCTGGCCGCCGCGCTGGCCGCCGCCGCGGCGGCCGGCGAACGGCCCGACACCGTCCTGGTGGTCAACCTGGCCACCGTGCTCGGCGTCCTCGGGCACACCCGGGCCGTCACCGAACTCGCCTGGAACCAGCTGGAGCTTGACCCCGGCCACGAGTACCTCACCGGCATGCTCGGCCAGCTGCTGATCGACGCCGAGGACGGCGAGGGCGTCGACCGCCTCGCCACCCGGATCGCCGCCGCCGACCCGGCCGACGCGCACTGGCTGCGCGCCCGCTGGGCCGCCGCCCAGGGCCGCTGGGAGGAGGTCGGCGAGCAGTGCGCCGCCGTCCTGGCGCACTCGCCCGACGCGCTCAACACCCGCCGGCTGGCCGCCTCCGCCGCCACCCGGCGCGGCGAGCACGCCGAGGCCCAGCGGCTGTACGAGGAACTGCTGGCGCACGCCCTCGACCCGGCCGAGGCCGGCGAGGACGAGCAGCACCGCACCGTCCAGGGCCCCGACCTGTGGCACCTGGTCACCGCCGCCACCGCCAACCGCGACTGGGCGGCCGTCCGCGCCGCCGGCGCCCGGCTCGGCATCGAGTTCGACACCGACAGCGGCCCGGTCGAGGAGGAGTGGCAGCTGGTCGAGGTGCGGGTGCGCCGCGCCAACGGCACCACCACCGACCTGCCCGCGCTGCGCACCGGCCCGGCCACCGCCCGGGTGCTGCCGGTGCTCGGCGACGACATCGACCTCAACCACGGCGACGTCGTGGTGTTCGCCCCGGCCGTCCTGAACGACCGTCCGGAGCCCGGCGACGACGAGGCCGAGGACTGGCGCCCGGTCTTCGAGCACCTCACCCTGCTCGACCCGGCCGGCTACACCACCTACTGGCTGGACGGCGGCCGCCCCGCCGCGCACGACTGGCACGCCCTGCGCGACGCGCTGCGCGAGGCCGGCCACGCGGTCTGGGTCTACAGCGGCGACGAGTACCGGATCGCCGACCCCGCCGACCCCGACGGCAGCCTCCCCGGCGTCTACGCGGCCCTCGGCGTCCCGCCGACCGCCACCGCCGCCGACACCGACGCCCTGCTCACCACCCTCACCGCCGGCCTCGCCCACCCCCTCGCCTGGCCCGCCCTGGCCGAGGCGGCGGGCGCCGACACCGCCCGCCACGAGAAGATCGTCGACGACTACGGGCTCTGACCCCGGCCGCCGTCCGGCCCGGCCGCCCCGGTGGGGCGGCCGGGTCAGGGCCTGGGCGGGGTCGGGTCGAGGTAGACCCGGGTGACGGCCGGGACGGCGCGGCGGACGGCGCGTTCGGCCTGGTCGCAGGCGGCCTCGACCTCGGCGGCGGTGGCCAGGTCGGCGAAGTCGACCTTGGCGGCGACCAGCACGTCCTCCGGGCCGTACACGCTGGTGACCAGGTCGAGGACGCGGACCACCCGGGGCTGCGCGTTCAGGGTGTCGGTGATCGCGCGCTCGTCGCGCGCGGGGAGCGAACGGCCGATCAGCAGCGAGGCGTTGTCGCGGGCCAGCACGTAGGCGACCCAGGCCAGCAGGGCGCCGATCAGGACGGAGGCCAGGCCGTCCCAGAGCGGGTCGCCGGTGAGCTGGGCGCCGAGCAGGCCGCCGAAGGCGAGCAGCAGGCCGACCAGGGCGGCGGAGTCCTCCAGGAAGACGGCCTTCACGGCGGTGTCGGAGGTGCGCCGCAGGTAGCGGTAGCCGCTGACGGCGAGCCGGCTGGTCTCGCCGCGCAGCTGACGGACCGTCCGGGACAGCGAGACCGACTCCAGCACGAAGGCGACCGCCAGGATCAGGTAGGAGAGCGCCGGACTGCCCAGCTCCTCGCCGTACCGCAGGGTGTGGACGCCGTCGTGGACCGAGAACACCGCGCCGCCGACGAAGGTCGCGAACGAGGCGAGCAGCGCCCACAGGTAGCGCTCGCGGCCGTGGCCGAGCGGGTGCGCGGCGTCGGCGGGGCGGGTGCTGCGCTTGAGCGAGAGGAAGAGCAGCACCTCGGTGACGGTGTCGGCGAAGGAGTGCGCGGCCTCGGAGAGCATCGCGCTGGAGCCGCTGACCGCGCCCGCGACGGCCTTGGCGAGGGCGATGCCGAGGTTGCAGGCGCCCGCGACGACCACCGTGGTGACGCTCTCGCCGTTGCCGCCGCCGCCCGCGCGGTCGCCGTCGTCCCGCGTGCTGTCGGCCGCCGCCCGCTGCTCACCCATGGACGGTCATTATGTCCCGTTTCGTCATCAGCCGCCCGGGGTACGGCCCGGCCGGTCCGGGGGGCTGTTCGCGCCTCCGCCGCTGATCGGGCAAGGTGGAGGCGAGGAGGCCGCCCCGACCGGGCGGGCGGCCGGGGTGGTGGAGGCGGCGCGTGTCCGATCGAGAGCCGGAGGGCGTACCGGCGCAGGAGGCGCCGCCCACCGAGGGGCTGCTCGGGCCGGACGCGCCGCCGATCGAACGGACCGTCACCGTGCCGCACGCGCCGGAGCCGGTGCAGACCGAGGGCCTGCTCGGGCACCAGCCGGTGCCGGAGGCCGCCGAGTCGGTCCGGGTCCGCCGCAACCCGCTGGCCCAGGACACCCTGACGCCGGAGGAGTGGAACGCGGCCGGCTACACCCCGCCCCACGGCATCGACCTGGCCGAGCTGCACAAGGGCGCCCCCGGCGACGCCCCCTGGCCGGACCGGATGCGCACCCTGCTGCGGACGCCGATGGCCGAGCGCCCGGCGTTCGAGCGGACCGCGCGCGAGCTGCACCCCGCGGCCGGCGCGCAGACCCAGCGCAACGTGCCGCGGGTCCTCGACCTGTCGCTGCGGATCGGCGAACTGCTGCTGGCCAGCGGCGAGGCCGCCGAGGACGTCGAGGCCGCGATGCTCGGCATCACCCACGCGTACCGGCTCGACCACTGCGAACCGCAGGTCACCTTCACGCTGATCTCGATCTCGCACCAGCCCTCGCTGATCGACCCGCCGGTCACCGCGGACCGGGTGGTGCGCCGCCGCACCTCCGACTACACCCGGCTGGCCGCCGTGTACGAGCTGGTCGCCGACATCACCGCCGAGCGGATCACCGTCAACGACGCGTACCGGCGGCTCGCCGAGATCCGCCGCAACCGGCACCCGTACCCGGCCTGGCTGATGTCGGCGGCCACCGGGCTGCTGGCCGGCGCGGCGTCCTTCCTGGTCGGCGGGCGGGTCGACTCCACGGCCTGGCTGGTGTTCGTCTCCGCGTTCACCACCGCCGTGGTCGGCGACCGGCTGGCCTCCTCGATCGCCCGGCGCGGGCTGCCGGAGTTCTACCAGTTCGTGATCGCGGCGATGCCCGCCGCGCTCTGCGGCATCCTGCTCTCCTTCAACGAACTGCACCTGCGCGGCTCGGTGGTGATCACCGGTGGGCTGTTCGCGCTGCTGCCCGGCCGGGCCATGGTCGCCGCCGTCCAGGACGGCCTGACCGGCTTCTACATCACCGCCGCCGCCCGGCTGCTGGAGGTGGTGTACCTGATCGCGGGCATCGTCATCGGCGTGATGCTGGTGCTGTACGTCGGCGTCAACTACAACGCCCGGCTGCGGCCCGACGAGAGCCTGGGCGGCACCGAGAACCCGCCGGTCCAGCTGGTCGCCGCGATGGTGCTGGCACTGGCGTTCGCGATGCTGCTGCAGACCGACCGGCGCTCGCTGCCGATGGTGGTGATAAACGCCGCGATCGGCTGGTCCACGTACGGCGTGCTGACCCGCAACGCGGGCGTCTCGGCGATCGTCGCGACCGGCGTCGCGGCCGGCCTGGTCGGCCTGTTCGGCCAGCTGCTGGCCCGCTACCGGGCGGCCTCCGCGCTGCCGTACGTGACCGCCGCGATGGGGCCGCTGATGCCCGGTTCGGCGCTCTACCTGGGCATGCTGGCGTTCGCCCAGGGCCACGCCGGGACGGGCCTGGTCTCCGCCTCCCGGGCGGTCGCGCTGGCGCTGGCGCTGGCGATCGGCGTCAACCTCGGCGGCGAGGTGGCCCGGCTGTTCCTGAAGAACCCCGGCGCCAGCGACCGCGACACCCCGCACGTGCTGATCCCGCGCCGGGCGGCGAAGCGCACCCGCGGCTTCTGAGCCACCCCGTCGGACCGTCGGATCGAGGCACCACCGGATGATCAGCGCACTGCTGGACGGATACCGCCACCACATCGTGGACGCCCACAAGCAGCCGCTGTTCCTGCTGCTGGTCGGGTTCATCACCTCGTTCGCGTTCATCCGGTTCAGCACCCGGATGATCCGCGCCCAGGTCCGCTGGTGGCCGGGCAACATCACCCCCGGCGGGCTGCACATCCACCACATGGTGTTCGGCCTGGGCTTCCTGCTGCTCGGCGGCATCGGCACCTTCGCCACCGACGGCGGCCACCCCTGGATCGACTGGTTCGGCCTCTCCTTCGGCATCGGCTGCGGGCTGGTGCTGGACGAGTTCGCGCTGATCCTGCACCTGGACGACGTCTACTGGAGCGAGCAGGGCCGCAAGTCGGTGGACGCGGTGATCCTCGGCATCCTGCTCACCGCGCTGCTGCTCACCGGCTACGTGCCGCTCGGCGTGGTGCCCGGCCAGGACACCCGCTGGGGGCTGGTCGCGGTGATCGGCGTCAACGCGCTGGTCTGCCTGATCGCCCTGCTCAAGGGCAAGGTCTGGACCGGCCTGCTCGGCATCATGGTGCCCGGCCTGTCCTGGATCGGCGCGATCCGGCTGGCCCGCCCCTCCAGCCCCTGGGCGCGCTGGCGCTACACCGGACGCCCCCGGCGCATGGCGCGCGCGATCCGGCGCGAACGGCGGCTGCACGCGCGGACGGACCGGGCCCGCACCTGGCTGTTCGACCTGATCGCGGGCGCGCCGGACAAGGTCCCCGCCGGACACCCGAAGGCCCAGGCGGTGGCCGAGCGGATGGCCGCCCGGGCCCTCGCCCACCGCCCCCGCCCGCACCGGCGCGGCCTCGGCACGGCCGCGGCCGGGACGGGCACCGGCGGCGGGCCGGGCGGCAGCGGCGACGGCCGGGGCGACCCGGCCCGGCGGGCCCGGGCGCAGCGCCGCCGCCGCACCGTCCGGGCCGGGCGGCCGCGGACCACCGCGACCGGGGCGGGGCGGCCGTCGGGGCGGGTGCGCTGAGCGGTGCCGCCGGTGTCGCCGGTGTCGAGGGGGTGTGGAAAGGGCTGTTGAAGGGCTGTTGAAATCCGGCTCGGCGCGGTCGCGGGCCGGTAGGGTTCGTGGACGTTCGATCCGCCCGGCGCATATGCCCGCTCAGACAATCCGACATCTCACTCGCCCGGCCGCATGGCGATGGCGCCGAGCCGCTGTCAGGTCTGACAATCTTGCGGTGCGTGACCGGATGATCACGTCATGCGATGACCGGTTGATCGTCACAACTCCTGTGCCACCCGCCGAGAGAGGATCCGTCATGCCGCGCAGGCTCCTCCCCGCCCTCCTCCTCTCCACCGCCGCCCTGCTCGCCCTGCTGCCCGCCGCGAACGCCCCCGCCGCGCCGGCCGCCCCCGCCGCAGCGCCCGCGCTGGGCCCCGCGCCGGGTGCCGCGCTCCGGCCGGCCGACGACCCGCCGCCGGACTACCCGTCCGCCGACGACGTCTCCCGCGCCCGGGCCGACGCGGACGCCAAGGCCGCCGACGCCGCCGCCGCGCAGGCCCGGCTGGCCGCCGACCGGGCCGAGCTGGACCGGGCCGGGCAGGCCGCCGAGCAGGCCGTCGAGGCGTACAACGGCGCGCTCGTCCACCTCGCCCGGGCCCGGGCCGCCGCCGAGGCCGCCGCCGGACGCTCGGCCGCCGCCGAGGCCGCCCACGCCGAGGCCGCCGACCGGGCCGCCGGACTGCTCGGCGAGATCTACCGGCAGGGCGCCTCGCCGCAGCTCTCGGCCGTCAACGCCCTGCTGGGCGCCCGCGGCACCGCCCCGCTGTCCGCCCAGGCCGCCGCCATCGGCACCGCCGGCGCCCGGACCCGGCAGATCCTCGACGACGCCACCGCCACCGCGAAGGCCGCCGCCGAGGCCGCCGACGCCGCCCGCAGCGCCGAGGAGGCCGCCCGCACCGCCGCCGGGACCGTCCGCACCGCCAAGGAGCAGGCCCAGCGCCGGGTCGCCGACCAGCAGACCCGGGTCGCCGAGACCGCCCGCCGCCAGGAGGCGCTGCTCGCCGAGCTCGCCGCCGCCCGCGACACCACCGTCGAACTCGAACGCCAGCGCCAGCAGGCCCTCGACGCGATCGCCGCCCGGGAGGCCGAGGAGGCCGCCCGCCGGGCCGAGGCCGAGGCGGCAGCGGCAGCGGCGGCGGCCGCCGCCGAGGAGGCCGCCCGGCACCACGCGGCCCCGCAGCAGCGCGAGAGCGCCTGGTCGGCGGGCGGCTCCGCGGCCGCGCTCGCCTTCGCCCGCTCGGTGATCGGCCTGCCCTACATCTGGGGCGGCGAGGGCCCGCAGGGCTACGACTGCTCGGGCCTGACCATGATGGCCTGGCGCCTCGGCGGCAAGAACCTGACCCACTTCGCGGCCGACCAGTACGCCGAGTCCACCCCGGTCAGCTACGCCCAACTCCGCCCCGGCGA
This sequence comes from Kitasatospora setae KM-6054, assembly GCF_000269985.1. Classification (NCBI taxonomy): domain Bacteria; kingdom Bacillati; phylum Actinomycetota; class Actinomycetes; order Kitasatosporales; family Streptomycetaceae; genus Kitasatospora; species Kitasatospora setae. The sequence goes on along the minus strand of NC_016109.1, from coordinate 3,920,982 downwards.
CCTGGTGTTCTGGACGAAGACCGGCCGCGCCGCGGACATCCACCACGTCGCGATCTACCTCGGCGACGACCAGATGATCGAGGCCCCCCGCCCCGGCACCGCGATCAAGCAGGCCAGCCTCTGGATCATGGGCCGCCCGGACTTCTACGCCCGCCCCTGACCCCGTACCGCCGCGACGGCGCCCGGCCGGGCCTGCGGAAAAACCGGATGCCGGGCCGGGAGGGGCGTCGTACGGTGGCCCGATGGGCGACGACGTGCAGCAGGGCCCCGGGCGGGGCGTCGAGATCCGGGCGATCACCCGGGATGAGCTGGCCGACTGGGACCGGGCGATCGCGCTCGGGTTCATGCGGCCGCACGTCGCCCCGGCGCGGGAGTGGCGGGAGGCGCTGTTCGAGCCGGGGCGGATGCTGGGGGCCTTCGACCACGAGGCGCCGGGGGCGGACGGCCGGCCGCGCTGCGTGGCGACGTTCCGCAGCTTCGACACCGGCCTGACGGTGCCCGGCGGCGCGCTGCTGCCGGTGGACGCGGTCACCGCCGTCACGGTCAACTCCACCCACCGCCGGCGCGGCCTGCTCAGCGGCATGATGCGGCACGACCTGGCCGCCGCCCGCGAGCGCGGCTCGGCCGCCGCGATCCTGATCGCCGCCGAGTACAACATCTACGGCCGGTTCGGCTTCGGCTCGGCGGCCCCACTGGCCGGCCTGCGGGTCGACGTGCTGCGTTCCGGCGGCATCCGGGCCGGGCTGCCGGTGCACGAGGGCCACCGGATCGACTTCGCCACCCCGGCCGAGTTCCGCGAGCTCGGCCCCGGGCTGCACGAGCGCTGGCGGCCCACCCAGCCCGGCGCGATCGGCCGGTTCGACGCCTGGTGGCGACTGCGGGCGGGCGAGATCGACCTGCCCGGCTTCGACCGGAAGCAGGGCTTCACCGCCTTCCACCGCACCGCCGACGGCACCCTCACCGGCATGATCGACTACACCGTCGACGACAAGTGGGACGGCGCCTACCCCGACTGCCCGCTGACCGTCCGGGACTTCGTCGCGCTCGACCGGAAGACCGCCAACGCGCTCTGGAGGTTCGTCTTCTCCGTCGACTGGGTGCGCCACGTGGTCGCCGCCAACCTCGGCCCCGGCGACCCGCTGCCGCTGCTGCTCAACGACCCGCGCGGCGCCCGGTCGCACGAGGAGGCCGCCGACTTCACCTGGCTGCGACTGCTCGACCTGCCCGCCGCGTTCGACGCCCGCCGCTACGAGGCCCCCGGCCGCCTGGTGCTGGACGTCACCGACCGCGAGGGCTGGACGGCCGGGCGCTGGGCACTGCAGGCCGCCGCCGACGGTACCGGCCGGATCGTCCGCACCGAGGAGCCGGCCGACCTGGCGCTCGACACCGCCCGGCTGGCCACCCTCTACCTGGGCGGCGGCAGCGCGGCGGCCCTCGCCGACGCGGGCCTGCTCACCGAACTCACTCCGGGCGCGGCCGTCCGGGCCGACACCCTGCTGCGCACCGCCCGCGCGCCCTGGAACCAGGACAGCTTCTGACGCGCTGCTAGATCCAGCCGCGCTGGGCGGCCTTGATGCCGGCCTCGAAGCGGCTGGCGGCGTTCAGCCGCTCCATGATCGACGCCATGTGCCGGCCGACGGTGCGGGAGGAGATGCCCAGCCGCTGCCCGGCGGCGTCGTCGGTCAGGCCGCCGCCGAGCAGCCGGAGCAGCTCGCGCTCGGTGTTGCTGAGGCCGGTGGCGGGGTCGCCGGGGGCGGTGGTGCCGAGCGGGACGGCGGTGTTCCAGGCCTGCTCGAAGAGGTCGAGCAGGGCGGCCAGGATGCCCGGCTCGGTGACGTGCAGCGCGCCCTTGCGGTTGTCGTCCGGGTCGATCGGGACGAGGGCCTGCCGGCGGTCGACGATCACCATGCGGGAGGGGAGGGTGGCGGCGGTGCGGACCTCGCCGCCGTTGCTCAGCAGCCAGTGCGCGTAGGTGAAGACGTGGGGCTGGTTGCGGGTGGAGTCCTGGAAGAGGCTGCGGATGGAGACCCCGCGGCCGAGGATCTCGGCGTCGGTGACCTTGCCGACCGCGAGGTCCTCGGGCCGCTGGACGCCGGGCTGGCAGCCGAGCGCCTCGATGGTCGTCTCCCGTGCCATCCGCTCCAGCCGGCCGACGATGGCGTCCATGCCGAGCAGGCGCTCGCCGTGCGAGGCCCGGTGCTCGGCCCGGTCCGCGACCAGCCGGGTGACGGCGGCCTTGGAGGCGGCCAGCTGCGCCTGCCGGGCCGCGAGTTCGGCCTCCTGCTCGGCGAGCATGTCGGCCAGGCCGATCTCCGGGCTGACCGCGCGGACCTGGCCCGGCCGATCGGCGGAGGCCCGGACGAGGGCGCGTCGGCCCAACTCGTCGAGCGCGGAGTGGACTTCGGCGGGGGACAGTCCGCAGTGCGCGGAGAGCTCGTCCACTCCGTGTGCCGGATGGTCGAGCATCGCCTGGTAGACCTCGGTCGCCTGGGCCGTCAGGCCAAGAACCTCCAGCACTGCATCCCCCCAAGGATGTGAACCCGCCTCCGGGCAGGTAGCCGGTCGCATCCAAACAGCAACCCGCCGTGAGCGCAAGATCATCTTTCGCCCGTCCCCGTCGATATCGGACAGCCAGTTCGATTCGGCTGATTTGATTGACGGATGCATGACAGCATGTCTGGATCCGGACAGGCCGATTGGCGCCATCCGGAACTCCTTCCGCCCCACTCGGCGAACGGCGAAGCTATTCATCGCCGGCAGGGAAACAGCCCGAACGGCAACCGGACGAAGCGCCAACCGCGGGGCGCCAGACCGGGAACGACCTCCCGCTCGTCACAGCCACCGGAAGGACCACCACCATGAACACCACCAGCCTCGTCAAGGCCGCCGCGGTCTCCGCCCTCGCCCTCGCCGCCTTCCTGGTCGCCCCCGCCGCCGCCTCCGCCGACACCGTCCCCGGCGCCACCCCGACCTCGGCCGCCACCACCCCGGCCCCCGGTGTCAGCGCCAACGGCACCGTCACCTGGGGCGGCTGATCCACCGATGGACATCGTGCACGTCGGCCTCGCGCGCCGCTTACCTCCCCCGGACACCGAACCGGCGGTCGAGGAAGCCGAAGCCGTGGACGTGCTCTGGGCCCACGCCGACCGTGGTGGCGGACTCCAGCACATCACCGCACAAGCCTCCGTCGACCGGATCGACTTCCTCCTCTACTACCTGACCCGCACCACCCCGGCACCGGCCGCCGCGACCACCACCGCGACCGCCGCCGCCCACCGGCTGATCACCGACGCCCACCGGGCCTCGCCCCGCTTCCACCGCCGGTACCTCCCGCTGGAGCCGCTGGCCGTGACGGACCGCGCCGAGCGCTGACCGGCCCCCGCTCCACCTCGTTCCCTCGCGCCACTCCTGCCTCCTCCTCTTCCTCCTCCGCGGTGCCACCGGGCGGCAGCCCCGAGCGCACCCCCAGCGGAGCCGCCGGCCCCCACCGGCTCACCGCCGGCCCCGGCCGGCCCGCCGCCGACGCGGCCACCACCCGACACCACGCCCCACTGGAGTACCGCCATGCCTCCGCGCGCCCCGCTTTCCACCGTCCGCCAAGTCGTCCCGGTCGAGGGGGGCGGCACAGCCGGGCGCCCGGGCCGCCGCCGGGCGGTCCGGGGCGACGACGACAGCGCCTGGGGAGTCCGCGGCGACGTCAACGCGCGTCTCGGATGACCACCCCCACGAGTGCCGAACGCACGTGCGGTGGCGCGGGGTCGGCGCGCGGCGGGCGCGGCCCTGGCGGACCGGCGGTGAGCTGGCGGAAGCCGATCGCGGGCGGCCACCCGGAGGGGTGAACGCGAGTCCGATCCGGCCGCTCCTGTTCGAATCCGACGGGTCGACAGCCGTCCGGCCGCTGCCTAGCGTTCGGGGCGTTCGGGCCGGAAGAGACGCCCCGGAGGGGCGCCCCGGCGGCTGCGGCCGCGGTGCGTGCCCGGGGCCGCGGCCGAAGCTCCCCCCGGAAGGCCCCGCCATGTCCCACTCCGCTCTCGGGGCGACCGCCCTGGTCGCCCTGGTCGCGCTCCTGCTGGTGGCCGCGATCGCCCGGCTGCTCGCCGCCTCGGCCGAGCCGCCGACCGGCCGGCACCGGGCGGGCGACGCCCGCACCCCGCCGGTGCCGGTGCCGACCCTCGCCTCCGTGCCCGTCCGCCCGGTGGTGGCCCGGCCCGCGCCGGTCCGGCCGGTGCCGGTGTGGGGGCCGCCGCCCCGGCCCGCGGCCGCCCGGCCGGTGCAGCCCGTGCGGCCGGTGCAGCCCGTCCGGCCGGTGTCGGCCGGGGCGCCGCACACGCTGCCGGCCTGCTCCCGGTTCCACCGGCCGCTGTCCGCGCACGCGCTGCGGCGCACGATCATGCCCCGGCTGCCGGTGGTGCACGGCCCGGCCGTTCCGGTCCGGGCCGGGGCCAGGCTGGTGCGCGGGCGGGCGTGACGGAGGTCACGCCGGCCCGGAGGGAGTGCGGCGGGCGGAGGGCTCCTCTCTTCCTGGCGGTGGGCGCACTGCCCGCCGGACCGGACCGGGGAGGAAACGATGACGCGTCGACTGACGGCCTCGCGGCGGCCGATGCCCGCACTCGCGGGCGTGCGGCACCAGGTGGCCGAGGTGGGCGGGCTGCGCCTGCACTACGCCGATGCCGGGCCCGCCGACGCCCCGCCGGTGCTGCTGGTGCACGGCTTCCCGCAGCACTGGTACGCGTGGCGGCGGGTGGTGCCGCTGCTGGCCGGCGACTTCCGGCTGCTCTGCCTCGACCTGCCCGGCTTCGGCTGGTCCGAGGGCGCGCCCGACCGCTGGTCGACGGCCGCCCGGGCGGCGGACCTGGTCGGCTTCCTCGATGCGCTGGAGCTGGAGTCGGCCGCGCTGCTGGCCCACGACTGGGGTGCCTGGGCCGGTTTCCTGGCCTGCGCCCGGTGGCCCGAGCGGTTCGACGCGCACCTCGCGCTGAACATGGTCCACCTCTGGCCGGAGCGCCGCGACACGCTCGCCTGCGCCTGGCGCTTCTGGTACACCCTCGCCCTGGAGTGGCCGCCGGTCGGCCGTACCGTGCTGCGCCACTGGCCGGCCTTCACCCGCCACCTGCTGCGCCGCGGCCTGGTGGACCGCTCCGCGCTCGACCCGGCGGAACTGGCCGAGTACGCCGGGGCCGCCCGGGAGCCGCTGGCCGCGCTGGCGGGCGAGTCGGTGCACCGCGCCTTCGTGGCGGACGACCTCGGCGCGCTGCGCCGCAAGGAGTTCCACGCGCTGCGGCTGCCCACGCCCACGCTCGTCCTGGCCGGCGGGCGCGACCCGGTGATCCCGCCCCGACTGCTGTCCGGCGGCGCCGAGTTCTGCGACGACCTGCGGGTCGAGACCGTCCCGGACACCGGGCACCAACTGCCCGCCGAACGCCCGGAACTGGTCGCCGCCCGGGCCCGCGCGCTGTTCGCCGGCCGGGCCGGTGGTGGTGGGACCCAGGACGGTCGGGCCGGTGGTGGCCGGGCCGGTGGCGGTGGGACCCGGGGCGGCCGGACGCACAGCGGCTAACCTGTGGGCGTCCGTCGCGGTCACCGAGCAGCCAGGAGGTGCGGCCATGCCCGAGCCGAACGGGGCCGCCGGCTGGCCGGTGGCCGAGCTCGGCGCACTGGGCCGGCTGCGGGTGATCGCCGGCGCGACGGACGGCGCGTTCTGCGCCACCCGCCGGTTCGACGCCCCGCCGGAGCTGGTGTGGGAGGTCGCCGCCGACCTGGAGCACGAACTCCCGCACCTGCTGCCCGGCGTCCGCTCCTTCACCCCCGAGGCGGCGGTGCCGGACGGGGAGCGCTTCCGGGCCGTCGCGGTCAGCCGGCTCGGCCACCGGGAGACCTTCGAGGTGCTGCTCCGGCCGGGCTGGTGCCTGATGCGCAGCCGGATCCTGCTGGGCGCGATGGCCGCCGAACCGGAGGACGGCGGGACGCGGTTCGGCTACCTCACCGGCTACCGGCTGCCCGGTGGCGGCAGGCTCGGCGGCGGCGTGCTCGGCGCGCTGCGCCGGCCGGGCGCGGGGGCGCGCGGCGAGGCGCTGTTCGAGCGGCTGCGGCGGCGGATCGAGGCGCGCGGGGCCTGACCCCGGGCGGGCGGGAGGGCGGGAGAGAGGGCGGACGGGCGGGCGGCACCGGGCTCGGGCGCGTACGGGCGCCGGGCGCGGGCGCGCTAGCCCCAGGCGCGGCGGAAGGACTCCCGGGCCCGGAAGAGTCGGGAGCGCACGGTGCCGACCGGCACGTCCAGCAGGCGGGCCACCTGCTGTTCGTCCAGGCCCTCCAGGTGGCGGAGGACCAGGACGGCGCGCTGCCGCGGCCCGAGTCGGCGCAGCACGTCGGCGACGTCGCCGGAGAGCTCGGGGTCCTCGTCCGAGGGGAGTTCGCCCAGGTCGGGGACGGCGACCTCGGGCCGGTGCCGCTGGGCGACCCGGACCGCCTCGCGGACGGCGACGACCCGCACCCAGCCGTACAGCGCCTCCGGCGCGCGCAGTCCCGGCAGGCCGCGGAAGACCGCGATCAGGGCCTCCTGCACGGCGTCCGTGGCCTGGTCGAGGGCGATCGGGGCGCAGATCCGTCCGACGTACGGGGTGAGGACGGTGATCAGCTCGTCCATCGCGAAGGCGTCGCCGCGCTGGGCGGCCTCGACCAGCCGGGCTGTCTCCTCGTCGGCCATCCGGATCGGTCCCCCCGTTCGGGCCCGACCCTCACGCCGGGGCAAGGGGCCTGCCGGGCAGGCTACTTGACGACGGACTTGCCGATGGTGGGCAGCACGAAGTCCTGGATCAGGCCCTTGGCGTCGCGGACCAGCGGGCGGAAGACCCGGTAGCGGGAGAGGTTGATCAGGCGGGCGACCAGGGGGGTGGAGCGGCGGACGAACTCGCGGGTGCGTTCGGTGTCCGGGGTGCGGTCGAAGACCCAGTAGAGGACGACGATCATCAGGTGCAGCCAGAGCACGTCGGGCAGCAGGTCGACCAGTTCGGCGTCCAGCTTGGGGGCCAGTTCGGAGCCCTCCAGCACCTCGCGGAAGAGGTCGACGGCGGTGGCCCGGGCCGGGTGCGACTCGTTGGAGAACGGGCTGAGCGAGCTGGTCGGGTCGGCGGCGGTGCGGAAGAACTGGGCGGCGAACTCGTGGTACGGCGCGGCGGTGTCGAGCCAGGATTCGAGGGCGATCTGCAGCCGGTCGCCGAAGTCCCGGGTGTGCGCCATCCGGGACTTGGCGTCGTCGGCGTGCTCGTGGGTCATCAGGTCGTAGAAGCCCTGGATCAGGAACTCCTTCGCCGAGAAGTAGTAGTACGCGCTGCCGACCGAGACGCCCGCCTCGGTGGCGATCGCGCGCATGGTGGTCTTCTCGTAGCCGCGCTCCTGGAACAGCCGCATCGCGGTCTCCAGGATCAGCGCGCGGGTGGCCTCGCTCTTGTCGGTCTTCGGCTGGGCCCGCCCGCCCGCCAGCTCACCGGACGCGGGCAGGGCGGCGCCCGGCTCGCCCTTGTCACTCGCGTTCTCCACGCCGCCCGACCCTACCGGGCCCCGCTGACTCCGCTGCCGGCCGTTCTCTGCCACCTCGCCCCGCCTGATTCGCTTCTGTCGCGGTCGCCTACGGGCCCGAGCCTAGCCCGGACCCGGACAACTCCGGACCGGGAGGGCGAATCGGAAGTCCGCCCGCGGTCCCGGTGCCCCCCGGCACCGGGTCGGTCCACCGGTCCGGCCGCCTGCCGGTCCGGCGTGTCGGGCACGGCGGACCGCTCCCCTCCAGCGGCCGGGGCAGGGTTTCGAACGCGTTCAAAATCCTGCGGGAGCGACTCTAGGGCACCGGTTCGGGCACGCTCAACTCCACGGCGGGCAAAGGTCGCGGAAAGCCGCGGAAAGGTGTGGAAGGCTGGCCGGATGCCCGCCGCCGAGAGCCAACCGCCCGTACCGCCGGTCCCGTCCGTCCCGTCCGTCCCGCCGGTGCTGCGCGAGGGCGGCGTCGCGGACGCGGCGGCCGTCGCCGCGCTGTACGTCGCGAGCCGCCGCACCGCGTACGCCGGGCTGGTGCCCGCCCCGGTGCTGGCCGCCGAAGGCGCCGAACAGGAACTGCTCTGGACACTGCGGCTGGACGCCGACTACGGGACGCCCGCCGACACGCCCGTCCTGCTGCTGGCCGAGGACGCCGGGCGCGCCGGGAGCCCGGCCGGCGGCCTGCTGGGCTTCGCCTACCTGGTGCCGGACGGCGGCCTCGTCCGGCTGGAGCACCTGCACGTCCGCCCCGGCCGCACCGGCGGCGGGATCGGCGGCCTGCTGCTCCGCGCCGCCCTGGACCGCGCCGCCGGGACGCCCGTCCGGCTGGAGGTGCTGGCCGCCAACCGGCGGGCGGTCGCGTTCTACGAACGGCACGGCGCCCGGCGCCTCGGCGGCGGCACGGCGCGCTTCCCGGACGGGACGGAGCTGCCGGAGTACGCGTACGGCTGGAACTGACGATCCGTCAGTTCTCTTTCCGCGCGAGGGGCGTGGCGACTCCCGGTGGCACCCTGGCGCGCTTCCCTGGTGGACCGAAGCCGCCGGGGCGCGCATGCGGCCTGCCATGAAGAATCGCCAACTCTGCTTTCTGGCAAGGGAAAAGGCGGCCGTCAGGGCGAGCACGGCGGCGCCGGCCGGCAGGAGGTAGCCGGTGCCGGGGGCGGTGTGCTGGGCGAGGGCGCCACCGAGGGTCGCGCCGGTGGAGATGCCGACCAGGATCGCGGAGACCACCAGCGCCATGCCCTCGGTCAACCGGTGCGCGGGCAGCAGGCGTTGGGCCAGCGTCATGCCGCTGACCATGGTCGGCGCGGTGCCCGAACCGGCCGCCAGCAGCGCCGCGCCCAGGACCGGCAGGCCCGCCCCGGCCAGGCCCGCCGCCAGCGGCAGCAGCATCAGCGCGGCCATCGCGCCCGCGCCGAGCGCGAGCCGCACCGCCGCCGGGCGGCGCGGCCGGACGGCGCCGAACGCCAGCCCCGAGACGCAGGACCCGGCCGCGACCAGGGCCAGCAGCCCGCCGCCGGCCGCCTGCCGGCCGAGCGCGTCGGCGTACGCGAGGGTGGTCACCTCCAGGGCGCCGAACAGCACCCCGGCGGCGAGGAACACGGCGAGCAGCGCGGGCAGTCCGGGCGTCCGCGGCAACCCCCGGGCGGGGGAGGGGCGGTGGGGCCCGACCGGTGGTTCGGTGGCGCGCTGGGCGGCGAACAGCAGGGTGCCGACGGTGCCCAGCCCCCAGGCGGCGAGCAGCCCGGCCTCGGGGGCGACGGTGGTGCACAGGACCATGCCGAGCACCGGCCCGGCCATGAAGCACAGCTCGTCCAGCGCCTGCTCCAGCGCGTTGGCCCGGTGCAGCACCGCCGGATCCGCCCGGTGCAGGTGCGCCCAGCGGGCCCGCGCCATGCCGCCCAGGTCGGGACCGCTCCCGGCCAGCGCCCAGCACGGGAAGAGCGTCCACGCGGGCGCGCCGGAGCGGACGCACAGCAGCAGCGCCCCCGTCGGCACCGCGGTCGCCAGCACGGCGGGCACCGCCACCCGCGCCTGCCCCCACCGGTCGACCAGCCGCCCCAGCGGCGGCAGCAGCACCGCCCCCGCCAGCACCCCGACCGCCGAGACCGCCCCGGCCAACGCGTACGACCCGCGCCGGTCGGCGACCAGCACCACGACGCAGACGCCGTGCATCGCCATGGCCAGCCGCCCCAGCAGCCCGGACAACGTGAAGGCCAGCGTGCCGGGCGCGGCGAACACCGGACGGTAGTGGGCGAGCGGCAGCGACAAGGCGGCACTCCAGGGGGGCGGCGGCGGGACGCCACCAGCCTCGGCGCGGACGGCCGGACGCGTCCAACACCTGCTCCGCCGGATTCACCGCTCCCCGTTGTGGATCCCCGCCCGGTGCGCTCCGCCCAGGTACCCGATCAGGCGACGGCGTCCGGCCAGCGGCCGTTGGGGAAGCCGGTGGGGTCGGACGCCTCCCCGGCCAGGGTGACGAATTCGGTCGCCTGAGTACCGAGAACGGCGAGGAGGGCAGTGCCGGCGGTGGCGAGGAGAGCGGTGTTGACCCCGGCTTCCTCAAGGATGATCAGGGCCCCGGCCCAGGAGAAGACCGCCGATCCGAAGGCTGCGATGGCGGCGACCGTAGCGGCGATGAGCTTGACGACCACGGCGAGCACGGTGGCGTAGAAGGCCAGCGCCGCGACGGCGCACAAGAGGAGGGAAGTGCCGATCTTGTCCGCGATGTCGCCGACCCGGGCCGCCGCGTCCTTCTGCAAGGTGGCCGCGTCCGCGTAGTTGTCCGCCGCGTCGTCCTTCCACGTCCTGTTGGTGGGTCGGACTTCCGGGCGGATTTCATCACTGACGGCCTTGGCCTGGCCGCGGATGTCCTTCCACTCCAAGCCGTAGTCGAACATGTAGATCGGAGCGACGACCCCCTTGAGCAGGTCGACCACGGTGTCCAGGATGCCCTTCCCGATCTCCACCGTCCGATCCGCCAGCCAGGTGATGCGATCGGCCACCCATCGGGGCACGTACCAGTGGTCGGTGGCCTGCCGTGCTGCCGGGTGAACCTGTGCCAGTTTGGCGTTGAGCCGCTCCGTTCCTGAGGTCAGATCACCCATCAAAGCCTCGTACTGCGCAGTGCTGAAAGACATGCGGGCCCCCGTCGTCAGAAGTTCCGGAACTCGGTCTCGGTGACCTCTTCGTTCCGTTCGTAGTTGTCCGCGATCCGCCGCAGCGCGTTCCCGATCTCGGCTGTGGCCGCCGCGCCCTGTTGGCACCGGTCCGAGACCTGGCGCACCAACTGGCCGTACGGGCCCACGAGCAGCATGAAGATCCCGGCCTCCAGGCGGTTCAGGTCCGTTCCCTCGGCCTTTCTGGCGATCTTCGCCAGTTCTGTGCTCTGCCCGTCCCAGATCGTCGCGTCCTTGCGCAGATCCCCCGGCACGACCTTCTTCTCCTCGTCCCCCATGCGCTCGCCCTCCCTAGTAGTGCTGAACGAATCGGGCCGGATCGCGCAGTGCTGCCATCGACTCGCCCAGGAGCCGTTCCAACTGCTCGCCTGCTCCGGGTGGACCGGTCTGCTCCGCCGCTGCGGCGGCGAGCCTGGCCCGCGCTGCCGTGACCGTGCTCTGGATCTCACGGGACAGTTCTGAGCCGGATCGGCTGTCCGCCCATCTCGGATCGATCTCCGCGGATACGAAGGCGGTGGGCGTGAGGGTGACGGTCACCGTGCGGGACGAGTTGAAGACCGTCACGCTCGCGGACCGGTGCAACGGTGTCTCTTCGGATCCGACCCTCCGGGAGAGTTCCAGGATGTCCTCGATGACATCCTGCAGCGGCCTGGCCGTCGAGCCCGACTCGTTCGGGGCGTCCTGCGGTGCCGAGGCCCGGTGGTCGGTCCGACCGGTTCGGACGGATTCGACCCCCCGGTCGTACGCGTCCCGGTGGTCGTCCCTGTCCAGTTCCCTGCTCCAGGCCTCCATCCGGCGCATCCCGGCCGCCGCTGCGGCCTCCCGTACCGTCGCTCCGAGATCCTCGGCGCGGATCCGGCTCTTCCAGCCGGCGCCGATCACGATGGACTCGGGGATTCCGTCGGCGTCGATCACCACGCGGACCAGACCGCTGGAGTCCTCGCCCTCTTCTCGCGCGGGGAGCGCGTCGGCTGCCCTGCGCAGGGCGCCCCCCAATAGCAGTGCCTGCTCCCTGATGCGGTTCAGTTCGTCGATCGTCCTGCTGTCCATCAGTTCCCCCCTGTGGTCGGTTCAGCCGGTCGTTCGGTTCGCGGCGGGGCCGGGACGCGGCAAATGCACCTGACGGCCACGAACATGCAGGCAGTGATGCCCAGGAGTGCTGCTCCCACCAGTCCGTCGCTGCTGTCGTCCGTCGGATCAACCAGCAGGCGCAATCCGGACATCTCCATCCAGGCGGCCACGGGAATGAACGCCGAGGTGAAAGCTCGCCTTCTCCGTGTACGGAGATGCGTGTGGCGGAGGGCCAGCACTGTGCTGCCGGCGATCAACAGGCCGGCTGTCAGCAGTGCGCCGAGTGCGACGCCCGTTCCGAGCGGCAGCCGTTCGGCGGAATGCTCGTCGATCCACCTCCAGGCGATGAAGGCCGAGCAGGCCAGTGCGCAGGCCGAGGCCGTCCGGGCGCGACTTCGGTGCGTGCGGTCGGTGTGTTCCATGACCACCATTCAGTAGTCAAGCAAGGATCCGGAATGGGTATGCCTCAAGTAAAGAGGTCAGTTCTGATGCGGGGTCAGGGACTATTCCGGATCTTCAGACTAACCTCGGGAATCGATGCCCGCAGGGAAACGCGAAATCGAACGCAAGCGGATCATCGGGGCAGTGGGACACGCGTCTTCGGTGTGGAGCGGCCACCCGGGGCGAAGCGGCAGCGTGTGACGGTCGAGAGCGCCCGAGGGGCCGTTCGGCGGGGTTGTTAGCCTGCCGGGCGTGGCCCGAGACATCCATCCCCGCCTGCTGCGCAGTTTCGTCGCCGTCGCCGAGAGCCTGCACTTCGGGCGGGCGGCCGGGCGGTTGCATCTGGCGCAGCAGGCGGTGAGTCGTGATGTGCGGGCGTTGGAGCGGGAGTTGGGGTGTGTGCTGCTGCTCCGCAGTACGCGCAGCGTGGAGTTGACCGAGGCGGGGGCGGCGTTGCTGCCGAAGGCGCGGCGGTTGTTGGAGGTGCAGGCGGAGATCACCGCGCTGGGGGGTGACCGGGCGGTGCTGGTGGATCTGAACAGTCAGGGCTGGGGGCCGGAGCACGCGGCGGAGCGGGTGCTGGCGGCGGCTCGGCGGCGGGTGCCCGAGGTGGAGCTGCTGGCGCGGTACTGCGGTGGACTGACCGCTGCGGCAGGGGAGTTGGCGGCGCACCGGCTGGACGCCTCGTTCGGGCGGTACGCCGGGCTGCCGGCCGTGGAGCGGGGGCGGTTGGCCCACCTGCCGGTCCGGTTGGAGCCGTTGGCGGTCTACCTGCCGGCGGGGCATCCGCTGGCCGGGATGGCGGCGGTGCCGCTGGCCGCGCTCGCCGGGCATCCGGTGGACGTGTTCGCCGGGCAGCCGGCCACCGCGGAGTGGACCGACCTCGGGACGCGGCTGCTGGCCGGGCACGGGCTGGCGGTCGCGCCGGGGCGGACCCCGCCGGTGGGGGCCGCCGAGTTCGCCCGGTACCTGGCCAGGCACGGGGACCCGGTGCTGACGGCGGTCGGGGCGCACGGGTTCCCGGGGGCGGTGGTCCGGCCGCTGGTGGAGCCGGTGCCGCTCAGCCTGGTCGGCCTGGTGCACCGCCCGGGGGCGGGCCACCCGGGGTTGGCGGCGCTGCGCGCCTGCGCGGTCGAACTCGCGGCGGCGGAGGGCTGGTTGAGGCGCCCGCCGGGCAGTTGGCTGCCGGCCGAGGACGCGGCGCTGCTGGGCGGTTGAGGGCTCGGCGCCGCCGGTCGGGGGTGCGGGGGGACGGCGGCGCCCCCGCCGAGGGGGACGGCGGGGGCGGTACCGGGGAGGCCGCGCGGCGGCCGGGGCGGGCGGGTTCAGGAGGCTCGCACGGCGGAGATGTCCAGGGTGAGCTTGACCTTCTCGCCGATCAGCACGCCGCCGGTCTCCAGCGCGGCGTTGTAGGTCAGGCCCCAGGAGGTGCGGTCGACGCTGGTGCCGCCCTCGAAGCCGACCCGGTTGGCGCCGTACACGTCGGTGGCGGAGCCGGTGAACTCCAGGTCGAGGACGACCGGGCGGGTGGTGCCCTTGATGGTCAGGTCGCCGTGCAGGCGGTAGGTGTCGCCGTCGACCTGCTCGGCGGAGGTCGACTTGAAGGTGATCTCCGGGTGCGCGGCGGCGTCGAAGAAGTCGCCGGTGCGCAGGTGCTCGTCGCGCTGGGCCTGGCCGGTGCTGATCGAGGCGACCTTGATCACCAGTTCGGCGGTGGACGCGGCCGGGTTGCTGCCGTCCAGGTGCAGCTTGCCCTCGTACTCGGCGAACTCGCCGCGCACGTTGGTGACCATCGCGTGCCGGACCGCGAAGCCGATCTTGGAGTGGGCGGCGTCGATGGTGTAGTCGCCGGTCAGGTGGGCCAGGTCCGGGCCCTGGACGGCGGCGGCCGGGGCGGTGGTGGCGGCGGTGGCGGTGTTCTTGGTGCGGTTGAAGATGCCCATGGCTTCTCTCCTCGGTACGGGGGTCGAAGCCGTTTGTTGAGGCTTCAACTTGTTCACGTGGTTCACCGTACGCCGATCTGGTTCAACTTTCAACCATGAAGTTGAAAGTTGTCCGAAATCCTTGGGCGGGCGCCGCGCACAGCGTTGTCCCCAGCCTGTGGACAAGCAGCGCCGCCCGCCCGCCACCGCCCGCGCCGTCGCCCGGAAAACCGGGTGCGCCCGCCCGTCCGCCGGTTCACACTGGCCGCCGGAACCCCGAACCCCACCCCGTCCCGGGAGAGTTGTGCAGTCTGCCGTCACCGTGTCGCCGTCCCAGGTCCCCGAGCTGCTGCTCGGCCTCGCCACCGTCCGGCCGGTGTTCCTCTGGGGCGCGCCGGGCATCGGCAAGTCCTCGCTGGTCAACCAGTTCGCCGAGTCGCTCGGCCTGGAGTGCGTCTCGCTGCTCGGCACCCAGCTCGCCCCCGAGGACCTGATCGGCGTCCCGCAGATCACCCCCGAGGGCCGCTCCCGGTTCTGCCCGCCCGAGTCCATCGCCCGCGACCGGCCGTACTGCCTGTTCCTGGACGAGCTGAACGCGGCCTCGCCGGACGTCCAGAAGGCGTTCTACTCGCTGATCCTGGACCGCCGGATCGGCGGCTACGAGCTGCCGCCCGGCTCGATCGTGATCGGCGCCGGCAACCGCGCCACCGACGGCGCGCTGGCCCGCCCGATGCCGTCCGCGCTGCTCAACCGGCTGGTCCACGTCCACCTGCGGGCCAGTGCCGACGACAGGCTCGGCTGGGCCGCCGGGCACGGCGTCCACCCGTGGATCCTCGACCACCTCACCGACCGGCCCGACCACCTGTGGTCCGCCCCGCCGAAGACCGAGGAGCCGTTCTCCACCCCGCGCGCCTGGCACATGCTCTCCGACACGCTGCACTCCTTCGGCCCCGGCCTCGACGAGGGCACCCTCAAGGTGCTCGCGCACGGCCTGCTCAGCCCCGCCCACGCCGTCGCCTTCTGCGGCTACGCCAAGATCGTCCGCAACGCGTACGGGCTGGAGGCGATCATGAAGGGCGACGCCTCCTGGCCGCACCGGATCGAGGACCGCGACCTGCTCTACTACCTCGCCGACTCGTTCCGCGGCCGGCTGGTCAAGGAGCTGCCCGCCCGCAAGGAGCACGCCTCGCCGACCGTGCGGCAGCACGCGTACCGCTCCAAGTCGCTGCTGGTGCAGCTCGCCGAGATCTCCGTCGAGGTCGCCCAGACCGTGATCGCCGACGGGCCCGACGGCAACCCGGTGCTGCCGTCCTGGTTCCTGATCGAGGCGGCCCGCGACCTGCCCCGGCTGGTCGAGGCCCGCCGGTGAGCGGCCGCCGCCCCGGCGCGGGGGCCAAGAACGGCGCGGGGGCCGGGCCCGAGCGGGTCGACCCGGTCAAGGCCGCGTTCGCCGAGGGGCTGGCCCGGGTGCGCGGCAACCCGGCGCTCGCCGCCGTCCCCGCCCGGCTCTGCGCGCGGGAGGACGACGACTGCCCGCTGCACCCCGCCACCGGCTGGGTGGTCGCCGACTCGGACGGCACCCTGCACCACAACCGGCGGCGCCGCGCCGAACCCGAGGAGTGGGCCCGCGCCCTCGCCCACGCCCTGCTGCACCTCGGCTTCGGCCACCTCCCGGCCCGGCGCGGCCCCCGCGCCCAACCCGACGAGGCCGACCTCGCCGCCCGCTGCGCCGTCGTCGACCGCTTCCTGCACACCTTCCCGATCGGCCGCGCCCCCGGCGACCTGCCCCCCGGCTGGCCCGGCGGCGACGAGGAGGAGCTCGCCGCCCGCTGGCGCCGCGACGGCGTCCCGCCCGCCCACCGGACCCACGGCACCGGCGGCGACCGCCCCGACCAGCGCCTCGAACCGTGGACCGCCACCGAGGACCCCGAGGACTGGACGCTCGCCTTCGCCCACGCCCTCACCCGCACCGTCTCCGCCGCCATGGACGTCGCGGCCGGCCGCCGCGAGACCCTCGGCGGCGCCCGTCTCCCGCAGCGCCCCTGGGAGCGCGCCCTCGGCTGGTTCGTCTCCAGCTACCCCCTGCTCGGCGGCCTCGCCGCCGGACTCACCCTCGTCGCCGACGCCGAACTCGCCCGCGCCCACGGCATCACCGTCGCCGCCGTCAACGCCGCGGCCGGCGAGATCTACCTCAACCCGCTGCGCCACCACACCGACGAGGAGTGGCGCTTCGTCCTGGCCCACGAGATGCTGCACGCCGCCCTCCGCCACGGCGACCGGGCCGGCGGCCGCGACCCGTACCTCTTCAACGTCGCCGCCGACTACGTCACCAACGGCTGGCTGCTGGAGATGGGCGTCGGCGAGATGCCCGAGGGGCTGCTGCACGACCCCGACCTGCGCGGCCTCTCCGCCGAGGAGGTCTACGACCGGATCGCCCGCGACCAGCGCCGCCTGCGCCGCC
Source organism: Kitasatospora setae KM-6054 (assembly GCF_000269985.1). Classification (NCBI taxonomy): domain Bacteria; kingdom Bacillati; phylum Actinomycetota; class Actinomycetes; order Kitasatosporales; family Streptomycetaceae; genus Kitasatospora; species Kitasatospora setae. The sequence continues at coordinate 3,904,381 of NC_016109.1, read as the reverse complement.
TCGCCACCCTGCGCGGCAAGGGCCTCGGCGACATCCTCGGCGAACCGCTGCCCCGCGACGGCTCCCGCGGCTACGTCGACCTCGACGACTTCTACCGGCGCGGCCTCCAGCAGGGCTTCGACCTGCACGTCCGCGACCGCGGCCGGCTCCCGGCCGGCCTGGTCGAGGAGATCCGCGCCCTCTCCCAGCCCCCGCTGTCCTGGGACGCCCGGCTCGCCCGCTGGTTCGACGAGCACGTCCCCCGCCCCGAACCGCTGCGCTCCTACGCCCGCCCCTCCCGCCGCCAGTCCGCCAGCCCCGACATCCCGCGGGCCGGCCGGCACCACCCGTACGAGGAGACCCCGCGCCACACCTTCGGCGTGCTGCTCGACACCTCCGGCTCGATGGACCGCGTCCTGCTCGGCAAGGCGCTCGGTGCGATCGCCTCCTACGCCGCCGCCCGCGACGTCCCCGCCGCCCGGGTCGTCTTCTGCGACGCCGCGCCGCACGACGCCGGCTACCTGCCGGTCGCCGAACTCGCCGGCCGGGTCCGGGTCCGCGGCCGCGGCGGCACCGTCCTGCAACCCGGCGTCGACCTGCTCGCCCGCGCCCCCGACTTCCCCGCCGCCGCGCCGCTGCTGGTCATCACCGACACCTACTGCGACCACCTGCGCGTCCCCCACCGCGAACACGCCTACCTCGTCCCGCGCGGCGCGACCCTGCCGTTCACCCCGCGCGGACCGGTGTTCCACGTCAGCTGAGGGCCCGGCCGAGGAGCGCGCAGGGCCTGCCGGCGGCCCCGCGCCGCCCGCCCGGCCCGGGCCTGTCGGCGGGCCGACCTACCCTGGAAGGCCCCCGCACCGTCCCACCCCCGCCCGGAGGTCCGATGTACGTCCTGCACGCCCAGTGGCGGGCCGACGCGCGGCTCGGCGTGTGGGCGGAGGACGCCGAGGCGTTCCGCGGCCGGGCGGTGGAGGGCGCGCGGCACCCGTTCGCCTGCCCGGCGGCGCGGGTGGCGCAGCTGCTCGCCGCGGTCGGGCCCGGCCCGGCCTGGCTGGCCGAGCGGGGCGACGAGCGGTGGCTGACGCTGCGGCTGCCGACGCTCGGCGCCCGGCCGACGCCCTCGCCCGACCTGCCGGTGGGCTCCACCGCGAAGGGCCAGGCGCTGCGGCCCTGGCGGGTGCCCGCGTTGCTGTTCGGCCTGGCGGAGGCCGCGCAACTGCTCGGCGAGCTGTTCGACCCGTACTGGCCCGGCACCACCGTCGACCTGCCGGACGGCCGGACGGCCGAGCTCGCGTACGGGGCGTCGCTGCGCTGGCTGACCGGCGTGCACGACCTGGCCTGGCGGCTGGCCGGGCGCGGCCGGGTGCTGCCCGCGCTGGTGCCGGAGCCCGCCGGCTGGGCGGCCCGCTGGCGGCCCGCGCACGACCCGTCCGCGCACCGGGAGGCGCTCGCGCTGGCGGCCGGCTGCCCGCCGGCCGCCCGCGCCGAGCAGGGGTACGAGCCCACCGCGGGCGCCCTGTTCGCCACCGTGCTGGACGCGCTCACCGACCACGAGACCCGCACCGCGCTGGCCGACGCCCCGCCGCCGCCCGCCACCGCCCCGGCCTGGCTCGCCGCGCTGCGCGGCCCGGACGCCCGGCTGCCCGCCCCGCCCGAGCCCGCGCTGCTCGCCCGGCTCGCCGCCGGCACGGCCGGCACCGCCCCGGCCGGAGCGGTCCGGCTCGCCTTCCGGCTGACCGAGCCGCTCGGCACCGCCGCCGACGACCCGGACGCCACCGCCGTGGCCGAGACCTGGCGGCTCGACGTGCTGCTCGGCCCGGCCGACCGGCCCTCGCTGCTGCTGCCCGCCGCCGAACTCTGGTCCACCGGGCCCGGGTCCGCCGCCCTGGCCCGGACGGTCACCGACCCCGCCGCCGCCTACCTGGCCGAACTCGACCGCGCCGCCCGGCTGTTCCCCGCCCTGCGGGCCGCCCTGCACCGCACCCGCCCCACCGGGCTCGACCTCGACCGGGCCGGCGCGCTCGCCTTCCTGCGCGACACCGCCCCCGCGCTCGCCGCCGCCGGGCACGGCGTCCTGCTGCCCGCCTGGTGGCAGCGCCGCCCCCGGCTCGGCCTCGCCGCCACCGGCCGCACCGCCCCCGCCCCCGGCTCGGTCCGCCGCGCCGCGCAGGCCGACCGGGACGCCGTGCTGGACTTCCGCTGGCAGCTCGCGATCGGCGAACAGCCGCTCAGCGCGGCCGAGTTGGCGGAGATCGCGGCCGCCCAGGCGGGCCTGGTCCGGTTCCGCGGCCAGTGGATCGAGGTGGACGCCGGGCAGCTCGCCGCCGCCCTGCGCTTCCTCGCCGCCCGCCGTGACGACCCGGCGCTGGACGCCGCCGCGCTGCTCCGCCTCGCCGCCACCGACGGCGCCGTGGTCGACGGCCTCCCGGTCACCGCCGTGCACGCCGACGGCCCGCTCGGCGACCTGCTGGCCGGCCGCCTCGGCCGCCTCCCCGGCGCCCGCCGCACCCCGCCCCCGCCCGGCTTCACCGGCACCCTCCGCCCCTACCAGGAACGCGGACTGGCCTGGCTGGACGCCCTGGGCCGGCTTGGCCTCGGCGCCGTCCTGGCCGACGTTGTTCCGACAAACCCCGTGTCCCGCACAGTCGTGTCGCATTGGCCGGGCGAACGCGGCAAAACCTCGCTAGCACAGGCTAGCTGACCCGGTGTCGCTTTTATTGGTGCACGAGGAGCGCAAGATGTGATGCGGATCATGTGATGAACGCCCTCGCCCTTCGGGTGGGCTCGGACACAGCCCTGAGTCGAGTTGGCGTGCCGGCATCTCCGGCACCGGTGCCGTCTCGCCGGCCCCGACGCTGGTGTGGCGCACCACAACGCAGCGGCCGTGTTCGCCACGTTGTGCTGCAGGGGTCCTTGCCCGCCTCACTGTGGCCGGGTGTTGCTTCAGTAGCGTGCGTCGGCCAGCCTGCTTGCGGCTGTGTTGGCCGCGTTCGCGGCTTGCTTGAGTTTGATCGCCAGGCCCTCGATGTTGCCGAGCCGGTTGGCGGCCACGGTCAGTTCTTTGGCGGTGCCCTCCAGGCCAGCGAAGGTTCGTGAGCTGCTGTACAGCATCCGGACCAGTTCCTCGGGAAGTCCGAAGCCGTGGACGCGGGGGTCCGCCAGCTCGGCGAGGAGGAGCTTGAGAAGGGCCGCCAGCTCGGGGGCGGTCTTGCCGAACTCCTCCAAGGCGGGCCCGACGCGGTCGAGCAGTTCGCTTTGAGCGGTGGCGATCATCTCGCTGAGCTTGCTCTCGGTGACGTTGCTCAGACCCGCCAGAGCGTCCAGGCCATCGGCCTCGCGAGCCGCCTTCCACTTCTCCAGGACGCTGATCGGGTACTTGTCGCTGTTGGCTCCGTCGACCACCTTGTGGTGCGCGGAGCACAGCAGGATCAGGTTGGCGAAGCTGTTGCGCTCCTCGATCGACCAGGTGGGGTCGTAGCGCTTACCGCCTTCCTCGAAGGCTCGGATGTGTGCGATCTCCAAGTTGAAGACGGGGATGGCGTTGATCATGCGGATGGTGGGGATGTCGCACTCGGGTGCGTAGCAGCAGCCGCGGGCCAAGGTCATGAGGCCAGCGAGAGTAGCGTTTCCGTAACTGCGGCGCGGTTTCCTGTCCATCAGTCCTTGCCCCTCCCAGATGTGACGGATAGCCAAGGGGAATGTACTGGGAGCTACTGACAGGTGTGGGCGTCCTGGCTATCCAGTGAGAATGAGAAGCGGTGGACATGGTGCATGCCACGAACGTTAGTGGCGCGTGCCGTGCCGCCGATCCGGGTCGCTCCTGCGTCCGACCCAGGACAGCGGTCCTCTTCTCGGCACTGCTCGCAGGCCGGGCTTGCTAACCCAGAGGCTCCTCGGTCAGCCACTTCTTGACGAGGTCCACCGGCAGCGGGACGGCCTGGTACGGGTTGAGAGCGTCGGTGACATGCCGAGCAAGCTCGTCGATCGTCTGCGGGGCGTACCTGGGCGGGGTGATCCAGATCCGGGGTTCGGCGTCCTGGTCGTCGTTGTTGTGGATGATCTGGGCGTACAGGCAGCCCATCATCTGGTCGCGGCCCCAAGTGCTGTACTTGTCCCAGCCGGGCATGAAGAAGGCGTGGATTCCGCAGACGTTCTGGTCGGTGACGGTCGCCGCGCGGGGTGCGCGCGGCGCGTGGTCGGTGTACGAGGGCCCGTAGACGATCTCCCAGCTTCCGTCCCTGTGCTCGAGGACGTCCATTCTGACGAGCTGCTTGAGGCCGCGTAGCTGCTGGCAGAATTCCTCGGACAGCAGCCCGAGGTGTGCGGCGAAGCGCGGGACGTCGACCGCGTTCAGCAGGATTCCCATGGGGGTGTCCCGGGAGTCCTTGGGATCGTCGTACTGGGTGCGCTGGGCGAGCAGGAGGAAAACCCGCTCGGCCTGTTCGTCGCTGATGCCCAGACTGCGCACGTACGCTACGGCTCGCTCGCCCATGGGTGGGCTCTCTCTCCGGCTCGGTCGGTGCTCAGGCTGCCATGGCGGGCAGCGCGCGCAGACGTTCGTGGAAGTCGGCCACGGCGGGTTCGGCGCGGTGCGGCTTGAGGTAGCCGTCGAACTTGGTGAGGCGGTTGACGGCGCGTACGGAGTGGACCTGGGTTTCGAGGAGGCCGAGGCCGCGGTTGGCGGCGTCGAGGGCGCCGTCGAGGTCCTTGCCGGCGAGGCGGGCGGTGGCGAGGCGTCCGGCGCGGACGGCCTGGTCGCGGGGGACCGCGTGGTCGATGGAGGAAGCGAGGGCGCTGGTGGCACGGTCGACCTGGCCCGCGCGGAGCATGATCTTGCCTTCGGTGGAGCTGAGTTGGGCGTCGCCGTACCAGGAGAGCCAGCTCGGGAGTCGGTCGCCGCCGTTGCGGGCCCACAGGTCGTGGGCGCGGTTGAGGGCGGAGCCGGCCTTCTGGTGCTGCCCGTCGCGGGACAGGCTCTCGGCGTGGTGGAGTTCGAGGTAGCTGCGGACGCCGGGCTGCATCGTCGCGGGGGTGTTGGCGAGCGCGGTCTCGACCTGGGCGACGCGCTCGGCGGGGTTGCCGGCGTCGGAGAGGTGCACGCCCATCTCGGCGAGCAGGAAGCCTCCGAGCGCGTCGTCGCCGATGGTCTTCGCAGCGCGAAGAGCGCCGAGGTAGTACTGCTGGCCGGCGGAGCGGAGCCCGCTGTCGTAGGCCATCCACCCGGCGATGTAGTTGACCTGGGCGGCCAGCCCGAGCAGACGGGCTTCGACGGCGTCCGTGTGGCGGCCCTGCTTGAGCAAGGTAGTGATGATGGCGAGGTCGCCGCGGGCCTGCTCGATGAGGCGGGCGCCGCCCATCTGCGCGTCCAGGCTCTGGAGGGTGCCGACCCGGGATTCGAGGGTGTCGACCATGGCATCGGTCACCTGGTCGCCGTTCAGGGCGGAGGCGAACGCCGGTGAGGCGGAAGCCCAACTCGCGGCGACAGTGGCCATCGCGGCCCCGGTGATGGTGAGAAAGCCCCGCCGATCCATATGACCACTCCTGACCAGTTCCACCAGTACGTCCACGGTACCGGCCTTTGTCCACGGCGCCGTGATGCCCGTCACCTCCCAGACGGGGAGCCACCCTGGCCACGGATTGGCAACCAGAGTACGGGGATTGACGCCGAGGAGGTTGGCCAGAACGTACTGCGCGTCAGGCTCGGGTTCCTGGCCCTGCTCCCACTTCCACACCAACGTCCGGTTGGTCGCCAGGTGGATCTTCAGCGCGGTGCCGTGGTCACGCATCATGCGCGCGAACTGGATCTTTCCCCAGCCGCGTAACCGCATCAGGTGGGTGAGCGGGTGGACTGCCAGAACGTCTGAGCTCATCTCAACCCCCCAGCGATTCATGCCCTGTTGGTGAGCGTACTGCTACCCGCTGTGGCTCGGGCCGCATCAAGGAGAAACCCCCCAGAAACGTTCCGAGTTGCGCTGCGGCGCGGCGACGCTGTACCGGCCGCCCGGCCCCGGAAGACGACGATGGGAGGAGCCATGGAGGCAGTCGAGAGACCCCATCACGGCAGGCACCGCGGCGATCACCGCGACCCGGTGGGGACAGCGCTCACCGTGCTGTGGGGCCTGGGCCACCTCGTCACGCTCGCATTGCTCGGGGTCGCCGCCGATCACCAGTTGAGCGCCGATCACCCGGTCGCGGCACCGCCCGCACAGGCCCTTCCCGACCACGACACGACCGCCTGAGGCCCGGGCCCCGCGCCGCCGCAACGGTCGTCGCGAACCCCGCTGCCCACCAAGCGACTTGGAGGACAAGCACCGTGCAACGCCTGCAGGCACAACAGCCTCGCCCGAAGGGTCCGGCGGCCGCCGCCGCACCTGATGCCTTCGCCCGCCGCACCGCCGTCGTCACCGGCGCCGCCGGCTTCATCGGCTCGCACCTGTGCGAGCGGCTGCTGGACCTCGGCGCGAACGTGATCGGCATCGACAACCTGCTGACCGGCCGCCTCGACAACCTCTCGCACCTGCGCTCGGCCGACGGCTTCCGTTTCCAGGCCGACGACGTGACCCGGCCCTTCACGGTGGCCGGTCCGGTGGACTTCGTCTTCCACCTCGCCTCGCCCGCCTCGCCGCTGGACTACGCCCGTCACCCGCTGGCCACCCTGAAGGTCGGCGCGATCGGCACGCTCAACGCCCTGGAGATGGCCGAGGCCAAGCGGGCCCGGTTCCTGCTGGCTTCGACCTCCGAGGTGTACGGCGACCCGCTCGTCCACCCGCAGCCCGAGCAGTACTGGGGCAACGTCAACCCCATCGGCCCGCGCAGCGTCTACGACGAGGCCAAGCGGTACGCCGAGGCCCTGACCTCCTGCTTCCACCGCACCGGCGGCACCCGCACCCGCATCGTGCGGATCTTCAACACCTACGGTCCGCGGATGCGCGCCGACGACGGCCGCGCGGTGCCCGCCTTCATTCAGCAGGCGCTGGCCGGAGAGCCGATCACTGTGGCCGGCGACGGCGGCCAGACCCGGTCCCTGTGCTTCGTGGCCGACACCGTCGAGGGCCTGCTCGCCACCACCGCCGCCGAGTACGCCGGTCCGGTGAACATCGGTAACCCGCACGAGATCACGATGCTCCAACTCGCCGAGGAGATCCGGACGATGACCGGCTCCGCCTCCGCCATCACCTTCGTCCCGCTGCCCGCCGACGACCCCAAGCGCCGCTGCCCCGACATCACCGCCGCCCGCGCCCACCTCGACTGGGAGCCCACCACGCACCTGCGCGACGGCCTGCGCCAGACCCTCGACTGGGCCGAGAAGCACTTCCCCGCCCAGACCGTGGCCGCCGGAGGGAGTGCCTCGTGAGCACCACCTCCAGGCCCCTGCAGCCGATCGTGTGCGGGGTCGACGACGGATACGCCCGCCCGCTGCGGACGCTGATGCGCTCGATCGCCGCAGCCCACCCTGGCACGGTCGGTGAGCTCCGCCTGATCGTCCTGGACCAGCAGATCAGCGACGCCAACCGGAAGGCGATCCTGCGCGACGCCGACCGCATCGGACTGGCCACCGAGTTGCGGCCCGCGCCGCTGACTGACCCGCGCTACCCGGTCTCCGACTGGGTCAGCGGCGCGGTGTATGTGCGCCTGGCCATCCCGGAGGTCATCCCCGACGAGCACCGGGTGCTGTACCTGGACGCCGACACCCTGGTGCTCGGCGACCTCCGCCCGCTGCTTCGGCAGTCCCTCGACGGGCGCCCGGTCGGCGCGGTGCGCGACCCGCAGAACCCGGTCATCGGCCGCGGCATCCAACTGCCCGGCTGGGAGAAGCTCGGCGTCCCGTACGGCCGGGACTACTTCAACAGCGGCGTCATGCTCATCGACCTCGAGCGCTGCCAGCGGCTCGGCGTCTTCGATCGCTCCCGGCAGTTCCTCGCCGAACACCCCGACAAGGTCCGCTTCTGGGACCAGGACGCCCTGAACTGGGCCATCGGCGACAACTGGCATCGACTGGACCGGCGTTGGAACACCTTCGCCATGTCGCCGCAGGCCACCCAGGCCGGCTTCATTCACTACGCCGAGGCCGACAGCCCGCTCGCCCAGCTCCTGGAGGACGAGAAGACCGCAGCCCTCGTCCACTTCGCCGGCCCCGACAAGCCCTGGCAGGACACCTATCCGGTCGGCGAACTCCGTGACACCTACCGCCTGTTCCACAACTACGTCGCCGAAGTCGGTGCCGAGTGAACACGCGAGGGCTCAAGCCGCTGCGGTGGAGTGCCACCTGGTGGATCGCCGCCGCTGTGGCCGCGCGCAACGTCAACGGACTGCGGCACATCCGCCGGACGCTGGCCTGGGCCGACCAGCCCGTGCGGACCGGGAACCGGAGGGCGGTGGAGCCGATGGTGCTGCACGTCGTTATTCCGGTGCTGCGGGAGCAACAGCAGATCACCGCCGCTCTGGCCTGGTTCGTCCCGCTCCTGCGCGACTTCCCCGGCTCGACGCTGACCCTGGTGACCACAGCCCGAGAGGAGGCCGAGCGCCAGCACCTGGCCACCCTGCTCGCGGGGGCTACGGCGGCCGACCTCACGGTGGAGCGCTTCCCGCAGCTGACCGGCGACGAGCTGGCCGCCCTCGGCAAGGCCCTGACCGGCACCGGTGAGGGCACACTGACCGATGCCGTGGCGGCCGAGATGCTGTCCGGCTTCCCCACCACGGCGGACATCGTCACGGCGGAACTCGCACGGCTGCCGCAGGCCGACCCGCTGGTCCGGCACGTCCACTACCGGGGCGACGGGCGCAAGGCGGCGCAGGTCAACGCCGCCGTCGAACAACTCGCCATCGCCGACGCCGAGCAGGAGTACATCGCGGTCTACGACGTGGACTCCCGCCCGAGCCGCGAGCTGCTGGAGCGGACCGCCGAGTTCCTGGCCCGCCGCCGGGCCGCCGACGGTGAACTCCCGTGCGTCGTTCAGCAGTCGGCCCGCTTCGCCACCCAGGGTGCCGCCGGCGCCTGGTGGGAGCGGAGCCTGTGCCGGGGCGCCGCCCGGGCCCAGACCCTGTGGACAGTGCGACGAGAGATCCCCAACCTCCGCCAGCAGGCCGACACCGCCCGCTGCCCGCACACCGGCCCCGGCCTGCCGGGGCTGGCCCAGACCGTCGGCCATGGCCTCCTCGTTCGCACGGACGTTTTTCGGAAGGTCGGCGGCCTGCCGACCTTCACGGTGCTCGACGACGTCGCCTTCGGCTACCGGCTCACCCTGGACGGCATCCCGGTGGACAGTCTGCCCTTCACTACCACCGTGCCGGCGGCCGAGTACCTGCGCGAGCTGCTGGCCCAGAGTGAGCGCTGGTTCCAGAGCTACCTCGACTACCCGAAGTGCGCGGCCTGCTGGCACGCCGAAGGTCACGGCAGCAGCCGCGACCACGCGATGGCCCTGACCATCGGCGCCTACCGGGGCATGGCGTGGCTGCTGGTCTCGCCCGCCACCGCGCTCTGCCTGGCGCTCGCGCTCGATCCGCGCACGCGCCTGCCGGTCCGGGCGGCGGCCGCGACCGCACTCTGGGCTTCCGCCGTCGCACCGGTCCGCGCTCTCGCCGTGGCCGAGGGCCAACCCCTCACGGTCCGGGCGACAGCGGTACGGAGTGCGGAGACGCTGGCTGGGCTCCTGCTCAAGAGCGTCGGCCCGCTGACCGCGCTCGGCCGCTGGGCGGTCAGCGGCACCCGGCACACCGCGCTCGCTCCCAAGAGCAACCGCCGCACCGTCCCCTCCACCACCACGGACAGGGAGTTCGCGTGATCCTCGGCATCGAGGGCGTCAGCTGCGTCGGCAAGACCACGCTGGCCGCCCAACTCGCACCCCACCTCGACAGGCCCGTCGTCATCCCCTGCTACTACCACGCCAGCCCCGACCCCACCCGGCTGCCGGCCCCCGAGCCGTTCACAGCCGAGCACCAGTTGGCCAACATCGCCGAGTTCCTGGACGTCGAGGACCTGCGGCTCACCTTGGCCGGGCAGGCCCTCGCCGAGGGCCGGGACGTGATCCTCGACCGCACCGTCGACACCCTCCTCGCTCACGCCCACGCCGTCGGCCGGATGAATGGCTTCGACTGCGACGCCCAGGCCCGGCACCTGGTGACCGGCCGTCCGGTGGCGATGCCCGACCTGACGATCGTGCTCACCGCCGACCCGGACGTGCTCGCCCGTCGGGCACGCCTGCGCAAGGGCATGCCGACGATCTTCTACGACCGGCACTTCAGCGAGCACTTCAACGCCTACCTCGCCCACCCGCTCGCCCCGGCCGTCGCCCTGCTCGACGCCACCGACGGCTCACTCGACGACCTCACCGCACAAGCTCTCGGCCACGTCCACCGCCACCAGGCCGCCCAGCACCGCCCCAGCCCCCACCCGCTCAAGGAGGCGTCGTGAAGGCCGTGATCATCGGCTGCGGCGCCATCGCCAGCCGCTGGGTCCGCTCCCTGCTCGCCGACGGGCGCATCGAGATCAGCGCCCTCGTCGACCCCGACCAGCAGGCCGCCCAGGTGCTGGTCGCCCGGTACGGGCTGAACCCGGCCTTCGCCACAACGCTTCCCGAAGCGCTCGCCCGGGCCGCGGCCGATGTCGTCGTCAACCTCACCCCGCCCGAACTCCACTACCCGGTCAGCCGGTCGGCGCTAGCCCAGGGCCTGCACGTCCTGACCGAGAAGCCGCTGGCCCTGAACCTGCCCGACGCCCTCGACCTCGTCCACCTCGCCGAGGAGCGTGGCCTGCTGCTGGCCGTCATGCGCAACCGGGGTGCCGACCCGGACTTCCTCGCGTTCGCCGACACGGTCCGCTCCGGCGGCCGGGCGCCGTTCGCCGTCACCGCCGACACCCTGGTCACCCTGACCGGCCCGGGTTTCCGCACCGGCCAGCACCTGCCCGTCACCACAGACCTCGCAGTCCACGCCTTCGACCAGGTCCGCGCGCTGATCACCGCGCCGCCCACCGAGGTCACCTGCACCGAGACAGCGACCGGCTTCCTCGCGGCCCACAGCTCGATCGCCACGGTCACCGTCCACTTCGCCGACGGCTCCCTGTTCACCTACCGGGGCGGCTACATCGTCGACCCGGCCCTGCGGACCGACGCGAACGGCGACTGGCGGGTTGAGGGCCGGGGCTTCGCCGCCCGCTGGGCGCCGGACCCCCACCAGGCGCGGAACTTGCCCCAGGCCGGGCCGCCGGCCTACCAGCGGTGCATCACCGCCATGATCGACGCCCTACACCAGGACGGCACTTTGCCGGTGCCCGCCGCCGACAACCTCGCCTCCATCGCCCTGCTGGACGCCGCCCTGGCCTCCGCCGCCCACCGCCGCCCCGTCCCCGTGCCGGAGGTGCCCGATGCCCTCCACTGACACGGTGATCAGCCGCCCGCACCCGCTGCTGGTCGACGCGCTCACCGCGGCGGGCTTCGACGCCGCCGGAGCGCGCTTCACCCCGCTCAAGGCTGGAACGGACAGCCTCCCTTTCGCGGTCACCACCCACGACGGTGACGAACTGGTCGTCAAAGTCCGCCGCGCGGGCAGCCGTTCCCGCTACCCGACCGCCGCGTGGGCCTCGGCCCGCATCCGCGAAGCCGGCATCCCGGCCGCCGAGATCCTCTGGCACAGCCGGGAAGCGTGCGTGGAGACCCGCTGCCCCGGCCGCCCCCTCGAAGCCGAACCGCTTACGCCGCGGGACCTGGACGCGGCGGCCCTCGCAGGCGAGGTGCTCCGGCGCCTGCACAGCATCCAGGTCGGCAGCTTCGGCCAGCTCGACGGCTACGGCATCGGCCAACACACCACCATCCAGGGCTGGTTCCTCAGCCTCGCACCCCGCACCACCCCGAGCATCGACGGCCTCGACCTGCCCGCGCTGCTGCACCGCACCCGCTTCATCCTCGATGTCGGATCCAGCCGCCTGCCCGAAGGCCCGCCCCGGCTCCTGCACGGCGACTGGGTCGGCCGGCACCTGTTCACCGACGATCGGCAGATCACTGGCGTCGTCGACCTGGAGAGCGCGCGTGGCGGCGACCCGCTGGCCGAACTCGCCGGCTGGTCACTGCGCGAACCGGCCCCGATCACCGAGGCCCTGTTCGGCGGCTACTTCGACGGCCCGATCCCCGCCGACCGCCTGCTGCCGCTGGTCCTGTTCCGCCTGCGCATCGCCTACTCGCTGCTGCACTTCCACGCCGTCTGCGAGGAGACGGACATGGTCCGGCTGCGGGCCGCGCAGCTCCAGGCCGACCTCGACGACCTCGACCACGGCCACCTCTCCGCCGTACCCCGCATCACCCCCGATGCCGCGTCCACCGCGCGCCGCCGCCCGTAACCCCGCCGAGCACTCCGCCCGGAAGGACACACGTGAACGACACCGCCGTCACTCTCCCGTTCCCCCGCGAGCCCAAGTACGGGCAGGCCGAGAAGGACGCCGTCCTCAAGCTCCTCGACGACGGCCACCTCTCCGAGATCAACCGCGGCCCGGCCACCAACGCCCTCGAAGCCGCCTTCGCCCGCCTCACCGGCACCCGCCACGCGCTGTCGTTCAACTCCGGCACCGCCTCCCTGCACGCCGCCCTCCACGCGGTCGGCGCCAGCCCCGAGGCCGGAGTCGCCGTCTCCCCGATGACCTGGGTCTCCGCCCTCACCGCCGTCTTCCAGGCGGGCAGCTACCCCGTCTTCTGCGACATCGAGCCGGACAGCCCGAACATCGCCGCCGCCACCATCACCCAGGCCGTCGGCGCCTGTTCGGCGGTCCTCGCCACCCACACCTGGGGCGTCCCCGCCCGCATGGACCAGCTCGCCGCCGCCACCGGCCTGCCGATCGTCGAAGACTGCTCGCACGCCCACGGAGCGCTCTACCAGGGCCGGCCGGTCGGCTCCTGGGGCGCGGCCGGATGCTTCAGCCTCCAGGAGTCCAAGGCCGTCTCCGGCGGCGAGGGCGGCATCCTCACCACCACGGACCGCCAGGTCTACGAGCGGGCCCTCACCCTCGGCCACCACCCCGCCCGCCTCGCCGCCGAGCTCACCCTCCCCGACCTGCTGCCGTTCGCCACCACCGGCGCCGCCTACAAGTACCGCATGCCCGCCCTGTCCGCCGTCATCGCCCGCCAGCAGCTCCGGTCGCTGCCCGACCGGATGCTGGCCGCCGAACAGAACCTCGCCACCCTCCGCAAGGCCCTGGAGGAGTACGACGTCCCCCTGGCCTGGCCCGAGATCGGCGAGCTGTCCGTCCGCGGCTGGTACGGCACCCCGCTGACGATCAACGTCCGCGTACCGGACCCGGTCGAACTGAGCAAGCGGTTCAAGGCCGCCGGCGTCCCCGTCGGCTCCCTGTACGAGGACTGGACCCAGGCCCCGCTCCTCCAGCACCCCGACCTGGCCGCCCGCTTCTGGCCGCACCTGGCCCACAGCCCCTACCGGCCGCCGACCCGCGAGGAGCTGCCCAACTTCCACAAGGCGATGCGGCAGATGATCGTCCTCAAGGTTCCGCAGATCCTGGCACCGGACTACATGGAGCAGGTCGCCGAGGCACTCGCCGCCGTTCTGGTCCGCACGCTGGTCACGGCATAGCCGCGAACGCCTCCTGCACCGCCTCGCGCCGCTCGGTCCACCAGGCCAGGAACCGCTCGGCGGGCAGGAACAGGTGGTCGCAGGAGTGGTCGTCGCGGTCGTAGTGGAAGTCCAGCTGCCAGTAGTCCGACATGCGCTTCCACCACAGCCGCTCCACCGCGTCCGCCAGCGCGGGCACCGGGATCGGCACCACCGACCGGTAGCCGGCTACGAACGCGGACGTCCGTTCCAGGTCGAGGTAGCCGTCCTCACCGCCGAACTGCACGGTGGCGGTGCGGGCGACCTCCTCGCCGAACGGGCGTACGCGGATGCGGTCCCAGTCGATCACCCCGGCGATCTTGCCGTCGCGCCACAGGACGTTGCGGTGCTGCACGTCACCGTGCGTCCAACCCGCCGGGCCGGCCGCTGCCTCGGTGGTGGGGTGGAAGTGGGCGTACTTGTCGAGCAGCACCTTGCGCTCGCCCAGCGCCTGGGCCGCCTCGGTGTCGAAGGCCGTAGGGCACTCCAGGGCGGCGATCCGCGTGAGATAGCGGTCCGCTTCGATACGCGCCCAGTACGGGGTGATGACTGGGGCTGCCGGGGGCTCCGATGCTGGCGGCAACAAGTGGGCGGTTCGCTCGTCGTTCAGGCTCCGGTGGATCTGGCCGAGCAGGACACCGAGGTCGCCGGCCTGGTCCAGGGTGAGTTCCGTCCCCGGCCGGTGGCCGCCTTCCAGCCAGGGGATCAGGCAGTAGCCGCGGCCCGCGACCTCCACCACGGTCTCGCCGGAGGAGGCGGCCATCGGCCGCCCGACCGGGACTCCGGCGTCGGCCAGCTCCGACAGGACCGCGAGATTGCGGCGGGCGAGCGGCAGCGGCACGTCCATGATCCGCTTCAACGCGAACGCGCCCTCGGCCGTCTCCAGCCGCCAGTTGCCGTTCATCAGGCCGTTGGGCAGGAAGCGGCACGCCCGGACCTCACCGAGTCCGAAGGACTCGCTGAGAACCGCCAGGTCCTCCTCGATCTCGCTGTAGCGCGAGCCACACAAGGCGTCGTCCATCGCTTCCGTCACCCCATGCAGGCTAGCGGAGCGCGAGGCTCGGCGAGGTCAGTTCGACGTTCGCTCGACTCGATCCCGGGGTCTTCCAGGTCGTTCAGACGAAGGCCAGTCCCAGCAGCCACAGCAGCCCCGCCAGGCCCGCGGCGACCGGCTGGGTGGTGGAGATCGAGCCGGCCCAGACCATCGCGGTGGTGGCGCATCCGTACGCGGCCCAGGCCAGGCGGCGCATCCACACGCCCCGCAGGAGGTTCGTGAAGAGGATCACCGCGCCGGCTGACCACCACACCACCCGGAGCACCCCCACACCAACCGGGAGCCCGGCCGCGTGCTCGCTCAGGTAGGACCGCACCGGTGCGTCGACCGTGTCCAGGACGGGGAGGAGATGTCTGGCAAGCGGGCTCCAGCATGCGCGTGCGAACTTCTCCGGCAAGCCCGTCAGAGCGACTTTGACCAGCACGCCCAGCACCACGGCGGCCACAGCAGCGGCAGCGAGCGGGTTGCGTTTGGCATTTCTCCAGGCCCTTCTGGTCCTCAAGCGGACACTGCGGGCCCAGCCCCAGCGGTAGCTCAGACCGGTCCGAAGAATACGAAGGGGCCGGTGCCGGTGGGAGCGGCCGGGGAACGAGAAGTAATAGCGGTGCTCGTGCTCGTGCTGCTGGGGTTGCCGTTCGCGGTCCTCGTCCTCGTCGTCCCGGTCGCCGCTGGGTGCCGGGGCCGGAATCGTGATGACCACAGGGGCGGGGCCGGTTCCGGGGCCAGCCTCGCCGTCGGGATCGGATCGTGTCAGCAGGTTGTGCAACTCCGCGCCGAGAGCCACCACGTGCGACCTGCCGTACGGATGGTTCAGCAAATTGCCCTCAGGAGCGTGGTAAGCGATCTCCTCGCCTTCAGCGGCCAGCAGGTCCTCGCGCGGAACTCGCCTGATCATCGTGGCGATCGGAGCCTGGCCGTTCATCTTCAGGATCTGTAGCCACACCCACATGGCGTCGTTCGTCGAGTTCTGCAGGTGCCCGGCCAGCCGCTCGTGAAGGGCCTTCTCCGTCTGGCCGACGTAGCGAACCACATCGTCGCGCGGGTCGGTGAGGGTGTAGACGATGCCGTGGGTGGGCTTGCTCGCGCGCCTGTCGCGCTGAGGCGGCGGTGTACGGGTGGCCAACGACGTCCTTCCGAGAGAGTGGATTCTGTCCCAGATGCGGGTCGCTGTACGCGGCCCTGCCGCACTCAGCGCAACCGGTATACCGGCCAGCGCCGACACACAGCGGCCCCTGCCCTGAGACCGCCCATCATGGCAATGGTCCGGGCGGCACGGCCGTCGGCGGGGTCCGCGCTGCTGGACGGGATACTGGGGCCATGAAACTGCAGGAGTTCTGGCGACGGATGTACGAGCACTTCGGCGAGGCGTACGCCGATTCGTTCGCCAGCGACCACGTGATGAGCGAGCTGGGCGGACGGACGGTCCGGCAGGCCCTGGACGCTGGCTGGGACACCAAGAACATCTGGCGGGTGGTCTGCGACACCCAGGGGATCTCGGCGCTGCTTCGCTGAGATCCCCGCTCCGGATGCGGCCATGCCCGCGTTCGGGACGAGGGGTGGGACTGGGGCGGGCGCCGCGCACGGCGGGCGTGTGTGTGGGGCCGCCCGCCGTACGGTCCGGTCAGCTGCAGGAGCCGTGCGGGGCGATGCCGCGAGGCGTCGGCAGCGACGCGACGATGCCGACCGGGCCGGTCAGTTCGGGCTGTTCGGCCAGTTCTTCCCGTAGGCGCTCGATCTCCAGGTGCTGGGCGGCGATGCGGGACAGCGCGAGCTGCTTGAACTCGGTCAGCTTCTCGATCTCGGCGTCCCGGTCCGTCACGCGCTTCTTCAGCTCGGCGTTGGTGGTCTTCAGCCGCTCGATCTGGGCCGCCCTCGGGTCGGGCACCGTCCCGGCGTCCTGAAGGGCTTTCAGGCGCCGTTCGAACTCCTCGGCGAGGTGCTGGTAGGGGCCGGGCCGGGTGGTGCCGTCGCGGTCCTTCTTGGGGTAGAGGGCGGTGCGGGTGACGCCGGCCTCGGCGGCCAGGGTCTTGAGGTCGCATTTGCCGCCTGGCGGTAGCTCGCCGCGCAGGAGGCGGTCCATCGCCGCGCGGAGAGCGTCCTCGTTGCGGGCGCGGGTCTCCTCGGTGATCCGTCCCATGTCAGGCCGCCGATCCGGTGGCGGCGTCGATCTCGGCCAGCACGCGCAGGTCGCGCTCCAACTCGCCCTGCAGACGGGTCTTCTCGGCTTTCTGGCCTCGGCCGATGGAACCGATGAACACCGTCTTGGTCTCGGCGCTGGAGGCCCACACCGGCCGGTGGCACAGGTGGTGGGTGGCCTGCGGGCAGCGCGAGGAGTCGCACATGCCGGCCATGGGCTTCGTCGCGCCCGGGTTGCCGGCGAGTTTCAGGCACAGGGCCTTGGCCGGGTCGACGAACCAGCAGTAGTTCGCCGTGGCCAGGTGCAGGGTAGCCGCCCGCCTCGACAGCAGGTTGATCACTTCCTGGTCGCCTCCCTTGGTGTTCGGGGCGCCGCCGGCCAGTTCTTCCAGTTGGCCGTCGACGTGGGTGAAGAACTCGACCAGGCTCCTGGCGCCGGGTCCGGCGGGCATCTGCCCCTGCTGGAAGTCGCGGAAGACCTCCAGCGTGAGATCGTTGTTGCGCTGCTGTTCCTCCTCGCCCATCTCGGCGAGGAACTTGCCCTGGGCCCCGCCGGGCAGAGCCGCGTAGCCTTCGGTCGTGGCCACGGACACGTGCTTGAGGTGGATCTTGGCGGCGAGCAACCCGCCTGGCCGGTGGGCGAGTTCGACGGCTAACGTCCTCCGCAGCCGCCGCAGGTTGACCAGGGTCTCGGGGATCGGGGCCAGGCCCAGCCGCTGCCCCTCGGGCCCGTTGACCCAGTCACGGAAGCTCTTGTAGCGGGAGTTGAAGCCGACGCGGCCGTACAGGTGCGTCTGCCCGTGGTTCTGGCCGAGCAGGGCCGCGGACAGGATCGCGGCGTCGTGGGGTTCCTGGACGGTGACCCATTCCTCGCGTTTGCCGCCGCGCGGCTGGCCCTTGATCAGGCGGCTGGCCAGGCGGTAGCGGAGCCGGCCGGGGCCGGTCGGGATGAGGGGAAGCGCGCAGTCGACGGGCAGTTCCATGAGTTCGCTCGAACGCATTCCCGTGACGGCGGCGATCACCAGTAGGCAGGCGGTGCGGACCTTCTCGATGAGGAAGTCCAGGTCCTGGGCGCGGGTGAGCGGGAGGGTCCACGGGACCTCGCCCGCGCCGTCGGCTCGCGGGACGAGGACGGCGTCCAGCCCCCACCCGGCCTGGGTGCCGACCTGGCCGAGGGCGTGTTCGATCAGCGGCCGGAACTGGGTGACCCAGTGGGGGCGGAATGTACGGATGCCGGCCTCTTGGGCGATGGCGTTGAGGTTGACCGCCAGCAGTGGGTCGTCGGCCGACCAGGTCTTGCGGGCCAGGCGGATGTCGATGCGGAAGCTGGGCAGGGCCTCCAGCGCCACGCGGCCCTCGATGTGGCCTCTGATCACGTCCTCGATCCGCTCGCGCCAGTCGGTCGGGCTCGGGCCGGGCTCCACGTCCTTGGCCAGGGCGCGCGGGGGCAGGGCCAGCAGGTGGGGGCCGAGAGTCTGGATGACGTACAGAGCTGCCGCCAGCATCGGCTGCACGACGCTCTGGTCCAGAGCCGGGGTCTTGTTCTTCTTGGTGACGACCTTCCCGGCGATGCTGTGGGCGGTCCGACCGTCCCAGGGCAGGAAGCCGGGCCGGTAGGCGTCGGCGGTGAACAACTCGTTGTAGTAGAACGGTTCGACGATGGCGAGGACGACATGGACCCGGGTGGAGTCGCTGCTGGGTCGCACGACCGCTCCCTCCTTGTCCCGGATGTCGCTGCACCACTGGTAGTAGGCCGTGCAGTGCTGCTGGGTGACCGCCTCCAGGGAGGGGACCCTGTGCTCGTCGAGCCAGTTCAGCCAGCCGGTGAGGTCCAGGATCCGCTGATAGCAGGTTTCCAGGCCCAGCGGGGTGCGGAAGGCGTGGGCGAGCTCGCGTACGCGCTCGTGCCAGGGGGCGAGCCTGGCGAAGAAGTACTCCTTGGCTATCAGCCGCCAGCGCGGGTTGCGGATGCCGGTGAAGTCCAACTGCTTTGCGTAGTCGGGGTGTTGCTGGGACAGGCCCTGAACCTCGGTGAAGTGCCAGATGTCGTCGTCGAAGACACTGCGCGGCACTCCGCTGGGCACGGTGAACCGGGCCGCTTCGCAGACATCGGCTCCGGTGAAGGGGCAGGGCCGCGCGGCCGGTCCGGGGGAGGTGGGCAAGGCCGTGATGGTCATCGGACGGTCCGTTCTTCCGCTCGCAGCGGCAGTTCTTCGTCGGTGTCGGCGACCTGGGCGGCGGCCCTGGCCAGGGACTCGGCGCTGAAGTGGACGCCGGGGGTGAGAATGGAGTCCAGGCGCTGGGAGTAGAAGCCGAAGACGGCCATGAACTCGGCCGAGGTCATCTCCTGCCACATGGCGGAGAAGAACGCCCGCAGCCGCATCAGGTTCGGCAGGTGCCGGGGCGTGAACAGGGCGAGCGGGCAGGCCAGGCAGACCCAGGGCCGGGCCGGGCAGGGCTTGCCTTTGGGCCCGTGCAGGCCCGAGAGCTGGTCGGCGCACGAGGCGCTGAACACGTCCCGCTGCCCGCTGAGGAGTTCGGTCAGGACCTCGTCGGTCAGGTTCAGCGCCGCGACCTGCTCGGGGTAGTCGCGCACCAGCGTGGCCATGGACTCGTCGGTGAGGACGACCGGTGGCTGGGCGCGACGCAGCATGTCCATCTGGGCGTCGGCGATGACGTCGTCGACCATCTCGCGCTGGGCCTCGGTACCGAGGGTGAGATAGTGATCGCCCTCGACCAGTGGGCTGCGGTTGGGGTCGATGGTGGAACGCCGACTGCCCCGCCAGGTGCGCCGGTCGCGCATCGCACCGTGCGTGGTACGGATCCGGTGCCGGTGGATCTGCAACGGGCGGCCCTGATCGTCGAGCAGCCCGGCGCCGCGGGCCCAGCGGATGAGGACCATGGAGTCCTCGGTGCGGGCCGTCCAGCGAGTGGGAAGTGGGAACGTGTGGCGCACCCACAGCTTGTCCTTGAGGTCGGGGGGTGCGAAGCGCCGACTCGGCGCGGAGTGCTCCAGCCACTGCTGCAGCAGGCGGCTCGCGCGACGGGACAGGACCAGGCTCTCCGGCGCGGTGCGGCCCTTGACGTAGTCGAGCAGGACCGTCGTGTCACCGGCCCAGTCCACATCGCCCAGCCCCAGGTCGGCGAGCCCGTCCGGCACGATGCCGCTGTAGATGCCCAACAGCACGCGGTAGGCGATGATCGTTCCCGTGTTCGGGAAGAGCACCTCCGTGTCCTTGACGGCCTGATACGGGAAGCTGTTCACGCTCAGGCCCGACGGATGGTCCCGGCGCCAACTGACGACCGGCGCGGCCTCGATCGGACCCCACGTCGCCATCGCCCAGCGGACGTTGTCGACACTCCAGCCGCCCTCGTACGGGTCCCGGCCCCGTCCGGCCGCCGCCATCGCGTCCTTGAACCGCCCGAAGTCCAGCTTGACGATCCGCTGGCACGCCTCGGTCAGCCGGGCCCACTCTCCTTCGCTGTAGGGCGGCAGCGGCTTCTTGTCGCGCAGGTGGGCGCTGTAGCTGCGGCCGGCGACCAGGCCGCGCACATCCGGCTTCAATACGCTGTGGATATCGTCCAGACGCAGCAGCATCGCCCGCGCCTTCTGCTCGTTGGCAGGGTGGGCCGTGCCCAGCCAGTGCTCGGAGAGCCGGCCGCGGGTCAGCTCGGCAGCAGTGCCGGTGAAGCCCAACTCGGCCAGCTTGTCGCACAGGTGGCGGATCGCGGTCGTGTAGCCCTGCACGGAGCCGGTGCTGTCCAGGTCGCCGTGCGGCTTGACGAGATCCGCCAGGCCAAGGAGCAGTTCCCGGGCCAGGGCCGGGTTCTTGGAGTCGCGGATGCGGACCGTGCACGAGCTGCCGTCGGTGAACTGCGCGGAGATGGCGGGCGGGTCGTCGTGGATGACGGTGGCGGGCATCAGGAGTACACCTCGTCCATGTCTTCTCCGAATTCGTCCTCCGCCTCGCGGTCGGACGCCCCGTCGAGCAGCCCGGCCTCCATGCCGACCCGCTCGTAGAGCTCCTTGAAGATGCGGGTGGTGTCGAGCCGGTGGAGGTATTTTTCCGTGGTCATCGAACTCGAGTGCCCCAATAGGTCGCGCAGGACCAGAATCGGTTCGGTCGTACGCAGATACAGGGCGAGCGCGGCGTTCTCGTCGGTCTCCCGCACGAGGCGGGCGGCCTGCTCGTAGTAGCCCTGGACCAGGCGTTTCATCGTCGCCATGGCCATCGTGTGGCGAAGTCGGTGGGGCCAGACGTGCGGGAAGCGCGGTTCGTAGCGGTCCCGGAGCCGGTCGGCGGTCCGCTCGAACACCTTGGACCACTCGGTGAAAGGCCGCCCCGGGCCCCAGACCGAGAGCAGCATCGAACCGCCGTCCGGACCGACCAGACGCCGGCGCTGTGACGGCTTCAGGCCCGCCCAGGACGTCCTCGTCCCGTTGACTCGGCCGCCGAACGCGTCGGCCTCGGTCACGATCAGCGGCTCGCCCCAGCGCGCAGGCGGCATCCACGTCGAGCCCTGCACCGCCAGCGCCCGCTCCAGCCCCAGATAGCCGTGCACCTCCGCCAGCACGTCATAACTGACCAATGACTCGCGGTACTTGCTGCCTTTGGTGATCCCCTCCGGGACCGGGAGGACGACCGGGACTTCGGTGCGGATCCGGGGCAGCGGCGGCACCTCCACCGCGAGCATGTACGAGAACTCCTGCAACCGCAGGCCGGACGACAGCACGAACTTGCCCACCGCCGAGTTCCGCGCGATCTCCCGGCCCCGGTAGCCGCGCTCCTCCGAGCCGTCGGGCTCCAGCCGCGCCAGTCCCTTGGTGAACAGGTCGGCGAAGTCGTCCAGCAGGTACTTGATCGTCACATGTTCCTTGGGCTGGCGCCGCCGGGCCTGGTTGACCCGGATCGTCGTCGACTGCTCCTTGAACACGTGCTGAGCCTGCTTGTAGGTGAACGGGAGCGCCGTCGCGTAGCCCTCGCTGATCGCCCAGTTGTAGAAGATCCCGAGGATCGTCATGGCCTGGTTCCAAGTCGACGCGGCGAAAAGAGACTTGACCGGGCCTGACGAGCGGTGGACCGCGTAGGCGCCGAGCACCTGTTTCAGGCGGACCCTGGTGTCGAACAGGCTCACGCCGTACAGCGCGGCGAACTCCTTCCACTCACGCACCGCGCGCACGTACGTGGGCCAGGAATTGGCCGCCGGCACCCCTGACGTGGGCAACTCGCAGGCCCACCGATTCACCGCCACGGTTTCCCGAGTGCCGCGAGCGTCCTCGAAGAGCAGGTCGTCATCGAAGACGAGCGGCATGCCCTCGGGGATCGCCGGCTTGAAGGCCAGGCCCCAAGATTCCCAGCCAGCCGAAGAATAGAACTCTTGTTCCATGGCTTCGAGCCTATCTAACCGACATGACATTGGACGGCTCGCAAACACCACGACAGGACGACACCTGACGCTCTATCCGACACTGCAAGTAAGTCGAGACAACCGACGACATGGGCCTCGGCAAGACCGTCCAGACCCTGGCCCTGCTCGCCCTCGAACACGCCCGCGGCGCCCGCGGCCCCGTCCTGCTGGTCTGCCCCACCTCACTGGTCGGCAACTGGCGCCGGGAGGCCGCCCGCTTCACCCCCCGGCTGCGCGTCCAGCTCCACCACGGCCCCGACCGCACCCTCCCCGACCCGGCCGCCGACCTGGTCGTCACCACCTACGGCGTGCTCCAGCGCGACGCCGCCCTGCTGCGCGCCGTCCACTGGCGCCGGATCGTCGCCGACGAGGCCCAGCACGTCAAGAACCGCGCCGCCCGGCAGTCCCGCGCCCTGCGCTCGCTGCGCTCCGGCCCCCGGATCGCCCTCACCGGCACCCCCGTCGAGAACCGCCTCGCCGAACTCCACACCGTCCTCGACTTCGCCAACCCCGGCCTGTTCGGCACCCCCGAGTCCTTCCGCGAGCACTACGCCGTCCCCGTCGAGCAGTCCGGCAACCAGGACGTCGCGGCCGCCCTCCGGCGGCTCACCGCGCCGTTCCTGCTGCGCCGCCTCAAGAGCGACCCCGAGATCGGCCGACAGCTGCCCGCCAAGCGGGAGTTCACCGTCCGCTGCGACCTCACCCCCGAACAGGCCGGCCTCTACCAGGCCGTCGTCGCCGACCTGCTCGACCGGCTCGGCGGCGTCCGCGGCGTCGAACGCAAGGGCGCGGTGCTGGCCGCCCTCGGCCGGCTCAAGCAGGTCTGCAACCACCCCGCCCAACTCCTGCGCGACCGGAGCCCGTTGGGCGGCCGCTCGGGCAAGGTCGAACGGCTGGTCGCCCTGCTCCGGGAGGCCCTGGCGGAGGGCGACCGGGTGCTGGTCTTCACCCAGTACGCCGAGTTCGGCGCCCTGCTCCAGCCCCACCTGCGCCGCCGCCTCGACACCCCCGTCCTCTACCTGCACGGCGGGCTCAGCGCGCCGCGCCGCCAGGAACTCGTCGACAGCTTCCAATCCCCGGACGGGCCACGGGTGTTCCTGCTCTCCCTGAAGGCCGGCGGCACCGGACTCAACCTCACCGCCGCCAACCAGGTCGTCCACCTCGACCGCTGGTGGAACCCCGCCACCGAGGACCAGGCCACCGACCGCGCCCACCGGATCGGCCAGCACCGCGACGTCCAGGTCCGCAAGCTGGTGTGCACCGGCACCATCGAAGAACGGATCGCCGAACTCATCGACACCAAACGCGAACTGGCGGACTCGGTGGTCGCCCCCGGCGAACAGTGGCTGACCGGGCTCCCCACCGACCGGCTCCGCGAACTCCTCACCCTCTCCGCCGACCCGACAGGCCCCTGACCGCCATGGACCAGCCCCTCGACGCTGCCCTCGATGGCGCCCTCGACGCCTTCTGGCAGGGCGACTTCACCCTCCGCGACACCCCGCCCGAGGCCCCGGCCGAGGACGGGCCGCGGTCGGAGCCGCCTCCGGAGCTGCCTCCGGAGCTGCCTCCGGACCTCGCGGCACTCCTCGCCCCGTTCTACCGGCACCTCGCGGAGTAAGGAGGGCGCCGCGCGGGGCGCCGCGTCACGCCCGGTCGAGGAACCCGCCCACCAGCTCGGCGAACTCGTCCGGCCGCTCCACCCACGGCCGGTGGCCGACCCCGGGCAGGACGGCGAGCCGGGCGCCGGGGTGCAGGTCGGCGGCCAGCCGCGCGGGCGCGGTGCCGATCATGCCGTCCCGCTCGCCGGCCACCACCAGCACCGGCACCGACGCCGGCACCGGCCGTCCGGCGCCGGAGCCCGCGTAGAACGCGTCCCGCATCCAGGGCGCGGCCGGTGCCAGCGCGGGATTGAACGCCTCGGCGCGGGCCGTCTCGTTCCAACTGCCCCAGAAGAACGGGGTGATCCGCCGGACCAGCTCCGGGTCCGAGCCCGGGCCGGCGGCCAGCAGCGCGTCCGCCGCCGCCGCGTCCGGGTACCAGGGCTCGGCCGACCGGGCCGCCCTGAGCGCGGCGAGCTCCGCCGCGTCCGGCTCCCGGGCGGCCCGGCCGACCGGTGTGACCAGCACCAATGACCGTACCCGGTGCGGGAATTCGGCCGCGTACCGCTGGACGGTGAGCGCACCCGCCGAGTGCCCGAGCAGGTCGAGGGCGTCCAGCCCGAGGTGCTCCCGGAGCGCCTCCAGGTCGGCCGCCTGGGCACCGAACGCGCTGCTCGCCCGGTCGGCCGGGGCCGCCGACCGGCCGCAGCCCCGCGGGTCGAACCGGATCAGCCGCCGCCGCGCGTCCAGCCCGCCGAGGGTGCCGAGGTAGCGGGCGTCCATGCCGGGGCCGCCGGGGACGGCCAACAGGGCCGGGCCGTCGCCCAGTTGCTCGTAGTGCAGGGCGGTGCCGTCGTACCCGGGGAAGATCGTCATGCACCGGATGGTGGCACGCCGGGCCCGGGCCCGGCAGATGATTTCGCCGGGCGCTCAGCCCAGCAGCCCGTGGCCGTCGAGCGCCGCGCGCAGCCCGGTCGCCCCGTCGTGGTGGTGGCCGTGCATGCCGAGCGCCGTCGCGGCGGCGACGTTCCCGGCCGAGTCGTCGACGAACAGGCAGCGCTCCACCGGGACGCCGGCCAGCCCGGCGGCCGCCAGGTACACCCGGGGGTCGGGCTTGGCGTGTCCGAACCGGGCGGTGTTCAGGACGGCGTCCACGGCGCCGTCCAGCCCGCACGCGGCCAGGTCGGCCTCCAGCCGGGTCGTCCCGTTGGACACCAGCACCACCGGGACACCGCCCCGCCGCACCTCGGCGACCAGCGCCAGCACGTCCGCGTCCACCTGCGACGGCTGCCGGCCCCAGGCCGCCACCGCCTCCCGCGCCGCCTCCGCCGACCCGCACACCGCGACCAGGTCCGCCGCGACCGCCGCCCGCCACTCCTCGTCACTGACCAGCCCCGTCACCGCGGGCAGCAACCGCTCCGCCCGGAACGCCGCCCCGCCCACCGTCCCCGGCGGCAGCCCCCGCACCCGGTCGACCTCCGCCAAGTCCCCCCAGACCCGCAGCACCCCGTCCAGGTCGCACAGCACCGCCCCGACCCGCCGTCCCGCCGCCATCTCCCCGCCCCCTCCTCGCCCGTGGACGGCCGACGCTACCGGACGGGCTCAGGGGCTCGGCGTGCTGTCGGGCCGGGAGCAGGGGGCGAGCACGGTCACGTGCATGAAGTCGGTGTCGACGGCGTGCAATCCCCTGCCCCTGGTGTCCGACGAGATCGCGAAGCCGTTCGACGCCCCGGTCAGCCGGGCCGGGCCGACGTGTCAGGGCGTCTCGATCCGGACGCGGCCGGTGGCGTCCTGTCGCACGCGGGACCGGTAGCGCAGCGGCGACTCGCCGACGACCCGTTTGAACGCCGTGCTGAAGGCGCTCTCCGATCCGTAGCCCAGTTCCTCGGCGAGTGCCGCGACGCGGGCGTCGCCGTCCCGGAGCGCGCGTTGGGCGAGCAGCATGCGCCACCGTCCCAGGTAGGTCAGTGGTGGCACGCCGGCCGCCTCCCGGAACCGTTCGGCGAAGGTCGTCCGGGACATCGCGGCGGCCCGCGCCAGCTCCTCCAGTCCCCAGGCGCGGCCGGGGCGGTCGTGCAGCAGGTCGAGGGCGGGGCGCAGTCGTTCGTCGACGAGCAGCCGGAGCCAGCCGGAGGGCAGGGCGCACTGGTCGACGTAGGACCGCAGCAGTTCCAGCAGGAACAGCTGGCCGTACTGCCGGATCGCGAAGGCCGAGCCGAGGCGCTGCGCGGTCGCCTCGTCGAACAGGCGGAGCAGGGCGGCGGGGAGCCGGTCGTCGGCACCGGTCGGCCTGATGTGGGCCAGGGGCGGCAGTGATTCCAGCAGGAGCGTTCTGCCGGCTTCGTTCAGGTTGATGCAGCCGCCGATGACGATGTCGTCGGCGTCGCGGTCGGAGCGGGCGAAGCGGTCGGTGGAGAAGTCGGATTCCGGCTGCACCTCCTGGCGGGGTTCCGGGCCGGCCTCGAAGGCGACCCAGGAGCGGCCGGTGAGGATCGCCACGTCGCCCGCCACGAGGTCGACCGGTTCGTCGATCCCGTCGGTGGTGAGGCGGGCCCGACCGCTGACGAGGGCGAAGAACTTGACCGGGTCGGCGAGCGGTCCGCGGCCCCGCCATCCGCCGCGGGCCGCGATGCCGCCGGTGAGGACGCCGCGGACTTCGACCAGGTCGAGTGCTTCGGAGAGTCGATCGGGAGTCACAGCCGTACTCTCGCGCAAAAAAACGGGACTCACAAGTATTCATAGTCCGTCCGCCCCTCGGCAGGCTGGTGGCAGCACCCCGATGACGAACCCCAGGAGAGAACATGCGTTACCGCGGCCTCGGCAGGACCGGGATCAAGGTGAGCCCCTACGCTCTGGGCGCCATGATGTTCGGCGCCATCGGCAACCCCGACCACGACGACTGCGTCCGGATCATCCACCGGGCCCTGGACGCCGGCATCAACCTCGTCGACACGGCCGACATGTACGCGCGCGGCGAGTCGGAGGAGATCGTCGGCCGCGCGCTGAAGGGCCGCCGGGCCGACGTCGTGCTCGCGACGAAGGCCGGGAACCCGATGGGCGACGAGCCCAACCACCAAGGCGCGTCCCGGCGTTGGCTGGTGCGTGCGCTGGAGGACTCGCTGCGCCGCCTCGACACCGACTACATCGACCTCTACCAGATTCACCGCCCGGACCCCGACACCGACATCGAGGAGACGCTCGGGGTCCTCACCGACCTGCAGCGGGCCGGCAAGATCCGCGCCTTCGGCACGTCGGCGATGCCGGCCTCCGAGCTGGTGCGCGCCCACTGGGTCGCCGAGCGGCGCGGCCTGGCCCGGCCGCGCACCGAGCAGCCGGTGTACTCGATCCTCAACCGGGGCATCGAGCGCGAAGTGCTCCCGGTGGCCCAGGAGTTCGGCATGGGCACGCTGGTCTGGTCGCCGCTCGGCGGCGGGCTGCTGACCGGGCGCTACCGCAAGGGCCGGCCGGCCGCGACGCACCGCTCGCAGTACGGCTTCCAGCACCTCAAGGACGACCGGCGGCTCGACGTCGTCGAGCAGCTCATCCCGCTCGCCGAAGAGGCGGGCCTGCCGCTGACCCACCTGGCGATGGGTTTCGTGCTCGCCCACCCCGGCGTCACGTCCGCGCTCCTCGGGCCGCGCACCATGGCGCACCTGGACGATCTGCTCGCGGGCGCCGACGTCACGCTCCCGGACGAGGTCCTGGACCGGATCGACGCCATCGTGCCGCCCGGCACGGACGCCGGCACGCTCGACATGGCCTACCAGCCCCCGGCCGTCCGCCGGCGCGAACTGCGGCGCCGGCCACCGGTCGAGCGCGCGGCGGCGTGACGACGGCGCGACGGCTCGGCTGCGGTCCGGGGCCGCAGCCGCACGGGCCCGCCCGGCGCCGGACGTCGATGCTAGCAGTCTGCTTGCAATTGCAAGCGGTCCGGTGCAGACTGCCCGCATGGCGTCACTGAACGTGGGCTCGCTCGGCGAGTACATCCGGGAGCAGCGGCGGAGCGCGCAGTACTCGCTGCGGCAGCTCGCCGAGGTGGCCGGGGTGTCCAATCCGTACCTGAGCCAGATCGAGCGCGGGCTGCGCAAGCCCAGCGCGGAGATCCTCCAGCAGATCGCCAAGGCGTTGCGGATCTCGGCGGAGACGCTGTACGTGCAGGCCGGGATCCTGGAGGAGCGGGGCGAGGAGGGGCCGGGGCTGCGCGCGGCGATCCTGGCCGATCCGCTGATCGGCGAGCGGCAGAAGCAGGCGCTGCTGTCGGTGTACGAGGCGTTCCTGCAGGAGAACCAGGAGAACCGGGAGAACCGGGCGGGGCGGCCGAGCGGCTCCGCGTGAGCGAGACCCCGGGCGACCGGGCCAGAACGAGACAGACCCGCGTGACCGAGGCCGGGTACGACCCGACCGCGCGGCGGCACCCCGACCGGGAGGACCCGACATGCCGATCAGCGACGAGCTCAAGAAGACCCTGACCGACCCGACCCCGCTGTACGCGCTGGCCGGCGCCGGCGACCTGGCGTACGAGAAGCTCCGCGAGGTGCCGGCCCAGCTGGAGGCGCTCGCGGCGGACCGCAAGGGCACCCAGGAGAAGGCCGCCGCCGCGCTGCAGGAGGCGGGCACCGCGCTGGCCGGGGCGCAGGCGAAGGTCACCGAGGCGGTCACCGCGCTGCCCACCGACGTGAAGGAACTCCAGGCCAAGGCGCAGGAGTTCGCGATGCAGCAGGTCGGCCGGGCGCTGGAGTTCGCGGTGAAGGCCAAGGAGGTCTACGACGAACTGGCGGTCCGCGGCCGCACCGTGGTCGACGCCGCCTCGGCCGCCCCGAAGGCCGACGCCGACGGGCCGGCCGCCGCCGAGGACGAGGCGGAGGTCGTCGAGGAGGTCGTGGTCGCCGAGGTCGTGGTCGCCGAGGTCGCGGTGGACGAGGCGCCCGCCGGGTCGAAGCCGGCCGCGAAGAAGGCGCCCCGGCCCCGGAAGAGCGCCGCGCCGAAGGCCGAGTGACCCGGAGGCCGGTGCGGGCGGTGCGGGAACGCCGCGCCGACGGGGGCCGTTGACTGCTGCGGTGTCCGTGCCAGGATGGAAGTAGAGAGTGAGGAGCCCCGGTTGATCCTGTACGTCGACCTCCTGAACCCGTTCTGGTGGATCGCCACGGCGATCATCTGCTTCAAGGTGTTCGCGCTCGGCGACGCGGTGTTCCGGCGGGAGGACGCGTACCGGGCCGCCGACAAGAAGACCAAGGGCTTCTGGGTGATCATCCTGGCCCTGGCGCTGGTCTGCGACCTGGTCTTCGGCGCCAACCCGGTCACCGGCCTGCTGACGCTGGCGGGCCTGGTCGCCGCGATCGTCTACGTGGTGGACGTCCGCCCCGCGATCAAGCTGCTGACCGACGGCCGCGGCCGCGGCGGGCGGAGCAACCAGGGCCCGTACGGCCCCTGGTGAGCACGAGGACCACGAGGAGCACGAGCGGAAGGGCGGCCCCCGGAGCACCGGGGGCCGCCCTTCCCGCGTTCGGGCCGCAGGGCCCGGACGGCCGGCTCAGCCCATGATGACCGGCAGCGGGTTGCGCTCCAGCAGCAGCACCGCGACGTCGTCGGTGAGCGCGCCGCCGTTCAGCTCCTCGACCTCGGCGATCGCGGAGTCGACCAGCCGGCCGCGGGTCAGCCCGGCGGCCTGGTGGTCGGCGATCAGCTCGATCAGGCCCTCCTGGCCCAGCCGCGGCGAGCCCGCGCCGACCTTGCCCTCGACCAGGCCGTCGGTGTACATCAGCAGCCGCCAGCCGGCGGAGAGGTCGATCCGCAGCGCGGGCCAGGCCGTGTGCGTCGCGTCGCAGGGCAGCAGGCCGAGCGCGGGGCCGGCCTGGTCGAGCGGGAGCAGGACGGGCGGGCCGTCGGGGGCGAGCAGCAGCGGCGCGGGGTGCCCGGCGAGGTACAGCTCGGCGGACTCGGGGCCGCCCTGCGCGTCCGGGGCGTCCAGCACGACCATGCACAGGGTCGCGAAGATCTCGTCGCTGCGGCGCTCGTGCTCCAGCACGTGCTGCAGGGTGGTGAGCAGGTGCTGGCCGGTCAGCCCGGCGAACACCAGGGTGCGCCACGCTATCCGCAGCGCGACGCCGAGCGCGGCCTCGTCGGGGCCGTGGCCGCAGACGTCGCCGATCACCACGTGCACCCGGCCGTCCTCGGTGCGGACGGCGTCGTAGAAGTCGCCGCCGAGCAGGGCGCGGCGGCGGCCGGGCCGGTAGCGGCGGGTGAAGGCGAGGCCGGCGCCGTCCAGCAGCGGGGTGGGCAGCAGGTGGCGCTGGAGCCGGGCGTTCTCCTGGCCGCGGATCTCGGCCTCGACCAGCCGGCGCTGCGACTCGTCGGCGCGCTTGCGCTCCACCGCGTAGCGCAGGGCGCGGGCCAGCAGCGGGCCGCCGGTGTCCTGCCGGAGCAGGAAGTCCTGGGCGCCGGCGGCGACCGCGGCAGCGCCGAGTTCGGCCCCGGCGGCGTCGGTGAGCACCACGACGGCGGTGTGCGGGGCGCGCAGCAGCAGTTCGCGCAGCCCGTCCAGCCCGTCGGAGGAGTCGTCGGACGGGTCGCCGGAGGGCTCGTCGGGCGTGCCGAGGTCGAGCAGGACGCACTGGAAGTCGGGCGGGCGCTGTCCGCGCCGGCCGCTGCCGGGCGGCGGGGGCAGCGCGGCCAGGGCCTCGCGGATGCCGTCGACCCGGTGCAGTTCGGCGTGTAGCCCCAACTCGGCGGCGAGCGAGTCGAACAGGGTGTGCCCGGGGCCGTCGGCCTCGACCACCAGGACCCGGAAGTCGGCGGCGGGCCGGGCGGGTTCGGCGGCGGCCGGGGTGCTGCGCGGATGCGGTATCGGCGCCGGGCCGGCGGCCTGGGCGGCGCCCTGGCCGGGCCGCGGTGCGCTGTGGGCGCGGCGGCTGCGGCTGCGTTCGGCGGTACCGGCGCTGCTGGTCGCGTCGGGTGCCCGCCCGTCTCCCGTAGCGGGCATCGGTCGGTCCTTCCTTTCCCCGACGGACCAACGGCTGGTGTCCGTCCGCAGTGCCCGGGCGGCACCGGGCATCGTGGGGCTTCCCGCGACCATAACGTGATCTCCGTGGATTTCTTCGACCGGGCGGCGCCGATGTGGTTATTGCCACGCGTCTGGTGGCGGCTTTGCCTAGGGTTTCCGCAGGCTTTCGCCATCGGAGGACCGGAATCGACCGGAGGGGTGTCGCGGTGACGCAGATCACTTTGGTGCAGGGTGACATCACGGAACAGCGGGTGGACGCGGTGGTGAACGCCGCGAACGGCTCGCTGTTGGGCGGTGGCGGGGTGGACGGGGCGATCCACCGCAGGGGCGGACCGGAGATCCTGGCCGAGTGCCGCCGGCTGCGCGCCTCGCACTACGGCAAGGGCCTGCCGACCGGCCGGGCCGTGGCGACCACGGCGGGGCGACTGCCGGCCCGCTGGGTGGTGCACACCGTCGGCCCGGTGTACCGGGCGGACGACTACCCGGAGCGCGCGGCGCTACTGGCGTCCTGCTATCGGGAGTCCCTTCGGGTCGCGGTCGGACTGGGGGCGCGGACGGTGGCCTTCCCTGCGATCTCGGCCGGAATCTTCGGCTGGCCGCTGGAGGACGCCGCGCGGATCGCCCTGGCGGCCGTGACCGAAGCGGCCCCGGACCTGGACGAGGTGCGGTTCGTGCTGTTCGGCGCGGACGCGTACCGGGCCTTCGAGCGGGCCCTGGGCTGAACGCGCCCGTGCTGGTGCGGTTGCTGTTGGTGCGCTTGGTTCCGTTGGTGCCTTCGCTGCCGTGGTGGTCGGGGCGTGCGGACGGGAGGGTGCCCGGGCGGCCGCGCCA
Organism: Kitasatospora setae KM-6054; assembly: GCF_000269985.1. Taxonomy (NCBI): domain Bacteria; kingdom Bacillati; phylum Actinomycetota; class Actinomycetes; order Kitasatosporales; family Streptomycetaceae; genus Kitasatospora; species Kitasatospora setae. The sequence continues at coordinate 3,872,781 of NC_016109.1, read as the reverse complement.
ACAGCCGTCCGAAAACCGTCCTCCGAACGGCTCCATGGTGGCCTGAGGGAGCGTCAACACGCCAGAGGAATTCGATAACTCGTTCGAGTGAATGGCCGAACGGATGTGCGGACGGGCGGGGCCGTCCGGGGGACGGCGCGCCGCTCAGCGCGGGGCCAGCGCGGCCCAGTCCACCGTCAGCTCGCCCTGCCGCCGCCGGACCGGCCCGTCCCGCAGCGGCCAGTCCGCGGCCAGCGCCGCGCAGGCCGCCGCCCAGCGCTGCCGGGCCCCGAACGCGCCCAGCGGCGCGGCCGCCGCCCAGGCCCGGTCGAAGTCGCGCAGGAAGGAGTGCACCGGGCGCCCCGGCACGTTGTGGTGGATCAGCGCCTTCGGCAGCCGCTCGGCCAGGTCGGACGGCCGCTCCAGGCCGGCCAGCCGGGCCGCGAAGGTCACCGTGCGCGGCCCCTCCGGGCCGAGCGCCACCCAGACGTGCCGCCGGCCGACCTCGTCGCAGGTGCCCTCCACCAGCAGCCCGTCCGGCGCCAGCCGCCCGCACAGCCGGGCCCACACCTCGGCGACCTGGTCCTCGTCGTACTGCCGCAGCACGTTCGCCGCCCGGATCAGCTGAGCCCGCCGCCCGCCGTCCAGCGGCACCTCGAAGCCGCCGCGGCGGAACTCCAGCAGCGGCGGCTCGGCCATCGGCAGCGCCGCCGCCACCCGGGCCGGGTCGATCTCGATCCCGACCACCCGGACGTCCGCCCGCACCGCCCGCAGCCGCGCCGACAGCTCCACCGCCGTCCACGGCGCCGCGCCGTACCCCAGGTCGACCGCGACCGGCGGCTCGACCGCCGCCCGCAGCGCCCGGCCCGCGGTGTACGCGATCCAGCGGTCCATCCGCCGCAGCCGGTTGGTGTTGGTGGTGCCCCGGGTGATCGTCCCCACCGGCCGGACCGACCGGCCCCGGGACGACGGCGTGTCGCTCGCTGCCATGGTCACCAAGCGTACGCAGCCGGACATGGCCCCCATGCCGCCGCCCTCGACCGGGAATAGAGGGAAGCTCCTGTTCCGTTCCCCTCCCTGACGCCATCCGCCCGCAGCCGCCGGCCGCGGGCGGCGGCGCGAACGGACCAGACCGGAACCACCGGACGGCCGGCACCCAGGGAGGCATCCGCAGGTGACCCAGCACCTCGTCCGCACGCCCCGCCGGGAGTCGCGCCGGGCCGCGGCCGCCACGGCCCTTCCCGCCGCTCCCGCACCGCTGTCCCCGCCGCCCCCCGGGCCCGGCCGCCGACCGCGCCGGATCGCGATGCTGAGCGTCCACACCTCGCCGCTGCACCAGCCCGGCACCGGCGACGCCGGCGGCATGAACGTGTACATCGTGGAGCTGGCCAAGCGCCTCGCCGACCTGGACATCGAGGTCGAGGTCTTCACCCGCGCCGTCAGCTCGGACGACGCCCCCACCGTCGAGCTCGCCCCCGGCGTCCTCGTCCGGCACGTCACCGCCGGCCCGTACGAGGGCCTGCTCAAGGAGGACCTGCCCGCCCAGCTGTGCGCCTTCACGCACGGCGTGCTGCGCACCGAGGCCGGCCACCGCCCCGGCTACTACGACCTGGTGCACTCGCACTACTGGCTGTCCGGCCAGGTCGGCTGGCTGGCCGCCGAGCGCTGGGGCGTCCCGCTGGTGCACACCATGCACACCATGGCCAAGGTCAAGAACGCCGCCCTGGCCGAGGGCGACACCCCCGAGCCCGCCGCCCGGGTGATCGGCGAGACCCAGGTGGTCGGCGCCGCCGACCGGCTGATCGCCAACACCGCGGAGGAGGCCGCCGAGCTGGCCCACCACTACGCGGCCCGCCCCGACCAGCTGGCCGTCGTCCACCCCGGCGTCAACCTCGACGTCTTCCGTCCCGACAGCCGGGCCGCCGCCCGCGCCCGCCTCGGCCTCCCGCAGGACGCCGCGGTGCTGCTGTTCGCCGGCCGGATACAGCCCCTCAAGGCGCCGGACGTCCTGCTCAAGGCCGTCGCCCGGCTGCTCGACCGGCACCCCGGGCTGCGCGAGCGGCTCGTCGTCCCGATCGTCGGCGGCCCGTCCGGCACCGGCCTGGCCCGGCCCGAGAGCCTGCACAAGCTCGCCGCCCAGCTCGGCATCGGCGACGTGGTCCGCTTCCACCCGCCGGTCGACCAGCGCAGCCTCGCCGACTGGTACCGCGCCGCCACCGCCCTGGTGATGCCCTCGCACAGCGAGTCCTTCGGCCTGGTCGCCCTGGAGGCCCAGGCCTGCGGCACCCCCGTGGTCGCCGCCGCCGTCGGCGGCCTCCCGGTCGCCGTCCGGGACGGCCGCACCGGCACCCTCGTCCCCGGCCACGACCCGGACGCCTGGGCCCGCGCCCTCCACCCCTACGTCGCCGACCCCGCCCTCACCCCCGTCCGCGGCGCCGCCGCCGCCGCCCACGCCGCCGCCTTCGGCTGGCTCACCGCGGCCGGCGCCACCGCGGAGGTCTACCGGGGGGCGATGGCCGCCATCCGCGCCTGAGCCCCCGCCCGCCCCGTCCCGGTGTCGGGTTGCTCACCGCCCCCGCCCGCCCCGGAGGGGCTAGCGTGGGGGCATGGCCGCCAAGGACGACGCTCTGACCCTGCTGCGCGCCGCGCTCGACGAGGCCGGCGTGGCCTGGGAGCCGGCCGCCGCCGACCCGTACACCCTGGTGGCCGCGCTGCCCGGCACGCGGAAGCTCTCCACGGCGTGCGCGCTGCGGGTGGGCGACCACACGCTGTCGGTGAACGCGTTCGTGATCCGGCGGCCGGACGAGAACCACGAGGCGTTCCACCGCTGGCTGCTGGAGCGCAACACCCGGATGTTCGGGGTCGCGTACGCGGTGGACCGGCTCGGCGACGTCTACCTGGCCGGGCGGCTGCCGCTGGAGGCGCTGACGCCGGGAGCGGTGGACCGGCTGCTGGGCAGCGTGCTGGAGAACGCGGACGAGCCGTTCGACACCCTGCTGGAGCTGGGCTTCGCGACCGCGATCCGCCGCGAGTGGGAGTGGCGGACCAAGCGCGGCGAGTCGACCCGCAACCTGGCCGCGTTCGCGCACCTGGTGAGCGAGACCCCGCCCGGGACCACGCCCGGAACCCCTCCCGCCGCGGGCTGAGCCCGGTATCCTCCCGGCCGGGGAGGGAACCATGGACACCGAACACCGCGGATCCGCCGAATCCGCCGCCGCGCAGCGGAAGTCGGCCTGGCTGGAGACCGAGCTCGCGGCCGAGCTGAAGGAGCGCCGCCGCCGCCGCGACTGGGACCGGCGCCGCGCGCTCACCCTGCAACTGGCCACCGTCAGCCTGTCCGCGCTGGTCACCGTGCTGCTCGGACTGAAGGTCGGCGAACCCGCCGCCGACCGGCTGGCGGACGCCGCCCTGGTCGCCGGCGCGCTGGTGACCGTGCTCGCGGCCTGGGCCGCGTTCTTCGGCTACCGCACGCTGTGGATCCAGCGCTCCGACACCGTGCACCGGCTGACCTCGCTGCGCCGCCGACTCGGCCTGCTCAGGGCCGAGGCCGGCGACGCGGTGCCGGAGCCCTCCCGGCTGGCGCCGCTGATCGACGAGTACCAGGCGATCCTGGAGGACGACCACGACTCCTGGGTCCGGCTGCGGCAGAGCGAGGTCGGCGGCGGCGCGGGCTGACCGGCCCCGCGCCGTGCGTCGCGCCCCGCACCGCTAGCCCGCGATCCCCTCCGCCGCCCGGACGGCCGCCGCCGACCCGGCCGACCCCGCCGGGACCGCCGGGACCGGCTCCGGGCGGGCCGGGCGGCGGCCGATCCGGACGAAGGCGGCCGCGGCCAGCGTGCCCGCCGCCGCGCAGCCGCCCCACAGCGCCCAGCTGCCCGCGTACTGCAGCAGCAGGCCGCCGCCGAGCGGGCCGGCGAACGAGGCCAGCGACCAGGAGAGCGAGTAGACCCCCTGGTAGCGGCCGCGGGCCCGGGCGGGGGAGTGCTCGGCGACCAGCGCCATCATGGTCGGCGCGGTGACGATCTCGCCGACCGTCCAGACCGCGACCGCCAGCGCGTACAGCGCGGCGGACGAGCCGGCCAGCGCGGTCAGGCCGAAGCCCCAGCCGGTCAGCAGCGCGCCGGCCACCAGCAGGGCGGTGCGGTCGCGGTTCTCCATCAGCCGGGTCAGCGGGAGCTGCAGCAGCACGATCAGCGCCCCGTTCAGGCTGATCACCAGGCCGAACTCGGTGGTCGAGAGCCCGTGCGCGCCCATGTCCACCGGCAGCGTGGTGGAGCCCTGCTGGACGACCAGCGCCAGCAGCAGGTTCACCGCGACCACGGCCATGAACGGCCCGTCCCGGAACACCGTGCCCAGCCCGACCCGCGGCTCCCGCCCGGCGGCGGCCGCCGGGGCGGCGTCCGGGGCGGCGTCCGGCCGGGTCTCCGGGACCTTCACGAACACCACCACCGCGCAGAGCAGCGTGGTCGCCGCGTCCAACAGGAACAGCGTCAGGTAGCCGTGCACGGCGATCAGCCCGGCCACCGCGGCGGACGCGCCGAAGCCGATGTTGATCGCCCAGTAGTTCAGCGCGTACGCCCGCACCCGGTCGGCGGCCGGCACCAGGTCGGCGATCATCGCGCTCACCGCCGGACGGGACGCGTTGCTCGCCAGGCCGACCAGGAACGCCACTGCGGCGATCGCCGCCGGCCCGTCGGCGAACCCGAGCAGCGCGGTGAACAGCGCCGTGGACAGCTGCGCCGCCAGCAGCGTCGGCCGCCGCCCCAGCCGGTCGGTCAGCACGCCCGCGCCGACCGCGGCCACCGCCGAGCCGAGCCCGAACAGCGAGGCGACCAAGCCCGCGTACGCCGCGGAGTAGCCGCGCTGCTGGGTCAGGTACATCGCCAGGAAGGTGACGACGAAGCCGCCGAGGCGGTTCACCAGGGTGGACGTCCACAGCCACCAGAACTGGCGGGGCAGCCCGCCGCCCGCTCGGCGTGCTTCGGCGGTCAGACGGGCGAGCGGGGGCATGGGGGCTCCGGGTGGTACGGCCCGGTCCGGCGGCCGCGGGCAGGGTGGGGCGGCCGCCCGCGGGGCGGGTGGAACGGTAAGAGTCGAAACCGATGAGCGAACATTACATGCGAAAGGGACGGCCAAGCGATCGGATGAACCCCTCCACTAGGCTTGGCCCCATGGCTGACACGACCTATCGCTTGATCCTGCTCCGCCACGGCGAGAGCCAGTGGAACCAGAAGAACCTGTTCACCGGTTGGGTCGACGTCGACCTCAACGAGAAGGGCGAGAAGGAGGCCGCCCGCGGCGGCGAACTCCTGCTGGCCGAGGGCCTGCTGCCGGACGTGCTGCACACCTCGCTGCTGCGCCGCGCGATCCGCACCTCGCAGATCGCCCTCGACAAGGCCGACCGGCACTGGATCCCGGTCCGCCGCAGCTGGCGCCTGAACGAGCGCCACTACGGCGCCCTCCAGGGCAAGGACAAGGCCCAGACCCTCGCCGAGTTCGGCGAGGAGCAGTTCCAGCTCTGGCGCCGCTCCTACGACACCCCGCCGCCGGCCCTGGCCGACGACGCCGAGTACTCGCAGGCCGGCGACGCCCGCTACGCCGAGATCCCGTCCGAGCTGCGCCCGAACACCGAGTGCCTCAAGGACGTCGTCGAGCGGATGCTCCCGTACTGGTACGACGCCATCGTGCCGGACCTCGCGGCGGGCAACACCGTCCTGGTCACCGCCCACGGCAACAGCCTGCGCGCCCTGGTCAAGCACCTGGACGGCATCTCCGACGAGGCCATCGCCGGCCTCAACATCCCCACCGGCATCCCGCTCGTCTACGAGCTCGACGCCGACTTCAAGCCGCTCGCCGCCGGCGGCCGCTACCTCGACCCCGACGCCGCCGCGGCCGCCATCGAGGCCGTGAAGAACCAGGGCAAGAAGTAGCACCCGCACGCCCTCACCCACCTCTCAGCCCCCTGCCCGGCGCAACGACGCCCCGGCCCAGGGGGCTGTTCCGTTCTCCGCCGCGGATGGCGCCGCCGGTCGGACGGAGTGTCAACTCACGGGTGGCAAAGGTTGGTTCAGGGGTAAGAATGGTTCAGACCATTGACGCCGGGCGGCGGTGGCTTCTAGCGTGGGAGCACTGTCGACGCGGGCATGACAATCTTGGTCGCCCCCCACGCGGCCCCATCCGCGTGCCCGCGCTCGTGTACTCCATCCACCCCCACGGAGGAGCACCATGCGCAAGCGCAACATCCTGGCGGTCGGCTTCGCCGCCGCCTCGGCGGTCCTGGCGACCGCCATCCCGGCCAGCTCGCACGGGTACATCACGACGCCGCCCAGCCGGGCGGGGCTGTGCGGGGCCGGCGTGGTCAAGAACTGCGGCGACATCCAGTGGGAGCCGCAGAGCGTCGAGGGCCCGAAGGGCTTCCCGACCCGCGGCCCGGCCGACGGCACGCTGTGCGCCGGCGGCGACGCCCGCTGGGCGCCGCTCGACAACCCGCGCGCCGGGGCCTGGCCGGCCACCAAGGTGACCGCCGGGCAGCAGCTGACGCTGACCTGGAGCATCGAGGCGCGGCACGCCACCACCTCGTTCCGGTACTTCATCACGAAGCCGGGCTACGACGCCACCACCAAGATCACCAGGTCGAACCTGAACCCGACCCCGTTCCTGACCGTCTCGTTGGGCGGCAAGCAGCCCCCCGCCACGCTCAGCCACACCGCGACCCTGCCGACCGGCCTGACCGGCCACCAGGTGATCCTGGCGGTCTGGGACATCGCGGACACCGGCAACGCCTTCTACCAGTGCATGGACGTCAACTTCTCCTGACGCCGGCACGCGCGCGGACGGCCGGGCACCCCTGCGGGAGGGGCGCCCGGCCGTCCGGTCGTGCGCAGAGTGCGGAGAGTGCGAGGCACGCGGGGCGCCCGGGGCCGCCGGGGCGTACGCGGGCCGGGCGGCGCGCTGTCAGTGCCCGCCGCAGCAGCCCCCGGTCACGCCGCCGCACTGGCAGGGCGCGCCCGACTGGCAGCCGCACCCGCAGCCCGGGCTGCAGCCGCAGCCCGCCGCGAGAACGGGCAGCAGCCGCACCGCGGTCGGCGCGGCCGGGCCGGGCGGGGGAGTGGTCGGGGTGCCGGCGGTCGTCTTCATCGCGCTGCCTCTCGTCCGGGCGGAGCCGGGCAGCCCGGAGGAGCCACCCCGTTCCTCCGAGTGAAACCCGGCGGTCGACGGTGCGTCAACGGGCGCGCGGGGGCTGCCGGTTGACGCGCCGTGCGCCCCTTGGAGCCCTCCGCCGGCCACCTCCGCCGGCCGTTCCGTCGACCGGTCGGCCGTCTGCTCGGCCGCCTACTCGGCCGACTCCGCGGTCGCCACGAAGTCGGCCACGTGCTCGCCGGTGACCAGGTACACCACGCGCTTGGCGACCGAGACCGCGTGGTCGGCGAAGCGCTCGTAGTAGCGGCCGACCAGGGTGACGTCCACCGCGGTCTCGATGCCGTGGTGCCAGCGGTCGTCCAGCAGGTGCGAGAACAGCTCGCGGTGCAGGGCGTCGATGGCGTCGTCGTCCGCCTCCAGCTCCAGCGCCTTGTCGACGTCCTTGGTGGCGATCACCAGGCCGGCCTTGGCGACCAGGCGCTGGGCGAGCTGCCCCATCTCCAGCACGATCGGGTGCAGGTCGTTCGGGACGGCGGTCTCCGGGTAGCGCAGCCGCGCGACCTTGGCGACGTGCCGGGCCAGGTCGCCGCAGCGCTCCAGGTCGGCGCTCATCCGCAGCGAGGTGACCACGATCCGCAGGTCGGTGGCGACCGGCTGCTGGCGGGCCAGCAGGTCGATGGCCCGGTTCTCCAGGTCGTGGTGCAGGCCGTTGATCTTCTCGTCGGCGGCGATCACGCTCTCCGCCAGGGCCAGGTCGGCGTCCAGCAGGGCGGTGGTGGCCCGTCCCATCGCGGAGCCGACCAGGCGGGCCATCTCGACCAGGCTGTCGCTGATCGAGTCGAGTTCCTCGTGGTACGCGTCGCGCATGCGCTCTTCTCCTCCAGTACCGGTGTCGGTGGCGGTGCCGACCGGACGCCCCGGACCCGGTCCGCCGGGAGGGCGGAGGGTGCGGGCGGCCGCTGCTGGTGGCGCGAATGGTAGCCGCGTCACCGCCCACACGGGCTTGCCCGGCCCAGACTGAGCCGTTCGGGCGACCTCCCACGGCCTCTGCGGTGAATCGGCGGGAGCGTGAAGGTGAATTCTCGGCAACGTCAGGCCGATGCCTTGATCGCACCCTTACGGAGCGCGCCCGGACACCATTTACGCTGACAGGCATGGACGTGAACGTGGCCGCCGCCGCTGCCTGCGCCATAGCCGGGCTCGGCGTCGGCCTCACCGCCTCCATCGCCTTCCGCTGGAGCGAGCGGGAGCAGGCGCGGGACCGGAACGGCGGCAGGACCGGCAAGGCGGGCAGGACCGGCAGGGGCAGCGCACCGGCGGAGCTGGAGCAGGAGCCGGCCCTGCCCCCGGGCGTGGACACCGTGCTCTCGGTGCTGCGCTCCTGCGCGATCGTGCTCGGCGAGGGCGACGAGGTGGTCAAGGCCTCCTCCGCCGCCTACGCGATGGGCCTGGTCCGCGGCGGCAAGGTGGCGGTGGACCAGATGTTGGCGCTGGCCCGCTCCACCCGGCGGGACGGCGAGATCCGGCAGATCGAGCTGGAGCTGACCCGTCCGGGCGCCTCGGCGCGCACCGCCGAGCCGCTGGCGGTCTCGGTCCGGGTCGCCCCGCTGGGCTCCCGGCTGGTGCTGGTGCTGGTCGAGGACCGCACCGAGCGCCGCCGGATCGAGGCGATCCGGCGCGACTTCGTGGCGAACGTCTCGCACGAGCTGAAGACCCCGGTCGGCGCGCTCTCGCTGCTCTCCGAGGCCGTCGCGGACGCCTCCGACGACCCGGAGGCGGTGCAGCGCTTCGCCGGCCGGATGCAGGTCGAGGCGACCCGGCTGGCCAGTCTGGTGCAGGAGATCATCGACCTGTCCCGGGTCCAGGACGACCAGCTCAAGGTCGACCCGGAGCCGGTCGCGGTGGACGAGCTGATCGCCGAGGCGATCGACCGCTGCCGGCAGACCGCGGCCGCCAAGCAGATCGTCATCGCGGCGGGCGGCACCGCCGGCCTGTACCTGGTCGGCAACCGCGGCCAACTGGCCGCCGCGCTCGGCAACCTGGTGGAGAACGCGGTGAACTACAGCCCGCCGCGCACCAGGGTCGCCATCGCCACCCGCCGGATCTCCAGCGCCGCCGCGCTGGGCGAGGCGGACGGCGAGCTGATCGAGATCTCGGTGACCGACCAGGGCATCGGCATCTCGGAGAAGGACCGCGAGCGGATCTTCGAACGCTTCTACCGGGTGGACCCCGCCCGCTCCCGCCTCACCGGTGGCACCGGCCTCGGCCTGTCCATCGTCAAGCACGTCGCCGCCTCGCACCGCGGCACCGTGTCGGTGTGGAGCGTCGAGGGCCAGGGTTCCACCTTCACTCTGCGGCTCCCCGCCGGGCAGGCTCCGGCCGGGGACCGCGACACCCACGCAGCAACAACCACATTTCCTGCCCCGGAGGCCCGATCGTGACCCGTGTACTGGTGGTCGAGGACGAGGAGTCGTTCAGCGACGCCCTGTCGTACATGCTCCGCAAGGAGGGCTTCGAGGTGGCGGTCGCCGCCACCGGCCCCGACGCGCTGGAGCAGTTCGAGCGCAACGGAGCCGACCTCGTCCTGCTCGACCTGATGCTGCCGGGCCTGCCCGGCACCGAGGTCTGCCGCCAGCTGCGGGTCCGCTCCAACGTCCCGGTGATCATGGTCACCGCGAAGGACAGCGAGATCGACAAGGTGGTCGGCCTGGAGATAGGAGCCGACGACTACGTCACCAAGCCGTACTCCACCCGCGAGCTGGTCGCCCGGATCCGCGCGGTGCTCCGCCGCCGCGGCGAGGACGGCGGCGCCGACGGCGCGGCCGCCCCGGGCGCGCTGGAGGCCGGCCCGGTCCGGATGGACGTCGACCGGCACGTGGTGACGGTGGACGGCGCCAAGGTCGACCTGCCGCTCAAGGAGTTCGACCTGCTGGAGATGCTGCTGCGCAACGCGGGCCGGGTGCTCACCCGGATGCAGCTGATCGACCGGGTCTGGGGCGCGGACTACGTCGGCGACACCAAGACCCTGGACGTCCACGTCAAGCGCCTGCGGGCGAAGATCGAGCCGGACCCGGGCGCCCCGCGCTACCTGGTCACGGTCCGCGGCCTGGGCTACAAGTTCGAGCCGTAAACCCGGCCCGGCACAGCGCGAAGGGCCCCGCCTCGGCGGGGCCCTTCGCGTGCGGCGGGGTGCGTCAGCGCGCCGAGGCCGAGGCCGAGCCGGACGGGCTGACGGGGGCGGAGGCCGAGCCGCTCGCGGTGGCACCGGCCGGGGCCGACGCGGTCGCGGACGCGCCGGCCGACGCGCCGGCCGAAGCCGCGGCGGACCCGGAGGCCGCGGCGGACGGGCTGGCGGCGGCCTTCGGGCCGAAGCCCGCGTAGTGGCCGACGGCCGGCTGCACGTTGGCGTCGGCCGAGACCTCGCCGGCCTGCTGGAAGCCGAAGGTGGTCGTGGCGTAGCCGCCGACCGAGAGGTCGGAGGAGGCGATCTGGGCGGTCGGGTTGCCGGTGCCGCCGAGCAGCACCGACTGGCCGGCCTTGATCTGGATGCTGGTGACGGCGGCGCCGTCCGCACCGGTCAGCTTGGCGGCGGTGTCGCCGATCTTCACCGAGGTGAGCACCTCGTCGCTGGTGCCGGTGTTGGCGATGTTGACCGTGACGGCCGCCGCGCCCTTGTACTCGCCCGCGGTGCCGGCCGGGGTGACCACCACGATGTTGTTGAGCTTGACCTTGCCCGCGATCGAGGTGGCCGCGTTGTCCGGCTTGATCTCCAGCGTGCTCGCGTCGTTGCCCGCGGCGCAGGCGGCCAGCGGAACGATCGCGGCGAGGACGATGGCGGCGGCAGCGCCGCGTCGAAGGCTCCGGCTCACGGCGGCGACTTCTCCTTGGTGGGGGACGATCCAGCGGAAAACGGATCACGGTCGGTGGTCGAGGGTCAGACTACCGACCGCACATATCCGGCTCTCACGGGGTGGCCCCGTGTCGCGGTCCGATCACGATCCGGGGCGTCCGGCGCGTCGTGGGCAAAAACTCAAGATCCAATCATGGTTTCGGGCATGTGACCAGAGGTTTCGCCGTGCGACCAGACCGCCTCCGACCTGCGGGAAGCCCGGATCGAACACCGGTCGCAGCATGCGACGGGGGTGGTTGTCAAGCCCTGGGACCGGCCCTGACCTGCGAAAACGCCCTTCGAGTCAGCCGAAAAGCGTGTTATTCTGGAAAGCCACGGAAGGGGTCCTGTCACATGACGTTCAAGGTTGGCGACACGGTGGTCTACCCCCATCACGGGGCTGCGCTGATCGAGGCCATCGAAACTCGCCAGATCAAAGGTGTGGACAAGACCTACCTGGTGCTGAAGGTGCAGCAGGGAGATCTGACGCTTCGCGTTCCCGCGGAGAACGCCGAGTTCGTCGGCGTCCGCGACGTGGTGGGCCAGGAAGGCCTGGACCGCGTCTTCGAGGTGCTCCGGGCACCGTACACCGAAGAACCCACCAACTGGTCTCGCCGGTACAAGGCGAACCTCGAGAAGCTCGCCTCCGGCGACGTGATCAAGGTGGCCGAGGTCGTCCGCGACCTGTGGCGCCGTGAGCGCGAGCGCGGCCTGTCCGCCGGCGAGAAGCGGATGCTGGCCAAGGCGCGTCAGATCCTGGTGAGCGAGCTGGCACTCGCCGAGAACACCAACGAGGACAAGGCCGAGACACTGCTCGACGAGGTCCTCGCCTCCTGAGCCGTCCCGCCCTGCTCGGTGCGCGGCGTGCTCGGTGTCGTCCTGCCGAGTGCCGTCCCACCGGGCCGTCCAGGCCCTGAAGCCCGGTCGATGAGCCCGGTCGATCCAGGTTTGACGCAGCGCCCGGTGGTGCCCGAACGGCACCTCGGGCGCTTCGCCATGCCCGGAAAGGGGTCGGTGGCATGGCGGAACGGCGGGCGCGGTTCCACTAACGTGCAGTCAGGAAGGGGGCCTGCCCGCTCGCGTCATCCGCGCTCGGGACGGGCCATACCCATCACTACCGAGGAGCCAAACCTGAACGCCTCAGTACAGCTCGCGGCGGCGGTCGTCCCGGCCGCCGGGCGCGGCGAGCGACTCGGCCCCGGCGCCCCCAAGGCGCTGCGCGAACTCGGCGGCGTGCCGCTGCTGGTGCACGCCGTCCGGGCGCTGGCCCGCAGCCGGGCGGTCGGCCTGGTGGTGGTCTGCGCCCCGCCGGACGGGGTGGCCGAGGTGGTCTCGCTGCTGGACAGCCACGGCCTGGACGGCAAGGACGTCCGGGTGGTGCCCGGCGGCGCCAGCCGGCAGGAGTCGGTGCGGCTCGGCCTGGCGGCCGTCCCGGAGGGCACCCGGGTGGTGCTGGTGCACGACGCGGCCCGCCCGCTGGTGCCGGTCGAGGTGGTGGACGCGGTGGCCGCCGCCGTCCGCGCCGGGGCCGGGGCGGTGGTGCCCGCGGTGCCGCTGGCCGACACCGTCAAGCGGGTCGAGCCGCAGCCGTCCGGCCCGGAGCCGGTGCTCGACACGCCCGACCGCGCCGCGCTGCGCGCGGTGCAGACCCCGCAGGGCTTCGACCTGCCCGGGCTGGTCGAGGCGCACGGCAGGGCGCTGGCCGAGGGCGTCGAGGTGACCGACGACGCCGGGCTGATCGAGCGCTTCGGCGGCCGGGTGGTCGTGGTGCCCGGCCACGAGGAGGCGTTCAAGGTGACCCGTCCGCTGGACCTCGTGCTCGCCGAGGCCGTACTCGCCCGCCGGAGGGCCACCGATGGCTACTGACCGCCCGATCGTCCCCCGGGTCGGCATCGGCACCGACGTGCACGCCTTCGAGGAGGGCCGCCCGCTGCGGGTGGCCGGCCTGGACTGGCCCGGCGAGACCGGCCTGGCCGGGCACTCGGACGCCGACGTGGTCGCGCACGCCGCCTGCGACGCGCTGTTCTCCGCGGCCGGCATCGGCGACCTGGGCGCGCACTTCGGCACCTCCCGCCCCGAGTGGGCGGGCGCGGCCGGGGTGGCGCTGCTGGCCGAGGCGGCCCGGCTGGTCCGGGAGGCCGGCTTCGAGATCGGCAACGTGTCGGTGCAGGTGATCGGCGTCCGCCCGAAGGTCGGCAGGCGGCGCGCCGAAGCGCAGGCCGCGCTGTCGGCGGCGGTCGGCGCCCCGGTCTCGGTCTCCGGCACCACCACCGACGGCCTCGGCCTGACCGGCCGGGCAGAGGGACTCGCCGCGATCGCCACGGCGCTGGTCTACGAACGGCCCGCGTCCTAGCCTGATTTCCGACCGACCGTCAGGAACCAGGCACAGGAGGACGAATGGGCGTCGAACTCGGCGACAAGGTCAAGGAGTTGCTGGACGCGAAGAGCTACGCCGTGGTGTCCACGGTGCAGCCCGACGGCAGTCCGCAGTCGTCGGTGGTCTGGGTGCGGCGGGACGGGGACGACATCCTGTTCTCCACCGTCCAGGGCCGCCGCAAGCACCTCAACCTGCTGCGCGACCCGCGGATCAGCCTGCTGGTCAACCCGGCGGCCGATCCGTACACCTACTTCGAGGCGCGCGGCGAGGTCACCATGACCACCGAGGGCGGCCGGGAGCTGATCGACGAGCTGTCGCGCAAGTACCGAGGTGAGGACTACCGCTTCGACGGGCCGGACGCGGTGCGGGTGGTGGTCCGGCTCAGCCCGCGCAAGATCGTCGGGAACATCGGCTGAACGAGGGCACGACAAAGGGGCGGGAAGGTGGCGGGGCACCCCCCGCCGCCCACTACCCTGGTCGCTGTGAGCCTTCGCCTGTACGACACCATGACCCGCCAGGTACGCGACTTCGTCCCGCTGGTGCCGGGCTGTGTCTCGATCTACCTGTGTGGCGCCACGGTCCAGGCACCGCCGCACATCGGGCACATCCGGTCCGGCCTGAACTTCGACGTGATGCAGCGGTGGTTCCGCTACCGCGGCTACGACGTCACGTTCGTCCGCAACGTCACCGACATCGACGACAAGGTGATCGCCAAGGGGCGCGAGCAGTCCACCGACTGGTGGAAGATCGCGTCCGCCAACGAGCGCGCCTTCAGCGAGGGCTACGCCGCCCTCGGCTGCCTGCCGCCGAGCGTCGAGCCGCGGGCCACCGGGCACGTGCCCGAGATGATCGAGATGATGCGCGGGCTGATCGAGCGCGGCCACGCGTACGCCGCCGACGGCAACGTGTACTTCGCGGTCACCACCTTCCCGGACTACCTGGAGCTCTCCAACCAGGAGTTGGAGAACCTGCGGCAGCCGGCCGGCGACAACGAGACCGGCAAGCGCGACCCGCGCGACTTCGCGATGTGGAAGGCCGTCAAGCCCGGCGAGCCGAGCTGGGAGACGCCCTGGGGCCGCGGCCGGCCGGGCTGGCACCTGGAGTGCTCCGCGATGGCGCACAAGTACCTGGGCCGGGCGTTCGACATCCACGGCGGCGGGCTCGACCTGATCTTCCCGCACCACGAGAACGAGATCGCCCAGTCCAGGGCGTACGGCGACGACTTCGCCAACTTCTGGGTGCACAACGCCTGGGTGACGCTGGCCGGCGAGAAGATGTCGAAGTCGCTGGGCAACTCGGTGCTGGTCTCCGAGATGGTCCGGCGCTGGCGGCCGATCGTGCTGCGCTACTACCTGGCCGGCCCGCACTACCGCTCGATGATCGAGTACAGCGAGGAGTCGCTGCGCGAGGCCGAGACCGGGTTCGCCCGGATCGAGGGCTTCATCGAGCGGGCCGTGGAGCGCTGCGGCCCGGTCGACCCGGCGCCCGAGGTGCCGCCGGCCTTCGCCGAGGCGATGGACGACGACCTGGGCGTCCCGCAGGCGCTCGCCGTGGTGCACACCGCCGTCCGGCAGGGCAACAGCGCGCTCGGCGCGGACGACAAGGAGTCGACCGCGGCCCGGCTGGCCGAGGTCCGGGCGATGCTCGGCGTGCTCGGCCTGGACCCGCTGGACGAGCAGTGGGCCGACGGCGCCGGCCAGGGCGAGGAGCTCACCGGCGTGGTCGACGCGCTGGTCCGGCTGGTCCTGGAGCAGCGCCAGGCGGCCCGCGCCCGCAAGGACTTCGCGACCGCGGACGCGATCCGCGACCAGCTCGGCGCGGCCGGGCTGGCGGTCGAGGACACCCCGTCCGGCCCGCGCTGGACGATCGGTCAGTAACAACCAGTAGCCCTCCGGGGCGCGCAGGGGCCGTACCTTTGTAGGGGTGCGGCCCCGACGCACGAAGCAGACGCAGAGACAGGAAGTACAGCCATGGCCGGCAACAGCCAGCGCAGGAACCGACGCAACGCCGGATCGAAGAAGGGCGCGAGTGTCGGTACCGGCGGCCACAGCCGGAAGGCGCTCCAGGGCAAGGGCCCGACCCCGCCCGGCGAGGCCCGCAAGGGACACCCCAAGCAGCGCGCCGCCAACGCGGCGCTCAAGCGCGAGCGCGACGCGAAGTCCCGCGCGGGCATGCGCCGCTCCGGCGCCGGCTCGCGCAGCGGGCGCGGCGGCGCCGGCGCGGCCGAGCTGGTGGTGGGCCGCAACTCGGTGGTCGAGGCGCTGCAGGGCGGCGTCCCGGCGACCGCGCTGTACGTGCAGCAGTTCCTGGACACCGACGACCGGGTCCGGGACGCCTTCCAGGCCGCCAACGAGCGCGGCGTCCCGCTGATGGAGGCGCCGCGCGCCCAGCTGGACCAGATGACCGGCGGCCTGAACCACCAGGGCCTGGTGCTGCAGGTCCCGCCGTACGAGTACGCGCACCCCGACGACCTGCTGGAGGGCGCGGCCGACGCCGGCCAGGACGCGCTGATCGTCGCGCTGGACGGCGTCACCGACTCCCGCAACCTCGGCGCCGTGGTCCGTTCCGCCGCCGCGTTCGGCGCGCACGGCGTGGTGATCCCGGAGCGCCGGGCGGCCGGCATGACCGCGGGCGCCTGGAAGACCTCCTCCGGCGCGGCGGCGCGGCTGCCCGTGGCGCGCGCCACCAACCTGACCCGCGCGCTGGAGTCGTACCAGAAGGCCGGCGTGATGGTGGTCGGCCTGGCCGCCGACGGGGAGGCCGAGATCGGCGACCTGGACGCGCTGAACGGGCCGGTGGTGATCGTGGCCGGCTCCGAGGGCAAGGGCCTGTCCCGCCTGGTGTCGGAGACCTGCGACCTGCTGGTGCGGATCCCGATGCCGGGCCAGACCGAGTCGCTGAACGCCGGCGTCGCGGCGGGCATCGTGCTGTACGAGGCCGCCCGGCTGCGCGCCAAGCGCTGACGCCGTCCGTCCCGTCGTTTTCGTGGGGGAACCGGTCGGGTCCGGTCGGGCCCGATCGGTTTTCCCATGATCACTTCAAATCCTCTCCGGGAATCCACCCGGGAGAGTGTCCTCCGGGCCCGTCACCCGGTTAGAGGGGTGTGGACACCAGAACACCTCTGCGCCTCGGGCAGCGCCCCGCGGGGATAGACGACGGACCGGTCCTCAACACGGTCCGGGTGCCGTCCGACCCGTCGAGGCTCAGCAGCACCCAGGCCAGTTTCCGGGTCAGGCTCTCCGCCCCGGTGGCCCCGATGATCGACGCCCCGGCCGGTGCCGCCTTCGGTGACCCGTACGGCCTGCGCGGCGGCGTCACCCCGCAGATCGTGGTGCCCGTCTCGTCGGTGCCCGCGCTGGCCGGGATCACCGCCGCCTCGGTCACCGGCGCGGCGCCGCGCCGCAAGGCCCGGGTGGTCACCGCCTGGAGCGGCCAGGCCGGGCCGGGCGACACCGCCGCGACCCAGCTGCTGGAAGCCGTCCGGCTGAGCACCGTGCCCGCGCCCGCCAAGGGCTTCGCCGACGACGACACCCAGCAGGTGCAGGGCGTCCCCCGGCAGTACGGGCCGACCGGCCCGGCGGCGGGCGAGACCCCGCACGTCGGCGTGCCCGAGGTGCTGGACGAGTCGGTCCGGATCGGGGCCGGCCGCAGCTGGCAGCCCGAGGGCGAACTGCCCGAGGTGCCGTCGCTCGGCGAGGGCTCCAGGCACGCCTGGTACCCGGGCCGCCGGGTCGACCTCGGCCTGGTGCTGCTGCCGCTGCGGGTGCTGCTCGGCTCGCTGTCGGTGTACGCCGGGTTCAGCAAGCTGTGCGACCCGGTGTACTTCGACGGCGGCGAGCGCGGCTCGATGATGCGCTGGCTGTCCTCGCTGCACCCGTGGAAGGTCGCCCAGCCGCTGCTGGACTTCGCGATGGCCCACCCGGTCGGCGCCGGGCTCGCGGTCTCCTTCCTGGAGATCGTGGTCGGCGTGCTGTCCATCCTGGGCCTGTGGCAGCGGCTGGCGGCCGGCACCGCGATGGCGCTCTCCGCGGCGCTGCTGTTCACCGTGAGCTGGAAGGCGGTGCCGGTCTACGACACCCCCGACCTGATCTTCCTCGCGGCCTGGAGCCCGCTGCTGATCGCCGGAGCCCCGTTCGCCTCGCTGGACGGGCGGATCGCCCTGGAGGCGTTCCGCCGGCACGGGCCCGCCGAACCCGGTGCCGTCCGGCGGCGGATGCTGCGCCGGCGCGGCGTCGTCACCGCGGTGGTGGTCGGCCTGACCCTGCTGTCCGGCTCGCTGCTCGGCGCGGCCGTCCGCACCGGCGACCCCAAGGCGCCGGCCAAGCGGCCCACCGACTACGGCTCCCCGGTCTGGCCCAGCAACAGCCCGTCGCCGTCCCCGTCGGCCCCCTCGCCCACGCCGTCGCCCAGCGCCACCACCGGCCAGGGCAAGGCCCCCGCCTCGTCCACCCCCTCGCCCTCGCCCAGCCGCAGCGGCGGCGCCAAGCCCAAGCCGAGCAGCACCCCGGCCGGCGGCGGCGGCACCGCGCCGAGCCCGCGCGCCGGCGCCCCCACCGCGGGCTCCGGCGGCGGCTCGGGCACCGGCAACGGCGGCTCGGCCGGCGGCACCGGCAACGGCGGCGCCCCGGCGGGCACCCCGCGCACCGCGCAGCCCTCGCACGGGGTGATCGGCGGGCTGCTGGGCAGCGGGCCGCCGCTGCTGGAGCTCGGCATGAGCCCGCAGCGGCCCGTGGGCGCGGCCTGACCGGCCGGGCCGTCCGGACGCCCCGCAGGGCCCGGTACCGGGGTTTCCCCCGTGGTACCGGGCCCTGCGGGCGTTCTCGGGGCGTTCTCGTGGCGTTCCGGGGGCGTCTTCGGGCGCGCGGCTGCCTCACGTGCGGGACGCGGCGAGCTCCTTGGCGGCCTCGGTGAGGTCCTTGGCGGTGTCGATGGCCCGCCAGTAGCAGCCCTGCGGGAGCTGGTAGCCGGCCAGCCGGCGGTCGCGGGCGAGCTGCGGGAAGGTGGTCCGCTCGTGGTCGCCGACCTCGGGCAGCAGCTCGCGGAAGCCCGGCGCGAAGACGTACAGGCCCGCGTTGATCAGGAACGGGGACGGCGGGGCCTCGATGAAGTCCAGCACGTTGCCGAACCGGTCGGTCTCCACCGCGCCCCACGGGATCCGCGGCCGGGCCAGCGCCAGGGTCGCCACGGCGGCCCGCTCGTGGTGGAAGGCGGCCATCTCGCGCAGGCTGAACCTGGTCCAGATGTCGCCGTTGGTGGCGTACCAGGGCTCGGCGGGGCGCGGCAGGGCGGCCGCCGCGTACCTCAACCCGCCGCCGCGGCCCAGCGGTTCGGCCTCCACCACGGTCTGGGTGCGGAGCGGCAGGTCGGCCTGCTCCAGCCACTCCTGCAGCACCTCGGCGAGGTGGCCGCAGGAGATCACCACGTCGGTGACGCCCTCGGCGGCCAGCCACTCCAGCTGGTGCCCGATGATCGGCGTCCCGGTGCCGGGGATCTCCACCAGCGGCTTGGGCCGGTCATCGGTGTACGGCCGCAGCCGGGAGCCCTGCCCGCCGGCCAGGATCACCGCCTGGGTGACGACGGGGGCGGTGGCACCCGGGACGGTGCCGGTGTCTGCTGTCATGCGCGCCACCCTAGCGGGCCCGCCCCGGCGTGGACGGGCCTGTCCAGGGCGGGCGCGGGGCGGCCGGGGGGCGGCCGGGGCGCGGGTGCGGGGCGCGTGTGAGGCGGCACCGGGCGGGTGCGGGGCCTGGCCCGGCGGTGGCTCGACGGGGCCGTCAGCCGACCGGCCGCTCCGCCGGCCGTCCGGGCGGCCGTCCGGACGGCGTCAGTTGACCACGCCGGCGGCGAACGAGCCGTCGCAGACCGGGCGGGCGAAGGAGCGGGCGCGCTGCGCGTCGCCCTGGTACTTCTTCACCGCGGCGCGGCCGAGCTCGCCGGCCAGCGCGGTGCAGTACGGGGTCAGCGAGGGCTTCTCCCGCATGGTGCGCTCCAGCAGGTCGAGCGCGGTGCCCGGATTGTGGTTCTTCAACTCCTCCATCAGGTCCACCCGGAGGGCGTCCTGCGGGGCCAGGCCCTCGGTGTTCGGCACGGTGGAGGTGCGGCCGATGGTGCCGTCCCCGCTGGAGGCCGCGACCACCTGCTGGTCCAGCCCGGTCGGCGGGGCCCACGGGACGCGGGTGACGGCGAGCGTGCCGGTGGTCACCAGGATCACCGGCAGGGTGAGGGCAACGGTCTGGGCGATGCGGCGCACGAGCTGTTTCACGCACAGGAGAGTAGCGCTGCGTGGCCGGGCGGGCGCGTCACGTTACCCCATCGGGTGAGTGCTGTCCCGTTTTGTTCCACCATCGGGTTGACGATCCGTGTCCGGAGCAGCCCCCGTCAACGCCGGAACCCCCTGCCGACCGCCGTGGGCAAGGGGTTCCGGGTGGAGAACGGGGGGACGGGCGCCGCCGTCAGGTGCGGCGCTCGTCCGGTGCCGTCGTCAGCGGCTCGGGCGTCAGCGGCTCAGGCGCACGCCGCCGTTGGCCTCGGTGGTGAAGACGTGCGGCTCGTTGCCGACCGGCACGACGTGGATGGTCTCGCCGCGCTGCGGGATCTCGCGGCTGTGCACGCGGACCACGATGTCCTTGTCCTCGCCGGACACCTGGGTGGTGCCGTAGACGAAGCCGTCCGCGCCGAGCTCCTCGACCACGTTGACGGTGACCGCGACGCCCTCCAGGCCGCCGGCCGGGACGACCTGGAAGTGCTCGGGACGGATGCCGACCACGACGCTCTTCGCGTCGCCGGCCTTGGCCAGGTCCTCGCGGGCGATGCTGATGACCGAGCCGCCGAACTTGACGCCGCCGTCGACCAGCGGCACCTCGATCAGGTTCATCGCCGGGGAGCCGATGAAGCCGGCCACGAACAGGTTGCCCGGGCGGTCGTACATCGCGCGCGGCGCGTCGACCTGCTGGAGCAGACCGTCCTTGAGGACCGCGACGCGGTCACCCATGGTCATGGCCTCGGTCTGGTCGTGGGTGACGTAGACCGTGGTGATGCCCAGGCGGCGCTGCAGGCCGGCGATCTGGGTACGGGTGGAGACGCGGAGCTTGGCGTCCAGGTTCGACAGCGGCTCGTCCATCAGGAAGACCTGCGGCTGGCGGACGATCGCGCGGCCCATCGCGACACGCTGGCGCTGACCACCGGAGAGCGCCTTCGGCTTGCGGTCCAGGTACTGGGTCAGGTCGAGGATCTTCGCGGCCTCTTCGACCTTGGTGCGGATCTCGGTCTTGTTCACGCCGGCGATCTTCAGGGCGAAGCCCATGTTCTCGGCGACGGTCATGTGCGGGTACAGCGCGTAGTTCTGGAACACCATCGCGATGTCCCGGTCCTTCGGCGGCAGGTGGGTCACGTCGCGGTCGCCGATGCGGATGGCGCCCTCGTTCACGTCCTCCAGGCCGGCCAGCATGCGCAGCGAGGTCGACTTGCCACAGCCGGAGGGGCCGACCAGGACGAGGAACTCGCCGTCCGCGATCTCCAGGTCGAGCTGGTCGACGGAGGGCTTGTCGGCACCCGGGTACACACGGGTGGCCTTGTCGTACGTCACAGAAGCCATGGTGCTTCGCTCCTTCACCGGCAGGAACGTGCCGGACGATCCGAGTAAAGGTGGATGTTCTCGCCGCCGCCCCGACAGGCCCGGAACTGGTCTGGATCACAGCAGTCGGACGCGGCTCCCCGTGACGCTACCTGGCAGTTCGTCCTTTTGTCAGCCCTCCGCCGCCCCCGAGTTGGCATCGATCCGGTCACACCCGCCCCCACCGCCCCACCACCCACCCCCGCCAACCACCCCCGCCAACCACCCGCATCCCCGCGCCCCCGCCCGGTACACTGCCCACTGGTGCCGCCGTGGATCCCGCGGACGGCCACCGCGCCTCCTTAGCTCAGTTGGCCAGAGCACCGCTCTTGTAAAGCGGGGGTCGTCGGTTCGAACCCGACAGGGGGCTCCGCGGGCCTGTCGGCCAGTGGCCCCTCCGTCGTCGTGGCGGAGGGGCCTTCCGCGTTTCCGGGGCCGGGGGCCGGGGGGCGGGGCCGGGGGTTCAGCCGGTGGCGAGCAGGTCGCGGAGTTCGCCGACCACCGGGTGGTCGGCGGTGCTGAGGCGTTCCAGGGCGGAGCGCCAGGCGGCGCGGGCTTCGGCGGGGCGGCCGAGGTCGCGCAGGATCAGGCCGTGGGTGTGCTGGAAGGTGCCGGTGACGAGGGCGTCCTGGAGGGGGGCGGCCTGGTCGAGCAGTTGCCGGACGACGGTCAGGGCGTCGTTCAGCCGGCCCAGGCGGCGCAGTGCCTCGGCCCGGCCGCGCCAGACCTCGGTGTTGATCTGCCAGGAGGCGATCCGCAGGGAGCTGCCGGTGGTCTGCTCGAAGTGGCGCAGCGCCTCGGCGGGGTCGTCCAGCCGGAGGTGGGCGAAGCCGATGTTGCAGAGGGCGGCGACGGTCGCGTACTCGAAGCCGCAGCGGTTGGCGGCGTCGATGGCGCGGTGGTGGTAGGCGATGGCCAGGTGCGGGTCCTCGGCTTCCACCAGGTTGCCGAGGGCGACGAGGGCGCTGGCCTGATCGCGGTCGTCACCGGCCCGGACGGCGAGGTCCAGCACCTCTTGCAGGCTGGCCATCGCCTCCTCGACGCGGCGCATGTCGGACAGCACGAGGCCGCGGTGGCCGAGGGCCCGGCGGCGGAAGTCCGGGTCCTCGGCCACCGCCAGGCAGGCGTCGAGGAGTTCGAGCGCGGGGACGTTCCGGCCGGCGGAGTAGTGGGCGTGGGCCATGGAGTTGAGCGCGTACGCCTGGGCGGCCAGGTCGCCGTCCCGGACCGCCAGGCGCTGGACGATTCCGTTCATCCGGAGCGCGTCCGCGTGCGGGCGGACCCGCAGGTAGGGGAAGAGCGCCCGGGCCAGCGGGGAGACCTCGGCGGAGGTCGCCCAGTTCGTGGCGGTGAGCTGTTCGACCAGGAGCAGCAGGTTGCCGAACTCGGCGTCGCCGGCGGCCAGCGCGCCCTCGTGGTCCAGCTGGTCGGCGGGGGCGACCGGCGGCAGCTCCCGGGTCAGGGCGGAGCCGGGGTCGAGGGCGAAGGCCATCCGGACGGTCAGCGAGCGGTACCAGTCGAGCGCGGCCCGGACGTGGCCGGTGCGGTCGGCGGGGTCGGGGACGAGTTCGCGGGCGTAGTCGCGGACCAGGTCGTGCGGGGCGTACCGGTCGGGGCGGGGCTCGTCGAGCAGGGCGACCTCGACCAGGCGGTCGAGGGCGGTGGCGGCCTGGGCGGGGGTGATCCGCAGGACAGCGGCGAGCAGCGGGGCGGAGTAGTCGGGGAGGTCGAGGGTGCCGATCGCGGCGAGGGCGGCGGCGGCCCGGACGTCCGGCCGGCGGGCGGAGCCGCGCAGCGAGTCGTACGTCAGGGCGAGCGAGCGGCGGATGCTCAGGTCGTCGAGTTCGAGCTCGTCCAGCCGGTCCTCGTGCTCCTCCAGCCGGCCGACCAGGTGCCGGACGGGGAGGGTGCGGCGGGCGGCCAGCCGGGCGCCGGCGATCCGCAGGGCGAGCGGGTGCCGGCCGCAGAGCCGGACCAGGCGGGCCAGGTCGGTCCGCTCGATGGCGACCACCGACCGGTCCGCACTGGTGCGGCCGGCGGCGCGTTCGACCAGGGCGATGCCGTCGTGCTCGGAGAGGACGTCCAGCCGCAGGTGCAGCGCGTGGTCCAGGGCGTGCATGGGGGAGCGGCTGGTGACCAGGACGGCGCAGCCGGGGGCGGTCGGCAGCAGCGGGCGGACCTGGGCGAGGTCGGCTGCGTCGTCCAGGACGAGCAGGGTGCGGGTGCCTGCCAGGGCGGTGCGCAGCAGGGCGGCGGCGCCGTCGGTGTCCTCGGGGACGCCGCCCCGCGCGGCGTCGAGGGCGGGCAGCAGCGCGGTGAGCGCGGCGTGGGCGGTGAGCGGGGTCAGGCCGGGGGTGGCGCCGCGCAGGTTCAGGAACAGCTGCCCGTCCGGGAACTCGCCCCGCAGGTCGGTGGCGCAGCGCACCGCGAGGGCGGACTTGCCGACGCCGGCCAGGCCGCTGACCACGACGATCGCGGGCTGCTCCGAGGTGTCGGTCAACGCGTCCCGGAGGGTTGCCAGTTGCTCTTGGCGTCCAACGAAGTACGGTGACACGAGCGGGAGTTGGGACGGCCTTGGGCGGTCGGCCGAGAGCGTGGCGGCCGGAGCGGGCGGCGCTTCGGTTGCCGCCTTGGCCGCCTCGGCCGCCTCGGCCGACTGTTCAGCCTGTTCGGCTGGGTTGCTCGGTTCGGTCGGCGGCTCGGCGAGGATCCGCTGGTGCGCGGCCCGGACGGTGGGGCCGGGTTCGATGCCCAACTCCTCGATCAGGGCGGTGCGCAGGCGCTGGTGCACCTCCAGGGCCCGGGCCCTGGAGCCGGTCAGGTGCAGGGCCAGCATCAGCTGGGCGTGGAAGACCTCGCGCAGCGGGTGCTCGCGGACCAGGCGGGTGAGTTCGGGCAGCGGCGCGTGCGGGCGGCCCAGGCCCAACTCGGCGTCGAAGCGCCACTCCAAGGCCTGCAGGCGGCTCTCCCGCCACTGCTCGGCCGCCGCGCCGCCCCCGGCCGCCTCCGGGAGGTCGGCCAGCGGCTCGCCGCGCCAGAGGCCGAGTGCGGTGGCGGTCTCGGCCAGTACGGCGGACAGGTCGCCGGCCTCGTGCGCGGAGCGGGCCCGGCGGATCGCGGCCTCGAACTGTCGAGTGTCCAACTCGTCGTCTGTCAGCGAGAGTTGGTAGCCGGACGGGGTGGACCGCAGTCGCTGTCCGTCCTCGTCGCCGAGTGTCCGGCGCAGCCGGGAGACCAGGTTGCGCAGCGAGGCTTCGGCGGTGGCGGGGGGCCGGTCGCCCCAGAGCGCGTCGAGCAGGCGGTCGAGCGAGACGGGCCGGTCGGCGTTCAGCAGCAGGACGGCCAGCAGGGTACGGGCTTTGGGGCCCTGGACCGGCCGGTCGGCCACTCCGTCATGGGCCGTCAGAGTGCCGAGCAAACCGAAGCGCACCGTGCTGCTCCCCGTTCGCGTGCCCCCCGTCCGACGCTTCGTCGGCGCACGTTAGGCCGATGTTATCGGCCGGTTGCCGGGGCGCTCCAGGCTTGTCCCGTCCCACCGCGAACCATCCACCAGGGCCGCACCGGTCCGGCACCGTACGGAGATCAGCATGGCGAACACCCGGTCCGCCCCGGCCCGTTCCGGTCGACGGGATATCGCCTGGTCCTGACCCCGCCCCGGGCCCCGCCGCCACCGGCCTGGCCCCATCGACCCGCGGCCCGCCCGAACCCCGGCACCGGCCGCGCCCCGCCGCCCCGCGCTCCCGGCCGCCGCTCGCCGGAGCCGCGCGGACGGCGGATCCGCAGGACGGCGGCCCGAGGGGGAGCCACCGTCCTGAACGGAGAGTGCCGGGGGCGCGCGAGGTCGGCCCGCGAGAACGCCGCCGGCAACGGGAGACCGCGCGCCCCCGGCCACCACCGTCGCTGTCGCTCTCGCTGTCGCTGCTGCTGCCGCCGCTGTTGCCGGCGGACAGGTCGGCGCCGCGCCAACAGCCTTGCCATGCGGGGGCGTTGCCCCGCCACCGCCTCCTCCTGGCGGACGATCCGACAGGACGTCAATCTCCTCGCCGGGTAGGCGCCCCGTCCTTCCCGCGACCTGCCCCGCCCCCGCGCGGCCCTCCCCGCGGCCGATGCCCGGCCCACCCGCCGCTGCCTAGCGTGGACGCCATGGCAGACCGCACCCACCACCCGCCCCGGACGGCGGCCGCCGCGCTCGCCGCCGCCCTCGCGTACGGGCTGACGCAGACCTGGTGGGCACTCGGCCACGCCCCGTCCTTCGGTCGGCTCGGCACCGACCTGCTGGTCGTTCCCCGCTGGGGGACGGTCGGCCTGTCCGCCGCCGCCGCGGCGCTCGGATACGGCCTGCACCGGGCCCGCCGCTACCGCCCCGGACTGCTCGCCGGGGCCGCTGCGGTGGCCGCCGTCCTGCTGCTGAGCTGCCCGTTCCTGCTGCTGGACGTGGTCGGCGGCCTGCTGCCCGGGCTGGGCCTCCCCGGCTCGGCGGCGGGTTTCCTCAGCCGGACCGGCTGCGCCGCGACCGCCGTCCTGCTGGCCGCCGCTGCCCGCGCCCACCGCCGCCTGCGCGGCGACTGCCCCGCTGCGGCCGCACCGGCGACCCGCACGACCCCGCCGCCCGCACCCGCACCCCGCGCTGGGCCCGCCTGGCCGGCTACGGGGCGGTCGCCTCCTGCTGGCTGCGGATCCTCGCCCAGTACGGACTGGGCTTCGGTAGCCCGGGACCGCTCGGGACGGCCGAGCGACTCTCCCTCGCCGTGTTCGAGGCCGGCTTCGTCCTGGCCGGCACCGTCCTGCCGCTCTCCCTCGTCCACCGCTGGGGCCGGAACGTCCCGCACCCCGTCCCGCTGCTCGGCGGCCGCCCGGTGCCCCGCTGGCTGCCGCTCGGCCCGGCCGCCGCGCTCTCGGTCGGACTGCTGGTGTACTTCGGCGTCGGCATCGCCCAACTGCTCGGCGAGACGCTCCACCCGGCGTCCCGCGACGACACGCTGCCGCTGCCCTTCCTGTGGATCGCGATGCCCGCCTACTGGCTGTGGGGCCTCGGCCTGGGCGCCGCCGCCCTCGGCTACGCCCGCGCCACCCGGCCGCCGTGCCGCGCCTGCGGCCGGTGAGCGGGGGGTGGGGGTGGCGGAGTGGGTGGGCGGGGCGCGAGGGTGATGGCGCGTCGATGTCGTGACACCGATGTCGCGACACCAGTGTCGTGACATCGATGCCGCAGCATGAATGTCCCGGCATCGGTGTCGTGACACCGATGCCAGCGCACCGGTGTCACGACACCGATCTCAAGCCGCCACCCGACCCCGGCCCCGCCCTTCCCCTCCCCCGTCCCCCTCCGCCGTCGGCCGAGGCGCGGCCACCCGGTGCACGAACGTCGCGGTCAGGAACGACACCACCGCCGAGACGATCAGCAGCGGCATCGAATCCGCCGACTGGTCGCCCAGCAGCGCTGCCGCCAGCACCGTGCTGGTCACCGGCAGCCGCATGACCGCCGCGCCGCTCGCGGCCAGGCCGGCGGCCAGGCCCGCCTCGACGCCCAGGCCGGGCAGGCCGCCGGCCGCCACGCCGAGGGCGGCGCCCAGCAGGACCGCCGGGAAGATCGGGCCGCCGCGGAGCGATCCCAGGGCCACACCCCAGCCCAGGCCCTTGAACAGGACGAGGGCCAGCAGCGCGCCCACCGACCAGCTCCGCGGGTCCGCCGCGAGCTGTCCCAGCGCGGCCTGGCCGGACAGTGCCGCCTCCTCGGGGGAGCGTCCGGTCACCAGCGCGTACCCGGCGATGCAGGCACCCACCAGCACCGCGGACAGCACCGTCCGCACCGCCGTCCGGTGGGCCGTGAACGCGGCGAAGCGGTGGCCCAGGGTCTGCCCCGCGACCAGGATCACCGCGATCGCCATCGCCAGCGGCACGCCCCACAGGAAGTCCCCGGCGTCCGGCAGTTGCGCCTTCGGGACGGACGGCAGGTTCAGCGAGCCGATCGACAGGCCGGTCCAGTGTCCGAACCCGGTGAACACCAGCGCGCCCACGCCGGAGGAGAGCAGGCACGGCAGCAGCAGCAGGGTCAGCTGCGCCCCGCCCAGGCCCGCTGCCTCGATCATCATCACGGCCGCGACCAGCGGGCTGCCGAAGATCGTGGCGATCGCCGCCGTCGATCCGGCCGCGCCCAGCATCGGTCCGACCATCGGGCTGTTCGCCCGTTTCGCCGCGCTCACCGTCAGCAGCGCCAGCCCGCTGCCCAGTGCCATCAGCGGTGCCTCCGGGCCGAGTACCGCGCCCAGCGGGAGGGAGGCCAGCGCGGCCAGGACGACCGACGGCACCTCCACCGGCAGGGTCGGCGGGCCGCCCAGCCCGAGGACGGGGGTGTGTCCGCCCCGGCCGGGCATCCGGGTCACGATCGGGGCCAGCAGCAGACCGGCCAAGGCCAGCGCGGGCAGCGGCCACCACCAGGGTGCCCGGTCGTAGCCGAGCTGGTCCGGCAGCGACTCCCACACCCAGTGCTGCAGCTCGTGCTCCAGGCTCACGAAGCCGAACGCCGCCAGCGAGACCGGCACCCCGACCAGCGCCGACACCAGCAGCAACCGCCCGTAGCCGGGGCTGCGCAGCAGCTCCCGCAGACCGGGCGGTTGGGACGGACCGGCGGCCTCTGCTGGCATCTGCGCTCCCTGTCACCCGTCGGACACCGTCCCCTGACCGTCCGCCGGGCGCCCCGCCCCCGGCCATCCGGGTGGTCCGAACGGGCGAGCCGCCCCCGCCCCTCGCAGACCCGCCCCCTCCCTCCACTCCCACCACACACGACCCCACGCGACCCCGCGCGACCCGGCTCCGGCGGTCGTACGGTGGACGGAGGACCGATCGAGGACCGACCGAGGAGGACGAGATGCCCGGCTCCATGACCATCGGCCACACCGACACCCTCGTGATGCTCAGCCACGACGACGCCGAACACCTCTCGGCCGTCCTCGCGGGCCTCTCCGCGCTGGCCGCGAGCGGCCGCCTCTCCACCGAGCAGCTCGCCGCGCTCGGTGCGGGCGAGGCCCCGGACCGCGCCGCCCTGGCCACCTGGTCCCGCACCCTGGCCGGCTACCTCCGCGACCACCTGTAGGGCCCGGCGTCCGGAGCCCCGGGCGGTGTGCCCCGGGGGTTCTCCGCCGTTCTCGCCGAACCCCCGGGGTCCCTGCGGCGGAGTCCTTAGAGTGGAGGGATGGACCTCTCCTGGGTGACCGTCCCGACCCCCTTGCCGAGCGGGCCGATGCGGTTCGGGGTGACCGCCCGGGGCGTGGCGTCCGCCAGCTACACGGGCAGCTACCCGGGGGCGGCCGGGCCCGAGTGCACGGATCCGCGGCGGGTGGAGCTGGTGCGGGCCCGGGTGGGTGAGTACTTCGCGGGCGTGCGGCGGGAGTTGGAGCTGCCGATCGACTGGTCGCTGGCCGGTGGTCCGCACCTGGTGGTGCTGCGCTGCCTGTTGGCGACGGTCGGCTGGGGCCGGACCGTCACCTACGGTGAACTCGCCGCCCGCAGCGGGGTGTTCACCGACCCGTCCGAGCCGGGGGTACCGGCCCGGACGGTGGGGCAGATGATGGGCGCGAACCCGCTGCCGCTGCTGGTGCCGTGCCACCGGGTGGTGGCGGCGGACGGGTTGGGCGGTTTCGGCGGGGCGTGGCACGGGGTGGAGACGAAGCGCTGGCTGCTCACGCTGGAGGGCGTACTGCCGCCGACCCTCGACTGGTCGGGTCCGACGGAGGCCGGCTAGCCAGGGCGAGGGCCGACCGGAAACGGCCGGCTCGCCAGGGCGAGGGACGGCCAGTCCAGGGCCGACGGCAGCAATCGCAACTAGCCTGCGGTGGAGAGGAGTTCCGCGCCGGTGCCGACGGCGACGCTCTCGATCCGCTCCAGCGCGGGCGCCGCGGACTGCCGGGGCAGTAGCGCCTGGATGGTGGAGACCAAGGTGTACTCGCCGAGCGTGAGTTCGTCCGTCGCGGGGAGCACGGGCCGTCCGCCGAGGGCGAGTTCGAGCGCGGCGGCGGGCAGGTTGAGTCCGCACACCCGGAGCTGGTGCAGGCCGCCGGACGGGCGGGTGTTGATGTCGAGGACGACCGGGCGGCCGGTGTGCCGCTCGTGCCGGAACTGGACGTTGGACAGGTGGCCGACGCCGAACTCCTCGACCAGGCGGCGGGCCGGCTCCAGGTAGGCGGGGTCGACGGTGAAGCCGCGGCGGCGGCCCTGCTTGGTGCGGCCGACCGCGGCCAGTACCCGTCCGTCGCGTTCGGCGAGGCAGTCGACCGAGACCTCGGGGCCGTCCAGGTAGGGCATCACCAGCAGTTCGGCGGGGGTCGGCGATGCCTCCAACGCGGCCAGCACCTGGTCGAGTTGGACCCGGGAGTCGACGTACCCGGCGAGCCGGCGGAGGCTGAACGGCTCGCGGGTCAGGACGCGGAATCCCTCGCCGCCCGCGCCGGAGGCCGGCTTGAGGCAGGCCGGGACGCCGGTCGCCTCGATCTCCTCGACGGCGGCGAGCAGTTCGGCCGCGGTGTCGGCGTGCCGCCACAGCGGGGTGGGCAGTCCGGCGGCGTCCAGCGCCCGGTAGCCGTCGCTCTTGCTGGCGAACAGCGAGATCGCCGAGGCGGGCGGGCAGACCAGGGCGGTGCCGAGCGCCTCGAAGTCGCGGTGGCGCAGCGAGATCGCGAGTTGGTGCAGGCGGGGCAGGAAGACGTCCACGTCGTGGCGGGCGCAGAAGGCGAGCGCGAATTCGACGTACGCCTCGGCCGAGAGGCCGTCGGGTTCCAGGGCACCCAGGTCGGCGGCGGCGAGCACGGGGGAGTCGGGGTCGACGTGGGTGGCCAGGATGTGAACGGGGCGCGGCGCGGAGCGCAGCAGATCGATGAAGAAGACGTTCTCGGCGTAGGTGCGGTTCAGCCAGACGCGGACGGGCGCGGTCACGAGGGTCTCCCTGGAGAAGGGCGTGCCGATGGGAGGTCACCGACCGGTTCGCCTGCGCTGCGGCGGCGGTCACCACGCGGTGAGGGGGCCACCATAGCGCTGTTCCGCAGGGATTCGAACAGGGGGTGGGTGAGCTGCGCGGACGTCCGAAACGAGGGGGTCCTGAAGGGGTCCCGACAAGCCTCTCGGCGACCCTTCGGAGCGGCCCCGACGGGCCCCTCGCGAGGCCCTTCGCGGGGCACCGCGCGGAGGCGTCCGGAGGTGTCCGGAGACGTCCGGCGGCCCGCCGGGAGGGGGCGTGAATCGGACGATGATCGCTCCAGTCCGCTGGTCGCACTATTGCGCGCACGCACCTGAATCACCCCCACGAGTGATTGCCGCCTCACCTGAACGGCCGTCAGCATGGTTGCCGCAACGTGCCGTCGACACGATCAGGGGCCCCGCCGAAATGACGACCGAAACGACCGCCGGAATCCCCCAAGCGAGGCAGCAGAGCAGCCTCTCGGTGGCGGCCGCCAAGAACCTCGCGTCGACCACCAAGTCGGCCCCGCAGATGCAGGAGATCAGCAATCGCTGGCTGCTCCGCGCGCTGCCCTGGGTCGAGGTCTCGGGCGGCACCTACCGGGTCAACCGGCGCCTCTCGTACGCGGTCGGCCGGGGCCGGGTGAGCTTCGCGCAGACCGGTCGCCAGGTCAGCGTCGTCCCGCCGACGCTGCGCGAGGTCCCGGTGCTGCGCGGGTTCGAGGACGACGCGCTGCTGGCCGAGCTGGCCGGCCGCTTCGTCCAGCGCGACTTCGCCGTCGGCGACGTGCTGATCGAGCAGGGCGCCGAGATCGACGAGGTGTTCCTGGTCGCGCACGGCAAGGTCGACAAGATCGGCACCGGCAAGTACGGCGACCCGACCGTGCTCGGCACCTTCGCGGACGGCGACCACATCGGCGACGAGGCGCTCACCGTCGCCGACCGCCGCTGGCCCTACAGCGTGAAGGCGACCACCTCGGGCACCGTGCTGGTGCTGGCCTGGCCGGCCTTCCAGGAGCTGGTCGACCGCTCCGAGGCGCTGCGCGACCAGATCCTCGCCTTCATCGCCGACTCGCAGCTCCCGCAGACCCACAAGGGCGAGGCGGCGATCGGGATGTCGGCCGGCCACGAGGGCGAGTTCGACCTGCCGACGGCCTTCGTCGACTACGAACTCTCGCCGCGCGAGTACGAGTTGAGCGTCGCGCAGACGGTGCTGCGGGTGCACAGCCGGGTCGCCGACCTCTACAACCAGCCGATGGACCAGACCGAGCACCAGCTCCGGCTGACCGTCGAGGCGCTGCGCGAGCGGCAGGAGCACGAGCTGGTCAACAACCCGGAGTTCGGCCTGCTCAGCAACGCCGAGTACGGGCAGCGGATCCAGACCCACTCCGGCCCGCCCACCCCGGACGACCTGGACGAGCTGCTCTGCCGCCGCCGCAGCACCAAGTTCTACCTGGCCCACCCGAAGGCGATCGCCGCCTTCGGCCGGGAGTGCAACAGCCGCGGGCTGTACCCGGAGGCGATCCAGTTCGAGGGCAAGACGGTGCCGAGCTGGCGCGGCGTCCCGATCCTGACCTGCAACAAGATCCCGGTGGTCAACGGCACCACCTCGATCCTGGCGATGCGCGTCGGCGAGGACAACCAGGGCGTGATCGGCCTGCGCCCCGGCGCGCTCCCGGACCAGGTCGAGCCCGGCCTGAACGTCCGCTTCATGGGCATCGACGAGAAGGCCGTGGTCAAGTACCTGGTCAGCGCCTACTACTCGGCGGCGGTCCTCGTTCCCGACGCGATCGGCGTCCTGGAGAACGTGGACGTCGCCCACTGGCAGCACTGACCACCGGGCGGGCCCACCGTCCTGGGCCCGCCCGTCCGTCCGTTCCGGTGCTCGTCCGTTCCGGTACCGGCCGGTGTCGCCGTTCCACCGCACGTTCCACCGCACGTCCCGCCGCCCGGGCGGGTCGGCCGGCCGTAGGGGAGTCATCCGCCGGCCCGCCCGGGCCGCGCCCGTCAGCCCGCGCGCCGCGCCTGTCAGCCCGCGCGCCGCGCCTGTCAGCCCGCGCGCCGCGCCTGTCAGCCCGCGCGCCGCGCCTGTCAGCCCGCGCACCGCGCCCGTCAGCCCGCGCACCGCGCCCGACGGCCCGTCCGCTTCACCGCTGCACCGCCTGGCGGACCGTCAGCGCACATTCACGCCGCCCCGCAGCCGGGGCCGTCGAGGGGGAGGATCCACCATGGCCATCACCGTGCCCGAACGCGGGCAGCACGGCGAGAACGCGACGGTCGCGGCCGTCGACGGCGGGCGCGACACCGCCGAGGCGATGGCCCTGCTCGGCCGGGCCCGTACCGTCGTCGACCCGGCGCTGCGGGCGGCGGTCGACACCCTCCCGGACTCGATGCGGCTGATCTCCGGCTACCACCTGGGCTGGCTGGAGGCGGACGGCGCCCCGAGCGCGGTCGGCGCGGGCAAGTCGATCCGCCCGGCGATGGTGCTGGCCGCGACCACCGCGGTCGGCGGCCGTCCGCAGGACGCGGTCCGGGCCGCGGCCGCCGTCGAGCTGGTGCACAACTTCACGCTGCTGCACGACGACGTCATCGACCGCGACCACACCCGCCGCCACCGGCCCACCGCCTGGCGGGTGTTCGGCACCACGGGCGCGATCCTGGCCGGCGACGCCATGCACTCGCTGGCCCTGCGGGTGCTCGCCGAGGACCCGCACCCGGCGGCCGCCGCGGCCGTCCGCCGCCTCGCCGACTGCGTGGTCGAGCTGTGCGCGGGCCAGCAGGCCGACTGCTCCTTCGAGCAGCGCACCGACGTCACCCTCGCCGAGTGCCTGACCATGGCCGAGGGCAAGACCGGCGCCCTGCTCGGCTGCGCGTGCGCGCTCGGCGCGCTGTACGCGGGGGCGGACGCGGAGACCGCCGACGCGATGGACGCCTTCGGCCGCGAGATCGGACTGGCCTTCCAGCTGATCGACGACCTGATCGGCATCTGGGGCGATCCCGCGGTCACCGGCAAGCCGGTCGGCGCCGACCTGGCCGCCCGCAAGAAGTCCCTCCCGGTCGTCCACGCCCTCTCCTCCGGCACCCCGGCCGGCGCGGAGCTCGCCGCGCTGTACGCCACCGGCCGCCCGCTCAGCCCCACCGAACTCGCCGCCGCCGCCGACGCGGTCGACCGCGCGGGCGGCCGCGGCTGGGCCCAGACCGAGAGCTGCGACCGGATGGCCGCCGCCATCGCCCACCTCGCCGCGGCCGTCCCGGACCCGTCCGGCGCCGACGACCTGCTGGCCCTCGCCGAACTCGTCACCCGCCGGACGTACTAACCGGACGCCACCGGCCGGACGCACCAGCCGGACGCACCAGCCGGACGTACCGGCCGGGACGCCCGGCCCGCCTACCGCCCGTCGAGGATCCGCCGTTCCTTCGCCGGGTCGATGCCGAGCGGTGTGTCGAGCTGCCGGTAGCTGACCTCGGCGCGGCCGCCGGATTCGAGCCAGGCCCAGGTGTCGGTGACGGTGTCGAGGACCGGGCGGGTCCGGAGGCCGGCGGCGAGGGCGGTGGCGGGGTCGGCCTGCCAGGTGCCGTGCCAGCCGTCGGTGGCGGGGGCCCAGAGCGGGAGTTCGACCCAGGGGGAGACGTCGGCGGCGAGCAGGTCGGCGTCCGGGGTCCAGACGAGTTCGGCGTCGGAGCCGGTCGCGGTGCGGCAGGCGTCGAGGAACTCGCCGGTGGTGGTGGAGCGGATCGGCGCGGTGGTGACGTAGCGTCCGGCGGCCCGCCGTTCGGCGAGGTCGAGGCCGAACGCGGCGAAGTCGCGGGCGTCGATGAGGCTGAGCGGGCGGTCGGGGTGGCCGGGGGCGAGGACGCGGCCGCCGCGGGCGATCCGGTCGAGCCACCAGGGGAGGCGGCCGATGGGTTCGTGCGGGCCGATCAGCAGGCCGCAGTTGAGGATCGCGGCGGGTCCGGTGAAGTGCGCGGTCAGGGCGCGTTCGCAGCCGGCCTTGAGCGCATTGGCGAAGGGCTGGTCGGGCGGGAGGTCGCCGGGGCAGTCGAGGGTGGCGGAGTCGGCGTCGACGGGGTGGGCGGGCCAGTCGGCGAAGGCGTGGATCGAGGAGACGAAGCCGTAGTGCCCGGCGCGGCCGTCGAGCAGCCGGGCGGTGGTGGCGACGTCGTGGGGCTGCTGCCCCGAGGTGTCGACGACGGCGTCCCAGGTCCGGCCGTCGACGAGGCGCTCCAGGTCGGCGGGGTTGCCGCGGTCGCCGTGGACGGCCTCGACGCCGGGCGGGTCGGTGCGGCTGACGCCGCGGTTGAAGGTGGTGACGCGGTGGCCGCGGGCGAGGGCCTCGGTGGCGTAGGCGCGGCCGAGGAACTTGGATCCGCCGAGCAGAAGGATGTCCATGCCTTCGAGGGTCTCCGCCGCCGGGGCCGTCCATGCGCCGTGTTCACCGGCGGCGGAGCGGTTCTGCCGCCGGCAGACCACCGGCAGACCACCGGCAGACCGCCGGCCGCGCGCCCGGTCCCCGTCCGTCCTCGCCGCCGGAGTGCCGATGCCGCCGGAGTGCCGATCGAAAAGGGAGCACATAGCATCCGGGTGTACCGCTATGTCTGGATATTCCCTTTTGTGGGGGAGAAGGGTGGGCGAGATGGGCAACCCGGTCGGCGCGGATCCGGCGGCGGTGCGGCGGACGGCGGCGCGGGCGTGGGTCTGGGGGTACCCGCTGGTGGAGAACTACCGGACGATCTACCCGCAGGCGATCGACGACGCGGACCCCCGGTACGTCGGGGGGTTCGGCGTGTTCCGGCACTACCCGCGGCCGTTCACCCCGGAGAACACGGACGTGGTGACGCCCAACAACGACACCCCGTACTCGTGGGCGTGGCTGGACCTGCGGGCCGAGCCGTGGGTGCTGGAGAAGCCCGCCGCCGACCGCTACCACGTGCTGCCGGTGCACGACCTGGACACCGCGTACGTCGGCTTCGTCGGCTCACGCGCCACCGGGCCCGGCGCGGGCCGCTACCTGGTCGCGGGCCCGGGGCACCGGGCGAACCCGCCGGAGGGCTTCGACGGGGTGCTGCGGGCCGACACCAACCTGGTCGGGATCGTCGGACGGACGTCCTCGGCGGGGCCCGCCGACGTGCCGGAGGTCGAGCGGATCCAGGCCGGGTACGTGCTGAAGCCGCTGAGCGAGCACCTGGGCACGCCGCGCCCGGTCGCCGCCGAGCCGCTCTGGCCGGTCTGGCGGGGCGAGGAGGTGCTCGGCACGCTGGAGTTCTTCTCCCTGCTGGACTTCCTGCTGGGCTTCTTCCCGACCCTGCCCGCGGATGCCGAGCTGCGCGGCCGACTGACCGAACTGGGCATCGGCAGCGGTGACTTCGAGCCGGCGGCGCTGCCCGCCGAGGTGCGTGCGGCGCTGCTCGCGGGCATCGCGGACGGCCGGGCGGAGCTGGTCGCGGCGACGGACGGCGCGGCCACCGGCACCACCCTCTTCGGCACCCGGGAGCAGCTGGGCACCCGCTACCTGGACCGGGCCTGCGGCGCCCTCAAGGGCCTGTACGGGCTGCCGGTCGAGGAGGCCTGGTACGGCGGTTGGGAGTCGACGGCGGGCGGCCGGGAGCGGTCCGTGCTGCGCTTCCCGGCCGGCGGCCTCCCGCCGGCCCGGTTCTTCTGGTCGGTGTCGATGTACCGCCTGCCGGAGCGGCTGCTGGTCGCCAACGAGATCGACCGGTACTCGGTCGGCGACCGCACGCCCGGCCTGGTGTACGGCGAGGACGGCTCGCTGACGCTCTACCTCCAGCACGAACGGCCCACCGACGCCGCCGAGTTCGCGAACTGGCTGCCCGCTCCCGAGGGCCCGTACTTCGTCGCGGTGCGCGCCTACGGTCCGAAGCCCGAGCTGCTGGACGGAAGTTGGCAGCTCCCCACCCTCACCGCCCGCTGAAGTACCCGATCAGACAAGGACGTTCGGATGGCTGACGCCACACCCGAAATGCTGGCCGCCGAGGCCCACGTGTACGGCTCCCCGCTGGTGGCGGGCTTGGTCGCGGTGGACGGCATCGTCCGCCACGGGCTGGGCTCGATCGGTCCGACGCCGTGGAACACCTTCGGCCATGCCGCCGAACTCGGCGACGCCTCCTCGCACTTCGTGTCGGTGAACAACGACACGCTGTACTCGGTCGCCCCGCTGGACCTGTCGGCCGGCCCGCTGCTGCTGCACGTCCCGGACACCGGCGGCGCGTACGACGTGCTGCAGTTCGTCGACGCCTGGACGAACAACTTCGCCTACGTGGGCCGTCGTTCGTCCGGTACCGCCGAGCAGTCCTGGCTGGTGGCCCCGCCCGGTTGGCGCGGGACGGCGCCGGAGGGCGTGCCGGTGATCAGCTCGCCGACGGCGGTCGCCGTGATCCTCGGGCGCAACTACTGCGCCGGGCCGGACGACATTCCCCGAGTGCGCGAACTCCAGGGGCAGTTGACGCTCACCCCGGTGGACGGGGGCGCCGCGACGGGCCTCCCGGAGCCCGACCCGGGCGTCCCCGGGGACCTGCTGTTCCTGGAGCGGCTGCGGCTCTGGGCGGCCGCGTTCCCGCCCGCCGCCGCCGACGTGGAGTTCCAGCGCCGCTTCGCCCCGATCGGCCTGCACGACCAGGGCCGCTCGCCGTACCTGGACGGCCCGCCGGAGTGGGCGGCGGCGCTGGCCAAGGGTCTGGCGGCGGGCCGGGAGCGGGTGGAGGCGGCGACCGCCGGCGCCGACGACGCCACCGGCGAGTGGGCCGCGAACCTGCACCTGTTCGACTACAACCTGGACCACCTCGGCCCCGGCACCCGCGACGAGCCGCAGTGGAAGATCGCCGACCGCCGCTCCGCCTACCTGTCCCGCGCGGTGGCCGCCCGGGCCGGCCTGTGGGGCAACCACGCCTACGAGGCCGCGTACGCCACCACCTACCACGACGCGGACGGCGTCGAGCTGACCGGCGCGCACGCGTACACCCTGCGGTTCGAGCGGACCCCGCCGGTGGGCGCGTTCTGGTCGGTGACGATGTACGGCACCCCGGAGTACCTGCTGGTCGCCAACGAGATCGACCGGTACTCGATCGGCGACCGCACGCCCGGCCTGGTGTACGGCGAGGACGGCTCGCTGACGCTCTACCTCCAGCGCGAACGGCCCACCGACGCCGCCGAGTTCGCGAACTGGCTGCCCGCGCCGGAGGGCGGCTTCCGGCCGATGGTGCGGATGTACCAGCCGAAGGACGAGGTGCTGGACGGGAGTTACCGGCTGCCCCCGATCCGGCTGCGCTGACCGGAAGGGCGAACCCGAGGAGAGGCGGGAACGGGGATGGGTGACGCGATCGGGCAGATGCTGGCCTCGGCGGTCGGCATCGCGATCAGTCCGCTGCCGCTGATCGCGGTGATCCTGATGCTGGCCACCCCGCGCGGGCGGTCCAACGGCATCGCGTTCACGGCGGGCTGGGTGGTGGCGCTGGGCGCGGTCACCACCGCGGTGGTGCTGGCCGGTTCGGGCATCGACAGCAGCGCGGGGACGCCGGACTGGTCGTACTGGGTGAAGCTCGGGCTGGGCGTGCTGTTCCTGCTGCTGGCGGCTCGGCAGTGGCGGGGGCGGCCGCGCGCGGGGCAGACCGCTGAGCAGCCCGGCTGGATGCGGGCGATCGACCGGTTCGGCCCGCCGAAGTCGGCGGGGTTGGCGGCGGTGCTGGTCGCCGCCAACCCGAAGAACCTGGTGCTGGCGGTCGGCGGCGCGGTCTCGATCGCCACCAGCGGCGCGAGCGGCGGCGGCAAGGCGGTCGCCGGGGCGCTGCTGGTGCTGATCGGCTCGCTGTGCACGCTGCTGCCGCTGGGCGTCTACCTGCTGGGCGGGGCGCGGGCGACCGAGGTGCTGGGCGGCTGGAAGGCGTGGATGTCCGCGCACAACTCGGCGATCATGATCGTGCTGCTGCTGGTCCTGGGCGTGAAGTACGTCGGCGACGCCGTGTCGGGGCTGGCCTGATGGGCCGGCCGGCGCCGCCCGGCCGGGGGCGGCCGTCGTTGCAAGGCCGGGGCCGGTCGCTGGGCCGGTCGCTGGGTCGTTCGTTGGGCCGCCCGAAGCCGAGCGACGTCACCTCCGGGCTGGTCACCGGCCTGTTCTCGATCCCGGAGGGCATGGCGTACGCGTCGATCGCCGGCTTCAACCCGGTCGCGGGCCTGTTCTCCGGCGTCGTCCCGGCGATCGTCGGCTCGCTGACCGCCCGTACCGTGCTGATGGTCACCACGCTGACCAGCGCCATCGCGCTGACCTCGCAGAGCGTGCTGGGCGACGCCGGGCTCGACCCGTCCGACGCCGGGAACGTGGCGATGCTGGGCGTGCTGTCCGGCGTGGTGATGCTGCTGATGGGCGTGCTGCGGCTCGGGGTGGTGCTGAGCTTCGTGTCGAACGCGGTGATGGTCGGCTTCTCGACCGGCATCGCGCTGCAGATCGTGGTCGGCGTGCTCAAGGACGCCACCGGGTACCGGCCGCAGGGCCACAACAAGCTGGCGCAGCTCGGCGACTGGCTGGTGCACGCCGGTTCCTGGGAGCTCGCGGCGACGCTGGTCGCGGTGGCGACCGTCGCGGTGTGGGTGCTGGCGCACGCGGTGAAGCGGCTCCGGACGGTGGCGCTGCTGGTGGCGATGGTGCTGGTCAGCGCGGGCGTGGCAGTGTTCGGCACGGACGTGGAGCTGGTCGGCGGCATCGCCGACATCCCGGCCGCGCTGCCGCACTTCACCGCGCCCGACTGGTCGGCGGCCTGGCACCTGCTCGGCGGGGCGCTGTCGATCGCGCTGGTGGCGCTCGCCCAGGCGGCCGGGATCAGCCCGTCGGTGCCCAACCCGGACGGCTCGAAGTCCAGCGTCAACGGCGACTTCACCGCGCAGGGCCTGGCCAGTGCCACCGGCGCGCTGTTCCAGTCGCTGCCGGTCGGCGGCTCGCTGTCGCGCACCGGCGTCGCGGTCTCGGCCGGGGCCGGGACCCGCTGGGCGGGCGTGTTCTCCGGCGTCTGGCTGGCGCTGATCGTGCTGGTCCTGGCGCCGCTCGCCGAGCACATCCCGATGCCGGTGATCGGCGGGCTGATCATCGTGGTCGGCGGCGAGCTGATCGTCGGCAAGGTCCCGGACGTCCGGCTGGTGCTGCGGACCTCGCGGCTGTCCGCCGCCGCGATGGTGGTCACCTTCCTGGGCACCACCCAGCTGCCGCTGCAGCAGGCGATCATCCTCGGCGCGGTGCTCTCGCTGCTGCTCTACTGCGTGCAGGCCGCCCGGCAGGCCCGGCTGACCGCGCTCGTCCCGGCCGGCGGCGGCCGCTGGCGGATCGCCGAGGTGCCCGCCGAACTGCCCGCCGGGCAGGTCACCGTGCTGGCCTACAGCGGTGTCAGCCTGTTCGCGGAGCTGCCGCTGATCGAGTCGGCCTGGCCGAAGGCGCCGGACGGCCCGGCGGTGCTGGTGCTGGTGGTGCGGGCCGTCCCCGACGTGCCCTCGTCCAGCATGGTCAAGCTGCTGCGCCGGAGGAACGAGGAGCTGGGCGCCCGCGGCGGACGGCTGATCGTCGCCGGGGCGCAGCCCTCCTTCGTCCGGCTCACCGAGCACACCGGGCTGGCCGGCGCGCTCGGCGCGGACGGAGTCGTTCCCGCCGACCCCGTCCTGGACGCCTCGCTGGAGGAGGCGGTGGCCCGCGGTGAGCGCTGGCTGGCCGGCGAGCGCACCGCGGCGGACTGACCACCCGTCACGGCGAGCCGGCGGCCGCGCCGGACGGGCTGGCGGAGACGGACGGGGACGGACCGGCCGAGCCCGGGCCCGAGGCCGACGGCGAGGGCGAGGCCGGGGGTGACGACGGCGGGGGCTCCGACGAGGGCGGCGACGACGGCGGCGACGCGGAGACCGAGGCGGAGGCGGAGGCGGACGGCGAGGGCTCGGCCGGTCCGGAGTCGCTCGCGGACGGCGTGGGCGCCGGGCTCCCGGTCGCCGCCGGGTCCGGGGTGGGGACGCCGCGGTGGTCGCTGCCGCCCTCCAGGGTCACCACGGCGGTGGACGGCGGCAGCGCCAGGCGCGCGGTCCAGCGGGACTGCGGGGCGCGCGCCTCGTCGACGGTGACGGTGACGGTGATCCGCTGGCCGGGCTCCAGGGTGCCGCCGTCCCGGCTCAGCCGCAGCCAGTCGACGTCCAGCACGGCGTGCCAGGCCAGCGGCCCGTCACCGGAGTTGGTGAGGGTCAGCACGGTGCGGCTGCCGTACGCGCCGGCCGTCACGGTCAGCCGGTCCCGGTCGGCGGCGGTCGGCGGCGGGGCGGGCTCGGGGCTCAGCGCGGGGCTGGAGAGCGGGGTGGCGCCGTGCGAGGGCACCGGCACCGCCGGGCCCTGAACGGTCGGCAGGGACGTTTCTGCGGCCACCGCGCCGGCCAGCTCCAGCACCTGCACCGGGGCGGCCGGCGGCAGCGCGCCGACCGCGCCCCCGACCGCGGTCGGCTCGGGCACCGGCACCCGCCGCCCGGGCGCCGCCGTCGGGTCGACCCGCACCGAGGAGACCGCGGTGGCGTGCTCCTCGCCGCCGCCCCGGTGCGCGCTCCACAGCGCGACCACCGGCGCGGCCAGCACCGCGGCCAGCACGCCGGTGGTCACCACCCGCTGCCGGACCGCGGCGCCGCGCGGTGCCGAGGGCATCCGGTGCCGGGGGAAGCCGCGCTGGTCGAACCGGGGTTCGGCGGGGCCCTGCGCGGCCCGCCGGCCCGCGGCCGCGCCGGTCAGGAAGGCCGCCCCGCCGGACGGCGCCACGCCGGGGCGCAGCGGCCCGGGCGCGGCCAGCAGCGGCAGGCCGGGCAGCCCGGCGAGGCCGTGGCCGAGCTGGCCGGCGACCCGTTCGGCGGTGCCCCGGCAGGTGGGGCACTCGACCAGGTGCAGGACGAGTTCGCGGCGCAGCGCCGGGCCGAGCACCCAGCCCCGCCAGGACTCCGCGCCGACGCCGCCGAGCTGGGCGAGTTCGGGGCAGGAACCGACGCCGAGGACGAGCAGCGCGGTCCTGGTCCGGCCGACCTCGGCGCCGGCGGCGTCCAGCAGGGCGGCGGCGTCCGCGGTGCTCAGGCCGAGCACCGCGGCGACCTCCGCGCCGTCCAGCCGGTGGCGGACCGCGAGTTCCAGCGCCTCGCGCTGTTCGGGGTCGGTGCCGGCCGCCTCGGGCCAGGCCAGCGAGGCGAGTTCGCGCCGCCGCTCGCGCAGCGCGCCGGGCGCCGGGACGCCGGGGGCGCCGTCCTCGTCGGCGGCGTCCCCTTCGAGGCGGGCCAGGCAGCGGTGCCGGGCCAGCGCGTACAGCCAGGCGCGCAGCAGCGCCGGGTCGTCGACCCGGTCGCCGTGCCGCCGGGCGAGGTCGCGGACTTCCAGGACGGCCGCGCTGGCGGCTTCGTGCTCGCAGAGCACGGACAGGCAGTAGGTGAACAGCCCGTCGACGTGCGCGCCGTACGCCCGGAGTGCCGGGGTCGGGTCGACGGGGTGGGGCTGGCCGGTGGTCACGGAACCGACGGTAGGCAGCCGAAACCCGCCGCCCGGAAGGTTTCCCCCGTTTGTCCTTCTTTCGGGTAACAGGACCGATTCCTTGTTCGCCTGGTTGACGCCGTTCGAGTGAGGTCCGGGCGTTGTCGGTGCGAGGCGCTACCGTGGCCCGCATGGCTGCCCGTACCAAGACCACCGCGAAGCCGCGCCCCTCGTACCGCTGCACCGAGTGCGGCGCCCAACTGCTGAAGTGGGTCGGCCGCTGCCCCGAGTGCAACGCCTGGGGCACGGTGGAGGAGCACGGCGCCGTCCCGGTCCGGACGACGGCGGCGGGGCCGGTCTCGGCGCCCGCCCGGCCGATCGGGCAGGTCGACGGGCAGGTGGCGACGGCCCGCTCGACCGGCGTCCCGGAGCTGGACCGGGTGCTCGGCGGCGGCCTGGTGCCGGGCGCGGTGGTGCTGCTGGCGGGCGAGCCCGGCGTCGGCAAGTCGACCCTGCTGCTGGACGTCGCGGCCAAGGCCGCCAGCGACCGGCACCGCACGCTGTACGTCACCGGCGAGGAGTCGGCCGGCCAGGTCCGGCTGCGCGCGGACCGGATCGACGCGATCTCCGACCACCTCTACCTGGCCGCCGAGCAGGACCTGGGCGCGGTGCTCGGCCACATCGAGGCGGTCAACCCCTCGCTGCTGATCCTGGACTCGGTGCAGACCATCGCGTCCGCCGAGCTGGACGGCGCCCCGGGCGGCCCGGCGCAGGTCCGCGAGGTGGCGGGCGCGCTGATCCGGGCCTCCAAGGACCGCGGCATGGCCACCCTGCTGGTCGGCCACGTCACCAAGGACGGCCAGATCGCCGGCCCCCGCCTGCTGGAGCACCTGGTGGACGTGGTGCTCTCCTTCGAGGGCGACCGGCACGCCCGGCTGCGGCTGATCCGCGGCGTGAAGAACCGGTACGGCGCGACCGACGAGGTCGGCTGCTTCGAGCTGCACGACGAGGGCATCGTCGGCCTGGCCGACCCGTCCGGCCTGTTCCTGACCCGCCGCGACAAGGCCGTCGCCGGCACCTGCCTGACCGTCACGCTGGAGGGCAAGCGCCCGCTGGTGGCCGAGGTGCAGGCGCTGATGGTGGACTCGCAGATCCCCTCGCCGCGGCGCACCACCTCGGGCCTGGAGTCGCCGCGGATCGCGATGATCCTGGCGGTGGTGGAGCGGCACGGCGGCGTGAAGCTCGGCAAGCAGGACATCTACACGGCGACGGTCGGCGGCGTGAAGCTCACCGAGCCGTCGGCCGACCTGGCGATCGCCCTGGCGGTGGCCTCGTCCTCGACCGACACGCCGCTGCCGAACAACCTGGTGGCGATCGGCGAGGTCGGCCTGGCGGGCGAGGTGCGGCGGGTGACCGGCGTGCAGCGGCGGCTGGCGGAGGCGCACCGGCTGGGCTTCACCCACGCGCTCGTCCCGCCGGACCCGGGCAAGGTCCCGGCCGGCATGAAGGTGGTGGAGGTCTCCGACATCGGCGAGG
This sequence comes from Kitasatospora setae KM-6054, assembly GCF_000269985.1. Lineage (NCBI taxonomy): Bacteria > Bacillati > Actinomycetota > Actinomycetes > Kitasatosporales > Streptomycetaceae > Kitasatospora > Kitasatospora setae. The sequence continues at coordinate 3,829,828 of NC_016109.1, read as the reverse complement.
CGCTGCGCGCGATCCCGGGCCGCCGCCCCCGCTCGAAGCCGAAGGCGGACGCCGCGCCGCCCGCCCGCACGCCCGCCGACCCGGGCGCCCAGGCGCTCGCCCGGGCCCGCGCCCAGGCCCCGGTCCCGGCCTATCCGGAGGAGCTGATGGCGGGTTGGGAGCCGGTCGACTCGGACGAACTGGCCTGACCCACGCCCCGTCGCGGCCGTACGCAGTTAGACTTCAGCTGCTCATCGGCATCATGCGCAGGAACAACGAGAGACAGACCGTCGGCCGCCGCGGCACACGGTTCGGGTCGGCCCAAGGAGTCACGTGGCAGCCATCGACCGGGCGGACAAGTCCTCCCGCGAGGAGGCCCTGCTGCGGGCCTCCCTCAGTGCGATCGCGCCGGGCACGGCGCTGCGGGACGGCCTGGAGCGGGTGCTCCGGGCCAACACCGGCGGCCTGATCGTCCTCGGCTTCGACAAGAGCGTGGACGCGCTGTGCACCGGCGGCTTCGTGCTGGACGTCGAGTTCACCGCGACCAGGCTGCGCGAGCTGTGCAAGCTGGACGGCGCGGTGATCCTGGACAAGGACCACGCCAAGATCCTGCGCGCGGGCGTCCACCTGATGCCGGACGCGAACATCCCGACCGACGAGACCGGCACCCGGCACCGCACCGCGGAGCGGGTCAACCGGCAGACCGGCTTCCCGGTGGTCGCGGTCTCGCACTCGATGCGGCTGATCGCGATCTACGTCAACGGCGCCCGCCGGGTGCTGGAGGACTCCACCACGGTGCTGTCCCGGGCCAACCAGGCGCTGGCCACCCTGGAGCGCTACAAGCTCCGGCTCGACGAGGTGGCCGGCACGCTGTCCGCGCTGGAGATCGAGGACCTGGTCACCGTCCGGGACGTCTCGGCGGTGGTGCAGCGGCTGGAGATGGTCCGGCTGATCGCCGGCGAGATCGCCGGGTACGTGCTGGAGCTGGGCACCGACGGCCGGCTGCTGTCGCTGCAGCTGGACGAGCTGATCGCCGGCGTCGAGCCGGAGCGCGAGCTGGTCGTGCGCGACTACTTCCCGGACCGGGCGGCGAAGAAGGGCCGCACGGTCACCGAGGTGCTCGCCGACCTGGAGGCGCTGACCCACGCCGAGCTGCTCGACCTGCAGACCGTCGCCAAGGCGCTCGGCTACACCGGCACCCCCGAGTCGCTGGACTCCGCGGTCTCGCCGCGCGGCTACCGGCTGCTCGCCAAGGTGCCGCGGCTGCCGAACACCGTCATCGAGCGGCTGGTCGACCACTTCGGCGGCCTGCAGAAGCTGCTCGCCGCCTCCATCGACGACCTGCAGACCGTGGAGGGCGTCGGCGAGACCCGGGCCCGCTCGGTGCGCGAGGGGCTGTCCCGGCTCGCCGAGTCCTCCATCCTGGAGCGGTACGTCTAGCCCTGGCCGCCGTCCTCCGCGGGCGGCCGGACGGCGTACAGCAGCGCGAACAGCGCCACCTCGACGGCGTCCGGGTCGGTGGAGTCGCCCTCGGCGAACACCTCGTCCAGCGCGTCGTCCAGCCGGGCGCGCAGCCGCCGCAGCCGTTCGGGGCTGAGCCGGAAGGTGGCGTGCGCGAACTTGCCGGGGTGCGGGTTGCCCTGCGCCGCCGGGGTGAGGTCGATCCGGCCCGCCAGGAAGTCGCGCCGGAAGTCCGCGCGCACCAGGTCCATCGCCGCCAGGATCGCCCCCAGCGCGGCCGGCGGCTCGTCGCCCTCCGCGTAGACCTGCGGGGACAGCCGCAGTGACTGCTGGGCGGAGCGGTAGCGGCTCTCCACGATCCCGGAGACCAGCCGGGTCTCCGCCACGTACACCAGCCCGGTCTGCTCCAGCTGCTTGACGTGCCGGTAGAGCTTGGTCGGCGCCTCGTCGAGCGCCGCGGCGATCTCCTTCACCGACACCGGCTCCGGGTCGCGCTTCATCAGCACGCCGAGCACGGCCAGCCGCAGCGGATCGGCCAGCGCCTTCAACGTCGCGACGTCGGTGACCTCGCGTTCCTTCATCTGATCAGCCACGTTCACATTCAGCCATAGCGTCAACGCCCGCGCAATCATTACCCCTGTTGCAATCATTCACGTCATCGTGAATGATTGCTGAGGCATGAACATGGGCGCGAGCATGAACGGGGTACGAGAGATGACCACGACGACGACCGAACCGGCGGCCACCCCGGTGCCGCTGCGCCGCAACCGCCGCTTCCAGACCCTCTGGGCCGGCTCCGCCTCCGCGATGCTCGGCACCTGCCTCGCCGACACCGCGTACCCGCTGCTGCTGCTCGCGATGACCGGCTCCCCGACCGTGGCCGGGGCGTTCGGCGCCGTCCAGTTCGGCGCGTCGGTGCTGTTCGGCCTGCACGGCGGCACCGTCGCCGACCGGTACGACCGGCGGCGGATCCTGATCGCCGCCGACACCGTCCGGCTGCTCACCGCGCTCAGCGTCGTGCTCGCCCTGGCCGCCGACTGGTTGACCGTCCCGCACGCGCTGTTCGCCGCCGCCGTGATCGGCGCCACCATGGCCTACGGCGGCCCCTCCCGGATGCTCGCGCTGCGCGCCGTCGTCCCGCCCGAACAGCTCCGCCAGGCCCTCTCGCAGGACGAACTGCGGGTCAACGGCGCCGCGCTCGCCGGGCCGCCGCTGGCCGGCTTCCTGCTCGGCCTCGGCAGCGCGGTCCCGTTCCTCGCCACCGTCCTGACCTCGGGTCTGGCGCTCGGCGCGAGCGTCGCCGTCCGGTTCGACTCCGGCCCCGGGGCGGACAAGCCGGCGGACGGCCCGGCGGGGGAGCAGGGTAAGGAGAAGGGCGCCGCGCTGGCCGGCCTGCGCTACCTGCTCGCCCACCGGACGATGCGCGGCGCGGTGCTGATCGCCGCCGGGCTCAACCTCACCGGCTCGGCGATCCTGCTGGCCGTGATGGTCCTGCTCCGCGAGCACGGCACCTCCGAGGCGGGCACCGGCCTGGTCCTCACCGGCGAGGCCGTCGGCGGTCTGCTCGGCGCGCTGCTCGTCCCGCACCTGCACCGGCTGCTCAGCCCCGGCCGGCTGATGCTGGCGGTCGGTTGGGCCGCCGCGGTCGCCTTCGCCGCCTGCGCGGCGGCCTCCGGTCCGGTCCTGGTCTTCGCCGCCCTGGCCTTCGGCTGCCTCGGCGTCCCGTCCCTGCGGGTCCTGCTGGACGTCCTGGTCTTCCAGCGGGTCCCCGAGGAGATGCGGGGGCGCGCGATGGCCGGGACGATGACCCTCCTGATGGCGGGCGTCCCGCTCGGCACGATGGCCGCGGGCCTGCTGCTCGACCGGCTCTCCGCCCCCGCCGTCCTCACCCTGCTCGCCGCGGCCCTCGCCGCCGCCCTGCTCCCGCTCACCCTGGGCCGCACCCTGCGCAGTACCAGCTGGACCGAGTAGCGCCCGGCAGGGGTGCCGCTCAGCCCTCCAGGCGGATCGACGCCCGGGCGGAGAGCGGCCCGCCGGCCGGGCCGGTGAGGTCGGCCTGGACGAGGTAGTTGCCGGGCTGGGCGGGGTTCGGGTCGGGGGTGGCGCACTGCGGCTTGGAGCGGGCGCGGTCCCAGGTGAAGGTCTCGGTGACGCCGCTGTTGCCGGCGATCTGGGCCCAGGCGTCGACCCGCTCGGCGATGCAGTCCGCGGAGGACCAGACCCGCTCGTTGGCGCTGGAGGTGACGGTCAGGAAGGAGTACTCGTGGGAGAGGTTGATCCGGCAGCCCGACCCGGAGGAGTTGCGGATGGTCAGCGCCAGCTTCGGCTTGTCCTTCGCCGCGTACGAGTTCTGCGCGGAGGCGAGTTCGAGGGTCAGCTGCGAGGTGGTGCAGACCGGCAGCGTCATCACCTCGGTGGTGTTGACGGCCGGCGAGGCCCCGGTGCCGCCGGTCCGGGAGCCGCTGCCGGTCCCGCCGGTGGAGCCGCCGGCGGCCGAACTCCCGCCGCTGGAGCCGCCGGAGGAGGAGCCGCCGCCGGTGACGCTGATCTCGCCGCCCGCGCCGCCGCTCGCCGAGCCGCTGCCGCTGCCGCCGGAGGAGCCGCCGGGCCGGGTGGTGATCGCGGGGCCGGTGGGGGAGGCGCCGGGGGTGATGGACTGCGCGGGCGCGGGCAGCGGGCTGCTGCCGGCGGCCTTCTTCTGCTTGTCGCCGTCGCCGCCGGGGCCGAACGCGAGCCAGCCGACCACGAGGAGGACGACGGCGAGGGCGGACAGGACCACGACGCGGCGCCGCCAGTAGATCGAGGCGGGCAGCGGTCCGACGGGCTGGCGCAGAGAGGGCACGCGCAAACTCTACGAGACCTTGTGCACCTGTTGACGCATCAACACCGCACCGGGACCACTTCTTTCACATGATCCGCCATTTGGGCCGGAAGAGGGACTCGACACGACGGTGTGTCGCCCTATAGTCGCCCTCATGGCCTCCTCGCACGACCACGCCCCCACCGGCGGCGGCCTCGACCCGGCGCAGCTGATCGCCGAGGCGCGGCGCGCGTTCTTCGTCATGTTCTCCTTCATGTGCCTGGTCTGGGCCGCGCAGCTGGTGAACTGGCTGCTGGGCGGCGACATGGCGAGGCAGCACGGCATCGTCCCGCACGACCCGGACACCCTCGGGTACCTGCTGACCGCGCCCTTCCTGCACGCCAACTGGCAGCACCTGGAAGGCAATTCGGGGCCGCTGTTCGTGTTCGGCTTCCTCGCCGCCTACCGCGGGGTGGGCAAGTTCCTCGGGCTGACGGCGCTGCTGGTGGTGACCAGCGGGATGACGGTCTGGCTGTTCCAGGACGGCGACACGGTGACCGTCGGCGCGAGCGGCCTGGTCTACGGCTACCTCGGCTACGGGGTGCTGCGCGGCCTGTTCGACCGGAACCTGATCGACTCGCTGATCGGCCTGGTGATGGGCGCCTCCTTCGCCTACGTGCTGACCGCCGCCGTGCCGGGCACCCCCGGGGTGTCCTGGCTGGGCCACCTCGGCGGGCTGGTCGGCGGCCTGGCGGGGGCCTGGATCTTCCGCGACCGGCGGCCAGGGCGGCCCGCCGGGCTCGCCCTCCGGTCCGGCCGGTCCGGCTCCGCCGACGACGCCCGGTCGCTGCCGGCCCCGGGCCGACCGGCCGCGGCCCCGGCCGGACCGGTCAGCCCGCGCGCGGACCTCCTCAAGGAGCTCGACGACCTGGGGCTTTAAGCCTGCGGGCCGGGTCGTGGCAGGATCGAGAGAACCATGGTTGCCACTGCTTCGACTCTTGCCCCGGGCGCCGTCCAGGCGCTGCACTCGACCGTCATCGGCTGGTACGAGACCCACGCCCGCGATCTGCCCTGGCGGGCGCCGGACGCCTCGCCGTGGGCCGTGATGGTCAGCGAGTTCATGCTCCAGCAGACGCCGGTGAAGCGGGTGCTGCCCGCCTACGCGGCCTGGCTGGAGCGCTGGCCCACGCCCGCCGCGCTGGCCGCCGACGCGCCGGGCGAGGCGGTCCGGATGTGGGGCCGGCTCGGCTACCCGCGCCGCGCGCTGCGGCTGCACGGGGCGGCCGTGGCGATCACCGAGCGGCACGGCGGCGAGGTGCCGGCCGACCACGCGGAGCTGCTGGCGCTGCCGGGGGTGGGGGAGTACACGGCGGCCGCGGTCGCCTCGTTCGCGTTCCGGCAGCGGCACGCGGTGCTGGACACCAACGTGCGCCGGGTGTTCGCCCGGGCGGTGACCGGCGTCGAGTACCCGGCGAACGCCACCACGGCCGCCGAGCGCCGCACCGCGCGGGAGCTGCTGCCGGCCGGCGACGAGCGGGCGGCCACCTGGGCGGTCGCCGTGATGGAGCTGGGCGCCCTGGTCTGCACCGCCCGCGGCCCGGAGTGCGGCGGCTGCCCGCTGCTCGCCGACTGCGCCTGGCAGCGGGCCGGCCGCCCGCCGTACCAGGGCCCGGCGCGCCGCGGCCAGACGTACGAGGGCACCGACCGGCAGGTGCGCGGCAAGCTGCTGGCGGTGCTGCGGGAGGCCACCGGGCTGGTCGCCCAGGGGCAGTTGGACGTGGTGTGGCCGGACGCGGTGCAGCGGGCCCGGGCGCTGGACGGGCTGGTCGCCGACGGGCTGGTCGAGCCGGTCGGCCCGGGCACCTACCGGCTGCCGCGGTAGCGGAACGCGGAACGGTCCGCCGCCCCGGGGAGGGGCGGCGGGCCGTTCCACGCCTCGGCGGGCGGCGTCAGACCGCGCCCTCCAGGGCGGCCTCGGCCTTGGCCTCGGCGGCGTCCGCGCCCCCGCGGAGCTTGACCTCGCGGATGAACAGCGAGGCGGCGATGGCGACCACGCTGACCACGGTGCCCCACAGGAAGACGGTGTGCATGCCGTTGGCGATGCCGTGCCGGAGCACCGCGACCGCCTCGGGCGGCATGTGCTTCAGGGTCTCCGGGCTCATCGAGCCGGTGGACTCGCCGCCGGCCGGCATCCCGGCGTCCTTCAGGGTGTCGTTGAGCCGGTTGATGTAGAGCGTGCCGAACAGCGCCACGCCGAAGGAGCCGCCGATGGTGCGGAACAGGGTGGCGGAGGACGAGGCGACGCCCATGTCCTTCATCTCCACGCTGTTCTGCGCGACCAGCATGGTGACCTGCATCAGGAAGCCCATGCCGGCGCCGAGCACCACCATGTAACAGGAGGAGGTGAAGGTCTTGGTGTCCACCGCGAGGGTGGACAGCAGCAGCGAGCCGCCGGCCATCACGGTGGTGCCGATGATCGGGAAGATCCGGTACTTGCCGGTCTTGGTGATGGCCTGGCCGACCACCAGCGAGACCACCAGCATGCCGAACATCATCGGCATCAGCAGCAGGCCGGAGTTGGTCGCCGAGGCGTTCTGCACGATCTGCTGGTAGGTGGGCAGGAAGGTCACCGCGCCGAACATCGCGAAGCCGACGATGAAGCCGATGATCGAGACCATGGTGAAGTTCCGGTTGCGGAACAGCGAGAGCGGGATGATCGGCTCGGCGACCCGCTGCTCGACGTAGCAGAAGCCGATCAGCGAGGCCAGGCCGAGCGTGCCCAGGCCGAGGATCTGCTTCGAGCCCCAGGCGTACTCGTGGCCGCCCCAGGTGGTGACCAGCACGGCCGAGACGATGCCGACGGTGAGCAGCAGCGCGCCGAAGTAGTCGATCTTCGCGTTGGAGCGGATCTTCGGCAGCTTCAGCACGACGACGATGAAGGCCAGCGCGATCGCGCCCAGCGGCAGGTTGACGTAGAACGTCCAGCGCCAGTTCAGGTGGTCGGTGATGAAGCCGCCGATCAGCGGGCCGCCGACGGTGGCCAGCGCCATCACGGCGGCGAACATGCCCTGGTACTTGCCGCGGTCGCGGGGCAGCACCAGCGCGCCCATGATCGACATCACGCCGACCATCAGGCCGCCGGCGCCCAGGCCCTGGACGGCGCGGAAGGCGATCAGCTGGGTCATGCTCTGCGACAGGCCGGACAGCGCCGAGCCGAGCAGGAAGATCGCGATCGAGACCAGGAACGAGCCCTTGCGGCCGTACAGGTCGCCGACCTTGCCCCAGATCGGGGTGGAGGCGGCGGTGGCCAGGGTGTACGAGGTCACCACCCAGGACATGTGCTCGGCGCCGTGCAGCTCGCCGACGATGGTGGGCATCGCGGTGCCCACGATCAGGTTGTCCAGCATGGCGAGCAGCATGGTGATGACCAGGCCGACCATCACCAGGCGGATCTCGCGGTGCGGGCGCTGCTCGAACTCGGCGGGCTTCCCGAGCTCGACGACCGGTTCCTCCGGAACCGCCGCTGACTTCTGGGTTGTCATGGTGCGTCTCTCCCGGGGCGCAGGTGCCGCGGGGTGCCGCGGCGGTACTTACTTGACGACCGGCTAGTTAATCGCCGTCCGGCACGGTAGGTTGTTCACTAGCCGGTCGTCAAGCCAGTTTCGACGGAGTCCCACTGGGCAGGGACAATGCCAGCAGAACCGGATCTTGACACCCGTCCGCCCCCGCTCCCCGAGGCAGGCCGCCAGCGATGACCACCACCCAGAGCCCCCGCAGCGACACCAGAGCGCGGATCATCGACGTGGCGCTGGAGCTGTTCGCCGAGCACGGCTACGAGAAGACCTCGCTGCGGGAGATCGCCGACCGGCTCGGCGTCACCAAGGCCGCCCTCTACTACCACTTCAAGACCAAGGACGACATCGTCCGCGGCATCGTGGAGAAGATGGCCGCCCCGCTCGACGACGCCATCGCCTACGGCGAGGACCGGCCCTGGTCGCCCGAGCTGCGCGAGGAGCTGCTGCGCCGGTTCGCGGCCGGGATGGGCGAGCGGGCCCCGTTGCTGCGCTTCTTCCACGAGAACCAGCCCGCACTGCGGGAGTCCGCGGCCGGGCTGGCGTTCAAGGAGCGGATGATCCGGATGATCCGCCTGCTGCACGGCCCGGAGCCGACCTTCCGCGACCGGCTGCGCGCCACCGTCGCGCTGACCTCCGTGCACTCGGCGATGTTCCTGCTGAAGGCCGACACCTGCGAATCCGACACCCCCTACGAGGTCCCCCCCACCACGGTCGAGGAGGCGATGGAGGCCGCCCTGGAGGTCGCCCTGGAGGTCGCGGCACGCATCGAGCCGCCCACGCGGTAGGCGCGGGCGGCTCGGGGCTGAGCGGCGGTACGGGGGCAGTGCGGGGAGCGGCGGATCAGAAGTTGGTCGCGCCGTGCTGCTTCAGGTAGCCGACCGGGTCGATCACCTTCGCGTACTGGTTGGCGGTGCGGATCTCGAAGTGCAGGTGCGGGCCGTGCGAGTTGCCGGTGTTGCCGGACTTGCCGACCTGCTGGCCCGCGTCCACGTGCTGCCCGGCCTTCACACCGAGCTGCGACAGGTGCGCGTACTGGGCGAAGCGGCCGTCGGACAGCTTCAGCACGACCTGGTTGCCGTAGGCGCCCGCGTAGCCGGAGGACACCACGGTCGCGTCGCCGACCGCCAGCACCGGGGTGCCGACCGAGACCGCGAAGTCGGTGCCGGTGTGGTAGCCGGCCGCGTACGCCGCGTTGGTCTTGTGGTACGGGTTGCTGATCGTGGCGCCCGGCGCGGGCGAGGACCAGGCCGGCTTCGCCTGCGCGGCGGCGGCAGCGGCGGCGGCCTGCTCGGCCGCGGCCTTCTCGGTCGCCGCCTTCTCGTCGGCGGCGTGCTGCTCGGCGGCGGCCTGGTCGGCGGTCGCCTGCTCGTCCTGCTGCTGCCCGTCGGCCGGCAGTTCGGCGCGGTCCTCGCCGCGGGAGGCCGACTCGTCCTGGTGCTGCTCCTGGTGCTGGTCCTCGGCCGGGGCCTGGGTCAGGCCGGCCTGCTCCAGCGAGGCGGCCAGCACGGCCTTGGCGGTCTTGGCCTGCTCGCTCTGCAGCGCGGTCGCCTCCGGCAGGTGGTACTCGGCGACCTCGGCGGGGGTGCCCTCGGCGGTGGCCGTGACGGCGATCCGGTCGCCCGGGTGGGCGGTCTGCGCGATGGCCTGTCCGGTCGGGATCAGCAGCGCGCCGGCGGCGACCACCGCGGCGCCCGAGGCGAGCGCCTTGGCGGGGGCCAGCCGGGCCGTGGTGTGCGGGGCGGCGGACAGGACCGAGCGGACGTGGCGGGTGCTGATCGCCTGGAGAAGCCGGCGGCCGGTGGCGGGGAGAGAACGCATCGGGAGTCGGTACCTCACGGACGGGGCCAGGACGGGGCCGGGCCGGTGAGGGCCCGCCGCACTGGTGCAACGACTCCGGTGTAAACGACCCGGACGCGAAGGCCCAAGAGTGTGACCTACGACGGCCGATAGTGCGCGGGGCGGGTGGTAGGCCGCCCCGAGGCGTCGGGATGCACGGCTTTTCGCGCCCTAAACCTCCTATCCCGGGTCGTATGTCGGAAATGCCCTGTGAGCAGCGCCACCGGCGGCCGCCCGGTTTGGGCCCGAACCGGTGCGGGTATGACCGGCTTCCGGGCGATGTTCGAACCCGCTTGCGAACCAGCTGCGCCATCCGATCCACCTCGACGTCGGAGATGATCAGCTGATGAACGACACCCCTGTTCAGGACCGCCGCTTCCACGCCCGCCGCCGGGCCGGCCGGCTGCTCTCGGCCGGCCGCCAGCAGACCGTCCGCGAGTCACTGGCCGCCCTCGCCGCGCTGGCCGACGGCCCCTACCCGCTGGACGAGCCCACCGACCGCTACGGCGACGGCATCGTCCGCACCCTGGAGCTGCGCACCGCCGCCCTGCTCGGCAAGCCGGACGCCGCCTACTTCCCGACCGGGACGATGGCCCAGCAGGCCGCCCTGAAGACCTGGGCCGACACCCACGGCCCGGTGGTGGCCATGCACCCGCTCGCCCACCCCGAGCAGCACGAGCGCCGCGCCCACCAGGTGCTGTCCGGCCTGCGCAGCGTCCCGCTGACCGGCGCCCCGCGGCAGCCCGCCGCCGCCGAGCTGGCCGAGCTCGACGAGCCGTACGACGTGCTGATGCTGGAGCTGCCGCTGCGCGACGCCGGCTTCCTGCTGCCCGGGTGGGACGAACTGGAGGCGCTGTACGCGCTGGCCGAGCGGCAGGGCCGCCCGGTCCACCTGGACGGCGCCCGGCTCTGGGAGTCCGCCCCGCACTTCGGCCGGTCGCTGCCCGAGGTCTGCGCCCGGGCCGGCTCGGTGTACGTCTCCTGCTACAAGTCGCTCGGCGGCCACAGCGGCGCGCTGGTGGCGGGCGAGGCGGAGTACGTCCGCCGGCTCAAGGTCTGGCGGCACCGCTACGGCGGCAGCCTGTGGCAGCAGTGGCCCGCCGCGCTCGCCGCGCTGGCCGGCCTGGACCGCGAGCTGCCCCGGCTGCCCGGCTACGTGGCGCACGCCAAGACGGTCGCCGCCGCGCTCGCCGCGGCCCCCGGCGCCCGGGTGCACCCCGAGCCGCCGCACACCCACCAGTTCCAGTTCTGGCTCCCGTACCCGGCCGCCCGGCTGGAGGAGGCCGGCTTCCGGCAGGCCGAGGAGCAGGGCGTCTCGCTGTTCGGCGGCTGGCGCGAGCCGGGCCCGCACCCCGGCCTGTCGATGACCGAGGTGACGGTGGCCGCCGACGCCGCCGACTGGAGCGCCGAGCAGGTCACCGAGGCGCTGGACGCCTTCCTCGCACTGGTCTGATCGACCGTCGGGAACGACCGGGGGCCCCGGTGGTGGAAAACCACCGGGGCCCCCGGGTACCGCTACCGCCGTGGTGTCACTTGCGGACCGGCGAGACCTTGATCAGGGCCTCCAGGTCGTTGTGCGACTGCCACAGCACCTCGATCTGGGTGCGGGTGTCCGGCACCTGGACGCTGCTGTACTTGTTCTCGTCGAACCAGTACTTGGTGGTGTGGTCGTTGAAGACCGTCACGCCGCGCGAGCTCGGGATCTTGGTGAGCGCGTCGGCCTTGTGCAGGCTCAGGCCGTCGGTCCGGTCGGACCCGAAGGTCGCGTCGTAGGACTGGAAGCGCGGACGCATCACCGTGCCGTCGTTCCACTTCAGCGTGGCCGGGTGGGCGTCGACCGGCAGGATCAGGCCCTGGCCGGGGTGGTTCGCCACGTTGTTGTCGGTCTGCGAGGAGTCCCACAGCCAGATCAGCACGCCGTTCTGGTTGGCGTAGTGCTCCACCCAGTCCGGACGGGCCGCCGAGCCGAAGTTGTACGGGCCGGTCTTCAGCGTGGTGTCGAACGAGACGTACTGGCGGTTCTCGACCAGGTAGTGCTGGTCGTAGTCCTTGGCGAACTTGCCGGTGATCCGGGAGAAGCCCGCCGCGGTCCAGCCGTTGTCACCGTTCTCGGCGCCGTCGGTGAACAGGGCCGAGCCGTCCGCGGTCACCGCGACGTTGTCCAGGGCCAGGCCCTTGTAGTGGACGCCGCCGTCGGTGGTGTTGCGGAACCGGAGCTTGACGGCCTGGCCCGCGTACTGGTTCAGCGAGAAGGACAGGTCGCCCCAGGCGCCGTTCGAGGTGCCGTTGATGGCGTTGTCCGGCAGCGCGGCGCCGTTGAAGGTGCCGGCCAGCGGGGTCCAGTTCTTGCCGCCGTCGGTGGAGACCTCGGCGTACGCGTAGTCGTAGTCCGTCTCCAGCTCGTACCAGGCCTTCGCGGTCAGCGCGGCCGAGGTCTTGCCGGTCAGGTCGACGTCGCGGGTCAGCGTGACGTTCAGGTCGTCGGCGCTGCCGCTCCACCACTCGTTGGCACCCTCGAACGGGGTGTTGATCACGGTGGTGACGGTCTTCGGGGGCAGGTTGACGATCAGGCCCTGCTTGCGCTTGGTGTTGTACTCGACCGGGCCGAGCAGCGAGAGCGAGGTCTGGCCGGCCTTGGCGGTGTCGTAGTTCAGCCAGCCCAGCTTGAGCTTCGACCAGATGTCGAGGTCGTTCGGCAGGTCGCCGATCTGGTCCTTGCCCTCGCCCAGCCAGGAGCCGGAGGACATCAGCGACCAGAAGCCCACCGAGTTGTCGATGCCCTGGCCGGAGGTGTCGTACAGGTCCGGCAGACCGAGGTCGTGGCCGTACTCGTGCGCGAACACGCCCAGGCCGCCGTTCTCCGGCTGCATGGTGTAGTCGCCGACCCACAGGCCGGTGGCGCCGATCGGGGTGCCGCCGAGCTTGTTGTTGTCCGGACCGGTCTTGCCGGCCTGGTTGGCGTACACGTAGGAGCGGTGCGCCCACAGCGCGTCGGTGCCCTGGACGCCGCCGCCGGCCGACTGGTCCTCACCGGCGTGGACGATCTGGAAGTGGTCCAGGTAGCCGTCCGGCTCGTTGAAGTTGCCGTTGCCGTTGTAGTCGTAGCGGTCCCACTGGTCGTACTGCGCCAGGTCGGCCTTGATCTGGGCGTCGGTGCGCCCCTTGGCCTTCTGGTCGGCGACCCAGGCGTTGATGCCGTCGCGGATCAGGTCCTGCGCGTTGGCGCAGACGTGCTGGCCGCAGTAGTCCGAGCCGTAGCGGGCCTCGTTCCACGGCACCCGGACCCAGTCGGTCACCAGGCCGTCGACCGAGTACCGGCCGGAGGACTGGCGCTCGTAGTAGGTCTTCAGCGAAGGCTTGTCCTTCGCGAAGTACAGGTCCTGGTAGTGCGCCTGGTTGTAGTCCGCCTGCCAGGCCGTCGAGTTGTCCTTCGAGCGGTCCGGAGCGGCGATCTGGTTGCGCGCCGGGCCCGGCGTGCCACCGTACTTGACCTTGCCGTCGGCGGTCTTGGTGGTGTTGTCCACCTGGTCGCCGAAGTCGACGAGGATCGTGAAGATCCGGTCCGTGCGCTCGCGCGACAGCTCCACGTACTTGTCGCGGCCCAGCTTCACCGAGGAGCCGCTGCCGTGCTGCTCGACCTTCGCGGTGCCGTTGACCAGCTGCTCCACCGCGGCGGTCTGCTCGGCCTGCTGCTTCTCGGCGAGCGGGCTCTGCAGTTCACGCGGAACGCTGTCGTTCTGGGCGGCGTCGGCCGGGTCCGTGACCACCGGGGTCGCCGGGGCGGCGGAGGCGATGCCGGGCAGCATGCCGGCGCCGAGCGCCGCGGCCACCGCGACTGCCGCGGAAGCCGCGGCAACCCTCTTGGTTATCTTCAACGTGGTGACGTCCTCCCCTTGCCGGTGAGGCCTGTTGGCCGAACCGGTGAACCAATGCAAGACAGGTGGACGACATTTGATCCAAGGTCCGGTAAAAAAGAAAGACCTTGACCGTGGCGTGTTCACGCCGCTATGCTCCCGCGACTCCGAGTGACTGACGGAGCGTCAACCTACTGGTCGGCCAGGCGCGGCAGGGGTCGGTCGTGCTCGGAGTGTGGCGTGTCGTACCCATTCGGCGGCCTGCGGGGCCCGGATTCACAGCGCACGGAAACCTAAACAGTTTTTCAACTGAAAAGCGCGGCACGGAAAAGCCGCCGCCCCCGACCTGGCCAGGTCGGGGGCGGCGGCTTGCGAAACGCTTTGCGGCGCTATTACTTGGTCAGATCCGGACCGGCCGCCGTGACCGCCGCCGGGGTGTCCGCCACCGGGGACTTCTCCTCGCCGCGGAAGGTGAACTTGGCCTCCTTGCCCTCACCCTCCACGCCGACGACCACGATGTGGCCCGAGCGCAGCTCACCGAACAGGATCTTCTCGGACAGGTGGTCCTCGATCTCCCGCTGGATCGTGCGGCGCAGCGGACGCGCGCCCAGGATCGGGTCGTAGCCGCGCTTCGCCAGCAGGCTCTTGGCCTCCGGGCTGAGCTCGATGCCCATGTCCCGGTCCTTCATCCGCTGGTCGACCCGGGCGATCATCAGGTCGACGATCTCGATGATGTTCGCCTCGGACAGCTGGTGGAAGACCACGATGTCGTCGACGCGGTTCAGGAACTCGGGGCGGAAGTGCTGCTTGAGCTCCTCGCCGACCTTGGCCTTCATCCGCTCGTAGCCGGCCTGGACGTCACCCGTGGCCGCGAAGCCCAGGTTGAAGCCCTTGGAGATGTCCCGGGTGCCGAGGTTGGTGGTCATGATGATGACCGTGTTCTTGAAGTCCACGACCCGGCCCTGGGAGTCGGTCAGCCGACCGTCCTCCAGGATCTGCAGCAGCGAGTTGAAGATGTCCGGGTGGGCCTTCTCGACCTCGTCGAAGAGGACGACGGAGAACGGCTTGCGGCGCACCTTCTCGGTGAGCTGGCCGCCCTCCTCGTAGCCCACGTACCCGGGCGGGGAGCCGAACAGCCGGGAGACGGTGTGCTTCTCGGAGAACTCGGACATGTCGAGCGCGATCAGCGCGTCCTCGTCCCCGAACAGGAACTCCGCCAGGGTCTTGGACAGCTCGGTCTTACCGACGCCGGACGGGCCGGCGAAGATGAACGAGCCGCCGGGGCGCTTCGGGTCCTTGAGGCCCGCCCGGGTGCGGCGGATCGCCTGGGAGAGCGCCTTGATGGCGTCCTCCTGGCCGATGACCCGCTTGTGCAGCTCGTCCTCCATGCGCAGCAGCCGGGAGGACTCCTCCTCGGTCAGCTTGAAGACCGGGATGCCGGTGGCGGTGGCCAGGACCTCGGCGATCAGCTCCTCGTCCACCTCGGCCACGACGTCCATGTCGCCGGCCTTCCACTCCTTCTCCCGCTTGGCCTTCGCCTGGAGCAGCTGCTTCTCGTTGTCGCGCAGCGACGCGGCCTTCTCGAAGTCCTGCGCGTCGATCGCGGACTCCTTCTCCCGGCGGACGTCGGCGATCTTCTCGTCGAACTCGCGCAGGTCCGGCGGCGCGGTCATCCGGCGGATGCGCATCCGGGAGCCGGCCTCGTCGATCAGGTCGATCGCCTTGTCCGGCAGGAAGCGGTCCGAGATGTACCGGTCGGCCAGGGTGGCGGCGGCGACCAAGGCGGCGTCGGTGATCGAGACCCGGTGGTGGGCCTCGTACCGGTCGCGCAGGCCCTTGAGGATCTCGATGGTGTGCGCGAGCGAGGGCTCGGCGACCTGGATCGGTTGGAAGCGGCGCTCCAGCGCGGCGTCCTTCTCCAGGTGCTTGCGGTACTCGTCCAGCGTGGTGGCGCCGATGGTCTGCAGCTCACCGCGGGCCAGCATCGGCTTCAGGATGGAGGCGGCGTCGATCGCGCCCTCGGCGGCGCCCGCGCCGACCAGGGTGTGCAGCTCGTCGATGAACAGGATGATGTCGCCGCGGGTGCGGATCTCCTTGAGGACCTTCTTCAGGCGCTCCTCGAAGTCACCGCGGTAGCGCGAGCCGGCCACCAGGGCGCCGAGGTCCAGGGTGTAGAGCTGCTTGTCCTTGAGCGTCTCGGGGACCTCGCCCTTGACGATCGCCTGGGCCAGGCCCTCGACGACGGCGGTCTTGCCGACGCCGGGCTCGCCGATCAGCACCGGGTTGTTCTTGGTGCGGCGGGACAGCACCTGCATGACCCGCTCGATCTCCTTCTCGCGCCCGATCACCGGGTCGAGCTTGGCCTCGCGGGCGGCCTGCGTCAGGTTGCGGCCGAACTGGTCGAGCACCAGGGAGGTGGAGGGGGTGCCCTCGGCCGGGCCGCCGGCGGTGGCCGACTCCTTGCCGGTGGTCTGGTAGCCGGACAGCAGCTGGATGACCTGCTGGCGCACCCGGTTCAGGTCGGCGCCGAGCTTCACCAGGACCTGGGCGGCGACGCCCTCGCCCTCGCGGATCAGGCCGAGCAGGATGTGCTCGGTGCCGATGTAGTTGTGGCCGAGCTGAAGGGCCTCGCGGAGCGACAGCTCCAGCACCTTCTTCGCCCGGGGGGTGAAGGGGATGTGGCCGGACGGGGCCTGCTGGCCCTGGCCGATGATCTCCTCCACCTGCTGGCGGACCGCCTCAAGCGAGATGCCGAGGCTCTCCAGCGCCTTTGCGGCGACACCCTCGCCCTCGTGGATCAGGCCCAGGAGGATGTGCTCGGTGCCGATGTAGTTGTGGTTGAGCATCCGGGCTTCTTCCTGTGCCAGGACGACAACCCGCCGCGCGCGGTCGGTGAACCTCTCGAACATCGTTAATCGCTCCTCAGAGCGGTCGGTCAGTTCGGGGGCCGTCCCCGCCCTGTCCTTCCGCATGCTAGTCCCGCTCAGCAGCGCGGCTACGGAACTCCCACGGAGCGGGAGCAACATGCTGCGCGACCAGCCGACACCTTTCCCAACCTGATGCTGGGAGACGGTGTTCCCAGCGACGGGCCCGATGCACCGGATCCCGCTACGCCAACGGCGAACACGGTTCGGTGGAACCGTTGCTCCGGCCCCGCGGCGTGCTGCGGACGGGCTCCTGCGACCCCGTCCACCAGCATTCATACCCGGTAATCCGGCGGGTTTCGCGTGGTTTCCGCGGGGTGCGTGTTCGCCTGGCGAGAAGTCCGGCGGCCCGGTGCCCGGAATGACGGGTCGTCAGGCCGGCCGGGGGCGGGGTACCGCCGTTCCGGTGGCGGTCGCGTGACCGCCCGGCCCCTCCAGCGTTGCACAGGTCGTGACCAGTGCGCCGTCGGCCGCCGCGGCCGCCCCGACCGCGGCCGCGCTCTGGCGCGGCTCGGACCGGCTGAGCGCACCGCTGCGGCCCGCGCGGGCCGCGCTGGGCCGGCTGGAGCGGCTGGGCCGGGCCGGCGGCCCGGTGCTGCGGCAGGCCGACCGGGCGGTGTTCCTGCTCGCCCCCGGGGCCGCCGAGCCGGTGCCCGAACTGCTCGGCTGGCTCGGCTGGGGCCCGGAGCTCGGACTGCCGATCGAGGCCCGCGCGGCGCACCCGGGAGACCCCCGGGTGCCCGAACCGCGGACCGCCGACTGGCTGCGGGCCGGGACCGTCCGCCCCGCCCTGGACCTGCGCTCGCCCGACCTGCTGCACCTGCTGGACGCCCTCGCGGACGCCTGCGCGCGCGAACGGCTGGGCCTGCCGCCCGCCCGCTGAGAGCCTCGCGGGCTCAGCCCCCGCTCAGGAGGCGTGGGCCCGCTCGTACGCCTCGCGCACGTTGCTCGGGACGCGGCCGCGGTCGTTGACCGGGTGGCCGTTCTCCTTCGCCCAGGTGCGGATCTTGGCGGTGTCGGCCTGTCCGGCGGCGGCGGTCCGGCCGGCGCTCCGGCCGCCGCTGCCACCGCGCCGCGGCGCGGTGAGCCGCCCGCTCTGCTTGCGGCCCTTCTCGACGTACGGGGCGAGCAGGCCGCGGAGCTTCTCCGCGTTGTCGCTCTTCAGGTCGATCTCGTAGGCCACGCCGTCCAGGGCGAACGTCACCGTCTCGTCCGCGGAGCCGCCGTCGAGATCGTCTTCCAGAATGACCTGAACCCTCTGTGCCACGGGCTTCCCTTTCCGCGATAACGATCCATTGCCTAGAGAAAGGAAAGCGTCTTTTCCCGGAAAACACAAACCCCTGTGTCGCAGGTCGTGCCGCCGGGCATGACTCACAGGTGCAGCAGCATCCGCGAGTTGCCCAGGGTGTTCGGCTTCACCCGCTCCAGGTCGAGGAACTCGGCGACGCCTTCGTCGTACGAGCGCAGGAGTTCTTCATAGACTTCCGTGGCCACGGCCGCCGGGTCTGCCGTACGATCGTCGTTTTCGCCGATCTCGACGAAGCCGTGTTTCGAGAAGAACGGAACCTCGAACGTCAGGCAGAAAATCCGACGGACGCCGAGCCAGCGCGCGGTCTCCAGCAGCTTGTCCAGCAGCAGGTGCCCGATGCCGAGCCCCTTGCAGACCGGATCCACCGCGAGGGTGCGCACCTCGGCGAGGTCCTCCCACATCACGTGCAGCGCGCCGCAGGCCACCACCCGGCCGTCCTCGTCGCGTTCGGCGACCCAGAACTCCTGGACGGATTCGAACAGGGTGACGGTCGGCTTGTCGAGCAGAATGCCGTTGCGGGAGTACGTGTCGATGAGCCGGCGGATGGCGCGCACGTCGGTGGTCCGCGCACGGCGGATGGTGACCTCCATGCCGGGGAACGTTATCGTGCCGCGGGCTGCCCGGTCTCCTCGGTATCGACGCCGGCCACCCGCAGCGCGTCGCGCAGCCACTCGCGCTGTTCCGGCGACATCATCCCGAAGAAGTGGACCAGCGCCGCCGCCGGATTGTCGCTGGTCGCCCAGGCGTCGTTCATCAGCGCGGCGGTGTACGCCTCCCGGGAGGAGACCGGTTCATATCGGTATGCGCGCCCGGCGCGCTCCCGGCGCACCCAGCCCTTTCGGTACAGCTTGTCGAGCACCGTCATCACGGTGGTGTACGCGATTTCGCGTTCCGACCGCAGATCCTGCAGAACCTCCCGAACCGTGACCGGGCGGTTCCACTGCCACACCCGGGTCATGATGTCGTTCTCGAGTTCTCCGAGTTGCCGCACCATAGTGCCGCCAAGGATAGGACCGATGCGGACAAAAGACGGCAAACGGCAAACGCGGCGGCGCGCCGCTCCCCCCTCCGGGGAGCGGCGCGCCGCCGCGGATACCGCTATTCGGCGGAGGAACGCGCGGCCAGGGCCTCGGCCGCGGCGTCCTCCTTCGCCTTCTGGGCGCCGCCCTGGCTGCGGATGATGGCCCGCACCAGGAAGGCGAAACCGATCGCCATGACCAGCGGCGGGACGATCGCGCTGACGTAGTCCATCGCCTACTCCTCGGTGTCGTCGTCGGCGGCGGCCTGGTCGGCCGCCCGCTCGGTCCTGCTGTCCGCCTTGGCGGCCTTCTCCGGCTTCACCAGCGGGAAGAGCACCGTCTCGCGGATGTTCTTGCCGGTCAGCAGCATGATCAGCCGGTCCACGCCGAGGCCGAGGCCGCCGGTCGGCGGCATCGCGTACTCCAGGGCGCGCAGGAAGTCCTCGTCCAGCTGCATCGCCTCGACGTCGCCGCCGGCCGCCAGCAGGGACTGCGCGGTGAGCCGGGCGCGCTGCTCGACCGGGTCGATCAGCTCGGAGTAGGCGGTGCCGATCTCGGTGCCGAAGATGACCAGGTCCCACTTCTCCGCGACGCCCTCGATCGAGCGGTGCCGGCGGGTCAGCGGGGAGACCGAGGTCGGGTAGTCCTTGATGAAGGTCGGCTTGATCGCGTGGTGCTCCAGCAGGCGCTCGACCAGCTCCAGGACGATCTGGCCGTGGTCCCACTTCGGGTCCAGGTACTCGCCGAGGCCGGCCTTCCCGGCCAGCTCGCGCAGCTCCTCCTCGGTGGTGGCGGGGGTGACCTCGGTGCCCAGCCGGGCCGAGATGCCCGGGTAGACCGAGACCTCCTCCCAGGGCTCGGCCAGGTCGATCTCGTGCTCGGCGCCGTCCGGGCCGACGCCCCTGACCACGGTGGTGCCCAGCGCGTCCCGGGCGGCGTTGACGATGATCGCCCGGATCAGCTCGGCCTGGGTGTCGTAGTCGCCGTACGCCTCGTACGACTCCAGGGCGGTGAACTCCGGGTTGTGGGTCGCGTCGGCGCCCTCGTTGCGGAAGTTCCGGTTGATCTCGAAGACCTTCTCGGCGCCGCCGACCACCAGGCGCTTGAGGTACAGCTCGGTGGCGATGCGCAGGTACAGCTCGATGTCGTACGCGTTGATGTGGGTCTTGAACGGGCGGGCGTTGGCACCGCCGTGGATCGGCTGCAGCATCGGGGTCTCGACCTCGAGGTAGCCGCGGTCCTCGTAGGTGCGGCGGATCGAGCGGACCACCTTGGTGCGCAGCAGCAGCATCTCGCGCGCCTCGGGGTTCACGATCAGGTCCACGTAGCGCTGGCGGACCCGGGCCTCCGGGTCGCTCAGGCCCTTGTGCTTGTCGGGCAGCGGGCGCAGGCACTTGGCGGTGAGCTCCCAGCGGTCGACCAGCACGCTGAGCTCGCCGCGCTTGGAGGTGATCACCTCGCCCTCGACGCCGACCTGGTCGCCGAGGTCGATGTCGCCCTTCCAGGCGGCCAGCCGCTCGGCGCCCAGCCTGTCCAGGGAGAACATCACCTGGAGGTCGCCGGAGCCGTCGCGCAGGGTGGCGAAGCAGAGCTTGCCGCCGGTGCGGGCCAGGACCACCCGGCCGGTGACGCCGACCCGCTCGCCGGTGGCGGTGTCCGGCGCCAGGTCGGGGTGCTTGTCGCGCAGGTCGGCGATGGTGGTGGTGCGGGGGAAACCGACCGGGTACGGGTCGATGCCGGCTGCCCGCAGCCGGTCCAGCTTCTCGCGCCGGACGCGCATCTGCTCGGGAAGGTCGTCGGCCGCGGGAAGGGTGCTCTGATCGCTCACCCCACCAGGGTAGCCAGGCTCACGGGGCGTCCCGGCACGGGCTGCCGTGCTGCCGGGCGGCCGCGCGGGCCGGGACACCGGCCGCCCCGGGCGGGGGCGGGCCGGTGCCCCGGCGGTGGCGTCAGCGCTGCCGCGCGCCGCGGCGGCGGGAGACCGCCAGGATGGTGCCGCCGCCGAGCACCACGGCGCCGATGCCCAGGCCGAGCATGGTGCCGGTGCCCTGGCCGCCGCCGGTGGAGGCCAGGTTGCCGCCGGCGGTCGAGCCGGTCGAGCCGGTGGTGCCGCCGGTCGAGCCGGTGGCCGGGGCGCTCGACGTGGCGGAGGCGGTGGCGGTGGCGGTGGCGCCGCCGTTCCCGCCGGTGGTGGAGCCGCCGCCGGCGGTCGAGCCGCCGCCGGTGGTGGAGCCGGTGGAGCCGGTGCCGCCGCCGGGCTTGGTGGTCGGCGCGGCGGTGGAGCCGGTGGTGCCGAGGGCGACCACGGCGGTGTTGTCGGCGTTCTCGCTGTCGAACTCCAGCGGCTCGACGCGGTTGTTGTAGCCGCCGTCCTCGGTGGTGACGCCGAGGAGGACCTTCGGGGCGGCGGCCGGGTCGGCGACCGCGAGCGGCAGGTCGAAGGTCTGCTCGGTGCCGTTGCCGACGAACGCCGTGGTGTGGCAGGTCACCACGTTCGGGAGCTCCTCGCGGACGGAGCAGCCGTCCGGCAGCTGCCCGTCGACGGTGACCCCGGCGGGCAGCGTCACCAGCTCGGCGGCGACCGCGTTGCCGCTGCGCGCGTAGGCGACCGAGGCCGGGCCGTTGTTGTGCACGCCGGTCTTCAGGACGCCCTTGCGGCCGCCGGCGGACGGGGTCCAGGTGCCGAGCACGGCGAAGTCCGCGGTGCTGTCGACCCGGTACTGGACGATCACGCTGTCGCGTCCGTCGTTCTCGCCACCGGGCAGGTTCGGCGGGCCGGGCTTGGTGCCCTCGGTCTCCGGCACGCCCTGGACGGTCAGCCGCTCGCCGGTGCCGGAGGCCGGGGTGAAGGTGAAGCCCCGGTTCAGGTAGACCAGGGTGTCGGTCTCGGGCACGGCGTAGAACTGGATGTCCGGGTAGAGCGCGTCGGCCCCGACCTTGAACTCCAGCGGGTTGACGGTGACCTGCTGGCCGGGCCGCACCGAGGTGTTGATGGTGCAGATGGCGGCGCTGCCCGCGTTGAACCGGGGGTCGGTGTTCCGGGAGGTGCCGTACGAGCAGTTGGCGAACTTCTTCTCGAAGGTCAGGCCGGGCGAGAGCTCGGCCGCGACGACCAGCCGGCCGCTCTCCAGCGGGCCCTTGTTGGTGATCTCCAGGGACTGCTTGAGGACCGTGCCGGGCTTGCCGGCGGGCCGCGCGGAGCTGTCGAAGTCCTTGGCGAACGCCAGCCGGGGGCCGCCGGCGTAGACCGCGACGTCGATGCTCTGCGGCGCGGCGCCCTTCCAGGACTGGGAGACCTTCAGGTGCCCGGCGGTGTTCGCCGGGGCGCCCTTGAGCGCGGTCAGCCGGGGCTGGAACTGCATGCCGAACTCGGGGTGGCCGGGTGCGGAGTAGTGCCGGTAGGTGCAGGTGACGAGCTGCCCGGCGGTGGTGCAGGCGTGGCTGGTGCCGCTCTCCGGGGTGAGCGACGCGATGCCGGCCAGGCCGGTCGTGTCGTAGGTGACGACCAGGTCGCCATCGGTGGTGGCGGTGCCGCGGGCGTCGATGAACAGCGTCGTGCCGTCGGCCTGGTCGGTGGGCAGCGAGAGCGCGGGGACGGCGTCCAGGGTGATCTGCTCGGCGGCCTGGGCCGGGACGGCGAAGGCGCCGAGCGCGAGGACGGTGAGCGCGGCGGACGCGGCGAGCGTCCGGGAACGGGGGTGCTGCATGGGCTTCCTCGGTACTGGTGAGGTGGGCGGCGCCCCTGCCGGCCCGGCCGGGTGGGCGGGGGCGCCGGAGGTGTGCGGGTGCCTCAGCGGTGCGCCCCGGCCTTGCGGCGGCGGCGTCCGGTGGGCACCGGCCCGTCGGCGGGCGGCTCGCGGCCGGGGCCGGTGGCGGCCTCCGGTCGGGGCCCGCCGGTGTGCGTCAGGAGGTCGGCGGCCGGCGGAACGCCGGTGGCCGCCGCGCGCGGAACACGCGAATTCCCCACGTTGACCCTTCGATCTTTCGAATGCGATCGAGCCAGACCATAGGGGGGTGGGGTGACATCGGGCGGGCTGATAAATCAGACAATTCCGGACGCGCTCGACCTATCGTTCGAAGGTTTTGCCAGATCTTTGCCGAAGGGTTCTCCGCGAACGCCTCACATTGTCGACACATCTCCCCGGAGCACGGAAAAGCCCCCTCCGGGGAGGGGGCTTCGGTGTCCTGGCGGGGTGTCAGCCGCCGGTTCCGGTGGCGAGCTCGGGGCGCTCCTCGTCGTCCGGCGGGTCCTGCCGGGGGGCCGGGCGGGAGCGGCGGCCGAAGAGTTCGGCGGGGGTGGGCATCCGGCGCGGGCGGGGCCGGTCGGCCGGGTGCGGGGGGTGCTGGTCGCTCATCGGGAACCGTCCTCCAACAGTGATGGCGGGCTGGGGTTCGGACGCCGGGTTCGGCACCGCGGCGAGGTGCCGCTGGCCGGAGCCCAGCGAGAGCCGTTCGCGGACTTCCGCCTCGGCGAGCGCGTGGCAGCGCCCGGCGAGCCGGGAACGGCGGGCCTGCTCGTGCGGGCCGCACGGCTGGCGGGACAGCGAGCGCAGCGCCGACAGGTCGTCGGCGGTGGGCAGGTAGCCGTCGGTGACGGCCTCCTCCAGGCGGTCCAGGTAGCCCGCCGCGCTGCCGGGCAGCGCGGACCGGTAGCGGGACAGGTCGGTGAGCATGAAGGCGCGCAGCCGACCGCCCTCCTGGACCGCCTCGTCGATGGCCTCGGTCAGCCGAAGCGCGTCCTGGACGTCCTCGGCCCACAGCTCGCCCGCCGGGGCGGGCGCCGGGAGCCGGTCGGGGACGGCCGGGTAGAGGGCTTGGGCGAGGACACGGCGCAGCACCCGGACTTCGTCGGCGCTGAAGGCCATGCCGCCGCGCGATCCGTGTGGCGTTGGCATGGGTCGACAGTACGTGGCGTACGTCCGACTTATGACGATTGATGACGTGTTTGTCCCGATTGGCCTATGAGATGGTGCATCCGCTCCGGACCTGCGGTGCGGGAACGCGACCGGCCCCGGTCCCCCGTCGGAACGGGCCGGGGCCGGGGGGACGGCGGGGCGTCAGGCGGCGGTGGCCGGGCGGTTGCGCTCGAAGATCAGCCGCAGGCCGATCAGGGTCAGCCAGGGCTCGTGCACGTCGATCGAGTCGGCCTCGCCGAGGACCAGCGGGGCCAGGCCGCCGGTGGCGATCACCTGGACGTCGTTCGGGTCCTTGGCGAGTTCCTTGGCCATCCGGTTGACCAGCCCGTCGACCTGCCCGGCGAAGCCGTACAGGATGCCGGACTGCATGCCCTCGACGGTGTTCTTGCCGATCACGTTGCGCGGGCGGGCCAGCTCGATCTTGCGGAGCATCGCGGTGCGGCCGCCCAGGGCGTCGACCGAGATCTCGATGCCCGGGGCGATCGCGCCGCCGACGTAGTCGCCGCGCGCGTTGATCGCGTCGAAGGTGGTCGCGGTGCCGAAGTCGACCACGATGCACGGGCCGCCGTACAGGTGGTTGGCGGCCAGCGCGTTCACGATCCGGTCCGCGCCGACCTCCTTCGGGTTGTCCATCAGGACGTGCACGCCGGTCTTCACGCCCGGCTCGACGATCACCGCCGGCACGTCGCCGTAGTAGCGGCGGGTCACCTCGCGCAGCTCGTGCAGCACCGCCGGGACGGAGGAGCAGATCGCCAGGCCGGCCACCCGGTCGTCCGCCGAGACGATCGGGTGGGCGCCCATCAACCCCTGGAGCAGGACCGCGAGTTCGTCCGCGGTGCGGCGCGGGTCGGTGGAGATCCGCCAGTGCTCGACGATCTCCTCGCCGTCGAACAGGCCGAGCGTGGTCTGGGTGTTGCCGACGTCGATGGTGAGGAGCATGGGGGGCTTTCTGCTTCGAAGGGTCAGGAGGTGCGGAGGTCCAGGCCGATGTCCAGGACCGGCGCGGAGTGCGTCAGGGCGCCGACGGCCAGGAAGTCGACCCCAGTCTCCGCGACCTCGCGCGCGGTGGCCAGGGTCAGTCCGCCGGAAGCCTCCAGCCGGGCCCGGCCGGCCACCAGGGCGACGGCCTCGCGCAGCTGCTCGGTGCTGAAGTTGTCCAGCAGGATGAGGTCCGCGCCGGCCTCCAGGACCGGGGCGATCTGCTCGACGGTGTCGACCTCGACCTCGATCGGCAGCTCCGGGAACGCCTCCCGGACGGCGGTGAACGCCTCCGCGACGCCGCCCGCGGCCACCACGTGGTTGTCCTTCACCAGCGCCGCGTCGGACAGCGCCATCCGGTGGTTGGCGCCGCCGCCGGCCCGGACCGCGAACTTCTCCAGCGCGCGCAGGCCCGGGGTGGTCTTCCGGGTGTCGCGGACCACCGCGCCGGTGCCCTCCAGGGCGTCCGCCCAGGCCCGGGTCGCGGTCGCGATGCCGGACAGGTGGCAGAGCAGGTTCAGCGCCGAGCGCTCGGCGGTCAGCAGGTCGCGGGTGCGGCTGCGGACCGAGAGCAGCACCTGGCCGGGGACGACCGCCTCGCCGTCCTCGACGTGCCGCTCGACCTCGAACTCCTCCTCGCAGACCAGCGAGACGACGGCCTCCGCCACCCGCAGGCCGGCCACCACGCCCGCCTGCCGGGCGGTGAAGTCGGCGGTCGCCACGGCCTCGGCCGGGACGGTCGCCACCGAGGTGACGTCCTCGCCGCCGGCCAGGTCCTCGGACAGGGCCATCATCGCCACGTCCTCGACCTCGACCGGGTCGAGCCCGGCCTCCTCCAGCAGCGCGGCGAGCGCCGGGTCGAGCCCGGTCTCGTACTCCTCGCCCTCCCCGCACGCGCAGCCGTCGCCGCAGCCGCCGGACTCGGAGGACAGGAGGGGCAGTTCGGAGTGGGACATGGTGGCTGGGCTCCAGGGTTCGGCGGGACGGGAGGGCGGGCGCGGGGCGCTAGCCGGCGAGCGGGTGGACGACGTGGCGGTGCCAGTGGGCGTCGTCGCGGTCGGGGAAGTCCTCGCGCCAGTGGCAGCCGCGGGTCTCCTGGCGGAGCGCGGCGGAGGTGGTGAGGGCGGTGGCGACCTGGTGCAGGTTGGTGGCCTCCCAGGTCTCCACGGACGGGGCGGCGCCGTCGGCCGGGTCGGCCAGCGCGGCCAGGCCCTTGGCGGTGGCGGCCAGCGACTCCGCGGAGCGGAGCACGCCCGCGCCGGACGTCATCAGCTGCTGGATCTCGCCGCGGGCCGCCTCGGGCAGCAGCGGCACCGGCGTCGCGGCGCGGGCCGCGTCGGTGGTGACGGTGCGGGCCGGGAGCCGGCCGGCCGCGTTCAGCGCGGCCAGGTCGGCGGCGATCCGCTCGGCGAAGACCAGGCCCTCCAGCAGCGAGTTGGAGGCCAGCCGGTTGGCGCCGTGCACGCCGGTGCAGGCGACCTCGCCGCAGGCGTACAGGCCCGGGACGGTGGTGCGGCCGTGCAGGTCGGTGCGGACGCCGCCGGAGGCGTGGTGGGCGGCCGGGGAGACCGGGATCGGCTCGGTGACCGGGTCGATCCCGTGCGCCCGGCAGGCGGCCAGGATGGTGGGGAAGCGGTGCTCCCACATCTCGGCGCCGAAGTGCCGCCCGTCCAGGTACATGTGCCGGGTGCCGTGGGCGTGCGTCCGGCGGATGATCGCCTTGGCGACGATGTCGCGCGGGGCGAGCTCGGCCAGCTCGTGCTGGCCGACCATGAAGCGGACGCCGTCCGCGTCGACCAGGTGGGCGCCCTCGCCGCGGACCGCCTCGGAGACCAGCGGCTGCTGGCCCTGCGCGTCCGGGCCGAGGAACAGCACGGTCGGGTGGAACTGGACGAACTCCAGGTCGGTGACCTCGGCGCCGGCCCGCAGGGCGAGCGCGACGCCGTCGCCGGTGGAGACCGCCGGGTTGGTGGTGGCCGAGTAGACCTGGCCCATGCCGCCGGTGGCCAGCACCACGGCCCGGGCCAGGATCGCGCCGACGCCGTCGCGCTGGCCCTCGCCCATCACGTGCAGGGTGACGCCGGAGGCGTGGCCCTCGGCGTCGGTGAGCAGGTCCAGCACCAGGGCGTGCTCGATCAGCTCCAGGCCGGGGTCGGCCTCGACCGCGGCGACCAGGGCGCGCTCGATCTCGGCGCCGGTGGCGTCGCCGCCGGCGTGCGCGATCCGGCGGCGGTGGTGGCCGCCCTCGCGGGTCAGCACGATCTCGCCGTCCTCGTCGAGGTCGAACTCGGCGCCGGTCTCGATCAGCCGGCGCACCGCGTCCGGGCCCTCGGTGACCAGGGCGCGCACCGCCTCCTCGTCGCACAGTCCGGCGCCGGCGACCAGGGTGTCCTGCAGGTGCTGCTCGGGGGTGTCGCCCTCGCCCAGGGCGGCGGCGATGCCGCCCTGGGCCCAGCGGGTGGAGCCCTCGTCCAGCACCGCCTTGGTCACCACCATGGCCCGCAGGCCGGCCTTGCGGGCGTTGAGCGCGACGGTGAGCCCGGCCACGCCGGAGCCGATCACGACCACGTCGGTGCTCGTGGTCCAGCCGGGGGCGGGGGCGGTCAGGCGGTACGGCATGGGTTCAGCTGCTCCTTCAGCGCGCGGCGGCGTCGGCCGCGCCGTTCGCACCACCGTACGCGGCGTCGCCGCGCACCAGTCCGCTGCCCTCGGGGGCGTCCGCGGGGTCGCCGCCGAGGCCGGTGATCCGGTTGCGCCCGTCGACGAAGACCACCTTCGGCAGGTACGCCTTGGCCTCGGCGGTGTCCATCTGCCCGTAGGCGATCAGGATCACCAGGTCGCCGGGGTGGACCAGCCGGGCGGCGGCGCCGTTGATGCCGATCACGCCGGAGCCGCGCGGGCCGGCGATGGTGTAGGTCTCCAGCCGGGCGCCGTTGTCGATGTCGACGATGTGGACCAGCTCGCCGGGGAGCAGGTCCGCGGCGTCGAGCAGGTCCTCGTCGACCGTCACCGAGCCCACGTAGTGCAGGTCGGCCTGGGTGACGGTGGCGCGGTGGATCTTGGACTTGAGCATGGTGCGGAACATGGGTCACGCCTCCTGTGAGTGCATGCCTGGTGGTGCGTACCGGGAAGGGGCGGGCGGCCGGGCGGCCGCCCCGGGGTCCGGGCTGGTGCCTAGCGGACGATGACGCTCACGTTGTCGATCAGCCGGGTCGAGCCGACCCGGGCCGCGACGGCGAGCACCGCCTCGCCCTGGAAGTCGTCCGGCGCCTCGGTGAAGGACAGCGGGTCGACCAGGGCCAGGTAGTCGGGGGAGACGCCGTCCGCGCCCTCCAGCACGGCGGCGGCCGCCTCGCGGACGGCCTTCGGGCCCCGCGCGCCGGCGTCCCGGCCGGCGAACAGGGCGCGGGAGAGCACGAGGGCCCGGTCGCGCTCGGCCTCGGACAGGAAGCGGTTGCGCGAGGACAGCGCCAGGCCGTCCTCCTCGCGGACGGTCGGGACGCCGACCACCTCCACGTCGAAGTCCAGGTCGGCGACCATCCGGCGGACCAGCGCCAGCTGCTGGGCGTCCTTCTCGCCGAACACCGCGAAGTCCGGGTCGGTGATGTGCAGCAGCTTGGCGACGATGGTCAGCACACCGTCGAAGTGGCCCGGGCGGGCGGCGCCCTCGAAGCCCTCGCCCATCGGGCCGGCCGAGATCCGCACCAGCGGCTCGCCGTTCGGGTACACCTCGTCGACGGACGGGGCGAACACCACGTCCGCGCCCATCTCCTCGGCGAGCGCGAGGTCCTCGTCCAGGGTGCGCGGGTAGCGGTCCAGGTCCTCGCCCGCGCCGAACTGCAGCGGGTTGACGAAGACCGTCACGGCCACCCGGCCGTCCTGGCCGACCTGGCGGCGGGCCGCCCGGACCAGCGCCGCGTGGCCCTCGTGCAGCGCGCCCATGGTCATCACCACGGCGTTGTCCACCGGCTGCTCGTCCGGCCAGAACGCGGCCTCGAACTCCTCCACGGTGCGGGTCAGCACCGCCTTGCGGACCTTCGCCGCCTTCGGGGCCTTCGCCGGGCGCCTGTCGCGTGCCATCAGTGCTTCTCCTCGTTCAGTACGTCCAGCAGCGCCGCCGCCGGCTCCGGCTTCAACGTGCCGTTGGCCACCGCCCGTTGCGCGGTCGCCGTGGCCATCGCCCGGTAGGCCCGGCCGATGTCCGGGGTCACCGTAGCGAGTCGGGACAGGTGCGTGCGCACCGTGCCGACGTCGCCGCGGGCCACCGGGCCGGTCAGCGCGAGGTCGCCCGAGCGCAGGGCGTTGTCCAGGGCCGCGCCCAGCAGCGGGCCGAGCAGCTGGCCGGGCTCGGCGACGCCGGCCGTGCGCAGCAGCTCCATCGCCTGCGCGACCAGCGTGACCAGGTGGTTCGCGCCGTGCGCGAGCGCCGTGTGGTAGAGCGGCCGGACCTCCTCGGGGATCCAGGCCGGCTCGCCGCCCATCTCCACCACCAGCGCCTCGGCGACCGGCCGCAGCTCCTCCGGCGCGGTCACCCCGAACGGGCAGCCGGCCAGCCGGGCCACGTCCACCGAGGTGCCGGTGAAGGTCATCGCCGGGTGCAGCGCCAGCGGCAGCGCGCCCACCCGGGTCGCGGGCTCCAGCACGGCCACGCCGTGCGCGCCCGAGGTGTGCACCAGGAGCTGGCCGGGGCGGACCGCGCCGGTCGCGGCCAGGCCGCCGACCAGGTCCGGCAGGGCGTCGTCCGGGACGGTCAGCAGCACCAGGTCGGCGGCGGCCATCACCTGCGGCGGCGTCACCAGCCGCACCCCCGGCAGCAGCGCCTCGGCCCGCCGCCGCGACGCGGCGGAGACGCCCGACGCGGCGACCACGCGGTGCCCCGCGAGCTGCAGGGCGGCGCCGAGGGCGGGGCCGACCCGGCCGGCCCCGAGCACGCCCACGGCGAGTCGGGCGGGGCGGTTGCCGGGGTCGGAGGGGTCTCCGAAGTCGGGAAGCACTTTTCCGTTCCAGTCCTCTAGGGGTACCAGACGTACCGGTCAATGGTACGGGCGTTTCCGCCCCGGGCCGCCGGTCAGGGGGTCTCGCCGGCCCGGACGAGGCCG
This sequence comes from Kitasatospora setae KM-6054, assembly GCF_000269985.1. Lineage (NCBI taxonomy): Bacteria > Bacillati > Actinomycetota > Actinomycetes > Kitasatosporales > Streptomycetaceae > Kitasatospora > Kitasatospora setae. The sequence goes on along the minus strand of NC_016109.1, from coordinate 3,800,078 downwards.
TTCTCGTAGGCGAGGACGACGGCCTGGACGCGGTCGCGCAGGCCGAGCTTGGCGAGGATCCGGCCGACGTGGGTCTTGACGGTCGCCTCGGAGAGGACCAGCCGGGCGGCGATCTCGCCGTTGGAGAGGCCCTGGGAGACGAGCAGGAAGACCTCCCGCTCGCGGTCGGTGAGCGGGCCGAGGACGGTGGAGCCGGGGGTGCTGGCGGGGGTGGGCAGCACCTCGGCGAAGCGGTCGATCATGCGGCGGGTGGTGGTGGGCGCGACCACCGCGTCGCCGCCGTGCACCGAGCGGATCGCGGCCACCAGCTCGGTCGGCGGGACGTCCTTGAGCAGGAAGCCGGACGCGCCGGCCTTGAGCGCGGCGAAGGCGTACTCGTCCAGGTCGAAGGTGGTGAGGATGAGCACCCGGGGGGCGTTCTCGACCGGGTTGCCGTGCTCGTCCAGGCAGATCCGGCGGGTGGCCTGGACGCCGTCCAGCCGCGGCATCCGGACGTCCATCAGGATCACGTCGACCTCCGCGGTGCGCAGCACCTCGACGGCCTGCTGGCCGTCGCCCGCCTCGGCGGCGATCTCGATGTCGCCCTGCGACTGCAGGACCATCCGGAAGCCGGTGCGCAGCAGTTCCTGGTCGTCGACCAGCATCACGCGGATCGGCATAGGGGTCGGGTCTCCTTCGTCGGGGTCGGCTCAGCGGGTCAGCGGGACGTCGGGGTCAGCGGGAGGCCTTGAGCGGCAGCACGGCCCTGATCCGGAAGCCGCCGCCGGGCCGGGGCCCGACGTCGAGGCTGCCGCTGACCATGCCGACGCGCTCGCGCATGCCGATCAGGCCGTGGCCGAGGCCGTCGGTGCCGCCGGTGAGCTGTTCGTGGGTGGAGCCGCGGCCGTCGTCCTCGACCAGGACCTCCAGGTCGCCGTCGCGGAAGTCCACGGAGACCCTGGCCCGGGCGTTCGGGCCGCCGTGCTTGCGGACGTTGGTGAGCGCCTCCTGGACGATCCGGTAGACCGTGAGCTCCAGGCCGCGGGGCAGTTCGCGGACCTCGCCGGTGGCGGCGTACTCGACCTGCAGGCCGGCCGTGCGGACCTGCTCCAGCAGCTCGGGCAGCTCCTCGACGCCGGGCTGCGGCACGTACTCGCCGGCCGTGTCGGCGGTGCGCAGCACGCCCAGCAGGCGGCGCATCTCGGCGAGCGCCTGGCGGCCGGTGGAGGCGATGGTGCCGAGCGCCTCCTTGGCCTGCTGCGGGGAGGAGTCCAGCACGTACGCGGCGCCGTCGGCCTGGACGATCATCACCGAGACGTTGTGCGCGACCACGTCGTGCAGCTCGCGGGCGATCCGGGCGCGCTCGGCGGCGACCGCGACCTGGGCCTGGGCGTCGCGCTCGCGCTCCAGCCGGGCGGCCCGGTCCTCCAGCTCGACCAGGTAGGCGCGGCGGACCCGGGTCAGCCGGCCCCAGGCCCAGCAGAGCACGAACGGGGTGGTCATCAGGGCGGCCAGGAACACCGCCTTGTAGCCGTCCCCGCGCTCGGGCGGGGGCGTCAGCCGCCACAGCGTCAGCGGGCCGGCGACCAGGCTCGCGGCCAGCGCCAGCCGGGACGTCCAGGCGTGGCCGAACGCGGCGCCGGTGTAGGCGAAGACCAGGAACGCGATGCTGGAGCCGCCCGGCTCGATCCGGAACGCCACCTGGCCGAGGCCGACCGCCACGGCGGCCGCCGTGGTGGCGTCCGGCCAGCGGCGGCGGACCACCATCAGGGCGGGCACCACGCACGCGACCGCGATGCCGGTGTAGTGCTTCCAGGAGGGCATCGGGTAGTCCGGCATGCCGGACGACTCGACGGCGGCGAGCACGCCGAGCATCAGTACCGGCAGCGCCCAGGCGGAGTCGACGATCATGGGATGTCGGCGGAGCCAGGCGTTGAGTCGATGCACGCCTCCAAGCCTAGGGAGTCCGAAGGGGCGTTCCGCTCCGCCGCGAGGCCGATCCGGGGCTACTCCCCAGGGTGGATGCCGGGATCCGGGTGCCGGGGATCCGGGTAACGTCGTCCGCCATGACCTGGATGCGGTGGCGGCCCGCGATCGAACACGCCCTGTACCGGCCGGACGGCGGCTTCTACCGCGGGCCGCAGGGGCCCGCCGGGCACTTCCGCACCTCCGTGCACGCCTCCGCGCTGTTCGCCGGGGCGGTGGTCCGGCTGCTGGCCGGGGTCGACGCGGCGCTCGGCCGTCCGGAGCGGCTGGCCTTCGTCGACGTCGGCGCCGGGCGCGGCGAGCTCACCCTGGCGGTGCGCGGTCTGCTGCCGGCCGGCCTGCGCGACCGGGTGGACCTGTACGCCGTCGAGCTGGCCGACCGCCCGGCCGGCCTGCCCGCCGGGGTCGACTGGCGGGCCGAGCCGCCCGCCGGGGTCCGCGGCCTGCTGTTCGCCAACGAGTGGCTGGACAACGTCCCGCTGGACGTCGCCGAGCGCGGCCCGGACGGCGCGCTGCGGTACGTCGAGGTCGCGCCGGACGGCACCGAGCGGCCCGGCGGGCCGCTCGACCCGGCGGACGCGGCCTGGGCCCGCCGCTGGTGGCCGGACGGCGAGCGGGTCGAGCTGGGCGGGCCGCGCGACGCCGCCTGGGCGGCCGCCGTCGGCGCGCTGGCGGGCGGCCTCGCGGTGGCCGCCGACTACGCGCACACGGCCGCCGCCCGGCCGCCGTTCGGCACCCTGACCGGGTTCCGGGCCGGCCGCGAGTGCGCGCCCGTCCCCGACGGCTCGACCGACCTGACCGCGCACGTCGCGCTCGACGCGGCCGCCGCGCCGGGGCACCCGGCGCTGCTCACCACCCAGCGCGCGGCGCTGCGCGCGCTCGGCGTCAGCGGGGCCCGGCCGCCGCTCGCGCTGGCCTCCGCCGACCCGGCGGCGTACCTGCGGGCGCTGTCCGGCGCGGGGGAGGCCGCCGAGCTGACCGACCCGGCCGGGCTGGGCGCGTTCCACTGGCTGGTCCAGGCCGTCCGGATGCCGGTACCGGACGACCTCGCGGGCCTGCCGGGATGGCAGACTCTCCCCTCGTAGAAGGAGGCGACGGCCATGACGGAGACCACGGTCGGCATCGGCCCGGGCGCGCAGACGCTCCCCGGCGACGGCGGCAGCACCGACATGGTGCTCAACATCGGCCCCCAGCACCCGTCCACGCACGGCGTGCTGCGCCTGAAGCTGGTCCTCGACGGCGAGCGGATCACCAGCGCCGAGCCGGTGATCGGCTACATGCACCGCGGCGCGGAGAAGCTCTTCGAGGCCCGCGACTACCGGCAGATCGTCATGCTGGCGAACCGGCACGACTGGCTGTCCGCGTTCGCCAACGAGCTGGGCGTGGTGCTGGCCGTCGAGCGGATGCTCGGCATGGAGGTGCCCGAGCGGGCGGTCTGGCTGCGCACCCTGCTGGCCGAGCTGAACCGGGTGCTCAACCACCTGATGTTCCTCGGCTCCTACCCGCTGGAACTGGGCGGCATCACGCCGATCTTCCACTCCTTCAACGGCCGCGAGGAGCTCCAGCACGTCCTGGAGGAGGCCTCCGGCGGCCGGATGCACTACATGTTCAACCGGGTCGGCGGCCTCAAGGAGGACCTCCCGGCGGGCTGGCTCGGCCGGGTCCGCCGCGCGGTCGGCGTGGTCCGCGGGCAGCTGCCGGTCTTCGAGGACCTGGTGCTCGGCAACGAGATCTTCCGCGGCCGCACCGCGGGCGTCGGCGTGCTCTCCCGCGAGCACGTCCACGCGTACGGCGTCAGCGGCCCGATCGCCCGGGCCAGCGGCGTCGACTTCGACCTGCGCCGGGACGAGCCCTACCTCGCGTACGGGGAGCTGCGGGACGTCCTGAAGGTGGCCGTCCGCGAGGAGGGCGACTGCCTGGCCCGGTTCGAGTGCCTGCTGGAGCAGACCGGCAACGCGCTCGACCTCGCCGACGCCTGCCTCGACCGGCTCGCCGAGCTGCCCGCCGGGCCGGTCAACCTGCGGCTGCCCAAGGTGCTCAAGGCCCCCGAGGGCGAGACCTACGCCTGGACGGAGAACCCGCTCGGGCTGAACGGGTACTACCTGGTCTCGCGCGGCGAGAAGACGCCGTGGCGGCTCAAGCTGCGCTCGGCGTCCTTCAACAACGTCCAGGCGCTGACCGAGCTGCTGCCGGGGACGCTGGTGGCGGACATGGTGGCGATCCTGGGGTCGATGTTCTTCGTGGTCGGGGACATCGACAAGTAGCCGGCCCGCCGGGCCCGGTCGGGCCTACCGGCCCGCCGGGTCCGCCGGGTGCGGGGCGAGGCGGGGGTCGTGGGCCTCGCAGAAGGCGACCAGGGCCGCGTACGCGGCGGGGCCCATGAGCTCGGTGAGCTCGGGGCGGTAGGAGACGTAGACCGGGTCCGGGCCGTTGTGCGCCTCGGGGGAGCCGGTGCACCACCAGTGCAGGTCGTGGCCGCCGGGGCCCCAGCCGCGGCGGTCGTACTCGCCGATGGAGACCTGGAGGTAGCGGGTGTCGTCGGGGCGGTCGATCCACTCGTAGGTGCGGCGGACCGGGAGCTGCCAGCAGACGTCCGGCTTGGTCCGCAGCGGCTCCAGGCCCTCGCGCAGGGCGAGCACGTGCAGCGCGCAGCCGGCGCCGCCGGGGAAGCCGGGGCTGTTCAGGAAGAGGCAGGCGCCGTTCACCCGGCGGGTCTGCCGGTCGCCGTCCTCGTCGAACATGGTGATGCCGCCGTCGCGGCGGATCCGGCCCTTGGCGTCGGTGCCCTCGGCGTGGTGCTCCCAGATGTCCGGGGTGAGCCGGGCGGCGTGCTCGGCGACGCGCTGCTCGTCGTCCTCGTCGGAGTAGTGGGCGCCCAGGGTGCAGCAGCCGTCGGAGGCGCCGCGGCCGGGCTGGATGCCGTGGCAGCCCTTGCCGAAGATGCAGCCCCAGCGGGAGGTGAGCCAGGTGAGGTCGCAGCGGAACACCTGGTCCTCGTCGGCGGGGTCGGTGAACTCGACCCAGGCGCGCGGGAAGTCGAGGGCGACCTCGCGGACGGCGGGCATCGCCAGGTCGACGACGGTGCCCTCGGACTTCGGGGACTTCGGGGCCCCGGCGGGCTTCTTGGTCTTCTTGCTCTTGGTGCTGTCAGCTGCTGCCACCCGGTAAGGGTATGGCCTGGGCCGGACGGTCCGGGGGTGCGGCGGCGCGGCATTGCCGGTGGTTCGTCGCGATTGGGGCGGTTGAAACCGTTTCGGCGGGCGGACGAAGGTGAAACGGCTGTGAAAACGGCCGCAGGCCGGTCGGCGTCGGCGGGGTGTGGTTCTAGGATGGCCCAGCCGGTAGGTCGGGCGCGTGAGCGCCCTTGCACGGGGGAGTGCAGATGGGCGACGAGATCGTCATCCGGTCGTGGGAACTCCACGGCGAGGGACGGGAGTTCGAGAAGATCTCGGACGAGTTCAGCAGTGCGGCGAAGCAGTTGGAGAGCGGGCTGGCGGCGCTCGGCGCGCCGTGGGGCCCGGACGAGCCGGGGAAGCCGTTCGGCGCCGCGTACGGCGAGGCCCGGGAGGGCGCGCTGGCCGGGTTGCAGGGGCTGTCGGAGCGGCTGGGCCGCGTCGGGCAGGGGCTGCACACGATGGCGGACAGCAGCGAGCGCACCGATCAGGAGATCAGTGCCGACTTCACCGCGCCCTCGGCGAACCGCCCGGCCGCAACCGGCCGGGCCTGAACCGCAGTCAGACCACGGGGCGGGCCGCCGCGCGCGCCGAGCCGTACCACCTGCCGTACCACCTGAAGGGGGAGCACGTGTCCAGGAACCTGCCGGAGGAACTAGCCCCCGCGCTGGCGCGGACCGGCCACGCGTGGCCGCAGGCGGACGAGGACGGGCTGCGCCGGGCGGCCGCCCTGTGGCGCGAGTTCGGCTCGGAGGCGGACGCCCTGGTGACCCGCGGCGCGGCGTCCGCGCAGCGGGTCTCCGGGGAGAACAAGGGCCCGGCGGTGGAGGCGTTCGCCGACCACTGGCGGCAGTTCAGCGGCGGCGGGCGCGGCCAGCTGGACGACGCGGCGGCGGCCGCCGCGCTGGTGGCCGCGGCGCTGGACAAGGCGGCCGGGGTCGCCGACCAGTCGAAGGCCGACATCATCGCGGTGCTCACCGAGCTGACCGAGAAGATCCGGGCGGCCGACGCGGCCGAGGCGAAGGCCAAGGCCGACATCGCCTCGGCCGGCCAGCAGATGACCACCGGACTGGGCGGCCTGGTGACCGGCGCGGTCGGCGCGGTCGTCGGCGCGGTGAAGGAAGTCGCCGCCGAGGCGGGCGAGTTGGCCGCGGTCGAGCACGCCAAGGTGAAGATCGGCCAGCTGCTGGAGCAGCTCGGCCGGGACATGGGCGAGGCCGCCAAGTCGCTCGCCAAGGAGCCGCCGCTGGTCGCGCTGGAGCGGATCGCCCAGGCCGACGGCCGGGGCCTGCACGGCGAGCGGCGCGAGACCTCGATGGCGGCCCGCTCCGGGCAGGTCACCGGCGTGCTGGCGAAGGCCGGGGTGGCCGGCGCGGTGGAGGTGGCCTCGGTCGCCCAGGTGCACGCCGACCTGAAGGCCGACGGCACCGTGCGCACCGACCGCAACGGCAACCCGGTGCTGGTCGGCCCGGACGGCCAGCGGGTCAAGGGTGTCGAGAACCTGACCGTCACCCAGGGCCCGGACGGCACCCAGCAGTTGGTGACCAAGGACGGCACCCCGGTCAGCGGCGTCGCGATGGACGAGGGCGGCAAGCCGCTGCTCGGCAGCAACGGCCAGCCGCTGCTGGTCGGCCTGAGCGGCGCGCTGATCGGCACCGGCCTGATGCTGGCGCTCGGCCACAACGGCCAGCCCGAACTCGGCACCGACGGCCACCCGGTGATGACCACGCTCGACGGCCACCCGGTCGCCGCCCTGGTCACCGACCCGAAGGGCCACCTGCTGGCGGGCACCGACGGCCAGCCGGTCACGGTCGACGCCTCCGGCCGCGCGGTCGGCCCGAACGGGCAGATCGTCCAGTTCGGCGCGGACGGCCGCCCGCTCGACCTGCTCGGCGCCGACGGCAAGCCGGTCCCGGTGGCGGACGGCCAGCAGCACGGCGGCGGCCCGTTCCAGAACGGCCACGACAACAACGGCCACGGCAACGGCAACGGCCACGGCCAGGGCAACCAGAACGGCCAGGGCAACGACTGGCAGGCCGGCAACCAGAGCGGCCGCGGCGGCGGCCCGCTCGGCGGCCTGCTCGACCCGGTCACCGCGCCGGTGGAGACCGTCGTGCAGGGCGCGCTCGGCGGCGACCACCCGCAGCCCGCCCCGGCCCCGGCCGACAACGGCGGACACCGCGGTGGCGGTGGCGGTGGCAACCAGCAGGGCGGCTACCAGAACAACTCCGGCAACGCGTACGGCAACGCGCACAGCTCCTCGGGCGGCTCCTCGTACGCCGGGGCGTCCAGCCCCGCGTACCAGGGCGGCGGTGGCGGGGGCGGCGGCGTCCCGTACCCGGACGACGACTACCGGCCGCCGGCGCGCGGCCCGCTGTCGGTGCACGTCGACTCGGTGGCGGCGCCGCCCGCGCCGAGCGCCCCGCCGCTGGTGGGCGGCGACATCTGGTCGTCGGTCGGCGGCGGTGGCGGCGGCGGGCACCACGCCCCGGACCCGGGGTCGTCCTACGCCGGGTCGGCCTCCTCCAGCGGCTCTTCGTTCCAGCTCGGCCCGGTCGGCGGCGGTGGCGGCGGCGCGGTCGGCGGCGGCCTCCCGGCCGGCGGTGGCGGCGCGGTGGGCGGCCCGGTGGTCGGCGCGGGCCCGGTGGGCGGCCCGGTCGGGGCCGCGCCCGGCGGTGCGGCGCCCGTTCCCGGCGCGCCCGGCGCGGGCGGCGCGGCCGGTCCGGTGACCGGTCCGGTGGGCGGCCCGGTCGGCGGCGGCGTCGGCGCCCCCGGTGCGGCCGGTGCCCCCGGCGGCGCGGCCGCGGTGGTCGGCGTCGGCCAGCACCCGGTGGCGGGCCGCCCGGTGGCGACCGGCCCGGTGGCGCCGATCGGCGGCGGCGGGATCGGCCAGCACGCGCCCGGTGGCCCGGTGCGCGGCCCCTACGAGCCGCTGGGCGACCTGCGGCGCCAGTCCGGCACCGACGAGCAGGGCGTGCCGGTGCACCCCGGCCAGGCGTCCGCCGCCTGGCTGCTGATCGCCAACGGCCGGCGCGGCGGGCAGCTCGGCCCGCTGCCGGCCGCCGAGCGCGAGCGGACCCTCGCCGACAGCCGCCCGTACGGCCTGCCCGGCGGGCTCGGCCCGGTCGACCCGGCGCACCAGGCCGAGGCGGTCCGCCGCACCCCGGTGCCCGCGCCGGACCCGATGGTCGGCGAGTGGATCGAGGTGCTGAACGGCGGCGGCCCGGCCCAGAGCGGCCGCGCCAACAACTGCGTGGACGTGGCGCTGTCCGCCGTGGACACCCTCGGCGGCGTCCCGACCTGCGCCGCGCCCCGGCTGCCCGACGGCCCGGCCGGCGAGCGCGGCGGCCGCGACCGCGCCGAGCTCGAACTCGGCACCCGCTTCCTCGACCTCGGCGACGGCGCCGACGCCCACGGCAGGCTCGGCCAGGCCCTGCTCGCCCACGGCACCGGCACCCGCGCGGTGCTGCTCACCGTCGACGGGTTCGGCCGCTCGCACACCTGGAACGCCGTCAACCACAAGGGCGTGCTCAGCTACCTGGACCACCAGACCGGCTACGCCGCGGCCACCCCGCTCTACCCGGCCGACCACGGCCTGTGGGCGATCGCGGTGGACGCCGCCGACCGGCCGATCGACCTGACGGCGCCGCTGCCCGCGACCGTCGCCGTCCCGGCCGCCGCCCAGGCCCCGGCGCCCGAGCCGGAGCCGGAGCCCGCGCTGGTGGGCGCGCCCGCCGGGGAGGCCGGGGAAGCCGGGGCGGGCGACGCCCCCGACGAGCCCGCACCGCCGCGCTCCCGGCTCACCATCCACCGCACCACCACCGGGAGCACCAGCCGATGATCACCCGCGAGCAGGCCCTCGCCACCGCCCACCGCTGGGTCAACGGCGACCTCCCGCAGGAGGGGGCGCGGCCGGTCAGGTGCCACGAGTTCGACCTCGGCTGGGTGCTCTGGCCGGAGCCCGCGCCGCTGCTCACCGACCCGCTCACCGGCTCCCGCCGGGCCCCCGAGGAGATCGGCGCGGCCTGCGCCGTGGTCGACCGGGCCACCGGCGAACTCGTGGTCTACCCGTCCGTCCCGGTCCCGGTGGTCGAGCAGCTGCACCGGGACCGGCTCGGCGCCGGCAGCCACGACCCGTCCCGGCCGCCGGTCACCGGCCCCGGCACCCGGGCCACCCTCGGCTACCTGGACGAGCAGGACCGGCCGCGGTCGCTCACCGTCCGCTCCGCGCACGGCCGCCCGCACCCCGCGCTGCTGGCCCGCGAGCAGCTCGACGCGCAGGGCGTCCCGGCCGAGCGGCTGGTCTCGCTCCGCACCGACCTGCGGCTGTCGATGCTGCCCGGCAGCTACTCCGAGCAGGCCGTCGCCGACCGGCTGCCCGGCGTCCGGCTGGAGTTCGAGCAGCCGTACGGGCCGCGCCACGACCACCGGGCGGCCGCCGTCCGGGCCCTGGTGGCCCGCGGCCGCGGCGGCTACAACCGGGTGCCGCTGCCGACCTCGGTGCCGCCCGCCCAGCCCGAGGACGAGACCGGCCTCGGCAAGCGGCTGGCCGCGCTGTTCGGCGAGGACGGCACGCACCGCTTCGAGCAGGCCCAGACGCTGGCCGCCGACCTGCCCGAGGAGTTCTCCCGCCCGCTCCAGCGGGTCGGCCTGCCGCGCGAGCTGCCCGGCTTCTTCGCCCTGCACCTGCCCGAGGCCGACGGCATCGCCGAGCAGGCCGCCCCGCCGCTGCCCGACCTCGCCGAGTACCTGGCCGGGCTCGGCCGGGGCCGCCGGGCCACCGCCGCCGCCCGGGCCGCGCTGCTCGGCCAGCGCCTGATCGGCACCGACGGCTGGGCGCTGCTCACCGTCGACACCGCCCAGGGCCGGGTCCGCGCCGTCGACCCCGACACCTGCGAGGCCCGCTACTGCAACGCCGACCTGACCGCCTTCACCCGCTGCCTGGCGCTGCTCGCCGAGCACCGCCCCGCCCTGCTCGACCTGCCCCCCGAGCAGGCCGGACCGGCCGTCGCCCGGTTCCAGTGGGCGCTGGCCGGACTCGACCGGACGGCGCTGCGCGACCCGGAGAACTGGTGGGCGGTCATCGTCGAGCAGCTCTGGGACGGAATGCTCTGACACCGTTCGTATCCCGGCAGGTCACCGGGTTGGGCTAGGTTGGACGGTTATGCGACTCGGTGTGCTCGACGTAGGCTCCAACACCGTCCACTTCCTCGTGGTGGACGCCCACCCCGGCGCGGCCCCGCTGCCCGCCTACTCCCACAAGGCCGAACTGCGTCTCGCCGAGCTGCTGGAGGAGGACGGGGCGATCAGCGCGGTCGGCGTCGAGCGGCTGGTCTCGATGGTGGCCTCCTCGCTGCGGGTCGCCGAGGACAAGGGCGTCGTCGACCTGCTGCCGTTCGCCACCTCCGCCGTCCGGGAGGCCGCCAACGGCGAGGAGGTGCTGCGCCGGGTCGAGGAGGAGACCGGCGTCGCGCTCACCGTGCTGTCCGGCCAGGACGAGGCCCGGCTGACCTTCCTGGCGGTCCGCCGCTGGTTCGGCTGGTCCTCCGGGCGGCTGCTCAACCTCGACATCGGCGGCGGCTCGCTGGAGATCGCCTGCGGCCTCGACGAGCAGCCCGACGTCGCCACCTCGCTCCCGCTCGGCGCCGGCCGGCTCACCTCCCGGCTGCCCGGCGAGATCGCCGACCCCGGCGACCTGCGCGAACTGCGCCGGCACATCCGGGCCGAGATCGCCGGCGCGGTCGGCGACATCGCCCGGCTCGGCCCGCCGGACCACTCGGTGGCCACCTCCAAGACCTTCAAGCAGCTCGCCCGGATGACCGGCGCCGCCCCCGAGGGCGCGGGCGTCCGGGTCCCCCGCAGGCTCACCCGGTCCGGTCTCTCCGCCTGGCTGCCCCGGCTCGCCGCGATGACCCCCGCCGAGCGCGCCCAGATCCCCGGCGTCTCGCTCGGCCGGGCCCGCCAGCTGCTGGCCGGCGCGCTGGTCGCCGACGCCGCGATGGACCTCTTCGGCCTGGACGAGCTCGACATCTGCCCGTGGGCCCTGCGCGAGGGCATCATCCTGCGGCGGCTGGACACCATGGACGGGCAGGAGAACCGGGTCGCGATCGAGGCGTAGCGCCGGTGCCGGGGCCGCCGCGCGCCGCCGGCTCCGCGCCGGTCTGACTTAGTCTGGTTCGCGTGGCGGATACAGCGGACGACCGGAAGGCGCGGCGCGGCCCGCTGCCGTCGAAGGCGGCGCGGGCCGCCAGGGCGGCGCGGCGGAAGCTGGAGCGGCCGGTGCTGCCGCCGCCGCACCCCGCGCTGCACGTGCCGGACACCAAGGTGGCGCTGTCGACCGCGTCGGTCTATCCGTCGACGACGGAGACGGCGTTCGAGCTGGCGGCCCGGCTGGGGTACGACGGCGTCGAGGTGATGGTCTGGAACGACCCGGTCAGCCAGGACGTGGACGCGCTGCGCCGGCTCTCCGACGCGTACGGGGTGCCGATCCTGGCGGTGCACGCGCCGTGCCTGCTGATCACCCAGCGGGTGTGGGGCTCCGACCCGTGGACGAAGCTGGTGCGGGCCCGGCGGGCGGCCGAGCGGCTGGGGGCGGACACCGTGGTGGTGCACCCGCCGTTCCGGTGGCAGCGGCAGTACGCCAAGGAGTTCGTGGCGGGGGTGAACCGGATGGCGGGCGAGACGGACGTCCGGTTCGCGGTGGAGAACATGTACCCGTGGCGCTACCGGGACCGCGAGGTGCTGGCGTACGCGCCGGGCTGGGACGTCACGGACGAGGAGTACCGGCACTTCACCGTCGACCTGTCGCACGCGGCGACGTCCCGGACGGACGCGTTCGAGCTGGTCGACCGGATGGGCGACCGGCTGGCGCACGTGCACCTGGCGGACGGGTCGGGGTCGGGGAAGGACGAGCACCTGATCCCGGGGCGCGGAAAGCAGCCGTGCGCGCAGCTGCTGGAGCGGCTGGCCAGGACCGGCTTCCAGGGGCACGTGGTGCTGGAGGTGAACACCCGCAAGTCGGGCGGCGCCGAGGAGCGCGAGGCGGACCTCGCCGAGGCGCTGGCGTTCACCCGGCTGCACCTGGCGACGGTCCGGCCGGGAAGCTGACCGCCGGGCCGCCAAAGCGCGTGCGCCGGGCGGCCGTTCGTGCCTAGAGTGCGAACCGTGACCGATGCGAACCCCGACCTCCCGGTGCCCGGCCCGTCCCTCCACGTCCGGCACGCCCGCCCCTCCCGCGACCTCGCCGCCGCCGAGCGGTTCTGGACCGAGGGCCTGGGCCTGTCGGTGCTCTGGCGCACCACCGAGCGCGTCCCCGGCGAGCACGACCTGGTGATGGTCGGCTTCCCCGGCGGCGGCTGGCACTTCGAGCTGACCCGGGACCCGGAGCGCCCGCTGGAGCCGACGCCGACGGTCGACGACCTGTTCGTGCTGTACCTCGGCGGGCCGGTGGACGAGGCCCTGGTGGACCGGCTGGTCGCGGCCGGCGGCACCCGGGTCGCCGCGCACAACCCGTACTGGGACGAGCACGGCGTCACCGTCCGCGACCCGGACGGCTACCACCTGGTGCTCAGCTCGCGCGCCTGGTCCTGAACGACGACGGGGGAGCACGACCCGATGTACGACACCAAGGCGCACGCCTACTCCTTCGGCCCGGTGGCCGCGCAGTACCAGGCCGCCCGGCCGTCCTACCCGGACGCGCTCTTCGACGAGCTGGAGCGGCTGACCGGCCGCCCGCTGGCCGGCGCCGACGCGCTGGACGTCGGCGCGGGCACCGGCATCGCGACCAGGCTGCTGGCCGGGCGCGGCGCCCGGGTGGTCGCGGTCGAGCCGAGCGAGGGGATGGCCGCGGTGCTCCGCGAGGTCAGCCCGGGGATCCCGGTGGTGAAGGCCACCGGCGACGAACTCCCGTTCCACGACGCCTCGGTGGACCTGGTGACGTACGCCCAGGCGTTCCACTGGACCGACCCGGAGCGCTCGATCCCGGAGGCGGTGCGGGTGCTGCGCCCGGGCGGCGCGCTCGCGGTGTGGTGGAACGTGAAGGACCTCCAGGTGCCCTGGCTGGCCGCCCAGCAGGAGCGGCTGCGGGCCGCGCTGCCCAGCTACCAGCACACCGGTCGGGGGAACAGCAGGCCCGAGGCGTTGACGGCCTCCGGCCTGGAGGTGCGCACCGCGCGGCTGCGCTGGCAGCGGACCATCCCGGTGGACCAGCTGGTCGACGACCTGACCTCCCGCTCGTACTTCGCGGTGCTGGAGCCGGAGCAGCGGGCCCCGGTGCTGGCGGCGGAACGGGAGGCGCTGCTCGCCGAGTTCCCGGACGGGCTGGTGGTCGAGCCGTACCAGCTGGACGTCTTCGTGCTGCCCAGGCCGTAGCCGGGGGCCGGTCGCCGGTGTCCGCGCGCGGTGCCCGGGTTGACCGCATGGCGGACACGGTGTCCGGATCCGGGCGGCGCGGGCGTAGGCTCGACGGATCCCGAAAGTCTCCTGAAGGAGCGGCAACGATGCCCCAGCTGAGGTCCAACACGGTCACCCAGGGTCGCAACATGGCGGGCGCGCGCGCCCTTCTGCGCGCCGCGGGCGTAGCCCGCGAGGACTTCGGCAAGCCGATCATCGCGGTCGCCAACTCCTTCACCGAGTTCGTCCCGGGCCACACCCACCTGCAGCCGGTCGGCCGGATCGTCTCCGAGGCGATCAAGCAGGCGGGCGGCATCCCGCGCGAGTTCAACACCATCGCGGTCGACGACGGCATCGCGATGGGCCACGACGGCATGCTGTACTCGCTGCCCTCGCGCGACCTGATCGCCGACTCGGTCGAGTACATGGTCAACGCGCACTGCGCCGACGCGCTGATCTGCATCTCCAACTGCGACAAGATCACCCCCGGCATGCTGATGGCCGCGCTGCGCCTCAACATCCCGACGGTCTTCGTCTCCGGCGGCCCGATGGAGGCCGGCAAGGCCACCCTGGTCGACGGCACCGTCCGCAAGCTCGACCTGGTCGACGCGATCTCCCAGGCGGTGAACGAGAACGTCTCCGACGCCGACATCTCGATCATCGAGGAGAACGCCTGTCCGACCTGCGGCTCCTGCTCCGGCATGTTCACCGCCAACTCGATGAACTGCCTGACCGAGGCGATCGGCCTGTCGCTGCCCGGCAACGGCTCGCTGCTGGCCACCCACACCGGCCGCCGCGCCCTGTACGAGCAGGCCGGCCGCACCGTCGTCGAGATCACCAACCGCTACTACGGCGGCGACGACGAGTCCGTGCTGCCGCGCAACATCGCCACCCGCGCCGCGTTCGAGAACGCGATGGCGCTGGACATCGCGATGGGCGGCTCCACCAACACGATCCTGCACCTGCTGGCCGCCGCCCAGGAGGCCGGGGTCGACTTCGACATGCGGGTGATCGACAGCATCTCCCGCAAGGTGCCCTGCCTGTCCAAGGTCGCCCCGAACGGCTCGTACTACATGGAGGACGTGCACCGGGCCGGCGGCATCCCCGCCATCCTCGGCGAGCTGTACCGCGGCGGCCTGCTGCACGAGGACGTGCACACCGTGCACTCCGACTCGCTCGCCGAGTGGATGAAGACCTGGGACGTCCGCGGCGGCTCGGCCTCCGAGGAGGCCGTCGACCTCTGGTACGCCGCCCCCGGCTGCGTCCGCTCCGCCGAGGCGTTCAGCCAGTCCGAGCGCTGGGACACCCTGGACACCGACGCCGCGGGCGGCTGCATCCGCAGCGTCGAGCACGCCTACTCGGTCGAGGGCGGCCTCGCGGTGCTGTACGGCAACATCGCCGAGGACGGCTGCGTGGTGAAGACCGCGGGCGTCGACGAGTCGATCTGGCGCTTCCGGGGCAAGGCCGTGGTCTGCGAGTCGCAGGACGAGGCGGTCGACAAGATCCTCCGCAAGGAGATCACCGAGGGCGACGTGGTGGTCATCCGCTACGAGGGCCCCAAGGGCGGCCCGGGCATGCAGGAGATGCTCTACCCGACCTCGTTCCTGAAGGGCCGCGGCCTGGGCAAGGCGTGCGCGCTGATCACCGACGGCCGGTTCTCCGGCGGCACCTCCGGCCTCTCGATCGGCCACATCTCCCCGGAAGCCGCCTCCGGCGGCGCCATCGCCCTCGTCCGGGACGGCGACTCGATCACCATCGACATCCCGGCCCGCACCATCAGCCTGGACGTCTCCTTCGAGGAGCTGCACGAGCGCCGGCTCACGCTGGAGGCCGCGGGCGGCTACCGCCCGAAGAACCGCGACCGCCAGGTCTCGGCCGCGCTCAAGGCGTACGCGGCGATGGCCACCTCCGCCGACAAGGGCGCCGTCCGGGACGTCTCCAAGCTCGGCTGAGGCGCGTTGCTCCCCGGGGCGGCCCCCGAGCGCGGTGATAATCGGACCGTGAGTACGACGAGTACGACGGGTTCGACGAGCCCCACCACCACCGCGGACGGGGCTCCCGCCCCCCAGCCGATCCGCTGGTTCGGCACCAGCTGGGTCGAGCGCGGCGCCGGCTACTGGCTGCGCCGCGCCGCGGTCTCGCTCGGCGCCCTGGCGGCCACCGCCGCCGGGGCGCTCGCGCTGCGGCTGGGCGTCTCCGGCGTCCGGCTCTCCGAGGCGGCCCCGCTCTCGCTGCTGCTGATGCTGGCCATCGGCGTCTGCTCGGCGCTGGCCGGCCTGCGGAACTGGAAGATCCTCACCGAGGGCAAGGACGCGCTGAGCGGCTGGATGGCCGAGGAGAAGTCGCTGGCCGGGGTCTGGCTGATCGGCTTCACCGGGGCGCTGGCCGCCTACTTCGCCCGCAGCCTGGTCGAGGCCCCCGGCGAGGGCCTCAAGCGCGCCGCCTACGACCAGGAGAGCGCGGTCTGGCACCGCCGCCGGGCCGCCAAGGCGGAGCGCGACGCCCGCAAGGCGGCCCGGCGGCGGTCCTGACGGCCGGTCAGGTCCGGCTGATCCGCCCGCACTCCCCGTCGGTGCGCAGCGGCTTGGTCCGGTCGTAGGGGTCGCTCTCCGGCCCGCTCGGCGTCGGGCCGGCCGCGGGGGCCCGCATGAAGTCGAACTCCGGCTCCAGGAAGCCGGAGCCCATCTCGCACCGGTTGTTGCCGAACTCGCTGCTGCCCTCGCCCAGCACCGGCTTCCCGGGCGTCACCTTGAAGCGCTCCGGGTCGTAGAACCGGAAGTCCTGCGAGCGGCGGACGATCTCCCGGGCCACCTCCCGGCTGTGGTCCGCCTGCGCCCAGGAGGCGGGCTTCGCGCCGCCGGCGGCGGTCTTCCCCGCGTCCGGGCCGGGGCGCAGCGCGTACACGTAGGTGACGTCGGTGTGCACCAGCATGCCGTTCTCGCCGTCGCCCTCGAAGGTCACCGAACCCTGCACCTTGACCTGGTCGGTGACCGGTACCGCCCAGGCCGGGTCGAAGCGGCTCAGCCAGGAGGCCGGGTCGTCCTCGGTGGTCGGGTGCTCCAGCGCCTTGGAGAGGTCCGCCGCGCTCTGCTCGTCCAGCAGGTCGAGGGCGGGCCGCGCGGTCGAACCGGAGAGCACCTCCGGGTCGAGGTTGCTGGCGACCAGGTACGCCTTCACCGCCTCCAGGTTCGCGGCGACCTGCCGGGCGCCGAACGCGCCGGTGGCCGGCGTCTCCGTGGGCATGCCGATGCCGTCCGCGCCGTTCGGCCAGGACTCGGCGGGCGCGCCCGCCCAGGGGCGCTCGGGGGTCGGCACCTCGGGCGCCAGGGTGGGCGGGGCGCTGCTCGGCGGGGCGGTCTCGGCGCCCAGGGCGGGCAGCGCGGAGGACTTCTGCGGCAGCGTCGAGCCGTCGCCCAGCGAGGCCAGGCCGACCAGCACCAGGACCGGCACCAGCAGCAGCGCCAGGGCGCTGCCCAGACCGGGGCGGAACGGCCGGCGCGGGCGGATCGACCGCCGCTGCCGGCGGCGGTGCCAACGGGAGCGGCGGTCGTCCAGCCGGACGACGGTGGCGGGGCGCCACGGCTCGTTCTCCGGCGGCGGGTCCTTCTTCCACCGCTCGGTCAGCATCCGGGCCCGCCCGGACGCCTCCTTGTTCGTCGCGGACCGGACGAACTCGTCGTCCAGCACCAGCCCCTCGAAGGGGTCGTCGTCTCGGCCGGGCCCGGAGGACCCCGGACCCGGCTCGTCTGTCGTCGGCACGGCGGGGATTATGTCGTCCACCGACGACGCCCCCGGCAACGGGGGGAAACGTGAGGTTCCGTCAGCCCTTGCGGGCGGCCTTCACCGAGCCCACCACGCCCGCCACCGCGAGCAGCGCGGCGGCCGGCAGCAGCGCGGTGAACAGCGCCCCGAGCAGGCTGTGGTCGCCCAGCAGCCAGAGCACCAGGGTGTCCAGCCCCCACAGCGCGCCGGCGGCCGGCAGCACCGACTGCCACGGGTGGGCGTCCGCCCAGCGGCGCAGCCGCCGCTCGCCGCCGCGCAGCCGGCCGCCGACCGTGCCGACCAGGAACGACACGAACAGGCCGAGGCTGACCGGGAAGGACAGGATGTCCAACGACCAGTCCAGGGTGAACACCTCGACCGCGAGCGCGGCCCCGCCGACCACCGTGCCCACCGTCGCGGCCGTCCGCCACGGTCCGAGCGTCGCCGCGGCGACGGCGACCTGGCGGCTCTCGCGTCCTGACAACTCTCCGTTTCCCATGTCTCCACGGTCCTCCCGCCGGGCGCCGGAATCCAGAGCCGGGGCCCCTGAGATTCCCCCTACGGGAGCGGGCCGCCCGGCCACAATGGACGGATGACGCCGACCGCGCACGACTACGCCTGGACCGCCGACTCCTCCTGGTTCCCCGACCTGCGGGACTCCGGCTACTCGCTCACCCTGGTCCGCGGCCGCACCCCGGACGAGGTGCTGGAGCTGCTGGGCGCCGTCCCGCAGGGCTTCGGCGACGGCGTCGACGACGTCTTCGACTGCCAACAGGAGCTCTACGCCTGGCTGGAGGACCCGGACGAGGACTCGTACACGGTCGGCGCGCTCGCCGTCCCCGGCGACGGCGGCGACTGGACGCTGCTGCTGGCCCTCGACCGGGGCGCCGGGGTGGACGGCGGGCGGCTCGCCGCGCTCTCCCGGGGCGGCGGCGAGGCGGTGCAGCACGGCGGCGGCGGGGGCGACGGGCCGGCCGGGCGCTTCCGGCACTACCGGGACGGCGAGCCGCGCGCGGTGGCCGGCGCGGAGCCGGACGCGGACGGCGTGCAGCCCGGCGGGGGAGCGGGGCCGGAGCCGGCCCTGCTCGCGCTGGCCGAGCGGCTCACCGGCGTGCGGGTCACCGAGGAGCTGGTCCGGGACGGCGCGTTCGTCCTCGGCGTGGTCCCCGACCGCGAGCTGGGCTGAATCCGCCGCCGGCCCGGCGCGGGCCCGCCGCCGCCCCGCGCCCGCAGGGTGGACACCTCCGCCGGGGCGGGTGCCTGCCGGGGCAAGATGGCGCGCAGGAACCGCAACCGCAGTGCACGGAGGGGCCCATGAGCGACACCACGACCGCCGGCCAGAAGATCGCCTTCCTCGGGACCGGCAAGATCGGCGAGGCCCTGCTCTCCGGCCTGCTGCGGGCCGGCACCTCGCCCGCCGACGTGCTGGTCACCGCCCGCCGGGCCGAGCGGGCCACCGAGCTGGCCGACCGCCACGGCGTCACCGTCGTCACCAACGCGGAGGCCGCCAAGCTCGCCGACACCCTGATCCTCGCGGTCAAGCCGCAGGACATGGGCACCCTGCTGGACGAGCTGGCCGAGCACGTCGCCGCCGACAAGCTGGTCGTCTCGGCCGCCGCCGGCATCCCCACCAGCTGGTTCGAGGAGCGGCTGGCCCCCGGCACGCCGGTGGTCCGGGTGATGCCCAACACGCCCGTCCTGGTCGACGAGGGCATGAGCGTGATCTCCGGCGGCTCGCACGCCGCCGAGGCGCACCTGCTCCGGGCCGAGGCGATCTTCCGCTCGGTCGGCAAGGCGCTGCGCGTCCCGGAGAGCCAGCAGGACGCCGCGACCGCGCTGTCCGGCTCCGGCCCCGCGTACTTCTACTTCCTGGTCGAGGCGATGATCGACGCGGGCATCCTGCTCGGCCTGCCCCGGCAGGTCGCGCACGAGCTGATCGTGCAGTCCGCGATCGGCGCCTCGGTGATGCTGCGCGACTCCGGCGAGCACCCCGTCAAGCTCCGCGAGGCCGTCACCTCCCCGGCGGGCACCACCATCGCGGCCATCCGCGAGCTGGAGAACCACGGCGTCCGGGCCGCGATGCTCGGCGCCCTGGAGGCCGCCCGGGACCGCTCCCGGGAGCTGGCCGGCGGCGGGAAGTAGGCTCGGACGGCATGAGCGACCCCGTGAGCTACGACCTGCTGATCCTGGACAACGACGGCGTGCTGGTGGACAGCGAGCCGATCTCCAACCGGGTGCTCGCCGAGTACCTGACCGAGCTCGGCTACCCCACCAGCACCGAGGACTCCTACCGGGACTTCATGGGCACCGCCGCGCACACCGTGCACGACGTGATCGCCGAGCGGTACGGGGCGAAGCTCCCGGACGGCTTCGACGACCTGTTCCACGACCGGGTGTTCGCCGCCTTCGAGGCCGAACTGCGGCCGGTCGCCGGGGCGGCGGAACTGCTCGGCCACCTCCGGGAGCAGGGCCTCCGCTACTGCGTGGCCTCCTCGGCGCACCACTCCTGGATCCGCACCGCGCACCGGCTCACCGGCCTGTCCGGCTACTTCACCGACGACCTGCTGTTCTCCGCCCAGGACGTCGGCGTCGGCAAGCCCGCCCCCGACCTGTTCCTGCACGCCGCCCGCACCATGGGCGTCGACCCGGCCCGCTGCCTGGTCCTGGAGGACAGCCGCAACGGCGTGCTGGCCGCCCGCGCGGCCGGCATGGACGTGTACGGGTACGCGGCGCTCACCGACCCGGCCAAGCTCACCTCGGCGGGCGCGACCGGCCTGCTCGGGGCGCTGCCGGACGCGATCGCGCTGCTGCCGAACTGATCCCGTCGCACCCCTCCCGCCGGCGCCGCCGACCGCCTACGCTCTGCCCAACAGTTGCGTACCGGCCGGTAGCGTCGGTGGTGAGCGAGGTCCCGATGCAGGTCAGCACGGCCCCGGCCGAACCCGCCCCCCGGCTGCGGCGGGCCCGGGCCGCGCTGGCGGTCTCGTTCTTCCTCCAGGGCACCACCTTCGCGCTGCTGGTCACCTGCATCACCGACATGCAGAAACGTTACGGCCTGAGCGACGGCCTGCTGCCGGTCTTCCTGGCCGCCGTCCCTATCCTGGCGGGCGTCGGCTCGATCACCTCCGAGACGCTGGTCAAGCGCACCACCGCGCGCGGCGTCCTGCGGGTCGTCCAGCCCGCGCTGTGCCTCACCCTGGCGCTCACCGGCCTCGGCACGCGGCTCTGGCAACTCGCCCTCGCCCTCGGCCTGTTCGGCCTCCTGGTGGGCGCCCTGGACGCCTCGATGAACATGCTGGGCGTCGGCCTCCAGCACCGCTACGGCCGCAGCATCATGATCGGCTTCCACGCCGCGTTCAGCCTCGGCGGCATCGTCGGCGCCGCGCTCGCCGCCGCCGGCGCCCACTGGGACACCGGGCTGCCGCTGCTCTTCGGCGGCGCCGCGGCCGTCCTGGTCCCCGCCGCGCTCGTCGCCGGGCGCTGGTTCGCCGGGCCCGCCGAACTCGGCGACGCCGTCCGCGAGGCCGCCGCGCTGGCCGCCCGCCGGATCCCCTGGAAGCCGCTGCTGCCGCTGTGCGCCGTGATGGCCTTCGCCTACATCGCGGACGCCTCGGTCTCCAACTACAGCGTCAAGTACCTCACCGACGGCCTGCACAGCCCCGAGGACCTCGCCAAGTTCTCCTACCTCGGCTACATGGTCGCGATGCTCCTCGGCCGCTCGGTCGGCGACCGCGCCGTCCAGCGCTTCACCGTCCTCCCGGTGGTCCGCACCGGCACCGCCGTCGCCGCCGCCGGCTTCCTGATCGCCGTCCTCGCCCCCGGCGCCTGGGCCGGGATCCTCGGCTTCACCGTCCTCGGCTTCGGCATCTGCGCGATCATCCCCCAGGTCTTCGCGGCCGGCGGCCGGCTCCTCCCGCACGCCAGCGACGCCGCCGTCGCCCGCCTCAACCTGTTCAACTACGTCGGCTTCCTGATCGGCTCCCCGCTGGTCGGCACCCTCGCCGAACTCTCCGACTACCGCTGGGCCTTCTGCGCCCCCATGCTCCTGGTGCTGGCCATCCTCCCGCTCGCCCCCCACTTCGCCCCGGCCCCGGCCGCACGGCCCGCCCTGGCGGACAGCCCGGCCTGACCCGGCCTCAGGCGGTCGGGTCGTGGTCCGGGGCGGTCGGGTCGTGGTCCGGGGCCGTCGGGGGGTGCTGGGAGGGCAGGCGGGTGCGGTACCAGGCCAGGGTGGCTTCCAGGTCGGCGAGTTGGCGGGGGTTGACCAGGACGGCGGCGGGGAGGCCGTGGACGGTGAGGGTGACGCGGTCGCGGGTGTCGGCGACGCGGCGGGTCAGCCGGCCGAGGCGGGCGCGGGCTTCGGTGATCGAGAGGGATTCGGGCATACGGGTGCCGTGCTTTCGGTGGGGTGCGGTTCAGCGGGCCGCGCGGACGGGGCGGGC
This sequence comes from Kitasatospora setae KM-6054, assembly GCF_000269985.1. Classification (NCBI taxonomy): domain Bacteria; kingdom Bacillati; phylum Actinomycetota; class Actinomycetes; order Kitasatosporales; family Streptomycetaceae; genus Kitasatospora; species Kitasatospora setae. The sequence continues at coordinate 3,778,345 of NC_016109.1, read as the reverse complement.
GTGGGTAGCCCCGCTGTAGGCGGGGCTGTCCTTGGCCTGCCGGCAGTCCGGGCAGATCCCGGGGCGGGCGGCGGGCCGCTGGCAGTCGGCGCAGCGGTGGGCGGGGGCGGGCGGGGCGGTCGCGAGCGACGGCGGGAGCTTCTCGGTCAGGCGGTGCTGCAGGAGCCCGGCGGGGTTGTGCACCAGGGTCGGGAGGCCGGTGAGGAGCGCGGCGGCGAGGATGGCCTCGGTGCAGCCGCGGTCGAGCCATTCGAGGACCAGCGGGGCCAGCCGGAGGGCCTCCAGCTCGCCGATCCGGAGCATGGGCTGCGGGCGGACGACGCGGAGCAGCAGGTCGCCGGCCTGCCTGGTCCGCTCGTCGACCGGGGCCCGGCGGGGCCCGGGCACCCGGGCGGGTGCGGGCCCGGGTGCGCCCGGCGGGGCCTGCGCGTGCTCGCGCGCGAGTGGTTCAGGTTCAGACGGGAGGGGCGGGAGGGAGGTTTTTTCTTTCCCTGGTTTCTTTGTCTTTAGGGAGGGGGCCGGACCGGATACCGGACCTTCGACACCCGGTCCGAACTGGTGCGGAGTGTCCGTGACGTGCTGGACGGAGATGATCCGCCCCTTCTCGATCCGGACCTTGGCGACCTTGTAGTACCCGGCGGCGGTCAGCCCCCGGAGGGACTTCCGGATGAGGTAGAGGCTGTCCTGCGTGTGGCCGGCGATGTCCGCGGCGGTCATCCGCACGTTGTCGGGGAGGGAGAGCAGGAAGGTGAGGAGGCCGCGCTCGGCGCACTTCAGCCCGCGGTCCTGCAGCAGAGAGTTGGAGAGAACCGTGAAGTTGCGCTTCGACGCGCTACGATGAACTCGCATGGGAGGGGTGAGAACTCCTGTGTCATGCCCCGGGGTGTTGGCGCACCGCCGGGGCGAAACTTTTTCGCTTCGGATGACGCAGAACGTAACACGGTGACTACGCTCCGCACCAAGCCCGGTACGGGCCGTGAGAATCCGACGAGTTAATGGATCATCCCCATTAGATCCGTGATCGGATCTGTCCGTTTGGGTGCGCACTCGTGCCGGGGGCGGCGCGACCGGCGCCGGGGCCGCCACCGATACGGTGTGGGGCATGGCGGACACCTCCTGCGGACTGCACCTGTTCTGGGACGAGGCCGAGACCGGATACGACTTCGGACCCGGCCACCCGATGGACCCGACCCGGCTCGCGCTGACGATGCGACTGGTCGAGGCGCTCGGGCTGACCGACCGGCCGTCCGTGACGATGCGTTCGGCACCGCCCGCCGGGGAGTCGACGCTGCGGCTGGTGCACACCGCCGAGTACGTCGACGCGGTGAAGCGGGCCGCCGCCGACCCGTCCGCGACGGACCTCGCGCACGGGCTGGGGACGGACGACAACTGGGCGTTCCCCGGGCTGCACACCGCCTCCGCGCTGATCGCCGGGCAGTCGGTGGCCGCCGCCGAGGCGGTCTGGCGCGGCGAGACCCCGCACGCCGTCAACTTCGCGGGCGGGCTGCACCACGCGATGCCCGGGCAGGCGTCCGGCTTCTGCGTCTACAACGACCCGGCGCTGGCCATCGCCCGGCTGCTGGAGCTCGGCGCCGAGCGGGTCGCCTACGTCGACGTGGACGTCCACCACGGCGACGGCGTCCAGCAGGCGTTCTGGAACGACCCCCGGGTGCTGACCGTCTCGCTGCACGAGAGCCCCAGCACGCTGTTCCCGCAGACCGGTTGGGCCACCGAGACCGGCGGGCCGGACGCCGGGGGCTCCGCCGCCAACCTCGCGCTGCCCGCCGGGACGGGCGACGCCGGGTGGCTGCGCGCCTTCCACGCGCTGGTGCCGGAGCTGCTGGCCGCGTTCCGCCCGCAGGTGATCGTCAGCCAGCACGGCGCCGACACCCACGTCGAGGACCCGCTCGCCCACCTCGCCGTCACCGTCGACGCCCAGCGGATCGTCGCCGAGGCCGTCCACCGGCTCGCCCACGAGCACGCCGGCGGCCGCTGGATCGCCACCGGCGGCGGCGGCTACGCGGTGGTCGACGTGGTCCCCCGCGCCTGGACGCACCTGGTCGCCACCGCCGCCGGCCACCCCGTCGACCCGGCCACCGAGACCCCGGAGTCCTGGCGCGCCGAGACCTACCGGCTGACCCGCCGCCCCGCACCGCTGCGGATGACCGACGGCGCCACCCCGCGCTGGTCCGACTTCCAGGACGGCGGCTACGACCCCGCCGACCGCCTCGACCAGGCCATCCTGGCCACCCGCCGGGCCGTCCTGCCGCACCACGGGCTGATCCCGTGAGCGCCCGCGACGAGCTCCGCGCCTACCTGGTCAAGCACCGGCTGGCCGGCCCCGAGGTCCCCACCCCCCGGCAGAACAACCTCCGGCACTACCGGCTGTTCGCCCAGGGCGACCCGAGGTCCCTGATGGGCCTCGGCCCCGCCGCCCGCCGCGACGAGGCCGCCGTGCTGGCGCTGATGGTCGAGCGGGTCGGCGTGAACCCGGACCCGCGCCACACCGAGGGCGCCGACTCCATCGACCCCGACCGCACCCTCGACGCGCTGGACCGGCTCGCCGCCCTGCTGCGCCGCACCGCCGACCGGCGCGGCAGCGTGCTGGCCGGCACCGGCCACCCGAACAAGCTGGCGGGCTTCCACCGCGCGCTGGCCGAGGCGCTCGAAGCGGCCGGCTGCACCGTGCACACCCCCGCGCGGGGCACGCGCTTCCGCGAGCCCACCCCCGAGGGCGAGCGCCCCCGTTACCTCGACGTGCTCGACGGCGTGCTGGTGACGCGCGCCCTGGACGGCCCGGACGGCCCCGGCCGCCCCGGCCCCGGCGACCTCGCGCACACCCACTCCCCGCTGCCGGTCCGGCTCGCCCTGACCGCCCTCGCCGACGCCGGCCACCGCCCGCCCGACCTGGTGCTGGGCGACCACGGCTGGCTGTGCGGCGCGGGCCGCCTCGGCATCCCGGCCGGCGGCATCGCGGACTGCAACGACGTCGCCCCGTTCGCGGCCGAGGCGGACGGCCTGGTCGAGGTGGTCGTCCCGCTGGAGGACGGCTCCGCGCCGAGCTGCTACGTCCCGCTGAGCGACTACGTACTGCAACGGGCGGATCTCGCACCGTACAACAGGTGAGGGCCCCCCTCTTCCCACCCGTACCACGCATAACTACTCTGGGGATACACGTGTGCCGGTGGAGTCACCGGAGGGGAAGCCGGTGCCTTGCACACGGGTAAGGGTCGGGTGATGGGTCATGAGTTCCGGCGAGCGTCCCCTGCAGGATGTCGTCTTCCTGACCGTGGCCGAGGTCGCCTCGGTGATGCGGGTGTCGAAGATGACGGTCTACCGTCTCGTGCACAGCGGTGAGCTTCCGGCCATCCGGGTCGGGCGCTCCTTCCGGGTGCCCGAGCAGAAGGTGCACGAGTACCTCCAGGAGTCCTACGTGCGCCTGGAAAGCGCGTAGGCCGGAGCCCCGAGGGGGCACCGATTACGGCAAACGCGACGTGGACGGTAGGCTAGGCCCTCCGTCAGTCGTATGGACTCCCGTCTCTCACGGGCGCGGGTCCGAGTGAGCGAGGAAATTCCGTGGGCTCTGTCATCAAGAAGCGTCGCAAGCGTATGGCCAAGAAGAAGCACCGCAAGCTTCTGAAGAGGACTCGCGTTCAGCGTCGCAACAAGAAGTAACACCGGTCGGCGCCTTCCTCGCTCCAGCGGGGGACGACCCCGCACACGCGTTCAGCGACGCAGGTAGAACTGGCGCCGTCGGTCTGGCACTGCCCGCCCAGGGGAGAAATCCCCTGGGCGGGCAGTGGCGTTTGAGCCCCCGTCCCCTCCGCGCGGTACGGTGCACCCCAGGGTGGGCATCCAGGGAGGTCGGGGCATCGTGGGCAAGGTCGTGCTCGTCACCGGCGTGGCGCGCCCGCTGGGCGCGCGCTTCGCCGAGCGGATCTCCGAGCACCCCGAGGTCGACCGGGTGGTCGGGGTGGACGCCGCCCCGCCGCCGCCCGGACTGCCGTTCGGCGTCCGGTACGCCCAGGTCGACCCGCGCCGCCCGGCGATCGCCCGGGTGATCGCCGAGCACGGCGTCGACACCGTCGTGCACCTCAACGTCACCGCGCTCGGCCACGGCGGGCGGGCCGCGGTGAAGGAGAGCAACGTCATCGGCAGCATGCAGCTGCTCGGCGCCTGCCAGCAGGCCCCCGGCGTGCGCCGGCTGGTGGTGAAGTCGACCACCGCCGTCTACGGCTCCGCGCCCCGCGACCCCGCCGTGTTCGGCGAGCGCACCCAGCCCAAGGCGCTGCCCCCCGGCGGCTTCGCCCGGGACGCCGCCGAGGTCGAGGGCTACGTCCGCGGCTTCGCCCGCCGCCGCCCCGACGTCGCCGTCACCGTGCTGCGCTTCGCCAACATCCTCGGCCCGGACGGCGACACCCCGCTCGCCGCGTACTTCCGGCTGCCGCTGCTGCCCACCGCGTTCGGCCACGACCCCCGGCTGCAGTTCGTCCACGAGGACGACGCCCAGGAGGTGCTGCGGCTGGCCGCGCTGGCCGCCGCCCCCACCGGCACCTACAACGTCGCCGGGGACGGCGTCCTGCTGCTCTCCCAGTGCGCCCGCCGGCTCGGCCGCCCCACCGTCCCGCTGCTGCGGCCCGCGCTCGGCCTGGTCGCCCAGCTGGCCCGGCAGCTGTCCGCCCCCGCGGACCGCGCGTTCTCACAGGAGCAGCTCCAACTGCTCACCCACGGGCGGGTGGTGGACACCGCCCAGCTGCGTGACCGGTTCGGCTACGCCCCGCGCCGGACCACCTCCGAGACCTTCGCCGACTTCGTCGCGCACTGCCCGCCCGGGCCGCTGCCGCCGGAGCGGCTGACCGCCGTCACCGACCGGCTCGCGGACGCGCTCGGCGACCGCCCCACCGCCCGGAACCACCCCACCCGGAACCAGGAATCGAGGCCGCGATGACAGCCGCCCGGGAGTCCGCCGATCCGGCGGCCAAGGTCATCCCGATCGAGTCCGCCCCCAGCTGGTGCGGGCCCGACCCGGACGCCCGCCCCGGCCTCGCCGACCGGATCGCCGACGGCGTCGGCACCGCCCTCGCCGGGCAGCTCGGCGCCACCGCCACCCGGGTCCTCGGCAAGGACTGGGAGCAGCGCGCCGCGAACGGCCTCGGCTTCCTGCGCCGCCGGCTCACCGGCGACTACGAGGTCGACGACTTCGGCTTCGACCGGGAGCTCACCGAGGAGGTCTTCCTCGCGCTGCTCCGGCCGCTCGCCGAGAAGTACTTCCGGATCGAGGTCCGCGGCACCGAGCACATCCCCGCCGAGGGCGGCGTGCTGATCGTCGCCAACCACTCCGGCACCATCCCGCTGGACGCCCTGATGACCCAGGTCGCCGTCCACGACCACGCCGACCGGCACCTGCGGATGCTCGCCGCCGACCTGGTCTTCGTGCTGCCGGTGGTCAACGAGCTGGCCCGCAAGGCCGGGCACACCCTGGCCTGCAACGAGGACGCGCAGGCCCTGCTGGAGCGCGGCGAGGTGGTCGGGGTCTGGCCGGAGGGCTTCAAGGGCATCGGCAAGCCCTTCGCCGACCGCTACAAGCTGCAGCGCTTCGGCCGCGGCGGCTTCGTCGCCTCCGCGCTGCGGGCCGGGGTGCCGATCGTGCCCTGCTCGATCGTCGGCGCCGAGGAGACGTACCCGATGATCGGCAACTTCAAGACGCTGGCCCGGCTGCTCGGCCTGCCCTACGTGCCGATCACGCCGACCTTCCCCTGGCTCGGGCCGCTCGGCGCGATCCCGCTGCCCACCAAGTGGACCATCCAGTTCGGCGAGCCGATCCCCACCGACAGCTACCCGAAGGACGCGGCCGAGGACCCGATGCTGGTCTTCAACCTGACCGACCAGGTGCGCGAGACCATCCAGCACACGCTGTACAAGCTGCTGGTGCAGCGGCGGTCGGTCTTCGGCTGACGTCTTCGGCTGACGGGTGGCGCCCCCGGGCGGTGGGCGCCACCCGGGGCGCGCTACTTCAGCGTCAGCCCGGGCAGCAGGCCCGGGATCAGCGGCGGGATGGTGATGCCCTGCCCGGAGTCCGCCGGCGGGGCCGCCGGGGAGCCGGAGGGGGCCGGCGAGGCGTTCGCCGGGGCGCCCCCGCCGGCCGCCGGGGAGCCGGACGCGGCGGGGGAGGCCCCGCTGCCGGTCAGGCCGCCCAGCAGGTCGCCGAGACCGCCCGCGGCGCCGCCGCCCGGCGTGCTCGGGGTGGCCCGGGAGGACGGTGCGGTGGCCGGGGCGTGCCCGCCGACCGCGCCGCCGGTGACCGGCAGGCCGGGCAGCAGCGGCTGCTGGCCCGTCCCGGTGCCCGCCGAGCTGCCGGCGGTGGTGCCCGCGCCGGTGCCGCTGCTCGCGCCGCCCCCGGAGGAGGCGCCGCCGCTGTCGCCGCCGCCGCTGCTCTGGCCCGGGGCCTGCCCCAGGCGCAGCGGCGCGACGTCCTCGCTTATGTCGTCGAACAGCCGGTCGACCTTGCTGGCCTGCGGGCTCAGCCCGGAGGGCAGCTTGGACTGCAGGGCCGACCAGCGCTGGTCCTCCCCGGCGAAGCCGGCGAGCTGGCGCATCGGGGCGAGCGAGCCGTCGTTGCGGTAGACCGCGCGCAGCAGGTCGCGGCCGCGCAGCGCCTCGGCGTGCATGTCGTCGAGCGCGCGGCGGACCTGGTCGACCGTGGCCGGGCTGAGCGAGGTGGGGCTGTCGGCCCGGCCGAGCAGGCTCTGCGCCTCGTCGAGCCGGGTGGACGCCTGCTGGAGCAGCAGGGCGCCGCGCTCGGTGTCGCTGTCGGCGAAGTCGAGGCGCAAGCCCTCCAGCCCGCGCTTCATGCCGTACAGGGCGTCCCCCGGGAGGGCGTTGGTGGACGCGGCGGCGGCTCCGGCCAGCGAGCCGACCGCGACGCCGGCGACCAGGCCGCCGATCGCCAACCGGCGGCCCCAGCGGGAGCGTTGGGCGCGCCGGCCGCGCTGGGCGGGGAGGACCGCGGTGGGTGCGCCGCCGGACCACTCCTGCTCGAACGCGGCCATCAGCTGGGCGCGTTGGACCGTCCGCGTCTCGGCCGCGAGCCCGGGGGCGGGGACCGCGCCGAGTGCGTCGGCCATGGCGAGGAGCTCGGTCATGGCGGCGGAGCCGGCCCGGTGCGAGCCGCTGTTCCGGTGGTCACTCTGGTGGGCCTCCAGCGCCTCGGCGAAGGACTTCGCCCGCCGGTGCTCCAGCACGTTTGCCGTCACGGGCCACACCTCCCTTCGTCGTTTTCGACACCGTGGCCCGCCGGTTGGTTGTCCCGACAGGCCGAAACCACACCATCGGGTGACAGTTCGAGTTCGCACTTGACTGCGGGCCCGGTGGCGGATTGCACGCTGGCCAACGAGCGGTGTCGGGAGTCGGTTACGCACGACCCCCCTGGCGTATTAAGCAGAGCAGATGACCGCCCCGTCACCCGGACGTGCCGACGCCCGGCCCGGGTTGACGCCCCGTCGGCCGCCGGGGGCGGCGGCGACGGGCTGGGCGGCGGTCTGTGGGCTATCGCGTCCACGGCCGGCGGATCACCTGGCGTCCGGCGGCAGCAGGCGGGCCAGCGTGCGCACCGCCCGGTACTGCAGCGTCTTGATGGCGCCCTCGTTCTTGCCCATGATCCGGGCCGTCTCGGCCACCGACAGGCCCTGCAGGAAGCGCAGCGTCACGCACTCCTGCTGCTGCGGGTTGAGCCGGCGCACCGCGTCCAGCAGGGCGGCGTTGGAGAGCGACTCCAGCACCGACTCCTCGGGGCTGCGCTCGCACTCGTTGGAGTCCAGCATCTCGCCGGTGGTGACCTCCAGCCGGAACCGGCTGGACTTGAAGTGGTCGGCCACCAGGTTGCGGGCGATGGTCACCAGCCAGGCGCCGAAGTCGCGGCCCTGCCAGGTGAAGGTGCCGATCCGGCGCAGCGCGCGCAGGAAGGTCTCGCTGGTCAGGTCCTCGGCGGTGGCCCGGCTGCCGACCCGGTAGTAGATGTACCGGTACACGGTGTCGGCGTAGTGGTCGTAGAGCCGCCCGAAGGCCTCGCTCTCGCCGTTCTGGGCCCGCTCGACCAGCTCCACCACCGGGTTGTGCTCGGTGTCGTAGCCGGGCCCGGCGGGCGCGCTGCGCGAGCGGCCGCGGGTGCCGGGGGCGGGCACCGTGCGGGCCCGCGCCCCCGCGGCCGGGGCGGCGCCGCCGGACGGGCTGCCGGCGGCGGTCGGGCCGGTGGCGGTCGAGCGCAGCAGCGGCGCGGCGAACGCGACCGGCACCGCGGGGACGGGCGCGGCGAACGCCGGGCCGGCCGGCGCGAGCTGCGGAACGGCCAGTTCGAACTCGCGGATCGCGGCCCACAGCCGTTCCAGGCGCACACCGCGGCGCAGAGTGGCGGTCGACGGGCGGGAGGTGGCTGGCGCGTCGTTCCGGACGGGTGGGTACACGGGACTCCCAGAGGCAGAACTGTGGACGGATCACCTCCGCCTGTGCGGAGAGCACGCCGCACGGACCACCCGTCACGGGGACGTTCGGGTGGCGTGCATCCAGGAGAGAATAACGCTTTGTGCAATGACAGCTACACCGCGTGGTCGAAGTGGTCGGATGAGGTCCACTTCTTGCGCATATTCACCTGTCGGTGACCGGAGTTGGCGCCATCCATCCGGCTCAATGTGACCACTTGTGCACATCCGGTGACCGAACACCGGGGCGCGGGCCGGGTTTCCCCGCTATCCGCGCCCCCAACCCACGACTTTGACCGACTGCCGAACGATCAGTTCCGGTCACCGCCGGACGGTCCCGGACCATCCGTCCGGGCGGGCCGGTTCACCCCCGCTGACGTGCCACGACCACCCGCCGGGGGGCGTGTCGCCGTCGCGGTGTTGACGCGGGCCGGGCCGGGGCCCGCCAGTGCGCTCTCAGGCCCGCTCGCGCTCTCAGGTCCGCTCGCGCTCTCAGGCCCGCCGGCGTCGGTGCACCGCGACCGCCGCCGCGGCCGCCCCGGCCAGCACGCCCAGCCCGGCCGCCGCCGGGAGGCCGATCCGGGCCGCCTTCCGCCCGGTCCGGAAGTCCCGCACCCGCCAGCCCATCGCCCGCGCATGCCGGCGCAGCGCCCGGTCCGGGTTGATCACGTACGGGTGGCCGACCAGGCTCAGCATCGGGATGTCGTTGGCGGAGTCGCTGAACGCCGCGCAGCGCGCCAAATCCAGCTGCTCGCGGCGGGCCAGCGCCCGCACCGCGGCGGCCTTCGCCGGGCCGTGCAGCATCCCGCCGACCAGCCGGCCGGTGTAGACGCCGTCCGCGGTCTCCGCGACGGTGCCGAGCGCGCCGGTCATGCCCAGCCGGCGGGCGATCAGCCGGGCCACCTCCTGCGGGGCGGCGGTCACCAGCCAGACCCGCTGCCCGGCGTCCAGGTGCATCTGCACCAGCGCCCGGGTGCCCGGCCAGACCTTCTCGGCCAGCACCGGTTCGAAGATCTCCTCGCAGATCTGCTCCAGGTCGGCGGTGCGCTTGCCCGCGACCAGGCCGAGCGCGCTGTCCCGGGCGTCGGCGATGTGGTCCGGGTTCTCCGACCCGCGCAGCCGGAACGCGGCCTGCTGCCAGGCGAAGCGGGCCAGGTCGCGGCGGGAGAAGAAGCGCCGCCGGTACAGCCCGACGCCCAGGTAGAAGATCGCTGCCCCGCGCAGGATCGTGTTGTCGCAGTCGAAGAACGCGGCGGCCCGGACGTCCCCGGGCACCGGGGTGTGGTCCCCGGCCGGCTCGGCGGCGGCCGGCGGCCCCTCCGCCGCCGTGTCCTCGGGCGGGAGCTGGGCCCGGGCGGCGTCGGCCGCGGCCTCGCCCGCCAGGGCGGTCCGGTCGTCGGTGGAACGCTTTGACTGGGTGAGCCTTCGCAGCGCGGCCATGCGACGAGCATAGTCAGCGCGGCCGCCCGACCCCGTGTCGGCGGAGTGCCGCCGCAGTGAACGCGCGGCGGCACAATGAACCGGTGAACCTGTTGCGACGCGCCAAGAAGAACCCCGCCGACACCGTCGTCACGCTGGTCGGCAAGCCCGGCTGCCACCTCTGCGAGGACGCCCGCGCGGTCGTCCTCAAGGTCACCGCCGACCTCGGCGCGACCTTCGAGGAGAAGGACGTCCTCCAGGACCCGGAGCTCTACGAGCGGTACGCCGAGCAGATCCCGGTCACCCTGATCGACGGGCGGCAGCACGACTTCTGGCGGGTGGACGAGAGCCGGCTGCGCAAGGCGCTGGGCGGGTAGCGGCGGGGGCGCCCGCGGAACTGCTTCGTGGACGCCCGACGAAGATCGCCCTAGGAGTTCGCCCTCCTCTCGGCTTACGATCGAACGGTTTCCGTGTCCGCCGGGGGCTGTGCAAGAGGAGGGCGCGATGAGCGGCTACGCCGTCGTCGACGTCGAGGCCACCGGTCGTAGCCCCTGGCGCCACCGGGTGGTCGAGGTCGCCGTGGTGCAGTTGGACGCCGGGCTGCGCACCGAGCGGGAGTTCGCCACGCTGGTGGACCCGGGCGGACCGGTGGGCCCGACCCACGTGCACGGGATAGCGCAGGCGGACGTGCTGGGCGCGCCGAGGTTCCGGCAGATCGCGCCGCGGCTGCTGGAGCTGCTGGCCGGCCGGGTGCTGGTCGGCCACCACGTGACCTGCGACCGGGCGTTCCTGGAGCGCGAGTTCGCCCGGATCGGGGTGGCGCTGCCGCAGGTCCCGCTGCTCTGCACGATGCGGCTGGCCCGCCGGCAGCTGCCGGAGGCGGGCGGCTACGGGCTCTCGGCGTGCGTGGACGCGGCCGGGCTCGGCTGGTTCCCGGCGCACACCGCGCTGGGGGACGCCCGGGCGACGGTGGAGCTGCTGCGGCACTGCCGCCGGACCGGCGGCTGCTCGGAGGAGCCGCCGCCGGAGCGGTCGGTCGAGCAGCCGGCCGGGCAGCCGCCGGTGCCGTGGCCGCGACTGGCCCCCGCGCGGGCGGCGCGGGCCGGCGGCGCGGCCCCGCTGCTGCGCCGGGTGGCGCAGCTCGGGCCCTGGCCGGCCGGGGTGGAGGGCCCGCGGGCGCTGATCGGTTCGGCGGGTTACGAGTGATGCGTGTCACTGTTCGGGGACAAATCGGACACCATCTTTGTGCACACGTTCACAAACGCATAGCCTGGCGGTCCAAGCCCAGCTTCACCCACAGGAGCAGCGTGGCAATCGGCCGACCCTCACCCAGCAGTTCGCAGACGCCCGACCCGGGCGCCGCGCGCAGGTCCTCGCGTGCGCGGGGCATTCCGGAGGCGACCGTGGCCCGCCTCCCGCTCTACCTGCGGGCCCTGACCGCGCTCTCCGAGCGCTCGGTCCCGACCGTCTCCTCCGAGGAGCTGGCCGCCGCCGCCGGGGTGAACTCCGCGAAGCTCCGCAAGGACTTCTCCTACCTGGGCTCCTACGGCACCCGCGGCGTCGGCTACGACGTGGAGTACCTCGTCTACCAGATCTCCCGCGAGCTGGGCCTCACCCAGGACTGGCCGGTCGTCATCGTCGGCATCGGCAACCTGGGCCACGCCCTCGCCAACTACGGCGGCTTCGCCTCCCGCGGCTTCCGGGTCGCCGCGCTGCTGGACGCCGACCCCCACGTGGTCGGCTCCGCCGCCGCCGGCCTGCCCGTCCGGCACATGGACGAGCTGGAGGAGATCGTCGCCACCCAGCACGTCTCCATCGGCGTGATCACCACCCCGCCCGGCGCCGCCCAGCAGGTCTGCGACCGGCTGGTGGAGGCCGGCGTGACCAGCATCCTGAACTTCGCCCCGACCGTGCTGACCGTGCCGGACGGCGTCGACGTGCGCAAGGTCGACCTGTCGATAGAGCTGCAGATCCTCGCCTTCCACGAGCAGCGCAAGGCCGGCGACGAGCCGGCCGCGGGCGACTCGGTGCTCGACCGCGCCCCCGGCCCGGTCCGCGCCGCCGCCGCGAAGCTGCGCCGGGCCGCCGGCGGCAAGGCCGAGCAGGCGAAGGCCGCGCCCGCCGCGCCCGCGGCACCCGCCAAGGGCGGCCCGGACGACGACCTGTCCGCGGTGATGCCGGCGTGAGCACGAACATCCGTCACGACGAGGTGGGGGCATGAGTCTTCTGGTAGTCGGTCTGAGCCACCGGACCGCGCCGGTCGGCGTGCTGGAGCGCGCCGCGCTCACCGGCCAGACCCCGACCCGGCTGCTGCACGACGCGGCCGCCTCGGCGACCGTCGGCGAGGCCGCGCTGGTCAACACCTGCAACCGGATCGAGCTGTACGCCGACGTGGACAAGTTCCACGCGGGCGTCGCCGAGCTGTCCCAGCTGCTCGCCGGGCACAGCGGCGTCGACCTGGACGAGCTCACCCCCCACCTGTACGTGCACTACGAGGACCGCGCCGTCCACCACCTGTTCTCGGTGGCCTGCGGCCTGGACTCGATGGTCGTCGGCGAGGGCCAGATCCTCGGCCAGCTGCGCGACGCGCTGGCCAGGGCGCAGGAGGAGCACACCGCGGGCCGCGGCCTGAACGAGCTGTTCCAGCAGGCCCTGCGGGTCGGCAAGCGCGCGCACAGCGAGACCGGCATCGACAAGGCCGGCCAGTCGCTGGTCACCTTCGGCCTGGAGCAGGTCGCGGCCGGCGCCGGCCCGATCGCCGGCAAGCGCGCCCTGGTGGTCGGCGCGGGCTCGATGAGCTCGCTGGCCGCCGCCACCCTGGCCCGCGCGGGCGTCACCGACCTGCTGGTCGCCAACCGCACCCCGGCCCGCGCCGAGCGGCTGGTCGAGATCCTCGGCGGCGCCGCCCGCGTCCTGGACTTCGCGAAGGTCCCGCAGGCGCTCGCCGACGTCGACCTGGTGATCTCCTGCACCGGCGCGGCCGGCACCGTGATCGACGCCCCCGCCGTCGCCGCCGCGCTCGCCTCCCGCACCGCCGCCCGGCCGCTGGCCTTCCTCGACCTGGCCATGCCGCGCGACGTCGACCACACCGTCCGCGACCTCGACGGCGCGCTGCTGGTCGACCTGGAGACCCTCTCGCACGCGCACGCCGCCACCCCCGGCGCCGGCGACGTGGACGCCGTCTCCGGCATCGTCGCGGACGAGGTCACCGCCTTCGGCCAGGCGCAGCGCGCCGCCCGGATCGCCCCGACCGTGGTCGCCCTGCGCGCCATGGCCTCCGAAGTGGTCAGCGGCGAACTCGCCCGCCTCACCTCCCGGCTGCCGGACCTGGACGAGCGCTCCCGCGCGGAGATCTCGCAGACCGTCCGCCGGGTGGTCGACAAACTGCTGCACGCCCCGACCGTCAAGGTCAAGCAGCTCGCCGCCGAACCCGGCGGGGCCTCCTACGCGGAGGCCCTGCGCGAACTGTTCGACTTGGACCCCGCGGCAGTGCACGCTGTCTCCGGCACCCCGATCGGCGCCCAGGCGGGATCCTCGATCCCACCGGGCGGCGTCCCCGCCGCCCAGGCCGCCCTCGCCCCGCCCGCCGGAGCGTCCGCCCCGCCCGCCGGAGCAACCAGATGAACACCCCGTCAGCCCCCCAGCACGACCAGGACGATCGCCTCATGAACGGTCCAGAGACAGTGACGCCGCTGCGCCTCGGCACCCGCCGCAGCGCCCTCGCCATGGCCCAGTCGGGCATGGTGGCCGAGGCGGTGGCCGGGATCACCGGCCGCCGGGTGGAGCTGGTCGAGATCACCACCTACGGGGACGTCTCCCGCGAGTCGCTGGCCCGGATCGGCGGCACCGGGGTGTTCGTCTCCGCCCTGCGCGACGCCCTGCTGGAGGGCCGGATCGACCTGGCCGTCCACTCGCTCAAGGACCTGCCCACCGCCGCCCCCGCCGGGCTGCTGCTGGCCGCCGTCCCCGAGCGCGAGGACGCCCGGGACGCGCTGGTCGCCCGCGACGGCCTGACCCTGGCCGAGCTGGTCGGCAAGAGCACCGGCCGCGCCGTCCGGGTCGGCACCGGCTCCCCGCGCCGGATGGCCCAGCTGAACGCCTGGGCCCGGGCCCGCGGCGCCGAGCTGGAGACCGTGGCGATCCGCGGCAACGTCGACACCCGGATCGGCTTCGTCGCCTCCGGCGAGCTCGACGCCGTGGTGCTGGCCACCGCCGGCCTCAACCGGCTCGGCCGCGCCGCCGAGATCACCGAGCACCTCGACACCGAGCTGATGCTGCCCGCCCCCGGGCAGGGCGCGCTCGCCGTCGAGTGCGTCGACCCGACCCTGGCCGCCGTCCTGGCCCGGCTCGACCACCGCCCGACCCGGGCCGCCGTGGTCGCCGAACGCGCCCTGCTCGCCACCCTGGAGGCCGGCTGCTCCGCCCCGGTCGCCGCGCTGGCGACCTGGGCCGGCACCGAACTGCGCCTGGACGGCGTGGTCGGCAGCACCGACGGCACCGAACTGATCAAGATGTCCGCCAACGGCCCGCTCGTCCCCGACGGGACCGCCGAGGAGCAGGCCGCGGCCCTGGGCCGCGCCCTGGCCGCCCGGCTGCTCGACACCGGAGCGGCCGACCTGATGGGGGAGCGCGCCCGATGACCGCCGCCGGATTCCACCCGCCCGCAGGGCGCTGCACCTTCCTCGGAGCCGGCCCCGGCGACCCCGGACTGCTCACCCTGCGCGCCGTCGACGTGCTCGGCACCGCCGACGTGCTGATCGCCGACCCGCTGACCGCCGCCGCGGTCCGCACCCACTGCCCCAGCGGCGTCCAGGTCATCGACCCGGCCGACGCCGGCAAGGAACTGGCCGACCTGGCCGCCGACGCCGTCAAGGCCGGCCGCCACCTGGTCCGCACCGTCGACGGCGACCCCGGCCTGGACGGCTGCGCCGCCCAGGAGATGCTGCGCTGCGCCAAGGCCGGTGTGCCGTTCGAGGTCGTCCCCGGCGTCGCCCAGTCGGTGGGCGTGCCCGCCTACGCGGGCGTGCCGTTGCGCGGCGGCCAGGGCGCCGACGTCCGGTTCGTGGACGCCGAGGCGCTGCTGGCCGGCCAGGTCGTCGACCTGGGCGTGCCGGAGACCACCCTGGTGGTCCGCACCACCCTGGGCCAGCTGCCCGCGACCGCCAACGCGCTGGTCGCGCACGGCCGCAAGCCCGACGCGGCGCTCTCCGCGACGCTCTCCGGCACCACCACCCGGCAGCGCACCTTCACCTCCACGCTGGCCGCCATCGCCGCCGACCTGAAGGCCGCCCGGGTGCTGCCCTCGCCGGTCTCCGCCCCGGTGGACCCGGCGACCTCGGTGATAGCCGTGGTGGGCGCGCAGGTCGCCCACCGGGCCTCGCACTCGTGGTTCGAGACCAAGCCGCTGTTCGGCTGGAACGTGCTCGTCCCGCGCACCAAGGAGCAGGCCCACGGCCTCTCCGAGCAGCTCCGCTCGTACGGCGCGGTGCCGCAGGAGGTGCCGACCATCGCGGTCGAGCCGCCGCGCACCCCGCAGCAGATGGAGCGGGCCATCAAGGGCCTGGTCACCGGCCGCTACGAGTGGATCGCCTTCACCTCGGTGAACGCCGTCAAGGCCGTCCGGGAGAAGTTCGAGGAGTACGGCCTGGACGCCCGGGCGTTCGCCGGCATCAAGGTCGCGGCGGTCGGCGAGACCACCGCGCAGGCGCTGGTCGACTTCGGCGTCAAGCCCGACCTGGTGCCCTCCGGCGAGCAGTCCGCCGCCGGCCTGCTGGAGGACTGGCCGCCGTACGACCCGGTGTTCGACCCGATCGACCGGGTGCTGCTGCCGCGCGCCGACATCGCCACCGAGACCCTGGTGGCCGGCCTGGTCGAGCTCGGCTGGGAGGTCGACGACGTGACCGCGTACCGCACGGTGCGCGCCTCGCCGCCGCCGGCCGAGACCCGGGAGGCGATCAAGGGCGGCGGCTTCGACGCGGTGCTGTTCACCTCGTCCTCGACCGTCCGGAACCTGGTCGGCATCGCCGGCAAGCCGCACAACGTGACCGTCATCGCCTGCATCGGTCCGGCCACCGCCAAGACGGCGGAGGAGCACGGCCTGCGGGTGGACGTGATGGCCCCGGCCCCGTCCGCGTCCGCGCTCGCCCAGGCGCTGGCCGACTTCGGGGCCACCCGCCGGGACGCCGCCACCGCGGCGGGCGAGCCGGTCTACCGGCCGAGCGAACGCCGCCCCGGCTCGCGCCGCAAGGCGCGCTGACCCTCCGGTCGGGGGGGAGGCCCTCGGGCCTCCCCCCGACGCATTCTCCGTGACTCAGGGAGCCTTCGAAGTGTCCGCCGAATTCCCGTCCGTCCGCCCGCGCCGGCTGCGCTCCACCCCGGCGATGCGCCGCCTGGTCGCCGAGACCCGGCTGCACCCGGCCGAGCTGGTCCTGCCGGTGTTCGTCCGCGAGGGCATCACCGAGCCGAAGCCGATCACCTCGATGCCCGGCGTCGTCCAGCACACCCGCGACACCCTGCGCCGGGCCGCCGTCGAGGCCGTCGAGGCCGGCGTCGGCGGCCTGATGCTGTTCGGCGTCCCGGAGGTGCAGGACGCCACCGGCACCGAGGGCACCAACCCCGAGGGCATCCTGCAGCTCGCCATCCGGGACGTGGTCTCCGAGGTCGGCGACCAGGTGGTGGTGATGTCCGACCTCTGCCTGGACGAGTACACCGACCACGGGCACTGCGGGGTGCTCGCCGCCGACGGCTCGGTCGACAACGACGCCACCCTGGAGCGCTACGCCGAGATGGCCGTCGTCCAGGCCGACGCGGGCGTCCACCTGGTCGGCCCGTCCGGCATGATGGACGGCCAGGTCGCCGTCATCCGCCGGGCGCTGGACGCGGCGGGCCACCAGGACACCGGCATCCTCGCCTACACCGCCAAGTACGCGTCCGCGTTCTTCGGCCCGTTCCGGGAGGCCGTCGGCTCCTCGCTCAAGGGCGACCGCAAGACCTACCAGCAGGACCCGGCCAACGCCCGCGAGTCGCTGCGCGAACTCGCCCAGGACGTCGCCGAGGGCGCCGACCTGGTCATGGTCAAGCCCGCGATGTCCTACCTGGACGTGCTGCGGCAGATCGCCGACGCCTCCCCGGTGCCGGTCTCCGCCTACCAGGTCTCCGGCGAGTACGCGATGGTCGAGGCCGCCGCCGCCAACGGCTGGATCGACCGCGAGCGCACCATCCTGGAGACCCTGACCTCGATCCGCCGGGCCGGCGCCGAGCAGATCCTCACCTACTGGGCGGTCGAGGCCGCCGGGATGCTGCGCTGACGGCGGGCCCGCCTTGACGGACCGTCAGGCGCGCCCGGGCCGGGCGGACCCGGGGAAGTCCTTCCGCTTGATCTTGGCGCGCCGCCCGTCCGGGTGGTGGAACACGATGCCCTCGGCGAGCGCGCCCGGCGCGAACCGGCTCTCCAGCTCCGCCAGGTACGCCCGCAGGCCCGGGTAGTCGCGCGGCACCCCCTCGTACACCGGCGCCTCCCGGTCGAACGGCAGGCACAGGTGCCCGTCCAGCCCGAGCGGGTTGCCCTGGATCCGCGGGCCCAGCGCCTCGCACGGGTGCTCGCCGTCCGGCCAGCCGGCCACGTCGGTGCCCCGGGCGGCGGCCAGGATCCAGCGGTCCTCGGCGGCGTCCTCGGCGGTGTCGGCGTACCAGCCGTCCACGATGCCCGCCTTCTTCTGCGCGGCGCTCGGGTTGCGGCGCTTCTCCACCCGCACCAACTGCCCGGCGCGGACCGTCAGTCGGACGTTCGTGCCGTCCAGCTTCTCGGTCGCCGCGCCCTCCCCGGCGAACACCCAGGCGCACTCGGCGCGCGGGCGGTCCACCACCCGGAAGGCGCCGTCCCGCTCGAACAGCGTCGGGATCTTCTCCATGACCGTTCTCCCCTCCGTGGCCGGTCCGGTCGGCCAGTCTTCCGGCCGGCACCGACCGGGGCAACGGAGTATCGGCGCGCGGGCGTTGGCGGGGCGGGCGTCCGCGCAGGGCGGGGACGGCGAAGGGCGCGGCGGCCGCCGACGGCCTCCGCGCCCAGGGGGGTTGTCGCGACGTCAGTCGATCGCGACGATGCCGCCCTCGCCGCCGCCGACGGCGGTGTCGGTGGCCCAGCCGTAGCCGCCGCCCGCGGTGAAGATGTGCGAGGTCTCGGCGAAGCCCGCCCAGTGGCCGGCGACGAAGGGCTCGTCGGCGGTGGCCACGCCCTCCTGGCCGCCGCCGACGGCGACGTGCGCGTAGGCGGGGGCGGCGATGCCGGCCAGCGCGAGCGCGGCGACGGTGGTGACGACGGCCTTGCCCAGCTTGCTCTTCATGGGAGTTCCTCTCTGCGTCATGGGGAGTGCTTCTACGTGATCACAGGGGTGCGGCTGGAGCGGCGCTGCACGCGCCCACCGGTGCTCCGATCACCCGAACGCGCCGCAGACGGACGGGTTTCCGGGAGCGGCCGGAGACGTGGAACCGCCGGGCCCGCGGGATCGCTCCCCCGGACCCGGCGGTCGGTTGCGACCGGGAGGTCAGCCGATCAGGTGGCTGACGCCACCGTCGCCGCTGCCCACGGTGTTCTGGCCCACGACGCAGGTCTGCGACGGCTTGTTGTCCAGGACGTCGGCCTCGATCGGCACCGCGACACCGATGACGGCGACGGCGATGTTGTGCACCTCGGGGAGGCACAGGTTCGGGTTGTCCAGGGTGTGGAAGTTCGGGCTGTGGTTGCCCGAGGTGCCAGTGGCGTTGGTGCCGCCGTTGCCCTGGACCGAGGTGGCGGCGCCGTCCGCGTCGCCGATGGCCATCGCCGGGGAGGCGATCGTGGCGAGACCGGCGGCGGCAACGCCGGCGGCGGCGAGAGCCTTCTTGATCATTGGGTTTTCCTTTTCGGATCTGATGGAGTGGAGCGCCGGACCGGTGCGTGGCTCGCGCCGGGTCCTGTGACCGCCGGGCCGGGGGAGCGGCCCGGCGGGTGGTGCCGCGCGGAGCGTGGGGCTCCGCGCCGGGGGCAGTGACGGTGGGTCAGCCGACCAGGTGGGAGACGCCGCCGTCGCCGCTGCCGAGGGTGCCCTGGCCGACCACGCAGGTCTGCTTGGGCTGGTTGTTGAGCGCGTCGACCTCGACCGGGACGGCCACGCCGAGCACGGCGACACCGATGTTGTGGATCTCCGGGAGGCACAGGTTCGGGTTGTCGGCGAAGTGGAAGTTCGGGCTGTTGTTGCCCCAGGTGCCGGTGGCGTTGGTGCCGCCGTTGCCCTGGATCGAGCCGGCCGAACCGTCCGCGTTGCCGATGGCGACGGCGGGGGTGGACACCGCGGCCAGCGCTGCGGCGGCCAGGCCGACGGTAGCGAAAGTCTTCTTGAGCATGGTGGAGATACCTCTCTGAAATGCCGTTCGAGGGGTGCTGCCCCGTCGTCGTCGGGATCAAAGAATGGCGACTCGGAAAGTTACGGGTTCTTGGGGAAATTCGTCATCGATCTCGGCTTTCCCTGCGCGCCGGTCGGATTGTCGACCATGCGGAGATCGGATTATTCAGCCGTTCCGGTTAACTCCCGCTATCCGCACCGGAGCTGGCTCGTTCGCCAGGGTGCCCACAGGCACTCGAACCAATTTCCCGAACGAACGGCGAACACGATGAAGCTCTCCAAGCGGGCGACCGGCGCCCTGCTGCTGGCGGTCGGCGCCGGCGTGGCGGCGGCGCAGGGCGTGGCCCAGGCGGCCCCGAAGACCCCGGCCGAGGTGGCCGCGATCGAGAACGGGCTCGCCACCCAGGAGGTGCCGTTCACCATCCCGCTCAGCGCGGCCACCGCGCCGCTCCCGCTGCTGCCGGACGGCGGCGAGGTCCACGGCGGGATCCCGACCTCGCCGCTGATGCCGCCGACCGAGACCGGCCAGAGCCCGACCCAGCCGATCCCGGACCACGTGGTGCCCTCCCTCAACGGCGGCAAGGCCGGCCCCTCGCTGGGCGCCGTGCTGCCGCTGCCCGAGGTCGACCGGAGCACCGAACTCGGCGCCCTCGGCGTGGACGCCCCGGCCGCCCCGCTCAGCCTGGGCGGCCCGGCGGTCGGCCTCGGCCAGCCGGTCTCCTTCGTGCGGGGCGAGAGCGGCCAGCTCACCGACGCCGCGCTGACCCTGGACAAGGTCGACCCGCACCTGGTGACCGCGCCGGTCCAGGCCGTCCCGGGCGCCAGCGCCTCGCTCGGCGGCGAGCAGGACCAGATCTCGGTCACCGACTCGGTGAAGAACCTGGCCGGCACCACCACCGCCACCACCGGCGAGATGCTCAACCAGGCCGACCCGGTGGGCGTCCTGGCCGGCGGCCTCGACCAGGCCCGGTTCTGACCCGGCCTCCCCCCTCGCACGCGCGACGGCCCGGGCCCCCGGCTGGGGAACCCGGGCCGTCGCGCGTGCGGGGCCGGAGCGGCGGGCTCAGCCCGGCAGCACGCCGAGCAGCGGGCCGGCCAGCGGCAGGTCCTTCGGGCCGCCGCCGCCGGACAGCGGGGAGGTCAGCGGGGCGGTGCCGACCGGGGCGACCCCGTTGTCGGGGACGACCGCGACGCCGTTGTTCAGCACGTCCGCGCCGGAGCCGGCCCACGGGTCGAGCCGCAGTTCCTTCACCGGCGCGACCGCGTAGCCGAGCGCGCTGGTGGTGCCGGTGAGCGCCTGCTGGGCGTCGGTGTTCTGCAGGTGGGTGGTGGGCGCGGGGAGCCCGTCGAGCGCGGCGGGCTCGGCGTGCGCGGCCTGGGCGGTGACGCCGCCGAGCAGCATCGCCGCGCCGAGCGCGGCCACGGCGCCGGTGGTCTTCCGGGTCATCGGCCAAATCCTTACGGGTGGGGTGCCGGGTGTGGTGTCCCGCGAGGGCGCGGGGGCGGAACGCGGGCGGCCCCCCGGCCGCGGGGCCGGGGGGCAGTCTGCACGGGAATGCCTGTCAGCGGGGACTTCAGCAGTCCTCGTCCACCGGCGCCGGGTGCACGTGCTCGACCGGGGCGTCGACGTTGGCGCAGGAGTTGCCGAACGCGGGGTTCAGCAGGCCGATGACGTTGACCGAGTTGCCGCAGACGTTCACCGGGACGTGCACCGGCACCTGCACGGCGTTGCCGGACAGCACGCCGGGGGAGTTGGCGGCGACGCCCTCGGCGCCGGCCGAGGCGTTGGCCAGACCGGCGGAGCCGAGGACCAGGCCGGCGGCGGCGGCCGACAGGACGGCGGCCTTCTTCACGTTCTGCATGGGGGTTGATCTCCTAGATCACACAGGGAGTTGGTGCGCCGCACCGCACCACGGGGGTGCGGTGCGGCGCTGGCGCTGCGTCAGGCAGTTCAGCCGACGTTGGCGCAGGAGTTGCCGAACGCCGGGTTCAGCAGGCCGATGACGTTGACGGTGTTGCCGCAGACGTTGACCGGGACGTGCACCGGGACCTGGATCAGGTTGCCGGAGAGCACGCCGGGGGAGCCGGCCGCGACGCCCTCGGCGCCCGCGGAGGCGTTGGCCAGACCGGCGGAGCCGAGGACCAGGCCGGCGGCGGCGACGGACAGGACCGCGGCCTTCTTGAAGTTGCGCATAGCTTTCTTCCTCACGTTCTGCCCGACTTCGGATGGTCGGGTGCCGGGCGATTGGCATCATCGCCCGGTGTTTTCCGGATGCGCCGTGAATGTCACTCACGCGGCCCAACACCCTCGTGTCGCCCGTGGCTTGGGCGATCCGTGCCGCGTCGGGGTGCGCCCGCGACCACTCGCTCACGGCGGGGAGCGGTCGCTTCGCGGCGCTTCCAGGGCGGCCAGGTGGCTGCCTGTGGAGCGGTGTTCGTCAGCAAGAACGAGTCGGCGCGGCCGGGGAAACGGGCGGATCCACCGATCACCCGAATGCGGCGGATTAGGCCGAGTGGGTGATTGTTCGGGGGCGTGCGCAACTGTGCCGGGGCGGCTTCGTTGGCCTGGTGCACGTCCCGTGTGCTTCCTTCCGGCAGCCCCCGGCGCGGCAATTGGAAGATCTGATTTATCGAGGAGACTCAATGAGCATCAAGAAGGCTGCCGCCGTCGGCGCCGCTGTCGTGGGCATCGTCGCCGCCGGTGCGGGCTCCGCCATGGCGAGCAGCGGCGCCGAGGGCGTCGCCGCCGGCTCCCCCGGCGTGGCCTCCGGCAACGAGATCCAGGTTCCGGTGCACGTCCCGGTCAACCTGTGCGGCAACTCGGTGGACGTCATCGGCGCCCTGAACCCGGCGTTCGGCAACTCCTGCGCCAACGTCGGCTGACGCGCGGCCCCTGGTCGGCGAGCCGCCGACCGCACCCTCCTGGCGGGGTGCGGTCGGCGGCTCGACTGCTGTGCGGGGCCTCCCCGCCGGTCCGGAAGCTCAGGACGCCCCCAGTCGGACGGCCGCGCCCGCGGGCAGCGGGTACGGCCGCTCCGGCGGCAGCAGCCCCGGGTCCCGGGTCGCGTGCAGGGCGCGGGCCAGCGGCGTCAGGTCGTCGATCCGCACCAGCCACTCGCCCAGGTAGCGCTCCACCAGCGAGCCGCTCAGGCCCAGTTGCAGCGAGCGGTGCGCCAGCGGCCGCAGCTCCAGGTCGCGCTCCGGATCCCACTGCGCCCGGCCCTCGGAGCGCCGCAGCTCCCGCTGCCACTCGGCCCGCGACGCGTGCACCCCCCGCTCGTACGAGCTCAGCACCGCCGCCTCCAGCGCCGCGTCGAACCCGGCCCGCCACAGCACCACCCCCAGCACCCGCTGCTGCCCCTCGCTCCTGGCCCAGTCGCTGCGGTGCATCAGCCACCGGAACGACGGCTTCACCCACGTCATCCGCCCCGGGTCGAACGCCGCCGGGAACCGCCCCCCGGCCACCGCGGGCTCCGCGATCTCCGGCCGGAACGCCTGGTAGACCGTCACGGTCTCCTCGTCGTACCGCGCCCTGACCTGCCTCTTCGGTGTCTCCGTCACCCGGCCGATCCTGCCCGGGGCGGGCGGGGGACGGTACCGGTTTTCCGGGCCCGCCTAGCATGGGGACCTCTCTGCCAGGAGGTGTGCGCGGTGGCCGGTGCGGCGTTGGTGCTCGGGGTGGACGTCGGCGGGACCAGCACCCGGGCGGTGGTCGCCGCACTGGACGGGCGGGTGCTCGGCCGGGCCCGGGGCGCGGGCGGGAACCCGGTCGCGCACGGGGTGGCCGCCGCCGCGCGCGAGATCGGCGGCACCGTGCGGGCCGCGCTCGACGGGATCGACCCGGGACGGGTGACGGCCGGGGTGCTGGGCCTGGCGGGCGGACTGGTGGTCCGGCCGGACTTCACCGGACTCTGGGACGGCCTCGGGCTCGGCGCCCACCCGGTGCTGGTCAACGACGTGGTGCTGGCGCACGCGGCCGGCACCGCCGAACCCGACGGGAACGTGCTGCTCAGCGGGACGGGCGGGATGGCCGCCGAGATCCGCGACCACGAAGTGCGCCGCACCGCGGACGGCCACGGCTGGCTGCTGGGCGACCGCGGCTCCGGCGTCTGGCTCGGCCGGGAGGCCGTCACCGGCGCCCTCGCCGCCATCGACCGGGACGAACCGCTGACCGGCCTGCACGCGGCCCTCGCCGTGGAACTGACCGGCCCGGACGGCCCGGGCGCGGACCCGCGCTCCGCCCTGATCGCCGCCGTCCACGCCCAGGCCCCGACCCGGCTGGCCCGGCTCGCCCCGGTCGTGCTGGCCCGCGCCGAGGCCGGCGACCCCGCCGCCCGCGCCCTGGTCGACCGGGCCGCCGACCACCTGCTCGACACCCTCGCCCTGCTCCGCCCGCCCGGCTCCGCGCTGCCCGTCGTGCTGGCCGGCGGCCTGCTCACCGCCGGCACCCCGCTCGCCGCCCGACTCCGCGCGCTGCTCGCCGCCCGCTGGCCCGCCGCCCCGCTCCGCACCGCGGGCGACGGCGCGGGCGCGGCGGCCTGGCTGGCGGCCCGCGGGCTGGGGCACGGCACGCCGGAGCTGCACCGCGCGCTGACGGCCGCGCCTCTGGGCGACCCGTCGATCTGACGACGCGTCGGCCCGGCCGACCGGCCGGCTACTGGCAGGTCATCGCCCAGGGCGCGACCCCGCCGTGCGGGGTCTTGCGCGGGGTGCCGTCCCGGGGGCCGGGGATGGGGCGGGCGGCGGCGCCCGGGAGGGCGATCTCGGCCCAGACCCACTTGCCGCCGCGCTTGCGGACCACGCCGTGGGCGAGGGCGAGTTCGGCGACCAGCAGCAGGCCGCGGCCGGACTCGGCGTCCTCGTCGGGCAGGTCGGCGGCGGTGGGCAGGACGGGGAGGGCGGGGGAGGAGTCGTAGACCTCGATGACGGCGCGGTGGTGCAGCGGGTCGGCGTGGACGCCGACGGTGACGGCGGGGCCGGTGGCGTGGCGCACGGCGTTGCCGAGCAGTTCGGAGGTGACCAGGTCGAGGGCGAAGCGGGTGTCCTGGTCGAGCGGGGTGTTCCAGGCGGTGAGGAGGTCGCGGACCCGGCGGCGTCCGGCGGCGACGGTGGCGGGCTCGCGGGGCAGTGAGAACCATCGACGGTGGACGGACATGGCGGGCTCCTCACGCGGTTTCGCCCGATGGGCGGAGACTCGGCAGCCGATATGAGGGTATGTCAGATCCCAACATCTCTAGACAACCTGAAATCTCTAGAGATGTCAATGCGTCAGGGGTCACATCCCGCGTAGGATGTCTAGAGAAGAGGGGAAGGAAGTCCGCCGCCATGACCAGTCACCCACCCGCCCCGCAGCCCAAGTACCAGCGGATCGCCGAGGACCTCAGGCGCGACATCGACTCCGGCCGCTACCGCCCCGGCGACCGGCTCCCGGGCGAGAACGACCTGATGGCGACGTACGGCGTGGCCAGGATGACGGCCCGCCAGGCCCTCGGCGTCCTCAAGGACCAGGGGGTGGCGGAGGCCCGCCGGGGCGTCGGCGTCTTCGTCCGGGAGTTCCGGCCGATACGGCGGCGCGGCATCCAGCGGCTCTCCGGCCGCACCTGGGGCGGCGGCGAGTCGGTCTGGTCGGCGGACATAGCCTCCCGCGAGCTGACGGTCGACCAGCTGAGCGTGACCGAGCGCGGGGCGCCCGGGCGGATCGCCGCCGTGCTCGGCCTCAAGGGCGACGAGCCGGCCTGCGTGCGCAGCCGCCGCTTCGTGCTGGACGGCAAGCCGGTGCTGCTCTCCGACTCGTACCTGCCGGCCGCGTTGGTCGCCGGCAGCCGGATCACCGACCCGGACACCGGCCCCGGCGGCACCTACGCCCGGCTCGCCGAACTGGGGCACAAGCCGGTGCACTTCCAGGAGCAGATCCGCTCCCGGATGCCCGCCGGCGACGAGGCGGAGCGGCTGGCGCTGGCGCCCGGCACCCCGGTGTTCCTGGTGCACCGGATCGCGTTCGCCGAGGACGGGCAGGCGGTGGAGGTCAACGAGATGGTGCTGGACTCGGCCTCGTACGTCCTGGAGTACGACTTCGACGCCTGAGGGCCGCCCGCGCCTTCCGGAGGCGCGCCTCGGCCCATCTGGTATGTGATATATTACCTAGCTCGGAAGTCTGCCGGGTCGGCGGCCGACGGCGGCCGACGACCCGGGGCGCACAGCACTGGGGGGAAGTCGCACGTGACCGAGGTACTCGCCGCGATGGGTCTGGCGGAGCGCGCGGTGCGGGAGGCGATGGCCCGCGTCCTGCCGGAGGACCTGTCCGGTCGGGACGCGCTGGTCCGGCCGTCCGAGCACGCCGACTTCCAGTCGAACGTCGGACTGGCCCTGGCCAAGGAGGCCGGTCGTCCGCCGCGCGACCTGGCCGAGGCGCTGCGGTCCGAGCTGGCGGCGGGGCCGTTCGCGGCCGACGTCTCGGGGCCGGGCTTCCTCAACCTCCGCCTCGCCGACCGCCTGCTGTGGGCGCAGGTGACGGCCCGGCTGGCCGCCCCGCGGCTCGGTGTGGGCCTCCCGCTGGCGGGCAGCAGGACGGTCATCGACTACTCGGCGCCCAACATCGCCAAGGAGATGCACGTCGGGCACCTGCGCACCACGGTCATCGGCGACTCCCTGGTGCGGGTGCTGTCCTTCCTCGGCGGGGAGGTCGTCCGGCAGAACCACCTCGGCGACTGGGGCACCCAGTTCGGCATGCTGATCCAGTACCTCGACGAGCACCCGGAGGCCGGCTGGCACGGCCGGGCCGAGCAGGGGGACGCCGCCGCGCAGGTGGCACTCCTCGACACCCTGTACCGGGCGGCCCGCAAGGAGTTCGAACGGGACCAGGACTTCGTCGAGCGGGCCCGCGGCCGGGTGGTCGCGCTGCAGTCCGGCGACGAGGCGACGACCGGGGCCTGGCGGGAGCTGGTGGCGGTCTCCACCGCCGCCTTCCAGCAGCTGTACGACCGGCTCGGGGTCCTGCTGACCGAGGCGGACTCGGCCGGCGAGTCCACGTACAACCACCTCCTCGACGAGGTCGCCGAGGAACTGCTGCACAGCGGTGCCGCGGTCGAGAGCGACGGCGCCCTCTGCGTCTTCTTCGAGGACGTGACGGGACCGGACGGCGCCCCGGTGCCGCTGATCGTCCGGAAGAAGGACGGCGGCTACGGCTACGCGGCCACCGACCTGGCCACGCTCCGGCACCGGGTCCGGGAGCTGCGCGCCGACCGGATCCTCTACGTCGTCGACGCCCGGCAGTCGCTGCACTTCAAGATGGTCTTCGCCACCGCCCGCCGGGCCGGCTGGCTGCCCGCCGGGGTGGAGGCCGTGCACGTCCCGTTCGGTACGGTCATGGGCCCCGGGGGAACGCCGTTCAAGACCCGGGAGGGCGGCACCGTGCGGCTCGCCGAGCTGCTGGACGCCGCCGTCGCCGCGGCCCACCGGGCGGTCGCCGACAAGCCGCACGAGCTCTCCGAGGCGGAGCTCGACGACGTCGCGCGGGCGGCCGGCATCGGAGCGGTCAAGTACGCCGACCTTTCGACGTCGCGCACCAAGAACTACGTCTTCGACATCGACCAGATGGTCTCGCTCCAGGGCAACACCGGGGTCTACCTGCAGTACGCCCACGCCCGGCTGCGCACCCTGCTCGGGAAGGCCCAGGCGGTCGACCCGGCCCCGGAGGTCGATCCCGGACTGCCGCTCGAACCCGCCGAGCGCGCCCTGATCCTGCAGCTCGAGGGCTTCGGGCAGGTGCTCCGGGAGGTGGCCGACGAGGCCGAGCCGCACCGGCTGGCCGGGTACCTCTTCGCCCTGGCGAAGGCGCTCACCGAGTTCTACGGCAGTTGCCCCGTCCTGAAGGCCGACACCCCGGCCCGCCGGGCCAACCGCCTGGCGCTGTGCCGCCTCACCGCGGACACCCTCGCGCAGGGCCTGGACCTGCTCGGCCTGCGCGCCCCCGAGCGGATGTGACCGGGGTCCGTCTTCCCGGCCGGACGGGCCGGGAAGACGGACCCCGGGTCAGGCGTCGGAGGGCGAGAGCTCGATGACGCCCCGCTCCACCGCCATCACCGCGGCCTGGAACCGGCTGGTCGCGCCCAGGTCGGAGATCGCGGTCGAGAGGTGGCGGCGGAACGTCCTGGTGGACATGCCCAGCCGGCGCGACGCCGTCTCGTCGGTCAGGCCCAGGGCCAGGGCGTGCAGGACGGCCCGCTTCACCTCGTCCAGTACCTCCTCCCGCACCGCTTCGGTGGCGGTGAAAGGCGTGGCCGAATCCCACAGCCGCTGGAAAAGATCGACGACGAACCCGATGGTGCTCGGCGACATGATGGCGACCCCGGCCGGCGGGCCCGAATTCGTGAGGCGACGGGGTATGACGCAGACACGCCGATCGATGACGACCATGCGGTCGGGCAGCACGTCCACGGTGCGGACTTCTCCGCCTGCGGCGCAGAGGGACGACACGAAGGACTGCATGGCGAGCGATCCGCGCGCCGTGTGCTGGTAGAGAATTCTCCGGCTGATTCCCCGGCCGAGCATTTCCAGCTCCTGGGAGAGCACGGAGTCGAGGGTGGACGGATTGCGCACCCCGCCGGGTTGGACGGTCAGTACCTCGTGCTCGGCCCGCTTGATCTCGCCGGCGAGGAACGCCGATACCTCCGAGGCTTCGAGCAGGATTTCGGACGGGTCGCTCTCGCCGTAGTGGGGCAGGCAGGAAAGCATGGACTCCCGCAATTCCTCCAGGCCGGTCAGGCGCTCCCGCGCGCCCTCGATGGCGTCCCGCAGGGCCAGCTCCGCAGCCACCCCCGGATGGACCGCCACCACTCCCGGCGGCTGGGTGAGGCTCCCCCTGACCAGTCCGAACGCGGAGAGCCTGGCCAGCGAGTCGAGCGTCTCGGCCAACGGTAACCCCACCCGGCGGGCCATGTCCGCGCCGTCCGCGCCGTGCCCCTGGGCCACTGCGGCGTACACCGCGACATCAACGCCGCCCAATCCCGTCGGCGGCCGTTGAAAATCGCCGACATTGTCCATTTTGCCCCCCATTGAGTATTGGCCAGGTCGGGACGTCAATCATAGGCCAAACGGCAGCCCTGGACCGGGTGAAGGCGGTCGGGAAGCATTGCTGTCGAAGGGGGCGGAGACACTGGGATCCGGCCTCGAGGAAAATGATCCATCCGATCAGATTGGATTTTTCGGTGATCCGGGCTTCCCTTTTCGTCGTCACCTTCGCCGCAATCGTTTCCATCTTTGCCGCGCCTTCCTCCGTCCCGTCCGGTGCGGTGGCGGAAAACCGGGGCGCAGTGGTGGTCGGATCGGGTGGCGACATCGGCTGGGACTGACCGGCCGGACCTTCTCGACAGGATCGCCACAAACCGTTCCGGAGGATCTGATGGAAATTCTGAGGAAACTCGAAATCCTGAGAGGGCTGCTCGCCGAGGAGAAACCGGAGCTGATCGCCCTGGCCGCGACGGTGGAGACCGTCCGCACCGCGGAGACCGAGTGGCAGTGGGCCGACGCCGGGCTGGCGCTCGACCGGCGCCAGGTCGCCTGGCTGGCCGGACGGGTGCCGCTGGGCACCGTCCACGTGCGGCTCCCCGCCACCCTCCCGCTCTACTCCTTCGTCCTGTTCGCGGTCGGGGCCCTGCTCCCGGGCAACCGGGTCCTGGTGCGCCCGGCCACCGCCAGCCGGCACGTGGTCGAGCGGGTGGTGTCGATCGCCCGCCGGGCCGGGCTGGACGTGCGGGCCGACCGGGACGACTGGGAGTCGTTCGAGCGGCGGACCGGGGAGGACGCGGCCGGGGTGGTGTTCTGCGGCGGCCCGGCCCGGGCCGAGCGGCTCCACCAGCGGCTCCCCGAGCGGACCCGGATGGTCTACCAGGGGCCGGGGTGCTGCGCCTTCGTGGTGGCGGCCGACGCCGACCCGGCGGCCGCCGCGGCGGCGGTCGCGGCCACCCGGTTGTTCAACAGTTCGCAGGACTGCCTGGCCACCGAGCGGGTCTACGTCGCCGACGCCGTGTTCGACCGGTTCACCGCCGAACTCGACCGGGTCCTGGACGGAGTCCGCTACGGACCGAACACCGACCCCGCCACGGACGTCGGCCCGCTGCTGCTCACCGCGCACGCCGAGGACTGGTACCGCCGGATCACCGACCCCGCCGCCGGCACCGTGCTGCGGGCGGGCGGCCGGATCGGCCCCGACCTGTACGAGACCTCCGTCCTGGAGGCCGCCGCGGACAGCGCCGTGGTGCTGGAGGAGAAGTACTGCCCGATCCTGCCGCTGGTCCGCTACCGCTCCGACCGGGAACTGCGGCAGATGCTCGAACTCGGCGACTTCGCCCTCGGGCTCACCGTCCACGGCCGGATGCCGTCCTTCGGGACCCTCGACTTCGGCCACGTCGCGATCGGCTCCACCCAGTACGACCAGGAGAACGCGATGGCGTCGTTCGGCGGCTACCGCCGCACCACGTTCGTCCGCCAGGCCCGAGGAGTCCGCCCGGGGCCGGCGCTCGTCCCCTTCGAGATGTCCGCCCCCGCCGGCCGACACCTCCCCCGCTCCTGAGCCCGCTCCCGAGCCCGTTCCGACGGAGGACCACCATGCCACCCACCCACGACCGGATCCGCGTCATCGAGGGCCTCGACCGGCTCGGCCCGATCGGCCGGACCGACCTCGTCGTCACCTCGCCGCGGGCCTGGGCCGCCGCCGCGCCCCTGCTCGGCGCCGGGGCGGCCCGGATCGAGACCGGCCCCGCACCGGTGCCGGACGCCGGAACCACACGGATCCTGGCGGTCGGGGCGGGCGCGGTCATGGACCGCGCCAAGGTCGCCGCCGCCGACGCGGGACTGCCGCTGCTCACCGTGCCGACCCTGCTGTCCACCGACGCCGCGTTCAGTCCGGTCGCCGCCCTGCGGGTCGGTGACGCGGTGGAGTACCGGGAGACCGGCCTGCCCGACGCGGTCGTGCTGGACCGGGCCCTGCTGGCCGCCGCCCCGCCCGCCGGCCACCGGTGGAGCACCGGCGACCTGCTGAGCGTCGAGTCGGCCGTGCGGGACCGCCTCCTGGCGCACCAGGTGGACGAACCGCTCCTGCGCACCGCGCGGGACCTGGTCGACCGGACCCTGGCCGGCCTGCACGACGAGGCACCCGACCCGTCCGGGACCGCCGCGCTGCTGATCGCGAAGGTGGAGGCCGGCCTGCGGACCGGCGACGCCTGGTTCGAGGAGGGCACCGAGCACTACCTGGCCTACCAGCTGGAACAGGAGACCGACGCGGTCCCCTGGCACGGCGAACTGCTGCTCGCGCTGATGCCGGTGTGCGCCGTCCTCCAGGAGTGGGCGCCCGAGCGCTCCGCGCGGATCGCGGACGCCCTCCGCCGCCGGGGACTCGACCGGCCCGGCGCGCGCCTGCTCCCGGCCGTGGACTTCCGCCGGCTGCTGGCCGGGGCGCCCGGGTACTGCGCCGCCCACGGCCTCACCAACACGGTGCTGCTGCACCGCCCGCCCACCGCGGCGCGGTCCGAGGCCGCGGTGGCCGCCTGGGAAGGAGGCTGGTGATGCGGGACCGCGACCACTCCCTCCCGGTCAACCCGCTCCTGCGGGAACTGCTCGGCGACCACGCCGACCCGGCCCACGCCGTCCACTGGAACCGCGACGGCCGGCTGCACTACCGCGACCGGACCGGCGCACCCCGGCAGGCGCCCCTGCCCTGGCACGAACTCGGCGAGTACGCCCGCTCCTTCCAGCACACGTACTGGAAGGAGTGGAGCACGCACCTGCGGGGCCGACGCGTGATCGTCGAGCACACCAGCATCAACCCGGTGCACCCGATGCACCTCGGGGCGCTGCGCAGCACGCTGATCGGCGGTTCGCTGGCCCGACTGCTCCGCTCCGCCGGGGCCGAGGTGCGGGTGCACTACTTCGTCAACGACCACGGTCGCCAAGTGGTCCTGCTGGACTGGATCATGGCGCGCACCCGGACCCGGGCGATCCCGCCCGGGATGCGCTTCGACACCGCGGCCGGCGTGCTGTACGCCCTGGTGAACATGGTGCTGGGCGAACGCGCGGCGGACATCGAGCGGCTGACCGCGGCCCACCCCTGGCTGGACCGCGCGGTGCCCCCCGAACTGCGGGACCCGGTCGCCCTGCGGGCCCGACTGGCGGACCCCACCGACCCCCGGCCCGGATTCGTCGACCGGATGGTCGACCTGGCGGTCGCCGACATGGGGCTCGTGCACGCCGAGGTGGACCACTTCGAACGGGAGAGCGCCGTCACCGGCCCGCTCGACTCCCTGCTGCACGAACTGCTCGCCGAACACCCCGCGGTGGCGGTCAACGGCACCTGGTGCCTGCGCCGTCCGGACGGCCTGGTGCCGGTGGCCCGGGCCAACGGGTCCTCGCTGTACTTCCTCCGGGACGTGGCCAACAGCCTCGCCCGCGACCCGGCCGCCGACCTGATGCTGCACGTCATCGGCGACGACCAGACGCTGCTGCAGCGAGCCCTGCGCGACGTGCTGGCGGCCCGCGGGCGGACGTCGGAGCACGTGGCGTTCGGCACGATCCACGACCGCGGCCGGAAGTTCTCCTCCCGGCAGAACCGGCTCATCACGGTGGCCGAGGTGGACCGCGAGGACGCGGACCGACTCGCCTCGACCGCCCTGGAGATGATGCTCCGCCGGCCCCGCCGGGCCCTGGACGTCGGCGCGCTGACCGGCCGCCCGCACCGGCGGGTGGCCGAGGCGCTGGAGCTGGCCTCGCACGGGACGGGGGTCGGCCCGGAGGCCGGCCTCCCGCACCCGGCCGCCCGCGAACTGGCGACGGCCCTGCTGCGGAGCCTCGGCGCGGCGCACGGCGCGCTCCACCTGCGCAGCCCGCACCCGCTCGCCCGCTACCTGGTGGACCTCGCCACCGCCTACCGCCGCGCCGCGCGCGCCGGGGCCGTCCCGCCCTGGGCCCGGGAGTGGTTCCTGCACACCCACGAACAGGTGAGCGGCCTGCTCGGCCTCCGGGCCGACCGCTCGCACGACACCGCCGGCTCGGTCCGAGCCGCCTGAACCGATCCCAGACCGAAGGAGAGACACCATGTCCGTGGAGACCTTCAACATCGGCTACAAGAACGCCGACGTCTACAAGGAGATGCTGCCCCCGCACTACTACGGGGGCACGGAGGACACCGACCTGGTCGCCGAGCTGCTGGAGGAGATCCACGGCCCGGCGGACGGCCGGCCGCGCGACCTGCGGGCGCTGGACCTGGGCTGCGGCCCGGGCCGGGCCAGCTGGCCGCTGGCCCGCTACGGCAGCCTGCACGGTGCCGACAAGAGCGAGGGCATGATCGAGCGCTTCCGGTCCGCGTTCCCCGCGGCCGAGGCCACCGTCGGCGACACCGAGCGCGTGGTGGCGGACCTGCTGGCGGAGGGCCGGGCGGGCAGCTACGACCTGGTCGGGTCGTTCTGGTCGCTGAACTACCCCCTGCTGGAGTGCTTCGAGGAGACCTCGGCCGACGGCGTGGTCTCCGTCGGGGACCCGGAGGCCGGCCTGGTCCGGGCCCGCCGGATCGTCGACGGGCTGACCCGGCTGCTCACCGCGGACGGCCACCTGGTGATGCTGTTCTTCGACGCGGACTCCGCGGAGCAGCGCCTGGTCACCGAACTGTGGGAGCGGATCGCCCCGTTCCCGGGCACCGGCCGCGACTACACCTGGCGGATCGTCGAGGACGTGCTGCTGCGGGCCGAACGGGAGGGGCGCGGCACGCTGGACGTCCGCCGGCTGGCCGGGGTGGCCGTGGCCGAGGACGCGGCGGCCGCCCGGGAGTGGTTCCGGGTCGGCCACCTCAACACCTTCCCCGGCCTGGTGGACGACCCCGAGGTGATCGCCCGGATCGACGCCTTCGTCGCCGGGCACACCGCCGAGGACGGCCGGGTGATGATCCCGAGCGGGGTGCGCCTGGTGCACTTCCGGGCCGGGGCCGCGGCCGCGGACCACCTGCCCGCCGCGGCGGAGTAGAGACCGCCTCCGATGTTCGAGGAGATCAAAGCCCTGGCCGACCGGGTACCGGCCGGCCGGGCCTCCTTCGTGATCCTGACCGGCAGCGCCGTCGACCGGTCGGGGCCGGCCGGCGACATCGACCTCGTCGTCGTCCTGCGCGACGAGGTGCCGCTGGAGGAGGCCGTCGACCTGCGCGTCGCGTTCAGCGCCGAGTACGCCCGGCTGCACCGCAGGTTCGACCGGCACCCCGACCTGGAATGGCCGGGAGAGGTGCTGTTCGCCCGGGACCTGCGGACGGCCCGCCGCGGCGCGGCGTTCCGCCGCGACCCCTCCGGGGTGATCCTGCCGGGACCGCTCGACGAGCCCTGGCGCTACTGGATCAGCATGGTGGCCTCGGGGACGGCCGTGCGGGGCGCCGCGGAGCACGCCGAACAGGCGGCCGGATGCGCGGCGGCCCTGGTGCGCCAGCAGCTCAGCCGGATCCTGCCGTACGGCGGGACCGTGCGCCTGGACCGCTTCCTCGCCCTTCCCGGCTGGTGGGAGGAGTGGCGGCTGCCCACCGCGGGCTCCCCCCGGGGCGAGGCCGTCCGGACCAGGCTGGTCCGGGCGCTGGCGCGGATCGCCGCGGCCGGGGAGATCGCCCTGGCCGGAGAGCGGGTCACGCTGCCCGGACCGACCGTGCGGGGCTGGGGGGAACGGCTGGAGCCCGGCCCCGCCGCCCCGCCCGACCTGGACGCCTATCACGTGCAGTACTGCTTCGCCGCCGCGCAGGCGTACGGCTCCCACCCGTCAGGAGTTGACCACCCATGAACCCGCGTACCGTCCTCGGCGACCGCAGGATCAGGTACCTCGCCTCCGCCCAGGCCCTGTCCGTCCTCGGCGACGGCTGCAACGGCGTGGCCATGGCCTTCGCCGTCTTCTCGCTGACCGGGTCGGCCGGGGCGCTGTCCGCGGTGCTCACGGCACGGGTCCTGGGCCTCACCGTCTCGCTGCTGTTCGGCGGGGTGCTGGCCGACCGGGCGGACCGCCTCCGCATCCTCGTCGGGTCGGACCTGGTGCGCTTCGTCTCCCAGGGGCTGACCGCGGCGGCGCTGTTCGGCGGCCACGCGGGGGTGGCGGGCCTCGCGGCGCTCCAACTCGTCCACGGCCTCGCCTCGGGCTGCTTCCTCCCCACCTACGGCGGTTTCGTCCCGCAGCTGGTGCCGCCCGCCGCGCTCCAGCAGGCGAACGCCTCGATCTCGGCGGTGTCCGGGGTGGCGAACGTCGCCGGCCCGGCGCTCGCCGGCGTGCTGACCGCCACGCTCGGCCCCGCCTGGGCCCTGGGCCTGGACTCGCTCACCTTCCTGGCGGGCGCCCTGCTGCTCGTGGCCGGCGGGCGCGGGACGAGGTCCGCGGCGGCGGACGCGGGCGGGGAGCGCGCCTCGGTGCTCGCCGACCTCCGGGCCGGTGCCGCCGAAGTACGGGCCCGGCCCTGGCTGACCGCCGGGATCGGCTACTTCGTGGTGAACCAACTGTGCGTGGCCGGACCGCTGTTCGTCCTCGGGCCGATCGCCGCGGAGCGGGTGCTCGGCGGAGCGACCGCCTGGGGCACGCTGCTGACCGCCTTCTCGATCGGCAGCGTCCTCGGGAGCCTGGCCGCCGCCCGGCTGGTGCCCCGCCGCCCGATGCCCGCCTTCCTCGCGAGCTCGGTGCTCACGGTGCCGCTGCTGCTGGCGATGGGCGCGGGCGCCGGCCTCGGGGTCCTGGTGGTCGCGGAGGTGCTGGCCGGGGCGGCGGTGATGTTCACCGACATCGTCTGGCAGAGCACCATGCAGAAGCACGTGCCCGACGAGACGCTGTCCCGGGTGCTGTCCTGGGACCTCTTCGGCTACACCGTGTCGCGGCCGGTCAGCATGGGGCTGGTCGGGCTGCTCGCCCAGCACGCCGGGACCCGCACCACGTTCGCCGCCGCCGCGGCGCTCCTCGCCGCCTCGGCCGTGCTCACCCTCCTCGTCCCCGGGGTCCGCTCCCTGACGGACCGTGCGGCACCCGCCCCCCTCCCGCCCGACCCCGATCGGAGCCCGGCATGACCGACCCGACGAACGAACAGCCGTCCTGGGACGGCACGGTGGTGTCGGCCACCGGTGACCGGGCCGACGCCGCGGCCGCCGCCCTCGCGAACCGGACCGGCCGGCCGCACCTGCGACTCGCCGACCTCGCGGAGGTCTTCGCCCTGGACGCCCGGGGCCCGCTGACCGTGGTCGCCTCCCCGGAGGCGGTGGGGGACCGCTGGCTCGCCCGGGCCTCGCAGCGGGACCACATCGGCCTGCTCACCGCCCGCGGACCCCGCCGACTGGCCGCACTGGTGGAGCGCACCGTCAGCGCGCCCACCTGGCTGGGCGAGCGGTCGGTGCTGATCGACGCGACCGCGGACCGGCCCGCCGCCACCCGCGAGGAGGTCCGCCGGGCCGCCGACGGCGGCGGAACCCTGGTGCTGAAGGCCCACGGCCGGGAGTGCCTGGTGCACCTCGCCGACGGCGTGATCTGCGGCCGCACCGCGGACGAGCCGCTGGTGCGGCCGGACGGGCGGCGGCCCCTCGGCCTGACCTCCTGCGTGCAGGGGGAGGGCTGCTACCGCCTCCACTACGGGGACGCCGAGCTGCTGCCCGCCGCCTCGCTGGGCGCGGGCATCGTCTTCATCGACAGCTGCCTGGTGCAGAAGGTGGGCGACACCCAGTTCACCAGCGACACCACGCTCGCACCGACCCTGCTGGAGGGCGGCGCGGTCGCCGTGGTCGCCAGTCCCTGGCTGCGCGGCGGCCACTACGCGGCCGGCCCGCAGTTCGCCGCGCTGCTGCGCGACGGGCTCTCCCTCGGCGCGGCCGTCGCCGCGGTGAACCGCGGGGTGGCCGACTGCGAGCGGGCCTACGGGCGGTTCGTCCTGCTCGGCGACCCGGGGCTCGTCCCGTACCCGGGACGGCGGCTGCCGGCCGGCCGGATCGGCGAGCCGCTCGACCTGGCGGCCGGCGGCGTCCGGATCGCCCCGGGGGCCGACCCCGGCCGGATCACCGTGCGCGGCCCGGCGGACGCGCTGCGCCAACCGGACGGCGGGATCCTGCTGGTCGCCAGGGGGGAACCGGGCGAGGTCCGGGTCGAGCCGGCGTCCGACCGCCCGGCCGAGCGCTTCGCGGTGCTCGCCGACCGGACCGCGGCCGCCGGACGCCTGTGGACCTGCGGGTTCACCGGGGAGCGGTTCCGCCCGGACGCCGCCCGGACGGAACTGGCCGAGGTCTGGGCCGAACTCGCCGACGCCCTGGGGTCCGAGCGGGCGGTACGGGGCCTGGACCGCGGCCGGGACCTGCTCGACGGGATCGACCGGGCCGTCGCCGAACAGCTCACCAGCCTCACGGCACAGGGCCGCTACCACTTCATGGACAGCTACTCGGACGCCTCCCGGGTGCTCGCCCAGGAGCCCGAGAGCTGCCCCGAGTGCGGCTCCGAGGGGCTGCGCCTGCACTGGCGGCACGCCCTCGACCCCGACGCGGAACGCACCCTGCTGTCCTGCCCGGTGTGCGGTGAGGTCGTCGACGCGGACCGCCGGGCCGCGGTCTCCTGCCGCCTGGAAGGACCCCGGCACACCGTCCGCGGCGAGCACCTCGTCCAACGCGCGGTACTGGCCAACCGGACCAGCCGCCCGGTGGTGGCCCACCTCGGCTACGCGCTGCTCCACGAGGACCTGTACGGCACCGAGTGGGCGACCACCCTGACGGTTCCGCTCGCCCCGGCGGAGGAGCGGTCCGTCGACGTCGGCGGACCGGTCCCCCCGCACTTCGACGTCGCCGACCGCCACGGCCTGCGGCTGTTCGCCGTCGCGGAGGGCCGGATCAGCACCTACAGCCGGTACCTGTGGGTGGCCGCCGGACCCCGCGGCGGAGACGCGCACGACGACAACGGAAAGGAACGCGCGTGACCGCGCACCCGACACCCACCCTGTTCGGAATCTTCCTGGCGGCCGCCCGGGCGCACCCCGAGCGGCTCGCGCTGGAGACCGCCGGCACCGGGCTGACCTACGCCCGCCTGCTCGACCGGGTGGCAGAGCTGGCCGCCCTGCTCGGCGGACGCGGGGTGCGCCCCGGGGACACCGTCGCGGTCCTGATGGACCGGGGCCCGGACCTGGTCGCCGCGGTCCTGGCGGCCAGCGCCCGCGGGGCGGCCTGGCTGACCGTGGACCCCGCCCATCCGCCGCTGCGGACCGACTCGATCCTGCGGCAGGCCGACCCGCGCTGCGTGGTCACCGACCCCGCCAACCGGGCCCGGGCCGAACGCCGGGACGGGCCGCCGCCGCTGGTGCTGCCACCGGCCGTCCCCGGGACGGAGCCCGCCGGCCCGGGGGCGGAGCCCGCCGCGGTCGGCGGACTGGTCGCGGAGGCCGCCCCCGACGACCTCGCCTACCTGGTCTTCACCTCGGGCTCCACCGGGGCCCCCAAGGGCGTCCGGGTGCCCCAGGGCGGACTGGCCCCGCTGGCCGCCGGGCTGCGCGACCGCCTCGGGCTCGGTCCGGACGACCGGGTCCTCCAGTTCTCCAGCACCGGCTTCGACGCCTTCGTGGGGGAACTGCTGATGGCCTTCCCGGTGGGAGCCGCGCTCTGCCTCGACGAGTGGGACGCCCTGCTCGTCGGCGCACCGCTGGAGGAGGCGCTCCGCGTCCGCCGGATCACCGCGGTGCTGCTCTCCCCCACCGCCCACGGGGCGCTCGACCCCCGGCGGCTGCCCGGGCTGCGGGTCCTGGTGTCGGGGTCCGAGCCGCTGACCAGGGCCGCCGGCGACCGCTGGAGCGCACCCGGGCGCCGGGTGTTCAACGCCTACGGGCCCAGCGAGGCCACCTGCATGATCTCGATCGGCGAGGTCGGGGCCGACGGCGGGGAGGTCGACGCGGGCCGGCTCCTCCCGGGCTTCGCCCTGGTGCTCGCGGACCGGGACCTGGCACCCGTCGCCCCGGGGGAGGCCGGCGAACTGGTCGTCTTCGGCGGGGGAGTGGCCCTCGGCTACCTGGGCGCCCCCGACGCCGGGTCGGCGGCGTTCCGCTCCCTGCCGCACCCGGACACCGGGCGCGCGCGGCGCGCGTACCGGACCGGGGACCTCGCCCGGACCACCGCCGACGGGCGGATCGTCGTGTACGGCCGGATCGGCGACCAGGTGAAGATCCGCGGCCACCGGGTGGAGCCGGGCGAGATCGACGGCGCGCTCGAACTCCACCCCGAGGTCGCGCTGGCCCGGACCCACGGCGTCCGCGACCCGGCCGGACGGCCGGCCCTCGCCTCGTACGTCGTGCCGACCGGGGCCGGCGATCCGCGCGGGCTGCCGGCCCGGCTGCGCGTCCACCTGGCGGACCGCCTGCTGCCGGCCATGATCCCGGCCACCATCCGGTCGGTCGACCGGATCCCCACCACCGTCAACGGAAAGACAGACTGGAGCGCGCTGATGCGATCGAACGACACCGGGGAATCCGGAACCGCCCGCCCGTCCGCCTCGGCCGAACGGGCCCGCGCGGTCCTGGAGCGGGTGCTCGGCGAGAACCGGCTCGGCGAGGGCGGCTTCGCCGCGGACAGCGACTTCTTCCTCAGCGGCGGCCATTCGCTGCTGGTCGCGAACGCCGCCGAACTGCTGCGGGAGGAGTTCGGCGTCGAGGTGCCGCTGCGGATCGTGGTCCGCCGCAGGACGGCGGTCGCGATCGCCGAGTGGATCGACGCCGAACTGCGCGACCGCCCGTCCGGGGCTGCCCCCGAGGCGGCCCGGTGACCGGCGCGGACGCACGGCTCACCCCGGAGCAGGCCGGGCTCTGGTACGAGGAGCAGGTCTCGGACGTCCCGTCGCTGTACACCGAGCCGACCGCGATCCTGATCGAGGGCCCGCTGGACGCGGCCCGCCTGCGCGCCGCCGCGGCCGCGGTGCTCGGGAGCCGCCCCGCGCTGGGGGCCGCCGTCCGGGTCCGCGCGGGGTGGCCGGTCCTGGCGGACCCGGGCGGACGGGTCGACGCGGTGCTGGAGGACCTGCCGCTGCCGCCCGGGGCCGAGGCCGCGGACGTGCTGCGGGAGCGGGCGCTGGCACTGTGGCGCGACGGGATCGACCCGGACCGGGGGCCGCTGGCCGCCGTCCGGATCCAACGGATCGCCCGCGACCTGCACGGCTTCGTGCTGCTGGCCCACCACGTGGTCGTCGACGGCTGGTCCACCCGGCTCCTGGTCCGGGACATCGCCCGGGCCTACGCGTCGGGCGAGGCGCCGGCCGCGCCCCGGCACGACCGGGCGCCGGCCCCGCCGCGGATGCCCCCGGCGCGGCCGTTCGCCGGCCCCGCGCCGGAGGACCCGTTCCCGGCCGCCGGGGCGGCGCCGCGCGGGGCGTCGCTCCCCCCGACGGCCCTGCCCGACGGCGTCGACGAGGCGGCCCTGAGGTTCGCCGTCACCCCGTTCACCCTGCACATGGCGGCCTTCCAGGAGGCGCTGCACCAGGTGGTGGGCGTGCGGACCTTCCTGGTCGGCTTCCCCGACGCCGGGCGCGGCCGGCACGACGGCGACCGGGTGGACAGCATGGTGCGGATGCGGGCGGTGCTCGCCCGGGTGCCCGTCGGCGGGCTGCGGGCCGAGCACCTGGAGGAGGTCTGCGAGGCGGTCTTCGACGGGCTGGAGGGGCCCGCGCTGGACCCGGCGACGCTGCGGGCCATGGCTCAGGCCGGCCAGTCGCCGCCGTCCGCCGTGCTGGCCCTGGACACCGTCCCCGCCCTCGACCTCCCCGGCTGCTCGACCCGGTGGCTCCCGCTGGCCCCGCCGAGGGCCCGCTTCCCCCTCGGGTTCCTGCTGTTCCGCGAGGAGCACGCCGCCGGCGGACGCACCTGGCTGGTCGTCGAGTACGACGCGGCCCGGGTCGGCGACCGGACGGCGCGGGAACTCGCCGACCGCTACGCGACGGTCCTGGCCGGGCTCCGCGCCCAGCCGGGGGCCGGGACGGCGGCCGGGCCGGGAGGGGACGGATGAACCGCCCGCTGTACGAGTGGTTCGCCGGGTCCGCCGCGCGCCACCCGGAGCTGCCCGCGCTGGAAGTGGACGGCGAGGTGCTGACCTACCGGGAGCTGGAGCGCCGGGCGGCAGCGCTCGCGGGCCGGCTGACCGCGCGGGCCGGGGGCCGTCCGCGCAGGGTCGCGCTGCTGGCCGCCCGCAACGCCGCGACCTACACCGCCTACCTGGCGGCGCAGCGGATCGGTGCCGCGGTCGTCCCGCTGAACCCGGGCCACCCGGCGGACCGGAACCGGCTGGTGATCGAGGCCGCCGACCCGGACCTGGTGGTGGCGGCGGATCCCGGCGGCCCCCGCTCCCGCCCCGCGCCGGACCGGCCGCTGCTCACCCTGCCGGCCGAACCGGCGGGCGCGGACGCCGCCGTCGTCCGGCCGGACGCCGCGCGGACGGCGTACATCCTCTTCACCTCGGGCTCGACCGGGCGCCCCAAAGGCGTGCCGATCAGCCACGCCAACGCCTCCGCCTACCTCGCCCGGGCGATCGTCCAGCACCGGCTGTCCCCCGGTTGCCGGGTCTCGCAGACCTTCGACCTGACCTTCGACCCGTCGGTCTTCGACCTGTTCGCCGCCTGGGGAGCCGGGGCCACCGTGGTGGTGCCGCAGCGGGCCGACCTGTTGGCACCGGGCGACTTCATCGCCGAGCGGCGGCTCACCCACTGGTTCTCGGTCCCGTCGGTGGTCACCGTCGCGGAAC
Source organism: Kitasatospora setae KM-6054 (assembly GCF_000269985.1). NCBI lineage: Bacteria > Bacillati > Actinomycetota > Actinomycetes > Kitasatosporales > Streptomycetaceae > Kitasatospora > Kitasatospora setae. The sequence continues at coordinate 3,737,341 of NC_016109.1, read as the reverse complement.
GGTTGGGAACGCTGACCCGCAGGACCGGGACGGCGCTGCGGCACAGCGTGTTCATCGGCGAACCGCTGACCCTGCAACAGGCCAGGACCTGGGCCGAGGCGTTCCCCGGCACCGGGGTCGAGAACGTCTACGGCCCGACCGAACTGACCGTCGCCTGCACCTGGTTCCGCCTGCCGGGCCGGCCCGCGGACTGGCCGGCCACCGGCAACGGCACCGTGCCGATCGGGACGCCGCACGAGGGCCTGGAGCACCTGGTGGTCGACCCCGACGGACGCCCCGCCCGGGAGGGCGAGCTGTGCGTGCGGGGCGCCCAGCGCTTCCCCGGCTACCTCGACCCCCGGGACAACGCCGGGCGGTTCGCGGCGGTGGCGGACGGCCGGGCCCAACCGTGGAACGGCGCCGGGCCGCCGGGCCCCGAACTGTACTACCGCACGGGTGACCTGGTGCGGGTCGGAGCGGACGGGCTGCTGCACCTGGGGCGCCTGGACGACCAGGTCAAGCTGAGCGGCCACCGGGTCGAGCTGGGGGAGATCGAGGCGGTGCTGCGCGACTTCCCCGGCGTCACCGAGGCCGCGGTCGTCCAGGCCGGTGGCGGCGTCCACGCCTTCTGCGCCGGACCGGTCGACCTGGCGGCCCTGGAACGCTGGCTGCCGACCCGGCTGCCCCTCCACATGCGCCCCGGTGGCTGCACCCGCCTCGCGGCCCTGCCGCTGAACGTCAACGGGAAGATCGACCGGCTCGCCCTCCGGCGCCTGGCCCCGGGGCCGGACGCCGGCTGAGCGGACGGACCGGCGCGGTTGTCCACAGACCTGTGGACAACCGCGCCGGTTCACCGCTTCGGAGCAGCGCCGGGCGGCGCGCCGGGGCGGCCCCGATCTCGGCGGGCAGCATGGCCGGGGCGCTCTCCGTCGACCAGGTCTTCGACTCGCTGGCGATCCGGGTCAACGGGCCCGCGGCCTGGGGCGAACACCTCAGCACCGTCTGGAAGTTCACCGACCTCGGCACCACCCACCGGGCCACCCTGCGCAACGGCGTCCTGGTGCACGCCGAGACCGCCGGCGACGGCGGCCCGGCCGACCTGACCGTCACCCTCACCAAGCCGCAGCTGTTCGCCCTGCTGGCCGGGAAGGGCACCGACGGGATCGCCCTGGACGGCGACGCCACGGTGCTGGCACGGCTGTTCGCGGCCCTGGACGAACCCGACGCGTCGTTCGCGGTGGTCACCCCCTGACCCGTCCCTGACGGACGGTCAGTCCTGGCCGGCGGGGGAGCCCGGGGAGCCCGGGATCTCGTACTCGGCGACCAGGACGGCCCGGGCCAGCGCGAGGAAGCCCAGGGTGCCGCTCACCACGGCCGCCGGGGTGTCCGGGGCCAGCCCGAGGGACTCCACCGGCAGGGCGTGCACGGCGAACACGTAGCGGTGCGGGCCGTGGCCGGGCGGCGGGGCGGCCCCGCCGAAGTCGTTGCTCCCGTAGTCGTTGCGGCCGTGCACGGCCCCGGCCGGCAGGCCCGGGAACCCGCCGCCGCCCGCCCCGGCCGGCAGCTCGGCGGTGTCGGCCGGGAGGTCGGTCAGCAGCCAGTGCCACCACCCGCAGCCGGTCGGCGCGTCCGGGTCGAAGCAGGTCACCGCGAAGCTCTTGGTCTCCGGCGGGAAGCCCGACCAGCTCAGCTGCGGCGAACGGTTGCCACCCGCGTGCGCCTGCTCCGCGCCGAGCCGGCCGCCGTCGGCGAGGTCGGCGCTGAGCAGGGTGAACGACGGGACGGGACGCATGAAGTCGAACGGCAGTGGCGGCCTGGCGGACGCGGTCATCGGCGGTTTCCCCCTCGGAAGGTCGGGCAGTGCCGGGCGATCCTAGCCACGGATTCTCCGGGTCGCCCAATGCCCTTGCGCGGTGCGATAATTGATCCGTGGCCGCGACGCCTTCCGGCTGCCCAGGCCCTCGCAGAGCCTCGCGGGGCCTCCTCCTCCACTGCCGCGCCGCCGCCGTTGCCGCTGACAGGGGAACGGAGTTGACGAAACGTCAGGAGCCGCCCTGCCCCGCCCTGCCCTGCCCTGCCCTGCCCGTGCCCGGAGCGGGCGGGGGGACGGGTCAGGGCCAGACCAGGCAGTACAGCTGGTGGCCGGCCTCGTGCAGGCGGTTGGCGAAGTCCTGCCACTCGTGCAGCATCTGGTAGATCACGAAGGCGTCCCGCGGGCCGCGGCGGTCGGGGACGGTGGACCAGATGAAGGCGGCGGCGCCGAGCTCGGTCTCGTCCGCCTTGCGGAGCGGTTCGACCACGGTGTGCGGCAGCTGGACGACCGCGTAGTCGGGGTGCAGGACGACCAGTTCGAGCGGCGGCACGTGGTGCAGCGGGACGCCCTGGATGCCGGTGAGCACCATCGCGCTCATCGTCTCCGGCTTGATCTTGGTGGAGAGGTGGCCGTTGACCGAGCCGCTGGTCTCCATCAGGTCGCCGAGCCGGCCGAGGGCGCCGAGCTCGCCCGCGTCGAGGCCGAGGCCACCGGGGCCGAGGGCGGTGGGAACTCTGGCGGCGGTCGCGCGGTCCGGTGCGCCGAAGTACTTGTAGGTGACCCCCACGCTGCCCTCGCCCCTCCTTCCCCTGCCCGTTCCCCCGCCGGTCTCGCGCGGCCGGCGGCTGCGCCCCGCGACCTCGTCGGAACCGTCCTGCCTCTCGGACACTCGGACCATCCTCACCGGAACTCGCCGGAATCGACAGACCCTCGCATGGTCGGTGTCCCTCCGAACATGCCCCTTACCCGTCTGCCGGCGTGCTACACGAGCGCGCGTCACTCGACCTTACCTTTGGCACAGCCGGTGATGGGAACAGCACACGGATCATCGTTCCAGATGATCGGGCCCGACATGCAGAACGCCAGGACACGATTTGAGACCATGTGCGGGTAAGAGCGGTTCCCGACCGCTCCCAGCACCCAACGGATGAGCGAGCGGATGAGCTACCCGTACGAAGCCCCCCAGTCCCAGTCGCTGTTCGACCGCGCCCTGGCCGTCACCCCCGGCGGCGTCAACTCGCCGGTGCGGGCCTTCCGCGCGGTCGGCGGCACGCCCCGCTTCATGGTGTCCGGCACCGGCCCGTACCTGACCGACGCGGACGGCCGCGAGTACGTGGACCTGGTCTGCTCCTGGGGTCCGATGCTGCTCGGCCACGCCCACCCGGCGGTGGTGGAGGCGGTCCGGCGGGCGGTCGCCCTGGGCACCTCGTTCGGCACGCCCGGGCAGGGCGAGGTCGAGCTGGCCGAGGAGATCGTCGCCCGGATCGCGCCGGTCGAGCAGGTCCGGCTGGTCTCCAGCGGCACCGAGGCGACCATGTCGGCGATCCGGCTGGCCCGCGGCTTCACCGGCCGCGCCAAGGTGGTCAAGTTCGCCGGCTGCTACCACGGCCACGTGGACGCGCTGCTGGCCGCGGCCGGCTCCGGCGTCGCCACCTTCGGACTGCCGGACACCCCCGGCGTCACCGGCGCCCAGGCCGGCGACACCATCGTGCTGCCGTACAACGACCTGGACGCGGTGCGCGCCGCGTTCGCCGCCCACCCCGGCCAGATCGCCTGCGTGATCACCGAGGCGTCGCCCGGCAACATGGGCGTCGTCCCGCCGCTGCCCGGCTTCAACCGGGGCCTGTCCGAGCTCTGCCGGGCCGACGGCGCGCTGTTCGTCTCGGACGAGGTGATGACCGGTTTCCGGGTCTCCAAGGCCGGCTGGTACGGCCTGGAGGCCGCCCACGAGGGCTGGGCGCCGGACCTGCTGACCTTCGGCAAGGTGATGGGCGGCGGCTTCCCCGCCGCGGCCTTCGGCGGCCGCGCCGACGTGATGGCGCACCTCGCCCCGGCCGGCCCGGTCTACCAGGCGGGCACGCTCTCCGGGAACCCGATCGCCACCGCGGCCGGCCTGGCCCAGCTGCGGCACTGCACCGACGAGGCGTACGCGACGGTCGACCGGGTCGCCGCCGAGGTGTCCGGCCTGGTCACCGAGGCGCTCGCCAAGGAGGGCGTGGCGCACCGGCTGCAGACCGCGGGCAACATGTTCTCGGTCTTCTTCACCGAGCGCCCGGTGACGGACTACGACGAGGCGCGGACCCAGGAGGCGTTCCGCTTCAACGCGTTCTTCCACGCGATGCTGAGCGGCGGCGTCTACCTGCCGCCCTCGGCCTTCGAGTCCTGGTTCGTCTCGGCCGCGCACGACGAGCGCGCGATCGAGCGGATCGCCGCCGCCCTGCCCGCCGCCGCCCGGGCGGCCGCCCAGGCCACCGAGGAGACCGCCAAGTGACCGAGCAGAACCGGCAGAACCAGCAGGACCGGCAGGACCGGGAGACCACCGTCGTCCACGTGATGCGGCACGGCGAGGTGCACAACCCGGAGGGCGTGCTGTACGGCCGGCTCCCCGGCTACCACCTCTCCGACCTGGGCCGGGAGATGGCCGAGCGGGTCGCCGACCACCTCAAGGACCGGGACGTCACCTACGTGGTGGCCTCGCCGCTGGAGCGCGCCCAGGAGACCGCCGAGCCGATCGCCAAGGCGCACGGCCTCCAGGTGGCGGCCGATCCGCGGCTGATCGAGGCGGAGAACGTCTTCGAGGGCAAGACCTTCGGCGTCGGCGACGGCTCGCTGCGCAACCCCGGGTACTGGAAGTACCTGACCAACCCGTTCAAGCCGTCCTGGGGCGAGCCGTACCTCGACCAGGTGGTGCGGATGATGGGTGCCGTCGCGGCGGCCCGGGACGCGGCGCGCGGGCACGAGGCGGTCTGCGTCAGCCACCAGCTGCCGATCTGGATCCTGCGCTCGTTCGCGGAGCGGCGCCGGCTGTGGCACGACCCGCGGCGGCGGCAGTGCTCGCTGGCCTCGCTGACCAGCTTCACCTACGAGGGCGACCGGATCGTCTCGATCGGCTACCGCGAGCCGGCCCGCGACCTGCTGCCGGCGCACCTGGTGGGCAGGGGGAAGAAGGGCGACAAACCGGTCGGGAAGAGCTTCGGGGCGTAGCTCGCACCGGGCCCCGCGCCGGTAAGCCCGGCGGGCGGCGAAATGCCCGAATTAAGACGATCATAAGCGGAGAACCCGCAGGTCAAGGGGGGTCCGGCCGAGAAGGCCGGACCCCCCTAAAACGGGCCGAAGAGCCATGCGAAACTTTTCACATGTCACGGACGTCCAGCCGCCGCATCCGCCTCACCGCCGCACTCGGCGCGGCCGCCACCCTGGTCCTCGCCGGCTGCTCCAGCTCCGCCACCGGCGGCGGCGACGGGGTCGGCTTCGTCACCGGCAAGGGCGGCATCGACACCGCGAGCCCGGCGGAGCGGATCGCCGCCCCCGACATCGGCGGCACCTCGCTGGACGGCGGCGGCGGCCTCAAGCTCTCCGACTACCGCGGCAAGGTGGTCGTCCTCAACATCTGGGGCTCCTGGTGCAGCCCCTGCCGGGCCGAGGCCAAGGGCCTGCAGGAGAGCAGCGAGAAGTACGGCGACCAGGTGCAGTTCCTCGGCATCAACACCCGGGACACCGACCCGGCCAACGCCGTCGCGTTCGAGAAGAACTTCGGGGTGACCTACCCGAGCATCTACGACCCGGACGGCGCCCAGATCCTCAAGTTCCCCAAGGGCAGCCTCAACCCGCAGTCCATCCCGACCACCATCGTGGTCGACAAGGACGGCAGGCTGGCCGCCCGCGCCATGCACGCGCTGTCCGCCGAGGACCTGCAGGGCATGGTCGACCGGGTGCTGGCGGAGTCGAAGTGAGCGGCCTGCTGGCCACCAGCGGGTACAACGACACGGTCGGCAGCGGCGCGCTGGTGCTCGCGCTGCCGATCGCGCTGGCCGCCGGGCTGGTCTCGTTCTTCTCGCCGTGCGTGCTGCCGCTGGTGCCCGGCTACCTCAGCTACGTCACCGGCTTCTCCGCCGCCGACCTCTCCGACGCCAGGGGCGCCCGGCGCGGCCGGATGCTGGCCGGCTCGCTGCTGTTCGTGCTCGGCTTCGCCGCCGTGTTCGTCTCCGGCGGCGCGCTGTTCGGCTCGTTCGGCCAGACCCTGCAGGAGCACCGGCGGGTCATCTCGGTCGTGATGGGCGTGCTCACCGTGCTGATGGGCCTGGCCTTCATGGGCCTGCTGCCCGGCTTCACCATGCGCGAGCTGCGCTCGCACCGCCGCCCCGCGATCGGCCTGGCCGGCGCCCCGCTGCTCGGCCTGGTGTTCGGCATCGGCTGGACGCCGTGCATCGGACCGACCCTGGCGGCGATCCAGGGCCTGGCCCTCAACCAGGCCAGTGCCGGGCGCGGCGCGCTGCTGATGGCCGTCTACTGCCTGGGCCTCGGCGTACCGTTCGTGCTGGCCGCGCTGGCCTTCCGCAGGGCGCTGGGCGCCTTCGGCTGGGTCAAGCGGCACTACCAGTGGGTGATGCGGATCGGCGGCGGCATGCTCGTCCTGGTCGGCCTGGCCCTGGTCACCGGGGCGTGGGACGCGCTGGTCAACCAGCTCCAGTACCTCACCCAGAACTTCTCGATCGGAATCTGACCGTGAGCGACACGAAGACCAGCCCCCAGCCGGCCGACGCCGCCGAGGACCCCGACGTCGAACGGCTCAGCAGCGCGCCCGCGGAGAGCGACAGCGCCCCGGTCGGGATAGGCGTGCTGGGCTGGCTGCGCTGGTTCTGGCGGCAGCTGACCTCGATGCGGGTCGCCCTGCTGCTGCTGTTCCTGCTGTCGCTGGCGGCCATCCCCGGCTCGCTGGTGCCGCAGAACACCAACGCGTTCAAGGTCGCCGAGTGGAAGAACGACCACCGGGGCGTCGCCCCGCTCTTCGAGAAGCTCCAGCTCTTCGACGTGTACAGCTCGGTGTGGTTCTCCGCGATCTACATCCTGCTGTTCGTCTCGCTGGCCGGCTGCATCCTGCCGCGCACCTGGCAGTTCGTCGGCGTGCTGCGCGCCCGGCCGCCGGCCGCCCCGCGCAACCTGACCCGGATGCCGGTCTACGCGGCCTGGCACACCGACGCCGCCCCCGACGCGGTCACCGCGGCCGCGCACCGGCTGCTGGCCAAGCGCGGCTTCCGGACCGCGGCCGGCCGCGGCTCGGTGGCCGCCGAGAAGGGCTACCTGCGCGAGGCCGGCAACCTGCTGTTCCACTTCGCGCTGTTCGCCCTGCTGGCGGGCTTCGCCTGGGCCAGCCTGTCCAGCGGCTCCGGCACCAAGATCGTGCTGGAGGGCCAGGGCTACTCCAACACCACCACCCAGCTCGACGACTTCACCGGCTCGGCGTTCTACGGCGTCGACGACCTGGACGCCTTCGGCTTCAAGCTGGACGGCTTCACCGCCGACTACCAGACCCAGGGCCCGGCGGCCGGCACCGCCAAGGAGTTCGTCGCCAACGTCCGGTACTGGGAGGGCGCCGACTCCGGGAAGCAGAAGAACGCCCGGATCGAGGTCAACCACCCGCTGGAGGTGGGCGGTTCCAAGGTCTTCCTGACCGCGCACGGCTTCGCCCCGGTGGTGACCGTCCGGAACGCGAAGGGCGAGGTCGTCTACCGCGGCCCGACGGTGTTCCTGCCGCGGGACTCCAACGTCACCTCGCCCGGCGTGATCAAGGTCAACGACTACGGCACCGGCCCCGACGGGCGGAAGACCCAGCTCGCCTTCCAGGGCTTCTTCCTGCCCACCGCCGCGGCCGACTTCACCCACACCGGCCCGATCTCGACCTTCCCGGCCGCCGCCGACCCGAAGCTGGTCCTCAACGTCTACGCCGGCGACCTGCGCACCGACAGCGGCCTGCCGCAGAACGTGTACGAGCTCGACGACAAGGCGATGACCAAGCTGCAGCTGAACGGCGAGCCCGCGAAGGCCATCCTCAAGGTCGGCCAGGGCTGGGAACTGCCGGACGGCTACGGCACGCTGACCTTCGACGGCTACCAGCAGTGGGCCAACTTCACCGTCTCGCACCGCCCCGGCAACGCGCTGGCGCTGACCGGCGCGGTCGCCGCGATCCTCGGCCTGATCGGCTCGCTGTTCGTCCAGCGCCGCCGGATCTGGGTCCGGGCGAGCACCGCGGCCGACGGCCGCACCCTGGTCGAGGTGGCCGGCCTCGGCCGCAGCGAGTCCAACCGCACCGCCGAGGAGCTGGCCGAGCTCGCCGTCGACCTCCAGGACGACGCGCCCGCCGCCGACGAACCGAGCGCCGACGAACCGAGCGCCGACGAACCGCCGGGCCCCGACCGCCCGGAAGACGACGCACCCGCCGCGACCGACCCCCCGGCCGCGACCGTCCCCACCGCCCCGGAAACCAAGGAGTAGACGGTGCTGCTCGCGCAGGTCAACACCCAGTTGGCCCAGATCTCCAACAACCTGATCTATTCGGCGATGGCCGTCTACACCCTGGCCATGTTCGCCCAGATGATCGAGTGGACCTTCGGGTCCAAGGGCGGCGTCGCCGTCCGCTCCGCGCAGCAGGGCTCCCTCGCGGAGTCGGTCGCCGAGTCCGCGGCCGCGGCCAAGGGCGTCCGCAAGGTCACCGTCACCGTCGCCTCGCAGGGCGGCGGCACCACCACCCTGACCCGGACCGCGCTCGCCGACGCCGGGGCCACCACGGTCACCAGCGGCCGCGGCGACGACGGCCCGGCCGACGGCCCCGGCCCGGCCGGCACCAGCGAGAAGGCCGACCTGGCCGGCCGGATCGCGGTCTCGCTGACCGTCCTCGGCTTCCTGCTGCACATCGGCGGCGTGGTCAGCCGCGGCCTGTCGGTGATGCGCTGGCCGTGGGGCAACATGTACGAGTTCTCCTGCGCCTTCGCCCTGATGATGGTCGCCACCTACGTCGCCATGCTGGCCGCGAAGAAGAACGTCCGCTGGCTCGGCCTGCCGGTGGTGATCGCCGCGCTGCTCTTCCTGGGCATCGCCGTCACCGTGCTGTACACCGACTCCGAGCAGCTCGTCCCCGCCCTGCACTCGTACTGGCTGGGCATCCACGTCTCCACCGCGATCATCTGCGGCGGCGCCTTCTTCGCGGCGTTCATCGCCACCGGCGCCTACCTGCTCAAGGACCGCTACGAGCACCGGGTCGCGGCCGGGCTGACCGTCCGGGCCGGCAACCTGATGGAGCGGCTGCCCGCCTCCGGGACGCTCGACAAGCTCTCCTACCGGATCAACGCCCTGGTCTTCCCGCTCTGGACGTTCACCATCATCGCGGGCGCGATCTGGGCCGAGGCCGCCTGGGGCAAGTACTGGGAGTGGGACCCGAAGGAGACCTGGTCCTTCATCACCTGGGTCGCCTACGCCGCCTACCTGCACGCCCGGGCCACCGCCGGCTGGCGCGGCCGGAAGGCCGCCTACCTGGCGCTGCTGGCCTTCGCCTGCTGGCTGTTCAACTACTACGGCGTCAACATCTTCGTCACCGGCAAGCACTCGTACGCCGGCGTCTGACGCCCGCCGCGCACCACCCCGCACCGCGCACCACCGAGCACCACCCCCACCACCCACCGCACCACGAAGCCGCGAGGAGGGCCGCACCACCATGGAGTGCGACGAGGTCATCATGACCGTCCGAATCACCGCAGCGGAACGCACGCTGCTGCGACGGCTCGCCCAGGGCCACCACAGCGACGTCTCCGAAGTCGTCGCCGACGGGCTGCTGGACGTCCTGCCCACCCTGCACTGCACGGCGGACGCCTACCGGCTGCTCGCCGCGATCACCACCCCGGCGCCCTGCGCGCTCACCGTCTGGCTCCCCACCGAGCTGGCCGACCTGCTCACCATCGCCACCGCCCGGATCGCCCAGTCCACCGGCGTCCGGCTCGGCTCCTCCAGCATCATGCTCGGCGCCGCGGTCCGGCTCTGGCTGGCCCAGGACCCGCAGCGGCTGGCGGCCAACCTCACCACCATGCACGCCGGCCGGCCGATCGTGCTGGCCGCCGCGTAGCGCCCGTCCGGGCGGTACGGCGCGGGGGCCGGAAGCGAGCGGATCGCTTCCGGCCCCCGCGCCGTACCGGCGGCCGCTACGCGGCCTGCTGCCAGCTGACGGGGGAGAAGTAGGCCGGGCGGCGCTCGACCCGCGACCAGGTGGCGACGGGCTCGACGACCGGGGCGGCGGCGGTGGCGGCGGCCACCGCGGCCCGCGCTGCGAGGACGGCGGTCAGGGCGGCGAGTTCTTCGGCGGTCAGCGAGCCGCGGACGACGCGGACGAGAGGTTCGCTCATGGTTCCTGTTCTCCCCCAGGCTTGATTCGGAAAGGTTTCGGCGCGCTTGACCGCTCGTTACATCGGCGGGTTGCCGTGCTTGCGGCTCGGCAGGTCGGCGTGCTTGGTGCGGAGCATCGCCAGCGAGGAGGCGAGCACCGCGCGGGTCTCCGCGGGGTCGATGACGTCGTCCACGAGGCCGCGCTCGGCCGCGTAGTACGGGTGCATCAGCTCGTTCTTGTACTCCTTGATTTTCTGCGCGCGGGTCGCCTCCGGGTCCTCGGAGCCGTTGATGTCGCGGCGGAAGATCACGTTGGCGGCGCCCTCGGCGCCCATCACGGCGATCTCGTTGGTCGGCCAGGCGAACGACAGGTCGGCGCCGATGGAGCGGGAGTCCATCACGATGTACGCGCCGCCGTACGCCTTGCGCAGGATCAGCTGGATCCGCGGCACGGTGGCGTTGCAGTACGCGTACAGCAGCTTGGCGCCGTGCCGGATGATGCCGTCGTGCTCCTGGTCGACACCGGGCAGGAAGCCCGGCACGTCGAGCATGGTGACCAGCGGGATGTTGAAGGCGTCGCACATCTGGACGAAGCGCGCGGACTTCTCGCTGGCGTTGATGTCCAGCACGCCGGCCAGCGACTGCGGCTGGTTGGCGATGATGCCGACCACGTGGCCGTCGATCCGGGCCAGCGCGCAGATCACGTTGGTGGCCCAGCGCTCGTGGACCTCCAGGTACTCGCCGTGGTCGACGATCTCCTCGATGACCTTGCGCATGTCGTACGGGCGGTTGCCGTCCGCCGGGACGAGGTCGAGCAGCGAGTCGTTGCGGCGGTCCACCGGGTCGTCGGCGGGGACGGACGGCGGCATCTCGCGGTTGTTCTGCGGCAGCAGCGACAGGAGGTAGCGGACCTCCTCGATGCAGGACTGCTCGTCGTCGTAGACGAAGTGCGACACGCCCGAGACCGAGGAGTGCACGTCGGCGCCGCCGAGGCCGTTCTGCGAGATCTCCTCGCCGGTGACCGCCTTGACCACGTCCGGGCCGGTGATGAACATCTGCGAGGTCTCGCGGACCATGAACACGAAGTCGGTCAGCGCCGGGCTGTAGGCCGCGCCGCCCGCGCACGGGCCGAGCATCACGCTGATCTGCGGGATCACGCCGGAGGCCCGGGTGTTGCGCTGGAAGATGCCGCCGTAGCCGGCCAGCGCGGTGACGCCCTCCTGGATCCGGGCGCCGGCGCCGTCGTTCAGCGACACCAGCGGCGCGCCGGCCGCGATGGCCATGTCCATGATCTTGTGGATCTTCTGCGCGTGGGCCTCGCCCAGCGCGCCGCCGAAGATCCGGAAGTCGTGCGCGTAGGTGAACACCGTCCGCCCGTGCACGGTGCCCCAGCCGACGATCACGCCGTCGGTGTGCGGCTTCTTCGCCTCCAGGCCGAAGCCCTGCGCGCGGTGCCGGCGCAGCGGCTCCACCTCGTGGAACGAGCCCTCGTCCAGCAGCAGCTCGATCCGCTCCCGGGCGGTCAGCTTGCCCTTGGCGTGCTGCGCCTCGGTGGCCTTCTCGCTGGGCCCGCGGCGGACCTGCTCGCGCAGTTCGTGCAGCTCGGCGACCCGACTACGGGCGTCGGCCGGAGCCTCGCCGCCGACCGGCGCATCGTGCAGGACCGTCATTTCGAACCACTCCAAGCTCGCGTGGGGCAGCGAACACCTCTTCTGTTACGACAGTACGAGTCAGTGCGCCCGCGTTTCGGCGTCGAATCCGTACAAGGTCGGGGGCCGATCGCTGTACAGGCTCGACATAGGGGGGCGCACGGGCCTACCGCCGGGTCACCGCGGACGGGCGGCCGGGCACCCCCCGCGCGGGAGCCGGGGGAGTGGTCGAAGCAGCAGGTCAGCGGCCGGATCGGGGGCACGCGGAAGCCGCCCGCCGACCGGGCGCGGACAGGGGCGCACGGGGGCGGGCGGGACGGGGTGCGGGCCGGGTGGGCGGACCCGGATGGTAGGGATGCGCCAAAAGGCGCATCAGGGCTTGGGACGGCCCTCGTCCTCGGGGCCGTCGCCGCCGCGGCGCAGCTCCTCCTCGCGGCGGCGCAGGTCCGCCTCCCACTGCTTGAGCATGTCCTCGTGCTGCTCGTTGCCGCGCTTCAGCGAGGCCAGGAACTCCGGGTCGTCGTCCGGCGCGAGCGGGCGCCGGGGGCGCTCGTACTCCGGGTACCCGGCGGTCGGGCCGGCCGGCCAGGGGGCCCGGCGGCGGCGGGCGCCGGTGCGGTCGCGGCCGGCCACCAGCCAGGCGATCGAGCCGACCAGCGGGAAGAACAGCACGACGATCACCCAGACCACCTTGGGCAGGTGGCGTATCTCGTCCTCGGGGGTGGTCAGGCAGTCGATGAACGCCCAGACCCAGAGGGCCAGCAGCGCCACCATGGGCACGACTCTCAGCACAGCGCGGAACTCCGGTGACGTTTCGGACAGGACCCTTGGCGGCCTCAGGTTAGCCCGTGCCGGATACTGACAGGTATGGCATACGACGATCTCCGTTCCTTCCTCCGGGCGCTGGAGCGGGAAGGCGACCTGAAACGGATCAAGGTCGAGGTCGACCCCTACCTGGAGGTCGGCGAGATCGTCGACCGGGTGCAGAAGGCCAAGGGTCCCGCGCTGCTCTTCGAGAACGTCAAGGGCTCGGCGATGCCGCTGGCCATGAACGTCTTCGGCACCGAGCGGCGGCTCTCCAAGGCGCTCGGCCTCAAGTCGCCCGACGACATCGCCGAGAAGATCGGCGGCCTGCTCAAGCCCGAACTGCCGCAGGGCTTCACCGGCTTCCGGGACGCGTTCGGCAAGCTCGCCTCGATGGCGCACGTCCCGCCGCGGAACGTGAAGTCCGCCGACGCGCCGGTCCACGAGGTGGTGCTCACCGGCGACGACGTCGACCTGGAGCGGCTGCCCGCGCTGTTCACCTGGCCGCTGGACGGCGGCTCCTTCTTCAACCTCGGCCTCACCCACACCAAGGACCCGGACTCGGGCGTCCGCAACCTCGGCCTGTACCGGCTGCAGCGGCACGACAAGCGCACCATCGGCATGCACTGGCAGATCCACAAGGACAGCCGCAACCACGCCGCGGTGGCCGCCAGGCGCGGCGAGAAGCTGCCGGTCGCGATCGCCTTCGGCTGCCCGCCGGCCGTCACCTACGCGGCCACCGCGCCGCTGCCCGGCGACATCGACGAGTACCTGTTCGCCGGGTTCGTCGCGGGCGAGCGGGTCCGGATGGTCGACTGCAAGACCGTCCCGCTGCAGGTCCCGGCGGACGCCGAGGTGGTGCTGGAGGGCTGGCTGGAGCCCGGCGAGCTGCTGCCCGAGGGCCCGTTCGGCGACCACACCGGCTTCTACACCCCGCAGGAGCCGTTCCCGGCGCTGACCATCGACTGCGTGACGACGCGCCGCCGCCCGCTGCTGCAGTCCATCGTGGTCGGCCGGCCGCCGACCGAGGACGGGCCGCTCGGCAAGTTCACCGAGCGCTTCTTCCTGCCGCTGCTCAAGGTGATCATCCCGGACATCGTCGACTACGACCTGCCCGAGGCCGGCGGCTTCCACAACTGCGTGATCGTCTCGATCGACAAGAAGTACCCGAAGCACGCGCAGAAGGTCATGCACGCCATCTGGGGCGCCCACATGATGTCGCTGACCAAGCTGATCATCGTGGTGGACGCCGACTGCGACGTGCACGACTACCAGGAGGTCGCCTGGCGGGCCCTGGGCAACGTCGACTACAGCCGGGACCTCTCGGTCGTCGAGGGCCCGGTCGACCACCTGGACCACGCCTCCTACCAGCAGTTCTGGGGCGGCAAGGCGGGCATCGACGCCACCCGCAAGCTCCCCGAGGAGGGCTACACCCGCGACGGCGGCTGGCCCGAGATGGTCGCCTCCGACCCGGAGACCGCGGCCCGGGTCACCCGCCGCTGGAAGGAGTACGGACTGTGACACCCGACAGCCTGCCGGACGTGGTCCGGGCGCAGGAAGCCCTTCCCCGCACCCGCGGGGGTCAGCCGGAGCACGGGCTCTGATGACGACAGCCGACGCCTTCGAGGCCCCGCCGAGCCGGACCCGGGCCTTCCTGCGGCTGGTCGCGATCGAGCACTCGGTGTTCGCGCTGCCCTTCGCCTACATCGCCGCGCTCACCGCGATGTTCCTCGCCGACCGGTCGGTGCACTGGCGCGAGCTGCTGCTGGTCACCGTCTGCATGGTCGGCCTGCGCACCTTCGCGATGGCCGCCAACCGGATCATCGACCGCGAGATCGACGCCCGGAACCCGCGCACCGCCGGCCGCGAGCTGGTCACCGGCGCCGTCTCGGTGCGCACCGCGTACACCGGCTCGGCGGTCGCGCTGGTGGTCTTCCTCGGCTCGGCGGCGCTGCTGAACCCGCTCTGCCTGCTGCTGGCGCCGGTCGCGGTCGTCCCGATGGTGGTCTACCCGTACGGCAAGCGGTTCACCGACTTCCCGCAGGCGATCCTCGGCCTGGCCCAGGCGATGGGCCCGATCGGGGCCTGGCTGGCGGTCACCGGCAGCTGGTCCTGGGAGGCGGTGGTGCTCGGCCTGGCGGTCGGCGTCTGGATCGGCGGCTTCGACCTGATCTACGCCTGCCAGGACGTCGCGGCCGACCGCGGCACCGGCGTGCGCTCCGTCCCGGCCCGGTTCGGCGTCCCCGCCGCGATCACCGGCGCCCGGGTCTGCCACGCGGTCACCACCGCGCTGCTCGCCTGGTACGCGGTGCTGACCGACGCGGGCGCGTTCTTCTGGTGCGGGCTCGCCGTGGTGGCCGGGGCGTTCGTCTACGAGCACACCATCGTCAAGCCGCACGACCTGTCCCGGCTGAACCGGGCGTTCTTCTCCACCAACGGGTTCGTCGGCATCTCGCTGTTCGCCTTCGCCCTGATCGACCTGATCAGCCGCGGTCTGACGGTCTGACGGTCCGGCGGTCCGGTCGACGGCTGATGGCCGGGGGCGCGCGGGTGCACCGCGCGCCCCCGGTCGCGCTCCCGACCGGCCGCTACGCCCCCTTCAGCGCCAGCCGGGCGTACGCCCGGACGTCCGCGTCGCCGTCCGCGAGGCGTTCGCGCAGGGCCGCCTCGACGGCCGGTTCGGCGGTGCCCGCCGCCAGCGCGCGGACGGCGGCCTTGCGGACGTCGGCGTTCCCGTCCGCGGCCAGGGCGGCCAGCGCCGGCCAGCGGCCGGCGGCGCCGAGGACGCCCGCGGCGGCCTTGCGGACCTGCCAGGCCGGGTCGGGGCGTTCGGCGAGGTCGGCCAGGCCGGCTCCGCCGAGGGCGGCGGCGCCGGTGAGGGCGCCGGCCCGGACGAGCGGGTCCGGGTCGGCGGCGAGCCGGGCGAGGGTCGGGGCGGCGGTGGGGGAGCCGACGGCGCCCAGTCCTTCGCCGACGGCGACCCGGACCTCGCGGGCGGGGTCGGCCGCGCCGGCGGCCAGCGCGGCGGCCGCGTCCAGGGCGACCAGGCCGCGGACGGCCTGGAGCCGTACCGGTGTCTCCGGGTCGCGCAGGCCGGCGGCGAACAGCTCCACCGAGCCGGTCCGCAGGGCGCGGGCGAGTTCCTGGACGCTGGCCCGGACCACCGGGTCGGGGGAGTCGGCGGCGGCGGCCAGCGCGTCCCCGAGCGAGGCGTCGAGCACCTCGACCAGTTCGCGCAGGCCGGCGGTGGCCGCGCCGCGGACCCGCCCGTCGGGGTCGCCGAGCGCGGCGGCCAGCGCGCGGCCGGTGCCGTCGGGGGTGTGTTCGGTGAGGGCGGCGACGGCGGCCAGCCGGACGTCCGGGTCGGGGTCGGTCAGGTAGCCGATGACCGCCGGGCCCTCGGCCCGCAGGACTTCCAGCACCCGGCCGCGCGGTCTGGCCGCCCCGGCGGCGGCCGTCCGGTCGGGGGCGGCGGCGCTCACTCCGGTCCGGCCGACCACCATCGCCTCGACGGTGCCGAGCAGTTCGACCTCTCCGGCGGGCGGTTCCAGCCCGTCGACGGGGACGAGGTAGGGCGCGACCGGCCGGGTCAGGAACTCCATCGCGCCGTCGGCCCGCCGGCGCAGGTTGAGGTGCCGGAACCAGCGGCCGTCGTCCCGCCCGGGGCGGTCCAGGCGCTGGTGGTAGAGGCCCCAGCGGGACTCCTCGCGGGCCAGCGAGGCGCGGGCGGCCATCTCGGCGCAGTCCCGGATGAAGTCGACCTCGACCGCCCGCATCAGTTCGTGCGGGGTGCGGGCGCCGATCGAGGCGACCTCGCCGCGCATCCGCTCGAAGTGGTCGAGCGCGACGGAGAGCCGGGCGCCGGTCTTCGGCGGGGCGATGTAGTCGTTGACGAAGCGCCGCAGCTTGTACTCGACCTGCTGCTGCGGCGGCCCGTCGGGGTGCTCCAGCGCCCGGTAGACCAGCCGGTGCGCGTCGGCGACCTGGTCGTCCGGCAACGCGGCCCGCACGGCGGGGAGTCGGCCGGCGGCGTGGGTGCCGGCCAGCTCGCCGAAGACGAACGCCCCGATCATGTAGTTGTGCGGCACGCAGGCCAGGTCGCCGGCCGCGTACAGCCCCGGCACGGTGGTCGCGGCGTTCTCGTCCACCCAGACGCCGCTCGCGCTGTGGCCGCCGCACAGGCCGATCTCGGAGATGTGCATCTCGACGTCGTGGGTGCGGTAGTCGTGGCCGCGCCCGGCGTGGAAGGTGCCCCGGCTGGGGCGCTCGGTGGTGTGCAGGATCGACTCCAGGGCCTGCACGGTCTCCTCCGGCAGGTGGGTGGTCCGCAGGTACACCGGGCCGCGCTCGGAGGCGAGTTCGACCGCGAACTCGGCCATCATCTGCCCCGACCAGTAGTCGGAGTCGACGAACCGCTCCCCGTGCCGGTTCACCTGGTAGCCGCCGAACGGGTTGGCGACGTACGCGCAGGCCGGCCCGTTGTAGTCCTTGATCAGCGGGTTGATCTGGAAGCACTCGATGCCGGACAGCTCCGCGCCCGCGTGGTACGCCATCGCGTAGCCGTCGCCCGCGTTGGTCGGGTTCTCGTAGGTGCCGTACAGGTAGCCGCTGCTCGGCAGCCCGAGCCGTCCGCACGGCCCGGTGGCCAGCACCACCGCCCCGGCCGAGACCAGCACGAACTCGCCGCTGCGGGTGTCGAACCCGGCCGCGCCGACCGCCCGCCCGCCGTCGGTGAGCACCCGCACCGGCATCACCCGGTTCTCGATGGTGACCTTCTCGCGCATCCGGCGCTCGCGCAGGACGCGGTACAGCACCTTCTTGACGTCCTTGCCCTCCGGCATCGGCAGCACGTACGACCCGGAGCGGTGCACCTGCCGCACCGCGTACTCGCCGTGCTCGTCCTTCTCGAACTTGACGCCGTAGCGCTCCAGCCGCCGCACCATGTCGAAGCCGCGCCGGGCGGTCTGCCGGACGGTCGCCTGGTTGACGATGCCGTCGTTGGCCCGGGTGATCTCGGCGACGTACGCGTCCGGGTCGGCCCGGCCCGGGACGATCGCGTTGTTGACGCCGTCCATGCCCATCGCGAGCGCCCCGGAGTGGCGCACGTGCGCCTTCTCCAGCAGCAGGACGCGCGCCCCGGCCTCGGCGGCGGCGATCGCGGCCATCGACCCGGCGGTGCCGCCGCCGACCACCAGGACGTCGCACTCCAGCCGGCGCGCCTCGCTGATCTCGGGTGTGCGCATCTCCGTTGCCTCTCAGGTGGGTTCAGGCGTACGAGGTGAGGAGCAGCGCGCGCAGCGCGCTCCGGTCGGCCGCGGGGTCGCGCGGCCCGGGGACGTCGTGCAGGGCGGCCAGGGTGCCGCCGGCCAGCACCGCGACCCGGTCGCCGAGCAGCAGCGCCTCGTCCACGTCGTGGGTCACGAAGACCACCGTGCAGCGCTCCTTCTCCCAGACGGCCAGCAGGAGTTGCTGCATCGCGGCGCGGGTCTGCGGGTCGAGCGCGCCGAACGGCTCGTCCATCAGCACGGCCTTCGGGGCGCCGACCAACGCCCTTGCCAGCTGGACGCGTTGGCGCTGCCCGCCGGACAACTCCCTTGGCAGCCGGTCGCCGTGGCCCTCCAGGCCGACCCGGGCCAGCCAGTCGGCGACCGGGGCGCGCCGCTCGGCGCGCTTCGATCCGGCGATGGCCAGCGGGAGTTCGACGTTGCGGCGGACGGTGCGCCAGGGCAGCAGCCCGTCCTCCTGGAAGACCAGCGCCCGGTCCGCCCCCGGCCCGGCCAACGGCCGCCCGTCGGCCAGCAGTTCGCCGCCGGTGGGCGGCAGCAGTCCGGCCAGCGCCCGCAGCAGGGTCGACTTGCCGCAGCCGGACGGGCCGAGCACGGTCAGCACCTCGCCCGGCGCGACGTCCAGTTCGACGCCGCGCAGCACCGGCCGCCCCGGGTGGCCGACGTCCAGGCCGCGCGCGGTCAGTCGCAGGCTCATCCCCGCACCCCCGCCGGGGCGGCGGCCGGCAGCCAGCGGGTCAGCCGCCGGCCGAGCAGTTCGACCGCGCCGGAGGTGGCCCAGCCGAGCAGGCCGATGGTGGCCATCCCGACGAACACCCCCGGGTAGTCCAGCACCGTGTACGCGGACCAGGTGCGGTAGCCGACGCCGTACTGCCCGGAGACCATCTCGGCGGAGATCACGCAGATCCACGAGACGCCCAGGCCGACCGAGAGCCCGCCGACCACCCCGGGCAGCGCGCCCGGCAGCACCACGCCGAACAGCACCCGGCCGGTCCCGCCGCCCATCGTGCGGACCGCCTCCTCCCAGCGCGGCGGCACCGCCCGCACCGCGTGCCGGGTGGCGACCGTGACCGGGAAGAACGCGGCGGCGCAGGTGATGAACACGATGCCCTGCTCGTTCTCCGGGAACAGCATGATCGCCACCGGGACGAGCGCGATCGCCGGGATCGGCCGGACCAGCTCCAGCACCGGGCCGACCAGGTCGGCGGCCAGCCGCGAGCGGGCGGTCAGCACCCCGGTGCCGACGCCGAGCAGCGCGGCCAGCGCGAAGCCGGTGGAGATCCGCCGCAGGCTGTCGGCCAGGTCCTGCCAGTACACGGCGGTGCCGAGCTGCGCCCGCAGCGCGTCGAGCACCTCCAGCACCGTCGGCAGGTGGTCGAACCGCACCCAGAACTCCACCTTGCAGGCGGTGAGCAGCTGCCACAGCCCGAGGAAGCCGAGCAGCGCCGCCGCCCGCAGCAGCCTGCGCCCCGCGGTCACGAGGCGTCCAGCGCTTGCCGGTAGGTCAGCGCGGCGGCGGACGGGTGGGCGGCCAGGTAGGCCCGGGCGCCGTCCTCGGTGGTGAAGGGCTTGAAGGCGTCGCCGTCCCGCACCCACCAGTCCTGGTCGGCGAACCAGCGGGTGCCGGTGGCCGCGTCCGGCACGTACGCGGCCCGGAGCTTGCCGCCGCCGGCCTTGACGGCCCTGAGCAGGCAGGTCGGGTCGGCGGCCGGACGGGTCGCGTCCTCGCCCTCGTACCAGAGCTCGCCGGCCAGCGCCGGGTCGGTGACGGGCCGGCCGCAGACCGGGTCGGTGCCGGTGATCCGGGCGGGTTCGCCGTCGCTCACGCCGGCGTCCCGCAGGTAGGACGGGTCGACGAAGCGGTCCGGGTCGAGCGCCTTGAGCACGCCGACCGAGGCGAGGAACGGCACGTCCGCGCGCAGCGCGGCCAGCAGCCGGGGGTCGAGGGCGGTGGCGAAGGTGGCGACGCCGTTCGGGCCGTTGTAGAGGTACACCACCTCGGGCGGCAGGCCGGTGGCCTCGGCGACGGCCCGGGCGGCGGCCAGCGGGTGCTGGTTGAGGTCGCGGGTGGCGGTGTCCTGGGCGCGCAGGAAGGCCCGGACGACGCCGGGGTGCGCGGTGCCGAACTTCTGCCGGACCACGACGCCGTGCAGGGTCGGCCGGCCGAGCGCGGCGCCGTCGTACAGCAGCCGCCCGTCCCCGGCGAACACCACCGCGGCCGGCCAGGCCACGAACTGGGCCAGCGCGTCCACGCTGTGCGCCTTCAGCGCGGAGGCGCCGACGGCCGGCTGCTGGTTCTGCTTCTGGATGTCGGCCTCGGCGACCCCGGCCCTGGCCAGGGCCTGCACCAGGGTGCCGTCGGAGGCCGAGCCGACCGAGCTGGAGACCTTCTTGCCCTTCAGGTCGGCCAGCGTGCGCGCGGGCGAGTCCTTCGGCACCACCACGGAGTTGAGCGCGCCCAGCAGGTTGTAGCCGGTCACCGAGACCAGCCGGGTGCCGGGCCCGCCGGCCGCCTGGGCCCGGGAGCCGTTGATCAGCAGCGGGTAGTCGCCCATCGAGCCGATGTCGATCTTGTCGGCGAGCATCTGCGCGGTGATCGGCGCGCCCGCGTCGTAGTCCTGCCAGACCACCTTGTAGCGGTGCCCGTCCTGCTTGCCCAGCTCGGCGAGCTGCTGCTCGAAGAAGCCGCGGGAGCGCAGCAGCGTCCCGGCGGTGACGGTGTTGATGGTCTTCGACTGGTAGCCGACCACCACCTCGACGGTGTCCTGGCCGCCGCCGGACGAGCACCCGGCCGCCGCCGCGACCAGGGCCGAGGCCAGCGCCAGGACGCCCGACTTCCTTGTGGTACGAGACATCTGACGCATCTTCAGCGAATCAGGTAGGGCATGTTGACGGTGACGGCCCCGGTGGGGCAGCGGGCGGCGCAGGGGCCGCAGTACCAGCACTCGTCCACGTGCATGTAGGCGCTGCCGCTCTGCTCGTCGATCGCCAGCGAGTCCAGCGGGCACATGTCGACGCACAGGGTGCAGCCGGCGATGCACAGCGAGGCGTCGATGGTCACGGGCACGTCGGTGCGCTGGTCGGCGAGCGCCATCGGGACAACTCCAGGGTGAGGAAGGTCGGTTGGGGGTGTGCTCGGGGGTGTGCGGGGTCAGGTCAGGTCGCGCAGCAGGCGGCCGCGCATGGCCAGCCGGTCGCCGCGGAAGCGCACGTACTCCAGGTCCACCGGGCGGCCGTCGGCCAGCGTGGTGAGCCGCTCCAGCATCAACAGCGCCGCCCCGCGCGGGACTTCGAGCACCGCGGCGGAGTGCGCGTCGGCGTTGACGGCCTCCAGGGTGATGTCGGCGGCGCCCAGCGGCTGCCCGGCGGCCTCCTCGATCAGCCGGAACACGTCCCGGTGCGCGAGGTCGGCGGGCTCCAGCAGGGCGCCGATGTCCGGCGCCAGGTAGGTCAGGTCCAGCGACAGCGGCAGCCCGTTCAGCCGGCGCAGCCGCTCGACGTACACCACGTCCGCCCCGTCCGGCAGGCCGAACCGGCGGGCCACCGCCCCCGGCGCCCGGACCGGCCCGAACGAGCGGACCTCGTTCACCACCTCGCCGTGCTCGTGCAGGGTCTCGGCCAGGCCCTCCAGCCGGTTCAGCCCGTGCGGCACCTTCTCCGCCGCCACCAGCGTCCCCGACCCCGGCACCCGGCGCACCAGGCCCTCGCCGCGCAGCAGGTCGAGCGCCTGCCGCACGGTGTTCCGGGACGCGCCGAACTCCCGTGCCAGCGCGTCCTCGTGCGGCAGCGGGCCGGTCCCGAACGCCTCGCTCAGCACCTGCTGCCGCAGCACGTCCGCGACCTGCCGGGCCCGGTCGGCCCGCGGCCGCCTGGCCTGTCCGCCGCTCCGGCTGGGAACGGTGTTGTCGCTGGTCATCGGGTCTGCTCCGGCCCTCGGCTGCGCTGTCCGCGGCAACCCTAGGGCCGGGGCGGCCCGGTTTTCGTTGCCGGACCATTACGCCACCTGACGGCCCGTCGGGGACCGCCCCCACCTGCGCGGACGCCGCCCCGGCCGGATGAACCGCCACCCGCCGCCCCGGTGCGCCATGCTGGAAACCGGGGGACACCGCGAGCGGAACGGGGAACACGATGATCGGCACACTGCGGTGCGTGGTGCTGGACTGCCACTACCCGGCCGGCCTGGCCCAGTTCTACGCCGCCCTGCTCGGCGGCGAGGTCGACCGCCCCGACCCGCGCTGGACGCTCCACGACGCCTGGTCCACCGTCCACCTGCCCGACGGCCGGGTGCTCTGCTTCCAGCGGGTCGAGGACTACCGCCCGCCGATCTGGCCCGACCCGGCCCACCCGCAGCAGCTGCACCTCGACATCGACGTCGCCGACCCGGCCGCCGCCGAGACCGCGGCGGTCGCGCTCGGCGCCGAGGTCAAGTCCCGGCACCAGGGTTCGACGGTCCTCACCGACCCGGCCGGCCACCCGTTCTGCCTGGTCCCGCACCCCGCCGGCTGAGGCTCAGGCCAGCGAGAGCGCGTCCCCGACCCGCAGCCGGCCCGGCCGGGCCACCGCGGCCAGCGCCGCCAGCTCGCCGTCCCGCTCGTGGACGATCGTCTTCAGGATCTCCGGCGAGTGCGGCAGCCCGGGCTGCGCCGCCCCGACCATCGCGCACCGCGGGCTGGCCCGGACGAACGCCAGCCGCGCCCCGCCCTTCACCCGGCCCTCCCGGCCGAACCAGCCGTCCTCGGTGAACGGCGGCGTCCCCGGCGGGGTGCGCAGCAGCACGTTCGGCCGGAACCGGCGCTCGTCCACCACCGCGGACGGCACCGCCCGGACCACCCAGTCCAGGGTGGCGGTGGTGAGCACGCTCACCGGCAGCTCGTCGAAGTGCGACACCGCGTCCTCGCGGGCCAGCGCGACGTCCTCCTGCTCCAGGTAGGCGCGCAGGAAGGAGTCCGGGTCCGGCACCGGCATGCCCAGCGGGTCGAACAGCTCGGGGCCGTCGATCCGGGCGCCGAGCCGGGCGCTCAGCCGCAGCAGCCCGTCCATCCGGCGGAAGCGCCGGGTGTTCTTCCCGGAGCCGAGCTTCCCGGCGCCGTCGCGCACCGCGTACAGGCGGTCGCCGACCAGGCCGCGCTCCTCCACCTCGACGGCGTCCAGCAGCTCGCCGCCCGCGGACTTCACGGGGTAGCGCCACAGGCGCTCGACGACACCGACGATCTCAGGCATGGCGGGAGCCTAGCGGGGCGCTCCCGGCATGGTCTAGACCAAGTCGCGGAAGCGAGGGGGCCGTTGGGCTCCCCGGCCCGCCCCGGCCCGCCCGGGCCGGCTCATCCGAGCCGCGCCACCGCCCGCACCGGCGCCCCGTCCGCCGCCGTCAGCCGCAGTGGGAACAGCGAGACCTCCACCGGCCGCCCGGCCGCCTGCGCCTCCAGCAGCGCCGACAGGTCGGTCAGGTTCTCCGCGATCACCCCGCCCCCGTCCGGGCCCAGCAGCACCCGGTGCGCCGCCAGCGTCGCCTGCTCCGGCGCCGGGTCGTGCTCGTCCGCCAGCTCGGCCAGCAGGCTGGCCACCGCCGGGTCGGACGGCCCGGGGTCGGGCGTCGGGTCCACCGAGAGCGCGTCGATGCCCACCGTCCGGACCCCCGCCGCGACGATGGCCGCGGCCGCCCCGGCCGAGAGGTAGGGGTGCGCGAAGTACCGGTCGGTCCCCCAGTAGCGCGGCCAGCCGGTCGCCAGCAGCAGCACCGTCCCCGGCCCGCAGGCCGCCAGCGCCCGCGCCAGGTGCTCCTCCGTCACCTCGCCCCGGGCCGGCAGCCCGCGCAGGTCCACCACCACGGCGGGCCCGGTGAACAGCTCCAGCGGCAGCCCGTCCAGCGTCGGCCACCGCACGTCCAGGTGGTACGGCGCGTCCACGTGCGTCCCGGTCTGCGACCCCAGGTGCACCGCCAGCACGTTCACCCCCTCGCCCGCCACCGTGAGCGCCGCCCGCAACTCCACCTCGGGATCCCCCGGGTACACCGGCATCCCGGACACCACCGGATGCGTCAGATCCACCAACTCGGCTGCCATGACCCCATTGTGGGCCCCCGACCCGCCCGGCGGACGCGGGGGAGCGGGCCGGGAGCCCGCACAATGGGACCCATGAGCACCACCCGCGAGCCCTGGGTCGTCGGCGTGTCCGGCGCCAGCGGCACCCCGTACGCCGCCTCGGTGATCCGCGCGCTGCTGGCCGCCGGGGAGCCCGTCGACCTGATCGTCAGCCGGGCCGCCCGGCTGACCATCCTGGACGAGACCGGCCTCTCCTTCCGCGACGCGCACTGGCGGGCCGACCTGGCCGCCTGGCTGGGCACCGGCGAGGAGGAGCTGGCCGACGTCCGGCACTGGTCGGCGGGCGACTTCGCGGCCGGCCCGTCCTCCGGCTCCTACCCGGCGAAGGGCATGCTGGTCGTCCCGGCGACCACCGGCGCCGCCGCCGGCATCGCGCTCGGCCTCTCCAAGGACCTGCTCCAGCGCACCGCCTCGGTCACCCTGAAGGAGCGCCGCCCGCTGGTGCTCTGCCTGCGCGAGACCCCGCTGACCGGCAGCACGCTGCGCCACCTGGTGGCGCTGGACGAGCAGGGCGCGGTCGTGCTGCCGGCCTCGCCGGGCTTCTACGCGGGCGGGTCGACCGCCCGCGAGCTGGTCGACTTCGTGGCCGGCCGGGTGCTGGACGCGGTCGGCGTCCCGCACGGGCTGTACCGCCGCTGGTCGGGCACCCTCGGCGAGAGCGCCGGCACGCCGGAGAACCACCCGCGAAACGGACCGCGCCGGGGTGAGTGAGCGCCCTCGTCACGGGAGAGTATGTTCTCTGGGATACCCGGGTTGATCGGCGCGCAGCGCCTTGGATTCCGGATAATGATCTGTGGTTCTGGTGAGCTTCGGAAGGACGCGGCAGGCGATGGACTCTGTGGACAGACAGCTCATCCAGGCACTCCGGGAGAACGGCCGCGCCTCGTACGCCGAGCTGGGCCGCCTGGTGGGCCTGTCCGGGCCGAGCGTGACGGACCGGATCAACCGCCTGGAGCAGGCGGGCGTGATCACCGGCTACCGCGCCACGGTCAACCCGGCGACCCTCGGCTACGGGGTGACGGCGCTGATCGGCCTGCAGCTCACCGACGCGGCCGACCACGACGACGTCTCGCACCGGCTGAAGGACCTCCCCGAGGTCGAGGACTGCTGGTTCATCGCGGGCGACGACTCGTACATGCTCAAGGTCCGGGTGCCGGACGTCGAGGGCCTGGAGTCGGTGGTCAAGCGGCTCTCCGGCACCAAGGGGGTGGCCCGCACCCGGACGACGGTGGTGCTGTCCACCAAGTGGGAGAACCGGGTCAGCGAACTCCCGCTGCACCTCGCCGAATAGGCCCGGCCCCGAGACCCGGCCCCCGGCCCCGAGTTCCGAGTCCGGCCCCGAGTTCCGAGCCCAGCCCCGGAGGAGCGCCCGTCATGTCCCTGGTCGACCTGGAAGACCTGCGCGCCGCCCAGCGCCGGATCGCCGGCACGGCGGTGCGCACCCCGCTGCTGCCCTGCCCGTGGGCGGAGGACGGCGGGCGGCGGCTCTGGCTGAAGCCGGAGGGCCTCCAGCCGACCGGGGCGTTCAAGATCCGCGGCGCGACGAACCGGCTGGCCGCGCTCACCGACGAGGAGCGGGCCAGGGGCGTGGTCGCCCAGTCCAGCGGCAACCACGCCCAGGCGGTGGCGTACGCGGCGCGGCGGCTCGGGATCAAGGCGGTGATCGTGATGCCCGACACCTCGCCCGCCGTGAAGATCGAGAACACCCGCGCGTTCGGCGCCGAGGTGGTGATCGTGACCGCCGAGCAGCGCGACACCGTCCCGGCCGAGCTGGCCGCCGAGCACGGCTACGTGTGGGTGCCGCCGTACGACGACCCGTACGTCATCGCGGGCCAGGGCACCGTCGGCCTGGAGATCGCCGAGGACGCCCCGGACGAGCTGGACACCGTGCTGGTGCCGGTCTCCGGCGGCGGGCTGATCTCCGGGACGGCCGCCGCGCTCAAGCTGGCCTGCCCGGGCGTCCGGGTGGTCGGCGTGGAGCCGGAGCTGGCGGCCGACGCGCAACAGAGCCTGCGCGCGGGCGTCCGCACCGCCTGGCCGGTCGCCGACACCTACCGGACCATCGCCGACGGCCTGCGCACCCCGTCGGTCGGCGTCCTCCCGTTCGAGCACCTCACCGCCTACGTGGACGACATCGTCACCGTCTCCGAGGACGAGATCCGGGCCACCGTCGCCCTGCTGGCCCGGCGCGGCCGGCTGGTCGCCGAGCCCTCCGGCGCGGTCGCCCCCGCCGCCTACTTCCACCGCGCCGGGGAGCTCGGCGGGAGGGTGTTCGCGGCCGTGGTCAGCGGTGGCAACCTCGACCCCGCCCTGCTGGCCGATCTGCTGGCTACCTAGGCGTAGTCTCGGTTCCGGCAACGAATCGAAGTCGCAAGGAGGCGGAGCGCCGCATGGACGCAGGGCTCAAGCGCGAGCTGGAGGCGAAGGTCTACGCCGGTGAGCGGCTGACCCGCGAGGACGGGATCGCGCTCTACGAGAGCGACGACCTGGCCTGGCTGGGCGGCCTGGCGCACCACGTGCGGACGCGGAAGAACGGCGACGTCGTCCACTTCAACGTCAACCGCCACCTGAACATGACCAACGTCTGCAGCGCCTCCTGCGCGTACTGCTCGTTCCAGCGCAAGCCGGGCGAGAAGGACGCGTACACGATGCGGATCGAGGAGGCCGTCCGGCTCGCCAAGGCGATGGAGTCGGAGTCGCTGACCGAGCTGCACATCGTCAACGGCCTGCACCCGACCCTGCCGTGGCGCTACTACCCGCGCTCCCTCAAGGAGCTGAAGGCGGCGCTGCCGAACGTCTCGCTGAAGGCGTTCACCGCCACCGAGATCCACTGGTTCGAGCGGATCAGCGGCCTGAGCGCGAGCGAGATCCTGGACGAGCTGATCGAGGCCGGCCTGGAGTCGCTGACCGGCGGCGGCGCGGAGATCTTCGACTGGGAGGTCCGCCAGCACATCGTCGACCACGACACCCACTGGGAGGACTGGTCGCGGATCCACCGCCTGGCGCACGAGAAGGGCCTGAAGACCCCGGCCACCATGCTCTACGGCCACATCGAGGAGCCCCGGCACCGGGTCGACCACGTGCTGCGGCTGCGCGAGCTGCAGGACGAGACCGGCGGCTTCCAGGTCTTCATCCCGCTGCGCTACCAGCACGACTTCCACGACTCCAAGGACGGCAAGGTCCGCAACCGCCTGATGGCGCGCACCGAGATGGCCACCGGCGCCGAGGCGCTGAAGACCTTCGCGGTGTCCCGGCTGCTGTTCGACAACGTCCCGCACGTCAAGGTCTTCTGGGTGATGCACGGCGTCACCACCGCCCAGCTGGCGCTCAGCCACGGCGCGGACGACATGGACGGCTCGGTGGTCGAGTACAAGATCACCCACGACGCGGACAACTTCGGCACCCCGAACAAGCTGGGCCGCGACGACCTGCTCGGCCTGATCCGGGACGCCGGCTTCCGCCCGGTCGAGCGGAACACCCGCTACGAGATCATCCGCGAGTACGACGGCCCGGACCTGAACCGCCGGGAGACCCCGCAGGCGATGCGCCTCTGACCCCCGTGGGTCCGGCCCGCGCCCGGTGACCGGTTTCCGGCCACCGGGCGCGGGCCGTTCCCGGGGGGCGCGCGGGGTCGGAACGCGCAACCGGGGCGGTTGTCGTGACGGAGAAACGTTTCCGCTGGCGCGTATGCTCACAGGCTCATCACACGGCCCGGGTTCCGCCGCGTCCATGAGGTCTGGGAGGATCGTCCGCATGTCCGGTTCCCATCGTTCCGCCTCGCACCGCCGTCCGGCCGCCGCGCCGTCCGACCGGGACGAGGCCGGGCAGCCCCAGGGCCGAGCCGCCGCCCGCCGCAGCCGCCGCAAGCCGAAGGCGCGCCGGGCCCGCAAGTTCACCGTCGGCACCGCGACCCTGCTGGCCCTCGCGGCCGGCTGGTTCACCGTCGGCCCCGGCCGGAACTTCCAGGACGCCACCGCCAGCGCGGCCCCCGACCGGGAGCCCGAGGTCGTCCCGATGCAGGCCGCCGAGGCCCAGCACACCGAGGCGCCCGCCGCGGACCGCTCCGACCGGGACAAGATCACCAGCATCCCGGGCATCGGCGCCGACTGGATGTCCAAGGTCCCGGCCGGCACCCGCCAGCTGCTGGTCGCCAGCGGCAAGGACAAGGACTCCTCCGACAACACCGTCACGCTGTGGACCCGCGGCGACGACGGCAGCTGGCAGGCCGGCCAGGCCTGGCCGGCCCACAACGCCTACAAGGGCTGGACCGCCGACCACCGCTCCGGCGACCTGCGCAGCCCGATCGGCCTGTTCTCGCTCACCGACGCGGGCGGCCGCAAGGCCGACCCCGGCTCCAAGCTCCCGTACGACGAGAACAAGAAGTTCGTGATGTCCGGGCGCGGCTTCAACAACGAGCCGCTGGCCGGCTCCTTCGACTACGTGGTCGCGATCAACTACAACCGGGTCGAGGGCACCTCCCCGCTGGACACCACCTACCCGCAGGGCGCCGCCAAGGGCGGCGGCATCTGGCTGCACCTCGACCACGGCGGCCCCACCCACGGCTGCGTCTCGCTCACCGAGGACCACATGGTCGAGCTGATCCGGACCCTCGACCCGGCGCTGCACCCGATGATCCTGATGGGCGACGCCCCCGCGCTGGCCGCCTGACCCCGGCCGGTTTGTGAGGTTTTTACAGCATCCGGCACCCGATCCTGTGCCGGGGCGTTACCTCCTGACTCACCGGTAACCCGGTTGAGTGGCTGTATGACCGCCTCCCGCATCGTGGCGCTTGGCCACCACCAGCCGTCGAAGGTCCTCGGCAACGACGAGCTCTCGGCGATGGTCGACACCGACGACGAGTGGATCCGCTCCCGGGTCGGCATCCGCACCCGGCACATCGCGCAGGAGGAGACCCTGGTCGACCTCGCGGTCGCCGCCGCCGAGAAGGCCCTCGCCCACGCGGGCGTGACGCCCGACCAGGTCGACCTGGTCGCCGTCGCCACCTGCACCGCGGTCGAGCGCAGCCCCAACACCGCCGCCGCCGTCGCCGCCCGCCTCGGCATCCCCGCCCCCGCCGCGTACGAGCTGAACACCGCCTGCTCGGGCTTCTCGTACGCGCTGGCCACCGCCGACCACGCGATCCGGGCCGGCGCGGCCACCCGGGCGCTGGTGGTCGGCGTGGAGCGGATGTCCGACATCATCGACTGGACCGACCGCACCACCTGCGTGATCTTCGGCGACGGCGCGGGCGCCGCCGTGCTGGAGGCGGTCCCCGACGAGCAGGCCGGCATCGGCCCGGTGGTGTGGGGCTCCGAGCCGGAGAAGGGCGAGGCGGTCGCGATCAGCGGCTGGAAGCCGGTCATCAGCCAGCAGGGCCAGACCGTGTTCCGCTGGGCCACCACCCAGGTCGCCCCGCTGGCCCGGAAGGCCTGCGAGAAGGCCGGCATCGAGCCGTCCGAGCTGCGCGGCTTCGTCGCCCACCAGGCCAACCTGCGGATCATCGACGCCATCGCCGGCAAGCTCGGCCTGGCCGAGGACGCGGTGGTCGCCCGCGACGTGGTCGACTCCGGCAACACCTCCGCCGCCTCGATCCCGCTCGCCCTCTCCAAGCTGGTCGAGCGCGGCGAGCTGCACAGCGGCGACCCGGTGCTGCTGTTCGGCTTCGGCGGCGGCCTGGCCTACGCCGGGCAGGTCGTGCGCTGCCCCTGACGGGTCGGCGGGGCCGGAGACGGCGGAGGGGCGGCCGGGAGGAGAACATCCTCCCGGCCGCCCCTCCGTCCGTTGAAGGACGGCGCTCCGCGGTACGTCGGCGAACCTCCCCCGAGGCACGGCCGCATCCGACACACCCGGACAGGAACCGGGGCCGAGCGCCAGTGGCGGGCTGCTGTCTTACTTCGGCGGCTTCTTTCCGGTGACTCCCAGGTACACCTGGAGCGCCAGGTTGGGCTTGAGGTCCTTGACCTTCACGCCCCACGAGGTGAACGCCTTGCCGTGCTCGGCGGCCGAGGCGAGCAGCGACACCAGGGCGCCGGCGATCGCCGCCGGTTCGACCGTCTTGTCGGTCTTGCCCTGATTGTTGCGCACGGCTTCGGTGAGCGGGCCGGCCACCGAGTTGAGGACCTTCATGCGGATCTTGAAGAACCGCTTGTCCCCTTCCGCGGCACCGAGTGTGACCACTCGGAGAATGGCGTCATTCTTGCGCCAGAAGGCGAGGAATCCGTCCACCAGTTCTTCGGAAGTGGTGAAGCCGGTCTTTCCCGCCCAGGACTTTCCATCGACGAGCTCTTTGAGCCCGCCGCTGTCCTCGGCCATTTCCTCGGCGATCTCAAGGACTGCGCCCTCGACATCCGGGAAGTACTGGTAGAAGGTCGCGGGGGAGGTTCCCGCCATACGGGCGACGTCGATGACCTTGACGTCCCGGTACGGCGACGTGCTGAGCATCTCGCGGAGGCAGTCGAGCAGCTTCTGCCGCGTCTCCTGTCCGCGCCGCCCGGCGACGCGACCGTCGACGGTGCGAACTTGTCCTGTCATGCCGTCAGCTTACAGCGGCAAGATCTTGGCGCTAATCGGTAGTGCGACTATTAGTCCGGGCGAGGGGGGAAAACGTGCCTTTTCCGCGTGAGTTGTTGCCCCCCCGTGTGCTGATGACCCCACAGCGTGACGACAAGTCAGCTGGGGGCCGTCCGGGTGGTGCCGCCGGGCCACTCGGAGGGCGGGGCTCCGGTACCCGGGGGCGTGTCCCGGGCGGGGGAGATTGGCTCCCGGGCGGCGGGCATTGGAGAATCGGGGGGCGCCACCGCCGGGGGGCGTTGGCGGAAGGGGAGGTGGCTGAGGAGTGGACCAGCTGACGGCGCACGATCCGAGGCGGATCGGGCCCTTCGAAGTGCTGGCCCGGCTCGGCGCGGGCGGCATGGGCCTGGTGTACCTGGCCCGGTCGGCCTCGGGGCGCCGGGTGGCCATCAAGACCGTCCGCAGCGAGCTGGCCGAGGACAACCTGTTCCGGGTCCGCTTCGCCCGCGAGATCGCCGCGGCCAAGACGGTCGGCGGCTTCTACACCGCCGCCGTGGTGGACGCGGACGCCGACGCGGCCGTCCCGTGGCTGGCCACCGCGTACGTGCCCGCGCCCTCGCTGGAGGACCTGGTCAACGACTGCGGGCCGCTGCCCGCCGACGCGGTGCGCTGGCTGACCGCGGGCATCGCCGAGGCGCTGCAGTCCATCCACGCGGCCGGGCTGGTGCACCGGGACCTCAAGCCGTCCAACGTGCTGGTGGTCGAGGACGGGCCGCGGGTGATCGACTTCGGCATCGCCGCCGGGGTCTCCAGCACCCGGCTGACCATGACCAACGTCGCGGTCGGCACGCCCGCCTACATGTCGCCCGAGCAGGCCCGCGACAGCCGCAGCGTGACCGGCGCCAGCGACGTGTTCTCGCTCGGCTCGCTGGTGGTGTTCTGCGCCACCGGGCACCCGCCGTACCGCGGCGCCAACCCGGTCGAGACGGTGTTCCAGCTGCTGCGCGACCAGCCCGACCTGTCCGGGCTGCCGGCCGAGCTGGTCGACCTGGTGCGGGCCTGCATGCGGCCCGCCGCCGAGCACCGGCCGACTCCCGCCCAGATCCAGGCCGAGCTGGCCCCGCACCTGTTCTCCCGGGAGGACGCCTCCGGCGAGGCCGGCGACTGGCTGCCGCCCGCCGCGCTCGACCTGATCGAGGCCAAGCGCAGCAGCAGGCGCCCCGTCGCCGCCCAGCAGCCGGCCCGCCCGCCGGCGCAGCCGCAGCCGCAGTCGGGGCTCCAGGCCCCGCCGCCGTCCCAGCGGCAGGTCGAGCTGCCGGCCCAGCCGGTCGGGCCGCCGCCGCTGCCGCCGGTGCCGGTCGCGGCCCGGGCCGCCGGGGCCGGGCCGGTCTCCGAGTCCGAGATCGCCACCGAGCGGGTCCGTCCGCACCGCCGCCCGGAGCCCGGCGGCCCCGGGGGCCCGGACGGCGAGATCCGGCTGTCCGGGGCGCAGGTGCCGATAGGCCCCGGGCCGCGGGCGGAGCCCGCCGCGCCCGTGCCCGCCCCGGCCGGCACCGACTGGGTGCGCCGCAGCCCGGCCCCGTCCGCCGCCCCGCCGCAGCCCGCGGCCCGCTGGCGGCCCTGGCGGTTCCGGATGTCGAACGACGTGTGGGGCACCCCGGTGGTCGCCGACGGCACGCTGTTCGCCTCCAGCTTCGAGGTGCACGCGCTGGACATCGGCTCCGGCGAGCGCCGCTGGAAGACCCGGGACGTGGCCTGGGCGCTGGCCGTGGACGGCGGCCGGGTGCACGCCGCCGACGGCCCGCACCTGTACACGGTGGACGCCGCCGACGGCACCGAGCGCTGGCGCCACTCGCTGGACGGCTGGGTGTACGCGCTGGACGCCGCCGACGGCGTGCTCTGCTGCGGCGTGCGCGGCGGCGGCGTGCAGCTGCGCGCGGCGGCCACCGGCGCCGAGCTGTGGCGGACCGACGACGCCCAGCAGGAGTACGAGAACCCGCAGTCCGGGCCGGCGCTGATCGCCGGCGCCGCCTACTACCAGGGCGGCGGCCGGCTGCACTGCGTGGACCCGCTGGGCGGCGGGGTGCGCTGGGCGGTGCCGCTGGGCGGCGAGGTGCCGTCCCGCCCGGTCGAGCGCGGCGGCGTGCTGTACGTGACGTCCGGTCAGCGGGTGCACGCGCTGGACGCGGCCACCGGCGCCGAGCGCTGGCGGTTCGACGCGCCGGTGGTGCTGTTCACCCCGCCCGCGGTGGACGGCCGCGCGGTGTACGTCGCCGACTACCTCGGCACCCTGTACGCGCTGGACGCCGCCACCGGCCGCGGCCTGTGGCGGGCCGCCACCGCCGCCCGGCAGGGCGCCGAGCCGGCCGTGGTCGCCGACGGGACGGTACTGCTGGGCTCCGGCGACACGCTGTTCGCCTTCGAGGCGGCCGGCGGCCGGGAGCGCTGGCGCTACACCACCCGGGGCGAGCTGGTCGGATCCCCGGCGGTCGCCGAGGGCCTGGTCCACCTGGGCAGCCGCGACCAGTCGCTGCACACCCTGGAGCTGGCCACCGGCCGGCTGCGCTGGGAGCTGGGCACCAAGGGCGAGCTGACCGGCTCCCCGGTGGCGGTCGGCGGCCGGGTGTTCGTCGGCTCCAAGGACCGCTGCGTGTACGCGCTGGACTCCTTCTACGGCACCGCCGTCCCGCAGTAGGCCGGGAGGAAACGGTACGGCCCCGGACCTCGCGCGAGGTCCGGGGCCGCTGCCGTACGGGCGGGCCGGGGCTACGGGTGGCGGTGCTGCCAGCCGGCCCAGGCCGAGGCGACCATCTCGCGGACGTCGTGGCGGGCGCTCCAGCCGAGCTCCTGCCGGATCAGGTCGGCGGCGGCCACCACCCGGGCCGGGTCGCCGGCCCGCCGCGGGGTGATCTCGGGGGTGGTGTCCAGGCCGGTCACCGCGCCGATCTCGGCCAGCATCTCCCGCACCGAGACGCCCTCGCCGCGGCCGATGTTCAGGGCCAGGTTGACCCGCTCCTGCGGCCCGGCCGCGTTCAGCCGGCGGACCGCCGCCAGGTGGGCGGAGGCGATGTCCGAGACGTGGATGAAGTCGCGGACGCAGGTGCCGTCCGGGGTCGGGTAGTCGGCGCCGAAGACCCGCGGCGGCTGCCCGGCGGCCAGCCGCTCGAACACCATCGGGACCAGGTTGGTGACGCCCTCGTCGGACAGCTCGGGGGAGGCCGCGCCCGCCACGTTGAAGTAGCGCAGCGCCACGGTGGACATCCCGTAGGCGGTGGCGGAGGCGTTCAGCAGCCACTCGCCGACCAGCTTGGTCTCGCCGTACGGGTTGATCGGCGCGCACGGGGTCGACTCGGTCACCAGGTCGACGTCCGGCATGCCGTAGACGGCGGCGGAGGAGGAGAGCAGGATCCGGCGCACGCCGCCGGCCACCGCGGCCTCCAGCACCAGGCGCAGGCCCTCGACGTTCTCCTGGTAGTAGTGCAGCGGCTCGCTGACCGACTCGCCGACCTGCTTCTTGGCGGCGATGTGCAGGATGCCGGTCACGCCGTGCTCGGCGATCACCTTGTCCAGCAGCGGGCGGTCCAGCGTGGAGCCCACCACCAGGGGGACGCCGGCCGGCAGGCGGTCGGCGGAGCCGCTGCTCAGGTCGTCCAGGACGACCACCGGCTCGCCGGCCTCGGCCAGCTCCTTGACTACGTGTCCGCCGATGTAACCGGCACCGCCGGTGATCAACCAGGTCATGGGCCGATCCTAGACGGCGGCCATTTGCCGGTGGTGTGGTGTGTCCGCACGAGCATTCGGACATTTCGGTGCAATAGTGACGAAGCTCTGTCCAGCGACCGGAGGTGGCCGCCGTGCGCCCGAAGAAGGAACCGACCCGTCCGATCCCGGCCGGTCCCCGGCCCACCGGGCCCAAGCTGTGGCTCGGGCCCGCGGCGGCGATCGCCGCCGCGGCGCTGCTGGCGACGGGTTGCTCCAGTTCGAAGGACGGCACCGGCGCGGCGGCCGACAGCTCCTCGTCCTCGTCCGCGCCCGCCCCGTCCAGCAGCAACCAGCTGGAGCAGGACTACCAGCAGGTGATCTCGCAGGTGCTGCCCTCCGTGGTGCAGATCACCGCGGGCGACAGCCTCGGCTCCGGGATCGTCTTCGACGACAAGGGCGACATCGTCACCAACGCGCACGTGGTCGGCACCGCCACCACCTTCACCGTGACGCTGGCCAACAGCACCAAGCCGCTGGACGCCACCCTGGTCGGCAGCTACCCGGAGTCCGACCTCGCGGTGATCAAGCTGTCCAGCACGCCCAGCGGCCTCAAGCCGGCGGCCTTCGCGGACAGCGCGAAGGTCTCGGTCGGGCAGATCACGCTGGCGATGGGCAGCCCGCTCGGGCTGTCCAGCAGCGTCACCCAGGGCATCGTCTCGGCGGTCGGGCGGACGGTCAGCGAGCCGCAGTCGGCCGGCTCGCCCGGCGCCACCATCGGCAACATGGTGCAGACCTCGGCCGCGATCAACCCCGGCAACAGCGGCGGCGCGCTGGTCAACCTCTCCAGCCAGGTGATCGGGATCAACACGCTGACCGCCGTCGACCCGGAGCTGAACGGCTCGGCCGCGCCCGGCATCGGCTTCGCCATCCCGGCGGCCACCGTCACCAGCATCGCCAACCAGCTGATCAAGGACGGCAAGGTCAGCAACTCCGGCCGGGCCGCGCTCGGGGTGACCGTCCGCCCGTACTTCGACGCGAACTTCCAGCCGGCCGGCGCCGCGGTGGTCTCGGTGACCGGCGGCGGCCCCGCAGCCTCCGCCGGGCTGCAGGCGGGCGACGTGATCACCAAGGTCAACGACACCGCGATCAGCGGCCCCTCCGCGCTGACCACCGCGCTGGCCTCGCTCAGCCCCGGCGACAAGGTCACCGTCGGCTACCAGCGGGACGGGCAGGGCAAGACCGCGGAGGTCACCCTCGGGACGCTGTAGCGCCCGACAGGCCCGGGCCCGGAGTGCCGTACCGCGCAAGGGAGGCGGCGCTCCGGGCCCGTCCACGTCCGGCCGGCGGTCACCGCCCGGCGGGTGTCACCGCCTGGGCCCGGAGCGGGTGTGCCAGGGGAGCTCGACGGTCACCAGGGTCGGGCCCTCGGCCGGGCTCTCGACCACGAACGCGCCGTCCACCGACTCGGCGCGCTCGGCCAGCCCGGCCAGCCCGCCGCCCGGGTGCACCCGGGCGCCGCCCCGGCCGTCGTCGCGCACCGTCAGCATCAGCCGGCCGTCCTGGCGCCAGACGTCCACCGCCGCGGTGCGGGCGCCGGAGTGCTTGGCGGCGTTGGTCAGCAGCTCGGTGACGGTGAAGTAGGCGATGCCCTCGACCGCGGAGTCGGGGCGCTCGCCGCCCAGCTCGACGTGCACCCGGACGCCGCCCGGCAGCGCGGTGCGGGCCGCGACCGAGGAGAGCGCGGCGTCCAGCCCGCGGTCGGTGAGCACGGCGGGGTGGATGCCGCGGGCCAGGTCGCGCAGCTCCTGGAGGGCGAGCTTGACCTCGCCGTGCGCCGCGTCGACCATCTGCCGGGCGGACGCCGGATCCTCCTCCAGCTTCTCCTTGGCCAGGCCGAGGTCCATCGCCAGCGCCACCAGCCGGGCCTGCGCGCCGTCGTGCAGGTCGCGCTCGATCCGGCGCAGGTCGGCGGCGGCGGTGTCGACCACCACGCCCCGGTCGTCCTCCAGCTCGCGGACCCGCTCGGCCAGCGCGCCCGGCGACAGCAGCGCCTCCACCAGCCAGCGGGAGACCGCGGAGATCGCCCGCATCGCCCAGGGCAGCACCGGCCAGCCGACCACCAGCAGCACCAGCGTCAGGGCGAAGGTGACGATGCCCCAGACCAGCAGCACCGCGCAGTACAGCGCGGAGCGCCAGCCCAGCCCGTCGCCCAGCGCCGCCACCACCCGGCCGGCCACCCCGGCCCGGGCCGGGCGCAGCGGCTCCGGCTCGGCCACCGCGCTGCCCAGCTCGGAGCGCGCCCGGGACCGGCCCAGCCGGCCGAACCAGCGGCAGCAGGCCAGCCCGAGGGCCAGCAGCGGCAGCCCCACCACCGTCACCGCCAGGCCCAGGCCGGTGGTCAGCAGCACCACCGCCACCACGAACCCGGCCAGCCCGACCGGCAGGTTCAGCAGCGCGTTGCGCACCTCCCGCCACAGCTGGGCCCCGTACAACGACGGGCGCTTCACCTCGTCCTCCATGGTCGGCGCCCTCTCCTGGTGATCTCGCCGGTGCTTGTCGATCACCAGCATCCCGCCCGGTGACCGCCCCCCGCCATGGTGCTGCACACCGTCTTCGTCCGGGGGTTATCCCCACCCCCCGAGGTGCGCTCCGCACCCGGACCGTCCGCGGACGGAATTCCGCGGCGCTCCGCCGACTGTCCGCCGACTGTCCGCCGGGTGTCCACCGGCCGTCTTGCAGGACGGGCAGGTGACGGAGTAGACGGACGGTGCACATAGACTCCCGCGATAGCGATGGTTATGGACGGGCAAAGAAGAAGGGCGTGACCCATGGAGTGGCAGCCGCTCGCTGCCGACCCCGCCGCCGGCAGCGGTTACTTCGACGCCTACGCGGCGATCGGCCTGCTGGCGGTCATCGGCGTCCTCTTCGTGGTGGTGTCCTTCACCGCGAACCGCCTGCTGCGACCGGTGGTCGACACCCCCGAGAAACTCCTCGCCTACGAGTGCGGGGTCGACCCGGTCGGCGAGGGCTGGGCGCACACCCAGATCCGGTACTACGTCTACGCCTTCCTGTACGTGATCTTCGCGGTCGACGCGATCTACCTGTTCCCGTGGGCCACGGTGTTCTCCGCCGCCGGCTTCGGGGCGACCACGCTGGTGGAGATGTTCGTCTTCGTCGGCTTCCTCGCGGTCGGACTGCTCTACGCCTGGAAGAAGGGCGTTCTGGAATGGACGTGACGCACTCCCACGGGACGCCGGGCGACGGCCCCGTCCCGCTCGGCATCCCCGACCCGGCCCGCCCCGGCGCCGCCGTCGAGCAGTGCCGCCTCGGCCCGCTGGCCCGGCTCGCCCCGGACCCGGTCAAGGTGGTGCTCAACTGGGGCCGCCGCTACAGCCTCTGGTGCTTCAACTTCGGACTGGCCTGCTGCGCGATCGAGTTCATCGCCGCGTCGATGGCCAAGCACGACTTCATCCGGATGGGTGTCATCCCGTTCGCGCCCGGCCCCCGGCAAGCCGACCTGATGATCGTCTCGGGCACCGTCACCGACAAGATGGCCCCCGCCGTCAAGCGCCTGTACGAGCAGATGCCCGAGCCGAAGTACGTCATCTCCTTCGGCGCCTGCGCCAACTCCGGCGGCCCGTACTGGGACTCGTACTCCGTCACCAAGGGCGTCGACCAGATCATCCCGGTCGACGTCTACGTGCCCGGCTGCCCGCCCCGGCCCGAGGCGCTGCTCCAGGGCATCCTCAAGCTGCAGGAGAAGATCGCCGCCGAGGACGTGCCGCAGCGCTACACCGCGCCCGCCGCCGCGCTCGGCCGCCCGCTGCGGCCCGCGCCCGGGGAGGGGCAGCAGTGACCGACACCCCCGAGCCGCCGGAGGCGTCCGTCGTGCCCGAGCCCGTGCCGGTCGCCGAGCCCACGCCCGCCGAGCGCGCCGCCGCGGCCGTCGGGCCCTGGGCGAGCGCCACCGAGGCGTACGACCTGCTGACCGTCGACGTGCCCGCCGAGCACTGGATCGAGGCGCTCACCGCCGCCCGCGACGCCCTCGGCCTGGCCTTCCTGGACTGGCTGAGCGCCGTCGACGACCTCGAACGCGGCTTCGCCGTCTGCGCGCACCTGGCCGCCGTCGGCGGGCCCGGCGGCGTGCGCCGGCTGCTGCTGCGCACCCGGATCCCGCGCGAGAAGGCCGCGCTGCCGACCGCCGTCGGGGTGTACGCCGGGGCCGCCTGGCACGAGCGGGAGACCCTGGAGATGTTCGGCATCGAGTTCCCGGGCCACCCGCACCCCGTCACCCTGCTGCTGCCGGACGGCTTCGAGGGCCACCCGCTGCGCAAGGACTTCGTGCTGGCCGCCCGGGTCGCCAAGGACTGGCCCGGCGCCAAGGAGCCCGGCGAGGCCGCCGACCACGGCGGCCCGGCCCGGCGCAAGATGCAGCCCCCCGGCGTCCCCGACCCGAACGAGTGGGGCCCGCTCAAGGGCACCCTGCCGCCGGTCGCCGAACGCCCCGCCCGCGGCGCCGCCCGCGCCGGGGCGGCCCGGGCCGGCGCCGCCGCCGGGGTCGACCGGCCGCGTCGCACCCGCAGCGTCGAGGGTGGCTCCGCCAGCCAGGCCGCCGAGGCCGGCCCCGCGACCGGGGCCGACACCGGGGCCGACGCCACGCCGCCGGTACGGGCCGACCGGCCGCGCCGCACCCGCGGCGTCGGCGACGGATCGGTCAGCCAGGCCGCCGGCGAGACCCCGGCCGAGCGGCCCGAGGCCCCGCGCCGCACCGCCCGCACCCAGTCGTCCGACGCCCCGTGGCACGCGCCGGTACCGGCGCGCGACGAGACGGCGGCGAAACCCGAGCGGCCCGAACGGCCCGCCGCCCAGCCCGAACAGCCCGAACAGCCCCAACAGCCCGAACAGCCCGAACAGCCCGAGCAGACCACCGAGCAGCAGGACGGAGACGGCGCGTGAACCTCCTCGACACGCTGCTGCGCTGCGTCGGCACGCTGGTGGCGTTCCTGGTGCTGCCGCTGGTGGTCGGCCAGACCGAGCACAAGGTGATGGCGCACATGCAGGGCCGGCTCGGCCCGATGTACGCGGGCGGGTTCCACGGCTGGGCGCAACTGGTCGCCGACGGCGTGAAGTTCGTCCAGAAGGAGAACGTCGTCCCGGCCGGCGCCGACCGGCGGATCTTCCAACTGGCCCCGGCCGTCGCGCTGCTGCCCTACCTGCTGGTGCTGCTGGTGATCCCGGTCGGGCCGGACGGGATGGTCGGCCAGGTGGTCGACGCGGGCATCTTCTTCGTGCTGGCCGTGATGGGCGTCGGCGTGCTCGGCTCGCTGATGGCGGGCTGGGCGTCGGCCAACAAGTTCTCGCTGCTGGGCGCGCTGCGCACGGCCGCGCAGCTGATGTCGTACGAGCTGCCGATGCTGCTGGCCGCCGCCTCGGTGGCGATGGCGGCGGGCAGCGTCTCGCTGCCCGGCATCGTGGACGCCTTCCACTGGTGGTGGGTGCCGTGGCAGCTGATCGGCGCGTTCGTGTTCTTCACGGCCGGCCTGGCCGAGCTGCAGCGCCCGCCGTTCGACATGCCGGTGGCCGACTCGGAGATCATCTTCGGCGCGTACACCGAGTACACCGGACTGCGCTTCGCGCTGTTCCTGCTCGCCGAGTACGCGGGCATCGTGGTGCTCTGCGCGCTGACCTCGGTGCTGTTCCTGGGCGGCTGGCACGGCCCGTTCGCCGACCAGCTCGGCTGGCTGTGGACGCTCGCCAAGACCTTCGCGCTGGCCTTCGTGGTGCTCTGGCTCCGGGTCACCTACCCGCGACTGCGCGAGGACCAGCTGATGCGCTTCGCGTGGACGGTGCTGATCCCGCTGGCGCTGGCCCAGCTCGTCCTGACCGGCATCATCAAGGTGGCGATCTCGTAATGGGAATTCCCGGCTCCGGCCTGGCCAAGGGCCTGGCCGTCACCATGCGCACCATGATGCGGAAGACCGTCACCGCGCAGTACCCCGACGTGCAGCCCGATCTCCCGCCGCGCAGCCGCGGCGTGATCGCGCTGCTGGAGGAGAACTGCACGGTCTGCATGCTGTGCGCCCGCGAGTGCCCGGACTGGTGCATCTACATCGACTCCCACAAGGAGACGCTGCCCGCCGCCGACCCGAACGCCCGCGCCCGCACCCGCAACGTGCTGGACCGCTTCGCGATCGACTTCTCGCTCTGCATGTACTGCGGGATCTGCGTCGAGGTGTGCCCGTTCGACGCGCTGTTCTGGTCCCCGGAGTTCGAGTACGCGGAGACCGACATCCGCGAACTCACCCACGAGCGCGACCGGTTGCGCGAGTGGATGTGGACCGTCCCGCCGCCGCCCGCGCACGACGCCGCGGCGGAGGAGCCCAAGGAGATCGCCATGGCCCGCAAGGCCGCCGACAAGCTGGCCGCAGCCGCTGCTGCCGCCGCTGCCGCCGCCGCCCCGGTAACGGCCGAGGAGGGTGGGGAGAGTTGAGCACCCTGCTGGCCGCGGCGGGCTCGCTGGAGCCCGCCGCGCGCTCGTACCTCTCGCCGACCGGGCAGGAGGTCGTCTTCCTGCTGGTCGGTGTGCTCGTGCTCGGCGCGGCCGTCGTCTCGGTGACCACCCGCCAGCTGGTGCACGCCGCGCTGTGGCTGGTGGTCGCGCTCGGCGGGCTCGCGGTCGAGTTCCTGCTGCTGACCGCCGAGTTCGTGGCCTGGGTGCAGGTGCTGGTGTACCTGGGCTCGGTGATCGTGCTGGTGCTGTTCGGCCTGATGCTGACCCGCGCCCCGATCGGCCGCTCCCCGGACGCCGACTCCGGCAACCGCCCCGCCGCGCTCGCGGTCGGCGCCGCCTCCGCCGCGACCCTGGTCACCCTGGTCGTCGACGCGTTCCGCTCGTCCTGGATCGACCTGTCCGGCGCGGCCGGCACCACCCGGCTGACCGGCGAGTACCTGTTCTCGCACTGGGTGCTGCCGTTCGAGGCGCTGTCGGTGCTGCTGCTGGCCGCACTGGTCGGCGCGATCGTGCTCTCCCGCACCGAGGGCGGCCGGGCCAAGCCGCGGGCGGGCAAGCTGCGCGCCGGGCAGACGTCCTCCGGGCAGGCGCGGGCCGGGCAGGCGTCCGCCGGGAGCCCTGGTGCCGGGAGCCCGGCTGCCGGGAAGCCGTCCGCCGCCGCTCCGACGAAGCCGAAGGAGCGCTGACGTGCACCTCGCCTACCCCGCCGTCCTCGCCGTGCTGCTGTTCAGCGTCGGCGTGTACGGCGTGCTCGCCCGGCGCAACGTCATCCTGGTGCTGATGTCGGTCGAGCTGATGCTCAACGCCGTCAACCTCAACCTGGTCGCCTTCGACGTCTGGCTGCGCGACACCCTGCACGCCGGCCAGGCGCTCACCCTGTTCACCATCACCATCGCCGCCGCCGAGATCGGCCTCGGCCTGGCCATCGTGCTGCTGGTCTACCGCACCCGCCGCACCGCCGCCGTCGACGAGGTCACCGCGCTCGGCGACCGCCACGAGGCCGACGAGCCCTCCGACGGAGAGAAGGAGCAGGCCGCCGCATGAACCTCGCGCTGCCGATCCTCGTCCCCGCGCTGCCCGCGCTCGGCGCCGCCGCCGGCCTCGCCACCGGACGCCGGTACCCCGGCCTGGCCCGCCCGCTGGCCGTGCTGCCGGTCGCGGTCTCCGCCGTGCTCGCCCTGGTCACCGCCCTGCAACTGGGCACCGGCAGCACCCTGGACGCCGCCACCCGGCTCGCCCCGACCGGCGGGCCCGAGATCTCGCTCGCCCTCCACCTGGACGGCTTCTCCTCGCTGATCTCGGTCCTGGTCGGCCTGGTCGCCACCTGCGTGCAGGTCTACTCGACCGCGTACCTCGAGGACGACCCGCGCTACCCCTCGTACGCGGCCCTGGTCTCGCTGTTCACCGCCGCGATGTTCCTGGTCGTCTACTCCGGCGACCTGATCGTGCTGCTGGTCGGCTGGGAGGTGATGGGCATCTGCTCGTACTTCCTGATCGGCCACCACTGGGAGACCGCCGACGCCCGGACCGCCTCGCTGAAGGCGTTCCTGGTCACCAAGCTCGGCGACGTGCCGTTCCTGTTCGGCCTGTTCCTGCTCGGCGCGGACGCGGGCAGCTTCCGGATCACCGAGGTGCTGCGCACCGCCGCCACCGGCGGGCTCGACCACCCCACGCTGATCGCCCTGCTGCTGCTCGCCGGCGTGGCCGGCAAGAGCGCGCAGTTCCCGCTGCACACCTGGCTGCCCGACGCGATGGCCGGCCCGACGCCGGTCTCCGCGCTGATCCACGCCGCCACCATGGTCGCGGCCGGCATCTACCTGGTCGCCCGGCTGCTGCCGGTCTTCCTGCTCTCCTCCGCCGCGCTGCTGGTGCTGGCCGTGATGGCCGCCGTCACCATGGTCGGCTCCGCGCTGTGCGCGCTCGCCCAGGACGACCTCAAGCGCGTGCTCGCCTACTCGACGGTCGGCCAGCTCGGCTACATGGCCGGCGCGCTGGCCTCCGGCGACCGGCAGGCCGCCGTCTTCCACCTGGTCTCGCACGGCGCGTTCAAGGCGCTGCTGTTCCTCACCGCCGGCGTCGTCATCCACGCCGCGCACACCAACTCGATCAGCGCCATGTCCCGGATCGACGGCCTGCGCCGCCGCGTCCCCGACGCCTACTGGACGATGGGCATCGCGCTGGTCGCCCTGGTCGGCCTGCCGCCGTTCGCGGGCTTCTTCTCCAAGGAGTCCGTGCTCACCGCCGCCGAGCACGCCGCCCACGGCGAAGCCCTCACCGGCACCCTCGGCCCCGCCTCGGCCGTCCCCGCCGCCGCCGGCTGGACCGTGCTGGCGGCCGGACTGCTCACCGCGCTGCTCACCGCCGCGTACGCCACCCGGCTCTGGCTGGTCGCCTTCCACGCCAAGCCGGTGCCGCCGGTGGCCGCCCCCGCCGACGCCCCGTACTCCCCGGAGATCGACGAGGCCGACCCGGCGCACGCCGAACCCGCCGCGATGCGCTGGCCGCTGTGGGTGCTGGCCGTGCCCACCATGGGCTTCGGCCTGCTCGGGCTGCGCTCCGACTGGCTGCCCGCGCTGCTCGACGGCGAATCGCTGCGCCCCGGCTTCGAGACCGCGGTCCTGGGCACCGGCGCCGCGCTGATCGGCGTCCTGGTCGCGTACGCCGCCTGGCGGACCGTGAACGCCCGGGCCGTTGCCGCGGCCGCGCAGTCGGCCGGGGAGGCCGGGCTGGTCGCGGAGGCTGCCGAGGCCGCCGCCACCGACCCCGGCCGGCTGCTGCTCGGCCCGCTGTACGGGCCCGCCCAGCACGGCTTCGGCGTCGACCGGTTCTACGGCGCGCTGTTCGTCCGGCCCACCGCGGCCGCCGCCCGGCTGGTCCGGTTCCTGGACCGCGCCGTGGTGGAGACGTACGTCCGCGGCGCGGGCGCGGCGCCCGGCTGGCTCGGCCGGGCCGTCCGCTTCGCCCAGACCGGCAACGCCCAGGGCTACCTGAGCGCGCTGCTGGCCGGGGCCGTGCTGCTCGTCGTTCTGGTGGCGGTCGGCTCATGACACGTCACCGGCCCATGTCACGTCACTCGGTGCCACGTCATTCCGTGTCGCGTCACCAGATGACACGTCATCCTGTGTCGCGTCATCAGATGACGTGTCACGAGATGTCGTGTCACCAGATGCCGCGACACCACATGACACGTCAC
This sequence comes from Kitasatospora setae KM-6054, assembly GCF_000269985.1. Classification (NCBI taxonomy): domain Bacteria; kingdom Bacillati; phylum Actinomycetota; class Actinomycetes; order Kitasatosporales; family Streptomycetaceae; genus Kitasatospora; species Kitasatospora setae. Next base: position 3,693,424 of record NC_016109.1, on the reverse strand, counting down.
CGTTCCCTCGTCCCGGCACGCCCTTGGAGCCCCCGATGAACGCGGTCCTCATCGCCCTCCTGGCCCTGCCGCTGCTCGGCGCCGCCCTGATGCTCGCCCCGATCGGCGACCGGCAGGCGCTGCGCCTCGGCGCCACCGTCACCGGCGGCACCCTGCTGCTGGCGGTCGCCCTCGCCGCGGGCTTCGACCACGGCGACCCCGGCCGGATGCAGGCCGTCACCGACGTGTCGTGGATCCCCGCGCTGGACGTCCGCCTGCACCTGGGCACCGACGGCATCTCGCTGCCGCTGCTGGTGCTCACCGCGCTGCTGACCTTCCTGTGCGCGCTCTACTCGGTGAAGAAGCTCCCCGCCGGGCCCGGCGGCCGGGCCTTCACCGGGCTGCTGCTCCTGCTGGAGACCGGCATGCTGGCCACCTTCGCGGTGCTCGACCTGGTGCTGTTCTTCCTGGCCTTCGAGATCGTGCTGATCCCGATGTACTTCCTGGTCTCCCGCTGGGGCAGCGGCAAGAAGACCGCCGCCGCCAACCGGTTCATCCTGTACACCCTGCTCGGCTCCGCCGTGATGCTGCTCGGCTTCCTGCTGATCGGCGTCAAGGCCGGCACCTTCGACATGGTGAAGCTCGCCGACGCGCACGGCGCCGGGCTGTCCCACACCACCCAGCTGGTCGCCGCGCTGGCCGTCCTGGTCGGCCTCGCGGTGAAGGCCCCGGCCTGGCCGCTGCACTCCTGGCTGCCCGACGCGCACACCGCCGCCCCGACCGTCGGCTCGGTGCTGCTGGCCGGCGTGATGCTCAAGATGGGCACCTACGGCCTGGTCCGGGTGCTGCTCCCGGTCGTCCCCGACGGCACCGCGACCTTCGCCCCCTACCTGGGCGCGTTCGCCGCCGTCGGCATCGTCTACGGCTCGCTCGCCTGCCTCGCGCTGGCGCGCGCGGGCGCCAAGGGCGACCTGAAGCGGCTGATCGCGTACTCCTCGGTCGGCCACATGGGCTTCGTGCTGCTCGGCATCGCCTCGCTCACCCCGACCGGCCTGAACGGCGCGCTGTTCGCGAACATCGCGCACGGCCTGATCACCGGCCTGCTGTTCTTCGTGGTCGGCGCGGTCAAGGACCGCTACGGCACCGCCGACCTGGACACCCTCTCCGGAGCCACCGGCGCCGCGCTCTACGGCCGGGCCCCGCGGATCGGCGCGCTGCTCGCGTTCGCCGCCGTCGCCAGCCTCGGCCTGCCGGGACTGGCCGGCTTCTGGGGCGAACTGCTCGCCATGTACGGCGCGTTCGACCCGGCCGCCGGGCTCTCCCGGCCCGCGTTCGTCACCTACATGGTGCTGGCCGGCCTCGGCACCCTGCTGACCGCCGGCTACCTGCTGATCGTGGTCAAGCGGGTCTGCATGGGCGACCCGAAGCAGCCCGCCCCGGTCGCCGAACTGCCCGACCTCCAGGCCCACGAGGCCGTCAGCTGGACGCCGCTGGCCGCGCTCACCCTGCTCGCGGGCCTGTGGCCGGCCCTGCTCCTCGGCCTCTCCGACCCGGCCGTCAAGCACCTCCTCGGAGGCGGCTGATGGCCCCCGCTCACGACCTGGGGCAGCCCCTCATGACTCCGCTGACGCCGCTCGCCGTCGCCGACCCGGGCGGCCTGATCCAGTCCGTCGACTGGGTGGCCGTCGCCCCGCCGCTGATCGCCGCGCTCGCCGCCCTCGCCGTGCTGGTCGCGGACCTCTTCCTGCCCGAGGCCCGCAAGCGCCTGCTCGGGTGGCTGAGCGCCGCCGGGCTGCTGGCCGCGCTCGCCGCGCTGCTCCCGCTCGCGCTCGGCGACACCCGCTCGACGTTCTGCTTCAGGAGCCCGGGCGGCGGCTGCTCCTACACCGCCGACCACTTCGCGCTCGCCTTCCAGCTGCTGGCGCTGGGCGGCGCGCTGCTGACCGTGCTGCTCTCCCTGCACACCGTCGACGAGGAGAAACTGCCCGGCGGCGAGTACTGGTTCCTGCTGCTCTCCTCCGCCTGCGGCGCCGCCCTGCTGCCCGCCTCCCGGGACCTCGCCACCCTGGTGATCGCGCTGGAGGTCGCCACCCTGCCGGCGTTCGCGCTGGTCGGCCTGCGCCGGGACGGCCGGGGCGCGGAGAGCGCGCTGAAGTTCTTCCTCTCCTCGGTCACCGCGACCGCCGTGATGCTGCTCGGCGTCAGCTTCGTCTACGCCGCCGCCGGCACCGTCCAGCTCCAGGGCATCGCCGACGGACTGGCGCACGCCCCCGGCCAGTTGAAGCCGCTCGCCGAGGCGGGCGCGGTGCTGACGCTGGTCGGCTTCGCGTTCAAGACCGCCGCCGTCCCGTTCCACTTCTGGGTGCCCGACACGTACGTGGGCGCGCCGCTGCCGGTGGCCGGCTACCTCTCGGTGGTCGGCAAGGCGGCCGGCCTGTCCGGCCTGGCGCTGGTCACCACCGTCGCGTTCCGCCCGTACGGCCACACCTGGGGCCTGGTGCTGGCGGTGCTCGCCGCGCTCACCATGACCTTCGGCAACGCGGCCGCGCTGCGCCAGCGCACCGACACCCCGCACGGGGCGGTCCGGCTGCTGGCCTGGTCCTCGGTCGGCCAGGCCGGCTACCTGCTGGTGCCGCTGGCCGCCGCCGGGTACGCCGGGTCGGCCGGGCCGCTGGGCGCGACCGTGGCGTACGCGCTGGTCTACGGCCTGGTGAACCTGGGCGCGTTCGGCGTGGTGGCGCTGGTCGGCGGCCGGGGCGGGCTGGACGGGTTCCGCGGGCTGGCCGGGCGCAACCGCTGGGCGGCGTTCGCGCTGGCGTTCTTCCTGCTCTGCCTGGCGGGCCTGCCGCCGGGCGTGGTCGGCCTGTTCGGCAAGGTCGTGGTGTTCCGCGCGGCCGTGGACGCCGGCCTCGGCTGGCTGGCCGTGGTGATGGCGGTGAACGTGGTGATCGCGCTCGCCTACTACCTGAAGTGGACCGCGCTGCTGTTCGCCCCGGCGACCGGGGGCGGCGAGGCCCCGGCCGCCGCCGGCCGTCGCGTCCCGGCCTCGCTGGGGGCCGCGCTGGGCCTCGCCGGGGTCGGCGCGGTGGTGCTCTCGGTGGCTCCGCAGCTGGTGCTCCAGGTGGTGTCGGGCAGCCTGTTCTGACCTGTGGTCGAATGCCCGGGGGAACGAACCGGCCAGCTCGGAGCGTTGATCCCGGCAGAGGGAAGCGCCTCCACGGCTTCCACCGGCACCACAGGAGGGCCCGCAGTGCACAGCCACCACAACGGATTGCGGACGGCCCTCCTGCTGGGCGGCCTCTCCGCGCTGATCCTGGTGATCGGCAGCTTCTTCGGCCGCGCCGGCCTGCTGGTGGCCCTGCTGGTCGCGGTCGGCACCAACGCCTACGCGTACTGGAACAGCGACAAGCTGGCGCTGCGCGCGATGCGGGCCCGCCCGGTCAGCGAGATCGAGGCCCCGCAGCTGTACCGGATCGTCCGCGAGCTCTCCACCGCCGCCCGCCAGCCGATGCCCCGGCTGTACATCTCGCCCACGCCCGCGCCGAACGCCTTCGCCACCGGCCGTAACCCGCGCAACGCGGCGGTCTGCTGCACCGACGGCATCCTGCAGCTGCTGGACGAGCGCGAGCTGCGCGGCGTCCTCGGCCACGAGCTGAGCCACGTCTACAACCGGGACATCCTGATCTCCTCGGTGGCCGGGGCGCTCGCCTCGGTGGTGATGTTCCTGGTCAACTTCGCCTGGCTGATCCCGATCGGTCGCTCGGACGACGACGAGGGACCGGGGCTGGTCGGCATGCTGGCGATCATGATCCTGGGTCCGGTCGCGGCCGGCCTGATCCAACTGGCCGTCAGCCGCTCCCGCGAGTACCAGGCGGACGCCGACGGGGCCCGGATCACCGGCGACCCGCTCGCCCTGGCCAGTGCCCTGCGCAAGCTCGACTCCGGCACCCAGCGGCTGCCGCTGCCGCCCGAGCCGCAGCTGCAGACCGCCAGCCACATGATGATCGCCAACCCGTTCCGGCCCGGCGAGCGCGGCGCCAAGCTGTTCTCCACCCACCCGCCGATGCGCGAGCGGATCGCCCGCCTGGAGCGGATGGCCGGGCGCTGACCGCCCGCCGGCCGGGCGCCGATCCCGGCCCGCCCGCCCGCTGATCCCCGGTCGCCCGGAGGCCCGGCCCGACGTGCGCCGTCCGTTTTGCGGTGATAGGAATCGTTTCGTCCCTACGCCGTTCGAGGCGCGGGGGCGTTCCGTCTGACTGTGCGCGGGATCGGAGCGTCATGGACAACTATCCGCTGCTCAACCTCTTCTGGACGATGCTGGAGCTGTTCCTCTGGATCCTCTGGTTCTTCCTGCTGTTCAAGATCATCACCGACATCTTCCGCAGCGACGACATGGGCGGCTGGGGCAAGGCCGGTTGGACGATCTTCGTGATCCTGCTGCCGTTCCTGGGCGTCCTGGTCTACCTGATCGCCCGCGGCGGCTCGATGCAGCAGCGGGACGTCGACCAGGCCAGGAAGGCCGACGCGGCGTTCCAGGACTACGTCCGCAAGGCGGCGGGCAGCGGTGGCGGCGGGGCCCCCGGCGGCGGGGCCGGCGGGCACGTGGAGGACCTGGCGAAGCTGGCCGACCTGAAGAGCAGCGGCGCGCTGTCCGAGGAGGAGTACCAGCGGGCCAAGGACAAGCTGCTGGCCTGACCCGGCGTCCGCCCGGCCGACGAGCGGCCCGCCCCTCCTCTGACGCTGTTGGTTGACTCCGCCCCGCTGGATCTCATCCAGCGGGGCGGAGTGCTGCGAAGGGCGAGACGCGGGTGCGGGCGAGGGGTCTGCCGGTGAGCCAGGCGTCAAGGCGGGTGAGGTTGATGGCCGCGCCGGTGAGGTGGTGTTGCAGTTGGGTCTTGGCGAGGCCGCGGTAGCGGGATCTGCGCAGTTCGAAGGCTTGGACGGCTTGGGAGACGGTGCCTTCGACGCTGGCGCGGTGTCCGTAGCGGCGGCGCCAGTGGTCGGTTGCCTGCTCGATGCGAGTCCGGCGGAGGATGTCGTGTTCGGGTCGGGGTCTCAGCGTGAGATTGCACCCGGTCGTGGCGGTTGGTGCCCGAGGCCCGTAGTTCGCAGAGGTCGCAGTGCCGGGCGGCGAACCGGACCCGGGTGACCGAGGCGCCTGCCTGGCTCCGGCCCTCTCGCCACTGGACGCTGGTCTCTCCGCCGGGGCAGTACGCCCGGTGGCGGTGCCAATCACCACCGACGCCTGGGGGTCGGTGCCGGAGGGCGGCTGGCCGGAGTGGCTGCGGACCCTTCCCTCGAAGGGGCGGCGCGACTCGGTCAAGCAGGAGGTCAAGGCTTTCGCGGCGGCCGGGTGCGAGATCACCCGGGCACCCCTCGCCGCGTGCTACCGGGAGGCGGCGGCCCTGCCGGCCGGCACCCAGCGGCGCTACGGCCGCGCCTACGACCTCGACGTGCTGGCCGACGTCGAGCAGAAGATCAACGAGGTGCTGGTCCGCGAGCTCGACGTCACCGCGGAGGTGATGACGATGGACCAGGCGCGCGAGCAGGGCGCGATCGCGATGTTCGGTGAGAAGCACGGCGACTCGGTGCGGGTGGTGACCATCGGGGACTTCTCCAAGGAGCTGGGCGGTGGCACGCACGTGGGCAACACCGCGCAGCTGGGTTTGGTGAAGCTGTTGGGCGAGTCCTCGATCGGTTCGGGTGTGCGGCGGGTGGAGGCGCTGGTCGGTGCCGACGCGTACAGGTTCCTGGCGCGCGAGCACACCGTGGTCGCCCAGCTGACCGAGCTGGTCAAGGGCCGCCCGGAGGAGCTGCCGGAGAAGATCTCCGGCATGCTCGGCAGGCTGAAGGACGCGGAGAAGGAGATCGAGCGGTTCCGCGCGGAGAAGGTCCTGGCGGCCGCGGCCGGTCTGGCCCAGGGCGCGGAGGACGTCCGGGGCGTGGCGCTGGTCGCGGCCCGGGTCGGGGACGGCACGGGTGCGGACGAGCTGCGCAAGCTGGTGCTGGACGTCCGGGCCCGGCTGGGCAACCGTCCGGCGGTGGCGGCAAGGACGACGTCGCGCAGGGCGGCGGCACGAACCCGGCCGCCGTCGCGGACGCCGTCGAAGCCGTCCGGGCACTGGTGGCGGAGCGTGCGTGACCGGGGAACCGACCGTGCGCCCGCTGCCCCGGCCGGGGGAGGCACACTTCTGGTTCGGCGAGGCGACCGGCGAGCCCCACCGGGACGTCGGGCTGCTCTCGGCGGACGAACGGGCCCGGTGCGCGAGGTTGACCAGGCCGGAGGACCGTGCCGGATTCGTGGCAGTATGGGCGGGCATCCGCCGGGCCGTGGCGGGCTACCTCGGGGCCGCTCCCGGGGCCGTCCGCCTGGAACGGGCCGGCGGGGGCCGATCCGGGCTCCGGCTGGCGGGAGTGCCCGGCGAGCCGGTCTTCCTCAGCTCCGCCCGTTCGGGTGAACTGTGGCTGCTCGGCCTGGCCGTCGGCGACCCGCTCGGCGTCGACCTGGAGCACGTCCGGCCGATCGACACCGAGGGCCTGGCCGGCCGCTGCCTGGCACCGCCGGAGCGCCGACAGGTCCGGTCGCTGGGCGCGGACGCGCGCCGGACCGCCCTGCTCCGAGCCTGGACCCGGAAAGAGGCCCTGATGAAGGCGGCCGACCTGCCTGCGGGCACCGACCCGCGCCACGTCGTGGTCCACCCGGCCGTCACCACCGGCACCGTCCGGGCCGGGCTGCCCACCGGCGACGACTGGACGGTCCGCGACCTGCGCCTGCGGGACGCGGTGCAGGCGGCACTCGCCCGACCGCTGTCCTGCACGGGGCAGGTGCGGATCCACGACACCACCGCGGCCGGCCGGACCACCCGCCCGACCGCCACGACCACCACGACCACCACGACCCTTGGCCCCGGAACGGGGCCGGAGAGCTGACGATGTCGAACACCAACCCCGCGGGGCCCCGGAAGTTCCTGTTCCTGCTCGGGAGCGCGCGTCCCGACGGCAACAGCGAGGCGCTGGCCCGGCGCGCGGCGGCGGCGCTGCCCGCGGCGGCCGAGCAGCAGTGGCTGCGGCTGAGCGAACTGCCGCTGCCGGCCTTCGAGGACGTCCGGCACACCGGATCCGGCCGCTACGAGCCGCCGACCGGGAACGCCCGGCTGCTGCTCGACGCCACCCTCGGCGCCACCGACCTGGTCGTGGTCTCCCCGCTCTACTGGTACAGCGTCTCGGCCCCGGTGAAGCTCTACCTCGACCACTGGTCCGGCTGGATGCGGGTGCCGGGCGTGGACTTCAAGCAGCGGATGGCCGGCCGGACGATGTGGGCGGTCAGCACGTTCTCCTCGACGGACCCGACCCTGGCCGACCCGCTGGTCGGGACGCTCCGCAACACCGCCGACTACCTGGGCATGCCCTGGGGCGGAACGCTGTTCGGCAACAGCACCGCCCCCGGACAGGCCCTGGCCGATCCGGAGACGGTCCGGGCGGCGGACGGGTTCTTCACGGGGGCGAGGACCCGGGGGGCGGCCTGACCCGCCGCCGGACCGACCGCTCGCGGACGGTGCCTGGCCGGAGGTGGCGGGGCGTGCGAGCCTGGAGGGCATGAAGCTGGTCAACTTCCTGCTCAACGTGATCTGGCTGCTCTTCTGCGGCCTGTGGATGGCCATCGGCTACGCGCTCGCCGGGATCATCTGCTTCGTCCTGATCATCACGATCCCGTTCGGGACCGTTCCTCGGCGCTCAGCATCACGCGGGGGTCGACCCGCCCTTCGATTCGCATAGGCGGCAGCAGTTCCACCACGGGGAGCGGCACCCGCTCGGCCTCCGCGAGCGCGGCGTTCAGCCTCGCCCAGGAGCCTTGCGCCACCCACTCGTTGAAGTGCTTCGAGGCCGTGCTCGTCGAGCCGTACGCTTCGCGGAGCAGCGGCCACGCGACGCCGGTGCGGGCCTTGGCGAAGATCGCGTCGACCGAGCGGCGGACCCGGTCGCGGCGGCCGGCGGGGAGCAGGGGGGAGACCAGCGCCCACTGCTCGTCCGACAGGTCGGCGGCCGGAACGTCCACCCCGGCGGACCGGTACCAGGACTGCACGGTGCAGGCATGGCCACCGGCCCGGACCGGCACCGGGCCCTCGATGAACACCTTCACCTCCAACAGGCCCAGCACTTCGCTCTGCTCCTCCAGCGTCATGTCCACCAGCTGATGCTGCGCCAGGTTCGCCAACGCCTTCAGGTCGCGGGCCCGGCGGTCGGACTCCTCCACCTCGGCCAACCACGCGGCGGCCTCGGCGCGCATCTCCTCCAGCTGCTGCAACTCCTCGTTCAGGGCCGCCGTCGCGGCGGCGATGGCGTCGGCGGACTGCTGCTGCTTCGCGGAGGCCACGATCACGGCGGTGATGGACGCCTTCATGGACTCGATCTGCCGGTCGAGGCCGGCGATCCGCTCGGCGTGTGCCTCCTGGTCGCCGTCGGACATGCCGACCCACTCGGCGGCCAGTTCCTCCAGCTTCCGCGAGTCGCCGAGCAGGGCGACGACCTCGGACCAGACGCGCTGCTCAACCGTCCCAGCGTCCAGGTACGAGCAGGCGCAGACCGGCCGGTCGGGCAGGGAGCCGGCCTTGCCGCCGCACCGGTAGTTGCGGTGGCCGTACGGGAGGGACTCGCGGCTGATCCCGGTGTACCGGGCCCCGCAGAGGCCGATCAGGCGGCCGCTGAGCGGGTAGACCGCCCGGTTGCGGCCGCTGGTCCGCGCGCGGGCCGCCACCTTCCGGCGGAGCGTGGCGGCTTCGTCCTCGGACAGGACGCGGGGCAGCGAGATGCTGACCGACTCGCCCCACAGCGGCCGGCCCTCGGCATCGGTCTTGGCGTGCGCGCCGCGGAAGACCAACTCGGCGTCCAGCACCGCGCGGGACATGATCCGGTCGCGGAGGTTCGCCGCCGACCAGGGGCGCCCCGAACGGCAGGTGACGCCTTCCGCGTTGAGGCGGACGGCGACCTGGCGCAGGTTCAGCCCGTCGATCACCACCATGTCGTGGACGCGGCGCACGACCTCGCTCTCGGCCTCGTCGACGACCAGGTGCGACGCGCCCTTGATGCCCTTGTCCGCGATCCGGTAGCCGTACGGCGGTCGGCCGCCGATGTGCGGGGAGCCGGGGTCCTGGGCCTTCTCCTGGAGGCCGCCCTGGGTGCGGGACCGGATGTTCTCCCATTCGGTCTCGGCGTAGTCGGCCTCGCGCCGCATCTGCGCCCGGCCCTCGGGGGTGGTGTTGTCGATGTTTCGGTTGGTGATCGCGACGAAGATCCCCACGTCCTCCAGCGCCCAGACCCAGCGCCAGAAGGCCCGGCCGACCCGGCCGATGCGGTCGCCCTTCTCCACCACGACGACGTCGAACGCGTCGAGCTTCGCCTGCTCCATCAACCGGTCGAAGTCCGGGCGCTCGCCCATCTCCTTGGAGCCGGACACGCCTTCGTCCTTGAAGGTGCCGACGTGGTCCCAGCCCTTGCCCGCGATGTGACGGCTGTTCTTGCGGCCCTGGCTGGCGATGCCGTAACCGAGCTTCTGCTCCTCGGTGCTCACCCGCAGGTAGTCCACGGCGCGGAGGGCGCGCGGCCGCGTGATGCGGGTGACCGTGTCGGTGGCGGTCCGTATGTGTGTGCTTGGATTCGGCACGTCGACTCCTGAACAGTCGGCCGGCCCCGGGACGGTTGCAGCCGTCGCCGGGGCACTCGATGTGGGGTGAGGGTAGGCGAATTACCCGCGGTTCGCCGAGGTTTCCGGGCGGGCGCGAGCCGTTGTGGTGCGCGGACCGAACAGCAGGCGCAGGAGGCGGGCGCGCTCGGCCGGAGTCAGGCCGCTTCCCGGCGCCCAGACCACGGAGACGGTGGGACGGTGGGCGCACGCGGGGGCGGGGGCGCGCTTCGGCTGGGGAGGGCAGGTGTTGGTGATGGGGCTCCTCGGGTAGCGGGGGAGTGGGAGGTGGCGGGCATCGACGCGGTCGGTTCGCGCGATGGGGGTGAAGGAACGGGGTCGGGTGATGGACGGACGGCAGGCTTCCTCACGGGGCTCCCGGGCGGTGGCGCGGCTCAGCTCCCGGGCGTCTGCTCCGACGGCTGCTGAGCCTGCTGGAACGCCGGGTACCGGAGGAAGACCATGGGGCTTTCCCGGACGGGTCCGTGACGACGGTTCTCCTCGGTGAGGGCACGGGCGATGCGGCTGTTCAGCTCCTCGGCGTGCTGGGGGAACATGGCGCAGTACTGGTCGACGAGCTTGAAGGCGTTGCCGGTGCTCTTCATCAGGTCGAGCAGTCTGCGGTACATGTCGAGCACGACATCGGTGACCTCGGCGATGTGCTTGTCGGAGGAGGAAGCGGGCGGGCCGAGGAACTCCTCCAGCGTGAGGCCGAAGACCTTGGCGAACCCGATCGCCTCGTCCAGGTTGATCCGCCGGCGAGGTTCGCCGCTCTCGATCCGCCAGACCGAGGACTGGTTCATCGGGTAGCCGGCGGCGGTCATGCGCTTGGCGAGCTCGCCGGTGCTCCAGCCCAGGTACTCGCGTTCCAGGCGGACCCGTTCAGCGGCGTGCTCCTCGCTGAGCGGGGGAGTCGTCGGGGCGTCGTTCGGCGCTTCTGGCTGGTCGGGCATTTGATTCACCTCGCATCAGGGTTCGATCGTCCTTGCATGGGCGACCGATCGCATGCTAGCTTGATGCGTGTCGCATGGCAAGTAGATGCAAAAAGAATCGTCGCCGAGTCCCTGGAGCCACCCACGACCACCGCCGCACCGATATCCCCCACTCGCGTTCCACTCCGCGCGGGCGCCGTTCGCGTCGCGTCCGGTGACCGCCTTGCCGTCGTCCTGATCGGGGCGGCAGGGTTCGCTCTGTCCTTCGACGTGCTGCGGCAGGTGGCTGTCGCCGTCCACGTGCGCGGCCCGTTGACCTACGTCTTCCCGGTGACCCTCGACGGCTTCATCGCCTACGGAGTGCGCGCCCTGCTGGTGCTGAGCACCGCGCCCCGGACGGCCCGTGCCTACGCCTGGGCCCTGTTCGCCGGCGCGACCGCCGCCAGCGTGTGGGCCAACGCCCTGCACGCCGTACGCCTGAACCACCTGCCTCTTCGGGCTGGAGGGCTCCGGCTCGGCGACAGCGTGGTCGCCGTCCTGTCCGCCGTCTCCCCGCTGGCGCTCGGGGGTGCCGTCCACCTCTACATCCTCATCGCCCGCTACGCCCCCACTGCGGGGCGGTCGTTCGGAGGCGCCCACACCGAGTCTGGGCGGGTGGTCCCCGTCCAGCACGGGACCGGTCCGTCCGCCGGACCGGTCCGTGGTCCGTCCGCGAGTGCCGTCCCCGTCCCGGACTCAGGGGCGGTGGGGCCGCTCGGTATCGAAGCCCGGACGGACGGAGGCCCGCCGCAGGCCGACGAGCGGACCGCTGGCGATGCCGGTCCGGCCCGACGAACGGGTCGGCCGCCGGGCGCCTCGATGGAGAAGCTGCTGGAGGTCAGCCGACCGGCGGTCCGGGCGCACGGCCGTCCGAGCCGCGCAGTCGTCGAACGAGCGGTCCGCGAGGCCGGCCTCCCGCTCGGCAGCACCCGCTTCACGGCCCTCATGAAGGAACTCCGCAAGGAGTTCCGGGACGGCCCGGTCCGCCGCCGCCCGTCCGGCTGAGCCCGTTCCGGCGATTCCCGGGACAGTCCGGACCGTTCTCCGGACTTCTGCCGATCGGCAGAAGTCCGACCTGGCGCGGTCCGGCTCCCACTTCCACCGCGGACCGGACCGTCCGCGTTTCCTTGCCCGTCCGACCCCGGCACTTCCACGCCACAGCCGAGCCCCGAACACCCCAGCCCCGTCCACCCCCGTAACCGACGCTCCGGGAGCATCCCCTGACCGACACCCGTCCCGCACCGCACGAACCCGCCGACAACCCCGAGGCGTCGTCCGACTGCGGTGACATCACCGACCGCACCACCCCCGGCGGAGCAAGCGAGTGGCTGCGCCCGTCCTACGGACGGTCGCAGCCGCAGGCCCCCGAGGGCGGGGGCCCGCCGGTGAAGCCGAGCGCGGCATCACCGGACCGGTACCGCGAGGGCGCGGCACCGGCGGAGGAGGAGCAGCCCACCGCAGCGCCGCCCGCCGCCGTCCGCACTTCGAGCGCCGTGCCGTCGCCCGCTGTGCCGCGTGTCGTGCGCGCGACCGAGATCGCCGCGCTGCGCCGCAAGCCCAAGCGCCGCCAGCGCGACGCCGCGAACCTGAAGAACGCCAAGATCACGGTCCGGTTCAACCCCGACGAAGCCGCCGACCTCCGTCGGCGCGCCGGGGAGCTGGGCGTCTCGGTGTCCGCCCTGATCGCCCGCAAGGCCCTGGCCGACGAGGACAGCGCCACCGTCTCGTGCGACGGGCAGTTGGACGCGGCGATCGAGGAGCTGGCCGCGCTGCGTCCGCAGGTCGCGGGCATCGGCCGGAACATCAACCAGATCGTCCGGGACGTCCACCGGGACGCCGCTCCGCCGCCCGGTCCGGTCCGTGACGCCTTCACCGCCGCCGCCGAACTGCTCGCCGCCGTCCGCACGGCGGTGGCCGGCATCGACCGGACGGCGATGCGGCTGGCGGGTGCGGGGCGCGGGTGATCAGCAAGGCGGTCCGCGGGGGCAACACCTTCGGCGCGCTCGCCTACCTGTACGGGCCGGGCCGGGCGAACGAGCACACCGACCCGCACCTCGTCGCGTCCTGGGACGGCTTCGCCCCCGACCCCGGCCGCGACGACTCCGCGACCCTCCAGGAGCTGCGGGACGCCCTCGACCTCCACGTCGTCCGCTACGAAAGGAAGATCAGGAGCCACGTCTACCACCGGATCGTCCGCGCCGACCCGACCGACCGGATCCTCGACGACGAGGAGTGGGGCGACATCGCCCGGCGCCTGATGGCCGCCGCCGGCATCGCCCCCGACGGCGACCCGGACGGCTGCCGGTGGGTCGCGGTGCGGCACGCGGACGACCACATCCACATCCTGGCCACCACGGTGCGCGCCGACCTGCGGCAGGCCAACATCCGCAAGGACCAGTACCGCGTCGAGGACGAGCTCACCACCGTCGAGCGCGAGTACGGGCTCAAGTGCCTCGCCGACACCCGCACCCGCGCCTACCGGGCCACGGCCCCCAAGCGCGCCACCGGCGCGGAACTGCGCAAGGCCCAACGCCAGGGCAGGGAGGCCAGCGAACGCGACCGGCTGCGGGTCGCGGTGCGCCGAGCGCTGGCCGGGGCCGCGAGCGAGGAGGAGTTCGCCGCCCGACTCGCCGCCCAGGGCGTGCTGCTGGGCGTGCGCAGGGCGCCGTCCGGGGACGTGACCGGCTACAAGTTCGCCCTCCCCACCGGCGACGGGGCCGGACCGGTGTGGTTCTCGGGGAGCAAGCTCGCCGCCGACCTCACCCACCCGCGGATCCACGCCCGCTTCACCGTCGGCACCGACCCGCCCACCACCAACTCACCGACAGCGGTCCGCTACCGGGCCAGCGCCACCGTCGACCACGCCGCCCGCACCCTCCACGACGATCCCGCCCCCGCCGAGGTCGCCGCAGCGGTCGGCGGCGGCATCGAAGCCCTGGACGCCCTCGCCCTCACCAGCCCCGTCCTCTCCCGGAAGGAGATCAACCACGCCGCCCGCGCCCTCGAATACACCGCCGTCGCCCGCACCCACGCCGCCCGGGACGGCCTGCGGGCGATGCGCTCCGCCGCCCGAGAGCTTCTCCATGCCGGCCCGGTCACCGGCCGGGGCGGCGAGGGGGCCGCCGTTGCCACGATCCTGTCCAGCCTGATCCTGCTCGCGATCGTCATCGCCGAGTGGCACGCCGCCCAGGGCCACCAGCGCCAGGCCGAGGCCGCTCGCACCGCGGCCGACCACCTGCGTACGGCGTACGGCCGACACGCCGCCCGCCCGGCAGCCCTGCTCGATGTCCAGGGACAGCGGCTGCCTGCCCCGGTGCGTGATCGGCAGGAGGAGGCGGTTCGCCGCGCTCTGCCCGTCGACCAAGCCGCGCTGGTGCTCGCCGGGGAGGACTGGGCGGTGCTCGCCGCCACCCTCGCCGAAGCCGAGCAGGCCGGTCACGACCCCACCGCCCTGCTCGCCGACGCCGCTGGACGGCGGGAGCTCGCCAGCGCCGACTCGCCAGCCGCCGTGCTGACCTGGCGCGTCCGTCGCGACGCCCGGCTCCCCGCTCCCGCGCCCAGGGGCCGTACCGCCGCGGCCGCGTCCAGGACCACCAGCCGCGCCACCACCCCGCCGACCACAGCGGCGGTGCCTGCTTCGCCGGGGCCTTCGTCGCCCGACACGGCCCGCCGAGGGCGCTGACCGGAGCGGCATTCGTCCACCCCCTACCCGCCGACCGGGCCCCACCAGGTCGGCGGATGCCTCTGCCTGGCCGCCCCAGGCCACCCTCATCCGCAAGGAGCCACGTGAAAGTCCACCCCCTCATCGCCGAGTTCCCCATGCTCAGCGAGGCCGAACTCCTCGGCCTCGCCGAGGACATCAAGACCAATGGCCAGTACGAGCCGATCCTCCTCGACGCCCACGGCACCCTCCTGGACGGCCGCAACCGGCTCGCCGCCTGCGAACTGGCCAGTGTCGAACCCCGCTTCACCACCTACCAGGGCGACGACCCGGCACACCTGATCTGGATCTCCAACGCCCTGCGCCGCCAGCTCAACCAGGGCCAGCGCGCCATGATCCTCGCCAAGGCCCGTTCAGCTTCGAAATCCGTGGCGCGCGCCGATGCCGAAGGCTTCGGGGTCAGCCCCGCGCGGCTGTCCCTCGCCACCACCGTGGTCGAGCACGCCCCCGCGCTCGTCGATCCGGTGATCAGCGGCGCGATGGGCCTGGACGCCGCCTACGAGCAGGCCCGCAAGAACAAGGCCGAGGCCAAGACCCGGCAGGCCCAGTACGACCGGCTCCGCGACCAGGCCCCCGACCTCGTCGGCCGCCTCGGCGAGGACGACCTCACGCTGGCCGAAGCCCTCGCCGAACTCGACCGCCGCCACGAGGAGGAGGAACTCCGCGCACACGTCCGCAGGATCGACGACCTACGCGCAGCCGACGGAGACCCCGGCCCCGGGCATGCCCGACTCGCGGAGGACGAGGAGATCGACTGGAACGAGGCTGGCCTGCGTGCCGACCGCTACCTCGCCCAGCGCCGGGAGCGCCTCCAGCAGGTGCAACAGGCCCTCCACCTGATCACCGACAACTGGAGCGGCCTCCTTCACCTCGCCCACCACCCCGACAGCGCTTTCACCCGCGAGGCCCTCGACGTACTCGCCCCCGAAGCGCGTGCTCTCGCCGACCGCCTCATCGCTCGCGAAGCCGAAACCCGGTAGCACCGACTGATGCACGACCTGCGGTAGTCGTTGCGGCGGGACCGGTCTCCGTTCGGAGAACCCGCTGTGGTTCTCCGGACGGGGCCACCGGAATTTCGAGAGTAAACGGCAGGGTGACCGCTTCAAGCGGACCGTGGCACGATTTCGGTGTCGATTCGATGTCCTTCGCGGAGGCCGGGAACCAACCGGCTGCCGGACGTCTTGTGGTGCTCGCGACCACTACCGATGCGAAGGGCACCGCATGACCGAATCTGCCGACCCCAGCCGTGACCAGCACCCTGGTCTGGTCCTCGCCGTCCCCCACCCCGGCCCCCTGGTCCTTCGCGGCGCGGTCCTCGCCTGTGCCGCGTGCGGCGCCGAACGGGACTGGCTACTCATCCATGTCCAGCCTGAGCTGGTCTTCGTTCGCTGCCGCTGCACCCATGAATGGCGCGAACACGACCTGGAGGCTGACCACGTCGCCGCTGCCCGGGGCGAGGGAGCTGGGGAACGCTCTTGGGAGAGCATCGAGCAGATGTATCGAGGGCTCGGCTACGACGGGCTCCTCGCGGGCACCTACTTCGGGTGAAGTCTTTCGGTCTCGTGGTTCCCGAGTGAAGCCGGGGGCGATTTCCGCAGTAAGTTGGCCGGATTTCGGCTAATGGGAATGTGATGCTGGTCGCTCGCTGATCACGCCGATCTTCGGGCGAGCCTGTGCTACGTTCCGTGGTCCAATCGAAAATAGGCGACCCCGGCGGTGCTGGTAACACCCCGGGGTCCGGCAACAGGAGCGATCAACTCCCGATGCGTGTTCATCGTAGCGCCCACGCGCGCAATTTCACGGTGCTGCCCAACGCGATGCTGCAGTACCGGCAACTGTCCTACACCGCCCGCGGCCTGCTCGCCGACCTTCTCTCGCGCCCTGACGGCTGGCGTGAGGACGGCCGCCACATGGCCGACACCAGCCCGCAGGGCCGGGGCGCCATCCGCAAGGCCCTGAAGGAGCTGACCGAGGCCGGCTTCTACCGGGTCGAGAAGATCCGGATGCCCGACGGCACGATCGTCACCGAGACCCACGTCTACGACACCCCGCAGCTCCCGCCGCTGCCGGGTGCCACCCGTCCGGTCTCCGGTGGATCGACCACCGGCGGTGCTGACGCCCTTCCAAAGGACCGGTACCAAGAACCCTCCCTCCCCACCGGCGCGGTGAGCGAAGAGACGGTCGCCGACGAGGCGACCGAGACGGAGGGCGGGCGGGAGGGCGACCAGCAGGAAACCGAGGACGCCCCGGCGCTGCCGGACGAGCGGACCCGCGCGGCGGTCGACACCCTGTTCCGGGTGATCCGCCCCGAGCCCCGCCTCCACCTCGGTGAGGCCGAAGCGCTTGCGCTCGCCCCGTTGGTAGCCGAGTGGCTGGAGCGCGGCGTAACCCATGTCGACCTCGCCCATGCCCTGTTGCCCGGCCTGCCGGTCCCGCTGCACTCCGCGGCAGCGGTGCTCCGCAACCGGCTTGAGCGCAAGATGCCGCCCGCCCAGGCCCCCGTGCGGTCAACAGCAGCTCGGTACGTCGAGTGCGCCAAGTGCCACGATCCGGTGCCCGCACCGGGCATCTGCCGCCCCTGCGCGGGCCTCGGAACCGTTCGCCCGCCCGCCGTTGGAGGCGGCGCAGCAGCGACCCGCGTCGGTGCTGCGCTGGTCCGGGAGGCGATGCGCTCCGTTGGGGCCGTGCAGCGGATCTGTCGGGAAAGGGCGGTCGTCGGCTGATGCGGCGAACGGCTTCGTGCCGCGCCGTGAGTTCGGAGCGCTGCCGTCGGTGGGACTACGCTCAGCCAGCGGCGGCGGGTTGGTGGTGACGCGGCCCCAGTTGCCGACGGTGAGGAGGATTCTTTCCTCACCTCCGCGGGCAGCCGTCGACGACCGTTCGCCTCACTCGCTCGGCTGGTGCCGGCCGAGATCGGAGAGCCTCCGGCCGGCAGTCGTCCCGATCCATTCGGCCAGGGTGCGGACGTCCCGGGCCTGTTGGACGGTCCAGGTTTCGAGGTCGCCTTGCGCGCCCAGGCGGACGAGCTGAGCGAGAACGGCCCGTACCTCTGCGCCGGTGGTGTCGGCCGAGACGTGCTGAGAGTGGGACATGACGTGGTCTCCGTCCGCCGGTGATTTTGCCGGACTCTCCCGCATATCGTTCGTCCCCGCCGGCGAACCACGATTCTGTCCCCAGGAAACCCCCGCTGAACTGCTGCGATGAGTTCCAGCCAGCCCGGGCCGCTCTTGACCGTACGGGCGGCCGCACATCGCAGACCGCGCCGCTGGCGCGTTCGCTTGGATCAGGGGAAGACGAGCTCGCGGAAGCGGTTGCGGAGGGTGGTGAGCGGTTCGCGGTCGCGGGTGAAGTAGAGCTTGTTGGTCAGCAGGACAGCCCAGGTGCCCAGTTGAGGGGAGACCCACAGGCCGGTGCCGGTGAAGCCGTAGTGCACCCAGATGTCCTCGGCCGGGCTGGCGCCGGGGGCGGGGTGCCAGAACAGGCCGCGGGCGGGTTCCAGGGTGCCGGTCCGGACGGTCAGGGATTCCTGCGTCCAGGCGGGGCCGAAGCCGGGCTTTCCCGGGGCGGTGGCGGGGTCGAGCAGGTACTGGAGGAAGCGGGCGAGGTCGGCGGCGGTGGAGAAGGTGCCGGCGATGCCGCACACGCCGTTCAGGAGGCGGGCGGAGAAGTCGTGGGCGGTGCCCTTGAGGTGGGTGCCGGTGTCCTGGTCGAGTTCGGTGGGGGCGGCGAGGGCGGCCCGGTCGGCGGGCAGCGGCCCGAAGCGGGTGGCGTCCATCCCGAGGGGCTGCCAGATCCGGGTCTCGGCGAGGCGGTCGAGCGGCTGCTCGGAGAGGTGTTCGGCGAGGTAGCCGAGGACGAGGGCGGCCCGGTCGGTGTACTCGACGGCCTCGCCCGGCGGCCGCTGCAGGGCCTCGTGCAGGACGCCCGCGCGGATCTCGGCGGGGTCGGTGCCGTAGCGGTTCTTCAGCTGGGCCCGCAGCGGCAGCCCGGCGGTGTGGGTGAGCAGGTGGTGTGCGGTGGCCCGGCCCAGCGGGTGGCCGGTCACCTCGGGCCAGAAGTCGCCGAGCGGCTCGTCCAGCGGCAGCAGGCCGTCCTGCCACAGCGTGCCGACGGTGGACCAGACGGCGAGGATCTTGGTGAGGCTGGCGACGTCGAACAGGGTGTCCGGCCGCATGGCCTCGCCGGGGCGAGCCGGGTCGAGGACGCCCACGGCACCGCCGTCCAGGGTGCCGGTCGCGTCGCCGACGGCCCACACCGCCCCGGGGTAGGCGCGGTCGCGGACGCCGTCGGCCAGGAGCCGGTGGATGCGGTCGGTGCTGGGTGTCATGGTCTCCCCGAATCACGGTGGACGTCCGCCCCGGTCAGCCTAGTGAGCCGACCGGGGCGGGGCGGGCTTCGGCGCGGGGCCGAGTCAGCGGAGCTGCGTGCCGAGGTCGGCCAGTGCGGCTGCGGTGGTGCTGAGCGGGTGGCGGGCCGCGTTCGTCCGGCCGGCCTCCCGCAGGGCGGGCAGCAGCGTGGGCGAGGTCCGCAACCGTTCCAGGTCGCGGGCGAGCGTGGCGGCGTCGGTGAAGTCGGTGGCCAGGGCGGAGCTGCCGAGGGCCTCGCGCAGGCCGGGGACGGGCTGGTAGAGGACGGGCAGGCCGCACGCCTGGGCCTCCAGGGCGACCAGGCCCATCGCCTCCAGGGTGGTGGAGGGCATGACGAGCGCGTCGTGCTCGGCGAACGCCTTCCACAGCTGGGGACGGCGGAGCCAACCCAGGTAGCGGACCGGGTGGATGGCTTGGCGGAGCGCGGGTCGGAGCGCGTCGAACTCCGCGCGCGGGGCGGCGACGCTCAGTTCGACGTGCTCTGCCGCGGCCAGCGCCTCGGCGAGGACGCCGCCGCCCTTCTCCGGGGTGAGCCGCCCGGCGTACAGCAGCCGCAGGCGGGGGCCGCCGGGGCGGGTGGCCTGAGCGGGCGGGGCGGTGAGCAGGTGGTCGGGGATGCCCCACGGGATGTGGTGGATCTTGTCGGTGCCGGTTCGGGGTGCGAGGCGGGTCAGGTGGTCGGCCATGGCCGTGGTGGGGACCACGATCGCGTCGGCGAGGCGGGCGCTCTCGCGCAGGACGCGCAACTGGTCGCGGTGCTGCTCGGCGAAGAGCAGGTCGGTGCCGTGCACCAGGGCGATCCGCGGGTGTCGGGGCAGCGCCCGCAGCAGGGCGGGGGTGGCGCCGAACGCCAGGTGGTGCAGGTGCAGCACCCCGATCCGCTCGGCGTCCAGGGCGTGTACGAGGGCACGGCCGAGAGCGGCGGTGTAGCGGCGGAAGGCGGGGCCCTCCAGGGCCTTGCCGGTGACGGGCAGCAGGTCGAGCCCGGCCGGGACGGTGGGGCGGGGTCCGGCGGGCTGGAGCATGAAGGCGCGGGCGGGGAGGAGCGGGCGGTCGCCGGTGTACAGGTCGAGGAAGAGCTCGACGCTGCCGCCGGGGCTGCCGAAGGGCAGGTCGAGGCAGGTCGCCACCAGGGGGCGGCCGGGGCGGGGGAAGGTCACGTGGTGCCTCCGGGGATCTCCTCGTAGAGGCGGGAGATGTCGATGCCGTCGGTGGCCGTGTACTTGAGGCCGAGCTGCTGGTAGCTGGCCGGGGCGCCGAAGGTCTGCAGGAAGACCAGCTTCCCGAAGGTCATGCCGGGGTAGACCCGGACCGGTTTGGCGGCGCGGATCTCCAGCGTCCAGCGGATCGCGTGGCCGGCGTGGCCGAGCGGGGCGGAGACGTGCACCCAGATGCCGAGCGCCCCGGTGGTCCGGTCGCCGTTGAGTAACTGCGCGTACCGCTCGGAGCCGGTGTGCTCCAGCGTCGCGCCGAGGTACAGCACGCCGGGTTCGAGGACGAGGCCGTCGGCGGGGAGGGCGGTCTCGGTGAAGGCGGTGGGCTCGGCGGCGTCCAGGTCGCCTTCGCACACCCGTAAGGTCTCGCCGAGGCGCCAGTCGTAGGCGTTGGGGGAGAGCCGGGCCGGGTCGAAGGGGTCGATGGTGATCTCGCCCGCCGCGACGGCGGCGGCGATGGCGGCAGCGGTGAGGATCATCGGGCCGCCGCCTCGGTGCCGGGCCGGTCGCGCCAGTAGCCGGAGGGCTGCGGGCCGAGCGCCGCCTGGTACTTGCCGCTGTAGAGGTCGACCGGTCCGACGGACAGGAAGAACATGATCTGGCCGATCTTCATGCCCCGGTAGACCCGCAGCGGGCGGGTCGGGGAGAGCATGAGCGTCCACTGGCCGTGGAAGCCGAGGTCGCCGATCGGGGCGGTGATCTCGACGAACAGGCCGAGCCGGCCGACGGAGGAACGGCCGAACAGCAGCGGGACGAAGGTGTCGGAGCCGACCTCCTCCACGGTGTGCCCCAGGTAGAGCTGGCCCGGCTGGAGGACGAACCCGTCGTTGCCGATCTCGAACTCCCTGGTGGGGTTGGGGCGGTGGGCGTCGATGACCTCCTCGGTGTACGTCAGCAGGGTGGGGCCGAGGCGGACGTTGTAGCTGTTGGGGTTGACCTGGCCGGGTTCGAAGGGGGCGATGCGCAGGCGGCCGTCGCGGGCGGCCGTGGTGATCTCCGGGCCGGTGAGGATCATTCGGCTGCTCCTTCGACGCTCGGGGTGCGGGTGAGGACGTGCCTCACGACCTGGCCGAGCGGCCGGCCGCTGTCCTCAGCGGGCCCGGACGGGAAGGTCTCGGCGAGGTAGTCGGTGGTCAGCACGTGGCGGAGGCCGGGCGGAGGCGGGTCGGGCACCGTGACGAGCGGCCCGGCCCGTTCGGTCAGGCGCGCCAGCAGCGCGGGCAGGTCGTCGGGCGGGCCGGTGCGGACGAGCCGGTTGCCGAACGGTTCGACCGCCATCAGATCCTCGGTCCGCAGCACTTCGCCGAGGGGCACGGGCCGCAGGGCGGTCTCGTTGAGGACGACGAGCATGCTGCCGCCGAGATCCCGGTGCAGTTCGGCGGCGACGGCTTCCAGCAGCGCCCTGCGGTCGGGGACGGTGTTGCGCCAACACTCTGCGACGGGGCCGAGCGGGTCGGCCAGGCGGTCCTTCAGCGTGTCGATCTCCCGGCCGATCTCCGCCAGGTCGGCCGGGAGCCGGCCGGTGGCGGGGAAGCGGCAGGGGCGGGCGCTCCAGCCGGGCCCGGCGACCGGTTCGGCCAGCGCGTAGCCGGCCCCGTGCTCGGGGCCCTTGACGACGAGGGCACCGCCGACCGCCTCGGGCCCGTAGCGGTCGCTGTGGCAGTGCCCGGCGAAGACGACCTCCAGGAACGGGCACTCGGCGGTCAGTCGCACGTCCTGTTCGAAGCCCGAGTGCGACAGCAGCACCCAGGAGTCCACCTCGTGGTGATGGGCCAGCAGCAGTTCGCGCAGCGCCCGCACCGGGTCCGTGACGCGGTGCCCGGCGCGCTGGGCGAGCGGGATCGCGGCGAACGCCTGCGGGCCGATGACGGCGGTGACCGCCACCCGCCGTCCGCCGACCTCCGCCAGGTGTAGCGGGCGGAACAGCGGCCGGTCGCTCACGGCGTCGACGGCGTTCGCGCACACCGTCAACTCGTGCAGCCCGGGCTCGAAGTGGTGGCTCCAGCCGTGGTTGCCCGGTGCGATCACGTCGTACAGCGCGAGCAGGACCTTGCGCTCGACGCCGCCGCGGCCGAGTCGGTAGTAGCCGGTGCCTTCGAAGAAGTCCCCGCAGTCCACGATCAGCGACCGGTCGCGTTCGGCGCCCAGGTGGGAGAGCAAGCCGGTGGCGTGGGCGAGGTGGGAGTGGACGTCGGTGGTGGCGAGGATCCGCTCCAGCACCCGCGCGGCCCCGGTCACCGGGCGGCCTCGGTGACGTCGGCGCCGAGGGCGCGGAGCTTGGCGGGCAGGTCGGCGTGGCCGCGCCGGAGCTGGTCGAGTCCGGTGACGGTGGTGGTGCCGCGGGCGGTGAGTCCGGCGATCAGCAGCGCGCTGCCGGTGCGGATGTCGATGGCCTCCACCACGGTGCCGGTCAACCGCTGCGGGCCGGTCAGGCGGCAGCGGGTGGCGGAGAGCTCCTCGAACTCGGCTCCGAGGAGGCGGAGTTGCGGCAGCAGGTTGCCGTGGCGGCCGGGGTTGATGGCGTCGGCGAACAGGTGGGTGCCGGGCAGGCCGAGGGCGAGCGCCAGCAACGCGGGCTCGAAGTCGGCGTCCAAGCCGTCCGGGTCGAGCGAGGCGACGGCCGTCAGCGGGGCGCCGGTCGGGGTGCCGCCACCGGGCAGGACCAGGGCGTCGGGCTCGGCCCGGACGGGGATGCCCAGCTGGTTCAGTGCCTCGGCGACGGGCCGGACGTCCGGGGCGCGGACGCCCTCGATCCGGCCGCTGCCGCCGGTGGCGGCGATCGCGCAGGCCAAGGTCCCGGCCTCGATCTTGTCGCCCGGTACCGACCAGTCGAGCGTCGCCGTCTCGTCGGGTGCGGCGGGCGGCTCGACGCGCAGGACGTCCCGGGCGAGGTCCGCCTGCCAGCCGGCCTGTCGCAGGAAGTCCAGCACCCCGGTGAACTCCGGGGACAGGTTGGGGTTGCCCAGCCGCAGCCGGTGGCCGCCCGCCACGGCGCGCAGGACGGCCGCCACGCTCGCTCCCCGCGAGCGGAACGGCAGGTCCACCGTCACCTGCGCGGGGCTGCTCGGCGAGGCGGTGACGCGGTAACCGGCCTGGTCGGTCTCGACCTTGTCGCCGAAGGCGGCGTAGACCTTGAAGTGCTCGTCCATGCCCCGGTCGCCGATCCGGCAGCCACCCGGCCACGGCAGCCGGGCCTGACCGCAGGCGGCCAGCAGGGCGGGCACCAGGTAGTAGGAGGCCCGGATGCGGCCCGCGTCCGGCAGTTCCGGCACCGCCGGGTGACTCTCCAGCGGCAGCAGGGCCACTGACCGGGGGACGGCGGAAGGACGGGCCAACTGCCGGCCCGAGCGCTGGAGCAGGGCCAGCAGCAGTTGCACGTCCGCGCTGTCGGGCACGTTGCCCATCCGGACCGGGCGGCGGATCGTCGCGGCCGCCGCCAGCAGGGGCAGCGCGGCGTTCTTCGAGCCGTCGACCCGGACGGTCCCGGACAGGGGGCGCCCGGGACGGACGGTGACGGCGGGGACGGGGGCATGCGTCATGGATACCTCCAGGCAGTGGGCAGAGCAGGAAGCGGAAGGGGGCGGTCAGGACGAGGCGGGTTCCCCGTGCGGCAGGGTGCAGGTGATCCGCTTGCCCACCGGGGTGGGGGCGACGCTCCAGCCCGGGGCGAGGGCGTCGAGGATCCACAGGCCGCGGCCGGTCTCGGCGTGGGTGTTGTCCGGGGACTCGGGCTTCCGGCCGGGCACCGTGGACGGCACCGGGTCGTGGACCTCCACCACGACTCCCTCGTCGGTGCCGGCCACCAGGACGACCACCGGGGCCCACGGACCGCACAGCCGCACCACGTTGGCGACCAGTTCGCCGGCCACCAGCCGGGCCGAGTCGGCGACGTCCTCGGAAGCCCCGGACGAGGTCGCCGCCTTGAAGACCAGGGCCCGCATCTCGCTGACGTGCTCCGGGCTCGCGCTCATGTGCAGCACGAAGCCGTCGGGGCGGGGCAGCAGGAAGAACCCGCACGAGACCGCTTCGGGCTCATGGCGACGACGGGTTCGGACTTCGTGCATGGCGGGCTCCCCGGTCGGCGGAGCGAGCCGCCGCCCGCGGAGGGCAG
Organism: Kitasatospora setae KM-6054; assembly: GCF_000269985.1. Taxonomy (NCBI): domain Bacteria; kingdom Bacillati; phylum Actinomycetota; class Actinomycetes; order Kitasatosporales; family Streptomycetaceae; genus Kitasatospora; species Kitasatospora setae. The sequence goes on along the minus strand of NC_016109.1, from coordinate 3,669,382 downwards.
GGGTTCGCGCAAGGGTTCGGCAGGCACGTCGGCGTCGGAGCGTGCAGGCTCCGGAAGTCGGCGCGAGGCAGGCAACGGCATAGGACACGAGAAGCGACCAGGTGGTCACGTTTCGCTACCGCCAGTCAGCATGCCCGCCCCTCCTGCCATTGGGCAATATGCCCAAGCGAAGTTTCCTCGGACTGATTGTCCTCCGGCTCGGTGGAGGTGGAGACTTGTGCCATGGCGAAGAGGAACCCGGCCCCGCAGTCCGTGTACCGCCGTCAGCTCGCTTCCAGGCTCAAGGAGTTGAGGGACGCGCGCGAGCTGACGCTGACCGAGGTCGCGGGCATCGTGGAGGTCAACCAGAGCTCGCTCAGTCGCATCGAGAACGGCGAACGGGGCACCACCCCCGTCTTGGTGAAGGCTCTGCTGGACTGCTACGAGGTCACCGACCCCGTCGAGCGCGAGGACATCCTCGACCTGGTCCGGGCCGACCAGGCCCAGCGCCAGCAGTGGTGGAAGAAGTACTCCACGGTCATCAACACCACCCAGTACGCGGGCTACCTGGCCCTGGAGTCCAGCGCGACCAGCTTCCGCTCCTACGAGCCGCAACTGGTACCCGGTCTCCTGCAGACCGCCGACTACGCGCGCCAGGTCATCACCGCGATGCGGGTGGACCTGACCGCCAGGCAGGTCGACGCCCTGGTGACGGTCCGGATGGAGCGCCAGGAGAAGGTGATGGACCGCCCAGACGCACCGAAGCTCTGGGCGGTGATCGACGAGGCGGCCATCCGGCGGATCGCGGGTTCGCCGTCCGTCCTGAAGGGCCAGCTGGAACACCTGCTGGCCGTCGCGCCCAGCCCGAACCTCACCGTCCAGCTCCTGCCGTTCTCGGCCGGCTTCCACCCCGGCCTGTACGGGTCGTTCATGCTCATGGGCTTCCCCGAACCCAATCCGGACGTGGTGTGGGTGGAGAATCTGACCAACTCGGTGGGTTTCGAGGGGTCCGAGGACGTGGAGCGCTACGCCGAGGTCTTCGACCACCTGCGGGCCCGCGCACTCGGCCCGCCCGAGACCCGCGGTCAGATCAACAAGATCCTCAAGGAGCTGTGAGCGTGAGCACCACCAAGCCCGACCCCGCCGAGCTGGACTTCTCCGCGGTCACCTGGGAGAAGAGCCCGTTCAGCGGGGGCAACGACAACTGCGTGGAGTTCGGCGTGGTCGGCGGGTTCGTCGCCGTCCGCGACTCGAAGCGGCCCGAGCAGACCCCCCTGCTCTACACCCGCACCGAGATCGCGGCCATGATCGCGGGCGCCAAGGCCGGGGCCTTCGACCACCTGGCCTGACACGGTCGGTTCCGGCAGTCGGACAGCGAAACGGCGGTCGGCCCCAGCGTTAGTGGGGCCGACCGCCGTTGCCATCATCCCAGACCGGGGCTTCCGGCATGCTTGATCGTGAGGGAGTTCACTGCCGAGGGCGGGGCGCATCCGAGTGCCTGGTCGCTTGGGTCGTCCCCGCCTCGAACCGGCTATGGCCGACCGGCTCGACGGGGAGGCCGGCCGGTTTCGTTCTTGACGTTTCTCCGTGTCAAATACCCTGACCCCCACCCGCCTTGAGGCCAAGGCACCCACTTGTCGAGCGGCTGCCGGGTCCGGGATCATCGAAGGCTGAAGGTCCGGCTGGGGGAGCAGGGGGATTCGAGAGATGGCCGAAGCACGCAAGGACGTGACTGCCAAGGTCGCCGATCTACTGTCATCGCCGTTGTTGAACGGGGTGATCGGTGTCGTCGGTGTCGCCACGCCGCTGGTGGGCTGGCTCAGTGACGCGGTCAGCCTCCACGTCGTCCTGGCCGTGGAGACGGCGCTGTTGCTGTTCCTGGTGGCCAACCACCTCTGGATGCGCCGGGTTTACATCACCCTGCGCCGGGCCAACAACAAGGACATGTCCGATGCGCGGTATTTCGACCTCGTTCGCGGCCAGCTCGAACAGGAGCTGATCACCGACTTCGGTGAGATCGCGGACGGGCACCTCCAGGTGTACGCGGGAGAGGTGCCGCGGTTGTCGGTGCTGCTGTTCCAGGCGCTGATCGATTCCGGGTCGGAGCCGAAGCGGGTGCTGGCGGCGGACCTGACGACGAACCCGAGCCTGCTCAAGCAGCGCCGGGAGTACCTCGCGGTCAACCGGCGCCTGGTCGAGGCCGGCGGCACCATCCAGCGGCTGTTCATCGCCTTCGCCGCCGACCTGGCGCGGGAGGACTATGCCCGCTCCCTGCTGCAGCTCGTCGACCACCACCGCTCCCTGGGCGTCACCTGTGGCATCGCGGTGCGCGACCGGCTGCGCGCGGACCAGGCGATCGACTTCGTGGTCGTCGCACGGGCCGCGGTGCTGGTCGAGGAGGACCAGGGCGACGCCGAGTACACCCGTGGCCGCTCCTCGGTGTACTTCAAGCAGATCGACCGCTGGACGGGCAGGTTCGAATCGATCTGGGGCCACGGCACCGACGCCGCCCCGTTCGTCCTGCAGACGTACGAGGCGGTGGCACGACCGATGCTGAACGCCGCGGAGTGGGACGAGCGCCGGGCCGCGGAAGCCGTCGACAAGCTCTGACCCCGCCCGTCGGACGGTGCTCGGGGCGATGATCGCCGCCTCGGAACGATGATCGCCGCCTCGGTACGATGGACGGCACGAGCCGAGCGGCCGGCGCCGGCGTGAGGGCGGAGAACAGCCCATGTCCCGACTTTCGATCACCAAGACCCACGGCTCCCGCAACGACATCTTCGTGATCGACGGCGCGCCGGACCGGCACTTCCCGGCTGCCGACCTCGAACGGGCCGTGACGAGGCTGTGCGACCGCAAGAGCGGCCTGGGCTCGGACGGTGTCTACTTCGTCGAGGACCACGGGGACGGCACCGCGCAGGCATGGTTCTTCAACCCGGACGGGTCCCCGGCCCTGCTGTGCGGCAACGGCATGCGCTGCGCGGGCAGGCTGCTGCTGGACCGCCACGGTGCGGAGTCCTGGACGGTCAACACCGGCCCCTACACCTTCACCGTCCGCGCCGCGCAGACCACACCGCACGGCGTGCGGCAGGTCGCCGTCGAACTGCCGCCGGCCGACTTCTCCCCGCAGGAGGCGATCGTCGCCGACGTCGCCTCCCCGTTCGTCGGCCAGCTCTTGCCGGCCTACCACCCCGCGCTGCGGACGACCGCGGTGGCGATGCCGAACTCGCACCTGGTCAGCGTCGTGGACTCCTACGACCGGGCCGACCTGGTGGCGACCGGCAGCCGCGTCGCCGACCTGACCTCGGCGTTCCCGATCGGGGCGAACGTCTCCTTCGTCCAGCCCCTCGCCGACGGCGAGGTGTTCGTGCGCACCTTCGAGCGCGGCGCCGGGCTGACCCCCTCGTGCGGCTCCGGGAACTCCGCCTCCCGGGCGGTCCTCTCCCGCCTCGGCCTCGCCGAGCCCGGCCAGGCGGTGGTGATTCGCAACGTCGGCGGTCCGGCCCGGGTGTGGCTGCAGGAGAAGGCCGGGCAGTGGCAGCCCGTCCTCGAAGGCAACGCCACCGTCGTCTACGAAGTCGAGCTGGACTCCTCCGCGCTGCTGGACGACGCCCCGCTGGACCTCGTCCCCGGTCAGGCCGAACTCGCGGAAATCGCCGCGTTCGATCTGCTGTACAAGGACAATCTGAAGGCGTTGGAGGCCGCCGGGGTCGGCACGTCCGAGATCTAGGCGTCCGCCGACTCCGTTCCGGCCGGGCCGGAGCGAGGGGGAGGGGAATCCGATGGACGTCCAGGGCTGCCTGCTGCTGATCGCGGGGGCGATCGTGCTGCGCCAAGCCGACCGCTGGTGGTTCACCCCCGCACGGGGGGCCCGGGGGCGGGCCGGCACCCGCCGGGGCCTGATGGAGATCCAGCGGGAGCGGGCCAACGACGCCACCCCGGTCCTGCTGCTGGCCGGGCACGGGGCGGAGATCGCCGGCTGGTGGATGCTGGCCGGTGCGGCCGGGCCCACCGGATGGGTCGTGGCGGCGGTGGCGGTGGCGGTGAAGGCGCGCCACCTCCAGGAGGTCAGCCACTTCGCCGTCCACGGAGTCCTGACCCGTACCCCGAGGCTGGGCACGTTGCTCGCCGAGGCGTGCGTCCACCTGCCGATGGGCCTGGGCCCGGTGGAGGACCGCCGCCGCCGGCACGTGCGCGAGCACCACCCCAACGCCACCGTGGCCGGGCGCGACCCGAACTTGGCGGACCTGGAGCGGGCGGGGCTGCGTCCGGGGGTGGGCCGGGCCCGCTACGCCGCGGGCATCGTCTTCCCGCTCACCCCGGCGGGGGCCGCCGCCACCTGCCGTTCGATCGCGGCGAACCTGGCGCCCGGTGCGTACGGGTGGGGGCGGGCCGCTGCGTTCGTCGCAGTTCCGACCGCCGCCTGCCTGCTGGGCGGGTGGCCGGGGGCGGTCTTCGGGTACGTGCTCCCGCGGCTGCTCCTGTACCCGCAGCTGGCGTGGCTGTCACTGATCGTGGAACACCGCTGGTTCGACGCCGCACCGTCCACCGGTGGGCCGGTCGCGGTGGAGGCCGGGCGCTGTCTGCGGCTGTACCCTACCGGCCCGGCGGCGGCACTGTTCGCACGCGCCACCTGGCTGCCCTACGGCGACCTGTTCCACTTCGCGCACTCGGCGCACCCGGCGGTCAGGTGGAACTACCTGCCCGCGCTGGAACGGGTGCTGGGCATGCCGGAGGCCACGCCGTCCGGGCTGCTGGCCGGCCGCGGGGCGGTGGTCGCCCGGCACTGGCGGGCGCTGGCGTCGGCCGACTCGTCCGGGGCGCCGGGCACCCTACCGGGTGCGCGGGGAGTGCCGAGCGGGGTGTGAGCGCTGTCGGCAGCGGTCGGGCGGTGGCGGGTGCCGGGCCGGGAGCCCGTGCTCAGGTCTCCTTGGCGACCTGGTCGATGAACCGGAGGGACTCCTGCTGCCCCAGCGCGCGCCGACGGATCCGCTGGTAGGCGTCGGCGAGCTGGCGGACCTCGCGCTCGCCGTGCAGGAGGAGGTTGCCGGCCGGGGAGTCGACGTAGGCGACCGTCGGCTGGTCGCCGATGTCGAAGAGCGAGAAGGCGCCGGACAGGCCCGCGTGCGCACCGCTCGCGAACGGCAGGACCAGGACGGTGACGTTGGACAGGGCCTGGACGGTGGCGATGATCGCCCGCAACTGCTCACGCATGATCTTGGGACTGCCGACCGGCCGCCGCAGGGCGGCTTCGTCGAGGACGACCTCCAGGTTCAGCGGGTTCTCCGGCTTGTGGAGGACCTCGGGGCGGCGGCCGCGGAGGGCGACCAGGCGTTCGACCGCCGCCGGGCTGTGGAAGCCGGAGCCTTCGAGCAGAGCCCGGGTGTAGTCGGCGGTCTGCAGCAGGCTGTGGACGAGGAGCGTCTCGGGGGCGCGCTCACGGTGGGCGGCGGTCTGCATCCCGAGCACGGAGTCCAGTCCGGAGGGCATGACGTCCTCGTACGGGGCCCACCAGGCGGTGGTCTCGGATTCACTCAGCAGGCGTAGGAGGTCGTCCACGGCGGTCTCGTCGGTCACGCCGAACAGGACGGCGAGCCGCCGCAACTCGACGGGCTTGAGGACGGCCCCGGTCAGCTTGCCGTTCTCCAACCGGGAGATCCGGGAGTCGGAGCAGTCCAGGTGCTCGGCGACCTGGTGCATGGTCAGCCCTGCGGCACGGCGCAGCCTGCGCAACTCGTTGCCCAGCAGCAGGCGGGCCTCGAGCGGGTTGGTCAGACTCACTCGGCGGACTCCTTGGACGGGCTTTCCCTTGCGTGATGCAAGCGCGTGACGCAAGTCTGCCCGATAGGGGTTGGGGCCTGCCATGGGGTCCTTCCAGCGTTTGTCCTGCATCCGGGGGGAGAATCGCGACCACAGGCCCGCGCACTTGCGTGACGCACTTGCGTGGAACTTGCGTGAGGGACACTGTAGAGCCCGGCGCCCGCTCCGCGCAGGAGCCGACACCGGCCGACCGGCTCTCCCCGCCCCGCACGCAGAAAGCCCCGAGAACCACGTGACCCGCACCCTGACCTTCACCAAGGGCCATGGCACCGAGAACGACTTCCTCCTCGTGCCGGACCCTGACGCCGAACTCGGACTCACCCCCGCCGACGTCATCGCCCTCTGCGACCGGCAGGCCGGCATCGGCGCCGACGGCCTCCTGCTCGTGACCCGCTCCGCCGCCCACCCGGACGCCGCGGATATGGCCGACGAGGCCGAATGGTTCATGGACTACCGCAACCCGGACGGCACCACAGCCCAGATGTGCGGCAACGGCATCCGGCTCTTCGCCCGCTACCTCCTGGAAACCGGCCGCGCCCGGCCCGGTACCGTCCCCATCGCCACCCGCTCCGGTGTTCGGCAGGTCCACATCCCCGGCGGCGACCCCGACGGCCATCCCACCGTGGCCATGGGACGTCCCGCGTTCCCCGGGCCCGACGGCATCAAGGTCACCGCCAACGGCCGCACCTGGCCCGCACTCCACGTCGACGTCGGCAACCCCCATGCCGTCGTCCAGGTCGACGACCTCGCCGACCCCGGAGACCTGCGCACCCCGCCCACCGTCGAACCGGCCGGCGCCTACCCCGAGGGCGTCACCGTCGACTTCGTCACCACCCGGGGACCGGCCCACCTGGCCCTGCGCGTCCACGAACGCGGCGCCGGCGAGACCCGCTCCTGCGGCACGGGCGCCGTCGCCGCCGTCGCCGCCGTTCTCCACCGGGAACCCGGGGTGCCCACGGGCAGGTACACCGTCGACGTGGCCGGAGGCAGCCTGGCGGTCGACGTCGCCCCGGACGGTGACATGCACCTCTCCGGCCCCGCCGTCCTCGTCGCCACCGGCACCGGCTACCCCAACCGCATGGGCCGTCGGGAGGCCCCGCAGTCCTGACTTCCCCTGCGGGGCGAGTCCCACCCGGTCCCGTTCGGCGTCCATCGCGGGCTCCTCGCCGGGACCGTCACCGACCTCGCCCGCGGCACCCTCAGCGCACCGATCGGGGAGGGCCGACCACCCCGGCTCCGAGCGGGGAGGCTCCCTCCCCGCGCTGGCGCGGTTCGCATACGGTGGTGCCGACGATTCGGGAGGCGGCATGGCAGCCGGGGGCAAGCGGTCGGCGGCAGTGGTGGAGTTCTGGCGCGCGGTGGAGCTGTTCAGCGCCCAGACCGTGCCGGCGCCGAACGACCGGGAGCGGATCTACGACCTCGACGGTGCGGGGCGGCTCCCCTGGGAAGCGGGGCACCGGCTTCGGCAGGTTCCGCTGCCGGCGGGGTTCGTCTGGCAGCACGTGGTCTACGGCGGGCTCTTCCCGTTGGCGAAGGTCCGCGACACCCTGATGAAGGTGTTCGGCCGGGACCCCGAGAGCCACGACGGCAGGTTGGACAGCCAGAGCGCGCTGTTCGCCCTCACGGTCGACGACCGGGGGACGGTGGTGTCGGACTCACCGGTCATCTCGACCTGCGGCTGGGCGGTGGGCCGGGCCCTGACCCGGAACGTGGACCTCTTCGGCTGGCTGGTCGGCTTCGAGACGGACGAGGCGGCATGGCGGGCCCGCGCCGCCGAGCTGGGACACCCGCCCGAGGACGGAGAACTGCTGGAGCCAGAAGCTGACCCGGAGGAGGATCCGGAGGGCACCGACCGCAAGGTCGTCGACGCGGCGGACCTGCTGGCGTTCGTCACCGGCCTCTCCCGGGCCTGGGGCGTCGAGCAGGGCCTCGAACCCGCGGGGCTGAGGGTGCGCAGCGTCCAGGTCCGCAGGGACCGGGCCCAGGACGCCGACCAGCAGGACTTCCTCAACAGCTTCATCGCCGCGGACCTCGCGCGGGTCGCGGCTTCCCTCGAAGCGCGCCCTCCGGGCCGGGCCCTGGCCGAGTACCTGACCCCGCTGGGTGAGCGCAACCAGGACCTGCGGATCGATCTCCGCGAGCGTCCGCAGGTTGCCCTGGAGAGGGTCGAGCCCGGACGCTCCCCGGCGGGCCGCTGGCCGGCCGCAGCCAAGCACCCGCTGGCCCTCAGCCAGCAGTTCGCGGTCAACACGATCCACGCCGAACTCGTCCGTGAGGGCGGCGTGTTCTCGGTGAACGGCCCGCCCGGGACCGGCAAGACCACCATGCTGCGCGACGCGATCGCCGACCGGATCGTCGAACGAGCGCGGGCCCTCGCCGACCTGCGCATGCCGTCCGACGCCTTCCTGAAGACCCCGCTGAAGTGGAAGAGCGGCGAGCACACCCGCACGGTGTACCCGCTGCGGCCCGAACTGACGGGCTTCGAGATGGTGGTGGCCTCGGCCAACAACGGTGCGGTGGAGAACATCTCCAAGGAGATCCCCGCGCGCGCCGCGCTGGCACCGAAGTGGCGCGACGAGGTGGACTACTTCGCCGAGCAGGGCACCCGGCTGCTCAAGGGCACACCGGCCTGGGGCACGGTGGCCGCCCACCTGGGCAACAAGACCAACCGGATCGCCTTCGTCAACCGCCTGTGGCACGGCAAGTACCTGCCCGACGACCAGACCCTGCCCCAGGGGCCGGACCTGCCGCCGGTGAAGGGCAAGGGCTGGCAGGAGACCGGCCACGGGCTGTCCCACCTCCTCTCCTCCTACCGGAAGGAGTCGCAGACGGGGGTCTGGAGGAACGCGAAGGAGCGCTTCGTCCGGGCACTGGCCGAGGTGGACCGCCTCGTCGCGGAGCGCGCCGCCTGCGCCGCCGCGCTCGACGGCGCACCGGCCGCCCTCCACCAGGTCGAACAGGCGGAGCAGCAGACCACGGCCGCGGCCGGGCTCCTGGACCAGTGGCGGCAGGAACAGCGCGCGGCCGACAGCGAAGCGCGCGGTGCCCAGGAGCACCTCGGCGAGGTGGCGGGGCTCCGGCAGGCCCACCACGCGCGGCGCCCGGGGCTGGTGGACACCGTGCTCACCCTGGGGCGCGCGGTGCGCGACTGGCAGGGCCTCGACCGGCAGCACGGCGAACGCGAACAGCGGGCCCTGGAACAGGCCGACGCCGCGCGCGCACGACAGCAGCGGGCCACGACCGAAGCGGCCCGGGCGGAGAACGCGTACAGGCAGTCGGCGCGAGCCCTGGAAACGGTTCGGGTGCACGAGGCCGGGCTGCGGGAGGCGGTCGACCGGGGCCCCGCACGCTGGGGCGCGCACGTGCCCGATCCGGCGGACACGAGGGAGGAGGCTCGCGAACTGTCCTCGCCCTGGGCCGACGAGGAGATCTCCGAAGCCCGCACCGAGGTCTTCCTGGCCGCGCTCGACCTGCACAAGGCGCTCGTGCGGTGCACGGCCCGGACGCTGTGGGGCAACCTGCGCGCCGCGATGGACGTCGTGACGGGATCGGTCCCCGCGTCCGTCCCGGAACAGGCCCGCCTGGCGGCCTGGCAGAACCTGTTCCTGGTGGTGCCGGTGCTGTCCACCACCTTCGCCTCCCTCGACCGGGTGTTCACCGGCCTCGGACAGGACTCCCTCGGCTGGCTGTTCATCGACGAAGCCGGCCAGGCCAGCCCGCAGATGGCGGTCGGCGGCCTGTGGCGCGCCCGCCGGGCCGTCGTGGTCGGCGACCCGCTGCAACTGGAGCCCGTCGTCACCGTCCCGTTCACCGCGCAACAGGCACTGCGCCGGCAGTGCGGCGCCGGCGAGGAGTGGATCCCGGGCTGGACCTCCGTCCAGCAGGTGGCCGACCGGGTCACCCGCTACGGCACCACGCTGCCCGCCGAACTCCCCGACGGATCGACGGAGGTGTGGGTCGGCGCCCCGCTGCGGGTGCACCGCCGCTGCGAGAACCCGATGTTCACGGTCAGCAACGCCATCGCGTACGACGGCCTGATGGTCAACGGCACCCACTACCCCGACCCGTACGCCTACCTGCCGCACAGCTCCTGGGTGCACGTCGGCTCCGCGCACTCCGAAGGGCACTGGGTCCCGGACGAGGGACTCGCGCTGCACAGCATGTTCGAGAAGCTCCGGGACCACGGGATCGACCTCGACCAGGAGGCGTACGTCATCAGCCCGTTCCGGGCCGTCGTCGCCGGGGCCCGCCGGACGAGTCGGCCGTTCATGAAGGCCGACCGGGTCGGCACTGTCCACACCACCCAGGGCAAGGAGGCGAACGTCGTCATCCTGGTCCTCGGCACCGACCCCCGGTCCCCTGGCGCTCGGACGTGGGCGGCCAAGCGGCCCAACCTGCTGAACGTGGCGGTCAGCCGGGCCAAACGGCGGCTGTTCGTCATCGGCAACCACGAACTCTGGACCCAGGAGCGGTTCTTCACCGACCTCGGTGAACTCCTGCCCCGGTACGACTGGAGCGCAAAGCCGACCGGCGCCTCCGGAAGCTGAGCTCTGCCGAACCGCTTTCGGCTCAGCTCTCGCGACCGTCCCGGTAGTCGAGGACGATGTATTGCTGTCGGACGGGTGGGTCACACTGAGCGGATGAGTCTGGAAGCCGAACCGCCGGACCCCGAGCGGATCCACCACCGACCTCCGACCCCGGGTACCGAGAAGGCCCTCTACGGCACCGCACTCACTTGCGGTGTCCCTTCGTGCGGTGAGCCGCTGTACCGACGCATCCCGGACACGGGGAAGTTCCTGCTCAACAGCCGCGTGGCCCACATCAACGCACGGAGCGAGGGCGGCCCCCGGTGGGACAGGACCATGAGCGAGGAAGCCAACCGCAGTTACGAGAACCTGATCCTGATGTGCGAGCGGCACGCTTCCGAGATCGACACCACGCCGGGCCGCTATCCGCAGGAGCAACTGCTCGAATGGAAGCAGCGTCAGAGCGAGGAGTCCGAGCGGGCGGTGGCGGCCCTCTCGGCGACGAACGGGGCGGGGCTGGAGGGGAGTCCGGCGTTCCTGTCACTCGGTGAACTCATCGAGCGCCTGCAGAAGATGGTGCCTTCCTCCGTCAGCTCGCGGTCCCGGGCCGAGGCGTTGGAGATCGCGAGCCGGGAGTCGCGCGGCCGGAGCCTGGTGCGGCTGCGCAGTACGCCCGCTGAACGCAAGGACGCTGTCCTGGGATGGAAGGCGGGGCAGGCCGACCCGGTGGTGGAGGTCCCCGACGGCACGTTGCGGGTGCTGGTGGCTCCTATGGGGGCGGGCAAGAGCGAGACGGCGGAACGTTGGTGGGATCAGGGGCTGACCCATGCTTGGACGGACGACGAGGTGGCGATTCCGCTCTGGTGGCAGGCGGGAGAGGTCGGATCGTCGCTGTTCGTGAGACTGCGGGAGGCGTTGGGGGGCGATCCGGCGGGGCCGTGCCGGATCGTGCTCGACGACCTGGACACCCTGGACTTCCAGGAAGCCGATCGGCTGCTGGACGAAGCCCGGCGGTTGGTGCTGAATTGGCCGCAGGTCAGTGTGTTGGCGACCACGCGTCCGGGAGCCGGCACGGTGTCGGAGGAGGAACGCCTCGCCGTCGAGCCGTGGCCGGTTCAACGGGGACTGGACCTGCTGAGAGTGGTCATCGACGACGGACACATCGGATTCGGCGGGTCCGAGACGAGGCAATTCCTCACCAGTCCTCTCCAGGTCCACGCCCTGGCCAGTAGGCTCCGGGCAGGCCGCAACGCGCAGGTTTCCACCAGCGAGCTGCTGGCCGGCCTGGTGGACAGCATCCTCGAACGCGAACGCCCGGACACGTCCGCCGAGACGTGGGACGGTCTGGCCAGGCTCGCGGTGCGCCTCCTCGACTCCCGGAAACCGGTGCGGGCAGCCTCCTTCGCGGCGCACCAGCTGCTGTGGAAACTGGAGGACACCGGGCTGGTCGTCCGAGAGAACGGCTTCCTGCGCTTCGCGCTGCCGCTGTTCGAACAGCACTTCGGTGCCCAAGCGCTGAAGAACGGCGACGTGCGGTTCGACGCCGTGGCGGGGATGGGGCGCTTCCCGCGTTGGCGGTACGCCATCGCCTTCGCGGTGGAGACCTCGACGCCGGAAGCGGCGGACGGACACATGTCCCTACTCGCTCAGGCCAATCCCGCCGCAGCATCATGGGTGCTGGGGCAGCTCATGGAGGAGGAAACCGAGGAGTCCTTCTTCACGGAGGGGCCGGAAACGGATGGCCCGGAGCGGTCGAAGTGGGTGGCCGGCCACCTGCGTGCAGCGGTCGAGAGTTGGCTCGCCGGTCTGGGAGACCTGGGTCCCCACCTCGAACTGCACCACGGCGGGCGGATCGCGCCGTGGGCCGTGGCTGTTTCGGGTGACTGGATGAACCTCGGCCAGTCGTACGAAGGCGCCCTCCAAGACGACGTCGTGGCCTTGGACGGTCCGGATTTCTGGACCACGAACCGCCCGAAGTTCCGCACCCGAAGCGGATTCCTCCTCCCGGGAGGACGGCTGGGCCGCTGGCGCTGGGCCAGGGACCGTCTGCGCCGCCCCCTTACGGAACTCGTGCAGCGGCGGATCCTGCCGGTGGCGCACAGTTCCCCACTCGCAGCGGAACGCGCGTGGTACCTCAGCCAGATGGTCATGGCGATGACCGACCGGAAGTGCCCCACCGAGGAAGTACCGCTCGGCAGTCTGCGGCCCGTGGTCAACGACCTGGCGCGTCACGTGGCCCAGACCGCCTGGTCCCGCTGGAACTGCCCCGGGGGAGGGGAATTCGATTCCGGTGATGTCTGCTGGCTCTACGAACACCTCGAACGCCTCGAACACGAGCAGACGGAGTCGGTTCGGAACCCCCGGCCGGCCCCCGATCGTAGCCACACGGCCCGCAACTTCATGTGGCAGTGCTACTCGCCTGAACTGACCAAGGAGATCACCGCTGACGCGCTCCGCGATGCATTGATCGGGTACCGCGAACTCGTCGAAGCCAACTTCCCGGGCTACGCCGACTCCTTCGACCTCTATCGGGCGTTGCCGATCCGTATCCAGGGGACGGTCGTCATGCCCCACCCCGAGGACACCGAGGCTTGGTGCGCGACAGTCGAGTACCACCTGATCCAGGAGCCGGCCGGCGACCAGACGGCTCCCGACGTGCAGATCGACGTTGTGGAAGAACCCTACGACCGTCGGCTGTTCTGGATGTTCGACAGCACGGAGGATCCGGACCGTCTTCCCCTTCGCAGTACCGAACAGGTCCTTTCGACCAACCTGGTCCGCCAGGCGACGAATTGGGCCTACGGGTGGCTCGCCGCAGACCTGAAAGCCTTCGGCTGGTTGTCCGATGACATGCTGTACATCGACTGACGGGTGGACAGGTGTACTGAGTAGGGCTTGTCGGCGGGCCGTCAGCCGGACGCCGGGCAGACGGTTCAGTCGTCGGGGTTGTCGTGGTCGTCGCGTGGGTCGCGGTCGTCGAGGATGATGCGCGGCTGCCGCCCGGAGTCCTCGGCGCCGACGGGCTGCGTGGCGTTGACGACGGCGGCGATGCGTTCGTAACCGGTGACGGCGAGGGCCCAGGTCTCGATGCCGTTGTCGGTGGTCAGGCCGCCGTGCACGGTCTCGCGGAGCTCGTGGAGCAGGGCGATGGTGCTGCGGCCGGAGAGGACGATGCCCTCTTCGGAGTGTTCCGCGGGCTTGGAGAAGTGTTCGTTCTCCGCTACTCGGGAGGCCAGGAAGTCCCAGGTCTCGGGGTGGCAGGAGAGCAGGACGGTCTTCACGCCCGCCGCCTTCAGCAGGGTCGCGACGTGCTGCTCCCAGGCGAGGGAGGCGGGGATGAGCGCGCTGACGTCCCCGCCCGTTCCGGCGGGCGGCAGCGGTGCGACGGCCTCCGGTTCCTCGGCAGCCCGGTCCGCCGCTCCGGTGGCGGGGACCTCCTCGGCGGTGAGGGCTGCTCCGGGCTCGGTGCGGAGCAGGTCGGCGAGCTGTGCCGCGACCTCGGAGGCCAGGACCCGCAGTTGCTCGCTGCTGAGTTCCGGGGCACCAGCCGATTCGGCGGCTTGCTCGGGGGTGGGTGGCGCCTGTTCTTCGGGCGCCTGCTCGGTCGGGCGCTGCGTGCTCAGAGAGGCTGTCACCTCCGCCACGATCTGCCGGAGCTGGTCCGAGGGCAGGGCACCGGGGGTCGGTTCGTCGGCGGGGATCGGCTCGGACACGGTGGTCTCCTCGTGGTCGGCGGGCGCGGCCGGTTCGGTCGCATCGGTCGTGAACGCGGTCGCGGTCGGTTCGGCCGCGGAGGCGGGCCCGGACGGTTCGACTGCGGCCGATGCCCGGGCGGCCAGTTGGAGTTCCCGGACCTCTTCCTTCGCGGCGGAGATCTGTCGGTGCAGGCTGCGGTTCTCGTGGTTGGCCCGGCTCGCCTCCTGCTGGTGCTTGGCGATCGTCTCGAAGAGCTCGTCGCGGTGCTCGCTGAGCCCGGCCGCCAGCGTGGCGGTCAGTTCCGATCGCAGGTTGTCCGTGCTGTCACGGATCTCCATCAGACCGGACCGCAGGGTCGTGCCGACTTCCGCGCGCAGCAGTTCGACCTGGTGGGCTGTTCCTCGTGCCATATCCCCTCCCCATGCCGCGGGCCTGGTGGGCCGCGGTGGGTCCAGCGTGGCGGGTGCGGTGGCCGTGCGAGGAGCGGAGCCCGGTGTGTGACGGGATAGCGGCGGTCACTGTCCGAAATCACCTGGACACATTGAGCTGACGGTGGGTCAGGTTCGTTGAAGGTCGCAGGATGTCGGGGTGTGGTGCCGGTGCCTCGATCGCGCAAGCAGGGGTCGACGGGTGCTCAATGAGTTTGAATCCTGGCGTCCTGCACGCCCCACGGGTGGCCGCACTCGGTCGTATACGGGCACCAGGACGCTTCCGGGAGCCTTTGTCCGTTCCTGCTTCCGGGGGCTCGCTGTTCGGGCAGGCTGGGTCCTCAACCATGCCGACCCAGGGGGAATCAGTGGGCACCTACGATCCGACGTACCTGCTCAAGGACGCGGCCAAGTCCGTCAGCCGTACCGCCGAGGCCCTCGCTGGTGGCCAGGCGGCCTGGGACCGGCCGCGCGACATCTCCAAGTCCCTCGAACTGCTGCGTGACCTGGTCGGCGACCTCTCGCAGGTGCTGCTGCAGCAGGCTGGAGCCCTGCCGCGCATGACCGGGGACTCAGGTGCCCCTGCTGCCGGCCGACACATCGCCGAGGCCGCGGCCATCGCGGCCCAGCTCGGCAACCAGCTCCGCCGGGCCCACGACGCGACCGACGGTGTCCGCTGATGGCCGCTGCGGCAGGGGGGCCGGCGGTGACGGTGTCGCGGGCAGCGCGGCTGCGGGGGCGCTTGCGAAAACGGTGGCGGTTGATGACCTCGGCACCCGGAGGGGCGGCTGCACGCAAACTCACCCGGGAGGCACAGGACGCGCTGGATGCGGTCGCATCCGGGCGACAGCTGTCGCCCGGACTGCGGACCGAGATCCGGGCCGCGCACAAGCTCGAACCCTGGTTCAACTTCTTCTCGTTCGTGGCCATGCTCTTCGGCATGGCGGTCTTCCAGATCGAAGTCGGCCTCGTGAAGGAGGTGGGGCTCTTCGGCCGGCTGACCGTTCTTCCGAGTCGGGTTTCCGCCTTGCTGATGGCGTTGGTCCTTTACGGCATGCTCTTCGTGGCCGTATGGGCCACGAAGTGGACCGCGAACAAGATAGTCAGCACTCTGGACGAGAAGTGGCAGTCCCACCGGACCCTGGAACCCGTCCTTCGGGCACTCGCTGCCTGCGCCCTGGCAGAGCGCGTCGACGATCTTCCGCGGCTGCTGCGAGCCTGTGAACGAGCCGTTCGGCAAGCCCGGAACCGGCGCGGGACCGTACCCCGCTTCTCACACCGTCAGCGTGCGCTCAAAGACCACGCCGGCCGAGTGGTCGCCGCCCTCCGGGTGGCCGAATCAGGTCTGGACACCTATCCGGAGCTCGCGCGGTGCGACTTGGCGGCCAAACTGCACTCGATCGCCGAGGCGTACGTCGAGGGGCGGCTGGGAGCCCTGCTTCCCGAATCCGATCTCAAGGACGTCCAACCCTTGCGCGGGTTCGAGACCACACGACTGATCGCCCTCGCGGCGGCCTACCCCGTGCTGACGTGGACCGCCGGCACCGTCGGCCTGGCTGGAGAGGTGCAGGCCCAGACCGCGATGGTGGGCATGCTGATCGCGGCCGCCGGACTGTTCGGCCGCCGGGCTCTGAGCACGCTTCAAAAGCTCTGGGCGCTGTTCGGGCGCTGAGGCCAACGGCGGTCGGGGCGGGCGTAGCGGCTGCGTGGCCTCCACCCGTGCTGCGCGGCACGGTCCTGGGTTCGCGCTGAGCGCCCTGGCCACGGCTCCGGTCCGTCGATGCACTGTTCGACGGCCTGGTTACCGAGACGGAGGGAACGAGTCGTGGGAGGCTGGTGCGGTGAAGGTGATCGGGTTCGTACTCAATGTGCTCTGGCTGCTCTTCTGCGGCATCTGGATGGCCATCGGCTATGTGCTTGCCGGAATCATCTGTTGTGTCCTCATTATCACCATTCCATTCGGCGTTGCGGCCTTCCGGATCGCCGGCTACGTGCTCTGGCCGTTCGGGCGGACGACGGTGGAGAAACCGGACGCCGGTGCCCCGTCCTGTGTGGGCAACGTGATCTGGTTCGTCTTCGCGGGCTGGTGGCTGGCGCTCGGGCACATCGTCACCAGCATCCCGCTGTTCGTGTCGATCATCGGGATCCCATTCGGCTGGGCGAACCTGAAGATGATCCCGATCTCGATCATGCCGCTGGGGCGCGAGGTCGTCTCCACGGACGAGCAGTTCGGTGGACGCTGACCGCCGGTCCGGCGATGTACGGTCATCGCCGGACCCGAACCCGCGTCCGGGCTACCGGGGTCGGCGCTGCCCCGGTGCCGCAGTGACCGAGAGCCGGAACCGGAGCGGTCTTGCTGCGCGGAGCTGATCACCGAGCAACGATCCCGTTCGGCATCGCGTCCTTCCGCCTCGCGGGCTTCATGCTCTGGCCGTTCGGGCGCACCACCGTGGTCCGGGACGACGCGGGCGCCCCGTCCTGCGTGGGCAACGTGATCTGGCTGGTGTTCGCCGGCTGGTGGCTGGCCCTCGGGCACATCGTCACCAGCATCCCGCTGTTCCTGTCGATCATCGGGATCCCGTTCGGCTGGGCGAACCTCAAGATGGTGCCGATTTCGCTCACCCCGCTCGGCCGTGACATCGTCTCCACCGACCAGGGGTTCGGGGCCCGCTGATCCGGCGGGGCGGGGCGGGACGGGAGACGGCATGGGCAGCGGTGCGGACGGGTGGCTCGCCGAGCTGGACGCGGGACGGGAACGGGCCGGGCTGCGGACGGTCACCGAACTGCTGGAGCTGGCCCGGCACGGGACGGTGCTGCACGACCCGTTCTCGGCGCTGGTCTCCCGCCGGGTGGTCCTCGGCACCGGCAACACCCTCTACCCGGGCGTCACCCTGGAGTGCGACGAGGACAGCGTCTGCGAACTCGGCGACGGCAACGTGCTGCGCCCCGGCACGGCCGTGCTGGCCGCCGCCGGCGGGACGGTCCGGATCGGCTCCGGCAACCTGATCGGCGACGGCGGGGCCCGGCTCAAGGCCAACCGGTCCGACGCCGAGGTCCGGGTCGGCGACCGCACCAGGCTGGCCGGCGGCCCGGAGGTCGTCGGCCGCAGCCTGATCGGCGACGGCTGCCAGCTGATCGGCGCGATCACCGCCCAGTCCGTCCGGCTGGCCGGCGGCGGCGACCACACCCACCCCGACCCGGACGGCCGCGGCGCCGTGCTCAAGGGCTTCGGCCTGGCCCGCGGCCTGGTCCTGGAACGCGGCGAGGTGGTCAACGGCGCGGGCGACTTCGCCGCCGCGCCGGTCGAACGGCAGCGGGCCTACCACCCCGGGGCGCCCCGGCTCTGAACGCCGCCCCGGGCCGGTGCGGGGCGGCGGGCCGGCGGGCCGCCGGAAAACCGGTCGCGGAGCCGTCGGCGGCGGAGTACAACGGACCGGTTGCACGCGGATCGTGAGGAGCATCGGGTGGCGGACCACGAGATCATGGCCGGCGGGGTCAACCAGGTCGAACGGCGGGGCGACCGGGTACTGCGCCCGACCGGGCCGTGGTCGCCGGCCGTGCACGGGCTGCTGGCGCACGTCCGGGCGGCCGGGTTCACCGCCGGCCCGCGGTTCCACGGCCTGGCCGAGGACGGGCGCGAGGTGCTCGACTTCCTGCCCGGCGAGGTCTCCGACTACCCGCCCACCCCGGCCGCCGCCTCCCGCACCGCCCTGCTCGACGCCGCCCGCCTGCTGCGCGCCTACCACGACGCCACCGCGGGCTACACCGCCGACGGCTGGATGCTGCCCGCCCGCGAACCCGCCGAGGTGGTCTGCCACGGCGACTACGCCCCGCACAACTGCGTCCTGGACGGCGACCACGTGGTCGGCGTCATCGACTTCGACACCGCCCACCCCGGCCCCCGGCTCTGGGACGTCGCCTACGCCGCCTACCGCTGGGCCCCCACCACCGCCCCCGGCAACGCCGACGGCATCGGCACCCCGGACGAACAGGCCCTGCGGGTAAGGGAGTTCTGCGACGCGTACGGCCTCGGCCGGGCCGACCGGGAGGGCCTGGTCGACGCGATCGAGGCCCGGCTGCACGCCCTGGTCGCGCACATGCGGGCCGAAGCCGCCGCCGGGAGCGCCGCGTTCGCCTCGCACCTCGCCGACGGCCACCACCTGATGTACCTCTCCGACGCGGCGTACGTGGTGCGCGAGCGCGCCCGCTTCGAGGCCCGGCTGCTCGCCTAGCCCTCCCGCCGCTCCTCCAGGTGCTCGCGCAGGGCTCGGAACTCGTCCGCGATCCCGTCCAGCGTGTAGTGCGCGTTCAGCCCGCTCGGGTTCGGCAGCAGCCACACCTCGGTGTCGCCGATCGGTTCCGGCTGCGGCCCGACCGCCGCCCGCGGCCGGCCGAACGCCGCCCGGTACGCGCCGATCCCGAGCACCGCCAGCACCCGCGGCCGCAGCCGCCGCACCCGCGCCTCCAGCGCCCGGCCGCCCTCCCGGTACTCCTCGGCGGTCAGCTCGGCCGCCTTCGCCGTGGTCCGGGCCACCACGTTGGTGATGCCCAGCCCCAGCGCGAGCAGCTCCCGCTGCTCGGCCGGCCCCAACTGCCGCGGCGTGAAGCCGGAGCGGTGCAGGGCGGGCCAGAACCGGTTGCCCGGCCGGGCGAAGTGCTGTCCGGTGGCCCCCGACCACAGGCCCGGGTTGATCCCGCAGAACAGCACCCGCAGGCCGGGCGCGGCCACGTCCTCGATGGTGGTGTCCTGGGCGGCGGCGAGCTCTTCGGGCGTGGGCCTGGCGCCGGAGGCCGGGCGCTGCGGCGGAGTACGGGTCACCCCGCCCACTCTGCCGTACCGGAGGGCGCGCACGCCGTGTCGAGCGCCGACGAACCGTTTTCGGGACCTTGGTCCCGAAAGGGTGTTTCCGCAGCTCGGCCCGGGTGTGGCCGATGTCCGGCATATCGGATGGATAGTCAGTTCGATTGTTTTCCAGACCGGATGACTTCCGGGGCGGAGAATGGGGCGGTGTCATACGAACTGAACGCGCTGATCGCCACCGAGGAGCTGATCGCGGTGGTGGTGGCCGAGGTCCCGCTCGCGCACGCCGTGGCCCTCCCGCACGGCCTCGCGCTGGTGCCGATGACCGACGAGCTCCACGAGGCGCTCCAACATCCGTCCAACGCACCCGACTTCGGCTTCAAGCGGTTCCCCTCCGGGTTCGCCCTGCGGATCGCCGGCTGGTCCAAGGCCGCCCCGATCGCCTACGCCGAAGCCGACCCCGAACACCCCGCCGGCCGCCGCGCCGCCCTCTGGTACGACGGCCGGATCATCCTCGGCCCGCTCGCCCCCGCCGACGGCCCCCCGCTCGACCACGTCCTGCGCGCCCTCGGCACCCCCGCCGAGGCCGTCCCGGACATCACGGCCGCCCTCGCCGCCCACCGCGACGGCGGACCCGCCTGAGCGGTGGCGCCGGGCGGTGCGGCGCCGGATTCTCCACTGCGAACCGATTTTCCGTCCCCCGCAGTCCTTGGGGCATGCCCCGGGAAGAGTACGGATACTCATTTTCTGTCTCGACGGCCAATCGGCTGGACTCCGGCCCGGCGAATTGGTGTGGACGTTTCCGACTGAAGGATGGGTGGCGCCTCCCTGCCCTTGACCTGGCCTTCTTCGAGGTCGGGTGCTGTGGAGTGCGGGCGCAGATCCAGGGAAACGGAAGGATCGGTAATGTCCGAATCCTGCTAATTGGCCCTTCCGTGTACTCATGGCCCCGAGTTTCTCCGGGCTTTTCGATCGAATCGGACCCGGAAAGAAGTAGGCCGTGTAAAAATCTCGGAGGGGGGCTGCTCGAACGGGCGGGACGGTGATCGTGACCGAACCGGTCCCGCCGTCGAGGGCCGCGCACCGGCGGGGGCCGTCGTGACAGCACACGGGCCACACCCGGCCGGGCGTTCGTCCGAACGGAGGGGGCAGAGAAGTGGGAACACCCGCAACAGGCGGCCAGTTCAGCGTCGACATCGAGGCGATGAACCGCGCCCAGACGGCGCTGAACGGCATGGCCATGGACAGCAGGAACCTCGGCGCGGGCCCGGACGGGTCTACCAACGCCGCCGCCGGCGCGCACAGCGGATGGGAGACCGCAGGCGCGCTGCGCGACGCGTTGGCCGAATGGGACCGGCAGGCCGGCGACAGCATCAACGCCCCGCTGCGCCAACCGCTGGCCAAGGCCCTCGCCGACTACGTCGGAGACACCCACGAAGTGCTCGGCGGCGGCAGCGAGACGTACAGCGGGCACCAGGTGTACGGCCCGGTATGGAAGGACGGCGACACGGTCCGGATGGCTGTCGGAGAGGACAACCTGGTGCGGTTCATGCGCGGGTTGTCGGAGGACCCGGCTGCCTACGGTGCGCTGCACCGCGCCGCGACCGGTCGGATCGACCAGGATTTCGCCGGCATGGGTGCCGACGCCGCCCCGGAAGAGCGAAAGGACCTGATGGGCAGAGGCGGTGCGGTGCTCGGCGTGTTCGACGCCATTCGGGCCGACGTGGAGATGGACCACCGGGACGACGCGAACGCGCAGGCGGACTGGAAGGCCAAGGCCCTCTACCACATCGTCGGTGCCCCGATCACCGCAGTGCCCTTGGTCGGCGACGGTGCCCAGCGCCTGCTCGACACCTGGACCTACGAGGTCAGTCTTGGGGAGAAGGACCGAAACAACTCAGCGGCCATCGCGGCCATCGCGGACAACCGGCTGGCCGCCAGCGAACAGATGTCGAACATGATCGGCATCTGGGCCAGGGAACGCGGCATAGGCGCTGACACCCACGCCATCAACGCGCTCCAGCGGGACGCGCAATCCGATCTCAACACCAACCGGACCAAGGCCGATACCTACCTCGGTCGGGGCAACGCGTGAGGCGCGCGTCCGTTCGCCCCCGGTACGCGGTCGTGGGTGCCCTGCTGGTGCTGGTCGCGGGGGCCGGCCTGTGGTGGGCGTTCCGCGGCGGTGACGACTCCGACTGCTCGCGGCTTGGTGCCGACAACCGGGTCAAGGCCGTGCTGGGGGAGGGGTGGCGGTCCGACCTGTCGTGCGGAGAGGTGGGGGAGGGCTTGCGGGCCGCCGTGGTGGGGTCTCAGCCGGGGGTGCACACGGTCGCCCAGGCGGAGGCGATGCGTACGGTCGTCGTGGTCCTCGGGGAGCGCACCGCCATCCACCCCGCACTCCGCGCCCCGCTCGCCGCGGCCCTCGCCGACTACGCCGCGGACACCCACGAGGTCCTGGCGGCCATCGGCAACCCGTACGCAGGGTCCGCCGCACCCGGCCCGGTGCGGGAAGACGCCGGCACGGTCCGGATGTCCGTCGCGCCGGACGTCCTGGTGCGTTTCCTGCGGGGCCTCGCGGAGGCCCCGGACGCGTGGGGTGTCCTGTACCGGGCCGAGATCGGCCGGGTCGATCAGCAATTCGCCGACCTGGCGGCCGACTCCACCCAGAGTGAGCGGGGGAAGCAGTTGAACCGGGCGGGTTCCGCGCTCGGCGCGCTCTCCGCCGTCCGGACCGACGTGCTGCTGCACCTGCCGGGCGGCGAGAGAGCCAGAGCCGACTGGGCGGCCAAGGTTCTCCAGCGTGTCGTCGGCACTCCGGGGGACCGGATTCCCGGGATCGGCGAAGAAGTCCAGCACCTGGTGGACCTCTGGGCCGACTCGTTCGCCCAGAAGGAGAAGAGCCGGAACTCCTTCACGTCCAAGGCGGTGATGTCCGACGAACGGGAGGGGGTGGACTATCAACTGGTTGCGGTGAGCGGCATCTGGGCCACGGAACGCGGCATCGACCCTGACTCCAACGCGTTCAACGTGCTCCAGGATGACGCGCTGAACAGGCTCAACACCGCCTTGGCCAGCACCCGTTCCCACCTCGGCGGGGGTGACGCATGAGCGGCCTGGCTGTTCGGTGTTCCCGTGTGGTGGTCGCCGTCGTGGTGGTGTTGTCGGTGGTTGTGGGTGTCGGGTCGTGGTGGGTTCTGCGCTCCGATGGGCCGGACTGCGCGGGGGTGCGGGGCGACGGGCCGTTCCGGGGGAGGGGTTGCGCGCCGCCGGCGCGGGCAGGTGCCTGCGTTCTTCGGGGCGCGAGTCGCGGCCGTCCGTCCCGATCCGGCTCCGGAGGCGGTGTACGGGTTCGCGGACCGGCCTGGCGGACCGCCACCGGGGAGCGGCAGGACGTGCCCCGGGTGCGCGAGGCCGCCCGCCGGCCGCCGACCGGTGGCGTGAACGCCGGGAGGGCGCACCGTCGGCGGTGCGCCCTCCCGGGTGGCGGGACCTGGGTCCCGTCGCTCAGCGGTAGTTGACGTACTGCACCAGCACGGCGCTGACCTGCAATTTTTCGGCGATCATGGCGCTGACCTGGGAAAACTCATGTCACGAGTTTTCGCTGGTCAGCGCCGTTTTCCGCCCGCATGTGCCCTGGATGTGCCCTGGTGCCCGCTGACCTCTGGCGTGGTCGGGCTACCGGTTCGGAGCGTTCTCCTCTTCGCCAGGTGTTGGCTGTGTCTGCGCTTCGGCATGGTCAGCCAAGGCTTCGAGGGCGTCGGCAGTGCTGGTCACCAGCCGGATGAACTGCTCGTCTGGCTTGAGCTTGTCGAGGCCAGCCCGGGTCAGGATGACGGCCCAGTTCTTCGTCCGGGCGTGGGCCGCGCCGTTGGATCGCAGCCCTTGGAGCAAGCGCAGTGGGTCAACGAGGATGTCGGGGTCGCCGTTGGTGTGCTTCACCCAACCGTCGATGCAGTTGATGGTGGCGGCCTTGGGGTCGGCTCCTGGGAGCTGCCGCAGGGCCTTGGTGTCGAGGTATTCGATGACGCCCTTGGCGAGGGTGAGGATCTGGGTGTCGGCTTCGCTCTGCTCGCTGCTGGTGGGCGTGTGCAGGCCGGCGAAGGCGATCTGATCGGCGGCGTCCCAGGCGCGGTAGACCGGCTGGCCGACGACGGCATACAGCGCCGTACTGAACCGCTCGCGGGCGTGTGCCAACTGGCGCAGCGGATCGGTGGTCCCGTCGGTCCACTGGCCCAGGATGTCGCGGCGCTGGCGCTCCTGGTCGATACCGCCGCGGGGTTCGACGTTGAAGCTGAGCCAGTGGGTGCGCTCGGCGTTCGGTAGGTCGCGGCCGAGGTCGCCGAGGTACGCCTCCACCAGGCCCTCGTCGTTGCGGCCGATCGAGACACCCCACAGACCCAGACACGACAGCCGACTGGCGCTCACCTCGTAGCGGGAAGGCTCAGAGGTGTAGCGGCGTAGCACCTCGCGTCGGAAGTAGACGCGGGTCAGGTAGTCGGGGGTGCCGAGGTCGTTGAAGTGATTGCTGAGCCGGTCCGGATCGCAGGTAAAGGTGATGGGCTGGCCGGTGCCGGGATCGATGCCGATGGTGAACTCGGGGTACGACTCGGCGGTCGCATACGGGTAGGCGAGGTCCGCCGGCTTGGCGTCGATCGGCAGGATCAGGTGCTTGCCGCACAGGCGAACGAAGGCGGGTGATCCCTCGAGGCCGCTGTGGAAATCGAAGGTGCTGACCTGCGTGCGGTCGGTCGCTTTGATCCTCGGGGCGGGTGCGGAGTCGAGGTAGGTGATCCGCTCGTACTGGACGACGAGAAAGCGCTCGCGGATGGCCAGGTAGCGTCGCAGTGGCAGCGCGGCGACCTCTACGCGAAGGTCGGTGTCGCCGCGGTGGATGCGGACGAGCTCCTGGTCGCGGCCGGCGCCGTCGAGGTAGTACCAGCTGCCGTCGGGGCGCGGCACGGCGGCGAAGTACCACAGGAACGAGTAGGTGAACTCGATGGTGGGCTCGACTTCGGGCTGTTGGTGGCGTCGCAGCTGGACGAAGAACTCGGACCGCTCGGAGGTGTCGGTCAGGCCGTCGTGAAAGACGACCTCCTTGCCGTACTCAGAGACGTCGGTCTGGCCCACCCTGCCATCAGTCCAGTCGGTCTTGGAGAGGGCGTGCTCGCGGCCGACGAAGCTCGTCAGGTAGCTGCCGATCCAGAAGATCTGGCCGTCCGTGGGCTCCTGCAGGACCGTGACCCACCCGGTGGGGACGGGGTCGATCCCAGCCAGATAGGACTCTGGCCGAGCGTCCTCTGGCAGGCCGTCGCTGCTGCCGCTGCTGTACGTAAGCGCCATTTGGCGAGTCTAGGACCGGCCGCCGACAGCCTTCCACGGCACTACTGGGGTGGCCCGGCGCTTCCGGCGGAACCGGGTGAGCTGTGTCACTGTCGGTGGTTGCCGATACGGTGGTAAGTCCGATCCCGGATGGGCTAAAGGGGTGGCCATGGGCAAGCGGCAGCGGCGGCGTAATCGTGAAGGTGTGCGGCAGGCTGCTGCCCCAGCTCGAGTGTTGTACCCCACCGCCGATCAACCTCTGGTCGAGGTCCACGTCGCCCCAGGTACGGCGGCGGACCTGCGTGAGGTCTGTGAGCTCTACTGGGAGTTCGACGAGCCGGGGACCTGGGCGCGCAATGTGTCGGCAATTGGCACGAACGCCTCCAGGATCGTGAAGGAAGCGGCGGTTGCGTCCCTGTTGACGGTGATGTGCCCCGGCTGTCAGTCGCCGCTGACGGTGACCACGCGATCGGAGATGGCGGCCACCGGGTACTGGGGGCGCGATACCTTCCCGCTGACTCCTGTCCAAGGTCGGCAGCGGTGCCTGGACTGCGTGGAAGCGGCGAAGATCGCACGGGCCAGGGAGGTCGAGCACGCTCGTGCTGCCGAGAAGGAGCGCGACGAGCGGCGGGTGAAGAGCGCGTCGGAGTGGCTCACGCAACAGGCGGAAGTCAAAGAGGCCGACGACAACCCGGGCGTCCGGTCGACGTTGGTCTTGCTGGCCGCCGTCAACATGATGCACCGGACCGAGAAGGAGTCGTTCGGCCCGCTGCGGACTGCGAAGTACACCTTCACCGGGACGCTCGACAGGGACATCGAGGCGATCAAGGAGCTACACAGCAAGCGCTGGCTCGTACCGACATTCCCCGCGACGGTCGGCGACATCGTCTTCGATGACGATGACCGCGCGGTCGCTGTCTACGTGACCCAGATCCCGTGGCGGCTTCCCGCGTGGATGGGCATCGGGGCGGACGCGCGCGACATGGCCCGCGGTAGCGCGGACTACATCCTGGAGTACGAGACCGCCCTCGGTGACCTCCGTGAGGAAGTGCTGAACCTTGAGGCGGATCTGGTCGTCAGGTACTTGTCGGGCCTTCTGGCCCACAAGTACCAGGAGGCTCCGATCCCGGAGGACCGTCTCACCGAAGCGCACGACACTGCGAGGGACGCCCTCGAGTCCGGCTTCAGCGTCGGCCAGATGGTTGCGGTCGCCTGGAGCGCGGCTTCGCGGTCCGTGGCCTGGGGGGCTCGCACACCCTGGATCAAGCCCGGAATGGTCTCGGCTGCCGCAGTCACCAACTTGGGCAAGGGTGTCGGATACGCGAAGGATCGTCCGGTCGTCGAGTACGAGCTGCCGCACTGGCTGGCCGAGCCTGCCATCCTTGCGATCGGACGTCGGATACTTCGCGGATCCGAAGGCAGGCAGGCCGTACACGATGCTCTGCGTTCCGTACAGCAACGCATCAACGCTCGTGAACCGGTCGACCTTCACGACGCCCTCGTTGAGCCTGCGGACGATCTCGTCGTTGCCCCAGCTGATTCCGGCGGGCCGACCGACATGATCGATTTCATCGCGGCCCCGGAGTCGGACATTGACCGTAGCCCGCTGATCACCTGCGCCTTGGTCGAGGCGGACGGGAGCATGGAGTTCAAAACCATCACCGTTGATCAGATGAAGGAGCTCGCCGGTGATCCGTACGGAGTGGATCGGATCTTCGTAGATGGCACGCCCAGTATCAATGCATACTGCACCGAGTACGCCGACAACGCGATCCACGGCTTCAACTACGTTGCCGGTGAGATGCTGCGGCTTCTCGGAGGCGGAGTTGGCGCCGCTCGGGGATCGATCGCGTTCTTCCAGGTGCGGAAGGGCTCGCACATCCCGAGCAGTCTTGATCTGGAACACCAGGAACTGCTCAAGTTGGCGCACCGTGCCGTGACCGGAACTGGGGCCGAATCGCCCTGACCCCATGCGCCAACTGAGGTTGCCCCATGTGAGTGAACCTGGCGCGAGCTGAGGCACGGGCAGGTCCAGAATGCGCTCTATGGCCAAGGCTCCAGCACCGCCCGGCGTTCTATACGCCAAGGGCATCCCCTCCCGCGTCCACATGCCCGCGCAGATGGCGGCCGAGGCGGCGAGGCTGCTGACCAGCGCCAGCAGCCTCCTGGCAGCCTCGGATGCTGCGGCAGCTACCAGGTATGCCGAGGTACTGCGCGAGCTCCTCCGGCCGCGCTGTGGATACGGCTATGAGTTCAGGGGGCGGCGCTCAACGGCGATCGACGGCTGCATGGTCGAGGTGGCCGAACCGGGGATGAAGTGCGAGGAGCATGGCACCTGGCCTCGCCTCGATGGGCGCGATCCCGATCCGCAGCGCTGCCAGGGCGTGCCGCTGACCGGGAAGGGCACCTTGACGTGGGTGTCGCCGGCGGCCCCGGTGCGGGTCTGGGGTCGTACGATGACCCCGCCCGAAGCAGGCGGTCATCAGTCAACCCGGTGCCCCTATCCACGCCGCGAGGGCGGCCCGCTATGCGCGTTGCATGACCCTCGCCCGGACGAACTGTGCGGGTTCGTGGAATCGGCCGACGAGGAGCCGTGCGCGGAGGTTGTCGCCTACTACGGGTGCCGCGAGCACACATGGAAGATCTTCTCGAAGCGGAGGACGGAGATCGAGCTCTCGGTGCCCTGCCCGCTGCCGTCCTGCCAAGCGCCAGCGGGCAAGCCCTGCCGGTCCAGCCGCCTTCACGTCGGGCGCACCAAGGTGACGTCCCGAGCGGTCGAGGAGCTGAACCGAGTGCGGCCCTCGTGTCCGGATCCAAGGGTCTGGACCTTGGTGGAGATGGCCCCGTCCGACAACGACTGAGAGCACCACGTCCGCGCTGTGCCGGGATTGCTCAGCGTTCACCTGGCCGCGATCGCTGGTGGCGACACAGGGAGCCTCGAGCGGCTAATGCGAGGTCGTGGACCTACGGACGGGTCGCTCCGTGCTCCAGATAGACGGTCTCGGACCGCGTCCTGGCGGCACAGGCGGCGTCGACGCGGCGAGCGAGGCGTGGGATGAGGAGTTCGTCGAGCTGGGCGGTGGTGTGGAAGGCGTACCCGCCGACCTCGACCTGATCGACGGCGATGCGGTCGAGTTCGTGGGCCGGGAGGACGCCGCCGTCGAAGACGAAGAGGAGCTTGTCGCCCTCGGTGGGGTGGGGCGCCCAGTCGGCGACGAGCAGGCGGCCGATCGGCGGGGTGATGCCGAGCTCCTCCTTGACCTCCCGGGCCGCGCCCTCGCTCGGGGTCTCTCCGGCGTGCAGGTAGCCGCCGGGGATCTCCCAGCCAGGCTTGTAGGTCGGCTTCACGAGGAGGACGCGGTCGTCCTCGTCGAAGAAGAGCACGCCGGCGGCGGTGCGGGGCTGGGCTACGACCTCTTGGGGCTGCGAGTCGCTCATGGCGACGACTGTAGCCAGCGGACCGAGGTGGTCGCCGGGTGTCGACGGATGAAGTGACAGCGGATCTGCTCGGTGGCCAGTTCCTCGGCGGGCACGGCTGGGTGGGCTCGTCGAGGAGCATTCTCGACGAGCCCACCCAACCACGCCGTCATGCCGCTGCCGACTCCCAGCCGTAGCGCGAGAATGCGGGACCGCCAGCGCGGTAGGCGGTGAGCGCCTGGACGGCGGTGGGGAAGGCCGGCTCGGGGAGGTGGCCGGCGGGAACCCAGCGGGCGGTCAGGTGCTTGTCGGGTTCGGTGTTGGTGAGCTCGCCGGTCCACTTGTCGGTGGCGAAGACGAAGAGGACGAACTGGCCTTCCTGGTCCCAGCCCTGTTCGACGTGGATGACGTGGACGAGTTCGAGGTCCGCCGGGTCGACGAGCAGGCCGGTCTCCTCCTTGAGTTCGCGGGCGGCGGCCTCGTCGAGGGCTTCGCCCGGCTCCGCCTTGCCGCCGGGGACGGTCCAGGCGGGGTGCGGGGACCAGTTGCGGGCGGCGTAGTGCACGGCGGCGATCGTGTCGGTGCTCTTGTCGTGGACGATCACGCAGACCGAGTTCCGGCTGTTCATCACGCTGTTGTGCGTCACGGTGCGGACTCCTTGTCGAGGTACCGGAGGACGTCGGTGGTCCAGGACGGCCTGGTGGTGTGCCAGCTGAACCGGTAGCCGTTGGTGCCGAGATAGGGCGTGGTGAGGACGTGGTGGAACTCGCACCACGCGGCGAACTCGCGCCAGGAGCATCCGGGCAGGCCGCGCTGGCGGGGGTGATGGTTGTAGGCGTCCACGGCCCGGCGGATGGCGTCCTCGGGCAGCGGGCCGGTGGTCATGGCGGTGCTGACGACGAGCTTGGCGAGGTCGTAGCCGAATGGCGCGAGGGTGAGGGAGTCGAAGTCGATGACGGCCACATCGGCGTCGGCGATGAGGAAGTTGCGCGGGTTGGAGTCCTTGTAGAAGGCGGCCGGCATGATCGCGGCCTGCTTCAGCCAGTCGTCGGCGGCCTCGGGCGTCAGGGCCGGCTCCGGCACGGTGCCGGAGGCCAGGAGTCGGTGGAGGCGTTCGCGGCGGCCGTCGGCGAAGCCGGTGATGGTGATGGTGTCGTGGGTGTGCGGCGTGTCGAGGCGGGCTGCGTGCAGCTCGCGGGTGTGAGCGGATGTGTGCTGGTGTCCGAGGAGGTTGGCCAGGGCCACCAGGTCGTCGGGACCGCCGTGCCGTCCTTCGAGGTGCTCGAAGTCGATCTCGGTGGGGCGGACTTGGACGATCCGGGGGATGCGCACGTCGGGGTTTGTACGGGCGATCCACCGGTGGTGGGCCAGGGATTGCTGCTGGGCCTGGGCGCTCAGGTACGTCTTGGTGAAGGTCTTCATCGGCGGGTGGCCACGACGTAGGTGACGGTGGAGGTGGTCTCCAGCGAGCCGTTGCCGACGGTCTCCCGAAGCCGGCGGGCGATCTCCTCGACGCCACCACCGAGTTGGTACTTCGGGTTGGTGGCCGCGTACTCCGCGATGTGGTCGGCGTCGGCGAAGCGGAAGCGGTGTTCGTGGTGGACGACCTGCTGCACATCGAGGCAGGCGGCGACGGTCTCGGCCTGATTGTGGCTGTGGAAGGTCTCGTACAGGCTCGGCCGGCTGGTGGCCTCGGGGTCGAGGCCGCTGGCGGCGATCACCTCGTCCAGCGTGCGGTAGCTGTCGGGCGACTTGGTGACCGTGATCGACAGCCCGCCGGGCGCCAGGCAGCGGGCGATCTCGGCGATCACTGCCGCCGGCCGGGGCGAGTGGTAGAGGCAGAACGCGGCCACCGCGACGGCCACGGAGGAGTTGGGCAGGTCGATGGCATGGAAGTCGCCGCGCAGGAACTCCACGCCCAGGCGGCCGGTGAGCCGGCTCCGGGCCTCGGCGAGGAGGGCGGTGGACTGGTCGAAGGCGATGAGCCTCGGCGGGTCGAGCCGCTCGGCCAGGGCGAGCGTGGTCGTGCCGCGCCCGCAGCCGATGTCGAGGACGGTACCGCGCAGCCCGGTGGCGGCGAGGTCGGCGATGACGGTGGCGGGGTGGGGACCGGCGGTCTTGGCGCGGGACAGCGCGCCGGTGCGCTGGGCGATGCGGCCCGCGTCGGCGTACAGGTCGTGGCGGACGCGGTCGGTGTCGAGGAACGGGTTGGCGGTCATGGACAGGTGGAGCCTTCCCGGTGCGAAGTGGGTCAGGTCATGTCTGTGGAGGGACGGCGGCGACGAAGCGGCGGGCGGCCCGGCGGCTGGTGAGGGTGACGACGCGGGCGTGGCCGGCGTGCTCGGCGATCAGCGCGCGGACCTTGGGCCGCATCTGGCGCCGGTAGCCGAGGATGTAGCGGATGAAGCCCCAGGTGATGCGGTCGAAGACGCCCTGGGAGGTGTGCTGTCCGCCGCGGTAGCGCCAGCGTCGCTGCAGGATGCCGAGCAGACAGATGATCGGGGGGATGTCGAGGAAGACGACGGTGTCGGCCCGCTTGAGGCGGATCGGGAGGGTGGAGGCGTAGTTCCCGTCGATCACCCAGCGGGGCCGGGCGACGAGTTCCTCCTGGAGAGCAGCGAACTTCTCCTGCGGCAGCGGGTTCCAGTCGGCGTCGTAGTAGACGCCGTCGAGGTGGGTCAGAGGGGCATTGATCAGTTCGGCGAGCCGGCGTCCGACGACGGTCTTGCCGCTGCCGCCGCAGCCCATGATGGCGATCCTGTCCATGCCGCTACAGGCTAGCGAGCCGTGCGGTGGCTCGGACCCGGACTTCTTCGGGCCACTCGGGCGAGATCTCCAGCGTGGTCATGCGCGGCCTCCTTCGAGCAGCAGGGGCGGGATGGCTGTGCCGGCCAGCGCGGCGGTGAGGGTGCGGAGCTGGCGGGTGAGGCGGAACGGGTCGAGCCGGTCGATGCAGCGGGCGATCAGGTCGGCGTGGGCCTGGCTGCCCGCGATCCGGGCGAGCGCGGTGACGGTGGCCACGACGTCGGCCGCGCTCGTGACGACCAGCTCGCGCGGGACGACCGTCTCGGCTGCCCGCAGGGTGCGCGGGGCCAGAGGCAGACAGCCGGCGAGGACGGCCTCGAAGAGCCGCTGGGTGAACTGGCCGGTCCTCGCGTACCGGTCCGGGGCGAGGAGCACGGTGGCCACGGCGGAGCGGTAGGTGGGGGTGACCTCGTCGAAGGGGATACGGCCGGTGAAGTTCACCTCTGGCCAGCGGGCGGTGCTGTTCCACTTCCCGGCCACCCGGTGAGGCAGTTGGGCGGCGGCCGGGGCGAAGAACTCCTCGAAGGCGGTGTCGCGGTCGTACTGGTTGCCGATGTAGACGAGTGGCAGCAGGCGCTTCTCGGCCGCGAGGACGGCCGGGTAGGCCCGGTCGAGGACATCGTCGGCGACAGGGAAGAGCAGGCTGGCCGCCCCGGGTGACGGGTACAGGGCCGGCTCGCACACCTGCAGGTGCCGAACAGTCCGCAGCGGATCGTCGGCGGGCAGCTGCTGGTCCTTGTCCCACAGCACTGTGCGGACGGTGAGCCGGTGGGTGTAGTGGTCGAGGAGTTCCTGCTGCCGGTGCAGGTCGCAGGTGTGCCCCTCGGTGCCGCAGGCGGTGGTGTTGCGGCCGGGGATCGGCCAGCGCCACTCCAGGAACAGAGCGTCGATCTCGGGCAGGCCGCCGTCCCATCGGTAGGTGGCGGTGAGGTCGGTGCCGGCCTCGGCGAGATCGCGGTTGGTCTGGAGGAAGACGATCTCGTGTCCGGCGGCGATCAGGCCGTCCACCAGGGTGCGGCGGTGGCTTCGCCCGCCGTCGGGGGTGTCGGTGATCCCGGAGCCGAGGAAGCCCCAGTGGCTGTAGCCGATCCTCATGCCTTGGTCACCCACCAGTCCTCGATGAGGAGCGCGTCCAGCCCGGACTCGGCCAGGCAGTCCAGCGCCATCTTCGGGGTGCCGCAGATCGGCTTGCCCTTCACGTTCAGGGAGGTGTTGATCAGGACCGGCACGTCGGTGATCTCGGCGAAGGCGGTCAGGATGTCGGCCAGGAGCGGGTTGTCCCTGGGCGAGAGAGTCTGCACCCGGGCAGTGCCGTTGGCGTGGACGATGGCCGGGATCGCCTGGCGGGCCAGGTCGGTGACCGGGGAGGCCATGGACATGAACGGGGCCTCTTGGCCGAGGGTGAAGTAGTCCGCCGCCTTGTCGGCCAGGACCACGGGGGCGAACGGCCGGAACGGCTCGCGGAACTTCACCGTGGCGTTGAGCCGGTCGGCGACGCCGGGCCGCAGCGGCGAGGCGAGGATCGAACGGTGCCCGAGAGCACGCGGGCCTGCCTCCAGCTCACCCTGGAACAGGCCGATGATCGTGCCCTTGGCCAGCTCGCGGGCCGCGAAGCCGACCGGGTCGTCCAGGCGCTGGGCGGTCATCCCCGGCCGTGGCTCGGCCGGCAGCTCCAGGCCGGGGAAGGACGGGCCGAGGTAGCAGGCCCGCGCCAGCCCGGTCGGGAGGTCACCGTGCCGGTCGAGGTGGACCGTAGCAGCGGCGCCGATCGCGGTGCCGGAGTCACCGGGCGCGGGCGGCACGGCGACCTCGTCGAACAGCCCGGAGGCGATGATCTTCCCGATGCTGACGCAGTTCATCGCCACCCCGCCGCCCACGCACAGCAGCCGGGCACTCGTGCGTTCGCGGGCGATCCGCGCCAGGTGCAGCATCACCTGCTCGGTGCGTTCCTGGAGAGCGGCGGCGAGGTCGGCGTGGACCGGGGCGACTTCCTCTTCCGGTCGGCGGGGCGGGCAGGTGAGCGCGGTGAAGGCTGCGGTCAGCCGCGGGTAGCGGCGGTCCATGACCCGCAGGCCGATCAGCCGGTGATCGAGGGCGAAGCCGTTGGTGGTGAGCCGGACGGCCTTGGCGAACAGCGAGCGGAACCGCTTCGGGTCGCCGAGGGCGGCCAACGCCATGACGGTGCCCTCCTCGTCCCCGCGCCGCCAGCCGAGATGCTCGGTGACGGCGCCGTACAGGTAGCCGAGGGAAGCGGGGTCGTCGAGCGCGTGGACGATCCGGTATGAGCAGCCGGCCGCGCTCTGCCGCGCATGGCCGATGGTGGTGGTCTGGGTCTCGCCGAGGCTGTCCACCACCAGGATGGCGGCCTCCTCGTAGCCGGAGGCGGCGAAGGCGTACAGCCCGTGGGCGCGGTGGTGCAGGACGGGCTGCACCTCGGCGTCCGGGAAGATGTCGGCCAGGCGGGCAAGGCGTCGGCGGGTGTTGGCGGCGACCTGGGTGAACGAGCGGGCCCGGGGCAGGGCCCTGGCGGCCGTCGCCGGTCGCAGGGTGTGAGCGAGGGCGGAGGGGATTGCCCGGAGGTAGTGGTGCGGGGTGAAGTTGTACGCGACGGTGCCGATGTCGGCGATGGTCAGGCCCGCTTCGTCGAGGAGCCACTCCACGGCCTTGGCCGGGTAGCTCTTGTCGTGCTTGACGGCGCTGAGCCTCTCTTCCTCGACGAAGCCGACGAGTCGGCCGTCGACGAGCAGGGCGGCGGCAGAGTCGTGGGTGTAGGAGCACAGGCCCAGCACGATGTTGCGGTTCGCGGCCACGTTGGTCACCTCTTCACTGGGATCGCCGGGATGGGCATGGCCGCGAGCGGGATCCTCTGCTCGCGCTGGTCGTACCAGAGCGCCAGGGTCTCGGGCAGCGGCCCGGTCGCCTCGGCGGCCCTGGCACGGGCCTCGTCGCGGCGACCGGCCTTCCACAGCCGGTAGCTCGCCAGGACGGCGGCGAAGCCGTCCCAGACCGGGTGGCCGACGGCCTCACCCACCGTGACCTGCTTCAGCATCAGGTCGAAGTCATCCCACGGGATGCCGAGCGGCTGCCACGCGGGTGAGGCGGGCGCGTCGGCGGCGAGGCTCCAGGCCGTGTCCTGGTGCTGGGCGTACAGGTGCAGGGAGTCGACGTGATGGTGGTAGTCGCCGACCTCGGCGCCGAGCCATCCGGCCATCAGCTCGTGCAGGACGGTGGTGGTGATCAGGTCGTACGGCAGGCCGAGCCACACGTCCTGGCTCCGCATGCTGGTGTGCATCTCCAGGCGGCCCTCCCGCAGGTAGAAGCGGTATCCGAGGGTGCAGGGCACGTCCTTGTGGCCGGCAGTGTCGCGGCCGGGGTCGAAGATCTGGACGACGGCGCGGCGGCTCTCGTTGTCCCGGGTCAGCTGGCGGCGCACGTAGTCGAGCTGGTCCAACTGCCCATGCCAGCGCCGCAGGCGCGGACCGTAGGCACCCTGGAGGGCGCCGTGGTCGGTGAGGCCGGCCAGGCGGCTGTTGAAGTCGTGGATCCAGTCGGCGCTGGAGCCGGAGAGGATCCACACGGTCTCGGCGGCGGCGAACGCGGGGTTCAGCACCCGGTACGGGCCGAGGTGGACCATCCGGGCGGCCGGGTTGGTCAGCTTGAGGTAGGCACCCATGAGCTCGGCGGTGGCCATGCCGCGCGGTGCGACGCTGCGGCCCTGGCTCAGGATGGCCTTGCCGGCACGGGTGAACAGCGCGTTCGCGCTGTCCGCGGTGGTGACGAACACGATTCCTCCGGTGGGAACGACGGGGCAGGATCGTTCAGGCGCCCACGGGCTGCGGGGAGTTGGCGTTGAGGTGGGCGAGCTGGCGCGAGACGCCCTGGGTGAGGGCGGTGCGGGGCTTCCAGCCCAGGAGGTCCACCGCCCGGGAGTTGTCGGCGAGGGTGGCCTCGACGTCGCCGGCCTGGGTGGGTAGCCGGTTGACTGGCACGGGTCGGCCGGTCAGCTCCTCGACGGCGGCCAGCACGTTCAGCACGGTGGTGGTAACACCGGTACCGATGTTGAGGACCGTCGTGCCGATCGGGGCGGTCGCGGCGGCGATGGCGGCTCGGACCACGTCCCCGACGTAGGTGAAGTCCCGGCGCTGGCTGCCCTCGCCGTAGAGGTTCAGGGCGGGGCCGCCGAGCGCCGCCGTGAGTGCGCGGCCGATCAGCATGTCATCGCGCTGGCGAGGGCCGTAGACCGTGAACAGGCGAAGTGCCACCGCGGTGACGGTGGAGGTGGCCTTGCCCGCGTGGGCCAGGCAGAGCTGTTCGCCGGCAAGCTTGCTGATCGCGTACGGCGACTCGGGGTTCGGCACGATCTCCTCGCCGGTCGCGCCGCCGCTCGTGGTCCCGTAGACGCTGGAGGAGGACGCGTAGACCAGCCGGGGAACGCGGACGTCCTCGCAGGCGGCCAGCACGCGCTCGGTGGCGAAGACGTTGCAGGCGGTGTACTCGGCAAACCGCTCGCCCCAGGAGCTGCGGACGCCCGGCAGCGCCGCGAGGTGGAAGACCGCGTCGGCCTGCAGGAACAGTGCCGTGAGCGGGCAGGTCCTCAAGTCGGCGGCGACGAAGGTGAAGCCGGGGTGGTCGAGGGCTCCCGCCAGGTTCGACGCCGCACCGGGGTCGGTGCGAGGGTCGCGGCGGTCCACGCCGATGACGGTGGCACCCTCGCCAAGGAGGGCGTCGACCAGGTGCGAGCCGATGAAGCCGGCGGCTCCGGTGACGACCGCCCGCGTCGGGGCGCGTCCTGGTGTTGCCTTTTGCTCCATTGAAGTCCCCCCAAGGGTCTTGTCGTTGATGTCTGGATCGACGGCGCCGGACGGTCAGGACGTGTGCGGCGTGCGCGGGTGGGTGCCGTCGAGCGCCGTGGTGTGGCTGAGGGCCGACGTGGCGAGCTGGTGCTGGACGGCCGTCCCGAGCAGGGCGAGGCACAGGACATGGCCGAGGGCCCACAGGCCGGTGAGAGCCGAGCCGATCGGGTCACGGGCCGCACTGCGGCGTCGTCGGCCCCGCGTTCCGCCCAAGATGTGGATCATCACCTTCTCCTCGAAGTTCCGTGCGCGGCCCCGAAGAGCCACGGCTGTCGAGTGCGAACGACATGAGATGCGCGCAGATCAAGGCGCGCTGCCCAACGGTCGGCCGGTGGCGAGGCTCGTCGCCTTGGCGGCCGGGGCGTGTCGAAACCATCACGCACCGCAACCTCGGCCGGGAAGGGCTGGTGATGGTCAGTCAGGTCAGGTGTTGGTCAGAATGGTCAGATTCACCCAATGACGGAGGGCGGCTCCGAGGGCTGCTGTACGTTGGCGTCGAATCTCTCAGCCGCATCGGACTTCGAGGTCACCTGTGGACGAAGGGTCTGTTCTCGGCGACTGCCTCAAGCGACTCGGCTGGTCGCCCGACAAACTGGCACGCGAGATCAACCGCGTGCGCCCGAACAGCATCAGCCCGAAAGCGCCCTACGGCTGGCTCAAGGGCTCCACGCCACGCGGATCGCTTCCGCAGATCGTCGCGTCGATCCTCTCGCACCATCTGAGGGAGACGATCACCGCCGAGGCCCTGTGGCCGGCGAAAGCCACCGCGCCTGGTGCCGACGGCTGGCTGCAGCAGCCGTGGTCGCAGGGCGGTACCTGGGAGGGACTCGGAGCGTTCACGGCGGGCCCCCTCCGTCCCGGCCTCGGTGTGTCGCCGCCCTTGTCCGGTCAGGGACTCATCGGCCCGGCCGTCGACTGGCTGACGACACCGGACGCGCCGGTTGCAGGGCGGCCCATTGGCGAGGCGATCAGCCCCCAGGCGATCGACGTCCTCGCTGACCGCGTCGCCCAGCTCCGTCGGCTCGACGATGCCCAGGGCGGCCCGCTGGTGCTGGACTGGATCACCCAAGACCTGAACTGGGCTGCACACTTGGCCCGCAACGGCACCTACGATCCGGCCATAGGGCAACGCCTCCACAGCGTGCTCGCCGAACTCGCCCAGCTGGCCGGCTGGCTCGCCTGCGACCTCGGTCGCAACGCCCTCGGCCAGCGCTACCTCCTCTTCGGACTCCGCGCCGCGCACACGGCCAACAACCGCGCGCTCGGGGCGAACATCGTCTCCTGCCTGAGCTACCAGGCCACCTGGCGCAGTGCGCACGACGAGGCGCTTCGCCTGATCAAGATCGCCCGTCAGGGCGTCGGAGGCGCACCCGGCGGCGCGGTCCACGCCCTCCTCGCCACCAGGCAGGCCCGTGCCCATGCCCAGCTGGGCCACCTGGACGACTGCGCTCGGACCCTCGACGAGGCGGCTGCCCTGGTCGAGTCCGCAGCAGACAGCGGCACACCCTCGTGGGCCTACTGGGTGACACCGGCTGTCCTGGCCGCCGACGCCGGCCGCGCATGGCTCGAGCTCGGCCGTCCCGAGGTCGCCGAACGCCACCTGTTGCGCGGCCTGCAGTTGTTCGGTGACGAGCAGCCCCGGAACCGGCTGCTGCACACGATGTCCCTGGCAGAAGCCCGGCTGCGGCGGCACGACCTCGACGGTGCCGCCGAGGCCACCCGCCAGGCCCTCGATCTCCGCTCGTATCTCGATTCCGGCCGCGCCAGACAGCGGCTGGCCGGCCTACGCGACGAGTTCGAGCACTCCGACAGCCCATTGGCGCACGACGTCACAGACGAGATCGGCGCCGTCCTGGCCGCGTAGCCTGGACTTCCGCACGCACCCGAGGAACCGCATGTACGTCCGCACACAGGTCCCGCTGGCTCCGCTCACCACACTCGGCATCGGCGGCAACGCCGTAGTCCTCGCCGAGCTGACCGACCCCGCCGACTTCCCCGACGTCGTTGGCCTGGCCCGTCGGGAGGGCGCCCGGCCCTTGGTCCTCGGAGGCGGCAGCAACATCCTCGTGGCCGACGCCGGGTGCGGCGTGCCCGTCGTACGCATGGCCACCCAGGGCGTGGCGTTCGAGCGCGGTGAAGACAGCGAGGCGGTCACCGTCACCGTCCAGGTCGGCCACATGCTCCAGGACCTTGTCGAGGAGACCATCTCCAACGGCCTGACCGGCATGGAGACGCTGATCGGCATTCCCGGCACCGTCGGCGCCACCCCGGTCCAGAACGTCGGCGCCTACGGGCAGGAAGTCGCGGACATCCTCGTGCGCGTCACCGCCTGGGACTGGGTCACCGGCCGCGAAGTCACGCTCTCGGCCGAGGACTGCCGACTCGGCCACCGCACCAGCATCTTCAAGCACTCCACCCGCTGGACGCTCCTCACGGTGACGTTCCGGCTCCGGCGGTCCGAGCTGAGCACCCCGATCACGTATGGGATGGTCGCCAGGGTCCTCGACGTCCCCAAGGGAACGCCGGTCCTCCTTGCCGACGCGGCTGCCGCCGTCCTGACCGTGCGCCGCAGCAAGGGCATGGTCCTCGACCCTGGAGACAGCGACAACCGCAACGTCGGCAGCGTCTTCCTCAGTCCTGTCGTCGACGAGAAGCAGGCCGAGAAGCTCCGGGCCGAACAGGCGCCCGTGAACGCCTTCCCCGACGGCCTGACCAGAGTCAGTGCCAGCTGGCTGATCAAGGCCGCCGGGTTCGCTCTCGGCCAGCCGATCGCCCATGGCATCCGGATGTCGACCAAGCACTTCACGCTCGTCGCCGAGGGCCACGCCACCGCCGGCGCGTTCGCCGAGGCATCCAGGACGGTCGCCGAGAGCGTGCAGGAGGTCACGGGTATCCAGCTGACCCCCGAGCCCGACCTCTTCGGCGACGAACCCGTGTACCTCCGCCTCAAGCAGAACGCGCTCGCTTCAGCAGCACTCTGACGGGGCTGGCCAACCCGGACGGTCGCTTCGCAGGCCTGGCCTGGCACTCCTCCCCGGTGAAGATGCTCCCTACCCGGCGGTGGCCAGGCCGCCCAGGTTCAGGCCGACCGTCTTCGCTGTACGCAGTGCCGCTCGGGCGCGTGCGGCACCGTTGCGGGTCACCGCTTCGCCTCCGCCGACGGTGAGCATGCGGGTTGCGAGGCCCGCACAGGGGCGGCAGATGCCCGGCTGGGGCACGGGGTCGTGGCACTTGGCGCACTCGGCGTACCGGGCCGCTACCGGGCGCACAGGGGCCGGTACGGGTGGCATCTTGCGCTCCAAGCGGTTGCGCAGCACCGCCACCGGCGAGTGGACCGGGATGGGCAGGCCGAGCAGGAGGGCAGCGGCAAGGTCGGCGTGGGTCGCGCCGCGCTCCAGCCACTGGACGACCAGCGGCGCAAGCTTGCGCGCTTCGGGCTCGCCGAGGTGCAGGCGCGGCTCGGTCCGGATCACCCGGAACAGCGTGGCGACCGCCTCGCTGGCCTGCTCGTCCGGCACCGCCGGAGGGTTTTTGGCGTCTTGGTGCTCCTCCTCCCGCCCTCCCAGCTTCTCGCCCGCCTGGTCGGCGGTCGCCTGGTCGTTCGCGGGGCCGGTGGGGAGGGAGGGTTCTTTGTGCCGGGTACTTTCAATTAGGGCGTCAGCATCACCGGTGGTCGCCTCACCGGAGACCGGACGGGTGGCACCCGGCAGTGCGAGCTGCGGGGTGTCATAGACGTGGGTCTCGGTGCGGATGGTGCCGTCGGGCATGCGGATCTTCTCGACGCGGTAGAAGCCGGCGTCGGTGAGCTCCTTCAGGGCCTTGCGGATCGCGCCGCGTCCCTGGGGGCTGGTGTCGGCCATGTGCCGGCCGTCCTCGCGCCAGCCGTCGGGGCGGGAGAGGAGGTCCGCGAGCAGGCCGCGGGCGGTGTAGGACAGCTGCCGGTACTGCAGCATGGCGTTGGGCAGCACGGTGAAGTTGCGCACGTGGGCGCTACGATGGACACGCATCGGGAGTTACCGCTCCTGGTGCCGGACCCCGGGGTGTTGGAGCACCGCCGGGGTCGCCTATTTTCGGTTGGATTACGGAACGTAGCACACGCTCCGATCGAAGATCGATGCAATCGGCGAGCGATCAGCATCACGCCTCAAGCGGTCAGACTTGGCCGCCGAAGGCCCCCAAGTGGCAGTTATGGAAGGCCACTTGGATGCATCCCCGCCGCTCGACGGGTGGGCCGAGTGCAGCCAGCCTTCGATTCGAGGTTGGCGGTCGTGGTCAGGTCCCCGCAGAGCCCGGCTGACCTGCGCGTCAGCCGGGGGCGCGGCGAGCGTCCCGTTAATTCCACATCACTCCGGCGAGAAGGCCGTCGAATGCGAGCGCCCGCATGGCGGTGTTGAAGTCGTCCCACTCGTTTTCAGGGTCGGTGAAGTGCTGATCGAAGTAGTCGCGGGTGAGGTCGGGCTCGTGCCATTCGTGGGCACAGCGGCATCGAACGAACACGTGGGCGCGGATGTTCAGGAGGGGCCAGTCGCGGGCGGCGTCGCACAGTGGGCAGGCGATGGTGATGCCGAGCGGGTTGAGCGGGTCGGGGTGGGGGACGGCGCGGATCACGGGACGGGCGGGGTTGGGCACGGGCGCCTCCAGGGGGCTGGTCGGTGGGAACCGACACAAGACACCCCTGCGCGGGAATGTTCCCAATCACCGAGATCGACATCAAATCGACATCAACTGCTTTAACTGCCAGAGGGGTTACGTTGCGCGGTGGCGGTGCTCTCGACGTTTGCCTCCCGGCGCCTATCGCCCCACGAGTTCGCCAGCGGTGGTGTCGACCTGGGAGACAGCTCGCCGGATGAGGCCCAGGGTCGCGTCGAGTTCGGCGGGGCGGAGGAAGCCGTTGGCGTTGAGGGCGAAGGCGATCTGGTTCAGGTTGTTGCCGATCCGGGCCAGTTGAGCGCGGCTGGCGGCCAGTTCGTCGACGGCGCGGTCGAGGCGGTCTTGCGGGTCGCCGGCACTCAGGCCGCGGGCGTCGTTGAGGGTGCTGGTGGCGCAGAAGCGGGCGATGGTCTGGCTGCGGTCAGCGGCGGCTCGGCGGATCTCTTCGAATTCGGCGGCGTTGTATCGGACGGTCACTCGGTGCGGGCGCTGCTGCGGGTCACGGTGGCGGCGACGCGGCTGGCGAGTGGGGTGGCTCGGGGCGATGTTCTCAAGGCGGTCGCTCTCTTCCCCTACCTCGCTCGGCGCCCCCTGGTGCCGAGCTGCCGGTGACGAGTCGAGCGCCCCCGCTCGACTCGCCGCCGGCTGTCCCTCGCCGGCCGGCGAGGGACCTGCGTGGGACTGCCCCTGGGGCGGTCCCACGCAATAGCTTGCTCCGCCAGCGGCGGTCAGTTCGGACGCCTTCTGCGGATCACCGTTGGGAGTAGGCGAGTTGAGGAGCGCTTCCAGGCCACCGTCGGGGCTGTCGGTGTGCCCGGGGTCGGACTGGTGGATCGTCAGGGGGGACTCCAGGGGGTGCGTGGGGATGGTGGGCGGGACCAGACCGGGCCTGGTCTGGATCACGGAGAGGGGACCCGGGTGCCTCGCGGGACGGTGCCGAGCGAGGCACCCGGGGTGAGCGGAAGTACCGGGATCAGATGCCGGCGGCGGGACCGTCGCCGTCCGGTTCGTCCGGACGGACCATCTTCATGACCGCGGTGAGGCGTTCGTCGGACAACGTGAGTCCCTGGGCGCGTACCGCGTTGCGGACGACGGACCGGCTCAGCCTCCCGGTGTCCGTCCACGCCCGGACGGCGATGCCGGCCAGATCCTCCAACGGCGCGCCCGCCGGTCGGCCGACGGGCCGAGGCTCTGGGGGCTGTCCGGCAATTCCGCTCGGCCCTTGGCCTGCGGCCTTTTGGGCCACGGTGTCGTCGGTCCGGGCGTGCTCCGCGCGGTCTGGGGCTGTCCATGGGAGGTCCTCGCCTGCGAACGGACGGTCTGAGCGGAATTGCCCGTCCGGTTCCGGGTCCGGTCCCGGACAACGGTCCCTGCCCGGTCCGTCCGCAGGCCGCAGCGATCCGGCGGTCCGGTTGGCGGTCCGGTTGGCGGTCCGGTTCGGTCCGGTCTGGTGGACCTCCATGGTCTGGTCCGGTCCGTCGGACCGTCCGTCGTCCGGAGACCGTCCGGTCCCAGAAGAGGGGACAGGGGCCGAGTTGCGGACCACTGGTTCGCCGCTCGACTGGACGACGGGCCGGATGTAGCGGGTGGTGTGGATGCCGAGGTGGACGGCTCCAGCGAGGGCGAGCGGGGAGATGGCGGACAGGACGCCGACCGCCGTGTCGCTCAGGTGCAGGTGCCCAGCGGTGGCCAGGGTCAGCTGGTTGAGTCGGACGGCGTGGAGGGTGTTGGCCCAGATGCTGGCGGCGGTGGAGGTGCCGAACAGCAGCCACACGTACGCGCGGGCGGTGAGCGGGGCGGTCCGCAGGAGCAGAAGGGCGCGGACGCTGTAGGCGACGAACCCGTCGACGATGAGCGGGAACAGGTAGGCGAGCTGGGCGCGGATCTGGATGGCGAGGGCCATCTGGCGCAGGGCGTCGTAGGAGAGGGCGAAGCCGGCGGCAGCGAGCAGGCCGATCGCGGCGAAATCCCAGACGGTCACACGGCTGGTGCGGGCGGCGCGGTCCGTGGTGGGCATGTGGGTGGTGGTCCTCCTTGGGGGCGGTCGAGGTGTTGGTGGCGGTGGGCCGTTGCATCCGTATTGGGCGTCCATGGCCCTTGTCCCGCTTGGCCGGTCGAGCCGGCAGTGACGTCCCGCCCGCCGTCCTAGCGGTGTACGCCGAGCCCTGCGGCAAGCGGGGGCGATACGGACGGCGTGACGGCGGGAGGGGAATGCCGTCCCAGCTGTGGCCTTTGGGACATGGGATGCAACGGCGGGGACGGGGCCTACCGCTTCTGGCGGGTGGGGTCAGGCATCGGTCGCGGGCGCGCGGGGCGGGAGCGGGTGGACCTTGGGGCAGTAGCGGCGCCATGAGTCGGCGAACTTGTTGAAGGTGTAGCCCTTGCGCTGGGTGCCGTCGGGCAGGCGGATGTTGGCGGAGGAGATCTGGTAGTCCTTCAGCAGTCCGGAGAGCGCTCGGGCGGTGAGGCCGCCGCGTCCGTGCTCGGCCCACGGAGCTTCCGGGTCGTCGTTCAGCGACGCGAGGAGGGCGGTGGTGGGCAGGGTCTCCGGGTCGCCGTGGGCGAAGAAGATCCGGCGGACGTCGGCGAGGATCCTCGCTCCGCCGCAGCTGTCCTCCTCGATCACCTCCTCCGCAGCGACCATGCGCACGCACGCCTGGCGGGCCCGGCGCGGCCAGGAGCCGCCGGCAAGGTCGGCGACCGCGATCAGGGGCTCCCAGGTGTCGGCGGCCCGGTCCTCGACCGGCATGTCCGGCTCCAGCACCTGAGCCTGCTCGGCCACCTGGCCTGCCCACAGGGAGAGCTTCGCGCGGGTCTCCCGAAGGAGGACACCGTCTCGGCGGTCGCGCAGCGGCGCGACGACCTCGCCGTCGGCGCGGCGGCGCATGCGGATCACGATTGACCGATCCATGATCGTGTCCGGCAGATCGCCGATCCCGGCCAGGGCGGCCATGGCGAAGGTCTCGAACTCCCGGGCCTGGTGGTC
The DNA here is from genome assembly GCF_000269985.1 of Kitasatospora setae KM-6054. Lineage (NCBI taxonomy): Bacteria > Bacillati > Actinomycetota > Actinomycetes > Kitasatosporales > Streptomycetaceae > Kitasatospora > Kitasatospora setae. The sequence continues at coordinate 3,626,099 of NC_016109.1, read as the reverse complement.
GTTGCCAACCGCTCGGGTGACCGGGCGGTTGCGTTGGTGCCCGGCGTTCAGCAGGCCACGGATGTCCTCGAACTTCTCGGCGGTCCTGGGGTTGCCGAAGATGGTGTCGACCTCGTCGACCAGCAAGGTGCGGGGCCGGTCGCTGATCGTGCGGTAGATGGCCGCCGCGCTGGTGTTGACCGTGATCAGCGGGTCGTGGACGGTCTCGACCAGGACGTCGAGCAGGCGGGACTTGCCGCACCGGCGGGCGGGAGCCACGATCGCCAGGCGCGGCGCGTGGTGCCACACCGCCTGCAGGTGCGTCGCGGCAGCCCACAGCGTGACCGCGTCCAGGGCCTCCGCTGACGGCAGGACCGCGTACCGGCGGATGTGGGTGTGCACCTCAGTCAGCAGCACGGCACCCGGCGACTCCGGCATGTCCGGAACCGCGGTGGAGCTCGGCAGGTTGGCGGTCTCGCTGCCGACGGTGGCCGGCTCTTCACCAGCGATGGACTCCGACAGCGGCTGGTCGGACACGTGAACGCCGGGGTGGCCCGGCTGGGCAACCGGCGGCCACGAGGCCGCCAGAACAGGCAGGTTGGGCAGGTTGGACGTGGGGGTGATGGGGGACTCCAGACTGCGGTGCGGCGGCGAACCGCCGCACCGCTCAGGGGGCAAGGAAGGAGTGCCGCCTCGCCATTCGAGATGCGAACCGGGGCTGCGGCGAGGACGGTACGACTGCGCGGAGCCAAGATCCACCGCACGGCGGCAAGTCAGCCGACGGCAGACAGGAGCGCTCCTCGGCTCAGATGCGGTGAGGCGGGTGCGATCAGGCGGCCTGGTCGGCGCTCTGGCTGTCGAGCCAGGCTTCCACCTCCGTCCAGCGGTAGCGCAGGTGCCGGCCGACCTTGATCGCCGTCGGGCCCTGGCCGCGGTGGCGCCAGGCGTAGACGGTCCCCAGCGGGACACCGAGGTACGCGGCGAGCTCCTCGGCACTGGCCAGCGGACGGCGATCGGCGGTGGCACGGGAAATCTTGGACAAGAGGTCTCCGGCGGGTAGGGGATAAGGGGAATTCGGGCAGGTCGGCGAAGGCCCGCGAGGGGCAGGTGCGTTTCCGTGTGGAGAGAAGTCTGCGCGCGGCCCGGCCGGAAACCTAATAAGGACCCCAGCCCGCCTTCCTGCGACCCCGGGCGGAGTCGTGGCCTGCCCGGCGGGGCGACGTGCGAAGCATTCTCCATGCGACCCGGCTCGCAACCTAAAACGGCCCCGGATCGGCTCACCGGCCGCCTCCGAGGGCAGAGGTCCGCCCAGCCTTCACGGCTCTACGGCAGGCCACGTGCAAGCTCGACCGCGTCTTGCTGCGGATCAGCGTCACGATCGTGCCCGCCAGGCGAACGCGCTGCTGAATAGCTGGGACGATCCGGCACGATCGGACACTATCGGGCACGGAAATCGCCGTACGGGAAACTCGCACTTGACAATCGGCTGCCGCTCGATCAATATCCAACACCCCGCCAAGAGCAGGTGCTGAGAGCGCTTCTGCCTGCGCGGTCCATTCGGCGGCAGACCTTCCCGCCGCCACCTACATCCGACTGCCGGCCAAAGGCCGTAATTCCCCTTACCCCGACCCAAGGAGCCGAATGGCGACCGTTTACGACACCTGGCACAAGACCCACCCCCGCCCCACCGACAAGCCCTGCCGTGAGCACAAGGGCAAGTACCCCACCGCCGACCACGGCAAGGGCAAGCGCTGGCAGGTCCGCTACCGCGACCCCAGCGGCGAGCAGCGCAAGCTCAACTTCGCCCGGCGGGCCGACGCCGACGCAGAGGCTTCGCGCCTCGACAACGACCTCAACCGCGGGGCCTACATCGACCCCACCCTCGGCAAGGAGACGTTCCGCGAGGTCGGCGAGCGGTGGCGCGCGAGCGCCGTCCACGGGTCGAGCACCGTAGAGCGCGTCGATCGGGCGCTTCGCCTGCACATCTACCCGATCCTCGGCGACGGGGCCATCGCGGGCTTCAAGACCTCGGAGATCCAGGCGTGGGTCAAGGACCGCTCGAAGATCCTGGCGCCGTCGACCCTGCGGGTGCACTACAGCTACGTGACCGCGATCTTTCGCGTAGCGGAGCTCGACCGCCAGATCCCGTTCAACCCGACGAAGGGGGTGAAGCTGCCACCCCCGCCGCGCAAGGAGATCGTCCCGCTCGCCGTCGAGGTCGTGGCTGCCCTGGTCGACGCTGCTCCTGGCTGGTACCGGATGCTGCTGCTACTGGCGGCGGCCTCGGGGCTGCGGCAGGGCGAGCTGTTCGGGCTTGAGCTGGCGCACATCAACTTCAAGCGCGGCACGGTCCAGGTGAAGCAACAGGTGGTCGGCCCGGATCGGGGCGAGCCTTACCTCGCGCCGCCCAAGACCCACGAGAGCTACCGGACGGTCCCGGTGGCCAAGCCCGCGATGGACGCGCTGGCGGCGCATCTGGAGAAGTACCCGGCTCGCCGGGTCGATATCGAGGACCGCACCGACCCGCGCCCCTCCAAGTGGAAGCGGCGGAAGGCGCTGCTCGTCTTCACCAACGAGCGCGGTGAGGCGATCCGCCGTGCGGCCTGGGCGTCGGTGTGGGAGACCCTCGTGCGGGTTGCCGACAAGGCCCTGCGGAAGCAGTACGAGGGCGCGCTCAAGAGTTGGGAACGCCGTGGCCGGCCGGCCGACGCGGAGCCGACGCTCCGCCAGGTGCCGGACGACGCCACGATGCACGACCTCCGGCACTTCTATGCCTCGGTGCTGATCAAGCACCGCGAGAGCGTCAAGACGGTGCAGAAGCGGCTCGGCCACGCCAAGCCGTCGATCACGCTCAACACCTATACGCACCTGTGGCCGGACGAGGAGGACACAACGAGGGCGGCGATCGAGGCGGCCTTCAGTGCTGTGCCCTCGCTAACTCTTTCCGGCATGAGGACGTGAGAGGGCTCTACCAAGCCGCTTCCGAGTTGGGCCGGAAGCGCTCGATCCGGTCCCGCACGGAGGACAGGTGGATCTGCTCTGGACGGCCGGCGAAGAGATAGAACAACGACTCCGGAACGTAGCCTGGCCGACGGAACCAGTTGCGAACCTGGTCTCCTCGACCCTGTTCATCAGCGATCTCTCCTAGGACCTTTTCGGTGTCCGCGTAGATGTGGGCGAGACGTATCTGCCCTGCCGACCGGTGGAGCATGAACTCCTGTAGCGGAGGCAGACCACTTGGCCCCGGTGTCCTGCCCCATTCCCTAAGCGCGGGCGTGGCCGTGAGGATGTCGTTGATGACATTGGAGGTTTGGACGTGGTGCCACACTTCCAACAGCGTCGCGCTTCGGCCTGGGTTGACCACGTGATCGGCAAGGTTGGCCAGTAGCCGACCCATGAGCATCAGATTGCGGCGGACATCGACTGGCACCTGCGTCCCGAGTACGGCCAGTGCGCCCTCGCGGAGCAAAAGGTCGGCAATGCTGACGACGCCGGCACCACGAGGGGCAACGTGGCAGGCTGGGCTTGATCCGCTTTGACGGACACTCCTGATCAGGGGCTTCGGCCCCGGAAGGATGATGTCCATCATGGAGAGCATGGGGAAGAAGAAGCCGCGCCCTCGCCGCTCGTTCACGCCGGAGTTCAAGGCCGAGATCGTCGAGCTGTGCCGACGCGGCGACCGTTCGGTCGGCCAGGTCGCCAAGGACTTCGATCTGACCGAGACCGCGGTGCGTGACTGGATCAAGCAGGCGGAGGTCGACGCTGGCCAGCGCGATGGCCTGACCAGCGACGAGCGCGAGGAACTGGCGAGGCTGCGGCGGGAGAACCGCCGTCTGCGGGAGGACGTCGACATCCTCAAGCGCGCCACGGCTTTCTTCGCGAAGGAGACCCGGTGACGGTGCACCCGTTCATCGAGGCGGAGAAGCAGGCAGGTCACAACGTCAAACGGGCGTGCGAGCTGCTCAAGGTCTCCCGTGCCGCCTTCTACGCCCGCCGCACCGTCACCCCCGGCCCGCGCGCGGTCCGGGACGTCGAGCTGACCGAGAGGATCACGGAGGTCCACGCGACCTCGCGCGGCAGCTACGGTGCCCCTCGGATACATGCCGCACTCCAACGCGGCGGCGAGCGGTGCGGCCGCCGAAGGGTCGCCCGGCTAATGCGGCAGGCCGGACTGCAGGGCCGGCACCGCCGACGGCAGCAACGCACCACCATCCCCGATCCGCGTGCTGCCCTGCGGCCGGACCTGGTCCTGCGGGACTTCCAACCCGACCCGACCGCCCTCGATGCACGGTGGTGCGGCGACATCACCTACATCCCGACCGACGAGGGCTGGCTCTACCTCGCCACCGTCATCGACATCGCCTCCCGCCGCGTGGTCGGCTGGGCCACAGCCGACCATCTGCGGACCGAACTCGTCGCCGACGCCCTGCGAGCCGCCTGCCACCAGCGGCACCCGAACGGGCCGGTGGTCTTCCACTCGGATCGCGGCTGCCAATACACCGGTCGTGAATTCGCCGATCTGGCAGGCAAGTTCAACATTCAGCTGTCAGTCGGCCGGACCGGCCAGTGCTGGGACAACGCACTCGCCGAGTCCTTCTTCGCCACCATCAAACGGGAGCTGATCGGCGACCGGCCCTGGCCCAGCCGATCCGCTGCCCACAGCGCGATCTTCGAGTGGATCGAAGCCTGGTACAACATTCGCAGGCTGCACAGCAGCCTCGGCTACCGCAGTCCCGCCGAGTACGAGACCGTCCTCGCGGCCTGATCACCACACCGCGGGTGTCCGTCAAAGCGGAGCAAGCTCAGGCACTGAGCAGGATGACCGGCGGTGACTTCTCCAAGCCAAGCTCGACGTACGGCTGACCCCCAATGACGAGGGCCGCTGCGGCGCCTGCAATCGTGCCATGGGCACTGATGATCAGGATGTCCGGGTTGTGCTCCCTCACAGCCCGGCGAAGCGCTTCCAACGACAGGGTGTCTGCCAGATGGAGTGTGAGGCCCTCAACGTTGGCGTTCCTCTGCTGCACAAACGTCCAGCCACGTCGGGATTCCGCTCCGACGGGGTCGCTCGCGGGAATGCACTCGGCTACCAGCACGCTGATGCGATTGTTCCAGTCGACGATGGGCGAAGTGGCAGCTCTCTGGACCGTACGGGTTAGCGGGAGTAGTGGCTCGTAAGTGATGGGCAGGCGAGCTGCCAGCGGGGCGGTGTCCCCAGGCATGGTTACGAGGCCCAGCGGGAAGTTGGAGAAGATCGTCAAGGAGGAGGCGCTACGGACCGCCTCGACGACGGCCTCGGTGAGCAATGGCCTGACGGCGGCGTCGAACCTGCTTAGCAGTTTCCGTACCGAGCGTGGACGATCTTGGGTTGCATCCCTGAAGTGCCTCTCCAGCTGTGCGAGGAGGGTGAACGCAGTCGGGGGAACGGACGGCATCATTAGGCCTGGACCCCCGTTGGCGACTGCCCGCCGGGTGAGAACGAACTCCATCGCGGCCCGTTCGAGCAGGGCGTCAGGCCGCTCCCCGATCCTGGGCGACCAGGTGTCGTCTACATCAAGATCAGCCATCGGGCGCAATTGCGCCCTCAGCTGGGCAGAGTAGGCGCGGCGGACGTAGGCGGGAGGCACGCCGGGAAGGGCTAGAGATGTGGAAATTTGCCGGCGGCTGGCCGTCTCCCTGACAGCCTCGGCGAGGTTCAGATCCGGCGACTCGAATGATTCCCCTCGACGGTCCAGCTCGGCTGCGGCAGCGACGAACAGGCGATCATGGATGGATCGGCGAACCAACGCGACAGGTTGGGCGTCGGGTTCGGGTTGTTCGGATGGCCGACCGAGTCTGCGCATCAGCAGGCGGTGCGGTAGATCGACAGCAGCTAGATCGAGGCGGCGGGTGAGCGCTGGCACGCCTCCCAACATGGGTCTACCGAACGAGAACCGCTCGTGGATGGCTCCCCAGTGGGCGTTGATGCTGTCGTCTGACAGGGCAGAGACGGGCGAGGCCGGCAGCACGAAGTTGAGGTCGCCAGCACGCTTTGCGGTCCGGTCGAGCAGGTGGTCGGGGCACACTGCGAGAACTGGTTGCCACAGAGGGCCGAGGGCGCGCTTCTCGAAGAGGTCGATGGGCATGAGCAGGATGTTGTGGCCCATCGAGAGCTGATGCGTTCCTTGCAGCAGCCAAGGCTCCATCTCAACCAGGTCAAGACGAGACTGGGGCAGATGGAGGCAGTACCACAGGCCCGGAAGCGCTGTAGCGACATCGCGTGCCAGGCCGTGAGGTATGGCTGTGCCCGCAGCGCTGTTGAGTGGTGCCGATATGACGGGGGGCTCGTGGACGGACTCGCCGCCATCAGGTTCGAACACCGCGCAGTACAGGAACGGTTGATGGATCGTTGGCTCCTGCTCCGCTGTCACCCCGGGAGGGTACCGCGACCGCATTGCCTGGCTGCGGGCTTCGATTGATCACGTCAGCGCTGCTGCGATGATCCGCAAGGGAGGTGCAGCCCTGGGTGTTCACCCGGCGCACCATCGGAATCGCGCGGTGAGGTTCCGGCGCACAGGAAAGGCGCATCGAGGGCGCTGATCTTGGCTGGCTTCAGCGTTGTGCCCTCGATGTGCCCTCCCGGGCCGAAAAGCTAGCGTTCCCGCAGGTCAGCGGGGTTTGCTAGCGGTAGTTGACGAACTGGAGCGCGAAGTCCAGGTCCTTGCCCTTGAGCAGGTTCTGCACGGCCTGCAGGTCGTCGCGCGACTTCGAGCTGACCCGCAGCTCGTCGCCCTGGACCTGCGCCTTGACGCCCTTGGGGCCCTCGTCGCGGATGATCTTCGCGACCTTCTTGGCATCCTCGGTGGTGATGCCTTCCTTGATGTCGGCGAAGATCTTGTACTCCTTGCCGGACAGCTGCGGCTCCGCCGCGTCCAGCGCCTTCAGCGACAGCCCGCGCTTGACGAACTTGGTCTGCAGCACGTCCAGGATCGCCCGGACCCGCTCCTCGCCGTTGGCCTTCATCTCGATCTTCTCGCCGGACCGCTTGATCTCGGCGCCCACGTTCTTGAAGTCGAACCGGGTGGCGATCTCGCGGGAGGTCTGGTTGATCGCGTTGTCGACCTCCTGCCACTCGACCTTCGAGACGATGTCGAAACTGGAGTCGGCCATGGGTGTTGGTCTCCTTGCACTACAGGCTGCACGGTCGCGTCGCCCGCCACCGGCGGGCGACGCCCCAGCCTATCCAGCCCCCCGGGCCCCCGCCCGCAACAGCCGCGCGCCGACCTTGATCACCGGGTGACGTAACCAGGTGGCGGACCACCCCCCAACATCAGGTATCGTTTACGACGTCGAACGGGGCAGTGCTCCGCGAGACACCATCCCTGGCTGGTTGCCCGAGCGGCCAAAGGGAGCAGACTGTAAATCTGTCGCGCAAGCTACGCAGGTTCGAACCCTGCACCAGCCACTGGATAGTGAAGAAGCCCCCGGGCCGCGGAAACGCGGCCCGGGGGCTTCTTCGTTCTTCCGGCGTGCCCCGGGCTCAGCCCGGGTGGTTCTGGCGGGGGAGGGCCAGGGTGACGGTGTCGGCGAACTCGCGGACGGCGCTGGTGCGGGAGACGATGCGGCCGCAGTGGACGACCAGGCGGGAGTGGCCGCCGGAGAGGGCGCCGGTCAGGCTGTCGCCGCGGATGGCGAGGAGTTCGGCGGGGAAGCCGGCGTCGACCCGGACCGGGGGGAGGCCGAGGGCGGTGCGGGCCTGGGCGGAGACGGCGTCGTAGGCGGCTTCGGGGGAGAGCGCGCCGCCGGCGGCGAGCAGTCGGGCGGCGTCGAGGGGGTCGGCGCGGCCGACCGGGTTGGAGGCGTCGCGCAGGCCGCCGCCGCCGGCGCTGAGGGCGACCCGGGCCTGCGCGAACTCCCGGACGAGGGTGGGGCGCAGGCCGATCGGCGGGCCTTCGAGGCCGGTGCAGCCGCCGTTCTGCGGCAGGCAGACCACCCGGACGCCGGCGCCGGCCAGCAGGTCGGCGCCGCCGGGCGGCAGTGCGCTGCACGGGCCGAGGGTGACCCGGGGCCGGTGCGGGGCGAGCGCGGTGACCAGGCGGGCGAGCTGGGTCGGGTCGGCGGCGTCGGTGTGCAGGTCGACCGGGCAGTCCGCCTCGGCGGCGGCGTTCAGCAGGACCTGCGCGTAGCCGACCGGGTCCGGGTCGAGGTCGGGGCAGCCGCCGGCCGCGTCGGCGCCGAGTTTGAGCGCGTCCCGGAGCAGGGCCCGCCCGTTCGCCCCGGCCCGGCCGGTGAGCAGCCGGGGCATCGCGACGGCCTGCAGGTCGGCCAGTCCGCGCAGCGCCTGCCGGGCGGTGAGGACGGCTTCCAGCCGGCTCAGGCCGTGCGCGTCGCCGATCCGGACGTGGGTGCGCTGGGCGGTGGCGCCGTAGCCGAGCGAGGTGAGCGCGGACTCGGTGGCCCGGCGGACCAGTTCGGCCGGCCCGTCGGCGGGCGGCGCGGGCAGGGCGGCGGAGAACGCGCTGTCGTAGTGTCCGTGCGGTTCGGCGGGGGCGGGCAGCAGCAGGTAGCCGGACAGGTCGATCCGGGCGCCGGTGGTGACGGTGGGCTGGCCGGGCAGCGCGGGCATCGGTCCGAGGCTGCCGACCGTGCCGACGGCCTGGATCCGGTCCCCGCTGATCCGGACGTCCACCACCCGCCCGTCCAGCAGTCGCGCCCCGGTGAGCAGCAGGACCGGCCCGTGCCCGAGCGGGTTGGCGGCCGGCGGCGGCTGGGCGCCCTCGCTGCGTTCGCTCATCGGCCCGCTCCTCCAGTCCGGTCGACCGCCCGGCGCCCCCGTGGACGGGGCGTCCGGGAGATCACTGACGGTCGAGCCTAGGCCGGGTTCGGGCGGGACGGTCGGAGGCGGGCGTCGGGACGTGTCGGGCGCGTTCCGGTTGCGGCGGCGGTCGAACGGGTGTCGGGTGACGGCTCGTCAGTGCGGGCCTGCCGACCTGCGGAGATCCGGCGCGGATACGGATTTCACCTCTGGCCCGGAACCGTGTAATCTCTTCCTCGTTCGCCCCTATAGCTCAGTCGGTAGAGCGTCTCCATGGTAAGGAGAAGGTCTGCGGTTCGATTCCGCATGGGGGCTCTGGTGAAGAGTTCCTCGCTCCGGTGAGGTTCCGATCATCAAAGCGGTGTAGCTCAGTTGGTAGAGCAAGCGGCTCATAATCGCTGTGTCACCGGTTCAAGTCCGGTCACCGCTACCCCGCGTAGTCGATCGGGGGGAACACTCCCGATCGGCTACTCTTGTCTGTGTTCTTATTCGTTGTCCCAGGAAGGCACTCCCGTGGCTGCCACCGACGTCCGCCCGAAGATCACGCTGGCCTGCGTGGAGTGCAAGGAGCGGAACTACATCACCAAGAAGAACCGGCGTAACGACCCGGACCGTCTTGAGATGAAGAAGCACTGCCCGCGTTGCAACTCTCACACGGCGCACCGCGAAACCCGCTGACTTTGCCTCGACTCCAGGCCGCACCCCGTCACGGGGTGCGGCCTGGAGTCATTTCCGCATGACGGAGCCGGTCGCACCGGACGGACCTGAGGAGTTGCCCCATGCCGCTCGACCCCTCGTTCATCGGGCGGACCTACCCGCCCACCGAGCCGTACGAGGTCGGCCGGGAGAAGATCCGCGAGTTCGCCGTCGCGATCGGTGACGCGAACCCGGCGTACGTCGACCAGGAGGCCGCGAAGGCGCTCGGGCACCCGGACGTCATCGCCCCGCTGACCTTCCCGTTCATGCTGAGCTTCCGGGCGGCCGCGCAGGTCGTCGAGGACCCCGAGCTCGGGCTGGACTACAGCCGGGTGGTGCACGGCGACCAGAAGTTCGTCTACACCCGTCCGGTCCGGGCCGGCGACCGGCTCTCGGTCACGATCTCGATCGACGCGATCAAGTCGCTGGCGGGCAACGAGGTGCTGACCATCCGCGGCGAGGTGGGCGACGTGAGTGGCGAGCACGTGGTGACGTCGATCATGACGCTGGTGGCGCGCGCCGCCGAAGCCGGAGGGGAGTGACCGTGGCGGTCCGTTTCGATGAGGTCCAGGTCGGCACCGAGCTGCCGGCCCGGTCGTTCCCGGTCACCCGGGCGACGTTGGTGCAGTACGCCGGTGCCTCCGGGGACTTCAACCCGATCCACTGGAACGAGAAGTTCGCCCTGGAGGTCGGCCTCCCGGACGTCATCGCGCACGGCATGTTCACCATGGCCGAGGCCGTGCGGGTGGTGACCGACTGGGTCGGCGACCCGGCCGCGGTGGTCGAGTACGGCGTCCGGTTCACCAAGCCGGTGGTCGTCCCCAACGACGGCGTGGGCGCGACCATCGAGGTCGCCGCGAAGGTCGCCGCGCTGCTGGAGGACAACAGGGTGCGGGTCGACATCGTCGCGACCAGCGCGGGGCAGAAGGTCCTGGGCATGGCCCGGGCGGTCGTCCGGCTGAGCTGAGCCGAACCGAGCCGAGTCGAGTCGAGCTGATCCGGGGCGCGCGTGCGTGCCGCGGCGTACGGGGTCGGGGGCTTCGCCTCCGGCCCCTGCGCCGTTCCCGGGCGGGCCGGAAGCGGGCCCGAGCTGGGCGCTTGCCAAGTTATTGGCCAATCACTAATCTCTGGGTGTGGCCAGGAACAGCATGCGGATGTCCGCCGAGGAGCGTCGCGAGAGCGTCGTCCGGGCGGCCATGGTGGAGTTCGCCCGTAGTGGCTACCGGGGGACGTCCACCGAGGCGATCGCCCGCCGGGTGGGCGTCTCGCAGCCGTACCTGTTCCGGCTCTACCCCAACAAGCAGGCGATCTTCGAGGCGGCGGCCGAACACTGCATGGAGGAGACCTGGCGGGTCTTCGACCGGGCGTCGGAGGGGTTGTCGGGGGAGGCGGCCTGCGAGGCGATGGGCGAGGCGTACCTGAGCCTGGTCGAGGACCGCGAGCAGGTGATGATGCAGATGCAGATCTACGTCTCGGTGTTCGCGGCCGAGTCGGCCGGCGACGGCGGGGTCGGGGAGATGGCCCGGGCGGGCTGGTCCCGGCTGTTCGAGCGGATCGAGGGGCGGATCGGCGACCGGGCCAAGGCCGCCGAGTTCATGGCCCACGGGATGCTGATCAACACCCTGGTGGCGCTGGGGTACCCGTTCGAGGACCGGCTCTGGACGGCGTTCCTGGAGCTGAACGGCAAGATCGCGGAGCGGGAAGAGCAGCAGCAGGCGGGGGCCGGGGAAGGCTGAGGCGCTCCGTCGACGGCGGCGGGCGCCCTTTTTTCGGCCCACAAAAGTTATTGATCAATCACAACCTTGGGGGAAGCGCAGATGAACAGGCAAGCCGTCTGGACCCTGGTGGTCGTCAGCGTGGCCAGCTTCATGGCCGGACTCGACAACCTGGTGGTCACCACCGCACTGCCCGCGATCCGCACCGACCTGGGCGGCGCGCTCGCCGACCTGGAGTGGACGGTCAGCGGGTACACCCTGACCTTCGCGGTCCTGCTGATGCTCGGCGCCGCCCTCGGCGACCGCTTCGGCCGCCGCCGGATGTTCCTCGTCGGGCTGACCGTCTTCACCCTCGGCTCGGCGTCCGCCGCGCTCGCCCCGACCATGGGGACGCTGATCGCCGCCCGCGCCGTCCAGGGCGTCGGCGCGGCGATCACGATGCCGCTCACCCTCACCCTGCTGACCGTCGCCGTTCCCGCCGCCCGGCGCGGCATGGCGTTCGGCATCTGGTCCGGGGTCAGCGGCCTCGCCGTCGCCACCGGACCGCTGATCGGCGGCAGCCTCACCGAGCACTTCTCCTGGCAGTGGATCTTCTGGGTGAACGTCCCGGTCGGCCTGCTCCTGCTGCCGCTCGCCCGCGCCGTGCTCGCCGAGAGCCGCGGCGAGAACCCCCGGCTGGACCTCCCCGGCACCCTGCTGGTCAGCGGCGGCCTGTTCGGCGTCGTCCTCGGCCTGGTCCGCGGCAACCCCGACGGCTGGACCGACCCGCTGGTGCTCACCGCGCTGACCGCCGGCGTCCTGCTGCTGGCCGCCTTCGTCGGGTACGAGATCCGCTGGGCGAAGCGGCCGATGCTGCCGATGCGGCTGTTCCGCAGCCGGGCGTTCAGCGCCGTCAACGCGGCCAGCCTGCTGATGTTCCTCGGCATGTTCGGCTCGATCTTCCTGATCAGCCAGTACTTCCAGGGCGTCAACGGCTACACCGCCGAGCAGGCCGGCGTCCGGATGCTGCCGTGGACCGCGATGCCGCTGCTGGTCGCCCCGTTCGCCGGGATCCTCACCGACCGGATCGGCGGCCGCTCCATCGTCGTCACCGGACTCGTCCTGCAGGCCCTCGGCCTGCTCGGGCTGGCCCTGCTCGCCGAGTACTCCGAGGGGTACGGGCCGCAGGTGCCGGTCCTGATGGTCTGCGGCGTCGGGATGTCCCTCTACTTCGCCCCCACCGCCAACCTGGTGATGGCCAGCGTCCGCCCCGCCGAGCAGGGCATCGCCTCCGGCGCCAACAACGCCATGCGCGAGGTCGGCGGCGCGCTCGGAGTGGCCGTGCTGTCCGCGGTCTTCTCCGCCCGGGGCGGCTACGGCAGCACCGCGGCCTTCACCGACGGACTGGTCCCCGCGCTGCTCGTCGGCGCCGGCGCGATCGGGGCCGGCGCGGTCGCCGCCGCGCTCGTCCCGCGCCGGCACGGCCTCCGCCCGGCCGGGGCGGTCCGCCCGGAAGCCGTACCGGCCTGAACCGCCGCGCACCGGCCGGACACCACCGAGCACCGACCGAGTAGATAGAGGAGAACCACCGTGTTCGCCCTGACCCTGCCCTGGACCCCCGGGCCCGCCGCGCCGCTGCCGCCCGAGCGGCCCGTGGTGATGGCCGCCGAACTGCGGGTGCGCGGACTGCGGCACGTGCCCGGCTTCCTCCGGCAGTCCCTGAAGGTCCGTGCCCAGGCCCGCCGGGCCCCCGGCTCGCTCGGCGTCGCCCTGCGCACCGCGCCGCTGCGCCGCACCTTCTGGGTGCTCTCCGCCTGGAGCGACCGCGAGGCGCTCACCGCGTTCGTCCGCTCCGGGACCCACCAGCGGGCGATGACCGGGCTGCGGCCCGTCATGGAGCACTCCGCGTTCACCAGCTGGCGCGCCGACACCCCGGCCGCGCCGGACTGGGCGGAGGCGGGCCGGCGGCTGGCGGACGCCGCGTAGCGGTCCGCCGGGAGCCCGCCGGCTGGCATACGCTGGGGCGGTGATCGAGGAGATGGATGTGCCGCTCGCGCCGTTGACCACGCTGCGCTTGGGCGGCCCGGCGCGGCGGCTGGTGACGGCGCGGACGGACGCCGAGGTGGTCGCCGCGGTGCGGGCGGCGGACGAGGCGGGCGAGCCGCTGCTGGTGCTCGGCGGCGGGTCGAACCTGGTGATCGGGGACGCCGGCTTCCCCGGCACGGTGGTCCGGATCGCCACCGAGGGCTTCGCGCTGGACGGCCCGCTGCTGGAGCTCGCCGCCGGCGAGGTCTGGTCGGACGCGGTGGCCCGCACCGTCGCCGCCGGGCTGGCCGGGATCGAGTTCCTGGCCGGGATCCCCGGCTCGGCGGGCGCGACGCCGGTGCAGAACGTGGGCGCGTACGGCCAGGAGGTCGCCGAGACCATCACCGAGGTGGTCGCCTACGACCGGCTGCTCGGCGAGAGCGTCACGCTGTCCGGCGCCGACTGCGCCTTCTCGTACCGGCACAGCCGCTTCAAGGCCGACCCGGACCGGTACGTGGTGCTGCGGGTGCGGTTCCGGCTCGCCGACGAGGGCGGGCTGTCCTCGCCGGTCAAGTACGCCGAGGTGGCCCGCTCGCTGGGCGTCGGGGCGGGCGAGCGGGTGAAGCTGTCGGAGGCGCACGCCGAGGTGCTGCGGCTGCGGGCCGGCAAGGGCATGGTGCTGGACCCGGCCGACCACGACACCTGGTCGGCGGGCTCGTTCTTCACCAACCCGGTCCTGACGGACCGCCAGTTCGCCGCGTTCACCGCCAGGCTGGGCGACCTGCGGGCGCCCAGCTACCCGGCGGGGGAAGGCCGCACCAAGACCTCCGCCGCCTGGCTGATCGACAACGCGGGCTTCCGCAAGGGCCACGGCAGCGGCCCGGCCACCCTCTCCACCAAGCACACCCTCGCCCTCACCAACCGCGGCTCGGCCACCACCGAGGACCTGCTGGCGCTGGCCCGCGAGGTGCGCGACGGCGTGCGCGCGGCGTTCGGCGTCGAACTGGTCAACGAGCCGGTGATGGTCGGCGTCAGCCTCTGAACCGCCGGGGCGCCGGACGCCGTCCGGCGCCCCGCCCGGCGCGGGGACGGGAACCGGGACCGCGGAGGGGCCTCCGGCTCAGGACCCGCCGTCGGCCCGGGCGCGGCGCGGCCGCGGCAGGAGCTCGCCGCCGCAGTTGGGGCACACGTGCCGCATGGCATCGCTGCAGGCCGGGCAGAAGGTGCACTCGTACGAGCAGATCCGGGCCGACGCGTCCGGGGGCAGCACCGCGGTCTCGCACCTCTCGCAGCGGTCGCGCATCGTCAGGGCCATCGTTGCCTCCACGGATTCCGGGCGTCCGCCGGCGGCCGGACCGGCGCCCATCCTCGGTGCAGGGGGTCTCGGGCGGCAAGTACCGCCGCGGCCGGACCGCCGCGAGATCCTGCCACCGCCCGCCCGCCCGCCGCACGGGCCGGAACACCTAGGCCGGCTCCTCCACCAGCCAGGCGTCGATCTCGCCCAGCAGTTCCTTCAGCACGTGCTCGGGGGCGCGCGAGGAGCGGATCGACTGGCGGGCCAGTTCGGCCAGTTCGGCGTCGGTGAAGCCGTGCGCCGCGCGGGCCAGCAGGTACTGGTCGGCGAGCCGGGAGCCGAACAGCAGCGGGTCGTCGGCGCCCAGCGCGAGCGGCACGCCGGCCTCGAAGAGGGTCCGCAGCGGGACCTGCTCGGGGCTGTCGTAGACGCCGAGGGCGACGTTGGAGGCCGGGCAGACCTCGCAGGTCACCTGCCGGTCGGCGAGCCGCTGGAGCAGCCGCGGGTCCTCGGCGGCGCGCACGCCGTGGCCGATCCGGGTGGCGCCCAGGTCGTCCAGGCAGTCCCGGACGGAGTCGGGGCCGGCCAGCTCGCCGCCGTGCGGGGCGGCGATCAGGCCGCCGCCGCGGGCGATGGCGAAGGCCCGGTCGAAGTCCCGGGCCAGGCCGCGGCGCTCGTCGTTGGACAGGCCGAAGCCGATCACGCCCTGGTCGGCGTAGCGGACGGCGAGCCGGGCCAGCGTCCGGGCGTCCATCGGGGACTTCATCCGGTTGGCCGCGACCAGCACCCGGATGCCGACGCCGGTCGCCTCGGACGCCTCCCGGACGGCGTCCAGCACCAGCTCCAGGGTCGGGGTCAGCCCGCCCAGCAGCGGCGCGTACGAGGTCGGGTCGACCTGGATCTCCAGCCAGCGGGAGCCGTCGGCGCGCTCGTCCTCGGCGGTCTCCCGGACCAGCCGGCGGATGTCGGACTCGTCGCGCAGGCAGGAGCGGGCGGTGTCGTACAGCCGCTGGAAGCGGAACCAGCCGCGCTCGTCGGTGGCCCGGAGCTTGGGCGGGTGCTCGGAGCTGAGCGCCTCGGGCAGCCGGATGCCGTGCTTGTCAGCGAGTTCGAGCAGCGTCGCGGGGCGCATCGAACCGGTGAAGTGCAGGTGCAGATGGGCCTTCGGCAGGCTCCGGACATCACGCTGGCGATCCATTCACCGATCCTGCCGCAAAACCCCCCGAAACAGGAACCGCCCCCCGTACCTCGCCCGATCGGGTGAGGTACGGGGGGCGGTGCTGACGGGAGGTCAGTCGCGGGCCTCGCCGAGCAGCTTCTGGATCCGGCTGACGCCCTCGACCAGGTCGGTGTCGCCGAGCGCGTAGGAGAGCCGCAGGTAGCCGGGGGTGCCGAAGGCCTCGCCCGGGACGACCGCGACCTCGGCCTCGTCCAGGATCAGCGCGGCCAGCTCGGCCGAGGTCTGCGGGCGCTTGCCGCGCAGCTCCTTGCCCAGCAGGCCCTTCACCGACGGGTACACGTAGAACGCGCCCTCCGGCTCGGGGCACAGCACGCCGTCGATCTCGTTCAGCATCGCCACGATGGTGCGGCGGCGGCGGTCGAACGCGGTCTTCATCTCGTCCACCGCGGCCAGGTCGCCGGCCACGGCGGCGATCGCCGCGCGCTGCGCCACGTTCGAGACGTTCGAGGTCGCGTGCGACTGCAGGTTGGCGGCGGCGGCCACGACGTCCTTCGGGCCGATCAGCCAGCCCACCCGCCAGCCGGTCATCGCGTAGGTCTTGGCCACGCCGTTGACCACGATGCACTTGTCGGCCAGCTCGGGCAGCAGGGCCGGCAGCGAGGTGAAGGTCGCGTCGCCGTAGACCAGGTGCTCGTAGATCTCGTCGGTGAGCACCCACAGGCCGTGCTCCAGCGCCCAGCGGCCGATCGCCTCGGCCTCGGCCTCGGTGTACACCGCGCCGGTCGGGTTGGACGGCGAGACGAACAGCACGACCTTGGTGTTCGCGGTGCGGGCGGCCTCCAGCTGCTCGACCGAGACCTTGTAGCCGGTGGTCTCGTCCGAGACGACCTCGACGGGGGTGCCGCCGGCCAGCTTCACGGCCTCCGGGTAGGTGGTCCAGTACGGGGCCGGGATGATCACCTCGTCGCCCGGGTCGAGGATCGCGGCGAAGGCGTTGTAGATCGCCTGCTTGCCGCCGTTGGTCACCAGCACCTGCGAGGCGTCCACCTGGTAGCCGGAGTCGCGCAGCGTCTTGGCGGCGATCGCGGCCTTCAGCTCCGGCAGGCCGCCGGCCGGGGTGTAGCGGTGGTTCGCCGGGTCCTGGCAGGCGGCGACTGCGGCGTCCACGATGTAGCCGGGGGTCGGGAAGTCGGGCTCGCCGGCGCCGAAGCCGATGACCGGGCGCCCGGCGGCCTTCAGGGCCTTGGCCTTGGCGTCGACGGCCAGCGTGGCGGACTCGGCGATGGCGCCGACCCGGGCGGAGACCCGGCGGGCGGCGGGGGAGACGTTCTCGGGGGTGGGTGCGCTCATGGGGTGAATGCTCCCAGACCGCACGGGCGGCGGGCATCGCGGTTCTCCGGTCTCCGTCAGACCGCTCCGGCGTCCGCCGCGCGCTCCCGGACGATCTCGGGCGGACGGTGATCGGAGCCGGAGGATCTCGGGCGGAGGGCGTCGAAAGTCGACGAATGTGGATCTCGGTGAATGAGGTTCGACCAATCGGCGAAGAACCCGTACACTCACTGCTCGATGGCTCCCGAAGTGCGGATCCTTCGACCGGGTACACCACACGGTCGGGCGGATGCGGTAGGTTGGGGGACACGCCGGAGCCGTGAGGCTCCGAAGGGCACTAGCTCAATTGGTAGAGCACCGGTCTCCAAAACCGGCGGTTGGGGGTTCGAGTCCCTCGTGCCCTGCTGCTCGATCCGTTCCAAGCCCGTTCGCTCCGAAGAGCGAGCGGGCTTGATGCGGAGAGGGCCCCACCCCACAGCTTTCGCCGGATCGCCCGTGCAGCAGGCACGGACCTCCGCAGGACCGGGATTCAGGTGAGGACGAGTGACGGAGACCACGGGCTCCACCGCAACGCCTGAGAGCGGCAACCCCGAGGGGGCCGAAGGCGCCGCGGACGAGACCACCAGCACCGAGGACGGCAAGAAGTCCCGGCGCGAGCGTCGGCGCGCCAACAAGGCGGCCGGTGGCGAGGGCGGCAAGAAGTCCGGCAAGCGGGCCAAGAAGGGCCTGTTCGCCCGGATCGCGATCTTCTACCGCCAGATCATCGCGGAACTCCGCAAGGTGGTCTGGCCCACCCGCAGTCAGCTGATCCAGTACACCACCGTCGTCGTGGTCTTCGTGATCGTGATGATGCTGGTGGTCGCCGGTCTCGACTGGGTCTTCGCGAAGGGTGCCTTCTGGATCTTCGGCTGACGCCCGATCCGGCAAAACCCCGCAGGGATCCCCGCAGGTCCCGCACCGAATACTCCACCCCGACCCGGGCCGAATCCTTCGGCCCGGGTCGAGCTGTCGGTGCGAAGGGCAACGGGCGACTACCGTTGAGTCGGTACTGTTGAGGTATCCGTTCCACAACCAGGAAAGAAGCAGCGACCGTGTCTGAGTCCCCCCTGAACGACGCCGACGAGACCGTCCGCGAGGCGGATGTCGCCGCCGAGCCGGACGCGGCCGAGGCTGCCGACGTCGAGTCTCTCGCCGAGATCGTGGACGAGGCGGACGCCGAGGAGGACGAGGTCGAGGCCGCCGACGAGCTGGAGGCGGGCGAGCCCGCCGAGGCCGCCGCCGTGCACGAGGTGGACGACGCCGAGGCCGAGGCGGAGGAGGTCTTCGACGAGGAGGCCGCCGCCGGCGCCGAGGACGCCGAGGACGCTGACGTCGAGGCCGCCGAGGCCGAGGCCGAGGCCGACCAGGCCGCCGAGCCGGCCGAGGAGGTCGAGAGCGACCCGGTCGCCGAGTTCCGCGAGCAGCTGCGCCGCGCCCCCGGCGAGTGGTACGTCATCCACACCTACGCCGGCTACGAGAACCGGGTGAAGCAGAACCTGGAGCAGCGCTCCGTCTCGCTGAACGTCGAGGACTACATCTTCGAGTCCCAGGTTCCGCAGGAGGAGGTCGTCCAGATCAAGAACGGCGACCGCAAGACCATCCGGCAGAACAAGCTCCCCGGCTACGTGCTGGTCCGGATGGACCTCACCCCGGAGTCCTGGGGCGTCGTGCGCAACACCCCCGGCGTCACCGGCTTCGTCGGCAACGCCTACGACCCGTACCCGCTGACCCTGGACGAGGTCGTCAAGATGCTCGCCCCCGACGTGGAGCGCGCCGCCGCCAAGGAGGCCGGCAAGGCCTCGCCGGTGCGCCCGGTCGAGGTGCAGGTGCTGGACTTCGAGGTCGGCGACTCGGTCACCGTCACCGACGGCCCGTTCGCGACCCTGCAGGCGACCATCAACGAGATCAACCCGGACTCGAAGAAGGTCAAGGGCCTGGTGGAGATCTTCGGCCGGGAGACCCCGGTCGAGCTCTCCTTCGACCAGATCCAGAAGAACTGACCCGAAGGTCTCCGGTGCCGGGGCGGGGCGAGAGCCTCCGCCCCGGCACCGTTTTGGTCCAGCGACACCTGACCGGTTAGCCTGGTCCGATGTGTGTCCTGGCGGCCGGGTTTCGCCCCGGGGCCGGGCACATCAGCAATCACCTCTCGGAAGGACCCGGAGAGACATGCCTCCCAAGAAGAAGAAGATCACGGGGCTTATCAAGCTCCAGATCAACGCCGGTGCGGCCAACCCGGCCCCCCCGGTCGGCCCCGCGCTCGGTCAGCACGGTGTCAACATCATGGAGTTCTGCAAGGCGTACAACGCGGCCACCGAGTCGCAGCGCGGCATGATCGTGCCGGTGGAGATCACGGTCTACGACGACCGCTCCTTCACCTTCGTCACGAAGACCCCGCCGGCCGCTCGCCTCATCCTGAAGGCCGCGGGCATCGACAAGGGCTCCAAGGAGCCGCACAAGACCAAGGTCGCCAAGCTGACCTCGGCCCAGGTGCGCGAGATCGCCACCACCAAGATGCCCGACCTGAACGCCAACGACCTGGACGCGGCGGAGAAGATCATCGCCGGCACCGCCCGGTCGATGGGCATCACCGTCGAGGGCTGACCAAGCCCCCGCACGTCCTTCCGTGGTAGGGCCCGCGCGGCCCGTTCCCACGAACTCCATTAACCACCAGGAGCAGCAGTGAAGCGCAGCAAGGCCCTCAAGGCCGCGGACGCCCAGGTCGACCGCGCCCGGATCTACGCCCCCCTGGAGGCGGTCCGCCTCGCCAAGGCGACCTCCACCACCAAGTTCGACGGCACCGTCGAGGTCGCCATGCGTCTGGGCGTCGACCCGCGCAAGGCCGACCAGATGGTCCGCAGCACCGTCATCCTCCCGCACGGCACCGGTAAGACCGCCCGGGTCCTGGTCTTCGCGAACGGTGAGCGTGCCGAGGCCGCGCGTGCCGCGGGTGCCGACATCGTCGGCTCGGACGAGCTGATCGACGAGGTCGCCAAGGGCCGTCTGGACTTCGACGCCGTCGTCGCCACCCCGGACCTCATGGGCAAGGTCGGCCGCCTGGGCCGCGTGCTCGGTCCCCGTGGCCTGATGCCGAACCCGAAGACCGGCACCGTCACCCCGGACGTCGCCAAGGCCGTCAACGACATCAAGGGCGGCAAGATCGAGTTCCGCGTCGACAAGCACTCGAACCTGCACCTGATCATCGGCAAGACCTCGTTCTCCGACGAGCAGCTGGTCGAGAACTACGCCGCCGCGCTCGACGAGGTCCTCCGGGCCAAGCCGTCCGCCGCCAAGGGCCGCTACATCAAGAAGATCGCCTTCTCCACCACGATCGGCCCCGGCATCCAGGTGGACCCGAACCGCACCCGCAACCTCCTCGTCGAGGAGGACCCGGCGGCGGTCTGACCCCGAGTCAGCCCCTCCGCGCGGTCATCGCGTCTCACCGGGCCCGCACCCCTTGGGGGTGCGGGCCCGGTGGCGTTCGGAAAGGGTTTGCGCAGCGTGCGGGGTGGTTCGGTAGAGTCCGGCCCGGACCGGGCTGAGAATCCGATGAGATGGGCCGGCCGCCGGGGCGGGGCGGTGCGCATGGCATCGTGAGGGGGACCGGACGGCGGCGAGGCGGGAAGCGGAGTGATGGCGATGGCGGCACCGGCGCGATGGGCCGCGGCCCTGCTGGCGGCCGTCCTGCTGGGCGGCGCGGCCACCGGCTGCACCGGCTCGGCGAAGACCCCCGACCGGACCGCCACCCCGGCCGGCCCGTCCCCGTCCACCGCGCAGCCCAGCCCGACCGACCGCTCCCCGCACGGGGTGATCCTCTCCGCCCAGCTGGCGCTGCACGACGCCCGGCGGGCCCAGTACACGGCGGTGCTGGCCGGCGAGACCGCCGGGGGCGCGCTGTTCTGGGCGCCCAAGACGGTGCTGAAGTACCAGGCCGCCCCGGACGGCCCGACGCTGATCGTCCTGGACACCTCGGCCTACCTGGGCGGCGACCGGGAGACCGGCGTGCGGCTGGGCGGCCCGCGCTGGCAGAAGTTCTCCAACGGCCGGATCCCGTACGGCGACCTGATCGACCGGCTCAGTCCGGTGGTCGCGGTCGCCGCCGCGGCGGCCGCCGAGGAGCCCCGGCTGATCGGCGAGGAGAAGCTGCTCGACACCACCGTCGAGCACTACCGGGCCACCGTCACCGCGGCCCGGTACGCGGCCGCGCAGACCCAGCTCGACCCGGCCAGGCGGGAGGCGCTGGAGAAGGCGCTGGGCGCCGGCGACGTGGTGCTCGACCTCTGGCTCGACGAGCACGACCAGCTGGTCCGGCTGCGCCGGGCCGCGGCCGAGGTGGACACCGTGGACTACACCGAGTTCGGCGGCTCCGCGATCTCCGTCCAGGCCCCGGCCGAGGCCGACAGCGCCCCCGGGTCCAGCCCGCCGGCGCTGCCCTGAACCGGATTTGGTCAAACCCGGCGGATCCGGTTAGGCTGGCCGAGCCAAAGACCGCTGGTTGTCGCCGCGCTCCCGAGAGGGTGGGCGGTACCGAAGGGTCCGCACTCGTGCGGGCCGCCCGCGCAGGTTGTGGAGCAGAGTGGAGATCTCCGGGCCGTTCACGGTCCGTCGAGGTCATTGCCAGCCCCGGTGCCTGCGCGCCGGGGCTCTCGAGTTTTCCGGGGTTCGCTTCCTGGGGTCCGCGGCGTTGGATGGTCGACTTCTCGAAGGTCGGCCCGACTTCGACATCACGGAAGGAGGCGTAAGCCTATGGCCAGGCCCGACAAGGCTGCCGACGTCGCCGAGATCACGGACAAGTTCCGTGCCTCCAGCGCCGCCGTTCTGACCGAGTACCGCGGTCTCACGGTGAAGCAGCTGAAGACGCTTCGTCGCTCGCTCGGCGGCAACGCCGATTACGCCGTGGTGAAGAACACGCTGACCAAGATCGCGGCCAACGAGGCCGGGATCTCCGAGCTGGACGACCTGTTCGCCGGTCCGACGGCTGTCGCCTTCGTCACCGGTGACCCGGTGGAGTCGGCGAAGGCTCTGCGTGACTTCGCCAAGGAGAACCCTGCTCTCATCATCAAGGGCGGTGTCCTTGACGGTAAGGCGCTGTCCGCCGATGAGATCAAGAAGCTCGCGGACCTCGAGTCCCGCGAGGTGCTGCTCGCCAAGCTGGCGGGCGCCCTGAAGGCCAAGCCCTCGCAGGCTGCCGCCGTCTTCCAGGCGCTCCCGTCCAAGCTCGTTCGCACCGTCGAGGCGCTGCGCGAGAAGGTCGAGCAGGGCGGTGCCGGTACTCCGGCTCCCGCCGAGGACGCGGAGTAACCACTCCCGTCCCAGCGGGCCCGTAAGCACGCCCGCCAACCCGTACATCCGGCACCTGCCGATTTAGTGGAAGGACGCCAATCATGGCGAAGCTCAGCACCGAGGACCTGCTCGAGCAGTTCGAGGGCATGACCCTGATCGAGCTCTCCGAGTTCGTCAAGGCCTTCGAGGAGAAGTTCGACGTCACCGCCGCCGCCCCGGTCGCCGTCGCCGCCGCCGGCGCCCCGGCTGCCGCCGAGGCCGTCGAGGAGCAGGACGAGTTCGACGTCATCCTCGATGGCGCCGGCGACAAGAAGATCCAGGTCATCAAGGAGGTGCGCGCCCTCACCTCCCTCGGCCTGAAGGAGGCCAAGGACCTCGTCGACACCGCCGGTGCGAAGGTTCTGGAGAAGGTCGCCAAGGACGTCGCCGAGAAGGCGAAGGCCCAGCTCGAGGGCGCTGGCGCCAAGGTCACCGTCAAGTGACTTGTCCCTCTCTCTGAGAGGTGCTCTTCCGGCCGGGCCGGCCACCCTTCGGGGTGGCCGGCCCGGCCTGCTTGCGTCCGGGGCGGCTCCCGGGCGCGCCCCCGGGGGACACGCCGGGCGTTGCTCCCGATGGCCCACGCCGGACTCGGCTCCTGTCGGTGCCCGGGGGTAGGGTGATCGCTGTCCGTCGGCCCCCGGGCGCAGGCAGCGTGTAACGCGGGGCGCGGTCCGGACGATGGGCAGTACGAGGTCCACACCCTGGTGCGGGCCTTGACGAACAGCACGCGGCGCGCGATTCTCAAGGCGCGTGCCCAAGCGGAACCGACTCCGATGCATATTCGGGGGCGGCACTGGGAAGGTTCCCGGTGACGCAGAAGTGGGTGCGACGGCCCGGCCGGTGAGGGATCACTGCCCGGGTTGTCGGTTGTACGGGAGGAGCGTCCGATTCGGTCTCCGAATCAGGGCTTGCTAGCAGTGTCGCCTTTGGCTACACTGTCCCTTTGCGCTGCCTGTTAGCTGCTCCGTGACTCGTCGCCCGGAGTGGTCCCTGTCCTGACCTGGGGTTTTCCGCCTCGGCCAAGGCCCGGCCGGTATGCGCGTAGTGAGCTCCGAGCCCTCGGAAGGACCCCCCTCTTGGCCGCGCCGCGCAACGCCTCGAACAATTCCGCATCCACCGCCCCGCTCCGCGTCTCGTTCGCGAAGATCAAGGAGCCCCTCGAGGTCCCGAACCTCCTGGCCCTGCAGACCGAGAGCTTTGACTGGCTGCTCGGGAACGCGGCCTGGAAGTCCCGGGTCGAGGCTGCCCTGGAGAGCGGTCAGGACGTCCCCACCAAGTCCGGTCTGGAGGAGATCTTCGAAGAGATCTCCCCGATCGAGGACTTCAGCGGGTCGATGTCCCTGACCTTCCGGGACCACCGTTTCGAGCCGCCGAAGAACTCCATCGACGAGTGCAAGGACCGCGACTTCACCTTCGCGGCCCCGCTCTTCGTCACCGCGGAGTTCACCAACAACGAGACCGGTGAGATCAAGTCCCAGACCGTGTTCATGGGCGACTTCCCGCTCATGACCAACAAGGGCACGTTCATCATCAACGGCACCGAGCGTGTCGTCGTGTCCCAGCTGGTGCGTTCTCCCGGCGTCTACTTCGACTCCACCCTGGACAAGGTCTCCGACAAGGACATCTTCTCCGCCAAGATCATCCCCTCCCGCGGTGCCTGGCTGGAGATGGAGATCGACAAGCGCGACATGGTCGGTGTCCGCATCGACCGCAAGCGCAAGCAGTCGGTCACCGTGCTCCTCAAGGCCCTCGGCTGGACCACCGAGATGATCCTGGAGGAGTTCGGCGAGTACGAGTCGATGCGCGCCACCCTGGAGAAGGACCACACCCAGGGCCAGGACGACGCGCTGCTCGACATCTACCGCAAGCTGCGCCCGGGCGAGCCGCCGACCCGCGAGGCCGCGCAGACGCTGTTGGAGAACCTGTACTTCAACCCGAAGCGCTACGACCTCGCCAAGGTCGGCCGGTACAAGGTGAACCGCAAGCTGGGCAACGCCGAGTCGCTCGACTCCGGCGTGCTCACCGAGCCGGACATCATCAACACCATCAAGTACCTGGTCAAGCTGCACGCCGGCGAGACCGAGTGGCGCGATGACGAGGGCCGCGACATCGTCATCGAGGTCGACGACATCGACCACTTCGGCAACCGCCGCCTGCGCAACGTCGGCGAGCTCATCCAGAACCAGGTCCGCACCGGCCTGGCCCGGATGGAGCGCGTCGTCCGCGAGCGGATGACCACCCAGGACGTCGAGGCGATCACGCCGCAGACCCTGATCAACATCCGGCCGGTCGTCGCCTCCATCAAGGAGTTCTTCGGCACCAGCCAGCTGTCGCAGTTCATGGACCAGACGAACCCGCTGTCGGGCCTGACCCACAAGCGCCGTCTGTCCGCGCTCGGCCCCGGTGGTCTGTCCCGCGAGCGGGCCGGCTTCGAGGTCCGTGACGTGCACCCCTCGCACTACGGCCGGATGTGTCCGATCGAGACCCCCGAAGGCCCGAACATCGGTCTGATCGGCTCGCTGGCCTCGTACGGCCGGGTCAACGCGTTCGGCTTCATCGAGACCCCGTACCGCAAGGTCGTCGACGGCGTGGTCACCGAGTCGGTGGACTACCTGACCGCCGACGAGGAGGACCGCTACGTCATCGCGCAGGCCAACGCCCCGCTCACCGCGGAGCTGACCTTCGCCGAGCCCCGCGTCCTGGTCCGCCGCCGCGGCGGCGAGATCGACTACATCCCCGGCACCGAGATCGACTACATGGACGTCTCGCCGCGCCAGATGGTGTCGGTCGCGACCGCCATGATCCCCTTCCTCGAGCACGACGACGCCAACCGCGCGCTGATGGGCTCGAACATGATGCGCCAGGCCGTCCCGCTGCTGCGCAGCGAGGCGCCGCTGGTCGGCACCGGCATGGAGTACCGCTGCGCCGTCGACGCCGCGGACGTCATCACCGCCGACAAGGCCGGCGTGGTGCAGGAGGTCTCGGCCGACTACGTCACCGTCGCCAACGACGACGGCACGTACAACACCTACCGGGCCGCCAAGTTCACCCGCTCCAACCAGGGCACCGCCTTCAACCAGAAGGTGCTCGTGGACGAGGGCCAGCGGGTCGAGGTCAACCAGGTGCTGGCCGACGGCCCGTGCACCGACGAGGGCGAGATGGCCCTCGGCAAGAACCTCCTCGTGGCGTTCATGTCGTGGGAGGGCCACAACTACGAGGACGCGATCATCCTGTCGCAGCGCCTCGTCCAGGACGACGTCCTCTCCTCGATCCACATCGAGGAGCACGAGGTCGACGCCCGTGACACCAAGCTGGGCCCCGAGGAGATCACCCGGGACATCCCGAACGTCTCCGAGGAGGTCCTCGCCGACCTCGACGAGCGCGGCATCATCCGGATCGGCGCCGACGTCGTCACCGGCGACATCCTGGTCGGCAAGGTCACCCCGAAGGGCGAGACCGAGCTGACCCCGGAGGAGCGCCTGCTCCGCGCGATCTTCGGCGAGAAGGCGCGCGAGGTCCGCGACACCTCGCTGAAGGTGCCGCACGGCGAGTCCGGCAAGGTCATCGGCGTCCGCGTCTTCGACCGCGAGGAGGGGGACGAGCTTCCCCCGGGCGTGAACCAGCTGGTCCGCGTCTACGTCGCGCAGAAGCGCAAGATCACCAACGGTGACAAGCTGGCCGGCCGCCACGGCAACAAGGGCGTCATCTCCAAGATCCTGCCGGTCGAGGACATGCCGTTCCTGGAGGACGGCACCCCGGTCGACATCATCCTGAACCCGCTGGGCGTCCCGTCCCGGATGAACCCGGGACAGGTCCTGGAGATCCACCTCGGCTGGCTCGCCATGCAGGGCTGGGACGTCTCCGGCCTCGCCGACGAGTGGGCCCAGCGCCTCCAGGCGATCGGCGCCGACACGGTCGAGGGCGGCACCAACCTCGCCACCCCGGTCTTCGACGGCGCCCGCGAGGACGAGATCACCGGCCTGCTGGACAACACCACCCTCACCCGTGACGGTGAGCGCCTGGTGAACTCCACCGGCAAGGCCCGGCTGTTCGACGGCCGCTCCGGCGAGCCGTTCCCGATGCCGGTCTCGGTCGGCTACATGTACATCCTCAAGCTGCACCACCTGGTCGACGACAAGCTGCACGCCCGTTCGACCGGCCCGTACTCGATGATCACCCAGCAGCCGCTCGGTGGTAAGGCGCAGTTCGGTGGTCAGCGCTTCGGTGAGATGGAGGTGTGGGCCCTCGAGGCGTACGGCGCGGCCTACGCGCTGCAGGAGCTGCTCACCATCAAGTCCGACGACGTCCTGGGCCGCGTGAAGGTCTACGAGGCGATCGTCAAGGGCGAGAACATCCCCGAGCCCGGCATTCCCGAGTCCTTCAAGGTCCTCATCAAGGAAATGCAGTCGCTCTGCCTCAACGTGGAGGTGCTGTCCTCGGACGGCCAGTCCATCGAGATGCGCGACAGCGACGAGGACGTGTTCCGCGCCGCCGAGGAGCTCGGCATTGACCTGTCCCGGCGCGAGCCGAGCAGCGTCGAAGAGGTCTGACGGAGGCCGGGCCGGCCCGGTGTGGAACACCGGGCCGGCCCAGCCCCCAGGCCCCCCTCAGACCAACAGACAGACTCTCGAATCACGAAAGAGGGCTTGACGACCAGTGCTTGACGTCAACTTCTTCGACGAGCTCCGCATCGGACTGGCCACCGCCGACGACATCCGCCAGTGGTCGCACGGCGAGGTGAAGAAGCCGGAGACCATCAACTACCGCACGCTGAAGCCGGAAAAGGACGGCCTCTTCTGCGAGAAGATCTTCGGTCCCACCCGGGACTGGGAGTGCTACTGCGGCAAGTACAAGCGCGTCCGCTTCAAGGGCATCATCTGTGAGCGCTGCGGCGTCGAGGTGACCCGCGCCAAGGTGCGCCGCGAGCGGATGGGCCACATCGAGCTGGCCGCCCCGGTCACCCACATCTGGTACTTCAAGGGTGTCCCGTCCCGCCTGGGCTACCTGCTGGACCTGGCGCCGAAGGACCTCGAGAAGGTCATCTACTTCGCCGCCTACATGATCACCTGGGTCGACGACGAGCGCCGCCAGCGCGACCTGCCGTCCCTGGAGGCGCACGTCTCGGTCGAGCGGCAGCAGATCGAGAACCGCCGCGACTCCGACCTGGAGGCCCGGGCCAAGAAGGCCGAGTCCGACCTGGCCGAGCTGGAGGCCGAGGGCGCCAAGGCCGACGTGCGCCGCAAGGTGCGCGAGGGCGCCGAGCGCGAGATGAAGCAGCTGCGCGACCGCACGCAGCGCGAGATCGACCGCCTCGACGAGGTCTGGAGCCGGTTCAAGAACCTCAAGGTCCAGGACCTGGAGGGCGACGAGCTGCTCTACCGCGAGCTGCGCGACCGCTTCGGCACCTACTTCTCCGGCTCGATGGGCGCCGCGGCCCTCAAGGACCGCCTGGAGTCCTTCGACCTGGGCGAGGAGGCCGAGCGCCTCCGCGAGATCATCCGCACCGGCAAGGGCCAGAAGAAGACCCGCGCGCTCAAGCGCCTCAAGGTCGTCTCCGCCTTCCTGCAGACCAGCAACAAGCCCAAGGGCATGGTGCTCGACTGCGTCCCGGTGATCCCGCCGGACCTGCGCCCGATGGTCCAGCTCGACGGTGGCCGCTTCGCCACCTCCGACCTGAACGACCTGTACCGCCGCGTCATCAACCGCAACAACCGCCTGAAGCGGCTTCTCGACCTCGGCGCGCCCGAGATCATCGTGAACAACGAGAAGCGCATGCTCCAGGAGGCCGTCGACGCGCTCTTCGACAACGGCCGCCGCGGCCGCCCGGTCACGGGCCCCGGCAACCGTCCGCTGAAGTCGCTGTCCGACATGCTCAAGGGCAAGCAGGGCCGCTTCCGCCAGAACCTGCTCGGCAAGCGCGTCGACTACTCGGCCCGTTCGGTCATCGTCGTCGGCCCGCAGCTCAAGCTGCACCAGTGCGGCCTGCCGAAGGCCATGGCGCTGGAGCTCTTCAAGCCGTTCGTGATGAAGCGCCTGGTCGACCTGAACCACGCGCAGAACATCAAGTCGGCCAAGCGCATGGTCGAGCGCGCCCGCCCCGTGGTGTGGGACGTCCTCGAAGAGGTCATCGCCGAGCACCCGGTGCTGCTGAACCGCGCGCCCACCCTGCACCGCCTCGGCATCCAGGCCTTCGAGCCGCAGCTGGTCGAGGGCAAGGCCATCCAGATCCACCCGCTCGTCTGCACCGCGTTCAACGCGGACTTCGACGGCGACCAGATGGCCGTCCACCTGCCGCTCTCCGCGGAGGCGCAGGCCGAGGCCCGCATCCTGATGCTGTCCTCGAACAACATCCTGAAGCCGGCCGACGGTCGCCCCGTCACCATGCCGACCCAGGACATGGTGCTGGGCCTGTTCTTCCTCACCTCGGACCGCGAGGAGGTCAAGGGCAAGGGCCGCTCCTTCTCCTCGACCGCCGAGGCGATCATGGCCTTCGACGCCCGCGAGCTGGACGTCCAGGCCACCATCGACCTGCGCCTGGCCGCCGGCACCGTCCCGCCCCGCGGCTGGACCCCGCCGGTGGACGAGGACGGGCAGCCGACCTGGCACGAGGGCGAGCCGTTCCGGATCACCACCACGCTGGGGCGCGCGCTCTTCAACGAGCTGCTGCCCGAGGACTACCCGTTCGTCGACTACGAGGTCGGCAAGAAGCAGCTCTCGGCGATCGTCAACGACCTCGCCGAGCGCTACCCGAAGGTCGTCGTCG
This sequence comes from Kitasatospora setae KM-6054, assembly GCF_000269985.1. NCBI lineage: Bacteria > Bacillati > Actinomycetota > Actinomycetes > Kitasatosporales > Streptomycetaceae > Kitasatospora > Kitasatospora setae. The sequence goes on along the minus strand of NC_016109.1, from coordinate 3,596,987 downwards.
CCGCGGCGCTCGACAACCTGAAGGCGGCCGGCTTCCACTGGTCGACCCGTTCGGGCGTCACCGTCTCGATCTCGGACGTCATCGTCCCGCCGAGCAAGCCCGCCATCCTGGAGGGCTACGAGGCGCAGGCGGAGAAGGTCCAGCGCCAGTACGAGCGCGGTCTGATCACCGACAACGAGCGCAAGTCCGAGCTCATCGGCATCTGGACCCGCGCGACCAACGAGGTCGCCGACGCGATGGCCGCGAACTTCCCGAAGACGAACCCCATCTTCATGATGGTCGACTCGGGCGCCCGCGGAAACATGATGCAGATGCGTCAGATCGCCGGTATGCGTGGCCTCGTGTCGAACGCGAAGAACGAGACCATCGCCCGTCCGATCAAGGCCTCGTTCCGTGAGGGCCTGTCCGTGCTGGAGTACTTCATCTCCACCCACGGTGCCCGCAAGGGTCTGGCCGACACCGCGCTGCGCACCGCCGACTCGGGTTACCTGACCCGTCGTCTGGTGGACGTCTCGCAGGACGTGATCATCCGCGAGGAGGACTGCGGCACCGAGCGCGGCCTCAAGCTGACGATCGGCTCGGTCGGCGCGGACGGCGTGCTGCGCAAGGCCGACGACGTCGAGACCAGCGTCTACGCCCGCATGCTCGCCGAGGACATCACCGTCGACGGCAAGCTGATCGCCACCGCCAACACCGACCTCGGCGACGTCCTGATGGACGAGCTGATCCGGCACGGCGTGAGCTCGGTCAAGGTCCGCTCGATCCTGACCTGCGAGTCCGCGGTCGGCACCTGTGCCTTCTGCTACGGCCGCTCGCTGGCCACCGGCAAGCTGGTCGACATCGGTGAGGCGGTCGGCATCATCGCCGCCCAGTCCATCGGTGAGCCCGGCACCCAGCTGACCATGCGCACCTTCCACACCGGTGGTGTGGCCGGTGACGACATCACCCAGGGTCTGCCGCGTGTCGTCGAGCTCTTCGAGGCCCGCACCCCCAAGGGTGTGGCCCCGATCTCGGAGGCGCAGGGCCGCGTCCGGATCGAGGACACCGAGAAGACCCGCAAGGTCGTCGTCACCCCCGACGACGGCTCGGACGAGATCGCCTACCCGGTCTCCAAGCGCGTCAAGCTGCTGGTCAGCGAGGGCGAGGCGGTCGAGGTCGGCCAGAAGCTGACCGTCGGCGCGACCAACCCGCACGACGTGCTGCGCATCATGGGCCAGCGGGCCGTCCAGATCCACCTGGTCGCCGAGGTCCAGAAGGTCTACAACTCGCAGGGCGTGTCGATCCACGACAAGCACATCGAGATCATCATCCGGCAGATGCTCCGCCGCGTGACGATCATCGAGTCGGGCGACGCCGAGCTGCTCCCGGGCGAGCTCGTCGAGCGCGGCCGCTTCGAGCAGGAGAACCGTCGCGTGGTCTCCGAGGGCGGCCACCCCGCCTCCGGCCGTCCGCAGCTGATGGGTATCACCAAGGCCTCGCTGGCCACCGAGTCCTGGCTGTCGGCCGCCTCCTTCCAGGAGACGACCCGGGTCCTCACCGACGCGGCGATCCACGCCAAGTCGGACCCGCTGCTGGGCCTCAAGGAGAACGTCATCCTCGGCAAGCTCATCCCGGCCGGTACGGGTCTGCCCCGCTACCGCAACATCCGGGTCGAGCCGACCGAGGAGGCCAAGGCCGCGATGTACTCGGCCGTCGGCTACGACGACTACGACCTGTCGCCGTTCGGCGCGGGCTCCGGTCAGGCCGTCCCGCTGGACGACTACGACTACGGCCCGTACACCGGCTGATCGGCCACCGGCTGTACCGCAGGGCGGCCACCCCACTCGGGGTGGCCGCCCTGCGGCGTTCCCACTAGGGGATCCCCCTGGGGGCGGAGGTGCCGGGACCACTCTCGGGAGGGAGGCGGGGAGCGGGCCCCGGAGGGGAGACTCGGGGGGTCGAAAGGGGGCCGCGGTGAAGCGGTGGGCGGGAGCGGTGGCCGTCGTCGGGCTGCTGGCGGTCGGGGCGGTCGGCTGCGGGCCGTGGGAGTCGGAGCAGCACCGGACGGTGTCGTACGAGGTGACCGGACCGGTCACCGAGCTGCGGGTGGACGGCGACACCGGGGGGATCCGGGTGACGGCCGGGGACGGGCCGGCCCAGGTGGTGGAGAAGCGCAGCTGGCGGGAGCGGGAGCCGCAGGCCGTGCACACGCTCGCGGACGGGGTGCTGCAGCTGACGTACTCCTGCTCGGACTGCGGGGTGGACTACCAGGTGCGGGTGCCGGCCGGGACGAAGCTGCGGCTGGTCACCGACACCGGGGACGTCCGGGTGCGGGACGTCACCGGGGACGTCGAGGTGAAGGTGGACACCGGCGGGATCGACGCGCAGGGGCTGGGCGGCGGGAGCGTCCGGCTGCGGTCCGGCACCGGCGACGTGTCGGCCGGCTTCACGGCCGCGCCCACCGCCGCCGAGGTGCGCTCCGACACGGGCAGCGTCGGGCTGACGGTGCCCGCCGGGCAGCCCTATGCGGTGGACGCGCACACCGACACCGGCGACTCCCGGGTGTCCGTCCCGACCCAGGCCGGCGCCGCCCGGACGCTGGTCGCGCGGACCGGCACCGGGAACGTCCGGGTCAGTACCGGTTGACCGCGGGCGGGCGGGCCTGCCGTGGCCGGCGGCGGTCGGCCGGCCGATCGCCAACTGTCGGCGCCAGGGCATAGGTTGGGCGTTGTCGGCAGGTGGCGAGGGCCCCGCCGGCACCCCCCCCGAACTCTGTGCCCGAAAGGGGCGTCGGCCATGTCTGCCACCGTTTCCGCGGACCCGCAGGTGACCTACCTGGAACTCTCCGAGGACGAGGGGAGTGCCCACAAGTTCTACGAAGTCACGGTCAAGGAAGCCGAGTTGACGATCCGCTACGGCCGGATCGGCGAACCGGGCACCACCAAGACCACGGTCTGCGCGAGTCCCGAGAAGGCCGCCGCGCAGGCGGCGAAGAAGATCGGCGAGAAGGTCCGCAAGGGCTACGCCCCGGCCGTCCGGGGCGTGCGCCAGCGCCGCTCGGTGACCCGCCGGCAGATCACCTCCACCCGCTCGACCGCCACCCAGGCGCCGCTGCTGTGGCGCTTCCGCTCCGGCTCGCCCGCGTTCGGCGTGTACGTCGGCGAGGAGCACGCCTGGGTCGGCAACGAGCAGGGCGACGTCTACACGCTGACCACCGACGGGCGGGTCACCGGCCGGTTCGGGCTGCCCGACGGCGTCAAGTGCATCGTCGCCGACGACTGGTGGATCTACGCGGGCTGCGACGACGGCAAGGTGTACGACCTCGGCGGCAAGGTGCCCCGGGTGGCGTACGAGATCGCCCAGGACGTCGACATCTACTGGCTGGACATCCACGACGGCGTGCTCGGCGTCGCCGACGAGCGCGGCGGCCTGACCACCGTCGACCACGAGGACGAGTTCCAGTGGCGGCGCAACGCCCAGGGCTCGTCCGGCTGGATGGTGCGCTGCGACGCCGAGTCGGTCTACCACGGCTGGTCGGCGGGCGTCGCCCGGTACGCCAAGCGCGGCGGCGACCAGCTCTGGCACACCCGGACCAAGGGCTCGGTGCTGTTCGGCTGGCAGGAGCGGGACGAGGTGTTCGCCGGCACCTCGCAGGGCTGGGTGCACCGGCTGCGCAAGGCCGACGGCTCGGAGGCCGCCGCGTACAAGTGCGACGCCGCGGTGTTCTCCTGCGCGGCCTCCCCCGACGGGGAGTTCGTGTTCGCCGGCGACAACCACTCGTCCGTCTACTGCTTCGCCGCCGACGGCACCCGGCTGTGGAAGCTCGGCACCGGCTGCGGCTCGGCGTACAGCATGCAGTACCGCGACGGGCGGCTCTACCTGGTCACCACCGACGGCTCGCTGGCCTGCCTGGACGCCTCGCAGGGCGCCGTGCTGGCCGCTGAGCAGGGCACCCTGCCGACCACCGCCGAGGTGAGCGGCGCGGGCGTCGAGCGGGTCGCCGCGGGCGCCGAGCTGGAGACGGTCAGCGTCGACGCGGCGGCGAGCGGCGGCGGCGTCGAGGTGGAGTGCGTCGCCGAGGGCGGCCGGCTGCGGGTGCGGGTGGTCACCCCCGGCTACGACGCGACGATGCGGGTGCAGTTCCCGAAGGACGTCCGGGTCGCCGGGGCGCGCTACCTGGTCGCCGAGGTGCGGCGCTCCGAGTCCGGCGGGTTCTACCGGGCCCGCGGCGAGATCAAGCGGCTGCTGTGACGCCCTGACCGTCGGGCAGGGGGCGCTCCCGGTCGGGGGCGCCCCCGCGCGCGTGCGGGAGGGGCCCGCGGCGGCCGACCGACGATGCGAGAGGATGCCCGGCATGGGGACGTGGGGGAGAACGGCGCGGGACGAGCCGGACCTGCGGGGGCGAGGCCGGGGCTGGGGCCGGTGGCGGCGGGCGGACGGGCTGCTGGCCTGGTGCCGGGCCCGGCCCTGGGCGCTCGACGGGCCGCTGGTGGCGCTCGCCGTCGGCGTCTCGCTCTGGGGCGTCCACGACGACCCGTACGACGCCGAACGGCAGTGGTGGGCCTACGCGCTGGCACTCGCCGGCTCGCTGCCGCTGTGCCTGCGCCGGCGCGCGCCCTGGCCGGTGCTGCTGGCCTGCGCGGTGCCCACCGCGCTGCTCTCGGTGGTCGCGCACTTCGCGATGCCGCAGATCCAGGTCGCGATGGCGGTCGCCGTCTACACCGTCGCCGACCGCGGCCGGGACTGGCAGCGCGCCGTGCTGCTGGCCAGCACGGTGCTCGGCAACGTGTTCGGCACCCGTTCCTTCGGCGGCATGCTGTTCAGCCTGGTGGTGTCCGTCGGCAGCTTCGCGCTCGGCTCGCTGGTGCGGGAGCTGCGGCGGCTGGCCGGCGTCGAGGCCGAGCGGGCCCGGCAGGCCGGGCTGCGGGCCGCCAGCGACGCCGCCCGCGCGGTCGCCGAGGAGCGGGCCCGGATCGCCCGCGAGATGCACGACATCCTGGCCCACGCGGTCTCCCTGATGGTGATCCAGGCCGAGGCCGGGCCGCTGGTGGTGCGCGGCGACCCGGACCGGGCGATCCGGGCGTTCGACGCGATCGCCGACTCCGGGCGCGACGCGATGGTCCAACTCCGGCGGGTGCTCGGCGTCCTGAAGGAACAGGGCGCCGCGCCCGCGCTCGCCCCGCAGCCCCGGCTGGCGGAACTCGCGGACGTGCTGCAGCGGGTGCGCGACTCCGGCATCGCCGTGGACGCCGAGATCGAGGAGGCCGGGCCCGCCGAGGTCCAGGCGGCGGCCTTCCGGATCGTCCAGGAGGCCCTCACCAACGTGGTCAAGCACGCCGGCGCCCGGCACGTCAGCGTCCGGGTCGCCGTCCGGGGCGGTGGGCCGGGAGCCGGGCCGGGCGGGGCGCGGCTCACCGTCGAGGTCGCCGACGACGGCACCGGACCGGCGCCCGTCCCGGTCGGCGCGGGCGTCGACGGGCGCTCCGGCGGGCGCGGCCTGCTCTCCATCCGGGAACGCGCGGCGGCCTGCGGCGGCAGCGCCGAGACCGGCCCGCGGACCGACCGGCCCGGCTACCGGGTGGCCGCCGTGCTGCCGCTCGGCGCCTGACCGCTCGGTGCCTGACCGCTCGACGCCCGACCGAACCGCGACCACAGCCGAATCCGCGAGAGGGGAAGAAGAGTTGACCATCCGAGTGGTGATCGCCGACGACCAGGAGCTGGTCCGGGCCGGCTTCGGCATGATCCTCGACGCCCAGCCCGACATCGAGGTCGTCGCCGAGGCGGGCGACGGGCGGCAGGCGGTCGACGCCGTCCGCGAGCACGCCCCGGACGTCCTGCTGCTGGACGTCCGGATGCCCGTCATGGACGGCCTGGAGGCCGCGCGCCGGGTCTGCGCCGAGCACCCCGCCTGCAAGGTGATCATGCTCACCACCTTCGACGTCGACGACTACGTCTTCGACGCGCTGTACGCCGGGGCCAGCGGCTTCCTGCTCAAGGACGTCCGCCGCGACGACCTCGTCCACGCCGTCCGGGTCGTCGACTCCGGCGAGGCGCTGCTCGCCCCGTCCGTCACCCGCCGGGTCATCGGCGAGGTCACCGCCCGCAAGGCGGCCGGCGCGGCGGCCGTGCCCCGGCCGCTCGGCCGGCTGCTGGAGTCGCTCACCGGGCGGGAGGCGGAGACGTTGAAGCTGGTCGCCCGCGGCATGTCCAACGCGGAGATCGCGGCCGAACTGGTGGTCAGCGAGCACACCGTCAAGACGCACGTCAGCAACCTGCTGCAGAAGCTGGGGCTGCGCGACCGGGTGCACGCGGTGGTGTTCGCGTACGAGGCGGGGGCGGTGACGGCGGGGGAGTGGCCGCAGCCCTGACCGGACCCCGACGGCACCCCCGACGGCACCCCCGACCCGGCCCTTACTCCCCGGGAGGGAGGCCCGGTTCTCACCGGCGCGGGGGAGGTGCGGCGCGCCCCGGCCCGACAGGGTGGAGGACGTCGGGAAGGCAACTCCCAGGAGGGGACGGGCAGATGGTGACGGGACGTCGGGCGCTGGGTTGGTCGGCGGGGCTGATGGCGGTGTACGGAGTGGTGCGGCTGCTGCCGGGCTCGCGCGGCGTGGGCGCCGGGTGGACGGTGGGGCACCTGGCGCTGGGCGCCGCGCTGGCGCTGCTGGCCGCGGGGCTGCGGGAGCTGTGGCGGCTGGGCGGCCGCCGCCCGGTGTGGGGGCGGGTCTGGCTGGCGGCGGGCTGGGCCGGCGCCGGGGCGGGGCTGGCGCAGACCGGCATCGACCTGTACGCGAACGCCGTCGCCGCGGACCGGGAGGCCCGCTCGGCGGTGTTCGACCGGGTGCAGGCGGTGCCCGGGGTGCTGCCGCTGGTGTACACGGTGGTGCCGCTGCTGCTGTACGTCGGCCTGCTCGGGCTGCTGACCCGGCTGGCGGTGCGCCGGGCGGTGCCGTGGTGGAGTCCGGTGCTGGTGCTGGCGGGCACGCTGGTGACGGGGGCGGCGCTGGACTACCTGGCGGTCGGCGCCGGGCTGTACCTGGCGGCCTTCCTGCCGGTGATAACCGGTGGCCGCGCGCGGCCGCGGGCCGTACCGTCCGGGGCATGACTGGGAAGCGGCCGCTGGTGGCGGTCTTGACGGGCGCGGGCATCTCCACGGACTCGGGAATCCCCGACTACCGCGGCCCGCGCGGACTCTGGCAGCGCGACCCGAGCGCGCAGGAGCTGGTGACCATCGGCCCCTACCTGGCCGACCCCGACGTCCGCCGCCGGGCCTGGCTGATGCGGCGGGACGCCGGCGCGATCGGCGCCGAGCCCAACGCGGGCCACCGGGCGCTCGCCGAACTGGAGCGCTCCGGCGTCCCGATGCGGGTGCTCACCCAGAACGTCGACGGGCTGCACCAGGCCGCCGGGCTCCCGGCGCGCAAGGTGATCGAACTGCACGGCACCGCCACCGAGGTGCAGTGCGCGGACTGCGCGGCGCCCGGCCCGATGGCGGCCGCCCTGGACCGGGTCGCCGCCGGCGAGGACGACCCGGACTGCGAGCACTGCGGCGGCGTGCTGCGCCCGCGCACCGTGATGTTCGGCGAGGGGCTCGACCCGTGGGTGCTGGAGCAGGCCGACGCGATCGCCAAGAACTGCCAGGTCTTCCTGGCCGTCGGCAGCTCGCTCCAGGTGCACCCCGCCGCGCTGCTGCCGCGCATCGCGCTGGAGCACGGCGCCCGGCTGATCGTCGTCAACGGCGAGCCCACGGCGTACGACGAGGCCGCGCACGAGGTGATCCGGACCCCGATCTCGCGGGCGCTCCCCGAGCTGGTGGCCCGCCTGGTCGACGGCGACCTCGCCGCGCGCTGACCCGCCGGGCCCCCTCGAACCCGCCGCCAGCCGGTTCGAGGGGGCCCGGCGGCCCGGCTCACTGCCAGGCGACCAGCCGCAGGACGCTCTTCTCGCTCGCCGACGGCGTGCTGGCGGGGATGTCCGCGACCTTGGCCGGCTGGGCGCCCGGCGTCGTCAGGTCGAGCCGGTAGAGCGAGCCGACGGTGCCCTGGAAGGACAGGAACGCGAGCGACTTGCGGTCCGGGGAGAGCACCACGTCGCGGTTCTTCCGGTCGGTCTCCGGCACCAGGGTGTCGACGCCGGCCACCTGCTCCAGATCGGGCGAGAACCTGACCCGCAGCAGCGACGTGGTGGTGAGGCAGAGCAGCGACGAGTCGTCGGACCACACCTGCGGGGCGCAGCGGTGCGGGGTGGCGGGGTCCTTGAAGGTGCTGTCCGGCAGCCGCACCTCGTGCGGGCTGTTCAGGTAGTCCAGGCCCTCCTTCACCTCCTCCGGGCGCCAGAGCAGCAGGGTGGTGCTGTAGCGAGAGCCGCTGACCGCGACGGTGCCGGACGGGTTGACCGCCGTCGCGTCGTCGCCCACGGTGGCGGGCAGGACCGTCCACGGGCGGTCCCCGGCGAGGACGAACGGCGACCGGCCGGCCGTCGCCCGCTTGACCGGGTCGGCCTCGGACTTCGCCGCGTCCAGCGTCACGACCTGCTTGTCGACGGTGCTGAACCACAGCGTCGAGGTGCCCGGTTGGAAGAGCGGGTGGGTGTCCTTCGGCGCCGAGGCGTACCCGCTGTCCTGCTTGCGCGGCAGCGGCCCGTCGGGGCCCTTGAACGCGGTGGCGACCGTGCCGGTGCCGCCCGGGCCCGGCACGGTGCCGGCCAGCAGGCTGAAGTCCCGGTTGAAGGACTGCCGCATGGTGTCGGTGGCCATGTCGTCGATGCCCGCGAGCACGGGGTCGGCGTTGCGGCAGACCCCGGCGGACTCGGCCTTGGACGGCAGCAGGAACACCCGGTGGTCGAGGTTGGCGCCGCCCTGCATCGCGTACGAGCCCACGGTGACGGTCTGCGTGTAATCGCCGTACCCGCCCTTGTCGTCCTTGCGCCGGTCGCACCAGACGACCACCGCCGCGTCGCCGGTCTTCAACCCCGCCCCGGACGCCTCCGGCGGCGCACCGTTCTGCGTCCCGCCCTGCGTCGCACCCTGCGCGCCGCCCGGGGTGCCGGACGCCTGGCCCGGCGCGGGCGAGCCGGCCAGGGTGTCGAGCGGCCCCGGCGAGGAACTGCACGCGGCGAGCGCCAGCGCGAGCGCGGCGACGGCGGCGACTCTCCGTCCGTGCACGGTGGTTGAAGACATGTCAGGCCCCCCTGAAAGACGATCGGAAACGGCCGCCGGAAGTGATCACCGGACGACCGCGACGAAGGTAGCAGTGGCCGTCCCCGTCGTGCGCGGGTTCTTCGGGTGCGGAACTGTGGCGCCCGCCACGGCGGCCCGGTCCTGCCCGGCCCGCCCGGCGCGACCCGGACGCGCGGCGAGCGGGGAGGGGCCGGCGCCGGAAACCACTTCTGCCCGGGCGCCCCGCTCGTCAGAATGGGAACCGACCGAGTCCTGTGGCGCACCGCCCCGCGAGGCCCCGGGCCGGCGCCGCCGCGCGAACCCGGCCGGCTGCCCCGCAGGTCGAGGTCCGAGAAGCCGGAAGAAGCTCCGGGGGACCGCCGAGGAGGGAGCGCGCGATGCGACGGGCGACAGGGGCGATGCTGGGGCTGGCGATCGGCGACGCGATCGGCAAGCGCACCGAGTTCCTCACCATGGCGGAGATCGGACTGCTCAGCCCCGACTGGCGGCAGCTCCCGCTCCCGAAGAAGGCCCAGGTCACCGACGACACCCAGATGACCCTGGCCCTCGCCCGCGCCCTGCGCGACGCCCTCGCCGACGGCCCGCTCGTCCCGCTGCGCCTCGAACTCCCTTTGCGCGCCGAGTTCGTGGACTGGTGGCGCTCGCCGGACAACAACCGAGCCCCCGGCATGACCTGCCTGCGCTCCTGCTTCCGGCTCTCCACCGGCGGGCCCTGGCAGGACGCCAGCGACATCGGCTCCAAGGGCTGCGGCGCCAACATGCGGGTCGCCCCGCTCGGCCTGGTCCGCGAGCTGACCGAACGCCAGGTGGCCGGCGCCGCCCAGCTGCAGTCCGGCCTCACCCACGGCCACCCCACCGCGCTCGCCGCCAGCGAGCTCACCGCCTTCACCGTCCGCTGGCTCGCCCAGGGCGTCGACCCCGCCGAACTCCCCGCCCGGCTGCGCGCCCACGCGCACGAACAGCGCACCCGCTACGACGAGTCCTGGCTCGGCGACCTCTCCTCCCGGGACCACTTCGGCTCCCCGGAGGAGTTCATCGCCCGCGGCTGGGACGAGAGCCTGCGCGCCCTCGACCGGCTCGACGCCGCCCTCGCCGCCGCCGACCCCGAGGCCGACCCGTGCGAACGCACCGGCGCCGGCTGGGTCGCCGAGGAAGCCTTCGCCAGTGCGCTGCTCTGCTTCCTGCTGATGCCCGACGACCCGGTCGCCGCGGTCCGCCGCGCGGCGGTCTCCTCCGGCGACTCCGACTCGCTCGCCTGCCTGGCCGGCGCCTTCGCCGGCGCCCACCGGGGCGCCGACGCCTGGCCCCGGGAGTGGACGGAGCGGATCGAGTACCGGAAGGAGCTGCTGGCCTTCGGGGCGCTCTGGGACTGACCCGGGCCCGGCGGCCGCCGGGCCCGGGTCAGTCGCGCTGGCGGAAGCGGGTGCGCCCGCCCGGGTCGGTCGGCGCGGGCGCGGAGGCCCGGCGCGGAGTCGGCGCGGGCGCGGGTTCGGGGGCGAGGACGGGCGCGGGCGCCGGGGCGGCGGGCAGCGGGGCGCCCGGCAGCGGGTAGCGGTCGGCCAGGGCGGCGCGGTCGCCGTGGGCGAAGGCGACCAGGTCGTCGGCGACCTGGAGGGTGGTCTCGCGGCCCTCGACCAGCGCGCACCAGTCGGCGGGCAGGCCCGCCAGGCCGTACAGCGCGCCGACCAGGTTGCCGCAGACCGCGCCGGTGGAGTCGCTGTCGCCGGAGTGGTTCACCGAGAGCACCAGGGCCGCGCGGGCGTCCGCCCCGGCCAGCGCCGCGTAGACGGCGACGGCCAGGCACTCCTCGGCGATCCAGCCGAGGCCGACCCGCTCGACGGCCTCCGCCGAGGCCGGCTCGGTCTCGGCGGTCCGGACCGCCCGGCGCAGCGCGTGCGCGGTCTCCAGCCCGGCCGGCTCCGCGTCGAGTCGGACGAGCACCGCGTCGAGGGCGGCGCGCAGCGGGGCGCCGGCGGTGACGCGGGCGATCAGTTCGGCGAAGGCACCGGCCGCCAGGTAGCCGGTGGGGTGGCCGTGGGTGAGCTGGGCGGCGACCGCCGCCTGCCGGAACGCCTCCGCCGGGGCGAGCCCGATCAGGCCGAACGGGGCCGAGCGCATCACCGTCCCGCAGCCCTTGGAGTGCGGGTTGACCGGGCCGTCCGCGCCGAACGCCGCGGCCGGCCGGTAGCTCTGCGCCACGCCGCTGGTGCACGCGTTGCCCGGGGCCCGCGAGGCGTACAGGAACGGGTGGCCGGACAGCCAGCCGTCCGGGTTCCGGACCGGCCCGGGCAGCCGCTGGGTGGCGAACCAGCGCCGGTAGGCGGCGTGCAGGTCCTCCGGGGTGCCGCCGCGCAGCAGGCCCTCCGCGGTGAACAGGGTCATCTGGGTGTCGTCGGTGACCTGCCCGCCGCGGCCGGCGTCCGCCAGGTCGGTCAGGCCGTCCGGCCCGTACTCGATCCGGATCCGGTCCAGGCGCTGGAACTCGATCGGCCAGCCCAGCGCGTCGCCCAGCGCCCCGCCGAGCAGCGCGCCCCGCACCCGGTCGGTGAGTCGTGCGAGATCCATCGGTCGTCCCCCTGTCTCCGGGGTGCCGCCGGGGCCGGTCAGCGCGCGATCCGCCCCGTGCCCCGGTGCAGGGAGGCGCGGTCGGCGGCGGCCCGGCCCTCGGCCCAGCCCTCGCCGTCGCTCACCCGCACCCGCTGCGACACCAGTTTGGGGAACATCTTGCCCACCGCGTCGTCGACGGCCTCCGCCCGGGCCGCCAGGACCGGCAGCAGGCCCCCGGCGGGGACGAGCGGCGCGCCCTCCCGACCCGGTCCGGCACCGGGGCCGGCCTCCTGGGCGGTGTCGTGCGCGCGGCCCGCCGCGGCGTCCTCGGTGGCCCGCTCGGTGGCCTCCGCCAGCCGCTCCCGGATCCGGGCCGCGTACGCCACCAGGAAGGACTGCCGGAACGCCTTGGTCCGGGCCGCGCCGTCCTTGTGCTTGCGGCTGCCCGCCCGGTGCATCGCCGCCGTCGCCTGCACCAGCAGCGAGGTGTAGAGCAGTTCGACCGCGTCCAGGTCGGCGTCGAAGCCGACCACCGTGCAGAACCCGAACTCCTTCGCCCACACCACCCGGCACCGGTTCGCCGCCGCGACCGCGTCCAGCAGCATCGTCTTGGGGCCCTCGTACGGGTTGTCCACGCCGATCCGGACCGCCGCCGGGTCGTCCGCCGACCGGCCGCCGCCCGCCGCGAGCAGCGCCTCGTCGATCGAGTGCCGGGCCATCAACTCCTGGGCCTTCGCGCTCAGCGCCTCCGCCTCGTCCGGGAACTCCGTCGACTCGGCCTTCGCCAGCAGCGCCCGGATCCGCCCCAGCATCCGCGGCTCGTCCGCGCGCGGGGCGCTCGCCCGCGGCGCCGCCGACGACCCGCCCGGCGCCGGACCCACCGGCTGCACCGGCGGCAGCAGCGACCAGGCCCGCAGCAGCTCCAGCGCCGCCGTGGCCAGCGCGAACCGGTCCAGCCGGTGCCGGGCCGCGAACTCCGGCAGGTACGCCTCGTCGGACGGCCACCAGGGGTGCGCGTCCAACTCCCGCAACTGCTCCAGCCAGCGCCGCTCCAGCGCCGCCGCCGGGTACCGCCGGCCCTCCGCCGCGATCAGGTCCACCGCCAGCGCGACCTGCACCGGAGCCAGCTCCCGCCGGGCCACCCGCACCAGGTCGGCCGGCTGCCACCCCGCCGCCCAGCACCGGCCCACCGCGCGCTCCGCCGCCCCCAGCAGCGCCCGGCTCACCGCCGGCCACCGCTCCGCGGACGCCGCCAGCAGCGACGCCGCCCCGTCCACCACGTACTCCAGCCCCCCGGCCGGCGCGCCCGCCACCCGGGCCACCGCCTCCGCCACCAGCTCGTCCACGGGCTGATCGGTGCTGGCCACGGCGCTTCCTGCTTCCTGCGGGGGACGGGGGAACGGGACGGGGGAGGGGACGCCCTCCATGATGCCGGAGCGCACCGGGAGCCCGGACCGGACCGGCTGCCGCGCTGCCGCGCGGGGCGGGGCGGGGCGGGGCGGCGCTCCGCGCGGGCTGCCGACGTCGGGTCCGCTGCCGGTGCGCCGGGCTCCCGGGGTGTCCCGTCCGCAGGCGTTCGCCGTTCCTGCGGGACGCCGTCGGCCGGGGTGTCGGCCTTGCGGGGGTGCCCCGTCCGGAAGGGCTGTCGTTCCGGACGGCGCGCGGCTACCGCTCGGTGACCTTGGCGAGGACCTCCGGCACCCGGCCGATCAGCCGGCCGGAGGCGATCCGGACGCCGAGCAGGGCCAGCGCCGTCCCGTACAGCACGCCGACCGGCAGCAGGGGCCAGGACGGGTGGTGGCCGAGGAGGAGGAAGGCGAGCAGTCCGCCGACCGGCAGGCAGAGCAGCGTGACGCCGACCAGCGAGCCGAAGGCGTTGAGCATCACCGCGCCGTTCTGCCCCGGGGCGGCGTTGCGCATCGGGTTGCCGTCGGCGGGCAGCGCGAACGGGGCGAGCACGCTGAGCAGCGAGCCGACGCCGAGCGAGGTGCCGAGGGCGGCCAGCGCCAGGCCGAGGGCGGGGGCCAGGTCGCCCCAGTCGCCGTTCAGGGCGGCGGCCGGCGGGCCGAACAGCAGCAGCACCGGCACGGCGTACAGCGCGACGGCCAGCACCCGGCCGCGCAGTTCGTCCCGGGCGTCCCGGCGGGTGGCGAGGGTGGCGCCGACCATCCAGAACCCGGAGCCGTCGCCGCCGAACAGGTTGCCGGACTGCAGGCCCAGCATCAGCCCGCCGATCGCCACCACGTACACCGAGCCCCAGCCCTGCACCGCCGACAGCACCGCGAACACCGCCGTCATGCCGATGCCGGTGAACACCGCCGCCTTCGCCCGCGGCTCGCGCCAGGCGTACCGCAGCTGCCGCTGGGCGACCGCGCCGACCCGGCCCGCGGGCAGCAGCCGCCACCAGCCCTCGGCCCGGGCGGTGGCGGCCGGCGAGGACTCCAGCAGCGTCGAGGAGTCGCCGCTGACCATCAGCTCCCGCAGGCCGCGCAGCCACCAGGCCAGCAGCCCGGCCAGCACCGCCGCGGTGAGCAGCAGCTGCCCGGCCGCGAGCAGGTACGCGCCCTCCCCGGCCGAGCGCACCGCGTCCAGCGCGGCGACCGGCGGGATCCACCGGACCACCGAGGCGTACGGGTGCAGCACCGACAGGTCGACGCCCGGCCGCGAACCGTTCAACGAGCTCTGCAGGCCCAGGTTGCCCGCCTGCGCCAGCAGCGCGAACAGCAGGCCGCCGAAGACCGCCAGGTCCTTGCCGCGCCGACTGGACAGCATCCGGGCGTTGGCCGCCCCGATCGCCCGGATCAGCGCGACCAGCACCAGCAGCACCAGCGGCACCGCGAGCACCGCCACCGCCGCCGAGGCCGCGCCCCGGCCGGCCGCCACCGCGCCGCCGGTCAGCAGCAGCGCGTTGGCCAGCGGGCCGGGCCCGATCAGCCCGCCCAGCAGACTTCCGCGCAGCAGCGCGGCCGGCCGCAGCGGCAGCATGGTCAGCCGGGTCGGGTCGGCGCTCTCGTCGCTGGCGAAGAAGAACAGCGGCATCGCCGCCCAGCACACCGTCAGCCCGGCCACCAGCACCGCGGCCGCGTCGGCCGCGCCCGCCCGGCCGTGCAGCGCGGCCAGCCCGAGCGCGCCGGACAGGCCGACCAGCAGCCCGGCGCACACCCCGACCACGTACCCGACGGCCATCCCCCGGCTGCGCCGCAGCCCGTTCCGGAGCAGCCGCAGCTTCAGCCCGACCAGCGCCCGGACGGCCGCCCGGTCGGCGGCGGCCCGGTCGGCGGCGGCCCGGGTGTCAGCAGCAGCGCTCACCGGTGGCCCCCGCCCAGCCAGTCGAGCGCCGGGCCGTCGTCCGCCCGGACGCCGACCAGTCCGAGGAACGCCTGGTGCAGCGAACTGCCGCCGCGCACCTCGGCGATCGGCCCGGCGGCGACCACCTGTCCGGCGTTCACCACGGCGACCCAGTCGCACAGCGACTCGACCAGCTCCATCACGTGGCTGGAGAACACCACGGTCGAGCCGGAGGCGGCGTACCGGGTCAGCACCGCGCGGATGGTCTGCGCGGAGACCGGGTCGACGCCCTCGAACGGCTCGTCCAGGAACAGCACGTCGGGGTTGTGCAGCAACGCGGCGGCCAGGCCGATCTTCTTGCGCATGCCGGTGGAGTAGTCGGCGACCAGCCTGTCGGCGGCGCCGGCCAGGTCCAGCACGGCCAGCAGCTCCTCGGCCCGCCGGTCGGTCTCGGCGCCGGGCAGGCCGCGCGACCGGCCGTTGAAGCGCAGCAGTTCGCGCCCGTTGAGCCGCTCGAACATCCGCAGGCCCTCCGGCAGGATGCCGATCCGGGCCTTCACCGCGACCGGGTCGCGCCAGACGTCCGCGCCGTGCACCAGCACCGTCCCGCGGTCCGGCCGGAGCAGTCCGGTGACCATCGACAGCGTGGTGGTCTTGCCGGCCCCGTTCGGCCCGACCAGGCCGATGAACGAGCCGGCGGGCAGGTCCAGGCTCAGTCCGGCGACGGCGGTCCGCGCGCCGAAGCGCTTCCACAGGTCGCGGATCGAGACGGCGGGCGGCGGGGTGGTCGCCTCCATGGCGGGGGGCCTCCAAGTCGACGGCGGTCGAGGGCGGTTCGTGAACGGACGGGGTGGTGCGGGCGGGGTTCGGGGGCGACCCGGTGATCGTTCTCCCCTCCCGCACATCCCCCGTTCGGCGGTGCGCCACGCATTCCCCGCCGCTCCCGGCAACTACCCGCCCCCGCCGTTCGTCCTGCATGCTGGGAGCACGCGCAGCACGGGGAAGGGGAGGTGGCCGCGGTGGCAGGTCAATGGGGGCCGCCGGCGCCGTACGGGCAGCAGCCCTGGCAGCCGGCGCCGACGCCGCAGTCCGCGATGCGGGCGGCCAACACCGACCGCGAGCGGACCATCGACGTGCTCAAGGCCGCGTACGTCGAGGGCCGGCTGACCGCCGCCGAGTACGAGCAGCGGATGGCGGCCGCGCACCAGGCCGCGACCTACGGGCAGTTGACCGCGCTGGTGGCGGACCTGCCGGCCGGTCCGATGGTGCAGCCGCTCGCCCCGCCGCCGCCGGCCGTCGTCGCGGTGCCGGTGATGCCGGCGGTGCCGCACACCTTCCTGCCGCCCTACCCGCCCCCGCCGCCCGCCGCCCCGCAGAACGGCCTGGCGGTGGCCTCGCTGACGCTCGGCTGCCTGACCATGGTCACCGTCGGCCTGACCGGGCTGCCCGCCGTGATCACCGGCCACCTGGCCCGGAAGCGGATCCGGGCCACCGGCGAGTCCGGCGACAGCCTGGCGGTGGTGGGTCTGGCGCTGGGCTGGTTCTCGGTGGCCGGCTGGGCGTTGATGATCCTGCTCATGGTGCTGGCGGCGGCCTCGGGGAGCTGACCCGGGGCCGGCGCGCCCCGCGCGGCGGCCCGATCCCTTGCCCCGCCGGGTGGCGTGCCCGCCCGGGCGCGCTCCATTTGTTTTGACCGCCGCCTGTGCGCTAGGTACGCTCTGACCTTGTGCCTGGGGTGTGCCCGGGTCCTTGTGCGTGCCAGCAGATCGGCCGCCGTAGCGGAGACTCCACCCGCTCGGTGTGTGCCGTAGCCGCAGCTCAGCTCATGGGATTCCGTGATTCTTTCCCCGAAGAAGGCCCAACACGCCCGACCGCGTGGGTCGGAGAGTGCGGGGCCACACCGCAGGTTAGTTCCACCGAGCCTTGGCACACAGAAAACGGAGAAACGGTGCCTACGATCCAGCAGCTGGTCCGAAAGGGCCGGCAGGACAAGGTCCAGAAGACCAAGACCCCCGCGCTCGAGGCCTCGCCTCAGCGCCGCGGTGTCTGCACGCGTGTGTACACGACCACCCCGAAGAAGCCGAACTCGGCTCTCCGCAAGGTCGCCCGTGTGCGCCTCACCAGCGGGATCGAGGTCACCGCTTACATTCCGGGCGAGGGCCACAACCTGCAGGAGCACTCCATCGTGCTCGTGCGTGGCGGTCGTGTGAAGGACCTGCCGGGTGTGCGTTACAAGATCATCCGCGGCGCTCTTGACACCCAGGCTGTCAAGAACCGCAAGCAGGCCCGCAGCCGCTACGGCGCCAAGAAGGAGAAGTAAGAATGCCTCGTAAGGGCCCCGCCCCGAAGCGCCCGGTCATCATCGACCCGGTCTACGGCTCCCCGCTGGTGACCTCGCTGGTCAACAAGATCCTGCTGCACGGCAAGCGCTCCACCGCCGAGCGGATCGTCTACGGCGCCCTTGAGGGCGTCCGCGAGAAGACCAGTGCCGACCCGGTGGTCGCGCTCAAGCGCGCCCTGGAGAACGTCAAGCCGACCCTCGAGGTGAAGTCCCGCCGCGTCGGTGGCGCCACCTACCAGGTGCCGGTCGAGGTCCGTCCGGGCCGCGCCAACACCCTGGCGCTGCGCTGGCTGGTCGGTTACTCCCGCGCCCGTCGCGAGAAGACCATGACCGAGCGCCTGCTCAACGAGATCCTCGACGCCAGCAACGGCCTGGGCGCTTCCGTGAAGCGTCGCGAGGACACCCACAAGATGGCCGAGTCGAACAAGGCCTTCGCGCACTACCGCTGGTAGTCCGAACCCCGTCACTAGACAGAGAGAGAACGAGCCACCATGGCTGCAACCTCCCTTGACCTCGCCAAGGTCCGCAACATCGGGATCATGGCGCACATCGACGCGGGCAAGACCACCACCACCGAGCGGATCCTGTTCTACACGGGTGTCTCGTACAAGATCGGTGAGGTCCACGACGGCGCTGCCACGATGGACTGGATGGAGCAGGAGCAGGAGCGCGGCATCACGATCACGTCGGCCGCGACGACCTGTCACTGGACCCTCGACGGTGTCGACAACACCATCAACATCATCGACACCCCGGGCCACGTCGACTTCACCGTCGAGGTGGAGCGCTCGCTGCGCGTCCTCGACGGTGGCGTGACGGTGTTCGACGGCGTCGCCGGTGTCGAGCCCCAGTCCGAGACCGTGTGGCGTCAGGCCGACCGCTACGGCGTCCCGCGCATCTGCTTCATCAACAAGCTGGACCGCACGGGCGCCAACTTCTTCTTCTGCGTGCAGACCATCGTGGACCGCCTCGGCGCCACCCCGCTGGTCATGCAGCTGCCGATCGGCGCCGAGGGTGACTTCACCGGTGTCGTCGACCTGGTGAAGATGAAGGCCCTGGTCTACTCGGCCGACGCGCCCAAGGGCGAGATGTACGACGTCGTCGACATCCCGGCCGACCTCGCCGAGCAGGCCGCGGAGTACCGCGAGGCCCTGATCGACACCGTGTCGAACGTCAGCGACGAGGTGATGGAGCTCGCCCTGGAGGGCGAGGACATCCCCGAGGAGCTGATCGTCGCCGCGATCCGCAAGGGCACGCTGAACTCGGACTTCACCCCGATCTTCTGCGGCTCGGCGTTCAAGAACAAGGGCGTCCAGCCCCTGCTCGACGCGGTGGTCAAGTACCTGCCGTCGCCCCTCGACATCGAGGGCATCGAGGGTACGAAGCCGAACAACCCCGACGAGAAGATCGTCCGCCAGGCCTCGGACGACGAGCCGCTCGCCGCGCTCGCGTTCAAGATCATGTCGGACCCGCACCTGGGCAAGCTCACCTTCGTCCGCGTGTACTCCGGCCGCCTGGAGTCCGGCACCTCGGTGCTGAACTCCGTCAAGGGCAAGAAGGAGCGCATCGGCAAGATCTACCGCATGCACGCGAACAAGCGTGAGGAGATCGACTCGGTGGGCGCCGGCGACATCATCGCCGTCATGGGCCTCAAGCAGACCACCACCGGTGAGACGCTGTCCGACGAGAAGCAGCCGGTCATCCTGGAGTCCATGGACTTCCCGGCCCCGGTCATCCGCGTCGCGATCGAGCCCAAGTCGAAGGGCGACCAGGAGAAGCTGGGCGTCGCGATCCAGCGGCTGGCCGAGGAGGACCCGTCCTTCCAGGTCAACACCGACGAGGAGACCGGCCAGACGATCATCGCCGGCATGGGCGAGCTGCACCTCGAGGTGCTGGTCGACCGCATGCGCCGCGAGTTCAAGGTCGAGGCCAACGTCGGCAAGCCGCAGGTCGCGTACCGCGAGACGATCCGCAAGGCCGTCGAGCGCATCGACTACACGCACAAGAAGCAGACCGGTGGCTCCGGCCAGTTCGCGAAGATCCAGATCGCGATCGAGCCGCTGGAGTCCGGCGAGGGCTACGAGTTCGTGAACAAGGTCACCGGTGGCCGCGTTCCGAAGGAGTACATCCCCTCGGTCGACGCCGGCTGCCAGGAGGCCATGGAGTTCGGCGTGCTCGCCGGCTACCCGCTCCAGGGCGTCCGCGTCAGCCTGCTCGACGGTGCGTCGCACGACGTCGACTCGTCCGAGCTGGCGTTCAAGATCGCCGGTTCCATGGCGTTCAAGGAAGGTGCCAAGAAGGCGTCGCCGGCTCTGCTGGAGCCGATGATGGCCGTCGAGGTCACCACCCCCGAGGACTACATGGGCGACGTGATCGGCGACATCAACTCCCGCCGTGGCCAGATCCGGGCCATGGAGGAGCGTCACGGTGCCCGCGTCGTCAAGGCGCTGGTGCCGCTCTCCGAGATGTTCGGCTACGTCGGTGACCTGCGCAGCAAGACCTCTGGTCGCGCGAGCTACTCGATGCAGTTCGACTCGTACGCCGAGGTTCCGCGGAACGTGGCGGACGACATCATCGCCAAGGCCAAGGGCGAGTGACGTCCCCGTAATCGGGACGAATCAGACCCTTTAGGCTAGAAGGAGGGCACCCGGGCGTTTGCCCGTCCGGGTACCACCCGGGAGCCCTCCGGGCACCCCCCACCCGCGGGACGGCAACGGGGCGCGACACCAGCGCCCCGTGCCAACAACCCGATCCAGACCAACTGACGTCGTACGGCGTACAGAACTGTCCTCAGGAGGACTGCAGTGGCGAAGGCGAAGTTCGAGCGGACGAAGCCCCACGTCAACATCGGCACCATCGGTCACATCGACCACGGTAAGACCACGCTGACCGCGGCGATCACCAAGGTGCTGCACGACGCGTACCCGGAGATCAACCCCTTCACGCCGTTCGACCAGATCGACAAGGCGCCGGAAGAGCGCCAGCGTGGCATCACCATCTCCATCGCGCACGTCGAGTACCAGACCGAGGCGCGTCACTACGCCCACGTCGACTGCCCGGGTCACGCGGACTACATCAAGAACATGATCACCGGTGCGGCCCAGATGGACGGTGCGATCCTCGTCGTCGCCGCCACCGACGGCCCGATGCCGCAGACCAAGGAGCACGTGCTCCTGGCCCGCCAGGTCGGCGTCCCCTACATCGTCGTGGCCCTGAACAAGTCCGACATGGTGGACGACGAGGAGATCCTGGAGCTCGTCGAGCTCGAGGTCCGTGAGCTCCTCTCCGAGTACGAGTTCCCGGGCGACGACCTGCCGGTCGTCCGCGTCTCGGCGCTGAAGGCGCTCGAGGGCGACAAGGAGTGGGGCGAGAAGCTCCTCGGCCTCATGGCCGCCGTCGACGAGGCCATCCCGACCCCGGCCCGCCTCACCGACCAGCCGTTCCTGATGCCGATCGAGGACGTCTTCACGATCACCGGTCGTGGCACCGTCGTCACCGGCCGCATCGAGCGCGGCATCCTCAAGGTCAACGAGACCGTCGACATCATCGGCATCAAGACCACCAAGACCACCACCACGGTCACCGGTATCGAGATGTTCCGCAAGCTGCTCGACGAGGGCCAGGCCGGTGAGAACGTCGGTCTGCTGCTCCGCGGCATCAAGCGCGAGGACGTCGAGCGCGGCCAGGTCATCATCAAGCCGGGTTCGGTCACGCCGCACACCGACTTCGAGGCCCAGGCCTACATCCTGTCGAAGGACGAGGGTGGCCGTCACACCCCGTTCTTCAACAACTACCGTCCGCAGTTCTACTTCCGCACCACCGACGTGACCGGCGTCGTGACCCTCCCCGAGGGCACCGAGATGGTCATGCCGGGCGACAACACCGCCATGACCGTCGCGCTGATCCAGCCCGTCGCCATGGAGGAGGGCCTCAAGTTCGCCATCC
The DNA here is from genome assembly GCF_000269985.1 of Kitasatospora setae KM-6054. Classification (NCBI taxonomy): domain Bacteria; kingdom Bacillati; phylum Actinomycetota; class Actinomycetes; order Kitasatosporales; family Streptomycetaceae; genus Kitasatospora; species Kitasatospora setae. Next base: position 3,575,709 of record NC_016109.1, on the reverse strand, counting down.
GTGAGGGTGGCCGTACCGTCGGCGCCGGCCAGGTCACCAAGATCGTCAAGTAATTCCTTGACGGCCTAGGGCCTGCCGACACCGGAGGCAGACGGAAGGGGCTCCCGGAACCGCGAGGTTCCGGGAGCCCCTTCCGGCGTTCCCGCACGGGCTGCCGGCTGCGCCCGGCCCGCCCTGGCGCGGCGGCGGCGGGGGCGGAGACGACGGATGCCCGGACCCCCGGGGCGGGGGCCCGGGCATCCGGGCGGGGGAGGGGTCAGGCCGTCCGCGGCGGCTGCTCCTCCGGGCGCCGGGTGTGCGCCCACACCCAGGCCAGCAGGAGGGCCGCGCCGGCCACCGCGGCGAGCAGCGCGGTGGCGGAGCCGACCACGGGGTGCCAGGAGCCGGTCAGGGGGTTCAGCGCCAGCCGGTTGGGCGGCGAGTTGGGCAGGTCCGCGCCGGTCGACCAGGTCAGCCCGCGCTGCCAGCGGATCATCGTGAAGCCGAGGACCACCAGCTGCAGCGGCAGCACGATCAGGGCGGTCAGCCGGGTGAGCTGGTTCCCGCGGGCCGGGTCCAGGACCCCCCGCTCGCCGAGCAGCCAGGCGGCCAGCACCGGGAGGGCGACCAGCAGCGGCAGGACGTAGCGGCCCTGGGTGGCGAAGCCGTAGGAGTTCACGCTGAGCGCGTCCGGGACGATGGCCACGGCCACCCCGCCGAGGGCGATCGCCGCCAGCCGCCAGCGGTCGGCCCAGCGGCCGAAGGCGAGGGCCGGCAGGACCAGGGCGCCGAGGGTCAGCTCCCACAGCACGTAGACGGTGCCCGGCATCTCGGTGTCGAGCCAGGACGGCTTGCCGATCATCTGGTTCAGGTACTCGGGCAGTCGGGCCACCGCCTCGAAGCGCAGCGCCTGGACCAAGGTCAGGTGGACCGGCTGGGCGACCGGGCTCAGTTCGGCCGCCCGCATGCCGACCGTCCACAGCGCGCCGGCGGCTGCGGCGAGCAGGGTGACGAGGGCGGCCACCCGCAGCCCGCGGGAGTTCCACAGGGCCCGCAGCCGGCCCCGGACCGGGGGGACGAACAGCACGCCGACCGCCGCCGCGGCCCACAGCGGGCCGAGGGAGCGCAGGGTGACCAGGGTGGCCCCGGCGAGTCCGACCTGCACCGCCCAGGCCCGGCCCGGCAGCTTCTCCGCACCCAGCGCGGCCGGGACCAGCGCGGTGAACAGCGCCAGCGAGGCGGCGATCTCCAGGCCGTTGGGGTTCAGCGCGGCCGACAGGTGCAGCACCATCGGGGTGGCCGCGACCAGCACGCCCGCCGCCATCAGCCGGTGCCTGGACCACCGCACGCAGGCGGTCGCCGCGGCGGCCAGGAACGCGGCCGACAGCGCGCAGGACACCAGCCGGGAGAGCAGCACGCCGCTCCACGACGGCCAGAGCGCGGCGGGCCCGCCGACCAGGACGTAGTACAGCGGGTTGTAGCGGCCCGCCCGGGTGCCGACCTCGACCAGGTGGTCGTCGCCGCCGGGCGCCTTCGCGCAGTCGGCGGACACCCCGGCGCGGAACGCCCAGCAGTTGTCCCGGACCAGGCCGGCCGGGACGTGCTGGAAGGCGCCCGTCCCGTTGGCGGCCGCCGTCGGCTCCGGGGCGATCTCCCCGCGGGCCGCGCCGACCGCCCGGACCAGGTGCTGGTACTCGTCCGGGCCCGCGTCGTACGGCGCGGCCAGGGCCCAGCCGGCGGCGAGCAGGAAGAAGCCGACGAAGGCGACCGGCCAGGTCAGCAGGGAGCGGCCGGAGGTCCGTCGGCGGCTGCGGGCGGAGAGCCGCGCCCGGCGCCCGGGAGCGGCGGTCCCGCCGGTGGGAGGGGATGCAAGGGTCACCCGAGGACGATAGCCGGACCAAAGCGGGGACCGACCATCAGGTAAGCGGTTCGTCCGTATAGCATGCGCGGGTGAGTCCTACCGAGTCCCTTACCGCCGAGCCCGCGCCGCTCCGGCTCGGTGCGTCCCAACGGGCGGCCGTCTTCCTCAAGCACAGCCTGCTGCGCTTCCTGCTGGCGGGAGGGCTGAGCACCGGCGTCGACATCGCCCTGCTCTACGTCCTGCACGGCACGCTGCACGTCCAGCTCACGGTGGCCACGCTGATCTCCGTCATCGTGTCCTTCGTCGTGAACTTCACGCTGAACCGGGTCTGGTCGTTCGGCAGCGTCCAGCCGGTGGGCAGCCAGATGGTCCGCTACCTGATCCTGGCCGGCTTCAACTGGGTCTCGACCGCCCTGCTGGTGAGCGGTCTCGCCGCGATCGGCGTGTTCTACCTGCTCGCCCGCCTGATCACCATCGCGGTGAACTCGGTGATCAACTACATCGCGTACAAGCACTGGGTCTTCAAGAGCGCCTGACCGCGCCCCGGCCCGAGCGGCCGCCCGGAACGCGGTCGCGTCCCGGGCGGCGCGGTCGAGGGCTCAGACCCCGCCGAGCGAGGCCGTGAACTCCAGGCAGGCCCGGTAGTCGGGCAGCAGGCCGGAGGCCAGCGCCTCGGCGAGCGTCGGGGCCTGCTCGTCCTTCGCGGAGAGCTGCGGGACCTCCACCGGCCACTCGATGCCGAGGTCCGGGTCCAGCGGGTGCACGCCGTGCTCGCCGGTCGGGTTGTAGGTCTCGGAGCAGACGTACGACAGCGTGGCGTCGTCGGTCAGCGCGCAGAAGCCGTGGCCCAGGCCCTCCGGCAGGTACACCGAGCGGCGGTCGGTCTCGTCCAGCCGGACGAACTCCCAGCGGCCGAACGCGGGGGAGCCGACCCGCAGGTCCACCACCACGTCCAGCACCGCGCCGCGCACGCAGCTGACGTACTTGGCCTGGCCGGGCGGGACGTCGGCGAAGTGCACGCCGCGCACCACATTCTTCGCGGACACCGACAGGTTGCCCTGGGCCAGCCGCAGCGGGTGGCCGACCACCTCCGACAGCTTGTCGAAGCGGTACCACTCCATGAACAGGCCACGGGGGTCGCCGTGCTGCTGCGGGGTCACCTCGAAGGCCCCCGGGATCGACAGTTCGCGGAACCTCACCGGCCGTCCTCCTCTTCCAGCAGGCCGACCAGGTACTGGCCGTAGCCGCTCTTCAGCAGCGGCTCGGCGAGCGCGCGCAGCTGCGCGGAATCGATCAGGCCGGCCCGCCAGCAGGCCTCCTCGATGCAGCCGATCTTGAAGCCCTGGCGCTCCTCTATCACCCGGACGAACTCCGACGCCTGCACCATCGACACGTGCGTGCCGGTGTCCAGCCAGGCGGTGCCCCGGTCGAGGATGGTGACGTGCAGCTCGCCGGCCGCCAGGTACGCCTCGTTGACCGCGGTGATCTCCAACTCGCCCCGGGCGCTGGGCTTCAGGCCGCGGGCGATCTCCACGACCTGGTTGTCGTAGAAGTAGAGGCCCGGCACCGCGTACCGGGACTTCGGCTGGGCCGGCTTCTCCTCGATGGAGATCGCCTGGCCGTCCGCACCGAACTCGACCACGCCGTACGCCGTCGGGTCGGCCACCGGGTAGGCGAACACCCGGCCGCCCTTGGCGTCGGTGTGCTCGGCGAGCCGGGTGCCCAGGCCGCTGCCGTGAAAGATGTTGTCGCCGAGGATCAGCGCCACCGGCTGGTCGCCGATGAAGTCCGCACCGAGCAGGAACGCCTGGGCGATGCCCTCGGGCTTCTCCTGGACGGCGTACTCCAGCCGCAGGCCGAACTGGGAGCCGTCGCCGAGCAGCCGCTCGAACTGGGGCCGGTCCTCCGGTGTCGTGATGATCAGGACCTCGCTGATCCCGGCCATCACCAGGGTCGACAGCGGGTAGTAGATCATCGGCTTGTCGAAGACGGGGAGCAGCTGCTTCGAAACTGCCCGGGTCAGCGGCCACAGGCGTGATCCGGTGCCGCCGGCCAAAAGGATTCCACGCATGGGTGCACCCTATGCGAAGCGGCCGGGGGGCCTCGGGCCCGCCGCCGGGCTCCCGCGGCGCGGACGCTAGACTTCGCCTCACTATGCGCATCCTCGTGACCGGCGGTGCCGGCTTCATCGGTTCTGAATTCGTCCGCCAGCAGCTCGGCGCGGACCCGACGGCCCAGATCACCGTCTTCGACAAGCTGACCTACTCGGGCGTCGAGGAGAACCTGGCCCCGGTCGCGTCCCTCCCGGGCTACCGGTTCGTCCAGGGCGACATCTGCGACCCCGAGGCCGTGGACCGGGTGATGGCCGGCCACGACGTGGTGGTCCACTTCGCCGCCGAGTCGCACGTCGACCGCTCGATCGCGGGCGCCGGCCCGTTCGTGCTGACCAACGTCGTCGGCACCCAGGTGCTGCTGGACGCGGCCCGCCAGCACGGCGTCGGCCGCTTCGTCCACGTCTCCACCGACGAGGTGTACGGCTCCATCGACGAGGGCTCCTGGACGGAGGAGTGGCCGCTGCGGCCGAACTCCCCGTACTCCGCCTCGAAGGCCGGCTCCGACCTGCTCGCGCTGGCGTACCACCGCACCCACGGCATGGACGTGGTGGTCACCCGCTGCTCCAACAACTACGGGCACTACCAGTTCCCGGAGAAGGTCATCCCGCTGTTCACCACCAACCTGATCGACGGGCTGAAGGTGCCGCTGTACGGCGAGGGCGGCAACATCCGCGACTGGCTGCACGTCTCCGACCACTGCCGGGGCATCGACCTGGTGATGCGCGGCGGCCGGGCCGGCGAGGTCTACAACATCGGCGGCGGCACCGAGGTCACCAACAAGGAGCTGACCGGCCTGCTGCTGGACGCGGCCGGCGCCGGCTGGGACATGGTCGAGCACGTCGAGGACCGCAAGGGCCACGACCTGCGCTACTCCCTGGACATCTCGAAGATCCGCACCGAGCTGGGCTACGAGCCGCAGGTCCGCTTCGAGGACGGCCTGGCCGCCACCATCGCCTGGTACCGCGACAACCGCGCCTGGTGGGAGCCGCTGAAGGCGAAGGCGGCGCTGGAGAAGTGACCGCCACCCCGGACAGCCCGACCGGCCGCTGGCTGGTCACCGGCGCGGCCGGCATGCTCGGCCGGGACGTGCTCCGCGTCCTGGCCGGCGCCGGCCTCGAGGCCACCGCGCTGACCCGCGCCGAACTGGACGTCACGGACCCGGACGCCGTCCTGGCCGCCGTCCGCGGCCACGACGTGGTGGTCAACTGCGCGGCCTGGACGAACGTCGACGGCGCGGAGACCGACGAGGCCGCCGCCACCGCCGTCAACGGCACCGGCGTGCGCCACCTGGCCGCCGCCTGCGCGGCGACCGGCGCCCGGCTGGTCCACGTGTCCACCGACTACGTGTTCCCCGGCGACGGCACCGAGCCCTACGCCGAGGACGCCCCGACCGCCCCGGTCAACGCCTACGGCCGCTCCAAGCTGGCCGGCGAGCTGGCCGTCCTGGAACTGCTGCCCGAGACCGGCCACGTGGTGCGCACCGCCTGGCTGTACGGCGCCGGCGGCAACAACTTCGTCGCGACCATGCTCCGCCTCGGCGCCCAGCGCGACACCCTCGACGTGGTCGACGACCAGCACGGCCAGCCCACCTGGACGTACGCGCTGGCCGAGCGGCTGGTCGCGCTGGGCCGCAACCGGCAGGCCCCCGCGGGCGTCTACCACGGCACGGCGAGCGGCCGCACCACCTGGTGCGGACTGGCCCGGGAGGCGTACCGCCTCGGCGGACTGGACCCCGAACGGATCCGGCCCACCACCTCGGCCGCCTTCGTCCGGCCCGCCGTCCGCCCCGCCTTCAGCGTGCTCGGCCACGCCCGCTGGGCCGAGGCCGGACTGGCACCGCTGCCCGACTGGCGGGAACAGCTCGCCCAGGCGCTCACCGACCCGGTCTTCACCGAACTCGCCGCAGCCGCGGGGAAGAACTCCAGATGAGAACTCTGCTCGGCAAACTCGCCTCCGCGCTGCCTCCGGGGACCCTCGCGGTCGCCGGGGGCACCGTCGTGCTCGGCGCCGCCTCGTACGTCCACCTCGGCGTGGCCGGCCACAGCCTCGACACCGAGGCGATGGCCAACGTCTCGGTGCTGTGGACCATCGTGATGTCGGTCGGCATCGGCGTGTTCTTCCCGATCGAGCAGGAACTGACCCGGATCGTCGCCGCCCGCGCGGTGCTCGGCCACGGCGCCGCCCCCGTGCTGCGCCGGGCCGCCGTGCTGACCGCGGCGATCCTCGGCACCGTGCTGGCGGTGCTGGCCGCCGCCGCGGGCCCGCTCGCGGACGGCCTCTTCCACGGCGACCGCTCCCTGGTGGCCGCGCTCGGCGGCGCCTTCGCCGGCATGGCGGTCTGCTACCTGACCCGCGGCGTGCTGGCCGGCCTCGGCCGCTTCGGCGCCTACGGCGTCCAGCTGGGCGTCGACGGCGGCCTGCGGATCGTGCTCGCCTTCGGCTGCGCCGCGTTCGGCCTGCACTCCGCGCTGGCGTTCAGCCTGGTGCTGGCCGTCGCCCCGGTGGCCGCGATGCTGGTCACCCTCCCGCCGCTGCTGCGCGCGGTCGGCCCCGGCGAGCGGATCGGCTGGCGCGAGCTGACCTCCGGCCTCGGCCTGCTGGTCTGCTCCACCCTGCTGTCGCAGGTGGTGGTGAACGCCGCGGTGATCAGCACCAAGCTGCTCGCCCCGACCGACAGCGTGCTGATCGCCGCCCTGCTGAACGCCCTGGTGCTGGCCCGCGTCCCGCTGTTCGTCTTCGGCTCGCTCCAGGCCTCGCTGCTCAACGGCCTCTCCGCGGCCCGCGCGGCCGGCGACCGGGCGGCGTTCTCGGCGATGCTGCGCAAGATCGCGGTGGTGGTCGGCGGTCTCGGCGTGCTCGGCGGCGTGCCGGCCACCCTGCTCGGCCCGTGGCTGATCCAGGTCCTGTTCGGCGCCCAGCCCAGGCTCGGCTGCCTGGACTTCCTGCTGCTCTCGGTCGGCACCGTGGCCTACATGTTCGCGATGGTGCTGGGCCAGGCCCTGATGGTGTTCGAACGGCACAACCTGCAACTGGCCTGCTGGGCGGCGGGCACCGCCGTGCTGGTCGGCGTCACGGCGGTGCCGGGCGACGTCGCCACCCGTGTGATCCTCGCCTACACGCTTGGATCGCTCGCCACTGTGCTCGGTATGCTGGCCGCGCTCAGGGCGAGTTTCCCGAGCGCACCGGAGCACCGCCCGTCATCGCCCTCCGCGGACCCGGGCCACCTGGTCGGCCACCCCACCACGGACTGAACATGACGAGCGACCCGCCCATACCGAACCACCAGGCCGCCCAGGCCCGACTACCCGACGCTGGAGCCACTGTGTCCGACTACGACGACGTCTGGCTGGTCATCCCGGCTTACAACGAGGGCCAAGTCATCGCCGAGGTGGTGGAGGCGGCCCGCAAGACGTTCCCCAACATCGTGGTGGTCGACGACGGCAGTTCGGACACCACCGGCGAGCACGTCGAGGGGACCGGCGCCCACCTGGTCCGGCACCCCGTCAACCTCGGCCAGGGCGCGGCCCTGCAGACCGGACTGCGCTACGCTCTCGCCCAGCCCGGTGCGGAGTACTTCGCGACCTTCGACGCGGACGGCCAGCACCAGACCAAGGACGTCGAGGTGATGGTGCAGCTGCTGCGCACCGGCCAGGCCGACGTCGTGCTGGGCTCGCGCTTCATCGAGCAGAACGGCCAGGTGCCGTGGATCAAGCGGGTGGTGCTGCGCACCGCCGCCGCGGTCAGCCCCACCGCCCGCAAGCTCAAGCTCACCGACGCGCACAACGGCCTGCGGGTGCTCAACCGCGAGGCCGCCAGGCGCCTGCGGATCACCATGAACGGCATGGCCCACGCCTCCGAGATCGTCAGCTTCCTCGCGGGCTCCGACCTGCAGGTCGCCGAGGTCCCGGTGGACGTGCTCTACACCGAATACTCCCGCGCCAAGGGCCAGTCCCTGATCAACGGCGTGAACATCCTCTTCGACATCTCGCTCCGGGAGCGTGGCCGGTAATGAAGTACTTCTGGATCCAGCTGATCCTCATCCTGGGCTCGCTGTCCCTGGCGCTGATGTTCATCCGTCGCTGGGACCGGGCCAACACCCGTGCCTGGAAGCGCATCGCCTTCTCGGTCTTCGTGGTCGTCAACATCTTCGCGGTGCTCCGCCCCGGCGACGTCACCTGGCTGGCCAAGCAGATGGGCGTCGGCCGCGGCACCGACCTGGTGCTGTACGTGATGGTGCTCGGGGTCGGCTTCCTCACCCTGAACACCTTCCTGCGCTTCCGCTCGCTGGAGAAGAAGATCACCGACCTGGCCCGCACGGTCGCGATCAACGAGGGCTCGCGCGCGAACGACGAGCGCCTCGTCTCCGACGAGGACCCCAAGTCGACCGGCTCCCTCAAGGTCTGAACCAGATGCCAGGTTTCGACTTCATGCTCCCCTACTACGGGGACGTCAAGCAGATGCAGGACGCGGTCCGCAGCGTGCTCGCGCAGACCGACCCGGACTTCCGGCTGGTCGTCATCGACGACGGCCGGGAGCCGGAGGTGCCGGGCTGGTTCGAGCAGCTCGGCGACCCCCGGGTGGAGTACCAGCGCAACGAGCAGAACCTCGGCATCACCAAGAACTTCCAGAAGTGCGTCCGGCTCTCCGAGGCGGACCACGTGGTGATCATGGGCTGCGACGACCTGCTGCACCCGCACTACCTGGAGACCGTCCGCGGTATCCTCGCCGAGCACCCCGGCGTCGGCATGGTGCAGCCCGGCGTCGAGGTGATCGACGGCCGCGGCCAGCCCGTCTCCAGCCTGGTCGACCAGACCAAGCGCCGGCTGTACGCGCCCAAGGTCGAGGGCCGGCGGCTGATGGGCGGCGAGGAGCTGGCCGCCAGCGTGCTGCGCGGCAACTGGCTGTACTTCCCGTCGATCACCTGGCGGGGGGACGTGCTGCGCACGGTCAACTTCCGCGACGAGTACTCGGTGATCCAGGACCTGGCGCTGGTCGTCGACCTGCTGGAACTGGGCGAGCAGATGGTGGTGGACAGCGGCACCACGGTGTTCCAGTACCGCCGGCACGCGGTCTCCGAGTCCTCGGTGCAGGCGTTCTCCGGCACCCGGTTCGCCGAGGCCGAGCGCTACTTCGCCGCCGTCGCGGCCCGGATGGACGCCCGCGGCTGGTCCCGGGCCGCCCGGGCCGCCCGCTTCCACAGCGCCTCCCGGCTGCACGCGCTGACCATGCTGCCCGGCGCCATAAAGCGGGGGCAGTCGGACGGCGTGCGGCGGCTGGCCCGGCACGCGCTCGCCCGCGGGGCCGGGATCTCCTGACGTCCGCGGGAGGACCCGCGAACACGCCTGAGGGGCGGGGACACGAACCGTGTCCCCGCCCCTCAGGCGTTGTCCGCGCCGCGGGCGCCCCGGGAGGAACCGGGGCGCCCGCGGGACTCACTTGACCAGGGCCATCCACGGCCGCAGCGGGTACGGGTTGGTGGTCCAGCAGCCCAGCTTCCCGGTGTCGACCGGCTTCTCGATCGGCGCGTGCAGGTCCCAGGCGCTCGGGGCGCACTTGCCGTTCGGGGCGTACGGCGAGCACTTGCCGTTGTCGTTCTGCTGGCTGTGGGAGTGCCAGGCCAGCTGGCCCGCGCTGCCCCGGTCCGGGTCCTCCGGCATGTACTTGGCGGCCGTCGAGGAGCCCGCCATCCCGTACAGCAGGCCCAGCGCGCACACGGCGGCGAGCACGAACCGGCGGCCCACCAGCCACTGTCCGGCGTGCGCCGGGGCGTCCTCCTCCCGCAGACCCGCCCGGCGGGCCCGGTAGCGCTCGGCCAGCAGGTAGGCGGCCACCCCGGTCAGCACCAGCAGGCAGTACAGCATCTGCGCGCTGGTGCGCGGGTAGAGCATGACCGCCTGGTCCCGCTCCATGTGGGAGGCGAACCAGTAGCGCATCAGCATCGCGCTCGCCGCGCAGGCCCCGGCCACCCACACCACCGCGTTGCGCGCGCCCACCGCCAGGGCGACGCCCAGGCCGAGCAGCAGCAGCAGGCTGAACAGCCCGACGCCGCCGAGCTCGCCGGGCAGCGGCCAGGTGCTCATGGCGTCCGAACCGGGGAGGTCGTCGCGCCACATCACGAAGTAGGTGGGCTCGGTGTAGGTGTCGAAGTAGCAGTAGCGGTCGACCGCGGTGCCGGCCGCGGTGAGCAGCTGGTACAGGTACGCCCCCGCGACCAGCAGGAAGCCGACCAGCGTCGTGCCCAGGGTGACCAGCGAGGTCACCAGGGCCCGGACCCCGTGGCCGCGCCAGGTCCGGAACAGCACCGCGGGCACCAGCAGGCAGACGCCCAGCGCGGACCAGACGAACCAGCCCGAGTACAGCAGGAACAGCAGGCCGGTCGTGACGCCCAGCGCGCCGCCGGCCAGCGCCGCCGTCCGCCGCGGCAGCAGGGCGGAGCGCTGCAGCAGCTGGAACAGCTTGGCCAGCAGCGGCACCAGCGCGACCAGCACGATGTTGGTGTACGGCTTGTACGGCTGCATCATCGGCAGCGCCGAGGTCACGCCGATGCCCAGCGCCCACAGCGGCGGGAGCACGGTGCGCCAGCACAGGTACGCCACCGGGCCCATCCCGGCGATGAAGACCAGCTCCAGGACCTTGAGCGCCAGGCCCATCCGGCCGTCGGTGACGGTCTGGGACACCAGCGCCATCAGGTGCGGGAACAGCGGCGGGTAGGCCGGGTCCAGCGGGCGGCCGTCCACGATGGCGGTGGCCCAGGCCTGCAGCGAGCCGGCGTCGCCGGAGGAGCCGTTCAGCGGCCAGTCCGAGCCGCGCAGCGCCAGCGCGATGCCGGCCGCGGTCAGGCCGGTGGCCAGGCCGGCCAGCGCCGCGCTGACCATCCGGACGGGCAGGGCCCGCCAGCGGCGCATCAGCGGTATGGCGACCAGCAGTACCGCGCCGATCAGCAGCAGGTAGTAGAACTGCAGGCCGGCCAGTCCGCTGACCGCGCCGACCCGGGTCATCGGGTTGAGCTCGACGTTGACGGACAGGCCCAGCATCAGCAGAGCCGCCGCCATCGAGACCAGGCCCTCCCCGAGGAGGCCGACCAGGGTGGTCCCGAGCTTGCCGTCGGAGCCGGCTGAGCCCAGGAGGCGCCGGTGCCGTGGCGGCGCGGGCGGAGCTGTGCTGATGGTCACGTCGTCGTCCTTCGTCACGGAGGGGCGGACCCCTGTCTTCCCGAGATTCTGCCAGGCCCCGAAGTCCGCTCGGACTGGACGGTTCGCCCCCGACGTTGGCCCGCCGGGGCCGGGCCGTGACACACTCCTCGCACCATCGCGGGACCAGCAGGCCGGCGCGCGTACCACACAACAGGGGAGTAACAGGGTGCAACCCGTCACCGAAGAGCTCGACGCCCCGCGGGGGAACGACCGCTCCGGCAGCGGCGAGCGGTCCGGGGCCCGGTTCGACCGGGTGCTGCTGGCGGCGCGGACCCGCGGCGCCGCGCTGGTGGCGCGCCCGCGCTTCTGGACGCTGGCGGTCCTGGTCGGCTACCTGCTGCAGGTCGGCTACCGGCTGGCGCTCTCGCTGCACCACTCCTACCCGACCATCCACGCGGACGAGGCCTCCTACCTGGTGATCGGCCGGGTGCTGGCCGGCCAGCCGGTGACCGAGATGCCGGTGGGCGTGGTCATCCCCGGCGGGTACCCGCTGCTGCTGGTCCCGGCCTTCCTGCTCGGCAAGGACCCGAGCAGCGTCTACCACCTGGTGATGGCCACCAACTCGGTGGTCAACGCGCTGGTCTTCCCGCTCGCCTACCTGGCGCTGCGGCGGCTCGCCATCGGCCGCCCGCTGGCCCTGGTCACCGCGATGACCGCGGCCTTCATGCCGCCGGTGGTGTACTACGCCGAGTACGCGATGTCCGAGGCGGTCTTCCCGGTCATCCTGCTGGCCTGGCTGATCTGCATGCACGGATGGCTCACCCCCGGCGGCAGCGCGCGCCGGCGGATGCTGTTCGCCGCGGGCATGGGCCTGAGCGCCGCCTACGCGATGGCGACGCACGACCGCGGCGGCGTGGTGGTCGCGCTGACCGGCCTGGTCCTGGTCGTGGTGCTGGCCTTCGGCTGGGTGCCGCGCGCCGCCGGCGCGGTGGGCCTGGGCGCGCTGGCCGTCGGGGTGCTCGCCGGCAAGCTGATGGCGGCCTGGCTGGAGTCCCAGTTCAAGGACAGCCCGGCCAGCTCGGTGGGCGGCCAGGTCTTCAAGAACCTGCTGAACGACCACCTGCTGAGCCGGACCGTCAAGCGGATGGTCGGCCAGTGGTGGTACTTCGCCATCTCCTCCTGGGGCTTCGCCGCCGTCGCGATCGTGGTGTGCTGCGCCGCGATCGTCAGCCGGCGCTTCGCGCTCGCCGACCGGGTGGTGTCGTTCTGCGCGGTCGCCCTGGTGGCGGGCATCTCGCTGGCCTCCGCGGCCGGCCTGCCGACCGACGACCGGATCGACAACTGGATCTACGCCCGCTACCTGGCCCCGCTGGTCCCGGTGTTCTTCGTGATCGGCGTCGCGGTGCTGTACCGGTCCCGGCTGCGCCAGGTGGCCGGCCTGTACCTGGCCGGCGCCCTGTTCACGGTGCTGACCTGCGCCTTCATCGTCCGGCTGGTCGGCAAGGCGCTCTACAAGCTGGCCATCATCCCGTGGGCGATGCCGGACTCGCTGCTGCTCGCCTCCGAGTGGTCCAAGCTGCACATGGTGCGCACCACCGCGGCCGCGCTGATAGTGCTGGGCTTCTTCGTCCTGCTGCGGATGGCCGGCGGCCGGCGCGTGGTGTGGGCGCTGACCAGCGCGCTGTGCGCGTTCGCGCTCTACGCGACCACCACGCTGGACGAGAACATCGTCGACAACTCCTTCACCTACAACGGCTACATGGCCACCGGCTTCACCAAGGACGCCGGCCTCAAGCCGGGCGACAACCTGGTGATGGAGTGGGACGTCGAGTGGGGCATCCGGATGGCCCAGACCTACGAGGTCTACCCCGGCCGGGTCTGGACCAGGAGCCTGAGCTACGGCGACCCGATCCCCGAGCAGGCCAACGTGGCGCTGGTGCCGGCGGCCGCGGACGGCGACCCGGCGAAGAGCTGGCCGAAGGCGCCGGCCGGCTGGAAGGTCGACAAGGTGAACAAGCTGCACGGCTGGGTGCTCTGGCGCAAGGGCTGACGGCCCGACCGTCCCGATCGGCCCCCCGACCGCGCGAGCGGCGGGGGGCCGATTGGCGTATCGGCTCCGACCTGTGGCAGGATGTCCGGGTTGCTCGGTTGAGTACCGATGCTGCGCGCCTCCCGCCGGGAGGACCGGAAGCGAGTCCCATGTACTCGTCGTTCCCGTGAATGGCCGTTCATGTGCCCACGTGCTGTGTGTGGGTGCAGTGGTGTGTAAGCGACACCGCGGCAGCTGCGGGGCGAAAGTACGGGAATCTTCCGGGAAGCGTGTGCGGGGTACCGGCCCGGCCCACCTCAGTTCCCCGTCAGTTCGAAACCGACGAGATCGTCTTCGCCGGTTTTTTGCAGGCGCGAGGGCGACACGCCCGAGCGCGGGGGTCGGAGGAGGGACCGTGCAGCGACGTACGACACAAAGGACTACGAAGTAGCCATGGCGGGACAGAAGATCCGCATCCGGCTCAAGGCCTACGACCACGAGGTCATCGACTCTTCGGCGAAGAAGATCGTCGAGACGGTGATCCGTACTGGTGCGCAGGTCGCGGGCCCGGTGCCGCTGCCCACTGAGAAGAACGTTTACTGCGTCATCCGCTCGCCGCACAAGTACAAGGACTCGCGCGAGCACTTCGAGATGCGCACTCACAAGCGTCTGATCGACATCCTCGACCCCACGCCGAAGACGGTTGACTCGCTGATGCGTCTCGACCTGCCGGCGGGCGTCGACATCGAGATCAAGCTCTGAGAGGCGCACCGAAGATGGCTAAGCAGATTAAGGGCATCCTGGGCGAGAAGCTCGGCATGACCCAGGTCTGGGACGAGAACAACCGGGTCGTCCCGGTGACCGTCGTCAAGGCTGGGCCCAATGTCGTGACCCAGGTCCACACCGCCGACAGCCCGGCCGGCTACGACGCCGTCCAGATCGGCTTCGGCGAGATCGACCCCCGCAAGGTGAACAAGCCCCTCCAGGGCCACTTCGCCAAGGCCGGTGTCACCCCCCGCCGCCACCTGGTCGAGCTCCGTACCGCGGACGCGTCCGAGTACACCCTGGGCCAGGAGATCACCGCCGAGCTGTTCGAGGCGGGTGTCAAGGTCGACGTGACCGGCACCTCCAAGGGCAAGGGCTTCGCCGGTGTCATGAAGCGTCACAACTTCAAGGGCCTCGGCGCCGGCCACGGCACCCAGCGCAAGCACCGCTCGCCCGGCTCCATCGGTGGCTGCGCCACCCCGGGCCGTGTGTTCAAGGGCATGCGCATGGCGGGTCGGATGGGTCACGAGCGCGTGACCACCCAGAACCTGACCGTGCACGCGGTCGACGCGGAGAAGGGTCTGCTGCTCATCAAGGGCGCGATCCCGGGTCCGAACGGCGGCCTCGTCCTCGTCCGCACCGCGGCGAAGGGGCTGTGAAGGATATGAGCACCATTGACATCCTGTCGCCGGCCGGCGACAAGGCCGGCAGCCTCGAGCTGCCCGCCGAGATCTTCGACGCCAAGGTCAGCGTCCCGCTGATGCACCAGGTCGTCGTGGCGCAGCTCGCCGCGGCTCGCCAGGGCACCCACAAGGTCAAGCGTCGTGGCGAGGTCCGCGGTGGCGGCAAGAAGCCGTACCGCCAGAAGGGCACCGGCCGCGCCCGCCAGGGCTCGACCCGCGCCCCGCAGTTCGCCGGTGGTGGCGTCGTGCACGGTCCCGTGCCGCGCGACTACTCGCAGCGGACCCCGAAGAAGATGATCGCCGCCGCCCTGCGCAGCGCGCTCACCGACCGGGCTCGTCACGAGCGCATTCACGTCGTCACCGGCGTGACCGCGACCGAGGCTCCGTCGACCAAGGCCGCCAAGGTCCTGTTCGGCAAGATCTCCGAGCGCAAGAACCTCCTCCTGGTGGTCGAGCGCGAGGACGAGCTGGGCATCCTGTCCGCTCGCAACCTGCCGAACGTGCACATCCTGGACGCCGGCCAGCTGAACACCTACGACGTGCTCGTCTCCGACGATGTGGTCTTCACCCAGGCCGCCTTCGAGCGTTTCGTGGCCGGTCCGGCCGCGTCCGCCAAGGCCGTTGCTGCTGAGGGCGAGCTCGAAGGGACTGCCGCCTGATGAGCGAGATCACCTCCAAGACGTTCACGGACCCTCGTGACGTCCTGATCAAGCCGGTCATCTCGGAGAAGAGCTACTCGCTCCTCGACGAGAACAAGTACACGTTCGTCGTGTCCCCCGGTGCCAACAAGACCCAGATCAAGCAGGCCGTCGAGGCGGTCTTCTCGGTCAAGGTCGAGGCCGTGAACACGCTGAACCGTCAGGGCAAGCGCAAGCGCTCCAAGACGGGCTTCGGCAAGCGCAAGGACACCAAGCGCGCGATCGTGACGCTGGCCGAGGGCAACCGCATCGACATCTTCGGTGGTCCGGTCGCCTGACCCTCGGGTCAGGGACTGCGATCGTCGTAAAGGACGAGGACAGAAATGGGTATCCGCAAGTACAAGCCGACTACGCCGGGCCGCCGCGGCTCCAGCGTGGCCGACTTCGTCGAAATCACGCGGTCCACGCCGGAGAAGTCGCTGGTTCGCCCCCTGCACAGCAAGGGCGGCCGTAACAACGCCGGTCGTGTCACCGCTCGCCACCAGGGTGGCGGCCACAAGCGCGCCTACCGCGTGATCGACTTCCGTCGTCACGACAAGGACGGCGTGCCGGCCAAGGTCGCTCACATCGAGTACGACCCGAACCGCACCGCGCGCATCGCGCTCCTGCACTACGCGGACGGCGAGAAGCGCTACATCATCGCCCCCCGCGGCATCGCGCAGGGTGACCGGGTCGAGAACGGCGCTGGCGCCGACATCAAGCCCGGCAACAACCTGCCGCTCCGCAACATCCCGGTCGGTACCACCATCCACGCGGTGGAGCTCCGTCCCGGCGGTGGCGCCAAGCTGGCCCGTTCCGCGGGTTCCGGCATTCAGCTGCTCGCCCGTGAGGGTCGCATGGCGCACCTGCGCATGCCCTCCGGTGAGATCCGCCTGGTGGACGCGCGCTGCCGCGCGACCGTCGGCGAGGTCGGCAACGCCGAGCAGTCGAACATCAACTGGGGCAAGGCCGGCCGTATGCGCTGGAAGGGCGTCCGCCCGACCGTGCGTGGTGTGGCCATGAACCCGATCGACCACCCGCACGGTGGTGGTGAGGGTAAGACCTCCGGTGGTCGCCACCCGGTCTCGCCGTGGGGCAAGCCCGAGGGCCGGACCCGTCGCCCGAACAAGGCGTCGGACTCCCTCATCGTGCGCCGCCGCAAGACCAACAAGAAGCGCTAGGAGCAGGTCAGATGCCGCGCAGTCTCAAGAAGGGCCCCTTCATCGACGACCACCTTCAGAAGAAGGTGGACGTGCAGAACGAGGCGGGCACGCAGAACGTCATCAAGACCTGGTCCCGTCGTTCCGTGATCTCCCCGGCCATGCTCGGCCACACGATCGCGGTTCACGATGGCCGCAAGCACGTCCCGGTGTTCGTCACCGAGTCGATGGTCGGCCACAAGCTCGGCGAGTTCGCTCCCACGCGCACCTTCAAGGGGCACGTGAAGGAAGACCGCAAGTCGAAGCGTCGCTAAGTATCTGATTAGCGGCTCCGCCTTAGAGCGATTCGCTCCGCGAGCTGTAGCGCCAGAACGACAAAGTGACTTACTCCATTAAGGGGACAACCATGGAAGCCAGGGCCCAGGCGCGGTACATCCGCGTCACGCCCATGAAGGCCCGCCGCGTGGTGGACCTCATCCGTGGCCTGCCGGCCACGGAGGCCCAGGCGGTCCTGCGTTTCGCTCCGCAGGCCGCCACCGTGCCGGTCGGCAAGGTGCTCAACAGCGCCATCGCCAACGCCGCGCACAACTACAACCACTCCAACGTGGACGACCTCTACATCTCCGAGGCGTACGTTGACGAGGGTCCGACCCTGAAGCGGTTCCGTCCGCGCGCCCAGGGCCGTGCCTACCGGATCCGCAAGCGGACCAGCCACATCACCGTGGTCGTCAGCAGCAAGGAAGGGACCCGGTAATGGGCCAGAAGGTTAACCCGCACGGGTTCCGCCTCGGCATCAGCACGGACTTCAAGTCCCGCTGGTACGCCGACAAGCTGTACAAGGACTACGTCAAGGAAGACGTCGCCATCCGGCGTCTCATGACGAAGGGCATGGAGCGCGCCGGCATCTCGAAGGTGGAGATCGAGCGCACCCGTGACCGCGTCCGCGTGGACATCCACACCGCCCGTCCGGGCATCGTGATCGGCCGCCGCGGCGCGGAGGCCGACAAGATCCGGGGCAACCTGGAGAAGCTGACCGGCAAGCAGGTCCAGCTGAACATCCTCGAGGTCAAGAACCCCGAGCTGGACGCCCAGCTCGTGGCTCAGGGCGTCGCGGAGCAGCTGTCCTCCCGCGTCTCCTTCCGTCGCGCCATGCGCAAGAGCATGCAGTCGACCATGAAGGCCGGCGCCAAGGGCATCAAGGTCCAGTGCTCCGGTCGTCTCGGCGGCGCCGAGATGAGCCGTTCGGAGTTCTACCGCGAGGGCCGTGTGCCGCTGCACACCCTGCGCGCGAACGTCGACTACGGCTTCTTCGAGGCCAAGACCACCTTCGGCCGCATCGGCGTGAAGGTCTGGATCTACAAGGGCGACGTCAAGAACATCGCCGAGGTGCGCGCTGAGAACGCCGCCGCCCGCTCCGGCAACCGCCCGGCCCGTCCCGAGGGCGGTCGTCCCGCCCGCGGTGGCGAGCGCGGTGGCCGTGGTGGCGAGCGCGGCGGTCGCGGCCGTCGTCCGGCCGCTGCCGAGGCCCAGGCCCCGGCTGCCGCCGAGGCTCCGGCCGCTGCCGAGAACACCGGAACGGAGGCCTGACCGACATGCTGATCCCCCGTCGGGTCAAGCACCGCAAGCAGCACCACCCGAAGCGCCGCGGCGCTTCGAAGGGTGGCACCGAGCTGGCGTTCGGCCAGTTCGGCATCCAGGCCGTCACCCCGGCCTACGTGACGAACCGTCAGATCGAGTCCGCTCGTATCGCGATCACCCGTCACATCCGTCGTGGCGGCAAGGTCTGGATCAACATCTACCCGGACCGTCCGCTGACGAAGAAGCCGGCCGAGACCCGCATGGGTTCCGGTAAGGGTTCGCCGGAGTGGTGGATCGCGAACGTGCACCCGGGTCGGGTCATGTTCGAACTGTCGTACCCGAACGAGAAGATTGCTCGCGAGGCGCTCACCCGTGCCGCGCACAAGCTTCCGATGAAGTGCCGGATCGTTCGGCGCGAGGACGGTGAGAGCTGATGTCGGCCGCTACCAAGGCTGCTGAGCTTCGCGAACTGGACAACGAGGGTCTCGTTGCCAAGCTCCGTGAGGCCAAGGAGGAGCTGTTCAACCTCCGCTTCCAGGCGGCGACCGGGCAGCTCGACAACCACGGACGGCTCCGGCTGGTCCGTAAGGACATCGCGCGGATCTACACCCTGATGCGCGAGCGCGAGCTGGGCATCGAGACGGTGGAGAACGCCTGATGACTGAGAACACCAACGAGACGCGCGGTTTCCGCAAGACCCGTGAGGGTCTCGTCGTCAGCGACAAGATGGACAAGACCGTCGTCGTCGCCGTCGAGGACCGCGTCAAGCACGCGCTGTACGGCAAGGTCATCCGCCGTACCAACAAGCTGAAGGCGCACGACGAGCAGAACGCGTGCGGTGTCGGCGACCGTGTCCTCCTGATGGAGACCCGGCCGCTGTCCGCGACGAAGCGCTGGCGCGTCGTCGAGATCCTCGAGAAGGCCAAGTAACAAGGTTGTTCGCGGTACGGCCGTATGTGCACCAGGCCCCCAGGGGCGCGGGTGTGAGCAGCGGCCGGCCCGTCAACACTTGTTGACGATCAGGAGAAAGCTGTGATCCAGCAGGAGTCGCGACTGCGCGTCGCCGACAACACGGGTGCCAAGGAGATTCTCTGCATCCGTGTTCTCGGTGGCTCCGGTCGCCGCTACGCCGGTATCGGTGACGTCATCGTCGCCACCGTCAAGGACGCGATCCCCGGCGGTTCGGTGAAGAAGGGCGACGTCGTCAAGTGCGTCGTCGTTCGCACCGTCAAGGAGCGCCGCCGTCCGGACGGCTCGTACATCCGCTTCGACGAGAACGCGGCCGTCGTTCTCAAGAACGCCGATGGCGACCCCCGCGGTACCCGCATCTTCGGCCCGGTGGGCCGCGAGCTGCGCGACAAGAAGTTCATGAAGATCATCTCGCTGGCGCCGGAGGTGCTCTAACCCATGGCGAACAGCATGAAGATCAAGAAGGGTGACCTGGTCCAGGTCATCACCGGCAAGGACAAGGGCAAGCAGGGCAAGGTCATCCAGGCCCTCCCCGCCGAGAACAAGGTCCTGGTCGAGGGTGTCAACCGGGTCAAGAAGCACACCAAGCCGGGCCCCGGCACCCAGGGTGGCATCGTGACCGTCGAGGCCCCGGTGCACATCTCCAACGTCCAGCTGGTCGTGGAGAAGGACGGCAAGAAGGTCGTCACCCGGGTCGGTTACCGCTTTGACGACCAGGGCAACAAGATCCGCGTTGCCAAGCGGACCGGTGAGGACATCTGATGTCTGAGACGACTGTTGAGAAGGTGACCCCCCGCCTCAAGGAGAAGTACCTCTCCGAGGTCAAGGGTCAGCTGCACGAGGACTTCTCGTACGAGAACGTCATGCTGATCCCCGGCCTGGTCAAGGTCGTGGTCAACATGGGTGTCGGCGAGGCCGCCCGTGACAGCAAGCTGATCGAGGGTGCCATCAAGGACCTGACCGCGATCACCGGTCAGAAGCCGGCCGTCACCAAGGCCCGCAAGTCCATCGCGCAGTTCAAGCTGCGCGAGGGCCAGCCGATCGGCGCCCACGTCACCCTCCGCGGTGACCGCATGTGGGAGTTCGTGGACCGTCTGGTGTCGCTGGCGCTGCCGCGTATCCGTGACTTCCGCGGCCTCTCGCCCAAGCAGTTCGACGGCCGTGGAAACTACACCTTCGGTCTGACCGAGCAGGTCATGTTCCACGAGATCGACCAGGACAAGGTCGACCGTCAGCGCGGTATGGACATCACCGTCGTGACCACCGCTCAGACCGACGATGAGGGCCGGGCGCTGCTGCGCGCTCTGGGCTTCCCTTTCAAGGAGGCGTGAGCCATGGCGAAGAAGGCCCTGATCGCTAAGTCCGAGCGCAAGCCGAAGTTCGGCGTCCGGGCGTACACCCGGTGCCAGCGCTGCGGCCGTCCGCACTCGGTGTACCGCAAGTTCGGCCTGTGCCGTGTGTGCCTCCGTGAGATGGCCCACCGCGGCGAGCTGCCGGGCGTGACCAAGAGCTCCTGGTAGTCCCTACCAGCTGTTCTGACATCAGCGAGCAGTTGCCCGACCTCGACGCTTTTGGGTTCCCGCGAGGGATCCCGTAAGGTGTTGGGGTCGGGCCCCTGCTGCGGCGTCCCCTCCGGGCGACCCGCGGCCTTCCTGTGAGGGCCCGCGCACATTCAGTCTTACTACGTCGTAGGTCCCCTGCGCTTGTGCCCCTTTCGCACTCCACCGAGTGCGCGGAGGGGGACCTGGTGCGGAGAAACCACGGCGGGAGAGGCCTGAGGCCACCATGACCATGACCGACCCCATCGCAGACATGCTCACGCGTCTGCGTAACGCGAACTCGGCGTACCACGACTCCGTGGCGATGCCGGCCAGCAAGATCAAGGCGCACGTCGCCGAGATCCTGCAGCAGGAGGGGTACATCTCCTCCTACAAGGTTGAGGAGCCCACCGAGAACGAGGTCGGCAAGAAGCTGACCATCGAGCTCAAGTTCGGCCCCAACCGCGAGCGTTCCATCGCCGGCATCAAGCGCATCAGCAAGCCGGGTCTGCGTGTGTACGCAAAGTCCACCAACCTGCCGAAGGTTCTCGGCGGCCTGGGCGTGGCGATCATCTCCACGTCCTCCGGCCTCCTGACCGACAAGCAGGCCGCCAAGAAGGGCGTAGGCGGAGAAGTTCTCGCCTACGTCTGGTAATTCGGGAAACGGAGGTACAGCAATGTCGCGCATTGGACGGCTGCCCATCCAGGTTCCCGCTGGTGTGGACGTCACCATCGACGGCCAGACGGTCTCGGTGAAGGGCCCCAAGGGCTCGCTCACCCACGTCGTCGCCGCGCCGATCGAGATCGGCAAGGACGAGGACGGCACTCTGGTCGTCACTCGCCCGAACGACGAGCGTCAGTCGAAGGCCCTGCACGGCCTGTCGCGCACGCTGGTGGCGAACATGATCACCGGCGTGACCGCGGGCTACCGCAAGTCGCTGGAGATCAGCGGCGTCGGCTACCGAGTCACGGCGAAGGGCTCCGACATGGAGTTCGCGCTGGGCTACAGCCACCCGATCCTGGTCACCGCGCCGGAGGGGATCTCCTTCGTCGTCGAGACGCCCACCAAGTTCCACGTGGACGGCACCGACAAGCAGAAGGTCGGCGAGATCGCCGCCAAGATCCGCAAGCTGCGCAAGCCCGACCCGTACAAGGCCAAGGGCGTCAAGTACGCGGGCGAGGTCATCCGCCGCAAGGTCGGAAAGAGTGGTAAGTAAGCGATGAGCGTCTCTGTCAAGATCGGCAAGGGCAACGCCTACAAGAACGCCGCCCGCAAGCGCCGTGCCATTCGCGTTCGCAAGCGCGTCGTCGGCACCGAGGTGCGTCCGCGCCTCGTCGTGACGCGTTCGAACCGCCACATGGTCGCCCAGGTCATCGACGACGCCAAGGGTCACACCCTGGCGTCGGCGTCCACCCTCGACGTGTCCATCAAGGGCACCGAGGGCGACAAGACCGAGCTGGCCAAGAAGGTCGGAAGCCTGGTCGCCGAGCGCGCCAAGGCCGCCGGCGTCGAGTCGGTCGTCTTCGACCGCGCGGGCAACCGGTACGCCGGCCGCATCGCCGCCCTGGCGGACGCGGCCCGCGAGTCCGGGCTCGACTTCTAAGCCGCTCGTCGACTCTGTCGGCGGACGTAAACGAGAGAGGTAATTCCAATGGCTGGACCCCAGCGCCGCGGTAGCGGCGCCGGCGGCGGCACCGGTGGCGAGCGGCGCGACCGTAAGCGTGACGACCGGGGCGGCGCCCCCGTCGCCGAGAAGACCGCTTACGTCGAGCGCGTGGTCGCGATCAACCGTGTCGCCAAGGTTGTCAAGGGTGGTCGTCGCTTCAGCTTCACCGCGCTGGTCGTGGTGGGCGACGGTGACGGCACCGTGGGTGTCGGTTACGGCAAGGCGAAGGAGGTTCCGGCCGCCATCGCCAAGGGCGTTGAGGAGGCCAAGAAGAACTTCTTCAAGGTCCCCCGTATCCAGGGCACCATCCCGCACCCCATCCAGGGCGAGAAGGCCGCCGGCGTCGTGCTGCTGAAGCCGGCGTCCCCCGGTACCGGTGTTATCGCCGGTGGCCCGGTGCGTGCCGTCCTGGAGTGCGCCGGCGTTCACGACATCCTGTCGAAGTCGCTCGGCTCGGACAACGCGATCAACATCGTGCACGCCACCGTGGCCGCTCTGAAGGGCCTCGTGCGCCCCGAGGAGATCGCCGCCCGTCGTGGCCTGCCCCTGGAGGACGTGGCCCCGGCCGCGCTGCTCCGGGCCCGTGCGGCTGGGGTGAGCGCCTGATGGCTCGCCTGAAGGTCACCCAGACCAAGTCGTACATCGGTAGCAAGCAGAACCACCGTGACACCCTGCGCTCGCTCGGCCTCAAGCGGCTGAACGACACCGTGGTGAAGGAGGACCGCCCGGAGATCCGCGGCATGGTCCACACCGTTCGCCACCTGGTCACGGTCGAGGAGGTGGACTGATCATGTCGGACTCGCCGATCAAGCTCCACAACCTGAAGCCCGCCCCGGGTGCCAAGAAGGACAAGATCCGCGTTGGTCGCGGTGAGGGCTCCAAGGGTAAGACTGCAGGTCGTGGCACCAAGGGCACCAAGGCCCGCTACCAGGTTCCGCAGCGCTTCGAGGGTGGCCAGATGCCCCTCCACATGCGCCTGCCGAAGCTGAAGGGCTTCAAGAACCCGGCCCACAAGCAGTTCCAGGTCGTGAACCTGGACAAGCTGGCCGAGCTCTACCCGAACGGTGGCGAGGTCACCGTGGCCGGTCTGGTCGAGAAGGGCGCCGTTCGCAAGAACGAGCTCGTCAAGGTCCTCGGCCAGGGCGACATCGCGGTGGCGCTGCAGGTGACGGTCGACGCCGTCTCCGGCTCGGCCACCGAGAAGATCACCGCGGCCGGCGGTTCGGTCACCGAACTGCTCTGACGCGCGCGACACCGGGGCCCCGGTCCTCCCGAACGGGAGGGCCGGGGCCTTCGCCGTGCCCGCGCGCCGCTGTCGTGCCCGCGCCGTGTCCGCCCCCGCGCGCCGCTGTCGTGCCCGCGCCCGTGCTGTGTCCGGGAGCACACCGGGAGCCGGTGTGCCGGGCCTGGACGGACGACTAGGATGGGCGGCCGTTGCCCGGGGTCCGCCCGGCTCGTCCGATGGAGCTGTGACCGTGCTGGGTGCTGTCGTTCCCGGGGCACCCCTGCGCGAGCGGGTTGCGGCGCCCGGCTCGTCCGTGGACGCACCGTCCGGTTCCGGCCCGTTGGGGCCGGACTGGGAACGGCACCCGGACAGCCCCGAGACCGCCTACACCCGGCCCGCGCTGACCCCGCTGGACGGCCGCGAGGCCAACCACCGGGCGGTCACCGCGCTGCTGGACGCCGCCGGCGTCGAACACTTCACCGTGCCGGGCATCGACGACCGCAGCTCCGCGGTCGGCGTCCCGGAGCACCGCCGGGCCGCCGCGCTGGCCGCCCTCGCCACCGGGGCCGCGGCCTCCGGCGCCCGGATCACCGCCGTCCGCCCCGGCCGGCCCGCCGAGCGCCCCCGCCCCGCCGACCCGGTCGACCGGGACCGGCTGGCCGACACCCCGGTGCTCCAGCTGTCCTGGCCGCTGCTCGACCCGACCGGCGCCCTGGCGCTCGGGCACGAGTACGGCTGCGCGGTCGAGTTCTGGACGGCCGACGGCCCCTGGCTGCGCGCCCCCCGGCCCAACCGGATCACCGGGCGGATAGCCGCCGACGGCCCGCCGGTCGAGCTGCCCGCCCACCTGTTCACCCGGCTGCTGTCCCCGCACGGCACCGACCCGGTCAACCGCCGGCCGGTGCGCAGCCGCGCCGAGTTCGACCGCACCGGCATCGACGCGATCACCTTCCCGGTGGACCTCGTCTACACCTGGGTGGACGGCACCGACCCGGCCTGGCGGCGGCGCAAGGCCGAGACCTCCGGCGCGGTCTACCACGCCGAGTCCGCGAGCGACGCCCGCTTCCTCAGCCGGGACGAACTCCGTTACTCGCTGCGGTCGTTGCGGCTGAACGCGCCCTGGGTGCGGAACGTGTACGTGGTCACCGACGACCAGCGCCCGGCCTGGCTGGACGAGAGCGCGCCGGGCCTGCGGATCGTCCCGCACCGGGAGATCTTCGCCGACCCGGCCGACCTGCCGACCTTCAACTCGCACGCCATCGAGTCCCAGCTGCACCGGATCGACGGCCTCGCCGAGCACTTCCTGTACCTCAACGACGACATGTTCGTCGGCCGCCCGCTCAGCCCGCACGCCTTCTTCACCCCGACCGGGATCGCCAAGCACTTCCCCTCCGCGGCGCGCATCCCGCTCGGCCCGGTCACCCCCGAGGACACCCCGGTCGACGCGGCCTGCAAGAACAACCGGGCCCTGCTCCAGGAGTGCTTCGGCCGGGTCAACTCCCAGCCGATGGACCACATCCCGTACGCCCTGCTGCGCAGCGTGCTGGCCGAGATGGCGGAGCGCTTCCCGACCGAGTGGGCCCGCACCGCGGGCAGCCGGTTCCGCGCGATGACCGACCTCTCGGTGACCTCCTCGCTGCACCACTACTACGCGCTGTTCACCGGCCGGTCGGTGCCGAGTTCGCTCCAGTACGGCTACGTCCAGCTCGCCCACCCCGAACTCGCCCAGCGGCTGGCCCGGATGCTCGCCCGGCGCGACCGGGACGCGATCTGCGTCAACGACGCGTTCTCCGCGCCGGAGGACATGGCGGCCCAGAACGCGGTCCTCGGGCCCTGGCTGGAGGCGTACTTCCCGACCCGCAGCCGCTACGAGCGGGAGCCGGCGTGAGCGGCGGCCGGCGGACGGACGGGGGGCCCGCGCAGGGGCGCGGGCCCGAGCACAGGGAGAGCAGGGATGGCAGCGGACGCCACGCACGTCGTCGGTAACACCTACCGGGCGCTGGTCCCGGCCGGGATCCGCCGACGGGTCAGCACCCAGCTGTCGAAGGACGCGCGCACCAGGATCAAGCGCCAACTGGCGGTCGCCGCGGCCCCCGCGGACCGCTACCGGACCGAGCGGATCCACCGCCGGCTGCAGCGCACCGCGGCCGGCGCCGACGGGGTCCGCCGGCTGCCCGGCGGCCGGCTCGCCCAGGTCCACGAGGAGCTGACCCCGCTCGAAGTGCTGCGCCACAACCTGGAGTTGACCGCCCGCACGCTGGACGCGGCGGGCGTCGACTGGTTCGCGGTGCCCGCCGTCAACGACCGGCACGCCGCGCTGGCGGTCGCCGCCCGCGACCGGGTCCGGGTGTACCGGGCGCTGGCCGCGGCGTTCCGCGAGGCGCCCGGCACCGTCGAGCAGGTGCTGCCCGCGCCCCGCAACGCCAAGCCCCACTACGGGGCGGACGTCCGGTTCGGGCGGCTCGACGGCGCCAAGGTGATCCGGGTCGGCTGGCTGCGCTCCGACCCCAGCGGCGGACTGGTCATCGGCACCAGCGTCGCCGTCGAGATCGAGTTCTGGACCAGGCGCGGCAACCGGCTCACCGGCCCCCGGCACAACCGGGTGATGCGCACCCTGCCCGCCGACGCCCCGCTCACCACCGCCCCGCTGGGCGTCTTCACCCAGTACGCGGGCGGCCCCGACGACGGCCTGCGGCTGCGCACCCGCGCCGAGTTCACCGTCCGCCGCGCCGACGAGACCGACTTCGACATCGACGCGGTCTGCCTCGACGCGCCCGGCGACGACCCCGAACTGCTCCGCGCCACCCTGCGCTCGCTGCACCAGTACGCGCCCTGGCTGCGCCGGATCCACCTGCTCACCACCCGGCAGGCCCCCGACTGGCTCGCCGACCACCCCGCGCTGCGGGTCCACCTGGCCGAGCTGCCGCCCGGCCGGCAGCCCGAGGACGTCCGGGCCGGACTGCACCTGCTGCCCGGACTGGCCGAGCACTTCGTGCTGTTCCCGGCCGGGGCGATGCTCGGCCAGCGCGCCAAACCGCACCTCTTCTTCACCCCGTTCGGCTACCTGCGGACCTTCGCCGCCGACGCCGACGGCAGCGAGTCCCCGGACGAGCCCTGGCGGACCGTCCTGGAGGCCGAGTTCGGCCGCACCGTGGCCGGCACCGCCCGCCCGGGCCCGCACGCCCGGCTGCGCTCGCTGTGCGCGACGCTCGCCGACCGCCTCCCGCCCGGCGCGCCCCGCACCCGCGCGGAGCGCTCCGGCCTGGCCGCCGACCCGCACGACTGCCTGCACCAGTACTGGGCGTACGCCGAGGGCCGCGGCCTGCCCGGCTCGGCCCGGCTGGTCGCGCTGCGCGCCGACGCGCCGTTCGCCGCCGCCCGGCTGTCCCGGATGCTGGCCCGGCGGGACGCCGCGCTGCTCCAGTTCGGCGGCCTGGCCGACCCCGAGACCCCCGCCGACGCCGCCGAGGCGGTCCGCGAACTGCTGCGCACCTACTTCCCGGTGCGCTCCCCCTACGAGCGGGCCGACCGGTCCGCCGCCGGGGCCGACCTGCCCCCCGGGGCGGAAAGGGGCCGGGCGTGAACGCGCAGAACCCCGAGGGGTCGCGGCTGGTCGGGGTGTACCGCAACGCGCTGCCCCCGCAGGCCCGCAGCCTGCTGGCCAACTCGATCCCGGCCGGCGTCCGCAGCCGGGTCAAGCGGGCCGTCGCCGAGGTGCCCAACCCGCGGAGCCTGGTCGCCGCCCGCGGCCGGCGGCTGCTGCGCGGCTGGCCGGAGCTGGCCGGTACCGACGCCGACGGCGTCCCGCGCGCCACCGTGTTCGGCAACCTGGTGGTGCTGGTCCACCGCCGCCCGCGCCCGGTCGACCTGCGCGAGCACGTGCTGCGGATGGTCACCACCGCGCTGGCCGACGCCGGGGTGCGGCACTTCGCCCTGCGCGGCCCGTCCGACCTGCGCACCTGCGTGGCCGTCCCGGACGGCGAGCGGGCCGCCGCCGAACGCGCGCTGCGCGCCCTGGGCACCCGCACCCCCTGTTACGCCGCCGCCACCGACCGGGCCGGCGAACTCGCCGGCGAGCTGCGCGAGATGTCCGAGGAGGCCACCTGGAGACGGCTGCGCGGCACCCGCACCCTCCGGGTCGCCCAGCTGTGGACCGACCCGGGCGCGAAACTGCTGATGGGCTTCACCTACGGCTGCGAGGTGGAGTTCTGGAGCGCCGCGACCGGCGTCCTCACCGCCCCCCGGCCCAACCGCTCCGCGGTCACGCTGCCCGAGCACGGCCGGGAGAGCGACGTCCCGCTGGGCCGGCTGGGCCAGTTCACCGACCCGTACCTGCCCACCCCCGCCACCGTCCGGACCCGGCCCGAGCTCACCGTCCGCCGCCCCGAGGACGTCGACTTCCCGATCGACGTGGTCTACACCTGGGTGGACGGCGCCGACCCCGGCTGGCAGCGCCGGCGCGCCGCCGCGGCCGGCGCGGGGGCCTACCACCGGCAGTCCGCGAACGCCGCCCGCTACCTCAACCGCGACGAACTGCGCTACTCGCTGCGCTCGCTGCACCTGTACGCCCCGTGGGTGCGCCGGGTCCACCTGGTCACCGACGGCCAGCGCCCCGGCTGGCTGACCGACGCCCACCCGCGGCTGCGGGTGGTCGACCACCGGGAGATCTTCGTCGACCCGGCCGACCTGCCGACCTTCAACTCGCACGCCATCGAGTCCCAGCTGCACCGGATCGACGGCCTCGCCGAGCACTTCCTGTACTTCAACGACGACATGTTCCTCGGCCGGCCCGCGCTCCCGCAGCAGTTCTTCCTGGCCAACGGCACCACCCGGTTCTTCCCCTCCGACGCGCTGATCCCGCCCGGGCCGCCGACCCCGGCCGACGCCCCGGTCAACGCGGCCGGCAAGAACAACCGGGAACTGGTCAGGAGCCGCTTCGGCACCGTGATCACCCAGAAGATGCTGCACGTCCCGTACCCGCTGCGGCGCAGCGTGCTGGCCGAGCTCGCCGCCGAGTTCGCCCCGCAGGTGCGGGCGACCGCCGCCAACCGCTTCCGCGGCCTCGGCGACGTCGCGGTGCCGTCCTCGCTGTACCACTACTTCGCCTACCACACCGGGCGCGCCACCCCCGGCGAACTCGCCTACACCTACCTGGACCTGGGGCTGCCCAACGTGGAGCGCCGGCTGGGCATCCTGCTGGCCGGGCGGGACCGCGACGCGTTCTGCCTGAACGACACCGTCACCGAGCCGGACGCCGCCCACGACCGGGCCGTGCGGAACTTCCTGGAGGCGTACTTCCCCGTGCCCAGCCCGTTCGAGAAGCCCGGAGCCGTCTCGTGAGGATCGCCTTCCTCATCAACAACGTCTACGGGATCGGCGGCACCAACCGCACCGTGATCAACCTCGCCCAGGGGCTCTCCTCCCGGCACCGGGTGGAGATCGTCTCGGTGTTCCGCCGCCAGGAGACCACCCGGTTCGAGATCCCGCCCGGCGTCGCGCTGACCCCGCTGGTCGACCTGCGCGGCGGCGGCTCCGGCGCCGACCGCGGCCACCCGCTGCTGGCCGAGCCGACCGGGGAGGTGCCGCCGCAGGAGGAGTTCCACGCCCAGTACAGCCGGCTCTCCGACCAGCGGATCCGCGAGTACCTGGAGCGCACCGACGCGGACGTGGTGGTCGGCACCCGCTCCAGCCTGAACCTGTTCGTCGCCCGGTACGGCCGCGAGGACTGCGTCCGGGTCGCCCAGGAGCACATGACGCACCTGGACATCCCGGTCGAGGTGCGCGCCGAGATGGCCCGCGCCTACCCCCGGCTCGACCTGGTCACCACCGTCACCGAGGCCGACGCCCTGACCTTCCGGACCACCACCCCGGTCCCCGGCGTGCCCGTGCTGTGCGTGCCCAACAGCGTCCCCGAACCGCCCGTCCGGCCCGCCGACCCGGCCTCCCGGCTGGTCGTCGGGGCCGGCCGGCTCGACCCGGTCAAGCGCTACGACCTGCTGATCCGCGCCTTCGACCGGCTGCGCGACGAGTTCCCCGACTGGCGGCTGCGGATCTACGGCCAGGGCACCGAACGCGCCGCCCTGCGCGCCCTGATCAGCGACCTGCGGGCCACCGAGCGGATCCTGCTGATGGGCAGCGCCGCCCCGCTCGACCCCGAGTGGGCGAAGGGCTCGATCGCCGCGGTCACCTCCGAGCGCGAGTCCTTCGGCATGACCGTGGTCGAGGCGATGCGCTGCGGCCTGCCGGTCGTCGCCACCGACTGCCCGGTCGGCCCGCGCGAGATCATCCGGGACGGCGAGGACGGCCTGCTCGTCCCCACCGGCGACGTCGACGGCATCACGGCCGGCCTGCGCACCCTGATGGCCGACCCCGCGCTGCGCGCCCGGATGGCCGCCGCCGCCCTGGACGGCTCCCGCCGCTACGACCCCGGGCGGATCGCCGAACGCTACGCCGGGCTGTTCCGGGAGGCCGCCGCCCGCCGCGGCCTGCGCCCCGCCGGAGCCGGAGCCGGAGCCGACGCCGGTGCCGTCCCCGCCGACCCCGGCGCCGGGGCGCACCCCCCGGCCGACGGCCAGCTGGCCCGCGGCACCGTCCGGGCGATGGGCTGGGTCCGCCGCTTCTGGACCCCCGGCACCGTCGGCAAGGGCGGTCTGGCCCTGGTCGCCGCCGCGGCCGGCGCCGCCGTCCGGGTCACCGCGGCCACCGCCCACCTCGACCTCACCGACCCCGACCCGCTGCTCGCCGTCGACCTGCCCGCCGACCAGGCCGACGGCCTGCGGCTGCTGCTGCGCGAGGTCGGCGACCTGCGCAGCACCCGGCTGGTCGACCTGCCCGCCGCCCCGGTCGCGGACCCGCCGCCCGGCAAGGTCCGGCTGGCCGTCCGGCTCGGCCCCGAGCTGCGCGCCGCCCTGTACGAGGGCCGCTGGACCGTCGTCCTGGAGACCGCCTCCGGCGTCCGCTCCCGGGTCACCGCCGGCCTGCGCGAGACCCGGCGGCTGGTCGCCGACCGCGAGCGCTTCCTCGCCGACCCCGGCTCGCTGCCCGCCGTCGACTGGCTGACCCCGTACGTCACCAAGGAGGGCCACCTGGCCCTGCGCTCCTGGCGGCGGACCCGGCACGCCGAGTGCACGGCCGTGCTGGTCGGCGCCGACGGGCGGCTGGGCATCGAGGGCGCGGTGGTCGGCCCGGTGGCGCTGGCCGACCGGCCCCGGCTGCGGCTGCGCCGCCGGGGCGCGACCGGCACCGTGCTGGAGTTCGCCGGCCGCGCCACCGGCCGCCGGTTCCGGTTCGAGCTGTCCGCCGAGGACCTCGCGCTGGCCCGGCTCAACCGCTGGGAGGACTGGGACGCCTGGCTGCTGCCCGCCCCCGCCGGACCGGACCCCGACCGGACCGCCGCCGACGCCGCCCGCACCCTCGACGTCGACACCGGCCTGCGGGCCGGCCTGGACAACCAGACCGCGCTGGTCGACCTCGACGCCGACCCGGACGGCCCGGCCGCCCCTGGAGCCGTGGCCGCCCCCGCCCCCGCCGCCCCCGCCGCGGACCCGGCCGCGCCCCTGCGGCTCGCCCGGATCCTGGACGACTTCACCGACGCCAAACCGATCCTGGAGTACCCGGCGGCGTCCCTGGTCGACGGCGGCGTCCCCGGCTACGCCCTGGTGCTGCCCGCCGCCCGGATCGACGTCCGCCCGTACTGCACCGGCAAGGGCGAACTCTCCTTCCAGGTGGTCGAACGGGACTGACCGGCCGCGCTCACAGCGCCCGCCACTCGCCGAACGCCCCGGCCGCCGCGTCGTAGCCGGCCACCCGCGGGTGGCCGTCCGCGCCCAGCACCGCCGCCACCGGCCCGCCCCCCGGCCCCGTCACCAGCGCGGCCGAGCGCAGCACCGCCAGGTCGGTCGGGCGCGCCCAGGGCACCCGCACCCCGGCCGCGTTCCGGACCAGCGCGTACGGCGACAGGTCGGTGCCGAGCCGGGCCAGCAGCGCGTCGGTGGCGTCGTGGCCGACCCAGACCGCCGCGACCGGGCCGATCCCGTCCGCGCCGCCGACGTCCTCCGACTCCTGCGGCCACGGACCGGTCGGCCCGGAGCGGCGCTGCACCCGGACCGCGGCGGTCTTCGCCTCCCGGTACACCAGCAGCGGGCTGCCCTGCCCGTCCTCCAGCGCGGTCACCCGCCCGCTGGCGACCAGCCCGGTCGGCACCGCGGTGTTCCGGCCGAACGGGCCGCCGGGCGACTGCTGGGTCCAGGACCGGGTGGAGTGCTTGTCCGGCACGAAGACCCGGACCAGCCCGTCCCGCCCGGTGTACGCGGACGGCCCGTCCTGCACCGCGGTGCCGCCGAGCGGGGCCCACTCGCCCCAGCCGCCGTCCGCGCCGCGCACCCGCAGGCTCAGGCCCTGCGAGAAGTCGCGCACCAGCACGTGCAGCCGCCCCTCGCCGTCCACCGCGGCCGCGGGCACGCCGAGTTCGCGCTGCTCCTGCCGCCTGCCGGCGTCCGGGTTGCCGACCGACTCCCACGGCCCGAACGACTCGGCGCCGCGCTCCCGGACGGCGTGCACCACGTCCAGGGTCGCGCCGCCGCCGCTGCCGTCCTCGGTGCGCCGCAGCCCGACCAGGTGCAGCCGCCCGTCCGGGCCGCACAGCGCGCTGACCACGGGCAGCATCCAGCCCTCGCCGCGCCCCTGGTCGACCGGCTCGCCGCCGGTCCAGTCCCCGCGCCCGGCGGTCCGCTCCCGCCAGCCCACCACCCGGCCGGCCAGCACCGCGAACGCCGCCAGCCGCCCGTCGGCGTCCCGGACCAGCCAGTCGGTGGTCGGCTCGTGCCGCAGCTTGGTGCTGTAGATGTGGGTCGAGCGCAGCGGGTCCGGGCCCAACTGGTAGTCGCCGCAGTCGTGTCCGGGGCAGGGCCGGCCGTCGGCGCCCGCGTAGGTCAGCACCGACTCGGCCTTGCCGGCCACGTCCGGGCCGGACAGGTCGTAGGGCCAGAACCGGTTCGCGTAGCCGCGGTAGTGGTCGACGGCGGGCGCGTCGCCGGTGGCGTCCCGGTGGCGGGCGACCGCGCGCAGCGCGAACTGGGAGACCGCGGTGTGGTCCCGGTGGTCCGAGGACTCGATGCCGGGCAGCCCCGGGTCGTGCTCCGGGTCCGGGTCGAGGGTGCGCACCACGTGCGGGCGGTGCCGGCCGAGCAGGTCGACGAGGGCCTCGACGACCTGCTCGCGGCCGACCGACTGGACGTCCTTCACCGGCGAACCCGGCACCGGCAGGGTGTCCATCGCCGCCACCGCGCCCGACCACAGCTCCAGCACGCCTCGGTAGGGTTGCTCCTGCTTGCGGATGTTCAGGAAGTAGAGGTGCAGCCCGGGCCGTTCGGCCAGGGTGCAGTGCTCGGCGGTCAGCCCGCCGCCCAGCGCGACCGCCTCCAGCGTCCAGGCCGCGTCCGCCGAACCGGTCGCCATCCGGGCGTACGCCGCCCGGTGCCCGTTGTGCCGGGCCGCGCTGTACTTCGCGTAGTCGGCGGGAACCGCGGACCGGCCCGGGTCGTCCGTGTCGACGTTGACGCCGTCGCCCTCGGCGGCGGTCACCACCACGGTCGCCAGCCGGCAGCCGCGGGCGATCGCCTGCTGCAGGCCGGGGTTGACGAAGTACAGGTCGTCGTCCGGGTGCGCCACTATCTGCAGGAAGGACAGCCGGGACGCGTCCTGGAACGGCCCGGTCTCCCGGACCGGGGCCGGAACCGCCGACGGCCCGGGCCGCTCGTCGCGGTGGGTCAGTGCCCAGCCCGCCCACTCCAGCGCGCCCACCGACCCGAGGCCGACGATCGAGGCCGTGAGGAGCTTGCGGCGGGTGGTGGTGAGGCGGAGAAAATCCATGGGACGGAATCTTAGGCAGTCACCCCGGAGAGGGTGACGGGGCGAGGGAGTTGACGGGCCATGAACGAGCCGCGGAACGCCGAGCGGACCCCCTTGCGCGGACGGCTGCGCCGGATCCTCGCCCCCCGCCCGGCCGCCGACGCCGCCGCCCCGGCGGCCCCCACCGCCGCCCCGGCCTCCGCCGCCGCCCCGGCCGGCGAGCGCCGCCGGCCCGACCCGGGCTCGGTGCTCCAGGTCGTCGCGCACCCCGACGACGACCTGTACTTCGTCAACCCGGACACCGCCCGCTCGATCGCCGCCGGGGCCGAACTGCTCACCGTGGTGCTGACCGCCGCCGAGGGCGACGGCCGCAACCTCGACACCGGCTACTGGGCGCGCGACAAGGCCCCGCAGGACCACGCCCGGTACAGCGCGGCCCGGCACAACGGCCTGCGCCGGGCCTACGCGCGGATGGCGGCCGGGTCGGCGGACGCGCCCTGGCACCGGGAGGCGGTGCGGCTCCCCGGCGGCCTGACCGTCGAGGTCGACACCCTGCTGGCCGCCCAGCACGTGCGGCTGTGCTTCGTGCAGACCGCCCACCAGGTCACCGACGACCGGC
The DNA here is from genome assembly GCF_000269985.1 of Kitasatospora setae KM-6054. Taxonomy (NCBI): domain Bacteria; kingdom Bacillati; phylum Actinomycetota; class Actinomycetes; order Kitasatosporales; family Streptomycetaceae; genus Kitasatospora; species Kitasatospora setae. The sequence goes on along the minus strand of NC_016109.1, from coordinate 3,541,863 downwards.
GCACCCCCCGCGGCCTGCGCCAGCTCTGGCTCGGCGAGGTGGAGCGGGCCCGCACCCTGCCGGTGGCCGGCTCCCCGGTGCGGGAGGCCCAGGAGTTCGACCGCGAGCAGCTGATCGAGGCCCTGGCCGGGCTGATGGAGGACGCCGCGCCCACCGTGGTGCGCACCCTCGACCCGGACCCGGAGCACGACGGCGGCAAGTCCGAGTACGCCTACTCCGACCACCACGAGCACACCGTCACCGCCGAGTTCACCCTCGCCGCCGTCCGCCGCCACGCCGAGCGCACCGGCGCCGCCCCGGCCGTCGACCACTACCGCGGCTACGCCAACCGCTACTGGGCGTTCAACCTGAGCCGGGCCGTCGCCGCCGACAAGGCCGACCTGCTGCACACCTACGCCGGCGCCGACGGCGTCCCCGACCCCGACGGCGACCTCGGCGACCTCCAGCTCGGCACCAACCCGTACCGCTCCACCCACCTGCTCTCCACCGCGCACCGCTACGCCCCCGGCACCGGCCGGCTGCTGCGCCGCGCCGACGGCACCCTGCTGGTCTGGGCGGTGCTGGCCGGCCGGGCCGAGGTGTGGGAGCAGCACCCGGACGGCGAGGGCTGGTCCGGCCCCCGGCGGCTGGACGGCGACTGGCTGGCCCCGGTGCTGGCCGCCGCGGCCGGCCCGGACGGCTCCGCCCACCTGGTCGGGCTGCGCCGCCGCGGGCTGCCGGCCGGCCCGGAGGTCGACCTGGTGCACGCCTGCTCGCCGGCCCCCGGCGAGCCCTTCGGGCCGTGGACCCCGCTCGGCAACCCGGACGCCGACCGCCCCGACCCCCGCACCCGCCGCGAACCCGGGGTGCCCGCCGCCGCGGTGGACGGCCGCGGCGCGCTGCACGTCTTCGTCCGCGACTACGCGCAGGGCCTCTCGCACCGGACGGCCGGCGCGGGCGGCTGGGAGTCGCTCGGCGGCGACTTCCTGCAGGACTCCCCGGTGGCGCTGACCACCGCCAGCGGCCGGGTCGAGGTGTACGCCCCGGGCAAGCAGACGGTGCGCCGCTGGTACCAGAAGCGGCCGGGCGCCGGGTTCACCCGGGACTTCTCGCTCACCACCATGCACCCGGCCAGCGGCGGGATCACCGCCGTCGAGGGCGAGCCCGACCGGATCACCCTCTACCTGCGGCAGCCGGGCACCGCGCAGGTGATGGCCTACCGGCAGCACCCGCGCGGGGGCGGCTGGCCGGAGCGGCCGGCCGGGCTGGGCGGCCGCGGCGGCACCGGCCCGGTCGCCGCGCTCCCGGTGCCGGGCCGCGGCGCGGGCGACGTGCTGCTGGCGCACCGCGACGACACCGGCGGCCTGTCGGTGTCGCTGCCGCCGGGGGAGGGGCGGCCGGGCCGGCCGGCCCCGGTGTGGTCCCGGCTCGGCGGCGAGCTGCTGCAGGCGCCGTCCGCGGCGGTCGACCGGCACGGCCGCCGGGTGCTCGCGGTGCTCGGCCCGGACGCCCGGATCCACCTGGCGCGGCAGCGGGACGCGGCCCCGGACGCCCCGTTCGGGCCCTGGCGGACGCTCTGAGCGCCGCCGGGTCCGCCGCGGCGCCCCCCGAGTACCGGTGAAAACGGGGCAAGCCGTACCCCGTGAGTGGGGGAGGCGCAGTGCACGCTTCTGCGGAGAGGCTGCTCACTGTTAGAGTCCGTGGAGTTCGCTACCCCCCTTATCAGGACCGACCCTTCCGCCGACGACGCGCGGGAGGCGCAGGAGGCACCGTGCTCAGTGCGTTCGCGCGGGCGTTCCAGACGCCCGACCTGCGCAAGAAGCTGCTGTTCACGCTGGGCATCATGGTGCTGTTCCGGCTGGGCGCCCACGTTCCCATGCCCGGGATCAACTTCCAGGCCGTTCACGCGTGCGTCAACGGCCAGAAGGAAGGACTCTTCGGGCTGGTCAACCTGTTCAGCGGCAACGCGCTGCTGCAGCTGACGATCTTCGCGCTCGGCATCATGCCGTACATCACGGCCAGCATCATCCTGCAGCTCCTTACCGTGGTCATCCCGCGGCTCGAGGCCCTGAAGAAGGAGGGGCAGTCCGGTCAGGCGAAGATCACGCAGTACACCCGCTACCTGACCATCGCCCTCGCCGTTCTGCAGGGAACCGGCATCCTGGCGACCGCTTCCAGCGGCGCCCTGTTCTCGGGCTGCCCCGAGGGCGGCAACATCGTGCCCGACCAGTCGATCTTCCGGATCGCCACCATGGTCATCATCATGACCGCGGGCACCACCGTGATCATGTGGCTCGGTGAGCTCATCACCGACCGCGGCATCGGCAACGGCATGTCCATCCTGATCTTCACCTCCATCGCGGCCGGCTTCCCCGGCTCGATGTGGGCGATCAAGGAGTCCGGCAAGCTGCTCGACGGCTGGGGCGAGTTCGCCTCCGTCATCGCGGTCGGCATCATCGTGGTCTGCCTGGTCATCTTCGTCGAGCAGGCCCAGCGCCGGATCCCGGTGCAGTACGCGAAGCGGATGGTCGGCCGGCGCTCCTTCGGCGGCACCTCGACCTACATCCCGCTGAAGGTCAACCAGGCCGGTGTCATCCCGGTCATCTTCGCCTCGTCGCTGCTGTACATCCCCGCGCTGGTGGTCCAGTTGACCAACTCGCAGGCGGACTGGGCGATCTGGATCAAGAACCACTTCGTCAAGGGCGACCACCCGGTCTACATGGCGACGTACTTCGTGCTGATCGTCTTCTTCGCCTTCTTCTACGTCGCGATCTCCTTCAACCCCGAAGAAGTCGCCGACAACATGAAGAAGTATGGTGGGTTCATCCCGGGCATCCGGGCCGGCCGGCCGACGGCCGAGTACCTGAACTACGTGCTCACCCGCATCACGTGGCCGGGTTCCCTCTACCTGGGCCTCATCGCGTTGATCCCGATGGTCGCCCTGGTCGCCTTCGGACAGCAGACCAACTTCCCGTTCGGCGGCACCTCCGTGCTCATCGTCGTCGGCGTCGGACTCGAAACTGTGAAGCAGATCGAGAGCCAACTCCAGCAGCGCAATTACGAAGGGTTCCTCCGCTGATGCGAATCGTCCTCGTCGGACCCCCCGGGGCCGGGAAGGGTACTCAGGCGCACGTTCTGGCCAAGACCCTGTCCATTCCCCACATCTCCACCGGTGACCTGTTCCGCGCCAACATCAGCCAGGGCACCCCGCTGGGTGTCGAGGCGAAGTCCTACATGGACGCCGGGCGCCTGGTGCCCGACGAGGTCACCATCGGGATGGCCAAGGACCGCATGCTCCAGCCGGACGCCGCCAACGGCTTCCTGCTGGACGGCTTCCCGCGCAACCTGGGCCAGGCCGAGGCGCTCGACGCCATCCTGGCCGAGAACGGCATCGCGCTGGACGGCGTGCTGGACCTGGAAGTCCCCGAGGACGAGGTCGTCAAGCGGATCGCCGGCCGCCGGCTGTGCCGCAACGACGGCGCCCACGTGTTCCACGTGGTGTACAACCCGCCGAAGACCGAGGGCGTCTGCGACGAGTGCGGCGGCGAGCTGTACCAGCGCTCGGACGACACCGAGGAGGCCGTGCGGGTCCGGTTGGAGGAGTACCACTCCAAGACCGAGCCGATCATCGGCTACTACCAGCAGCAGGGCCTGCTGGTCACCATCTCCGCCCTCGGCAAGGTGGACGAGGTGACCGAGCGCGCGGTCGCCGCCCTGGAGAAGAACAAGAACGCCTGACGCCACGACGCGTCGTGAGACGGCCGGGTCGCCCCGCAGCGGGCGACCCGGCCGTCTCGTGCGTCGTACGGTGGAGGGCAGTCCCGAAGTCAGAACGTGGAAGGCGTTGACCAGATGGTGGAGATCAAGACCCCCGAGCAGATCGCGAAGATGCGGGCGGCCGGGCTGGTCGTCGCCGAGGCGCTGAAGGCCGCCCGCGAGGCGGTCGCCCCGGGGGTGACCACCGGGGAGCTGAACGACGTCGCCGACGCGGTCATCGCCAAGCACGGCGCCACCTCGAACTTCCGCGCCGACCACGGCGGCCTGTGGTTCCCGGGCGTGATCTGCGCCTCGGTGAACGAGGAGGTCGTGCACGGCATCCCCGGCGAGCGGGTGCTGAAGGCCGGCGACCTGATCTCGATCGACTGCGGCGCGATCCTGGACGGCTGGCACGGCGACGCGGCGATCACCGTGGCGGTCGGCGAGACCGCCGCCGAGAACGTGATGCTGTCGCGGGTCACCGAGGGCTCGATGTGGGCCGGCATCGCCCAGATGAAGAAGGGCAACCGGCTGGTCGACGTCTCCCGGGCGATCGAGGGCTTCATCCGGCGCCAGCCGCTGCCCCCGAAGGGCAAGTGGGGCATCACCGAGGGCTACGGCGGCCACGGCATCGGCACCGCGATGCACATGGAGCCGCACGTGCTGAACTACGTGGCGGGCCGCGGCAAGGGCATGAAGCTCGTCCCCGGCACCGTGCTGGCGATCGAGCCGATGGTCTCGCTCGGCACCCCGCACACCGAGGTGCTGGCCGACGACTGGACGGTCGTCACCACCGACGGCACCTGGGCCTCGCACTGGGAGCACTCGGTCGCGATCACCGAGCAGGGCCCGCTGGTGCTGACCGCCTTCGACGGCGGCCGGGCCGAGCTGGCCAAGCTGGGCGTCACCGCGGCGCCGGACCCGCTGGGCTGACCGGGCGGGAGTGAGTCGCTTCTCTCAGCGGAGCCCGGGGGTTTGGACCTCCGGGCTCCTTGTCCTATTTTCATCAGCGGACACCTGCAGCTACCCAGGGGAGAGACAGTGCTCAAGGGCTTCCGCGACTTCATGATGCGCGGCAACGTCATCGACATGGCCGTCGGTGTGGTCATCGGTGCCGCGTTCACCGGCGTGGTCACCGGCTTCGTCAGCGCCTTCCTGACCCCGGTGCTCGGCGTGGTGGTCGGCGCGGCCGGCGACTTCAGCGCCTACAAGTTCCACGCCGCGGGCGTCATCTTCCCGTACGGCCAGTTCCTGAACGTGCTGATCGCGTTCGTGCTGACCGCCGCGGTGCTGTACTTCTGCGTGGTGCTGCCGGTCTCCAAGGCCACCGCGCGGTACCTGCCGAAGAAGCCGGCCACGCCGAAGCGCCCCTGCCCCGAGTGCCTGACCGAGATCCCGGAGGCGGCCCGCCGCTGCTCGGCGTGCACCGCCGTGGTGGAGCCGCTGGTGCCGGTCCAGATCGCCGCGAAGCGCTGATTTCGCTCCGGCACGGTGCTTGGTTTACGATGGTGCGTCGGCTCTCTCGTAGCGTGTTTCGGCACGCCCTCAGCCCAATGGACACTGTCCGGGCCGAGGTGAAGCCTGGTTCGCACGAGCGTTCCGCATACGGTAGCCGGACCCGAAGGGTGGATCTCGCAGTTCATGGCTAAGAAGCAAGGCGCCATTGAGATCGAGGGCACCGTGATCGAGTCTCTTCCGAACGCGATGTTCAAGGTCGAGCTGCAGAACGGTCACAAGGTCCTCGCGCACATCAGCGGCAAGATGCGCATGCACTACATCCGCATCCTCCCGGATGACCGGGTCGTGGTGGAGCTCAGCCCCTACGACCTGACCCGCGGCCGGATCGTCTACCGCTACAAGTAACAACCGCCAGATCTAGACCCCGGAGAACCTGAGTCATGAAGGTCAAGCCGAGCGTCAAGAAGATCTGCGACAAGTGCAAGGTGATCCGCCGTCACGGCCGGGTCATGGTGATCTGCGACAACCTGCGCCACAAGCAGCGCCAGGGCTGATCACCCCCGCATTTCTCGTAGGACCTTCGCGCGACGCGCACCACGTCATAAGCGGGCCGCCCGATCCGTCCGGAAGGACGGACTGCCACCCCCGGTCAGAGGCCGGGGCTCCCTGTCGAGAGACAGCGAGTAGGCGGCACGTCAGACCTCTGAGAAGAACCACAGGAGCCTTGAATGGCACGCCTTTCCGGCGTTGATCTCCCCCGCGAGAAGCGGATCGAGATCGCCCTCACCTACGTCTACGGCATCGGCAAGACCCGCGCGCAGCTGGCGCTCGCCGAGACCGGCGTGAGCGGTGACATCCGCGTCCGCGACATCAGCGAGGACGACCTCGTCAAGCTGCAGAAGTTCGTCGACGCGAACTTCGAGGTCGAGGGTGACCTCCGCCGCCAGGTCGCCGCCGACATCCGCCGCAAGGTCGAGATCGGCTGCTACGAGGGCCTGCGCCACCGTCGCGGTCTGCCCGTCCGCGGCCAGCGCACCCACACCAACGCGCGTACCCGCAAGGGCCCGCGTCGCGCGATCGCCGGCAAGAAGAAGCCGGGCAAGAAGTAGTCCGTCCCGTCACCGGACATCCCTCCGGCCCGCGGGTCAGCGGACCGACCACCTCAGTAGGAGAACAGACTTATGCCCCCCAAGGGTCGTCAGGCTGCCGGCGCGAAGAAGATCCGCCGCAAGGAGAAGAAGAACGTCGCTCACGGGCACGCCCACATCAAGAGCACGTTCAACAACACCATCGTTTCGATCACCGACCCCTCGGGCAACGTGATCTCCTGGGCCTCGGCCGGCCACGTCGGTTTCAAGGGCTCGCGCAAGTCCACCCCGTTCGCCGCGCAGATGGCCGCCGAGGCCGCTGCCCGTCGCGCGCAGGAGCACGGCATGCGCAAGGTCGACGTCTTCGTCAAGGGTCCGGGCTCCGGCCGTGAGACCGCGATCCGCTCGCTCCAGGCCACCGGCCTGGAGGTCGGCTCGATCCAGGACGTCACCCCCACCCCGCACAACGGCTGCCGTCCGCCGAAGCGCCGCCGCGTCTGACGCGACGCCTGGGGTCACCAGGCGGGTGGTGTTTTAAACCTCGTACGGGGTCCTGTTTCGTGCAGGACCCCGTACGCTTGAGTTCTATCGGCATCAAATAGTGGGTGCCGGAGACAACTGGAGGATCCAGAACATGCTGATCGCTCAGCGTCCTTCGCTGACCGAAGAGGTCGTCGACGAGTTCCGCTCGCGGTTCGTGATCGAGCCGCTGGAGCCGGGCTTCGGCTACACCCTCGGCAACTCGCTCCGCCGCACGCTCCTCTCCTCGATCCCGGGCGCCGCTGTCACCAGCATCCGGGTCGACGGCGTCCTGCACGAGTTCACCACCGTGCCGGGCGTCAAGGAGGACGTCACCGACCTCATCCTGAACATCAAGCAGCTGGTCGTCTCCTCGGAGCACGACGAGCCGGTCGTGATGTACCTGCGCAAGCAGGGTCCGGGTGTGGTCACCGCCGCCGACATCGCGCCCCCGGCCGGTGTCGAGGTGCACAACCCCGAGCTGGTCCTGGCCACGCTGAACGGCAAGGGCAAGCTGGAGATGGAGCTGACCGTCGAGCGCGGTCGCGGCTACGTCTCCGCCGTGCAGAACAAGGCCTCGGGCCAGGAGATCGGCCGGATCCCGGTCGACTCCATCTACAGCCCGGTGCTCAAGGTCACCTACAAGGTCGAGGCGACCCGTGTCGAGCAGCGCACCGACTTCGACAAGCTGATCGTCGACGTCGAGACCAAGCCGGCCATGCGTCCGCGCGACGCGATGGCGTCGGCGGGCAAGACCCTGGTCGAGCTGTTCGGCCTGGCCCGCGAGCTGAACGTCGACGCCGAGGGCATCGACATGGGCCCGTCCCCGACGGACGCCGCCCTGGCCGCGGACCTGGCGCTGCCGATCGAGGAGCTGGAACTCACCGTCCGCTCCTACAACTGCCTCAAGCGCGAGGGCATCCACACCGTGGGTGAGCTCGTCGCCCGCTCGGAGGCCGACCTGCTCGACATCCGCAACTTCGGTGCGAAGTCGATCGACGAGGTCAAGGCGAAGCTGGCCGGCATGGGCCTGGCCCTCAAGGACAGCCCGCCCGGGTTCGACCCGACCGCCGCCGCCGACGCCTTCGGCGCCGACGACCTGGACGACCAGGGCTACGCGGAGACCGAGCAGTACTGAGTTTCGACACCCGGGGCGGTCCTCGCCGGACCGCCCCGGGTGGCGTGAGAAGTCGTGCGGACGCGGTGTCCGCACGCCCGCCGCGGTACCTGGTACGGCCGTAGGCGGAGATTCGAGGAGCTGAACATGCCCCGTCCCACCAAGGGTGCCCGTCTCGGCGGCGGCCCGTCCCACGAGCCGCTGCTGCTGGCCGGCCTGGCCCGCGAGCTGTTCCAGTACGGCCGCATCACCACCACCGAGGCCAAGGCCCGTCGCCTGCGCCCGCTGGCGGAGAAGCTGATCACCAAGGCGAAGAAGGGCGACATCCACAACCGTCGCCTGGTGCGCAAGACCATCACCGACGTGTCGGTCCTGCACACCCTCTTCACCGAGATCGCCCCGCGGTTCGAGAACCGCCCCGGCGGCTACACCCGCATCACCAAGATCGGCGGCCGTCGCGGCGACAACGCGCCCATGGCCGTGATCGAGCTGGTCGAGGGCGAGATCGCCACCAAGGCGACCGTCGCCGAGGCCGAGGCCGCCACCAAGCGCTCCGTCAAGGAGGCCGAGACCAAGGCCGCCGAGACCAAGGCCGCCGAGGCCGCCGAGACCAAGGCCGCCGAGGCCGAGGAGACCAAGGCCGACGAGGCCGCCGAGACCACCGAGGCCTGAGTACTCAGGTAGGTCTCCGACCGGGCCCGTTCTCCCGTCCACCGGGGGAGCGGGCCCGTTCGCATCCCAGCAGTGAGACAGGGGAGTTGGAGTGGTGAACGACTGCGCGGAGCTGCCGCCGGTGAAGGACGGCCCGGCGGACGGGCACACCCGGATCAGGCTGGACCTCGCCTACCACGGCGCGGAGTTCTCCGGTTGGGCCCGGCAGCGCGAACGGCGCACCGTGCAGGGCGAGTTGGAGGACGCGCTGCGGATCGTGCTGCGCAGCGAGGAGAACTTCCCGCTGACCGTGGCGGGCCGCACCGACGCCGGGGTGCACGCCCGCGGTCAGGTCGCGCACGTCGACCTGCCGGACGCGCTCTGGGCCCAGCACGGGGAGAAGCTGCTGCGCCGGCTCGCCGGGCGGCTGCCCGCCGACGTCCGGGTGTACCGGGTGGCCGAGGCGCCGCACGGCTTCGACGCCCGGTTCGCGGCGATCTGGCGGCGCTACGCGTACCGGGTCGCCGACCACCCGGGCGGGGTCGACCCGCTGCTGCGCGGCCACGTGCTCTGGCACGACCGGCCGCTGGACCTGGAGAAGATGAACGAGGCGGCCCGGCTGCTGGTCGGCGAGCACGACTTCGCCGCGTACTGCAAGAAGCGGGAGGGCGCGACCACCATCCGCACCCTGCTGGAGCTGCACTGGGAGCGGGTGCCGATCGACCCGTACGCGGCCCAGGAGGGTTCGCTCGCGGTGGCCACCGTGCGGGCGGACGCGTTCTGCCACAACATGGTGCGCGCGCTGGTCGGGGCGATGCTGCTGGTCGGCGACGGGCACCGGCCGGTGGAGTTCCCGGGGAAGGTGCTGGCGGGCGGGGTGCGCGACTCCGCGGTCAACGTGATCCGGCCGCACGGGCTGACCCTGGAGGAGGTCGGCTACCCGGCCGACGAGCAGCTCGCCGAGCGCAACCGGATCTCCCGCCGGCTGCGGACGCTGCCGGCGCCGACGCCCGCCGGCTGACCGGGCCCGGGCCGGCCGGTGAGCCCGGCCGGCCCGCCGGGCTCACCGGCTCGGGGAGGCCGACGCGCGGGCGCTCGCCGAGGCGCCGGCGCTCGCCGACGCGCCGGGGCTCGCCGAGGCCCCGCCCTGCTGCAGCGTGGACAGCGCCTGCTGGCCGCGGGCGAGCAGGATGGCCTGGGCGTAGTCGGAGATGTCGCGGGCGGCCTGCGAGGCGCTGGTGTCGCCGCTCGGGACCGGGGCGTTGCCGAGCGGCCCGGCCACCGTCAGGTAGAGGTAGCGCCCGTACACCGCCTGGTTGGTGACGCAGGTCACGTTCTGGCAGAACGGCTGCTTGGTGGCGGTCAGCGAGAGCACGCTGCCCGCCCCGGCGTCCCGGGCCCGGCCGGCGGCGGCCTTGTCCGGCAGGTCGGCGATGGCGACGGTGATGCCGAGGGTGCCGTCGGTGTAGGTGGCCCGGTGGATGTGCAGGCACTTGTTGGTCACCAGGATCTGCCCGATGTCCGGGGTGACCGCTTCCTCGCAGTGGTTGAGCTTGGTGTTGCTGGTCACCGACCTGGTGTAGGTCCGGCCGTTGACGGTGATCTGGTCCTGCGGGAACAGCGCGGCGGCGTTGATCGGCGCGGTGTCGTACTTGGTGTCGCTGAGCACGTCGACGGCGGTGCTCGGCAGCGTCTCGGACGGCGAGGGCGCGGCGGTCGGGGTCGGGTCGGCGACCGGCTTGTCGCCCTTGCCGGAGAGCAGCACGGTGGTGGTGACGATGCCGCCGACCACCAGCAGCGCGAGGACGCCGGCGCCGATCGACCAGAGCCGCTTGCGGCGGCGCCGGGCGCTCTCGTTGTCCTCGGCGAGCGCCTGCCAGTCCGGCCCGCTCGGCCCGTTCGGACCGCCCTGCGCGGGCGGCGCCTGGAGCGGCCCGGGGTAGCCGTAGCCGTCCTGCGGCGGGTAGCCGTAGCCGGCCGGCCCCTGCTGCTGGTACTGCTGCTGCGGGTACGCGTACGGCGCCGGCTGCGGCTGCCCGGCGGCGTAGGGCTGCTGCTGGTACGGCACAGCGCCCTGCTGCGGGGGCTGCGGGGACTGCGGGAACTGCGGCGCAGCGGGCTGCTGCGGCGGCTGTTCGCCGGACTCGGGGAGGTTCGCCGACCCATCGCTCATAGGCGCGAATAATAGGGCATCGGGGTGGTCCGGCCGGAGGGGATGGGCGGGATGGCCGGGTAATCGGGTTGGGAGCCGGGCGGATCGCTTGGCACAATCCCTGGGCATGGGACATGTCGAGATCTCGCACCTTGAGTACTACCTGCCGGACGGGCGGGTGTTGTTCGACGACGCGTCCTTCCGGGTCGGCGAGGGCGCCGCGGTGGCCCTGGTCGGCGCGAACGGCGCCGGCAAGACCACGCTGCTGCGGATGATCGCGGGCGACACCCAGCCGCACGGCGGCTCGGTGACCGTCAGCGGCGGCCTCGGGGTGATGCGCCAGTTCGTCGGCACCACCGGCCGGGAGAGCACCGAGGAGGCCCCGGGCGCGCTGCCCGCCGACGCCTCGGTGCGCGACCTGCTGGTCTCGGTCGCCCCCCGGCGGATCGCCGACGCGGCCCGCGCGGTGGACGCCGCGGAGCTCGCGATGATCGCCCAGGACGACGAGAAGTCGCAGATGGCCTACGCCCAGGCGCTCTCCGACTGGTCGGACGCCGGCGGCTACGAGTACGAGGCCGACTGGGACGTCTGCACGGTGGCGGCCCTCGGCGTCCCGTTCGAGCGGGCCCAGTGGCGCGGCCTGAACACGCTCTCCGGCGGCGAGCAGAAGCGGCTGGTGCTGGAGGCGCTGCTGCGCGGCCCCGACGAGGTGCTGCTGCTCGACGAGCCGGACAACTACCTGGACGTCCCGGGCAAGCGCTGGCTGGAGGAGGCGATCCGGGCCACCAACAAGACCGTGCTGTACATCTCGCACGACCGCGAGCTGCTCTCCCGCACCGCCGAGAAGATCATCGCCGTGGAGTCCGGCGCGACCGGCTCCAGCGTCTGGGTGCACGGCGGCGGCTTCGACACCTTCCACGAGGCCCGCAAGGCCCGCTTCGAGCGCTTCGAGGAGCTGCGCCGGCGCTGGGACGAGGAGCACGCCAAGCTGAAGAAGCTGGTGGTGACGCTCCGCCAGGCCGCCGCGGTCAGCCACGAGATGGCCTCCCGGTACGCCGCCGCGCAGACCAGGCTGAAGAAGTTCGAGGACGCCGGCCCGCCCGAGGCGCCGCCGCGCGAGCAGTCCATCACCATGCGGCTGAAGGGCGGCCGCACCGGCGTGCGGGCCTTCACCATGAAGGGCCTGGAGCTCTCCGGCCTGATGAAGCCCTTCGACCTGGAGGTCTTCTACGGCGAGCGGGTCGCCGTGCTGGGCTCCAACGGCTCCGGCAAGTCGCACTTCCTGCGGCTGCTGGCCGGCGACGCGGCGGTGCGGCACGGCGGCGAGTGGAAGCTCGGCGCCCGGGTGGTCCCCGGCCACTTCCGGCAGACCCACGCCCACCCCGAGCTGCTCGGCCGCACCGTCCGCTCGATCGTCGAGGAGGAGCACGCGCTCTCCCGCGGCGCGGCGATGTCCGCGCTGCGCCGCTACGAGCTGGACCGGCAGGAGGAGCAGAAGTTCGAGTCGCTCTCCGGCGGCCAGCAGGCCCGGCTGATGATCCTCAAGCTGGAGCTGTCCGGCTCCACCGCGCTGCTGCTCGACGAGCCCACCGACAACCTGGACCTGGAGAGCGCCGAGGCGCTCCAGCAGGGCCTGGAGGCGTTCGACGGCACCGTGCTGTGCGTCACCCACGACCGCTGGTTCGCCCGCAGCTTCGACCGCTTCCTGGTGTTCGGCTCGGACGGCCGGGTGTACGAGGCCCCGGAGCCGGTCTGGGACGAGACCCGGGTCGTCCGCGACCGCTGATCCGAAACCCGTCGCGCCGGGCCGGTTTGGATTCCACCCCACCGGCCCGGTAAGGTTGGCCGCTGTTGTGCGTATTGGCTCGCTCTATCTCACGTGAGAGGTCGGTACGCCGGAGACGACAGGCCGAACTCCAGCGGCTGCCCGAATTGCGTCCGGGCGGATCGGCTGGAGGCCCCGGGCCTTGGTGCTCCTGTCAGGACCCACTCACTGAAAAGCGAAGGCTACGACCGTGCGTACGTACAGCCCCAAGCCCGGCGACGTCCAGCGTCAGTGGCACGTCATCGACGCGACCGACGTCGTGCTCGGCCGCCTGGCCTCCCAGGCCGCCAACCTCCTGCGGGGCAAGCACAAGGCGATCTACGCGCCGCACGTTGACACTGGTGACTTCGTCATCATCATCAACGCCGACAAGGTGCACCTCTCGGGCAACAAGAAGACCCAGAAGCTGGCCTACCGCCACAGCGGCTTCCCGGGCGGTCTCCGCTCGGTCCGCTACGACGACCTGCTCGCGAACAACCCGGAGAAGGCCGTCGAGAAGGCCATCAAGGGCATGGTTCCGAAGAACAGCCTGGGCCGTCAGATGCTCTCGAAGCTGAAGGTCTACTCGGGCGACCAGCACCCGCACGCTGCGCAGCAGCCGGTGCCGTTCGAGATCACCCAGGTCGCGCAGTAATTCCGGCCACCCACACCCCAACTGACGTAGAAGAGCTGAGGAACACCGTGGCCGAGACTGCCATCGAGAGCACCCTCGAGGTCGAATTCGACGACGAGAACGTCGACGAGTACACCACCGAGACCGAGTACACCACCGAGTCGCTGGCCGGCCGCTTCGGCGAGGCCGTCCCCGGCGCCGGCCTCGGCCGCCGCAAGGAGGCGATCGCCCGCGTGCGCATCGTCCCCGGCACCGGCCAGTGGAAGATCAACGGTCGCACCCTGGAGAACTACTTCCCCAACAAGGTGCACCAGCAGACCGTGAACGAGCCCTTCAAGCTCCTGGAGCTGGACGGCCGTTACGACGTCATCGCCCGCATCGCCGGCGGCGGCGTCTCCGGTCAGGCCTACGCGCTGCGCCTCGGCGTGGCCCGTGCGCTGAACGAGGCGGACGTGGACAACAACCGCGCCGCGCTCAAGAAGGCCGGCTTCCTGACCCGCGACTCGCGCGCCGTCGAGCGCAAGAAGGCCGGTCTCAAGAAGGCCCGCAAGGCCCCGCAGTACAGCAAGCGCTAATCGCACCCTTCATGCGATCCTCGCCCCGGAGCACTCCTGTGCTCCGGGGCGTTGTGCCTCCCGGGCCGGTGCGGAGTCCGGGCGGCGCTACCACACCAGCCCCGCACCAGCGGCGCGACAGGACGGGACGAACGCGAACATGACACGACTCTTCGGTACGGACGGCGTACGCGGGGTGGCCAACGAGAGCCTGACCGCGGAGCTGGCCCTGGGCCTGTCGGTGGCCGCCGCCCACGTGCTGGGCGACGCCGGCGCCTTCGAGGGCCACCGCCCGGTGGCCGTGGTCGGCCGGGACCCGCGGGCGTCCGGAGAGTTCCTGGAGGCCGCCGTGATCGCCGGCCTGGCCTCGGCCGGCGTGGACGTGCTCCGGGTCGGCGTGCTGCCGACCCCCGCCGTCGCCTACCTGACCGGCGCGCTCGGCGCGGACTTCGGCGTGATGCTCTCCGCCAGCCACAACGCGATGCCCGACAACGGCATCAAGTTCCTCGCCCGCGGCGGCCACAAGCTGGACGACGCGCTGGAGGACGCCATCGAGGCGCACTACCGCCGCTACGGCGCCGGCGACGAGAGCTGGAACCGCCCCACCGGCGCGGCGGTCGGCCGGGTCCGCCAGTACAACGAGGGCTTCGACCGGTACGTGGCCCACCTGGTCGCGGTGCTGCCGAACCGGCTCGACGGCGTCAAGGTCGTCATCGACGGCGCCCACGGCGCGGCCGCCCGGGTCGCCCCCGAGGCCTTCGCCCGGGCCGGCGCCGAGGTGGTCTACACCCTGGGCACCGAGCCGACCGGCCTGAACATCAACGACGGCGTCGGCTCCACCCACCTGGACAAGCTGTGCGCCGCGATGAAGGAGCACAAGGCCGACCTCGGCATCGCCCTGGACGGCGACGCCGACCGCTGCCTGGCCGCCGACGCGGACGGCAACGAGGTCGACGGCGACCAGATCATCGCGATCCTCGCGGTCGCCATGAAGGAGGCCGGCACGCTGCGCCGCAACACCGCGGTCGCCACCGTGATGTCCAACCTGGGCTTCAAGCTGGCGATGGAGCGCGAGGGCGTCGGCCTGGTGCAGACCGCGGTCGGCGACCGGTACGTGCTGGAGGAGATGAAGCACCACGGCTACGCGCTCGGCGGCGAGCAGTCCGGCCACGTGATCCTGCTGGACCACGCCACCACCGGCGACGGCACCCTGACCGGCCTGATGCTGGGCGCCCGGCTGGCCGCCACCAAGCAGCCGCTGGCCGACCTGGCCGCCGTGATGACCCGGCTCCCGCAGGTCATGATCAACGTCAAGGGCGTGGACAAGAACCGGGTCGAGTCCTGCGTCGAGCTGCAGCTCGCCGTCACCGAGGCCGAGGCCGAGCTCGGCGGCACCGGCCGGGTCCTGCTGCGCAAGTCCGGCACCGAGCCGCTGGTGCGGGTGATGGTCGAGGCGGTCGGCCACGCGCAGGCGCAGGACGTCTGCCAGCGGCTCGCCGACGCCGTCCGGCTGCACCTGGGCTGAGCCCGGCTCCGGGCCGGGGGCGGCGCGCCGCCCCCGGCCCGCGCGGTCAGAGCTTGCGCAGCAGCGCCCGGCGGACCTTGTGGTCCGCCCCCTTCTGCAGGACCAGGGTGGCCCGGCCCCGGGTGGGCAGCACGTTCTCCAGCAGGTTCGGCCTGTTGATGGTCCGCCAGACCTGGCGGCCGTAGTCCATCGCCTCCTCCTCCGGCACCTCGGTGAAGCGCCGGAAGTACGAGTTCGGGTCCTGGAACGCCGTCTGCCGCAGCTTGCGGAAGCGGTCCAGGTACCACGCCTCGATGTCGTCGGTGCGGGCGTCCACGTAGATCGAGAAGTCGAAGTAGTCGGCGACCGCCATCCGGGTCCGCCCGTCCGTCCCCGGCAGGGCGGGCTGGAGCACGTTCAGGCCCTCGACGATCAGGATGTCCGGGCGCTCCACCACCAGCCGCTCGCCCGGCACGATGTCGTAGACCAGGTGCGAGTAGACCGGCGCGGTGACCCGCTCCTTGCCCGCCTTCACGTCGGCGACGAAGCGCATCAGCGCCCGCCGGTCGTACGACTCCGGGAACCCCTTGCGGGCCATCAGGCCGCGCCGGCGCAGCTCCGCGTTGGGCAGCAGGAAGCCGTCGGTGGTGACCAGCTCCACCCGCGGGTGCTCGGGCCAGCGGGCCAGCAGCGCCTGCAGCAGCCGGGCGGTGGTCGACTTGCCGACCGCGACCGAGCCGGCCACGCCGATGATGAACGGGGTGCGCACCCGCTCGGTGTCCGGCGTGTCGAGGAACGAGCCGACCGCGCCGCGCAGCTCGTGGGTGGCGTGGACGTACAGGTTGAGCAGCCGGGACAGCGGCAGGTAGACGTCCCGGACCTCGTCGAGGTCCAGCGCCGTGCCGAGTCCGCGCAGGCGCTCGACCTCGTCGGCGGTGAGCGGCAGCGGGGTGCGCTCGCGCAGCGCGCTCCACTCGGCGCGGTCCAGATCCACGTACGGGGAGGGAGTGGGCGCGGGCGGCGCACCCTTCGTACAGAGTTCGGTCAGCACGGTGTCCATTGTGGGCCGTCCCCGGGCCGCCGGGTGTTGTGGTGTCGGTCACCCGGTGTGCTCACCCGACGTACCGAGGGCCGAACAACCGCACTTATGCTGGCGCACATGTGCGGAATTGTTGGATATACGGGCCCTCAGGAGGCCCTCGACGTAGTGATCGCGGGTCTGCGGAGGCTGGAGTACCGAGGGTACGACTCGGCCGGCGTCGCGGTGCAGACCGAGGGGGCGGCCGGGCAGTGGCTGCTCTCCACCGACAAGCGGGCCGGAAAGCTCGTCAACCTCGAGAAGTCGCTGGCCGAAACCCCTCTCCCGGCCGGCACCACGGGCATCGGACACACCCGGTGGGCCACCCACGGCGGTCCCACCGACGCCAACGCCCACCCCCACCTCGACGACCACCGCAAGGTCGCGGTCGTCCACAACGGCATCATCGAGAACTTCGCGCGGCTGCGCGCCGACCTCGCCGACCGGGGCCACACCCTCCGCTCCGAGACCGACACCGAGGTCGTCGCCCACCTGCTCGCCGAGGCGTACGACGGCGACCTGGCCGAGGCCATGCGCGCGGTCTGCCGCCAGCTCGACGGCGCCTTCACCCTCGTCGCGGTGCACGCCGACGCCCCGGGCACGGTGGTCGGCGCCCGCCGCAACTCGCCGCTGGTGGTCGGCGTCGGCGACGGCGAGAACTTCCTCGCCTCGGACGTCGCCGCGTTCATCGCGCACACCCGCGAGGCCATCGAGCTCGGCCAGGACCAGGTCGTCGAGCTGCGCCCCGAGGGCGTCACGGTGACCAACTTCGACGGCACTCCCGCCGAGGTCCGCGAGTACCACGTCGACTGGGACGCCTCCGCCGCCGAGAAGGGCGGCTACGACTACTTCATGCTCAAGGAGATCGCCGAGCAGCCGAAGGCCGTCGCCGACACCCTCCTCGGCCGGATCGGCACCGACGGCCGGCTCACCCTCGACGAGCTGCGCATCCCCGACCAGGTGCTGCGCGAGGTCGACAAGGTGGTGATCGTCGCCTGCGGCACCGCGTTCCACGCCGGCATGATCGCCAAGTACGCGATCGAGCACTGGACCCGGATCCCCTGCGAGGTCGAGGTCGCCAGCGAGTTCCGCTACCGCGACCCGATCATGGACGACCGCACCCTGGTCATCGCCATCTCGCAGTCCGGCGAGACCATGGACACCCTGATGGCGCTGCGGCACGCCCGCGAGCAGGGCGCCAAGGTGCTGGCGATCTGCAACACCAACGGCTCGACCATCCCGCGCGAGTCCGACGCCGTCCTCTACACGCACGCCGGACCGGAGGTCGCGGTCGCCTCCACCAAGGCGTTCCTCACCCAGCTGGTCGCCTGCTACCTGGTCGCCCTCTACCTCGGCCAGGTCCGCGGCACCAAGTGGGGCGACGAGATCTCCTCGGTCATCCGCGAGCTCGGCGACGCCCCCCGCCAGGTCGAGCAGGTGCTCGGCACCATGGAGCCGGTCCGCGCGCTGGCCCGCTCGCTGGCCGACGCCCGCTCGGTGCTCTTCCTCGGCCGGCACGTCGGCTTCCCGGTCGCCATGGAGGGCGCGCTCAAGCTCAAGGAGCTCGCCTACATGCACGCCGAGGGCTTCGCCGCCGGCGAGCTCAAGCACGGCCCGATCGCCCTGATCGAGGAGGGCCTGCCGGTCGTCGTGGTGGTGCCCTCGCCGCGCGGCCGCTCGATCCTGCACGACAAGATCGTCTCCAACATCCAGGAGATCCGGGCCCGCGGCGCCCGGACCATCGTGATCGCCGAGGAGGGCGACGAGGCCGTCGTCCCCTACGCCGACCACCTGATCCGGATCCCGGTCACCCCGACCCTGCTCCAGCCCCTGGTCTCCACCGTCCCGCTCCAGGTCTTCGCCTGCGAGCTGGCCACCGCCAAGGGCCACGAGGTCGACCAGCCGCGCAACCTGGCCAAGTCCGTCACGGTCGAGTAGCCCGCGTATCCTCCCTGCCCGGGGGTGGACGGCCACCCCCGGGCGCGGACGAAGGAGCGGGACGTGATCATCGGGGTCGGCATCGACGTGGCGGACATCGGACGGTTCGGGCGGTCCCTGGAACGCACCCCCGGGCTCGCCGAACGGCTCTTCACCCCCACCGAGCTCACCCTCCCCTCCGGCCAGCGCCGCGGCACCGCCTCGCTCGCCGCCCGGTTCGCCGCCAAGGAGGCCGTCGCCAAGGCCCTCGGCGCCCCGCCCGGCCTGCGCTGGGAGGACGCCGAGGTCCGCGTCGAGGACTCCGGCCGCCCCGTCCTGCACGTCACCGGCACCGTCGAGGCCCGCGCCGCCGCGCTCGGCGTCACCTCCTGGCACGTCTCCCTCAGCCACGACGCGGGCGTCGCCTCGGCCGTGGTCATCGCCGAGGGGTAGCCGCCCCCGCCGGAGCCCGCCGGTACGGTCGTCCCGCCGGGGTTCCGACCGCGACCGCCGGCCCGCCCGCAGTTCCCCCCCGCCGCAGAGGAGAACCCGCCATGCGCCACGCCCACACCGCCGAGCAGGTCCGGGCCGCCGAGGCCGCGCTGATCGCCCGGCTGCCGGAGGGGACGCTGATGGGGCGGGCCGCCGCCGGCCTGGCGGCGGTCTGCGCGGGGCTGCTGCCCCGGGTGTACGGCAGCCGGGTGCTGGTGCTGGCCGGCTCCGGGGACAACGGCGGGGACGCGCTCCTCGCCGCCGCCCGGCTCGCCCGCCGCGGCGCCCGCGCCGAGGCGCTGCTGCTCGACCCGGCCCGGGCGCACGCCGCCGGCCTGGCCGCGCTGCTCGCGGCCGGCGGCCGGACCACCGCCGACCCGGACGCCTTCACCCGCGCCGACCTGGTGCTGGACGGCATCGTCGGCCTCGGCGGCCGCGGCCCGCTGCGCCCCGCCGCCGCCCCGTTCGCCACCCTGCCGCGCCGCGGCCCGGTGGTCGCGGTGGACGTCCCGTCCGGCGTGGACCCCGACACCGGCGAGGTCGCCGGGCCCGCGCTGCGCGCCGACGCCACGGTCTGCTTCGGCACCCACAAGCCCGGCCTGCTGATCGACCCCGGCGCCCGGTACGCGGGCACCCTCCACCTGGTCGGCATCGGCCTCGACCTGCCGCCCGCCCCGGTCGAGGCGCTCCAGCGGGCCGACGCGGCCGCGCTGCTGCCCGTCCCCGGCGCGGAGAGCGACAAGTACCGGCGCGGGGTGGTCGGCGTCGCCGCCGGGTCCGCCCGCTACCCGGGCGCGGCCGTGCTGGCCGTCGCCGGGGCGCTGTACGGCGGCGCCGGGGCGGTGCGCTACACCGGGCACGCCGCGGCCGAGGTGGTCCGGCGGCACCCCGAGGCGCTGGTCACCGAGGACGGCCCGGCCCGCGCCGGACGCGTCCAGGCCTGGGTGGTCGGCCCCGGCGGCGGCGCGGACGCCGAACGCGCCCTGCGCGAGGCGCTGGACACCGGCGTGCCCGTGCTGGCCGACGCCGACGCCCTCACCGAACTCGCCCGCCTCGGCCCGGCCGCGACGGCCGGCCGCCCGGCGCCCGTCCTGCTCACCCCGCACGCCGGGGAGGCCGCCCGGCTGCTCGCCGGCCTCGGCGAGGACGCCGACGCCGAGCAGGTCGCCGCCCGGCGGCTGTGGGCGGCCCGGCGGCTCGCCGCGGGCTACGGCGCGACCGTGCTGCTCAAGGGCTCCACGACGGTCGTCGCCGACCCGGACGGCCGGGCCCGGGTCAACACCACCGGCACCGGCTGGCTCGGCACCGCCGGCAGCGGCGACGTCCTGGCCGGCCTGGCCGGCTCCCTGCTCGCCACCGGCCGCACCCCGCTGGACGCCGGCTCCGCCGCCGCCCACCTGCACGGCCTGGCCGGCCGCGAGGCCGCCGGCCGCGGCGGCCCGATCACGGCGCTGGACGTCGCCGCCGGGCTGCACGGGGCCTGGGCGGGGCTCCGGGCCCCGGACGGGGACCGCTGAGACCGCCGGGGCCGGGGCGGGGAACCGGAACGGCGCCCGCCGCGTGGAAGGTGCCGGAGGCGGTCGGCCGGGTGATCTCGCGCGCGGTCGGCCGTGCCCCTGATGGGGGGACCGGCCGCTGTCTGGGAGACTGATACGCGATGACGACTGCGAACACCACCGGGACGCCCGCCCTGGCCCAGGGGGCCCGCGCCGAGGCCACCGTCGACCTGGCCGCGCTGCGCGACAACCTGGCGGCGCTGCGTGCCCGTACCAGCGGGGCCGAGTTGATGGCCGTGGTCAAGGCCGACGCCTACGGGCACGGCGCGCTGCGCTGCGCCCGCGAGGCGGTCGCCGCCGGGGCCGGCTGGCTCGGCACGGCGACCCCGGAGGAGGCGCTGGCGCTGCGCGCGGCGGGCATCGGCCCGGAGCAGGCCCGGATCCTGTGCTGGCTGTGGACGCCGGGCGGCCCGTGGGCGCGGGCGCTGCGCGAGTCGGTGGACATCTCGATCAGCGGCCAGTGGGCGCTGGACGAGCTGCTCGCCGCGGTCCGCGAGACCGGCGTCCCGGCCCGGGTGCACCTGAAGGCCGACACCGGCCTGGGCCGCAACGGCTGCCAGCCGCACGACTGGCCGGACCTGGTGGAGAACGCCGTCAAGGCGCAGGCGGCCGGCCTGCTGCGGGTGGTCGGCGTCTGGTCGCACTTCGCGGCCGCCGACGAGCCCGGCCACCCCTCGATCCAGGCCCAGCTCGACTCGTTCGCGCAGGCGCTGGCGTTCGCCGAGCGGACCGGTGTCGACCCCGAGGTGCGGCACCTGGCGAACTCCCCGGCGACGCTGCTGCTGCCGCAGTCGCACTACGACCTGGTCCGGCCCGGCCTGGCGATGTACGGCCTGTCGCCCGTCCCGGACGTCGGCGCGCCCGCCGACTTCGGGCTCCGGCCGGTGATGTCGCTGGCGGCCCGGCTGGCGCTGGTCAAGCGGGTCCCCGGCGGCCACGGCATCTCGTACGGGCACCACTACACGACCTCCGGGCCGACCACGCTCGGCCTGGTGCCGCTCGGCTACGCGGACGGCGTGCCGCGGCACGCCAGCAACACCGGCCCGGTGCAGATCGGGTCGAGCTGGTACCGGGTGGCCGGCCGGGTCGCGATGGACCAGTTCGTCGTCGACCTCGGCGGCGACCTGCCGGACGTCGGCGAGGAGGTGCTGCTGTTCGGCTCCGGCGAGCGCGGCGAGCCCACCGCCGAGGACTGGGCGCGGGCCTGCGGCACCATCGCCTACGAGATCATCACCCGGATCGGGGGACGGGTCCCGCGGCGCTACGTCGGCGGATCCCGGGGGTGACCGGTGGCTGACGAGTCCTCCTCCGGCGGGGTGTCCCGGGCCGGGCTGATCGGCATCTCGCTGGGCGTGCTGGCCGCCGGGGCCGCGGCCGGCGTCGCGATCGAGCGGCTGACCGTCGGCCGGGCGATGCGCAAGCGGGCCCGCGCCGAACTGGACGCCGCGGCCGGCTTCGGCTCGCTGCGCGGCACCGCGCGGACGGTGCCCGCCGCCGACGGCACCGAGCTGTACGTCGAGGTCGACGAGCCGGACGGGGACGCGCCCGGCCCCACCGTGGTGTTCTGCCACGGCTACTGCCTCAACCAGGACAGCTGGCACTTCCAGCGGGCCGCGCTGCGCGGCGCGCTGCGCACCGTCTTCTGGGACCAGCGCAGCCACGGCCGCTCCGAGCGCTCCCGCGCGTACCTGGCCGGCGAGGGCGCCTCGATCGACCTGCTCGGCGCCGACCTCGAAGCGGTGCTGGACGCGGTCGTCCCGGACGGCCCGGTCGTGCTGGTCGGGCACTCGATGGGCGGGATGACCGTGATGGCGCTCGCCGACCGGCGCCCCGACCTGTTCGGCCCGGACGGCCGGGTGGCGGGCGTCGCCCTGGTCGGCACCCTGGCGGGCGGCTGGGACGCGGTGCCGCTGGGCCTGCCCGCGG
The DNA here is from genome assembly GCF_000269985.1 of Kitasatospora setae KM-6054. NCBI lineage: Bacteria > Bacillati > Actinomycetota > Actinomycetes > Kitasatosporales > Streptomycetaceae > Kitasatospora > Kitasatospora setae. The sequence continues at coordinate 3,519,678 of NC_016109.1, read as the reverse complement.
TCGGCGCCAAGGTGGTCAAGCGGGTCGCGCCCGGGGTGATGAGGGCGCTCGGCCGCCAGGTCGACCTGGTCGAGGCGACCCGGCGCTGGGGCTCCGACCTGGCCGCCGTGTTCTACCGGCGGTTCTCGTTCGGCAGCGCGGACGTCGACCCGTCGGTCGCCCGGTTCGCCGAGCAGCTGCTCGACGCCACCCCGATCGACGTGGTCGCCGAGTTCTACCCGGCCTTCTCCGCGCACGACAAGCTGGCCGCGCTGCCCGCCCTGGACGGCCTGCCGGTGCTCGTGCTGGCCGGCACCAAGGACCTGCTGACCCCGCCCGAGTACTCCGAGGCGATCGCCGCCGCGCTCCCCGGCGCCCGGCTGGTGCTGGTCGAGGGCGCCGGCCACCTGGTCATGCTGGAGCGCCCCGGCACCGTCGACCGCGAGCTCGCCGCGCTGCTGGAGCGCGCCGCCGGGCACGCCGGGACGGGCCCGCTGCCCGAGGCGGTCCGGGCGCTGGCGGAGGGCTGAACCGGGGTGTGGCACCTTAGGGGTGGCCGCAACGATCGGAGAAGGACGCCATGGGTACGCAGACCACGCTGACCGTCGAGACCGCGGAGCGGATGACCGGCCTGGGCCGGCGGCTCGCCGCCCTGCTCCGCCCCGGCGACCTGGTGCTGCTGTCGGGGGAGCTGGGCGCGGGCAAGACCACGCTGACCCGCGGCCTCGGCGAGGGCCTGGGCGTGCGCGGCGCGGTCACCTCGCCGACCTTCGTGATCGCCCGGGTGCACCCCTCGCTGACCGGCGGCCCCGCGCTGGTGCACGTCGACGCGTACCGGCTGGGCGGCGGCCTGGACGAGATGGAGGACCTCGACCTGGACGTGTCGCTGCCCGAGTCGGTGGTCGTCGTCGAGTGGGGCGAGGGCAAGGTCGAGGAGCTCTCCGAGAACCGGCTGGAGATCCGGATCGAGCGGACCCTCGGCGGCGAGGCGGTCGACGCGCTGGACGAGGCGGCCGACGGGCGGCGGGTCGTCCTCACCGGGCTGGGCGGCCGCTGGGACGGCGCGGACCTCACCGGTTTGGGTGAGAACTGACCCGGGTTTCCGACACCGTGTCGGGAAACGGTTGCGGCGCACCGCGCGGGCGTGATGGGATGGCGCCAGCAGGTTAGGTATGCCTAACTAGGGAGGCGCCCGATGCCGAGCACACCCCCCGCGGACACCCCGGGCCGTCCGGAACCGACGCCCGCGCCCGTCCCCGCCCCGGAGCGGCCCGCCGCAGCCGCCGAGCCCGCCGCAGCCGCCGAGCCCGTCGCGGCCCCCGCGCCCGTGCCGATGCGCGCCCTGCTGGCGTCCTGCCGGGCCGCCGAGGCCGTCTCCACCCCGCCGGAGCGTCGCGCCGCGTAGCGCCGCGCCGCCGGGCCGGGCGCGCCCGGCCCGGCCTGGCCCGGGTCAGGCGACCACGACCACCCGGGTGCCGTTCGGCGCGAAGTCCCACAGCGACTGGCCGTCCGCCCGGGAGGCCCGGATGCCGCCGGTCTTCGTCTTCGGGTCCACCGACGGGGCCGGCGCCTTCTCGTCGACCAGCGCGCTGAACCCGAAGACCGTGCCGGACTGCTGGGCGAACCGCACCACGTGCTCGATCTGCCGCCCGTCGGTGCCGTTGCCCGCGGCCGTCCGGCTGGCCACGCTGTAGGTGCCGACCGGCGGCAGCGTGTTGCCCGGCACCACCTTGAACGAGGCCACCACCGGGTTCGGCTTCTTCGGGTCGACCAGCCAGACCTGCTGCTGCTGGAGCGAGTACACCACCCGCAGGCCCGCGCCGGACTCGGCGGGCAGCGGCGGCGCGGGCGGCCTGCCGCTCTCCGAGGCGGACGCCGACGGGGCCGCGCTCGACGCGGACGGCACGGCCGCGACCGCGCGCGAGGACGCGCCGTTCGCCTGGAAGGCCAGCAGCCCGATCACCGCCATGGCGCCCAGGGTCAGCCCGCCGACCACCACACCAGGACCAAGCTTCGCCACGTCCGCTCCTCAACGCTCCGCGCCGGCACCGCCTCAACCTCAGCGAAGCCCATCGTGCCAGGTGCGGCCCGCCGTTCCGGCCTCTTCCGATCGTGTGTTCCCGGCCGGAGCCCGGCCCGGGCCCGGCCGCCGCGGGCGCGGTGCGGGGCCCGGGGGCGGACCCTCTAACCTTGAACCCGTGCTCCTCCTCGCCTTCGACACCGCCACCCCCGCCGTCACCGCCGCCGTCCACGACGGCACGTCGGTGCTCGCCGAGTCCTACGAGGTCGACGCCCGGCGGCACGGCGAACTGCTGCTGCCCACCATCGCGGCCGTGCTGCGCGCCGCCGGGGCGGACAAGCGCGACCTGACCGGCCTCGCGGTCGGCGTCGGCCCCGGCCCGTACACCGGCCTGCGGGTCGGCCTGGTCACCGCCGCCGCGCTCGGCGACGCCCTCGGCCTGCCCGTGCACGGCGTCTGCACCCTCGACGCGATCGCCCACCAGGCCCGCGCCGAGGGACTGACCGGGGCCTTCACCGCGGCCACCGACGCCCGCCGCAAGGAGGTCTACTGGGCCTCGTACGACGCCGCCGGCGCCCGGGTGAGCGGCCCCGCCGTGGACCGCCCGGCCGAGATCGAGCCCGGCGACCGGACGGTCGGCGCGGGCGCCCTGCTGTACGGCCTGCCGGCCGCCAGCGGCCCCGAGCACGTCTCGGCGGGCGCGCTGGCCGACTTCGCGGTCCGCGAGCTGGCCGCCGGCCGCGCCCTGCTGCCGAACGCCCCGCTGTACCTGCGGCGGCCGGACGCCCAGGTCCCGGCCGGCTACAAGCCGGTGCTCCCGGCATGACGCCCGCGGGGGCCGGAACGGCCGGCCGGCGTGGCTAGGTACGCGCTGCGCCCGATGCGCTGGTGGGACATCGAGCCGGTGATGGTGCTGGAGCACCGGCTGTTCCCCGAGGACGCCTGGTCGCGCGGGATGTACTGGTCGGAGCTGGCCGAGGCGTTCCCGGGCGGCAGCCGGCACTACGTGGTGGCGGTCGACCCGGACGGGACGGTCGTCGGCTACGCGGGCCTGATGGCGGTCGGCCCGGACGGCGACGTGCAGACCATCGCGGTCGACGCCGACCACCAGGGCGCGGGCCTCGGCGCGCTGCTGCTGGCGGAGCTGACGGCGGAGTCGGTCCGCCGGGGCTGCGCCGAACTGCTGCTGGAGGTGCGGGTGGACAACCTGCGCGCGCAGCGGCTGTACGAGCGGTTCGGGTTCGAGCCGGTCGGGGTCCGGCGGGGCTACTACCAGCCCGCCAACGTGGACGCGCTGGTGATGCGGCTGGACCACCTGGCGGCCGACGAGACCGCCGCAACTGACGCAAGTGACGCAAGCGATCTGAAGGATCATCACCATGGCTGACGAACCCCTCGTCCTCGGCATCGAGACCTCCTGCGACGAGACCGGCGTCGGCATCGTCCGCGGCACCACGCTGCTGGCCGACGCGGTCGCGTCCAGCGTCAACGACCACGCCCGGTACGGCGGCGTCGTCCCGGAGATCGCCAGCCGGGCGCACCTGGAGGCGATGGTCCCGACCATCCAGCGGGCGCTGGACACCGCCGGGATCAAGGCGGCCGACCTGGACGGCATCGCGGTCACCGCGGGCCCCGGCCTGGCGGGCGCGCTGCTGGTCGGCGTGAGCGCCGCCAAGGCGTACGCGTGGGCGCTGGACAAGCCGCTGTACGGGGTGAACCACCTGGCCTCGCACATCTGCGTCGACCAGCTGGAGCACGGCCGGCTGCCGGAGCCGACGATGGCGCTGCTGGTCTCCGGCGGGCACTCCTCGCTGCTGCTCAGCAGCGACATCACCGCCGACGTGCGGCCGCTGGGCGCGACCATCGACGACGCGGCGGGCGAGGCGTTCGACAAGGTGGCGCGGGTGCTCGGCCTGGGCTTCCCCGGCGGCCCGGTGGTGGACCGGATGGCCCGGGAGGGCGACGGGAAGGCGATCGCCTTCCCGCGCGGCCTGAACAACGCCGGGGACCCGGCGTACGACTTCTCGTTCTCCGGCCTGAAGACCGCCGTGGCGCGCTGGGTGGAGGCCAGGCGGCGGGCCGGCGAGCCGGTGCCGGTGGCGGACGTCGCGGCGTCCTTCCAGGAGGCGGTCACCGACGTGCTGACCCGCAAGGCGGTGCGGGCCTGCAAGGACAACGGCGTCGACCACCTGATGATCGGCGGCGGCGTGGCGGCCAACTCGCGGCTGCGCGAGATGGCCCAGCAGCGCTGCGACCGGGCGGGCATCGTGCTGCGGGTGCCGCGGCCGGGCCTGTGCACCGACAACGGCGCGATGGTCGCGGCGCTCGGCGCCGAGATGGTCTGGCGCGACCGCGCCCCGTCCTCCCTCGACCTGTCCGCGGACTCCTCGCTGCCGGTCACCGAGACCCACGTCCCGGGCGACGGGCACGGGCACGTCCACGCGCACGCGCACGAGGCGCTGAAGTGACCCTGGCGGCGATGTGGGAGGCCCGGGCGGCCGACGGCCGGGGCGCCGAACTGCACGCCTGGGCGCGGGAGTCCGCGCTGCCCGCGGTGCGCGGCGCGGCCGGCCTGGAACGCGTCGAGCTGTTCACCGCGCCCGGCGAGCGGGTGCTGCTGATCGCGCTCTGGGCCGGCGAGCCCGGGCCGGTCCCGGACCCGCCCGCGGGCCTGCTGGCCCGCCCGGTGCACCGCTGGACCTTCACCCGCACCGATGTCGGGTAGGCAACCGGCCGGCAGGTAGCGTGCGTCCTGGAACATCGACACACATGTAGAGGCAATCGGGGGCACCGGTGGGCGTGCGGGGACGGATCGGGTACGGGGCGGGCGCGCTCGCGGTGCTGCTGGCGGCGAGCGGCTGCGGCTCCGGGGGGCCGGCGGACCGGCCGCCGGTGTCCGCCGCGCCGCTCACCGGCTCCGCGCCGGCCGCCGCCCCGTCCGGCGGCGGCAGCAGCGCGAGCGCGAGCGCGCCCGCCCAGGACACCGTGCCCGCGGCCGCCTGGGCGAAGTGGGGCCTCAAGCCGCTGCCCAAGGCGCCCGCGCCGCCCGCCGACCGGCCGATCAAGCTGGCGAAGACCGGGACGGTGCCGGTGTTCAGCGAGGTCCCGACCGCCGACAAGGTCGTGTTCATCACCATCGACGACGGCGCCGAGAAGGACCCCGAGTTCGTCCGGATGCTCACCGACCTCAAGGTGCCGATCACGATGTTCCTGACCAAGGACGTGATCAAGGCCGACTACGGCTACTTCAAGCCGCTGCAGGCGCTCGGCAACAGCATCCAGAACCACACCGTCAGCCACCCGCAGATGAGCAGGATCCCCGCCGCCCAGCAGAAGGCGCAGGTCTGCGACGACCAGGCCGCCCTCACCGAGCAGTACGGCACCGCGCCGTACCTGTTCCGCCCGCCCTTCGGCGACGGCGCCAACACCCCGGCGCTGAACACCGCCGTCCAGGAGTGCGGGCCGCGCGCCGTGGTGCTGTGGCGGGAGTCCATGCAGATCCACGACATGCAGTACCAGGCCGCCGACAAGAAGCTCCGCAACGGCGACATCATCCTCGCCCACTTCCGCGGCCCGTCCGAGCTCAAGGGCGAGAAGATGACCGAGATGTTCGGCGAACTGCTCAACCGGATCCAGGAGCAGGGCTTCGCGGTCGCCCGCCTCGACGACTACATCGCCAGGCCGGCCGGCTGACCCAGCATCATCAGCGGGCCGGCCGCGGTGCGGGCCACGATCACCGTCACCGCGTTCGGCCCGGCCGGCTTCAGCTGCCGCCGCAGCTCCTCCGGGACGACCGAGGACACCCCGCGCTTCTTGATCACCACGGTGCCGATCCGGCGCTCCTTCACCAGCGCCTTCAACCGCTTCACCTGGAACGGCAGCACGTCGGTCAGCTCGTACGCCTGCGCGTACGGCGTCGGCCGCAGCACGTCCGAGGTGACGTACGCGATCATCGGGTCGATCAGCCGCCCGTCCACCGCCGTCACCACCTCGGCCACCATCCGGCCCCGGATCACCGCGCCGTCCGGCTCGTACAGGTAGCGCCCCACCGGGCCCACCGGCGGGGCGGGCAGCGCGCCGCCGGAGAGCGAGTGCGGGCCCGGCAGCAGCGTCGCCCGGTACGGCTCGGCGGCGGCCGTGCCGAACCACAGCACCGCCTCCTTCACCTCGCCCCGGTCCGACACCCACTCCGCCTCGGCGCCCTCCGGCACCAGCTCGTGCGGGATGCCGGGCGCCACCTTCAGCGCGCCGAACCGGGCGCCGCGGGCCGCCTCCACCGCCCAGGACAGCGGCGGCGAGTACGCCTCCGGGTCGAACACCCGGCCCTGCGAGGTGCGCCGGGCCGGGTCGGTGAACACCGCGTCGAAACCGGCGGTGTCGACGTCCGCGACGTCCGCCCGGCGGACCTCCACCAGCTTCGCCACGCCCAGCGCCGCCGCGTTCGCCCGGGCCACCTCGCAGGTCAGCTCGTCCCGGTCGACCGCCAGCACCGCGATCCCGGCCCGGGCCAGCGCGATCGCGTCGCCGCCGATCCCGCAGCACAGGTCGGCCAGCCGCCGCACCCCCAGCGCCGCGAACCGGCCCGCCCGCCACTCGGCCACCGAGCGCCGGGTCGCCTGCTCCACCCCGTCCCGGGTGAAGTACATCGAGGCGGCGTCCGCCCCGAACTTCGCCTCCGCCCGCTGCCGCAGCCGGGCCTGCTCGAACGCCGCCCGGACCAGCTCCGCCGGGTGCTCCCGCCGCAGCCTGGTCGCCAGCGCCAGCTCCCCGGCCGCCGTGAACCCCCGCAACTCGGCCAGCAGCGCCTGCCCCTGCTCGGTCAGCAGCGCCCGGAACGACTCGATCTCCACCCGGCCATTGTCCCCGCTCGGGGCCGGGGTCAGTGCCGCACCAGCGTCAGCAGCGCCACCAGCACCAGCAGGCCGGGCCCGGCCGACAGCACCGCCGGCGCGATCCGGAACCCCCGGCGGACCGCCGCCCGCACCCCCAGCACGATCGCCCCCGCCCACAGCGCCAGCAGCAGCAGGCCCACCACCAGCATCCCCACCCCGGCGCCCGCCCGGCCGTCCGGGCCGCCGATCGTCGGGTCGTCCGCCACCGCGAAGCCCATCATCACGGCCATGAACAGGTACGGGAAGGCGATCAGCAGCGGCAGCTCCAGCGCCAGCATCCACAGCGCGTGCAGCGCGTCCCGGCCGGCCGGGCGTCGGTTCCTCGTCATGTCCCCAGGCTGGCAGGGGAGTTGGCGCGCCGCCTGAGCCTTGGTACTCAACCCGCGCGGGGCCGTGCTCAGCGGCCGAGGAAGAGCGGGGCCAGCGACCCGGCCGCCGCCAGGGCGGCGGCCGGCCACAGCGCGGCCAGCGTGATCCACATCCGCCGGACGGCGGCCACCCCGGTGCCGACGCTCAGCACCAGCACGCAGCCCAGCAGCACCGCGCCGGTCAGCCAGAGCGTCCGGTCCAGGTGCTCGACCGGGTGGTCGGCATCGACCAGCATCCCGAAGAAGGACACCAGCACCAGGCGCGGCGCGAACCAGGCGGGCGGCAGCAGCAGCGCCAGCATCCACGCGAGGTGCGCCAGTTGGCGGGGGGCCGGGGGCGGGTTCTTCGTCATGCCCGGAATCCTGGCCGGTCCGGGCGCGCGCCGCCTGAGTACGGGGGCTCATCCCCGGGCCGTCCGGCGGCTCGTCCGGGGGCGTGCGGCGGCTGTCGGGCGCGAATCCGACACGGCGGCGTTGGCACTCTGGTTGACTGAGTGCTAACGGCGTTCTAAGGTCGTTTCTGGCACTCCCCCCAGGGAGAGTGCTAACGCGATGAAACGTGTCCGACCCCCGCGACGGCGGGCCCGGGAAATCGCCACCTACCTGATAGACAACCCCGTAATCTCCGAAGGGGAGCTCGGACGTGACCACCAGCAGCAAGGTTGCCATCAAGCCGCTCGAGGACCGCATCGTGGTCCAGCCGCTCGACGCCGAGACCACCACCGCCTCCGGCCTGGTGATCCCGGACACCGCCAAGGAGAAGCCTCAGGAGGGCGTCGTCCTGGCCGTCGGACCGGGCCGCTTCGAGGACGGCCAGCGTCTGCCGCTCGACGTCGCCGTCGGTGACATCGTCCTGTACTCGAAGTACGGCGGCACCGAGGTGAAGTACCAGGGCGAGGAGTACCTCGTCCTCTCGGCCCGCGACGTCCTCGCGATCATCGAGAAGTAAGACGTCCGCGCAGTAAGACGTCCCAGCCCGCCCCGGATCCGTGTCGCACCGACAGGGGCCCGGGGCGCGGTTGTTGCTCCACGTACGCAGACCCAACCCTGAGGAAACGGGACCATGGCGAAGACCCTGCAGTTCGACGAGGACGCCCGCCGCTCGCTGGAGCGCGGTGTCAACAAGCTGGCCGACACCGTCAAGGTGACCATCGGCCCCAAGGGCCGCAACGTCGTCATCGACAAGAAGTTCGGCGCCCCGACCATCACCAACGACGGTGTGACCATCGCCCGCGAGGTCGAGCTCGACGACCCGTACGAGAACCTCGGCGCGCAGCTGGTCAAGGAGGTCGCCACCAAGACCAACGACGTCGCGGGCGACGGCACCACCACCGCCACCGTGCTGGCCCAGGCCCTGGTCAACGAGGGCCTGCGCAACGTCGCCGCGGGCGCCGGCCCGGCCGCCCTGAAGAAGGGCATCGACAAGGCCGTCGCCGCCGTCTCCGAGCACCTGCTCTCGGTGGCCCGCGAGATCGAGGGCAAGGACGACATCGCCGCCGTCGCCTCCCTCTCCGCCCAGGACGCCCAGGTCGGCGAGCTGATCGCCGAGGCGATCGACAAGGTCGGCAAGGACGGTGTGATCACCGTCGAGGAGTCCAACACCTTCGGCGTCGAGCTCGAGTTCACCGAGGGCATGCAGTTCGACAAGGGCTACCTGTCGCCGTACTTCGTCACCGACGCGGAGCGCCAGGAAGCCGTCCTGGAGGACCCGTACGTCCTGATCACCCAGGGCAAGATCTCCTCCATCCAGGAGCTCCTGCCGCTGCTGGAGAAGGTCCTGCAGGCCGGCGCCTCCCGCCCGCTGCTGATCATCGCCGAGGACGTCGACGGCGAGGCCCTCTCCACCCTGGTGGTCAACAAGATCCGCGGCACCTTCAACGCGGTCGCGGTCAAGGCCCCCGGCTTCGGCGACCGCCGCAAGGCGATCCTCGGCGACATCGCCACCCTCACCGGCGGCCAGGTCGTCTCCGAGGAGATCGGCCTCAAGCTCGACCAGGTCGGCCTGGACGTGCTCGGCACCGCCCGCCGGATCACCGTCACCAAGGACGAGACCATCGTCGTCGACGGTGCCGGCGACTCCGCCGAGGTCGCCGGCCGCGTGGCCCAGATCAAGGCCGAGATCGCCAACACCGACTCCGACTGGGACCGCGAGAAGCTCCAGGAGCGCCTCGCCAAGCTGGCCGGCGGCGTCTGCGTGATCAAGGTCGGCGCGGCCACCGAGGTCGAGCTCAAGGAGCGCAAGCACCGCCTGGAGGACGCCATCTCGGCGACCCGCGCCGCGGTCGAGGAGGGCATCGTCGCCGGCGGCGGCGCCTCGCTCGTCCACGCCGCGAAGGTCCTGGAGGGCGGCCTCGGCCTCTCCGGCGACGAGGCGACCGGTGTCGCCGTCGTCCGCAAGGCGCTCGCCGAGCCGCTGCGCTGGATCGCCCAGAACGCCGGCCTGGAGGGCTACGTCATCACCTCCAAGGTCGCCGAGCTGGAGGCCGGCCAGGGCTACAACGCCGCCACCGGCGAGTACGGCGACCTGGTCAAGGCCGGCGTCATCGACCCGGTCAAGGTCACCCGCTCCGCGCTGGAGAACGCCGCCTCGATCGCCTCCCTGCTGCTCACCACCGAGACCCTCGTGGTGGAGAAGAAGGAAGAGGAAGAGGCCGCGGGCCACGGCCACTCGCACGGCGGCCACGGCCACAGCCACTGAAGCGCTAGCCGCTAGCCGCTAGCCGGCGAAGGCGAGAGCAGGGGCGCGGGGAACCCGCGCGGCCGGCCCCGCACCTCCGTGGTGCGGGGCCGGACCGCCGGGACCTCGCGCCCTTTCGCGTGCGCGGGGCGTCCGGCGGGTTCCGTACAGTTGACGGCGTGATCGAAGCCCGCCACCTCCGCGTCCTGCACGCCGTCGCCCGGACCGGGTCGTTCTCCGCCGCGGCGCGCGAACTGGGGTGCACCCAGCCCGCGGTGAGCCAGCAGATGAAGGCGCTGGAGAAGGCGGTCGACACCCCGCTGGTGGTCCGCTCCGGGCGGGAGACGCGGCTCAGCGAGGCCGGGCGGGTCCTGCTGCGGCACGCGGACGGGATCCTCGCCGGGCTGTCGGCCGCCGAGGAGGAGGTCGCGGCGATCGCCGGGCTGCGGGCCGGGCGGGTGCGGCTGGTCTCGTTCCCGACGGCCAGCTCGACGCTGGTGCCGCGCTCGGTGGCGCAGGTGCGGGCGGCGCACCCGGGGGTGCGGATCTCGCTGGTGGAGGCGGAGCCGACCCAGGCGCTGGCGATGCTGCGCGGCGGCGAGTGCGAGGTCGCGCTGGCGTTCCGCTACCCGGACTCGCAGGGCGGGCTGAGCCTGCCCTCCCCGCACGCGACGCTGCGCGAGGCGCGGGCCGAGGCCGCGCTGGAGGCGGCGGCGACGGCGGCCGCGAACGACTGGTCGGAACTGGTGGTGCGCCCGCTGCTGGACGACCCGCTGGTGGGCCTGGTCCCGGCCGGGCACCCGCTCGCGGGCCGCGGCGAGGACGCCCCGGTGGACCTCGCGGAGCTGGCGGGGGAGCAGTGGATCGCCGGCTGCCCGCAGTGCCGGGGCCACCTGGTGGAGCTGTGCGCCGACGCGGGCTTCGCGCCGGCGATCGAGTTCGCGACCGACGACTACCCGGCGGTGGTCGGCCTGGTCGGCGCGGGCCTGGGGGTCGCGGTGCTGCCGGGGCTGGCGCTGGAGTCGGTGCGGCACCCGGGTGCGGCGGCGGTGCCGGTGCGGGTGGCCTCGGGGGAGCCGGCCCGGCGCGAGGTGGTGGCGCTGACCCTGCCGGACCTCGCGGAGGTTCCGGCGGTGGCGCTGATGCTGGACCAGCTCGCGGCGTCGGCCGCCACCCGCTGACCGCGGGGCGCGGCGCCGGCCGGGGACGGGCGGGCGACGCGGCCGGGAGGCCGGAGGCGCGGGCCGCTGCGGCGGGACGGCCGCGGCGGGGGCGAACGGGTGAGCGGGTGAACGGACGGGACGGACGGGACGGACCGGGCGGACGGGGGAGTCAGCGCCGGATGGTCTGCGGCATCGCCAGCGGGACCTCGGCCAGCCGGTTGCGGGAGCGGCCGAGCAGCTCCTCGCGTTCGTCCTCGGTCATGCCGCCCCAGACCCCGTAGGGCTCGCGGACGGCCAGGGCGTGGGTCGCGCACTGGGCGCGGACCGGGCAGCGCATGCAGACCTCTTTGGCGCTCGTCTCGCGGGAGGTCCGGGCCGCGCCGCGCTCGCCCTCGGGGTGGAAGAACAGCGAGCTGTCGACACCGCGGCAGGCGGCGGAGAGCTGCCAGTCCCAGAGGTCTGCGTTGGGGCCGGGGAGGCGGGAGAAATCTGCCATGGCTCATTCCCTTCATGGCTCGTGGCCCGGCGGGCCCGCCGCGGTCACTGCGGCGAGGCTGCACGGAGCCGGTACGGACACCTGGAAATATGACTTACGCCGACTACACGGACAAGTCACCCACATAGCGACGAATCAGTCAATGACCTGACAGAAGCTATAAAAACGGACAAAAGGGGCAAGAGGTTTGAATCAGAAGGCTCCATCGATCGGGTGTCCGGCCGGGCGCGGAGCGTCCCCGGAGGGCGCGCACGGCGCGGGCACCGCGCGCGAGCTGCACAAAAGTGCGGCGCGTGCACCGCGAGGTGGCCCGGTGGTGATGGGTCGGCCACGTACAGTGGTGGAGATGGACGTGAAGCCGTAACTCATTCGAGTGACGGTCGTTGGATGTACGGAGGCGGTCAGCGGGCAGGGCTTCGGGAACGGTCGCGCAGCGAGGCGATCGGGACGGGTCCGCGCCGGGCCGTGTCGGAGAGGTTCGTACCAGCCAGGAGGCTCAACGTGACGCGGATCAGCTGCGGAGGACGACGGCCATGACATCCGTACTCGTCTGCGACGATTCCCCGCTCGCCCGGGAGGCGCTTCGGCGCGCGGTGGCGACCGTGCCCGGCGTGGACCGGGTGACCACTGCGACGAACGGTGAGGAGGTCCTCCGCCGCTGGGTGGCCGACCGTTCCGATCTCGTTCTGATGGACGTCCGGATGCCCGGCCTCGGCGGGGTGGAGACGGTTCGCCGGCTGCTGTCGGCCGACCCGGGCGCCCGGATCATCATGCTCACCGTCGCCGAGGACCTGGACGGCGTGGCCCTCGCGGTCGCCGCCGGGGCCCGCGGCTACCTGCACAAGGACGCCTCGCGCGCCGAGCTGCGGGCCACCGTCACCCAGGCGCTGGCCGACCCGACCTGGCGCCTGGCGCCGCGCCGGCTCCGCAGCCCGGACATGGGCGCCGCGCCGACCCTGACGGCCCGTGAGATCCAGGTGCTGGAGGGGATGAGCCACGGCCGTTCCAACGCCGAGATCGGCCGCGAGCTGTTCCTGTCCGAGGACACGGTGAAGACGCACGCCAGGCGCCTGTTCAAGAAGTTGGGCGCCTCGGACCGCGCGCACGCGGTGGCGCTGGGCTTCCGTTGGGGCCTGGTCCGCTGAGCGGACGCGAGAACTGCGCTCGCTCGGACGTGTGACGTTGTGGTCCCGAGGCTGCACCATGGAGTAGTGGAGCACCTCGGGGACCAGCGGACAGGCAGGGGAGGCGGCACGGTGCACGCGGCGACGGATAACGTTCCGATGCACAAGTCCGGACGCGGTGCCGCGTTTTCCGGCCCGACCAGGCACCATGGACCGATGCGTGACGACGAGGAGGCCGCCGGGCCCGACCCGGTGCAGCCCGCCCCCGAGGGTGCGGCTGCCGATCCGTCGTCGGCACCGGACGCCCGGGCGACCGGCCCGGACGGCCCGCCGGGGGCGCCGGTCCGCCCGCCCGTGCTCGGCACCGGCACGTCGCCTGAGGTGGCCGAGCTGGTCGCGGCGGCGGTCCGCGGCGACGGTCCGGCGATCGAGGCGCTGCTCGGCTACGTGCTGCCGCTGGCGCTGCGGTACTGCCGCGGCCGGCTGGTGCGGCTGCCCGGCGGGGCCCGGCACCACGTGGACGACGTGGCGCAGGAGGTCTGCGTCGCGGTGCTCTGCGCGCTGCCCCGCTACCGGGACACCGGCCGCCCGTTCGAGGCCTTCGTGTACGGCATCGCCGCGCACAAGATCGCCGACCTGCAGCGGGCCGCGATGCGCGGGCCCGGTTCGACGGTGATCCCGCCGGACGACCTGCCGGAGACGCCGGACGACTCGCTGGGCCCCGAGGAGCGGGCGCTGCTCTCCAGCGACGCCGAGTGGATCAAGGAACTGCTGTCCTACCTGCCGGCCCGGCAGCGCGAGCTGGTGCTGCTGCGGGTCGCCGACGGGCTGTCGGCGGAGGAGACCGGCGAGGTGCTCGGGATGTCGCCGGGCGCGGTCCGGGTCGCCCAGCACCGGGCGCTGTCGCGGCTGCGGGCGCTCGCGGAGGAGACCGGCTGAGCGCTGGTCGGGCGCGTCCGCTCTCCGCGCACCGCCGTCCGCCGGCGTTCGCGCTGTTGGACGCGCGTGGACCGGCGCGGAAGAAGCGCGCGCGGCCGGGTGTTGTCAAGAGGGCGCGACGACCTACCCCGCGTCACCAGTACCATGGGGTATCGGCGCCTGGTCGGGTCGCCAAAGTTTCTCCGGTGCGCGCGGGGTTCCCTTGGAGGTTCCTCCAGAGCACCGGGCGTCTTGGCGGCCGATGACAGCCGGGCGCCCGTGCGCAGAACGACGGCCCGCCACGGAAGGTTCCCCATGTCTTACAACGCCGCCGGCGTACCCGAGAAGTTCGCGATGCTCGGACTCACGTACGACGACGTCCTGCTGCTGCCCGGGGCTTCCGAGGTGCTGCCCAACCAGGTCGACACCTCCTCGCGGATCTCCCGGAACGTGCGGGTCAACATCCCGCTGCTGTCGGCCGCGATGGACAAGGTCACCGAGTCGCGGATGGCGATCGCGATGGCCCGCCAGGGCGGCGTCGGCGTCCTGCACCGCAACCTCTCGATCGAGGACCAGGTCAACCAGGTCGACCTGGTGAAGCGCTCCGAGTCCGGCATGGTCACCGACCCGATCACGGTCGGCCCGGAGGCGACGCTGGCCGAGGCCGACGCGCTGTGCGCCCGGTTCCGGATCTCCGGCGTGCCGGTGGCGACCCCCGAGGGCAAGCTGCTGGGCATCGTCACCAACCGCGACATGGCCTTCGAGACCGACCGCAGCCGCAAGGTCGGCGACATCATGACCCCGATGCCGCTGATCACCGGCAAGGTCGGCATCTCCGGCGAGGACGCGGTCGCGCTGCTCCGCCGCCACAAGATCGAGAAGCTGCCGCTGGTCGACGACGAGGGCCGGATCAAGGGCCTGATCACCGTCAAGGACTTCGTCAAGGCGGAGAAGTACCCGAACGCCGCCAAGGACTCCGAGGGCCGGCTGCTGGTGGGTGCCGCCGTCGGCGCCTCCGCCGAGGCCTTCGACCGCGCCCAGGCGCTGGTCGGCGCGGGCGTGGACTTCCTGGTCGTCGACACCTCGCACGGGCACTCGCACAACGCGCTGTCCTGGATCTCCAAGATCAAGGCCGCCGTGCCGGTCGACGTGGTCGGCGGCAACGTCGCCACCCGGGACGGCGCCCGGGCGCTGCTGGACGCGGGCGTGGACGGTGTGAAGGTCGGCGTCGGCCCCGGCTCGATCTGCACCACCCGGGTGGTCGCCGGCGTCGGCGTCCCGCAGGTCACCGCGATCTACGAGGCCGCCCAGGCCTGCCAGGACGCGGGCGTCCCGATCATCGGCGACGGCGGCCTGCAGTACTCCGGCGACATCGGCAAGGCGCTGTGCGCCGGCGCCGACACCGTGATGCTCGGCTCGCTGCTGGCCGGCTGCGAGGAGTCGCCCGGCGAGCTGCTGTTCATCAACGGCAAGCAGTTCAAGTCGTACCGCGGCATGGGCTCGCTGGGCGCCATGCAGACCCGCGGCCAGGCGAAGTCCTTCTCCAAGGACCGCTACTTCCAGGCCGAGGTCTCCTCGGACGAGAAGCTGATCGCCGAGGGCATCGAGGGCCAGGTGCCCTACCGCGGCCCGCTCTCCGCCGTGCTGTTCCAGCTGGTCGGCGGCCTGCGCCAGACCATGGGCTACGTGGGCGCGGCCAGCATCGAGGAGATGCAGACCAAGGGCCGGTTCGTCCGGATCACCTCGGCGGGCCTCAAGGAGAGCCACCCGCACGACATCCAGATGACCGTCGAGGCGCCGAACTACAACGCGCGCTGACCCCGTCCCGCCCCGTTCCACCCGGATCCGTCCGGACCGCGAGCGATCGCCGTCCGGGCGGATTTCCGCTGTCCCGAGCCGGTCGTCCGCGCCCCTGTCGGGGCTGGTGGGGCGAGTGCGGGATACTTGGGGGCGCGGCCGGGGGGACCCGGTCGGGAGATGGAAAGCAGCAGAAGGGCTCGAAGTGACTGAGATCGAGATCGGGCGAGGCAAGCGCGGCCGCCGGGCGTACTCCTTCGACGACATCGCCGTCGTCCCCAGCCGCCGTACGCGTGACCCGAAGGAGGTCTCGATCGCGTGGCAGATCGACGCCTACCGGTTCGAACTGCCGTTCCTGGCGGCGCCGATGGACAGCGTGGTGTCGCCGCAGCAGGCGATCGCGATCGGGCAGCTGGGCGGCCTGGGCGTGCTGAACCTGGAGGGCCTGTGGACGCGGTACGAGGACCCGCGCCCGCTGCTGGAGGAGATCGCCGCGATCCCCGACGAGGCGGCCGCCACCCGGCGCCTGCAGGAGGTCTACGCGGAGCCGATCAAGGCCGAGCTGATCAAGGAGCGGATCAAGGAGGTCCGTGACTCCGGCGTCGTGACCGCCGCGGCGCTCTCGCCGCAGCGCACCGCCGAGTTCTCCAAGGCCGTGGTGGACGCCGGCGTCGACGTGTTCGTCATCCGCGGCACCACCGTCTCGGCGGAGCACGTCTCCGGCGCGGCCGAGCCGCTCAACCTCAAGCAGTTCATCTACGAGCTCGACGTCCCGGTGATCGTCGGCGGCTGCGCGACCTACACCGCCGCGCTGCACCTGATGCGGACCGGCGCGGCCGGCGTGCTGGTCGGCTTCGGCGGCGGCGCCGCGCACACCACCCGGGGCGTGCTGGGCATCCAGGTCCCGATGGCGACCGCCGTCGCGGACGTCGCGGCCGCCCGCCGCGACTACATGGACGAGTCCGGCGGCCGGTACGTGCACGTCATCGCGGACGGCGGCGTCGGCTACAGCGGCGACATCCCGAAGGCCGTCGCCTGCGGCGCGGACGCGGTGATGATCGGCGCCGCGCTGGCCCGCGCCACCGACGCGCCCGGCCAGGGCTACCACTGGGGCATGGAGGCCGTCCACGAGGAGCTGCCGCGCGGCAAGCGGGTCCACCTGGGCACCGTCGGCACCACCGAGCAGATCCTGGCCGGCCCGTCGCACACCCCCGACGGCACGATGAACCTGTTCGGCGCGCTGCGCCGGGCGATGGCCACCACCGGCTACACCGAGCTCAAGGAGTTCCAGCGGGTCGAGGTCACGGTCAACCCCGGCCGGTGACGCCCCGCTGAACCCCCGTCAGCGCCCCACAGGGCCCCCGCCGCGACCGGCGGGGGCCCTGCGCCGTCCGTCCACCCGGGCGTCACCGCCCGGTCGGCCGGGGGACGGGCGGCCGGAGCGGGCCCGGGCGGGGATGAGATGATGGGCGCTCCGGCGCGCGACCGCCGCCCCCGGCGGTCCGACACGCCGTCAGGTCACGGCCGGGAGCGCCCGCCGAGGCCCGCGACACATGGGGAGAGCGCACCGATGACGCAGCCGCAGGAACCCTCCGGACGCCTGCTGGCGGACCGCTACCGGCTCGGCGAGGTGCTCGGGCGCGGCGGCATGGGCACCGTCTGGCGGGCCGAGGACGAACTGCTGGGCCGGATCGTCGCGGTCAAGGAACTCCGGATGACCGGCACCGTCGACGAGATCGAGCGGCACCGGCTGGTCGCCCGCACCCGGCGCGAGGCCAAGGCCGCCGCCCGGATCCGGCACACCGCGGCCGTCACCGTCTACGACGTCGTCGAGGAGGACGACCGGCCGTGGATCGTGATGGAGCTGGTGGCCGGCCGCTCGCTGTCCGACGTGGTCGGCGAGGACGGCCCGCTCACCCCCCGGCGGGCCGCCGCCGTCGCGCTCGACCTGCTCGGCGTGCTCGGCGCCGCGCACCGCCAGGGCGTGCTGCACCGGGACGTCAAACCGTCCAACGTGCTGATCGGCGAGGACGGGCGGACCGTGCTCACCGACTTCGGCATCGCCAGCGTCGAGGGCGACACCGCCATCACCTCCACCGGCATGCTGGTCGGCGCCCCCTCCTACATCGCCCCCGAACGCGCCCGCGGCAGGCTCCCCGGGCCGCCGTCCGACCTGTGGTCGCTGGGCGGCACGCTGTACGCGATGGTCGAGGGCGTCCCGCCGTACGACCGCGGCGACGCGCTGGCCACCCTCACCGCCGTGATGACCGAACCGCTGCCGGTGCCGCGCAACGCCGGACCGCTGCGCCCCGTCATCGAGGGCCTGCTGGAGAAGGACCCCGACCGGCGGATGGACGCCGACACGGCCCGCCCGCTGCTCGAACTGATCGCCGCCGGGAAGCCGCTGCCCGAGGACGAGACGCTCACCGTGCCGGCGCCGCCGCCGGTGCCCGCCCCGGGGCCGGCCGCGGCGGCGACCGTCGAGACGCCGCCCGCCGAGCGGCCCGCCGGGCGGGACCGGCGGCGCGGAGCGCTGGTCGGCGGGGCGGTGCTCGCCGTGCTGGCGCTGGTCGCCGCGCTGGTGGTGTTCTGGCCGGAGGGGAAGGAGCCGGACGGCGGCGGCTCGGCCGACGCGGCGCTCTCCGGGCCGGCCGACCCCACCGGCGCACCGCTCTCCGCCCCGGCCTCGGCCCCGGCGTCGGCGTCCGCGACCCCTGGCGAGTCGGCCGCGCCGTCGCCGGCGCTCTCACCCGGGCAGACCCCGCCCGGCTACACCGTCTACAAGGACCCGTCCGGGTTCAGCATCACGCTGCCCGACTGGCTGGCCAACCAGGGACAGGACTACCGCGCCACCAGCCGCCGCTTCGAGGGCCGCGGCCTGCGCCTGGTCATCGACTGGCAGTCGCCCGCCGGCGACAGCGCGCTGAAGGACTGGCAGGAGTCCGACCGCAACGCCAAGATGACCAACTACCGCAAGGTCAGGGTCGAGTCCGTCGCCTACCGGGACTGGGCCAACGCCGCCGACTGGGAGTGGACCTACACCGGCAAGACCGGCACCCTGCTGCACTCGCTCAACCGCGGGTTCGTCACCGGCGGCGGCACGTACGGGTACGCGATCTACTGGACCATGCCCGAGGAGTCCTGGTCGGCGGCGGACGGCTCGCTGGCCCGGCGGATCTCCTTCGAGAGCTTCCAGCCCGCGCCGTAGCCGGGCGGGCGGGCCGCAACGCCCCACGCCGGGGCGGGAAAGCGCGTACCGGGCGGTGGCGGGGGCGGCCGGGGGCCGTACGCTGGCGGGACTACGGCGTGAGGAACAGGCATGCGAGCGGCCCCGGGGCAGGTGGTGGCCGGGCGGTACCGGGTGACGGACCGTCCGGACGATGAGGCCGGTGTTCCGGCGGTGGACGTCCACGGCGGGGCGCGGGTGCGGCTGTTCGGGCTCGAACTGCCCGAACTGCTGGTGCCGGGCCACCCGTCGGGCGAGCCCGCGCCCTCGTACGCGCCGCGGCTGACCGCGCGGGTCGCGCAGGTCGCGGCGGCCGCCGGGACGCACCCGCGGCTGCTGCGCGGGCTGGCGGCCGGGCCGGAGGGCGAGGTGCTGTGGGTCGCCGAGGAGGCGGTGCCCGGCGTGCCGCTGGAACTGCTGGCGGCCGCGGGCCCGCTCCCGCCGTACCGGGTCGCGGAGATCGGCGCGGACCTGGCGGCCGCGCTGCGCTCGGTGCACGAGGACGGCCTGACGCACGGGAACCTGACCCTGCGCACGGTGCTGGTGTGCGAGGACGGCGCCGCGATGCTCGGCGGGCTGCTGCTGGGCGCCGCCGAGGAGGAGCTGTGCGCGGCGCTGGGCGGCGAGGTGCCGCGCCGGGTGTACGAGACCCGGGCGCTGATGCTCGGTCCGCTCGCCGAGCGCTGGGCGATCGACGCGGGCGCCCCCGCGGACACCTGGGCGCTGGGGGTGCTGCTGTACCGGCTGCTGACCGGCCACGGCCCCTACCCGGAGACCGACCTGCCGACGCTGCTGGCGGCCGTCCGGGACGGGCACCACCACCCGGCGGACGGCTGCGGGCCGCTGCGGCCGCTGGTCGAACGGCTGCTGCGGCCGGGCGCCGCGGCCCGGCCCGACGCGGCCGCCGTGCAGCGGGAGTTGCGCGTGCTGCTGGCCTCCGCCCCCGAGCCGGGGCTGGCCGGTCCGGCCGAGCCGCCGCTGCCGGTGGCCCGGCCCGCGGCCGGCCCGCTGGTGCCCCGGCAGCGCGGCCGCCGGGCCGCCCGGGCGGCGGCGGGTGCGGTGGCGGACCGTCAGGGGCCGGACCGTCAGGGCGCGCAGCGCCCGCCGCGGATACCGCCGCGCCTGCTCGGGCCGCTGCTGCTCGGCGGCGTGCTGCTGCTGTTGGTCGCCGGGCTCGCCGGGATCGTCGCGGTCGCGGGCTGAGGGGCGCGGGCCGGGGCGCGGGGCGCGGAAGGCGGGCGGAGAGTCGCGGGCCGGGCGCGGACGGTCACCGCGCGATTCGTTCTCCGGGGCGTGATTCCCGGTGGGCGCCGGGCAGCCTAGGCTTGCCTCCTGAACCGTCGGTGCGAGCAGGCACACGGTCTGCCAGGACCCCGTCCGACCGGCGGTGGGGGAAGTGAGGGGGGACGGTCATGGGCGCACAGGACCAGTCGACCGGCCGTCTGCTGGCCGGGCGGTACGCGCTCGGCGAGCGCCTGGGGCGCGGCGGGATGGGGACCGTCTGGCGCGCCAGGGACGAGATGCTGGACCGGGAGGTCGCCGTCAAGGAACTGACGGTCAGCCACCTCTCGGAGGAGGACCTGGAGATCCTGCAGTCCCGGATGAAGCGCGAGGCCCGGGCCGCCGCCCGGATCAAGCACCCGGGCGTGATCACCATCCACGACGTGCTGGAGCAGGACGGCCGGCCGTGGATCGTGATGGAGCTGGTGGACGGCCGCGCGCTGTCCGACGTCATCAGCCAGGACGGCACCCTGACGCCCCGGGAGGCGGCCGACGTCGGCCTCCAGGTGCTCGCCGCCCTGCACCGCGGCCACCAGCTGGGGGTGCTGCACCGCGACGTCAAGCCCGCCAACGTGCTGCTGGAGCACGGCACCGGGCGGGTCGTGCTGCTCGACTTCGGCATCGCCAAGTTCGAGGGCGCGATGGACATCACCCGCCCGGGCGACCTGGTCGGCTCGCCCGACTACCTGGCCCCGGAGCGGGCCCAGGGCCAGCGGCCCGGGCCGGCCTCCGACCTGTGGGCGCTGGGCGCGACGCTGTTCCACGCGGTCGAGGGCGAGTCGCCGTTCCGCCGCGACAACCCGCTCAGCACGCTCACCGCGGTCGTCGACGAGCCGCTGCCGACCCCCGCCCGGGCCGCCGGGCTCGGGCCGGTGCTGGCCGCGCTGATGGCCAAGGACCCGGCCGAGCGGCCCGGCGCCGACGAGGCGGGCCGGATGCTGCGCGAGGTCGCCGACGGGCACACCGTCAGCATCCGCGTCCCCGAGCAGGCGGGCGCGTCCCGGCTGCCCACCCAGCTCGTCCCGGTGGTCGACCGGACCACCGAGCCGGCGGCCCCCGCCGAGCCGGCCGCCGAGACCGCGACCGCCGCGCCCGTCGCCGCCGCACCCCCGGTCGCGCCCCCGGCCGGGCCGCCGGCCCCGGCGGGCTCCGGGCGGCGGCGCGGCCGGCCGGTGCTGTGGGCGGTGGTCGGCGTGCTGCTGCTCGCCGCGGCGGGCGGCGGCGCCGCGTACTACCTGAACGACCGGCACGTGAACGTGACGGTCACCCGCGGCCCGTCGCCGACCGCCGGTACCGACAACCCGCTGCCCTCGGACAGCCCGCTGCCCAGCGGCGCGCCCGCGCCCGCCGGGTACGCCTGGCAGGACGACCCGGCCGGGTTCCGCTTCCTGCTGCCGACCGCCGGCACCTGGACCCGCACCGAGAAGAGCGGCCAGATCTACTACTCGCCCGACGGCCTGGAGCACTTCCTGCAGTTCGCGGTCACCGTCGGCCAGCCGCTCGCGCCGCAGGAGCACCTGCTGCAGATGGAGGCCTCGCTCAGCCGGAGCCTCAAGGACTTCCAGACCACCAGCCTGTCCGCCGCCAAGATCCGCGGGCAGGAGGGCGCGGTCTGGGAGTTCAGCTTCGGCGCGAAGGACGCCCGCCGGCACGCCAAGGAGGTCGAGTTCCGGCGCCCGGACGGCACCGCGTTCATGGTGTACGTGTCCGGGCCGGAGAAGGACTGGCTGGAGAGCCTGCGGCAGTTCACCGTCGTGCTGAACAACTTCCAACCCGCCATCTGACCACGGCGCGGCGCGCGCCGCCTTTTGTGTTACCGACGGGTACACAAGTCGGGGTTCAGGGCCTAGGCTGCCCGCATGACGGAGAGCACGAGCCAGGTCCGGAGCAACCCCGCGGCGAAGGGGGCGGCGCGCGGCGTCGCCTCGGCGGTACCGGCGGCGCTGGTCGCCCGGCTGGCCAAGGGCGTCACCGCGTCCGGCGGCGCGACCGCCGAGACGATCGCGCCGCTGACCGGCGAGCCGCTGGCCACCCTCCCGCTGTCCTCGGAGGAGGACGTCCAGCGGGCCTTCGACCAGGCCCGCCGCGCCCAGCCGGCCTGGGCCGCGCTCCCGGTGCGGCACCGGGCGGGCGTCCTGCTGCGCTTCCACGACCTGCTGCTCAAGCGGCAGGACGAGGTGCTCGACCTGATCCAGGCCGAGACCGGCAAGGCCCGGCTGCACGCCTTCGAGGAGGTGATGGCCGTCGCCTCGGCGGCCCGGCACTACGGCCGCGCCGCCCGCTCCTACCTGCGCGACCGCCGCCGCGGCGGCGCCGTGCCCGGCCTGACCAGCGCCGTCGAGGCCCGCCGGCCCAAGGGCGTGGTCGGCCAGATCTCGCCCTGGAACTACCCGCTGGAGCTCTCCGTCGGCGACGCGCTGCCCGCCCTGGTGGCCGGCAACGCCGTCGTCAACAAGCCGGACACCCAGACCGCGCTCACCGCGCTGTGGGCCCGGGAGCTGTTCGTCGAGGCCGGACTGCCCCCGCAGGCCTGGCAGATCGTCCTCGGCGACGGCCCGGTGGTCGGCCCGCAGATCGTCGAGCGCGCCGACTACGTCGCCTTCACCGGCTCCACCCGCACCGGCCGGGACGTCGCCCGCCGGGCCGCCGAACGGCTGGTCGGCGCCTCGCTCGAACTCGGCGGCAAGAACGCCATGCTGGTCCTCGCCGACGCCGACCTCGACCGGGCCGCCGCCGGCGCCGTCCGGGCCTGCTTCTCCTCGGCCGGCCAGCTCTGCATCTCCGTCGAGCGGCTCTACGTGCACCGCTCGGTCGCCGACGACTTCCTCGCCCGGTTCGCCGAGAAGACCGCCGCGCTGCGCCTCGGCGGCGGCCTCGCCTACGGCGCCGACATGGGCTCGCTGGTCTCCGCCCGCCAGCTGGAGACCGTCACCCGGCACGTCGAGCAGGCCGTCAAGGCCGGCGCCACCGTGCTGGCCGGCGGCCGGGCCCGCCCCGACCTGGGCCCGCTCTTCCACGAGCCCACCATCCTGGACGGCGTCACCCCCGAGATGGCGGTCTGCGCCGAGGAGACCTTCGGCCCGGTCGTCTCCGTCTACCGCTTCGACACCGAGGACGAGGCCGTCGCCGCCGCCAACGACACCCCGTACGGCCTGAACTCCTCGGTCTGGACGAAGGACACCGCCCGCGGCCGCAAGGTCGCCGCCCGGCTGCGCACCGGCACCGTCAACGTCAACGAGGCGTACGCCGCCGCCTACGGCTCGGTCGCCTCGCCGATGGGCGGCATGGGCGACTCCGGCCTCGGCCGGCGGCACGGCGCCGAGGGCATCCTGCGCTACACCGAGGCGCAGACCATCGCCGTCCAGCGGCTGCTGCCGATCGGCCCGTCGATGGGCCTGGACGACCGGAAGTTCGCCGAGCTCTTCACCACCGGCCTGAAGGCGATGAAGGCGTTCCGGCTGAAGTAGCCAACCCAGAGGGGGCAGCAGTGTCGTACGACTACGACGTCGTGGTGGTCGGTTCGGGCTTCGGCGGCTCGGTCGCGGCCCTGCGGCTCACCGAGAAGGGCTACCGGGTCGCCGTCCTGGAGGCCGGGCGCAGGTTCCGCCGCGAGGAACTGCCCAGCACCTCCTGGAACCTGCGCGACTACCTGTGGGCACCCGCCCTCGGCCGCTACGGCATCCAGCGCATCCACCTGCTGCGCAACGTGCTGATCCTGGCCGGGGCGGGCGTCGGCGGCGGCTCGCTGAACTACGCCAACACCCTGTACGTCCCGCCGAAGGCGTTCTTCGAGGACCGGCAGTGGCGGCACATCACCGACTGGCAGGCCGAGCTCGACCCGTTCTACGACCAGGCCCGGCGGATGCTCGGCGTCCGGCTCAACCCCACGATGACGCCCTCCGACGTGCACCTGAAGGCCGCCGCCGAGGCGATGGGCTGCGGCGACACCTTCCACCTGGCGCCGGTCGGGGTGTTCTTCGGCGACGGGCGGGACGGCACCGGCGAGGCCAAGGCCGCGCCCGGCGGCGAGGTCGACGACCCGTACTTCGGCGGCGCCGGGCCGAAGCGCCGGGCCTGCACCGAGTGCGGCGAGTGCATGACCGGCTGCCGGCACGGCGCCAAGAACACCCTCACCGAGAACTACCTGTACCTGGCCGAGCGGGCCGGCGCCGAGATCCGGCCGATGACCACCGTCGCCCGGCTGCGCCCGCACGGCGACGGCTACGCCGTCGACACGCTGCCCACCGACGCCCGCACCCGGCGGGCCCGGAAGGCCGGGGCGCGCACGATCACCGCCGAACGGGTGGTCGTCGCGGCCGGCACCTACGGCACCCAGACGCTGCTGCACCGGATGCGCGCGGGCGGCCAGCTGCCCCGGATCTCCGCCCGGCTCGGCCACCTCACCCGCACCAACTCGGAGGCGCTGGTCGGCGCGCAGACCTCCACCCGGCGCTACGGCGAACGCCCCGACTTCACCCGCGGCGTCGCCATCACCTCCTCCGTGCACCCCGACGCGAACACCCACATCGAGCCGGTCCGCTACGGGCGGGGCTCCAACGCGATGGGCGCGCTCTCCATCCAGCAGGTGCCCGGCGCCGGGCGCGGACCGCGCTGGCTGCGCTACCTCGGCACCGCCGCCCGGCACCCGTGGACCTTCGTCCAGTCGATGAACCAGCACCGCTGGTCCGAGAAGACCATCATCGGCCTGGTCATGCAGTCCCTCGACAACTCGCTGACCGTCTCGCTGAAGAACGGCAAGCTCACCTCCCGGCAGGGCCACGGCGCGCCCAACCCCAGCTGGATCCCGGCCGCCGAGGAGGGCGCCCGGGCGCTCGCCGCCTCCATCAACGGCTTCCCCGGCTCCACCGCCGGCGAGATCTTCGACATCCCGCTCACCGCGCACTTCCTCGGCGGCTGCCCGATCGGCGACAGCGCCGAGACCGGCGTCGTCGACCCCTACCACCGGCTGTACGGGCACCCGGGGATCAGCGTCGTCGACGGCTCCGCGGTCTCCGCCAACCTGGGCGTCAACCCCTCGCTGACGATCACCGCCCAGGCCGAGCGCGCCATGTCCATGTGGCCCAACCGCGGCGAGGCCGACCCGCGCCCCGAACCGGGCGCCGGCTACCGCCCGGTGCCGCCCGTCGCACCGCGCCAACCCGCCGTCCCCGCAGGGGCGTTCGGCGCGCTGCGACTGCCGCTGCTGCCCGTCCCCAAGGTGCCGGGACGGGCCCCCGAAGGCGATTGACATTCCTTTACCCCCGGTGGGATAAACGGGCCCTCGAACACGAACCACCCGGGGGGAACCGACCATGCCCATCTGCCCGTCCTGCGGGGCGGCCTCGCCCGACCCCGCGGCGACCTGCGCCAACTGCGGCCGGCCGGTCGCCGCGCCCGCCATCGGCGACGTGATCGAGGACGCCGGATCGGCCGCGGCCGGCCCCTCCCCGTGGGGCGCGGGCCGGATCCACCACACCCGGGAGACGCCGCTGCTCTCCCGCGGCTGGCTCACCGCCGGCCGGGTGCTGATCGCGCCGACCGCGCTGCTGGTGCTGGCCGCCGCGATCGGCTCGGGCACGAGCGACGGCGGCGACAGCACCGGGCCGTTCGCCACCGCCTGGTCGACCGAGGGCTTCCAGACCTGGCTGGCCCTCGTCCTCACCGGGCTCGGCGCCCCGCTGCGGATGGTCATCACCTCGCCCGGCGGCAAGGCGGCGACCATCTCCGGCGACAGCCACCTGATCATGTACGCGGTCTCGCTGGGCTGGCTGCTGACCCTCTGGACCGGCCTGCACCTGGTCGCCCGCGGCCGCCGCCGCGCCGCGCTCGCCGAACCGGCCCCGGCCGCCGCCGGCCTCCAGGCGCTGCGCACCGGCGCGCTGTCCGCCGCCGTCGCGCTGCTGCTGGGCTGGCTGGCCGGCCACGACACCGACCTCGGCTCGAAGAGCAGCGCGCTGAAGGTCGAGATCGGCCCCGAACTGCTGCCGCTGACGCTCACCGCCGGCCTGGCCGCGGCCGCCGTGGTGCTGGCCGTGGACGGCGCCGCCGCGCTGCGCGCCGAGGCCGCCCGGCGCGGCTGGCTGGGCAGCCTGCTGCTCGCCTGGCAGCACGCCTCCCGGGTGCTGCTCGGCCTGCTGGCGCTGCTCACCGCCGTCGCGCTGGTGGTGCAGCTCTCCGGCGACCGGACCTTCCCGCACAGCGACACGCTGGGCCTGGCCGTCAACAACGGCCTGCTGATCCACGGCGTCGGCAGCGGCGCGTCCCTGCTGACGGCCGGCGTCTTCGGCTTCGGCCACGAGTCGATGTCGCTGTTCGACCTGGGCGGCCACGGCGACGGCTGGTGGTGCGCGGCGCTGCTCCCGCTGGCCGCCGCGCTGGCGCTCGGCTGGTCCGCGCACCGGGGCCGGCTGGCCCCGCGCGACCGGGCCGTGCTGGCCGGCCTGTACGCGGCGCTCACCGCCGTGCTGCTGCTCGGCACCTCGATGTGGGCCACCCAGAGCCGGAGCGGCGCCGGGGCCGGCGGCCTCTCGCTGCAGAGCCGGGACACCCTCGGCTGGTCGGTGGTCTCGGTGCTGGTCGCCGCCGCCGTCTGGGCGCTGTTCGGCGCGCTGGTGGTGCCCGCCGTGCTGGACGCGGTGCGCGGCACCCCCGTCCCGCCGCACGCCCCGGCACCGCTGCCCGCCCCGGCCGCCCCGCCCGCCGTCCCGCCGCTGCCCGCCGCGCCGCCGCCGCTGCCCGCCGCCGCGCCGGCGCTGCCTGTCCTGCCGGGACAGACGGTGACCGACACCCTCGCGCACGGGTCGGTCGAGCTGGTGCCGGAGGAGCCGCCGGCCCCCGCCGTCGCGCTCGACAAGGACGGCGACCCGCACGCCGCGTACCGGCGCCCCGTCGAGGGCTGAACGGGCCCTGGCCGGGCCCTGTCCCGGCCCTGCCCCGGGCCCGGACAGGGCAAAGGGCCCCGCGGGGGAACGGGGCCCTTTGTCGCAGCACACGGCGTCAGGGCCGCGCCGGTGCTGGTGTGACGGCGCCGGGGGAGGAGCGCCGTCGCGGAGGAGTGGTTCGACGGCACGCGCCGGGGCCGGATGGGCCTCACGGAGCGTGAGAGGCGGGCCGTTCGCGTCAACGGTCGGCCCTCGGCCGGAGCTGTACGGTGAACCCCTGCCTTCCCAGCATCGTCCTGGACGAGGGCCTTGCCGTGCAACCGATTCGACGTAAATGAGGGGAAGGCTGGAACCGGCCACGGCGCCCGGGGGCACCGGGCGGGGCCGCCCTGAACGGTGACTTTCCGTGATAATCGCTTGCGGGACGTGCTGAGGCGCGCCCGGCCGCGGGCCGGGAGCGTGCTCGGGGGGCGTACCGGGGCGTACGCCGGAGCGGCGGCTGACTGAGGTGTGGCGGCCGGCACCGGTACCGGCCGCCACACCCCGGGTCCGCCCGGTCGCGGACGGGTTCGCTGTCCCCTGCTGACCCGACCGCCACACCGGGGCGCGGTCCCACGGCGGGCCCGTGCCCGCCACGCGCACCGGTGGACCGGAGATGATCCACGCGTGGTTCCGCCGCGCGGTGCCGCCAGCGCCTGGAGGGCGCCGGTGTCCCGTGCGGTCTCCCGGTGCAACGATTCGCCGGGCCGCGCGGTCACGGGCGGCGGCGCGGGCAGTCGGGTGAAACGCTCCCGGTAGACTCGGGGGTGACACCCCCCTCGTACCGCCGCCGGAAGGCCGTCTGTGTCCGCTGATACACCCGCTCAGTCCGTACCCGAGAACGACACCGTCCTGGTCGTCGACTTCGGTGCCCAGTACGCCCAGCTCATCGCCCGCCGGGTGCGTGAGGCGCGGGTCTACAGCGAGATCGTGCCCAGCTCCATGCCGGTCGCCGAGATGCTCGCCAAGAACCCCAAGGCGATCATCCTCTCCGGCGGTCCGTCGTCGGTCTACGAGGAGGGCGCCCCGCAGCTCGACCGCGCCCTCTTCGAGGCGGGCGTGCCGGTCTTCGGCATGTGCTACGGCTTCCAGCTGATGGCCAAGACCCTCGGCGGCACGGTCGACAACAGCGGCGCCCGCGAGTACGGCCGGACCCCGCTGACCGTGACCCGCTCCGGCTCCACCCTGTTCGAGGGCACCCCGGACAAGCACTCGGTGTGGATGTCGCACGGCGACGCCTGCTCGGCCGCGCCCGAGGGCTTCACCGTCACCGCCTCCACCGACGTGGTGCCGGTCGCCGCCTTCGAGAACGACGACCTCAAGCTGTACGGCGTGCAGTACCACCCCGAGGTGATGCACTCCGAGCACGGCCAGCAGGTGCTGGAGCACTTCCTGTACCGCGGCGCCGGCATCGCGCCCGACTGGACCACCAGCAACGTGGTCGAGGAGCAGGTCGCGCTGATCCGCGAGCAGGTCGGCGACAAGCGCGCCATCTGCGGCCTGTCCGGCGGCGTGGACTCCGCGGTCGCCGCCGCCCTGGTGCAGCGCGCCATCGGCGACCGGCTGACCTGCGTGTACGTCGACCACGGCCTGATGCGCAAGGGCGAGACCGAGCAGGTCGAGAAGGACTTCGTCGCGGCCACCGGCGTCAAGCTGGTCGTGGTCGACGCCGAGGAGCGGTTCCTGACCGCGCTGAAGGGCGTCTCCGACCCCGAGCAGAAGCGCAAGATCATCGGCCGCGAGTTCATCCGGGTCTTCGAGCAGGCCCAGGCCGACATCATCGCCGACGAGGGCCCGGCCGTGGAGTTCCTCGTCCAGGGCACCCTGTACCCGGACGTGGTGGAGTCCGGCGGCGGCACCGGCACCGCCAACATCAAGTCGCACCACAACGTCGGCGGCCTCCCCGAGGACCTGGAGTTCCAGCTCGTCGAGCCGCTGCGCAAGCTGTTCAAGGACGAGGTCCGGATGGTCGGCCAGGAGCTCGGCCTGCCCGCCGAGATCGTCCAGCGCCAGCCGTTCCCCGGCCCCGGCCTGGGCATCCGGATCGTCGGCGAGGTCACCAAGGAGCGGCTGGACCTGCTCCGCGACGCCGACGCGATCGCCCGCGAGGAGCTCACCCTGGCCGGCCTGGACGCCGAGATCTGGCAGTGCCCGGTCGTCCTGCTGGCCGACGTCCGCTCGGTCGGCGTGCAGGGCGACGGCCGCACCTACGGCCACCCGATCGTGCTGCGCCCGGTCTCCTCCGAGGACGCGATGACCGCCGACTGGTCGCGCCTGCCCTACGAGGTGCTGGCGAAGATCTCCACCCGGATCACCAACGAGGTCAAGGACGTGAACCGGGTCGTCCTGGACGTCACCTCCAAGCCGCCGGGCACCATCGAGTGGGAGTGATCCCACCGGCAACCGTGTGACCGCGCCGCCGCTCCCCGCGCCAGGGGAGTGGCGGCGCGGCCGTGCGCGAGCGGCACCGGGCACAATCGGACCCGATCCTGCCGGCGAACGGCAGGCGGCGAGGGAGAGGGCGACGGCGATGGCGACGGGGACCGGCAGCACGACCGGCGGCGGGACGGACGGGACGGGCGGGGGGACGGGCGGCGGAACGGGCCGCCGGATCGGCGCGTGGAAGGCGCTGGGCTCGCGCTTCGCGCTGCTGCCGCTGCGGCTGTTCCTCGGCGTGACCTTCGTCTACGCCGCCTTCGACAAGCTCTCCGACGCGCACTACCTGGCCGGCGCCGGCGACGCCGCCTCGTTCTACTCCCAGACCCGGGCCGCCAAGGCCACCAGCCCGCTCGGCTGGGCGCTCGGCCCGGCCCTCGACGCGCCGACCTTCTTCGGCCTGCTGATCGCCTTCGGCGAGCTCGCCGTCGGCCTCGGCACCCTGTTCGGCCTGTGGGGCCGGGTCGCCGCGCTCGGCGGCGCGCTGCTCTCCGCCTCGCTCTGGCTGACCGTGAGCTTCCACACCACCCCGTACTACCTGGGCAACGACCTGGCCTACCTGATGGCCTGGACGCCGCTGCTGCTGGCCGGCACCCCCTACCTGTCGGTCGACGGCTACCTCGCCGCCCGGGCCGCCCGCGACCGGGCCCGCGGCCTCGCCGAGGACGCGGTCCGCCGCCGCGCGCTGCTCGACGGCGGCATCGCGGCCGTCGCGCTCGGCGGCGCCGGCCTGCTCTCCGGCTCGCTCACCGCCAGCTTCGGCCGGGACGACACCGCGCCCGCCACCGCCACCGGCGGCGGCGCCACCAGCCCCGTCCCGCAGCCCGGCCCCTCGGTGCCCGCCGCGCAGGTCCCGGTCGGCGGCTCCGCCACGGTCAAGGACCCGGCCAACGGCGACGCCGTCTTCATCGTCCAGCCCGCCGCCGGGCAGTACGCGGGCCTCTCCTCGGTCTGCACCCACTCCGGCTGCGCGGTCAACCCGCCCAAGGACGGCAAGCTCTACTGCCCCTGCCACGGCTCCGAGTTCGACGCCGCGACCGGCGCCGTGATCACCGGCCCGGCGGTGAAGCCGCTGCCGAAGTACGGCGTCACCAGGAACGGCGACCAGCTGGAGCTCGGCCCGCAGCAGAAGGCCTGACGCCCGAGGGGCACCCGCCGGGCCGGTGCGGCCGGGCGGGTGCCCCTCGGAGGTCGGACCGTCAGCCGGTGGCCGTGGCGGTGATGCCCTTGGCGCCGCCGGCGCCGCCGGGGACCTCGACCCAGTCGGTCCAGGTGCCGGTGGTGTAGTCGGCGTCACGGGTGTAGACCGCGCCGTCGTTGGCGACCGCGTAGTAGTGGGCGGTGCTGCCGGTGGTGGTGCTGGCCAGGGACTTGAGGTTGGCGCTGTCCAGCTTGGTCCAGGTCGACCAGGTGCCGGTGGTGTAGTTGGCGTCGTTGTTGTACATCGCGCCGTCCGAGCCGATGATTTCCAGGTGGACGGTGTTGCCGGTCGCGGTGGCGGTGAGGCCCTTGGCACCGCCGGCCCCGCCGGGGACCTCGGCCCAGTTGCTCCAGGTGCCGGTGGTGTAGTTGGCGTCGCGGGTGTAGACGTGGCCGTCGGTGGCCACCGCGTAGTAGTGCGAGGTGTTCCCGGTGGTGGCACTGGCCAGGTGGGTGAGGTTGGCGCTGTCCATCTTGGTCCAGCTGCCCCAGGTGCCGGTGGTGTAGTTGGCGTCGTTGTTGTACATCGCGCCGTCCGAGCCGATGATTTCCAGGTGGACGGTGTTGCCGGTCGCGGTGGCGGTGAGGCCCTTGGCGCCGCTCGCACCGCCCGGGACGGGGGCCCAGTCGCTCCAGGTGCCGGCCGCGTAGTCGGCGTCCCGGGTGTAGAGCCCGCCGTCGGCGGCCACCGCGTAGTAGTGCGAGGTGTTCCCGGTGGAGGCGCTGGCCAGGTACGTCAGGCTCGCGCTGTCCATCTGCGACCACACGCTCCAGGTGCCGGTGGTGTAGTTGGCGTCGTTGTTGTACATCGCGCCGTCCGAGCCGATGATCTCCACGTGCGCGGTGCCCGCCGCCGTGGTCGACGGGGTGTCGTCGACGATCTTGTTGTAGCGGTAGGCCTTGTAGTCGCCGTTGGGGTGCGAGTCGAAGGTCGCGGCGTTGATCGAGATGCCGGTGCGGTGCTTCACCGGGGTCGAGCCGAACGAGTAGTAGGAGAAGGTGGTGTGCGCGGCGTCGTCCCACTTCTCGAACAGGATCACGTGGTCGTAGAAGCTGTTCAGGATGTCGCCCGCCTTGAGCTGGCTGCGCGGGATCTCGGTGGCGTAGCCGGGCAGGCCCTGGGTGCTGGGGCTGGCGCCGAGGTGCCAGGCCATCGAGACGTAGCCGGAGCAGTCGGTGCGGTAGGCGCGGCCGGAGGAGTCCGGGTAGGTGGCGCCCTGGTTGTAGGCGATGGTCTTGCCGTACCAGTACTGGGCGCGCTGGATCACCTCGCCGCGGGTGATCTGGCCGTCGACCGAGGAGGCGGCCTGCGCGGTGGTCGCGGTGGCGACCGTGACGGCGGTGGTGGCGATCGCGCCGGAGAGGGCGATGGCGGCGGCCAGGGCGGTGCGCAGGGCCTTGGAGGTACGGACGGCGGACATGGCGGAACTCCTCGTGGCAGAAGGGAAGTCGAAGGGCCGTGCCGGAGGTCCGGGACGCGGCTGTCGGGCGGCCCCGGCGCGCTGCGGCCGCCCGCGGGGGCGGGGGCGCGGCGCCGCCGGGTGCGGCCGGCGACAGGCGGGGCCGGTGGCAGGCGTGGGTGGTGACAGGAAGGCAGGTGGACGGGCGGTCGGGCGGGGCCGGGCGGTCGGGCGGGGCGCCGGGTCAGGCGCTCGCGCCGCCGGGGACCTCGGCCCAGTTGCTCCAGGTGCCGGTGGTGTAGTTGGCGTCGCGGGTGTAGACGTGGCCGTCGGCGGCCACCGCGAAGACGTGGTTGACGTTGCCGATCGCCACGCTGGCCAGGGACTTGAGGTTGGCGCTGTCCATCTTGGTCCAGGTCGACCAGGTGCCGGTGGTGTAGTTGGCGTCGTTGTTGTACATCGCGCCGTCGGAGCCGATGATCTCCAGGTGCGCGGTGGTGCCGGTCGCGGTGGCGGTGATGCCCTTGGCGCCGCTCGCGCCGCCGGGGACCTCGGCCCAGCCGGTCCAGGTGCCGGCGCCGTAGTCGGCGTCGCGGCTGTAGACGCGGCCGTCCTCGCTGACCGCGAAGACGTGGCTGACGTTGCCGATCGCCACGCCGGCCAGGGACTTGAGGTTCGCGCCGTCCATCCTGGTCCAGACGCCCCAGGTGCCGGTGGTGTAGTTGGCGTCGTTGGTGTACATCGCGCCGTCGGAGCCGATGATCTCCAGGTGCACGGTGTTCCCGGTCGCGGTCGCCATCACGGCCTTCGCCCCGCCCGCGCCGCCGGGGACCTCGGCCCAGTCGCTCCAGGTGCCGGTGGTGTAGTTGGCGTCGCGGGTGTAGACGCGGCCGTCGTTGGCCACCGCGAAGACGTGGCTGACGCCCCCGATCGCGGCCGCGCTGACGGACTTGAGGTTGGCGTTGTCCAGCTTGGTCCAGGTCGACCAGGCACCGGTGGTGTAGTTGCCGTCGTTGGTGTACATCGCGCCGTCGGAGCCGATGATCTCCAGGTGCACGGTGGTGTCGGTGGCCGAGGCCGCCACCCCGCCGCTGCCGGTGCCCGAGGAGGCCGGCGGCGTCGGCGGCGCCGACGGGTACGGGTTGGTGTGGTCGCCGACCAGCGGACCGCCGCACTGCGGCCAGGCGCCGGCGCCCTGCGGGCCGTTCAGGACCTTCTCGGCGATCAGGATCTGCTGCTGCTTGGTGGCCTGGTGCGGGTACGCGGCGTACTGGGTGCCGCCGTACGCCCGCCAGGTCGGCAGGTCGAACTGGAGCCCGCCGTACAGGCCGTTGTTGGTGTTGATGCTCCAGTTCCCGCTGCTCTCGCACTGGGCGACCCGGTCCCAGTTCGCCACCGAGGCGGCCGACGCGTCCACGGTGGCCAGGACGCAGGACGAGGCGGTGAGCCCGGCGGTCAGGGCGAACGTTCCGAGGAGCCTGGTGCGGCGGGAAGAAGGCATGGCGGTATCCCCTTGCGGCGGGTTCGGGAAGGACGACGGGAGCGGCGGCGCACCGCTCGCACGGGAGCGGCCTGACGAGGGGCCAGCAGGCCCCTGCCGGGCGCCCCGTGGGGGAGCCCGGTTCCGGCGGGCCGCCCGGTCTCCCTGGCGGCGGTCACCAGCTTCGTCCGTTCCGGGGCGGCCCGGAAGGGCATCCGGCTGTCGTGAACCGGACCGTCCGACACCGGACAGCGGGCCCGCCCGGACACGCGAAAGGGGCGGGGCCACCGGCCCCGCCCCCGCCCCGCGCGGACTCCTAGTCGTCCAGGCGGTGCCCGTCGTCCCGGGCGCCGCCCCGGCCGCGCCGGGAGGCCGCCACCAGGGCGCCGGCCAGGCCGCCCGCGCCGAGCACGATGAAGGTCAGCGGCAGCACGAAGCGGCTGTTCACCTCGCGGTCGTTCAGCGAGGCCACCAGGTACAGCACCGCCAGCGCGCTGAACAGCCCGCCCGCGACCAACGCGTAGACGTCGAACCGATGCTTCCTCATCACCGCACCACCTCGATGTTCCCGGCGCCCACCGTCACCGTCAGTTCCAGTGCCCCCTTGGACGGCCGGCCGTCCGGGACCTCGATCACCACGTCCTCGTTCACGAACGGCCCGCTGAACCGCTGGCCGTCCGGCAGCCGGACCTCGCCCGCGCCGTCGCGCAGCTTCAGCCGCAGCTCCACCCCGGACGGCACGGTCACCCGGGCGTCGCCCGCGGCGACCCGCAGCGAGGTGCCGGCCGTGCCGCCGCCCGGGTCCACCGCCGACAGGTCGAGGTTCGCCTCGCCGAAGCCGAGCGTGTACCGCTCCCGCAGGTCGGACGCGGCGGCCACCGTCCAGGTCCGGTCGCCGGTGCTGTCCGCGACCGTCGCCGAGGTGCCGGCCGACACCGCCAGGGCCGCCGTCACCAGCAGCGACAGGAAGGTCAGCCCGCGGGTGCGCCCCCAGCGGGCGCTGACCAGCATCGCCAGGCCCAGCGGCAGCAGCGCCACCGCCAGCACCGTCGACCAGCGCTGCTCCCCGTGGCCGGCCGCCGCCACCGCCCAGGCCGAGCCCAGCGCGACCAGCACCGCCGACGCGCCCAGCACCGAGCTGCCGCGCTCCGCCCTCCGGCGGGCCTTCCACTCGCGGTGCCGCTCCATGCTCGCCCGGTGCCGCTCCATCGCCTCGCGCTGCGCCTGCTGGCGCTCCCCGGCCTTGGCCCGGTAGTCCGCCATCCGGCGCTCCATCCGGTCCTGGTAGGTCTCCTCGCGCGGCTCCTTGCGCAGCGGGTCGCCCTCCGGCAGGTCGGCGCGCTGCCACCACGGCTGCGCGGGCGCCCCCGGCGGCACCGGGCCGGCCCCGCCGTACGGGTCGCGCTCCGGGTGCCGCGGGTCCCACAGGTAGCCGGACGGGCCGACCGGCGGGGTGTCCGCGGGCCGCTGCCCGGCACCGTCGACACCGGTGCCGTCGGGACGGGCGGCACCGGCACCGGGACGGGCGGCGGAACCGCCCGCCGCCTGCTCGCCGTGCCAGGCCGCCATCCGCTCGTGCAGCTCCGCGCTGCGGCTCTTCCAACTGCCGCGCAGGTCGCGGCCGACCGTCTCGCTCCAGGTCTTCCAGTCCGCGAACGGGCCGCCCTCCTCCAGCCGGTCCCGCGGGCCGGGCGGCGGGGGCGGCGGCGGGTCGCCGCCGTCGAAGCGGCGCCGCCGCTCCGGGTCGTAGCGCAGCGCCAGGAACACCAGCGCGGCCAGCAGCAGCAGCGGGAACAGCTGCCCGCCGTCGCCCATCGAGGAGAAGAACACCCCGGTGCCGATCACGGTCAGCAGCACCGCGCCGATCGACTGGCCGTCCACCCGGCCGGTCAGCACCCGCTGCAGCTCGGTGCGGCCGCCCTCGCCGTCCGCCGCCTCCCGCGGCACCACCAGCCAGGCCAGCCCGTACAGGAACAGCCCGAGCCCGCCGGTCAGGCCGAGCACCGCGATCACCACCCGGAACACCACCGGGTCGATGTCCAGGTAGCGGCCCAGGCCGCCGCACACGCCCGCCACCACCCGGTGCCGGGAGGAGCGGGTGAGCGCCGGGCGGCCCTCGGCGGGGGCGGCCGGCGGTTCCACCGGGATCTGGTCGTCCGTCATGCCCACCATCCTTCCGGGCCGCCCGGCCCCGCCCAACCGTCCGGGGCCCGGGAGCGACCCTGAACTGTCCCTGAGCCTTCCTAGGGGCGGGACCCTGATGCGCCGCCGCGCCGGCACCTGCCACCATCGGTGCCGTGGCCGCTCCCGAGACCAGAACCACCGAACCCGCCCCGACCGAGGCGCCGGCCGGCGCGCCGCCCTACCGGCGGCTCTACCGCAGCCCGCACGGCCGGATCCTCGGCGGCGTCTGCCAGGGCCTGGCCACCCACCTCGGCGTGCCCGTCACCTGGGTGCGGCTGGCGTTCACCGTGCTGTTCTTCTCGCAGGGCATCGGCAGCCTGCTGTACGCCGCGTTCTGGGTCGTGGTGCCGCTCGGCATCAACCAGGCCGCCCCCGGTGCCGACCGCCCGGCCCGCCGCCACGCCGAGGCCGGCCCCGGCCGGTTCGGCCGGCTGCGCGAACTGCTGGAGCGCACCTTCCACGGCGACGACGGCGCCCCCGACACCGACGCCGCCGCCGTCCCGGGTGGTGTCGGTGTCGGGGGCCGCGGCCGGGCCGGCAGCATGGGCCAGCTGTTCGCGCTGATCGCGCTGGTCATCGGCGTGATGGCGCTGCTGTCCGCGCTCGGCATCCAGACCGCCAAGCCGTACGTGTGGCCGCTGCTCGCGGTCGGCATCGGCGTCGCGCTGGTCTGGCGGCAGGCCGACGACTCGCGCTGGCAGAGCTGGTTCGGCCTGGAGCCGGGCAGCCGCAAGGGCGCCTACCTGCGGGTGCTGGCCGGCGTGCTGCTGGTCGTGGCGGGCATCATCGGCTACTTCGTCACCCAGGGCGTCGGCTCGCCGCTCGCGCTGGTCGTCGAGTCCTCGCTGGCCGTGGTGGCCGGCGTGCTGGTCCTCGGCGGCCCGTCGATGCTGCGGATGTGGCAGGACCTCGGCGCCGAGCGCACCGCCCGGATCCGCGCCCAGGAACGCGCCGAGATCGCCGCGCACGTCCACGACTCGGTGCTGCACACCCTCACCCTGATCCAGCGCCGGGCCGAGGACCCCAAGGAGGTGCTCCGCCTCGCCCGCGCCCAGGAACGCGAACTGCGGCTGTGGCTCTACCGCCCCGAGGCCGCCGCCGAGGACGCCCCCGACACCCTCGCCGAGCACCTGCGGGCGATCGTCGCCGAGGTCGAGGACCGGCACGGCGTCCACCTCGAACTGGTCTGCGTCGGCGACTGCCCGATGGACGAGAAGATCGCCTCGCAGATGAAGGCGGCCAGGGAAGCCATGGTGAACGCCGCCAAGTACGGTGGCGGTGGACCGGTCCAGGTCTACGCGGAGGTGGAGGGGAGGACGGTGTCGGTGTTCGTCCGCGACCACGGCCCCGGCTTCGACCCCGACGACCTCCCCGAGGACCGCATGGGCGTACGCGAATCGATCATCGGCCGGATGCGGCGCAACGGCGGCACCGCGCGGGTGCGGCCCGCGCCGGACGGCGGGACCGAGGTCGAGCTGGAGATGGAGAGGGCGGCAGATGACTGACGCAGCGTCAGAGGCGGCACCCGGCAGGCGGGCCCGGGTCGTGCTGGTCGACGACCACCGGATGTTCCGCACCGGCGTGCGCGCCGAGATCGGGCGCACCGACGAGACCGGCATCGACGTGGTCGGCGAGGCCGACGACGTCGAATCCGCGGTCCGGGTGGTCGCCGAGACCAAGCCCGACGTGGTGCTCCTCGACGTCCACCTGCCCGGCGGCGGCGGCGTCGAAGTGCTGCGCCGCTCGGCCGGCGCCGACGGCGTGCGCTTCCTCGCGCTCTCCGTCTCGGACGCCGCCGAGGACGTCATCGGCGTGATCCGCGGCGGCGCCCGCGGCTACGTCACCAAGACCATCACCGGCACCGACCTGGTCAAGGCGATCTTCCGGATCGCCGACGGCGACGCGGTCTTCTCCCCCCGACTCGCCGGCTTCGTCCTCGACGCCTTCGCCGCCACCGACACCCCGCCCGTCGACGAGGACCTCGACCGGCTCACCCAGCGCGAGCGCGAGGTGCTGCGGCTGATCGCCCGCGGCTACGCCTACAAGGAGATCGCCAAGCAACTGTTCATCTCGGTCAAGACGGTCGAGAGCCACGTCTCGGCGGTGCTGCGCAAGCTCCAGCTCTCCAACCGGCACGAGCTGACCCGGTGGGCGACGGCGCGGCGGCTGGTCTGAGAGCCTCGGGGCCGGCGGGCCCGGTGGGTCCGGTGGGTCCGGGGGTGGGGGGCGTCGAGAGCCGCGTCTCGGCGGTGCTGCGCAAGCTCCAGCTCTCCAACCGGCACGAGCTGACCTGGTGGGCGACGGCGCGGCGGCTGGTCTGAGAGCCTCGGGGCCGGCGGGCCGGTAGGTCCGGGGGCGGCGGGTCCGGGGGTTGGGGCGGCGGGGGTCGGCGGGGAGGGTTCCGTCGGTTCGGGGTGCGGTTCTCGGCCCGAAGCAGCACGGGCTTTCCGGTGGGCTCCGGCGTGCAGCAGCTTGAGCCCGCCGTTCCCCGGGCCCCTGAATGGGGCCTCGCAGTGGCTTGAGCTCGTCGTTCGCCGGGCCCCTGGATGGGGCCTCGCAGTGGCTGGGGTTCGCCGTTCCCCGGCTGTGCCGTGGGGGAGGGGTTGGTCCGGTCGGGTGAATGGGCGGCGTGGCGTGCCGTCCGGGTGGGTGATGGGTGGTTTCGATGGGGGCGTGCTGCCTACGCGAACGCGCCGTCTTCCGGCCCGGCTTCTCGGCCGCGCCGGATGACCGTCGGTGCGGAGAGCGGTCCGGCCTCCCGTGAGGGTGCCGGGCCGGAGCCGGGGGCCGGGGCGCGGCGGGGGCGGCTGCGGGCGGCGGGGGCGCTGGCGTACCGGGTGGTGTGGCTGTGGCCCGCGCTGCTGACGCTGCTGTACTGCCTGCGCGGGATCGGGCGGCCGCTGCTCTGGGACGACGAGCTGGCGAGCTGGAACGCGGCGGCCCGCGCGCCGGGGCGGATCTTCCAGCTGCTGGCGAACCTGGACGCCGTCACCGGCGCCTACTACCTGCTGATCCACTACTGGTCCGAGGCGTTCGGGCACGCGCCGGGCGTGCTGCGGACGCCCTCCGCGCTGGCGATGGCCGGCGCCGCCGCCCTGGTCGCGCTGATCGGCCGCCGGCTGTTCGGCCCGGTCGCGGGTCTGGTCGCCGGGCTGCTGTTCGCGCTCGTCCCGGCGGTCTCCCGGTACGGGCAGGAGGTCCGCGGCTACGCGTTCGCGGTGCTGTTCGCCGCGCTCGCGACGCTGCTCCTGCTGCGCGCGCTGGACCGGCCCACCGGGGGGCGCTGGGCGGCGTACGGGGCGGCGCTGTTCGCCACCGGGCTGTTCCACGTGCTGGCGCTGGTGCTGCTGGCCCCGCACGCGGCGGTGGCCGGGTGGCGCTGGTGGACCGGCCGGGCGCGCGGCGTGCTGGTCGGCTACCCGCTGGCCGCGGCCGGCGCGCTGCTGCCGCTGGTGCCGCTGATCGTGCTCGGGCAGCGGCAGGTGGCCCGGCAGCTCGGCTGGCTGGCCCGGCCCGACCTGCCGTACGTCGCCGAGACGATGTGGCGGGGCCTGTACGGCTCGGCCTGGGTCAGCTTGTTGGTGGCGGCGTTCGCCGCGCTGCCGCTGGCCTGGCCGGCCGGGCGGCGGCCGGCCGGCGAGATCGGGCTGGTCGCGGTCCTGCCGGTGCCGCTGCTGTGGTGCGCCTCGCAGGGCGGCACCTCGTACTTCCTGGACCGCTACCTGCTCTTCACGCTGCCCGCCTGGGCGGTGCTGGCCGGGGCCGGGCTGGCCGCGCTGCGGCCCCGGTGGCTCGCGGCGGCGGGCCTGGCGGCGGTGCTGCTGCTCGGCGTGCAGGACCAGCGCGACATCCGCCAGCGCTACTCGCACACCCGGTGGGACGGCGCGGCCGCGGCCGCGCTGATCGCCGACGGCTACCGGCCGGGTGACGGCGTCGCGCCGCTGCGGTACGGGCGGGCGGTCTTCGCCGACGTCCCCACCGCGCTCGACGTCTACCTGCCCGAGCGGGTCCGGCTCGACGACGTCTTCGTCACCGAGTCCGCCGCCGACCGCGGCGACCTCTACCCGCTGCTGACCGACGACCCGGCCGCCGCCCTCGTCGGCGTCCCGCGGGTCTGGGTGGTCACCCCCGGCACCGGCGACCCGTACGCGGGCTTCGACCCGGCCGAGGCCGCCGCTCTCCGGGCGGCCTTCCCGAAGGCCGCCGTCACCCGGCTCAAGGGCGTCACCGTCACCCTGCTGGAGCGCTGACCGTGGCCCGCGTCCTGACCGGGCCGGGCCCCGAGCCCGCCGCCGCGCCCGGCCGCCGCCGCGCCCTCCGCCCGCCGCGCCGGGCCGCCCGCGCCGCGCTGCTCGGCTACGCGGCCGTCCGCGCGCTCGGCGTGCTGGTGGTCGTCCTGTGGGGCGCGCACCGCGACCCCGGCGGGCTGCGCCGGCTCGGCGGCATGTGGGACGCCTACTGGTACCGGCAGATCGCCCTGCACGGCTACGCGGGCACCGCGCCCGTCCCCGGCCCGTACGGCGCCTACGAGCCGTACGCGTTCTTCCCCGGCTACCCGCTGCCGGTGCGCCTGCTCGCGCTGCTGCTGCCGGTCGGCGCCGCGGCCCTCGCGGTGGCCTGGGCGGCGTCGCTGGCCGCGGCGTGGGGGATCTTCGCGGTCGCCGCCCGGCTGTACGGGGACCGGGTCGGGGTGCTGGCGGCCGTGCTGTGGGGCGTCCTGCCGTACGCCGTGGTGGAGAGCGCCGCCTACTCGGAGGCGCTGTTCACCGCCTTCGCGGCCTGGGCGGTGCACGCCGCGCTGCGCCGCCGCTGGGTCTGGGCCGGGGTGCTGACCGGCTGCGCCGGGCTGACCCGGCCGACCGGACCGGCCCTCGCGCTGGCCGTCTGCGCGGCCGCGCTGCTCGACCTGCTCCGGCACCGGAACCCGCGGGCCCTGGCCGGGGCGCTGCTCGCCCCGCTCGGCTCGGTCGGCTTCATCGCCTGGGTCGGCCGGCGCAAGGGCCGCTGGGACGGCTACTTCCGGGTCCAGGACGCCTGGCAGTCGCACTTCGACTTCGGCCGTTCCACGCTGGAGTCCTTCCGCCGGCTGCTGACCGTCGCCCAGCCGGTCTGGCTGGTCGACGCGGTCGCCGCCGCGACCCTGCTCGCCGCGGTGGTGCTGCTGGTGCTGTCGGCGGTCCAGCGCCAGCCGCCGGTGCTGCTGCTCTACAGCGCCGCGATGCTGGCGCTGGCCCTCGGCGACGCCGCCTACTTCAACTCCCGCTCCCGCTTCCTGCTGCCCGCCTTCGGCCTGCTGCTGCCGGTCGCCGCCGGCCTGGCCCGGGCCCGCGGCGCCGCGGTGCCCGCCGTGCTGCTCGGCGCGGCCGCGCTGGTCTCGGCGGCGTACGGCGGCTACGTCGCCTTCGTCTACCCCGACGCCCCGTAGCGGCCGCCCCGGGGTTCGCGGACGGGCCCGCGATGTCGGCGGCGGGCCATAGACTCGAAGGGCCATGAGTAGCCTCTTCGATGACCTCCCGCTCCCCGGCTTCGAGCGCCCCGCCGTCGGGTCGAGCCCCCGCCCCGCAGACCGGCAGTGGTCGGAGGAGGAGGCGCCGCCCCCGCCGGACGAGCCGTACGACGAGCCGTACGACGAGCCGTACGACGCCCCGTACGACGGCGCCCCGTACGACGGCGGGCACGGCGAGGAGGAGATCCCCGACGGGCTGTTCGCCACCGACCACGCCGCCGAGGCCGAGCGCGACGCCTGGCACCGCAACGGCGCGGCCCGCACCGTCGTCGACCCGGCGCAGCTGCTGGAGGGCATGAACGACCCGCAGCGC
Source organism: Kitasatospora setae KM-6054 (assembly GCF_000269985.1). Lineage (NCBI taxonomy): Bacteria > Bacillati > Actinomycetota > Actinomycetes > Kitasatosporales > Streptomycetaceae > Kitasatospora > Kitasatospora setae. The sequence goes on along the minus strand of NC_016109.1, from coordinate 3,478,298 downwards.
GAGGCCGTGCTGCACGCCGGCTCGCCGCTGCTGATCGTGGCCGGCGCCGGCTCCGGCAAGACCCGGGTGCTCACCCACCGGATCGCCCACCTGCTGGCCGCGCGCGGCGTGCAGCCCGGCGAGATCCTGGCGATCACCTTCACCAACAAGGCCGCCGGCGAGATGCGCGAGCGCGTCGAGGCGCTGGTCGGCCCGCGCGCCAAGGCGATGTGGGTCTCCACCTTCCACAGCGCGTGCGTGCGGATCCTGCGCCGCGAGGCCAAGCAGCTGGGCATGAACTCCAGCTTCTCGATCTACGACTCGGCCGACTCGCAGCGCCTGATGGCCCTGGTCTGCCGCGACCTGGACCTCGACCCCAAGCAGTTCCCGCCGAAGTCCTTCACCTCGAAGATCAGCAACCTGAAGAACGAGCTGATCGACGAGGAGACCTACGCCGACCAGGCGAGCAACCCGACCGAGAAGAAGCTCGCCGAGGCGTACTTCCTCTACCAGCGGCGGCTGCGCGAGGCCAACGCGCTCGACTTCGACGACATCATCATGGCCACCGTCAACCTGCTGCAGGCGTTCCCGGCCGTCGCCGAGCACTACCGGCGCCGGTTCCGGCACATCCTGGTCGACGAGTACCAGGACACCAACCACGCCCAGTACACGCTGGTCCGCGAGCTCTCCGGCGGCTCCGCCGGGCAGGCCCCCCGGATGACCGCCGACGGCGAGTACGTCAACCCCGCCGAGGCGCAGCTCGCCCAGCTGCCGCCCGCCGAGCTGTGCGTGGTCGGCGACGCCGACCAGTCGATCTACGCCTTCCGCGGCGCGACGATCCGCAACATCCTCCAGTTCGAGGAGGACTACCCGAACGCGACGACGATCCTGCTGGAGCAGAACTACCGCTCCACCCAGACCATCCTCACCGCCGCGAACTCGGTCATCGAACGCAACACCAACCGCCGCAAGAAGAACCTCTGGACCGCCGGCGACCAGGGCGAGCAGGTCGTCGGCTACGTCGCCGACGACGAGCACGGCGAGGCCCAGTTCATCGCCGAGGAGATCGACCGCCTCACCGACGGCGGCCACGCCCGGCCCGGCGACGTCGCGATCTTCTACCGCACCAACGCGCAGTCCCGGGTCTTCGAGGAGGTGTTCATCCGGGTCGGCCTGCCCTACAAGGTCGTCGGCGGCGTCCGCTTCTACGAGCGCAAGGAGGTCAAGGACGTCCTGGCCTACCTGCGGGTGCTCTCCAACCCGGAGGACACCGTCCCGCTGCGCCGGATCCTGAACGTCCCCAAGCGCGGCATCGGCGAACGCGCCGAGGCGATGATCGACGCCCTCGCCTCCCGCGAGCGGATCTCCTTCGCCGCCGCGCTGCGCCGGGTCGACGAGGCGTACGGGATGGCCGCGCGCTCCGCCAACGCCGTGAAGAAGTTCAACGAGCTGCTGGCCGGGCTGCGCCAGGTCGTCGAGTCCGGCGCCGGGCCGGCCGCCGTGCTGGAGGCCGTCCTGGAGGAGACCGGCTACCTCGCCGAACTGCAGTCCTCCACCGACCCGCAGGACGAGACCCGGGTGGAGAACCTCCAGGAGCTCGCCTCGGTCGCCCTCGAGTACGAGAAGGACCCCGGCGAGCGCCCCGAGGGCGACGAGGGGCCGCCGGTCGGCTCGCTCGCCGACTTCCTGGAGCGGGTCGCGCTGGTCGCCGACTCCGACCAGATCCCGGACGACGAGGACGGCAGCGGTGTCATCACGATGATGACCCTGCACACCGCCAAGGGCCTGGAGTTCCCGGTCGTCTTCCTCACCGGCATGGAGGACGGGATCTTCCCGCACATGCGGGCCCTCGACAAGGTCAAGGAGCTGGAGGAGGAGCGCCGGCTCGCCTACGTCGGCCTCACCCGCGCCCGGCAGCGCCTCTACCTGACCCGCTCGGTGCTGCGCAGCGCCTGGGGGCAGCCCTCCTACAACCCGGCCTCGCGCTTCCTGGAGGAGATCCCCGAGAAGCTGATCGAGTGGAAGCGGACCGGCGCCGCGGCGGTGCCGGTCTCCCGCGGCTACTCGTCCTCGTTCTCGTCCGCCGGGTCGGGCTCGGGCTCCGCGCGGAACTCCGGGTACTCGGCGGCGGCCTCGCCGAAGGCCGGCTGGGGCAAGTCCGCGCGGACGGTCACCGACCGGGAGGTCGTCGCGCTTGCCGTCGGCGACCGGGTCAGCCACGACAGCTTCGGCCTCGGCACCGTCGTCGCCACCCAGGGCGTCGGCGACAAGGCCCGCGCCACCGTCGACTTCGGCTCCGCCGGGCGCAAGGAGCTGCTGCTGCGCTACGCCCCCGTCGAGAAGCTCTGACGGCGGCCCGCGCGTTGTGATTTTGCCCTCTCTCGACAGTCGGGGAGGGTGGCGGCCCCGCCGGGCGGCTACCCTCCCCTCAGATCTGTTAAAAGTGGTTAACACCGCAGCCCGCGACCAGGTCGGCCGGGTGGTGGACAACGTGGTCCAGGAGGCAGTCATGGTGGTGTCGGGGCCGATCCGAGTCGTGGTCGCCAAGCCCGGGCTCGACGGGCACGACCGGGGCGCCAAGGTCATCGCGCGGGCCCTGCGCGACGCCGGCATGGAGGTCATCTACACCGGCCTCCACCAGACCCCCGAGCAGATCGTCGACACGGCGATCCAGGAGGACGCGGACGGCATCGGCCTGTCCATCCTCTCGGGCGCGCACATGACCCTCTGCGCCAAGGTCATCGAACTCCTCAAGGAGCGCGACGCCGCCGACATCAAGGTCTTCTGCGGCGGGATCATCCCGGACGCGGACATCACCGAGCTGAAGGCCCTCGGCGTCGCCGACATCTTCACGCCGGGGACGTCCACCCAGGACGTGGTGAGCTGGGTCGAGAGCAACCTGCGCACCGCCAGCTGAGGCGCGCCGCCGGGGGCCCGGCGGGAGCGGAACCGTCCGCCCCCGCCGGGCCCCCGCGCGTCCGCTCAGGCCAGCTCGGCGAGCATCGCCTGGCGGAAGCGGAGCGTTCCGGCGAGCCGGGTGAAGGTGTCGGACCAGGCGGTGTCCGGCGAGGTGTCGGCGGCCAGCGCCTCGACGGCGGGGGCGGTCTCGGGGGCGAGGGCGCGCTCGGTCATGCCGAGGACGCCGCTGTGGCTCCACGGGTAGGAGCCGAGCTCGGCGGCGCGCTTGAGCGCGGCGACGACGGCGGTGGAGAGCGGCGGCGTCCAGGGCGTGGCGCAGGCGCCGAGCAGTTGGAAGGCGTCGCCGAGGCCGTGGGTCTGGACGAACGCGGCCGTCCAGGCGGCCCGTTCGGCGGGCGGCAGGACGGCCAGCAGCTTGGCCGGGGCGCCCGGGGTGCGGGTCTCGCGCCCCGGCCGGGGCGGGGCGCCGAGCAGGGCGCGGGCCCAGGCGGCGTCCTGCTGGCGGACGGCGGCGCGGGCCCAGCCCTCGCGCAGGTCCTCGGCCCACTCGGCGCCGTCGCCGTCCGGCGAGTCGACCGTGGGCAGGGCGAGCAGCCGCTCGGGGGTCAGGCCGGTGTCGGCGGTCCACAGCGCGAGCGGGGCCGCGGCCACCACCTCGCCGAACCACCAGGCCCGCTCGCCGCGCCCGGTGGGCGACTTGGGCGGTATGCCGTCGCGCTGCATGGCGGCGTCGCAGGCGGTCGGCGGGGTGACGCGCAGCCGGTCGCCGTCGGGGCGGACGGCGGCGCGGGCGCGGGCCGCCATCCGGGCGGCGAGGGCGGAGCCGGGCAGGGTGGAGAGGAGTTCGGCGGCGGTGGCCCGGACGTTCTTGGAGCGGTCGGAGAGCGCCGCCTCCAGGAAGTCCTCGTCCGCCGGGGAGAGCCCGTCCTGCAGCGAGTCGAGGAACAGCACCCGGTCCTCGGCCCGCTCGGTGCTCCAGGTGGAGGCGAGCAGCGCCAGGCCGGCCGCCGGGTCGGTCCGCCGGAGCCGGCCCAGGTGGGTCACGCGCTCCGCGAACAGGCCCTCCTGCCAAAGGAGTTCACCGGGCTGGTCGAGCAGTTCGCGGTCGTCCGCGGTGCGCGTGACGTACTTCCAGTCCGGGTTGTGCGCGGCCAGCCAGCGGCCGAGCGGGCCGGCCAGCGCGACCGCGTCGGCCCGCAGCTCGGAGCGGGCCCGGGCGGTGTCCAGCAGCGCCGGGACGAGGGCGGGCGGCAGCCGGTAGCCCCGGCCGCGGGCGGTGGCCAGCCACTGCGGGAGCAGCTCGGCCAGGTTCGCGGTGCTGCCCTGGCCGCCGCGGGTGCCGAGCAGGACGGCCAGCCGGCGGGCCGCGTTCTCGGGCAGCGCGGGGCGCGGGTCGGCCGGGGCGGGCGCGGGCGCCTCGACGGCCGGGGCGGGCAGCGCGCCCGCCCGGCGGCGGACGGTGGCGACGGCGGCCAGGTCGAGCAGCGCGGCGGCCGGATCGGTGCGGTCCAGGCCGGCCGCCAGCGGGCCGTCCGGCTCGGGCAGCGGGCGGCGGTCGGTGCCGAGCAGGGCGGCGCCCTGCAGGTCGGCCCAGCCGTCGGCGGGGGCGAGCGCGGGCGCGGTCATGCCCGGTCTCCGTTCGGCCGGTGGGCGGCGGTGCGGTGGCGGCGGCCCCAGCCGCTGGCCAGGGCGGCCCGGCGGGCGGCGTGGTGCAGGGTGATGCGGCGGACGGCGGCGCGCGGCCGGATGCGGGTCATGGTGTTTCCTCCGGTTGACGGCGTGTCAGGGGCGCCGGGGAGCGTCCTGGACCGTCGGATGGTGCGGGCGGTGCGGGCAGGGAGCGGGCGGCGCCCCCGGGGCGTCAACGAGGACGGCCCGGCGGGCGGTGTGCGGCCGGACGCGGGGCGGGACGGCCACCGGGTTGACGCGGCGGGCCGGTGGGTCGGTGGGTCGGCGGATTCGGCTGGTCAGGCGGGCTGGTGGTCAGGCGGGCTGACGGGCTGGTGGGCGGGCTGACGGGTCGGCGGGTCAGCCGAGCGCGACGGCCCGGTGGTCGGCGTCCCAGGCGGTGACGGGGGCGAAGCCGCGGTGGCCGCACTCGCCGAACAGGGTGACGGGGTGGCCGGCCGAGACCGCGGCGAGCCGCCACAGGGCCGGCTCGGGCAGCGCGCCGCGGCGCACCGGGAGGGTGTGGGTGCCGTCGGTGAGCTGCCAGCCGTCCGGCGTGCGGACCGGGACGACGTCGGCCAGCACGGTCGGCCAGCCGTCCAGCCACGGGTCCTCGGCGACGGCGGCGCCGTACTCGGCCAGCGCCCCGGCGGGCGTCAGGCCGGCCGGCGCGACGGCCGGGGCGGGCTCCGGGGCGCCGTAGCGGGTGCCCAGGACGGCCCGCAGCGGGCGGGCGCCCGGGTGGTAGGCCAGGTCGGCCTCCAGCAGGCGGCCGGTGGGCAGCGCGAGGTCGGGGGCCTGGCCGGGGCGGCCGAAGGCGAGCAGCAGGGCGTGCCGTCCGGTCTTCGCGCCGCGCAGCCAGACCCGGCGGGTGGTCAGCCGGTCGTCCGCGGTGTCCCGGCTGCCCAGGACGTGCCAGCGGTCCCGGACGGTCGGGCCGGCCAGCAGCTCGGCGGTGTCGGTGGTGAAGCCGACCCGGGTGCGGACGGTCGCCGCGAGGGCCTCGGGCAGGGTGTCGATCCGGCCGTAGGCGCCGGCCAGCAGGTGCAGCATCGCGTACTCCTCCAGCAGTTCGTCCTGCGGGGCCTCGGCCAGCGTCCGGACCCGGGCGGCCAGGCCGGGGGCCTGGGCGTCGACCATGCGGGCGGCGACCTCCTCCCAGGCGCCGTCCGGCGCCGGGTCGGCCAGGCCGCGGCGCACGCCGTCGGCCAGCCGCAGCCGCAGCTCGCGGGCGCCGCCCGCGACCCGGGCGGCGCGCTTCGCGGCCCGCTTCCGGGCCGCCTCCGGATCGGCCTCGGCGGCCCGCGCCCGCTGCTTGGCGGCCTGGTCGGCGGCGCTCCGGCTCCGGCCGTCCAGCCACTCGCCGACCCAGTCCGGCGGGGTGGCGCCGGCGGCGACCGCCTCCGGGCCGGAGGCCCACAGCAGGAGCAGCCCGAGGGCGTGCTTGCACGGGAACTTCCGGCTCGGGCAACTGCACTTGTACGCGGGCGTCCCGAGCTCCACCGCCGTCCGGTACGGGGTGGAGCCGCTGCCCTTGCACAGGCCCCACAGCGCGCCCCGCCCGGTGCCGGTCGCCGACCAGGGGGCCGGGCCGGAGAGCTTGCCCGCAGCCTTCAGGGAAGCCGGATCGGGCGCCAGCGAAAGGACGTGTTCGGTGCTCCAGCGTTCCTCCATGGCCACGACGCTAGGAGGCGGCACTGACAGTCGGCGGACCGTCGGGCCGGGCCGCCCCGGCGGCCGGCTGACGCCGGGTCGGTTGTCAGTGGCGGGCGGCAGAGTGGAGGTCGTACGGGGCGAACGGGAGTGCGTCCTCCCAGGTCAGTGCCCGTGCCACCACTTCTTCGCGCCTCCGTGCGCGGCGTTCTGACGTCCCGTGAGATCGGAGCAGTCGATGACCACCGAGACGACCACCGAGACGGCCGGCGAGAAGGTCGGCGAGACGGCCGGCGAGGTCCTGCGGCAGCACGCCGAGGACGCGTTCGCCGAGGAGCTGGCCGCCCTCGCCCGGCACGACGACCGGGCCAGGCCGGAGCGCTGGCGGCTGTCGCCGTGGGCGGTCGCCACCTACCTGCTGGGCGGCGAGCTCGCCGACGGCACGGTGATCACGCCGAAGTACATCGGGCCGCGCCGGGTGATCGAGGTGGCCGTCACGACGCTGGCCACCGACCGGGCGCTGCTGCTGCTCGGCGTGCCCGGCACCGCCAAGACCTGGGTCTCCGAGCACCTCGCGGCGGCGATCTCCGGCGACTCCACGCTCCTCGTCCAGGGCACCGCCGGCACCCCCGAGGAGGCCGTCCGCTACGGCTGGAACTACGCCCAGCTGCTCGCCCACGGCCCCAGCGAGGACGCGCTGGTGCCGTCCCCGCTGATGCGCGCGATGCGGGACGGCCGGATCGCCCGGGTCGAGGAGCTCACCCGCATCCCGGCCGACGTCCAGGACAGCCTGATCACCATCCTGTCCGAGAAGACCCTGCCGGTGCCCGAGCTGGGCTCCGAGGTGCAGGCGGTCCGCGGCTTCAACGTGATCGCCACCGCGAACGACCGCGACCGCGGCGTCAACGAGCTGTCCTCCGCGCTGCGCCGCCGCTTCAACACCGTGGTGCTGCCGCTGCCCGCCACCCTGGAGGAGGAGGTCGAGATCGTCACCCGCCGGGTCGGCCAGCTCGGCCGCTCCCTCGACCTGCCCGAACTGCCCGGCGGCGCCGAGGAGATCCGCCGCGTGGTGACGGTCTTCCGCGAGCTGCGCGGCGGCCTGACCGCCGACGGGCGGACGAAGGTGAAGACCCCCAGCGGCACGCTCTCCACTGCCGAGGCGATCTCCGTGGTCACCAACGGCCTCGCCCTCGCCGCCCACTTCGGCGACGGCGTGCTGCGCGCGGGCGACGTCGCGGACGGCATCGTCGGCGCCGTGGTCCGCGACCCGGTCGCCGACCGGCAGGTGTGGCGCGAGTACGTGGAGGGCGTGGTCCGCGACCGCGAGGGCTGGAAGGACTTCTACCGGGCCGCCCGGGAGGTCTCCGCGTGAGCGCCGAGACCTCGGGAACCGCCGGGGCGGGGGCCGCCGGGGTGACGCTGCTCGGGGTGCGCCACCACGGCCCCGGCTCGGCCCGCGCGGTCGCCGCCGCGCTGGCCGCGCTGCGCCCCGACGCGGTGCTGATCGAGGGCCCGCCGGAGGCCGACGCGCTGGTCGCGGCCGCCGCCGGGAAGGACATGGTGCCGCCGGTCGCGCTGCTCGCCCACGTCACCGACGACCCGGCCCGGGCCGCGTTCTGGCCGTTCGCCGAGTTCTCGCCCGAGTGGGTCGCGCTGCGCCACGCGCTGGACGCCCAGGTGCCCGTCCGGTTCATCGACCTGCCCGCCGCGCAGAGCCTCGCGCTCGGCCCGCGCGGCGAGGGCGCGGCCGACCAGGACGGCGCGGACGGTTCGGACGGCTCGGACGGCGACCCGATCGTTACCGGGGACGGCGACACGTCCGGGGCTGACGGCGCATCAGAGGGGGAGGGGGAGCGGGCGGGGTCCGGAGTGCCGGGGGGCACTTCCGGGCCCGTCCCGGTCGTCCCGGTCGACCCGATCGCCGAACTCGCCGCCGCCGCCGGGCACACCGACCCGGAGACCTGGTGGGAGGACGTGATCGAGCACCGCGCCCCCGGCGGCGACCCGCTGGCCCCGTTCGCCGCGCTCGCCGAGGCGATGGCCGCCCTGCGCGAGCACCACCCGGCCGAGCGGCGCGACCTGGTCCGCGAGGCGGCGATGCGCCAGCAGCTGCGGGCCGCCCGCCGGGCCGGGTACCGGCGGATCGCCGTGGTCTGCGGCGCCTGGCACGTTCCCGCGCTCGCCGCGATGCCGACCGTCGCGCACGACCGGGCGCTGCTCGCCGACCTGCCCAGGAAGCTCAGGACCGAGCTGACCTGGGTGCCGTGGACGCACCGCCGGCTCTCCCAGCACACCGGCTACGGCGCGGGCATCGACTCGCCCGGCTGGTACCACCACCTGTTCACCGCCCCCGGGCAGCCGCTCGCCCGCTGGATGACCCGGGTCGCCGAGCTGCTCCGCGCCGAGGACCACCCGGTCTCCTCCGCGCACGTCATCGAGGCGGTCCGGCTCGCCGAGACCCTCGCCGCGGTGCGCGGCCGCCCGCTGCCCGGCCTCACCGAGACCCTGGATGCGGTGCGCGCCGTGATGTGCGACGGCTCGGACGTCGCGCTCGCGCTGGTCCGCGAACGGCTGGTGGTCGGCGACGCGCTCGGCGAGGTCCCCGACACGGTGCCCGCCGTGCCGCTCCAGCGCGACCTGGCCCGGCTGCAGCGCACCCTGCGGCTCAAGCCGGAGGCCGCGCCCCGCGACCTCGTCCTCGACCTGCGCAAGGAGCTCGACGTCGAGCGCTCCCGGCTGCTGTACCGGCTGCGGCTGCTCGGCCTGCACTGGGGCCGCCCGTCCCGGGACGGCGTCAACTCCACCGGCACCTTCCGGGAGACCTGGCAGCTGAACTGGGAGCCCGAGTTCTCGGTCCGGCTGGTCGAGGCCGGCCAGTGGGGCACCACGGTGCGCTCCGCCGCCACCGGCAAGGCGGTCGCCGACGCCCGGGAGGCCGAGCTCACCGGGCTGACCGCGCTCGCCGAGCAGTGCCTGCTCGCCGACCTGCCCGACGCGCTGCCCGAGGTGATGCGGCTGCTCGTCGACCGCGCCGCGCTCGACACCGACGCCGGGCACCTCGCCGCCGCGCTCCCCGCGCTGGTCCGCACGCTGCGCTACGGCGACGTCCGGGCCACCGACACCAGCGCGCTCACCGCCGTCGCGCACGGCCTCGCCGAACGGCTGAGCGTCGCCCTGCCCGCCGCCTGCACCGGCCTCGACGCGGACGGCGCGGCCGCCCGCCGGGCCGAGCTCGACGCCGTCCACCAGTCGGTCGCCCTGCTCGGCGGCGACACCGCCGAGCGCTGGGCCGGCACGCTGGCCGCGCTCGCCGCCCGCGAACCGCACGGCGGCCCCGCCACCGGCGTCCCCGGGCTGCTGCGCGGCCGCGCGGTGCGGCTGCTGCTGGACGACGGCCGGCTCGACGCCGAGGAGGCCGGGCGGCGGCTCGGGCTGGTGCTCTCCACCGCCTCCGAGCCGGCCGACGCCGGCGGCTGGGTCGAGGGCTTCGTCTCCGGCGGCGGCGCGCTGCTGCTGCACGACCCGACGCTGCTCGGCCTGCTCGACGACTGGCTGTGCGGGGTCCCCCCGGCGGCCTTCACCGACCTGCTGCCGGTGCTGCGCCGCACCTTCTCCTCGCTGGAGACCGGCGTCCGCCACACCATCGGCTCCCGGGTCGCGGCCGGCCCGCTCGGCGCCCCCGGGGCGGCCGCCGCCCCGGCCGCCCCGCTGGACGGGGAGCGCGCCGACGCGACCACCGGGGTGCTGGCGCTGCTGCTGGGGGTGCGGATCCCGCAGTCGAGGATCCCCCGCCAGCCGGACCGCCGGGCCACGGCCTGAGCCGCCCCTCTTCGCTAGGAGTCACACACATGACGGTTCGACAGGACGACGAGCGGATGCGCCGCTGGCGGCTGGTGCTCGGCGCCGACGGGGACGGCACCGGGGTGCGGCTGACCGGGCGGGACGCCGCGATGGACGGCGCGCTCGGGGCGCTGTACCGGGAGGACGGCAAGCGCTCGGCGGGGCTGGGCGGGTCGGCGCCGAAGGTGGCGCGCTGGCTGGGGGACATCCGGGAGTACTTCCCGACCAGCGTGGTCCGGCTGATGCAGCAGGACGCGATCTCCCGGCTCGGCCTGGACCGGCTGCTGCTGGAGCCGGAGATGCTGGCCGCCGTCGAGCCGGACGTCCACCTGGTCGGCACGCTGCTGTCGCTGAAGCACGCGCTGCCGGAGACCACCCGGGAGACCGCCCGGATGGTGGTCGGCAAGGTGGTCGCCGAGCTGGAGCGCCGGCTCGCCGACCGGACCCGCTCGACGGTCGGCGGCGCGCTGGACCGCAGCGCCCGGGTGAACCGCCCCCGGCACCGGGACATCGACTGGGACCGCACCATCCGGGCCAACCTGTCGAGGTACCTGCCGGAGTACCGCACGGTCGTCCCGGAGCGGCTGGTCGGCTACGCGCGGGCGCAGCGGGCGGTGAAGAAGGACGTGATCCTGTGCATCGACCAGTCCGGGTCGATGGCGCCGTCGGTGGTGCACTCGGCGGTGTTCGGCGCGGTGCTGGCGTCGATGCCGAGCCTGGACACCCGGCTGGTGGTGTTCGACACCTCGGTGGTCGACCTGACCGAGCAGCTGACCGACCCGGTGGACGTGCTGTTCGCGACCCAGCTGGGCGGCGGCACCGACATCAACCGGGCGCTGGCGTACTGCCAGTCGAGGATCAGCCGGCCGTCCGAGACGGTCGTGGTGCTGATCAGCGACCTCTACGAGGGCGGGATCCGGCACGAGATGCTGAAGCGGGTCGCCGCGATGAAGGCCGCGGGGGTGCAGTTCATCGCGCTGCTGGCGCTGTCCGACGAGGGCGCCCCGGCCTACGACCACGAGCACGCGCGGGCGCTGGCCGAGCTGGGCGCCCCGGCGTTCGCCTGCACGCCGGACGCGTTCCCGGACATCATGGCGGCGGCGATCGAGAAGCGTCCGCTGCCGGTGCCCGAGCCGCGCTGAGCGGGCCGGGCCGGGGAGTCAAGAGCGACCGGCACCACCCGTACGGATGAACCGGAGGCGTCGCCCGCGTCGGCGCGCCCCCGCTGGTGAGGGGGCCCGCGGCCGGGGCGGGGCGGGCCCGTTGTGACGGTTCTCACGAAGGTCGACCCGGCCCCGGGCGAAATACGCCCGTCGTGCGGAGATAACCTGCCATGCGGACGTGACGCGCGTGTTGATTGACGATGCGCCCGGCAACTGCGTGGGCCGCAAGGCCGTACATCTGCGTACCCGCTCAGTGTCGACGACCCGCAGCGAAGATCCTGCCGTGGCACGCTCGTAGAGACACATTCCGCGACCACGAACAAGGACAAACACGTGGACCTGTTCGAGTACCAGGCGAGGGACCTCTTCGCCAAGCACGGTGTACCCGTGCTTGACGGCGATGTCATCGAGACCGCCGCAGACGCTGCCGCCATCGCGGAGCGCTTCGGCGGCCGAGCCGTCGTCAAGGCTCAGGTGAAGGTGGGCGGCCGAGGCAAGGCCGGTGGCGTGAAGCTCGCGTCCGACCCGCAGGACGTCGTGGCCAAGGCCGAGGCGATCCTCGGCATGGACATCAAGGGCCACACCGTCCACAAGGTCATGCTGGCCCAGACCGCGGACATCCAGGAGGAGTACTACGTCTCCTTCCTGCTCGACCGCACCAACCGCACCTTCCTGGCGATGGCCAGCGTCGAGGGCGGCGTGGAGATCGAGGTCGTGGCCGAGGAGAACCCGGACGCGCTCGCCAAGATCCCGGTCGACGCCAACGAGGGCGTGACCGCGGAGAAGGCCGCCGAGATCGTGGCCGCCGCGAAGTTCCCGGCCGAGATCGCCGACCAGGTCGCCGACGTCCTGCAGAAGCTCTGGGTCGTCTTCGTCAAGGAGGACGCCCTCCTGGTCGAGGTCAACCCGCTGATCAAGTCCGGCGACGGCAAGATCATCGCGCTCGACGGCAAGGTCTCCCTGGACGAGAACGCCGAGTTCCGCCAGCCCGACCACGAGGCCCTCGAGGACAAGGCCGCCGCCAACCCGCTGGAGGCGGCGGCGAAGGCCAAGGGCCTGAACTACGTCAAGCTCGACGGCCAGGTCGGCATCATCGGCAACGGCGCGGGCCTCGTCATGAGCACCCTGGACGTCGTCGCGTACGCCGGTGAGAACCACGGCGGCGTGAAGCCGGCCAACTTCCTCGACATCGGCGGCGGCGCGTCCGCCGAGGTGATGGCGAACGGCCTGGAGATCATCCTGGGCGACACCGACGTCAAGTCGGTCTTCGTCAACGTCTTCGGCGGCATCACCGCCTGTGACGCGGTCGCCAACGGCATCGTGCAGGCCCTCGCGCTCCTGGAGGGCAAGGGCGAGGCCGTCACCAAGCCGCTGGTCGTCCGCCTGGACGGCAACAACGCGGAGCTCGGTCGCCAGATCCTGACCGACGCCAACCACCCGCTGGTCGAGCAGGTGGACACCATGGACGGCGCCGCTGACCGCGCCGCCGAGCTGGCCAACAAGTAAGGAAGGGGACTTAACACCATGGCTATCTTCCTTACCAAGGACAGCAAGGTCATCGTCCAGGGCATGACCGGCTCCGAGGGCATGAAGCACACCCGCCGCATGCTCGCCTCCGGCACCCAGATCGTCGGCGGTGTGAACCCGCGCAAGGCCGGCACCACCGTGGACGTGGACGGCACCGAGGTTCCGGTGTTCGGCACCGTGGCCGAGGCGATCGAGAAGACCGGTGCCGACGTCACCGTCATCTTCGTCCCGCCGGCGTTCACCAAGTCGGCCGTGGTCGAGGCGATCGACGCCGAGATCCCGCTCGCCGTGGTCATCACCGAGGGCGTGCCGGTGCACGACACCGCCGCGTTCTGGGCCCACGCCGGCGCCAAGGGCAACAAGACCCGCATCATCGGCCCGAACTGCCCCGGCCTGATCAGCCCCGGACAGTCCAACGCGGGCATCATCCCGGCCAACATCACCGGCCCGGGCAAGATCGGTCTGGTGTCGAAGTCCGGCACCCTGACCTACCAGCTCATGTACGAGCTCCGTGACCTCGGCTTCTCCTCCGCGGTGGGCATCGGTGGCGACCCCGTCATCGGCACCACCCACATCGACGCCCTCAAGGCGTTCCAGGAGGACCCGGAGACCGAGCTGATCGTCATGATCGGCGAGATCGGCGGCGACGCCGAGGAGCGGGCCGCGGCCTACATCGCCGAGCACGTCACCAAGCCGGTCGTCGGCTACGTCGCGGGCTTCACCGCGCCCGAGGGCAAGACCATGGGCCACGCCGGCGCCATCGTCTCCGGTTCCTCCGGCACCGCCCAGGCGAAGAAGGAGGCCCTGGAGGCCGCCGGCGTCAAGGTCGGCAAGACGCCGTCCGAGACCGCCCGCCTGGCCCGCGAGCTGATCGCCGCCGCCGCGCAGTAGTCAGCCGCGGCGGCCGACCCCGGTGGTCGGCCGCGGCAGGACGACACCGAGGCGCCGCACACCGTCCCCGAACCGGGGGGTGTGCGGCGCCTCGGCGCTTCTCCGGGCCGCTCCGCTTCGACGTGCGGACGGTCAGGGCGCGGACGGTCAGGGCGCGGACGGCGGGGCGCAGAGCTCCGCCGGGCCGCACGGGGCGGCCATCGGCGGCGGCAGCGGACGGCGCTCGGCGGCCGCCGGGGCGAACGGCGAGCGGCGGGCCGCGAACAGGTCGGCGCGCGACCGGCCCGCCGCGGACCCCTCCGGCGGGGGCGGCAGCTGCCCGGGCGGGCCGACCAGCCGGGCCGGGACGCCGGGCGTCGGACCGCACCACGGCGTCCGCAGCCCCGGGGCGCCGTCCGGGGCGGCCGGGCCCGCGCTGCCCGAACCCGCCGCCGTGCACGCCGTCGCCCGCACCGGCGCCGGACGCACCAGCTCCGACGGGCCCACCCCCAGCAGGGTGGTCACCACCGCCGCGCCCACCGCGACGGTCAGCGCCGCCGCCCCGCCCGTCACCAGCCCGGTGTGCAGCCGGCTGTCCGCGACCAGCCGCGCGGCCGACGGCAGCCGGGGCCCCGGGCAGCCGTGCACCGCCGCCCGGTGCAGCAGCGCCGCCAGCCGCTCCGCGAACTCCGGGTCCTCCGGGTCCTCGCCGACCAGCGCCGGCACCTCCCGGGCCAGCGCCGCCCGCGCCGAACGCACCCGGCGCTCCGCCGCCGCCGTGCTCGACTCCACCTCCACCGCGACCAGCTCCACCGGCAGGCCCAGCGTGTCGTGCAGCACCAGCGCCCGCCGCCGCGGCCGCGACAGCCGCAGCAGCGCCTTCACCAGCGCCCGGTCACGCTGCGTCAGCTTCTGCGGCGGCTCCGGCGGCTCGGGCGCCCCCGCCGCGTCCACCGCGATCCGCCGCCGCGGCCGGCGCAGCAGGTGCGTCCGCCGCGGACCGCCCCGGTGCCACGGCGACAGCGCCAGGTCGAACGCCTCCCTGCGCACCCACCCCTCCGGATCCGGCTCCGCCGCCACCTCCGCCCACCGGCGGCCGGCCGCGCCCAGCGCCAGGTGCACGCAGTGCGCGGCGCGGTGGCGGTGGCCGGTCAGCAGGAACACCTGCTGGACCAGGCGGGTGTGGACCAGCGCGGCGAACTCCTCGAACGAGGCCGGGACGGGGGCGTAGTCGGGTTCGGGCTCGCCGGTCGGGTCGCCGTCGACGCGGTCGCCGTCGGCCGGGGTTTCGGGGGCCGGGGGTTCGGGGGCCGGCGCCGCCGCCGGGGGGAGCGGCGGGCCGACGAACTCGGCGGGCTCGGCCTCGGGCGCGGCGGGCTCGGCGGGCTCGGCGGCGGGCGCGGGCTGGACGGCCGGGGCCGCCGCCGGGGCGAGGGCGGTGACCAGGGCGACGGCTTCCTCGCGGTCGCGGACGCCGAGCTTGCGGATCGCCCGGTTGAGGTGGTTGCGGGCGGTGCCGGGGGCGACGCCCAGGTGGCGGGCCATGGCGCGCAGGTCGTCGCCGGCGGCCAGTCGGGCCAGCGCCTCGGCCTCGCGCGGGGCGAGGCGGCGCAGCAGGAGTTCGGCGTCCTCGCGTGCCCGGGGTGAGGTTCCGGTGGTCGGCTCGGGCTCGGCGGTCGAAGGCGTGGTCACCGATCTCCTCCGTGGCGGGTCCGTCCCGGAAAAAGGCACATGTACTGATAATCCGGGACACGGCGAAGGTGTGCGCGTTGACACCTCTCAACGGGTGGTGTTGGCAGCATGAGGGCCATGACGCAGCTGATGGGCCGTCCGATCCTGGGCCTGCCGAGCGACTTGGAAAGCCGCTCCACCCTCACCGACCTGCTCACCGGCGTCCGCACCGCGCTGCTCACCCTGTCCGTGGTCGCCGCCCCGGTGTTCGGCCTCTGGGTGCTGGCCCCGTACGGCGACGACACGGCCGGGGACGCGGCCCGGGCCGTGTGCGGGCTCTGGCTGCTGGGCCACGGCGGGCCGCTCGTCCGGGGGCCGGGGGCCGCGCCGGTGACCGTCGCGCCGCTGCTGCTCACCGTTGTCACCGCCGTGCTGCTCTCCCGGGCCGGCCGCCGCCAGGCCCGGCGCGCCAGGGGGCGCGGATGGCTGCGCTGGCGCTCCCCGCTCGCCGTGTACGCCGGCTACCTGCTGGTCGCGGCCGTCGCCGTCGCCCAGTGCGCCGACCCGCAGGCCCTGCTGCGCTCCCGCGCGCTGCCCGACCTGGCGGCCGTCGCCCTGCTGGCCGGCGGCGCGCTCGGCCACGGCCTGTGGGCCGGACTCGGCCGCCCGCTCGCCCTGCCCCGACTGCCGCTGCCCCCCGCGCTCTGGCCGGACGGCGCCGGACCGGCCGTCGGACGGGCCCTGGCCGGCTGGCTGCTCGCCCTGACGGCCGGCGGCGGGGTGGTGCTCGCCACCGCCGTGCTGCTCGGCTCCGCCGGGCAGCACGCGCAGCGGCTCGGCGGCGGCACCGCCGACTGGCTCGGCATGCTGCTGGCCTGCCTGGCGGTGCTGCCCAACGCGCTGGTCTGGTCGGCCGGCTACGCCCTCGGCGTCGGCTTCGCGGTCGGCACCGACGGCCACGCCGGACCGTTCGGCACCCGGACCGGCGCCCTCCCCGACTTCCCGCTGCTGGCCCTGCTGCCCGCCGACCGGGGCCCCGACTGGCACCTGCTCGCCGGCGCCGCCCCGGTGGCCGCCGCGGCCGCCGCCGCCCTGCTGCTCGGCCGCGCCGCGACCCGCTGGACCCCCGCCCAGACCGCGGCCGCCGCCATCGCGACCGCCCTCGCCGCCATCCCGCCCGCCCTGCTCGCCGGGTACCTCGCCGGCGGCGCGCTCGGCCCCGGCCGGATGTCCGAACTCGGCCCGGTCGGCTGGCAGTTCGCCCTCGCCCAGACCGGCTGGCTGCTCGCCCTCGCCCTCCCCGGCGCGCTGCTGCACCGCTGGTGGCTCGGCCGCGACGGCGGCCCCGGCGCGGGCCCGGTGCTCCGTGCCCGGCTGGGGGCGTACCGGCTGGTGTGCCGGCTGGCCGCGTAGCCGTACGGGGAGCGGCGGGGGAGCGGCGGGGGAGCGGGCCGGGGCCGTCGCGCGGCTACGCGTCCGCGCGGCGCAGGGTGCGCAGGCCCGCCAGGACGGCCGCCGCCGTCCAGGCGGCCATCAGCAGCAGGCCGGTGGTGTGGCCGTAGGGGGTGCCCGGGGTGTCGGCGAGGCGCAGGGCGTACCGGCCGGCCCGGTCGGGGAGGAACCGGGCGGCCTCGCGCAGGCCGGGCACGGCGGCGAGGGCGGTGGTGCCGAGGAAGACGGCGGGGGAGAGCAGGCCGAGGGCGGCCGTCTGGCTGCGCAGGACGGTGGTGAGCGCCAGGCACAGGACGAGCAGCAGCGGGTGGTAGAGCACCTCCGCGGCGAGGGCCCGCGCGCTGCCCGGCGCGGACAGCCGGAGGCCCACCGTCGCGGCGGTCGCGGCGAGCTGCCCGCCGACGGTGGCCAGCCCGACCGCCAGTCCCAGGCCGGTGCCGAGGAGCAGCTTGGCGCGGTAGAAGCGCAGCCGGTCCGGGACGGCGGCGAGCGAGGTGGCGAGCGTCCCGGCGGCGTACTCCTGGCCGATCAGCAGGATGCCCAGGCAGGCGACCGCGACCTGGCCGAAGTTCAGCCCGTAGGAGAGGCCCTCCATCGGGTCGCCGGTCAGCGAGGTGTCGGTGCGGCCGTACGCGGCTTGGACGGCGGCGGTGATCCCGGCGCTGAGCAGGACCGCGAGCGGCGGGGCCGCCCACAGCGGGCGCAGCGTGGCGAACTTGGCCCACTCGGCGCGCAGCGGGTGCGTGGTGGCGCTCACGCCGGCACCGCCCGGTAGTCGACGGTGTCGGCGGTCATCCGCATGAAGGTCTCCGCGAGGGTGTCGTGGGTGACGGACAGTTCGACGAGCACCACGCGGTGCTCGGCGGCCAGCGCGCCCAGCCGGCCGGGGTCGGCGTCCGGGACGTCGAACGCGCCGTCGCCGGCGGGCACCGCGTCCGGGTGGGCGGTGGCGAGCAGCGCGGCCAGCGCGGCCGGGTCGACGGCCCGGACCCGGACCCGGCGGCGGCCGTGCCGGGCCAGGAACGCGTCGGTGGAGGAGTCGGCGAGCAGCCGGCCCCGGCCGATCACCACCAGGCGGTCGGCGGTGACGGCCATCTCCGCCATCAGGTGCGAGGAGACCAGCACCGCCCGGCCCTCGCCCGCGAGCCGGCGCAGCAACTCCCGGATCCACCGGATGCCCTCCGGGTCCAGGCCGTTCACCGGCTCGTCCAGCAGCAGCGCGGCCGGGTCGCCGAGCAGCGCCGCCGCGATGCCCAGGCGCTGGCGCATGCCCAGCGAGAAGGTCCGGATCCGGCGGCCGGCGACCTCGGCGAGGCCGACCCCGGCCAGCACCTCGCCGACCCGGCGGGCCGGCAGCGCGTGCGAGGCGGCGATCCACCGCAGGTGCCCGGCCGCGGTCCGGCCCGGGTGCGGCGCCTGGGCGTCCAGCAGCGCGCCGACCCGGCACAGCGGACGCTCCAGCGCGGCGTACGGCCGCCCGTCCACCAGCGCCGCGCCGGACGTCGGCCGGTCCAAGCCCAGCACCATCCGCAGCGTCGTCGACTTGCCCGACCCGTTCGGCCCCAGGAACCCGGTCACCCGCCCCGGCTCGACCCGGAACGTCAGGCCGTCCACGACCGTCCGCCCGCCGTACGCCTTGGTCAGGTCGCGGACCTCGATCACGGGAACTCCCCTCTGCCGGTTGCCTGTTCCGAGTCAACCGCCGGCCCGGGAGCGGCCGGATCCCGCGCAGGGGTGGTTCCCCTCCCTCCTGAGAGGGAGCGGCCGAGCGCCGCCCTGACAAGGCGGAGGTCGGCGGTTCGAAAGCCCCGGCCGCCCTGACCACCGCCTCCGCCGGCCCTGGCGCCCCGGCCGCTCCCGCCGCTCCGCGAGGCTTAGCGGAAGGTGTCGAGGTGCTCCGTGAGGAAGGGCTCCAGTCCGCGCGGGGCGCGGCCGAGCAGGCGGGTGACGGTGTCGGTGGGGTGTTCGGGGCGGGTGAGGGCGAGGTGCTGGATCTCGGCGACGTGGGCCGCCAGCCAGTCCGGCAGGCCGCGGTCGGTGGTCAGGTGGGAGCGCAGTTGGGCGGGGGTCAGGTCCAGGTGGCGGACCGGGGTGCCGCGCAGGCGGCCGAGCAGGTCGGCGAGCCGGTCGAAGGACCAGGTCTCGGCGCCGGTCAGGGTGTGGGTGCCGCCGGCCAGTTCGGGCCGGGTGAGGACGGCGGCGGCCACGTCGCCGATGTCCCGGCAGTCGACGTAGTTGCACGGGGCGTGGCCCATCGCGCTCGTGATCAGCCCGGCGCGGGCGACGCCCGGCCCGAGCGGCAGCAGGTTCTGCATGAACGCGTAGGGGCGCAGCACGGTGGCGGTGACGCCGGCCGCGCGCAGCCGGGTCTCGACGGTGTGGTGGCCGCGGGCGATCGCGACCGGGGAGTCCGGTTCGGCGGCGGGGGAGGAGATCTTGACGATGTGGTCGATGCCGCTGTCCAGGGCGGCGGCGACGGCCCGCAGTTCGAACTCGACCTGCCGGGGGCCGTTCTCCATGGTGAGGAAGAGCTGGCGGCCGCCGCGGAACGCGGCGCGCAGCGATTCCGGGTCGGCCGCGTCGGCGGCGCGGACCTCGACCAGCGGGTCGGCCGCCGGGCCGAGGCGGGCGCGCAGCCGGTGCGGTTCGCGGCTGAGCGCCCGGCAGGGCACCGCGCCGCCGGTCAGGCTGCGTACCAGTGCGCCGCCGGTCGAGCCGGTGGCTCCCATCACGATGATCATCGCTTTCCCTTCGAGGGGTGGGTGGTGAACCGGCCGCGCCAGCGCCAGCCGACGATCGCGGCGGCGAGCGCCGCGGACAGCGGCAGGTCGAGCGGGAGCCGGTCGAGCCAGGGCCCGCCGGGGAGTCCGGTCCAGTCGGGCAGCCAGCGCCGGGCCGCGCAGCCGAGGGCGAGGGCCGGGGCGGCGGCGAGCGCGGCGCCGGCCAGCGAGAGCAGGGCCCGGCGGCCGGGCCGGGTCGGGCGGCGCCGGCCGGAGAGCTGGAGCCAGCCGCCGGCCAGCAGCGCGACCACGGCCGAGGTGCCGGCGATCGAGGTGCCGGCGGCCCGTAGCAGTTCGGTGTTCCCGCCGATGAGCGCGCCGGCGCCCGCGGTCAGCGCCGGGGCGGCGTAGGCCGTCGCGGCCTCCCGCCAGAGCGCGAACGGCGGTGGGCCGTCGGCGGGTTGGGCTCGGTGTCGGTCGTCCTTGGTCATGCGGTTCCTCCCCGAGGCAGTAATTAGCTGCCTAACCATATGGGCGATGAAAAGCCCCGCCGATCGGCGGGGCCGCATGGGGCGGTGCGGGGTGCCCGCTATTCGGCGGTCAGCTCCCCGATGCCGCGCGCGATCCGCTCCAGCAGCTCCAGGAACGTCCCGCGCTCGGCCTCGGTGAGGCCGCCGACCACCGCCTCCAGGCGCCGGAAGTGCTCGGGCGCCATCTCTCGCAGGCGCTGCGCGCCGCGCGCCGTCAGCACCACGACGCTGGCCCGGCCGTCCTCCCGGGAGGGGCGGCGGGCCACCAGGCCGTCCCGCTCCAGTCCGTCCACCAGGCCGGTCACCGTGGCCCGCGAGACGCCGAGCCCGGCGGCCAGCTGCGACGGCGACTTCTCGCCGCCGCAGTCCTCCAGGTCGGCGAGCAGCCGGTAGCGGCCGGTGGAGAGGCCGAACCGGCCGAAGTGCGCCTCGGCCGCCTGCCCGAGCCGGGCCCCGGCGGCCATCAGCCGGACCATCACCAGGACCGACTGCGGGTCGGCGGTCAGCCCGTAGTGCCGGATCTGGCGGGCGGCCTGGTCCAGCGTCGGCTGGGCGGACGTGTGGTCGGGGTCCTGGCTCATGGAAGTAATATGGCGGCTAATCATCTGGCCCGTCAAGCCCACCGAGTCCGGCGGGCCAGCCGGACGGCCCCACCGGGCGGCCCCGCGGCGGGGCAGGATGGCCGGATGCCCGCACTCCTCGCCCCGCTGCTGCGCCCCGTCACGTACACCCGCTGGCTGCACCTGATGGTCGGGTTGGTGTTCGCCGGGGTGCTGCTGCTGGTGTACCCGGGGACGGAGGGGGTGCCGACCGGGCGGGTGGTGCTGGGGGCGGTCGGACTGGACGTGCCGCTGCTCTGCCTGGTGGCGCTGGTGCCCGGGGTGCGGCGCGGGGAGGGGGTGCAGGCGCGGCTGCTGCTCGGGCCCGCCCGGGAGGAGGAGATCGGGGTCGCGCCGTCGGCGGGCTGGGCCGACCGGGGGCGGACGGCGTGCTGGCTGGTCGCCCGGGTCGCCCTGAGTGTGCTGCTCGGTGCGGCGACGGTGGCGGTCGTCCGGGCGGCGGCGGACCTGCCGCTGCTCGCGCCGCCGGCCGCCTTCGCCCTGCTCTGGCTGGTGGTGTGGGCCGGGCGGCTCCAACTCGCCCTGGCGGTACGGCTGCTGGGGCCGTCCGGGGTGGAGCGGCTGGCCGCCGCCGAGGCCCGGGCCGAGCGGCTGCTGGAGCGCAACCGGCTGGCCCGCGAACTGCACGACTCGATCGGGCACGCGCTGACGGTCACCGTCGTGCAGGCGGGCGCGGCCCGCGAGATCCCCGACCAGGCTTTCCGGGAAGGGGCGTTGGCGGCGATCGAGACCACCGGGCGGCGCGCCCTCGACGACCTGGAGCGGATGCTGGTGCTGCTGCGCGAGACCCCGGACGCCGCCGCCACCGAACGGCCCGGACTGGACCGCGCCGCCGAGATCCTCGCCGCCGCGACCGCCGCCGGCAGCCCCGTCGACGCCCGACTCGACGTCCGGGCGGCCGAGTTGCCCGGCGTGCTGTCCCGCGAGGCGTACCGGATCCTCCAGGAGGGCGTCACCAACGCGCTGCGGCACGCGCCCGGCGCCCCGATCCGGATCCGGGCCGCGCTCGACGCCGGAACGCTGGAACTCGAATGCCGCAACGCCCGTACCGGCGGCGGGAGTTCACGCAGAGGCGGCGGCAAGGGGCTGCGCGGCGTGCGCGAACGGGCCGTGCTGCTCGGCGGCGACTGCGCGGCCGGACCGGACGGGCCGGACTGGCTGCTGCGGGTGCGGCTGCCGCTACGGTTGGGCCGGTGACGGTGATCAAGGTGCTGCTGGTCGACGACGAGGAACTGATCCGCTGCGGCCTGCGCCGTCCTCGACGCCCAACCGGACGTCCAGGTCGTCGGCGAGGCCGCCGACGGCGCCGAGGCGCTCGCCCTGGCCCGCTCGCTGCGCCCGGACGTGGTGCTGATGGACGTCCGGATGCCCGGCCTGGACGGCCTGGCCGCGACCCGGGCGATCCTGCGCGGCACCGACCGGCCCCCGAAGATCCTGGTGGTCACCACCTTCGAGGCCGACGACTACGTGTACGAGGCGCTGCGCGCGGGCGCCGACGGCTTCCTGCTCAAGCGCTCCCGCCCCGCCGAGGTCGTCCAGGCCGTCCGGCTGGCCGCCACCGGCGAGACGCTGCTCTTCCCGGCCGCGATCCGCCGCCTCGCCGCCGCCCGGGCCGGGCACGCCGCCGACGGCGGCGCCGTCGCCCGGGCCGGCCTGACCGGCCGGGAGGGAGAGGTGCTGCGGCTGATGGCCCGCGGCCTGTCCAACGCCGAGATCGGCGCCCAACTGCACCTCGGCGTCCAGACCGTGAAGACCCACGTCAGCGCCGTCCTCGGCAAACTCGGCGCCCGGGACCGCACCCAGGCGGTGATCGCCGCCTACGAGTCGGGCTTCGTCACCCCGGCCGAACCGGACTGACCGCCGCCCGGGCCGGACTGGCCGCCGCCCGTCGGATCCGCGCACAGCAGGCGGTCCCCGAGCAGGTGGTCGCAGTGGCCCTGCTTGATCGCGTGGCGGAGGTCCGCCCACTCGTCGGGGTTCACGAACAGCACCTTCCGGGGGTCCGTCGCCCGCGCGATGGCCACCCCGTGGCGGGAACTCGCCAGCACCACCCCGTCCGGGTCGTCGCCGACCGCGTGCCAGTCCAGCCCCGGCAGGCCGTGCGGGTAGTACTCGACCGGCGTCACGCCCCCACCTCCGCCCACAGCCGCTCCCAGCGCCCCGTCCTGCTGTGCCCGAACCGGTCGCCCGTCCGCAGCACCCCGAGCACCGCCGCCGCCACCGCCTCGTCCGGGAGCCCCGTCACCCGGGCGGTGACCCGGAACGCCCCGCCCCCGACCTGCTCGACCACCGGCTCCCGCCCGGTCAGCCGGTGCAGCGCCCCGCCGATCCGCGCCGCCCGCTCGGCCGGACTCCCATCCGGCGGCCCGTCCTCCGGCGTCAACACCCTTGCTCCCCCTCCGAGTTCGCTTCCACTCGCGCCAACCCGTCCCGGCGGACCTCCGTTTCGGTACCGCCGCCGACCGGGCGCACCCACAGCAGACCGCCCCACTCACCCATGAAGCGGACGACCTCCCCGGACTCCCGGTCCAGCACCAACTCGCCGACGCCGGAAGGCAGGTACGGCCCATCCCGTTCGCTCACCGTGTGCTCCGATCTTTCTCCGTTGCGTCACCAGCATCGGCATCGCTGGCTACGATCGGAAGCGTTTCTAATCAACACTTGATTGAGTTGAATAGGCGGGAACGCGCGTGCGGATCAACCGACTTGACCCCTCGTCATCCCCACTCGCGGCCTTCGGCTGGCAACTCCGCGAGCGGCGCCGACGCGAACGCCTCACCCAGGAGCAACTCGGCCACCGGGCCGGCTACACCGGCGCGTACGTCTCCCTGATCGAGAACGGCAAGCGCCGCCCCCCGGTCGAGTTCGTCCGGGACGTCGACCGCGCGCTCGGCGCGGCGGGCGCGCTGGAGGGCGCGTGGTGGATGCTGGGCCACACCGCGTTCTACGAGGGGTTCCCGGAGTACGTCGGCCTGGAGGCGACAGCCCGCCGAATTCGGGTGTGGGAGATCGGGATTTCCCCGGGAATCGCCCAGACGGAAGAGTTCGCGCGAGCGGTTCACGGCAGCTATGTGGAGCGTGGGGCCGTGACCGTAGAGCAGGCCGCCGAACGAGTCGGAGTGCTGCTCGGCCGGCAGGCGCCCTTGAGTCTGCCGAATCCGCCGGAACTGCACATGGTGCTGGACGAGAGCTGCATCCGTACGGTGATCGGATCCCCCGAGGTGGCGGCCCGGCAACTTGCCTGGCTGGCCGAGCTGTCCGCGCGACCCAACGTCATCCTCCAGGTCATGCCCTTCGCCGGTGGAGCGAGGCGTCCGTACCGGCAGCCGGTTTATCTCCTGACGATGGCTGACGGATCGTTGGTGGGATACACCGAGACGCATCAACGAGGTTATGTCGAACGCGAAAGCGAAATCGTGGCGGGCTGGGTGGACGACTATCATCGACTGCAGGCTGAAGCACTCCCCCCGGCTGACTCGCTCGTGCTGATCAGCAAGGTTCGGAAGGATCTATGCAACATGCTTCCTGTTGACCTGCCCAAGGCCAGTTGGTTCAAGTCCAGTTACTCCGACAGCGGCGGCGCGTGCGTCGAGATCAGCACCGCCTTCGCGGAGTCCGCCGGCGTGGTGCTGGTGCGTGACAGCAAGGACCCCGAGGGCGCGTACCTGACGGTGCCGGTCTCCGCGTGGAGCGCTTTCGCCGGCGCGGTCTGAGCGAGTGGGTGGCGCCCCCGGCCGGTTCTCGTGGTCGGGGGCGTTGCCGTGACTGCGGGTTACCGCTTGTCGTCGGCGGACATCAGGTCGCTGAGCCAGGCCGGGGCGTCGTGGTCCTGGGCGCAGCTGTGGCTGCCTTCCTGGGTGACGGCGTTGTCGAGGCAGCTGAGGTAGTCGCGGTAGGCGATCTGGACGGTGAAGGCGCTGACCGAGATGACCAGGGCGAGGCCGCCGGTGATCAGGGCGCCGAGGGCGGCGGGGACCTGGGGGCGGACCGGGCGCGGGGTGAAGGGGTCGGTGACGGGCTCGGCGGGGGTGCGCAGGACGGTGACGGCGTACCAGACGGCAAGCAGCGCCAGCGGGAACGCCAGCCAGTAGAGGGTGAAGAGCGCCGTGATCAGGGCGGCGAAGCCGGAGTAGAGGGCGTTGCGGGCCGCGCGGTGGGACGGGTCGGCCGGGTCGAGTTTCGGGGCGGGCTGGGGGCCGCGCTGCGGCTGGGGGTGGTCCTCGTCGGTCCGGCCGTCCGGTCGCCGCTGGTCGGGGTGCGGGGTGCGGGGCTGCCAGGGCTGGTCGGGTGCGCCGGGCGGAGGGGGCGCGAAGGGGTTGCGTTCGCCGCTGTCCTCGCCGCTGCTCATGGTGTCGGCCGTTTCTGCTCGTCGGGTGGCCCGCCCGGTGTGGGGGAGAGATGGGCGGTCGGTCAATGATCCCCCAGGCGGTTCCCGGGTGTGCGGCACCCTGCCAAGGTCGGGTCGGGGCGGTCGGGAGATCCCCGTCTCAACTACGCGCGTAGCGTTGCCGTCCGGTTACGGGTGGCCTCCCACCAGCCGTTATCGTGGTGACGGTCGGCAGCTTCCCACGGTTCCCCGGGCACCCGCAGCGCCGCGGCCCCCGGCGGTCCCGCCGCCGGCTCCCGACCCGCCACCGCCCGTAGTGGCCCCACCGTGGGGTGGACGTACCAGCGGGCGACACCCGACGTACGGAGAATCGCGCCGTGGCTGCCGCTGACGCCCAAGTGTTCCCGCCCCGTACCCCCGGACCGGCCCGGCTGGTGGTCCTGGTCTCCGGCTCCGGCACCAACCTCCAGGCGCTGATCGACGCCGCCGCCGACCCCGCCTACGGTGCGGAGATCGTCGCGGTGGGCGCCGACCGGACCGGCATCGCGGGCATCGAGCGGGCCGAGAAGGCCGGGATCCCGGTGTTCGTCGAGCGGGTCGGGGACCACGCCGACCGGGCCGGCTGGGACGCCGCGCTGACCGCCGCCGTCGCCGCCCACCGGCCCGACCTGGTGGTCACCGCCGGGTTCATGAAGATCCTCGGCCCCGGGTTCGTCGGCGCCTTCGCCGGCCGCACCGTCAACACCCACCCCGCGCTGCTGCCCGCCTTCCCGGGGGCGCACGGCGTCCCCGACGCGCTGGCGTACGGGGTGAAGGTCACCGGCTGCACCGTGCACCTGGTGGACGCCGGGGTCGACACCGGGCCGATCATCGCCCAGGGCGTGGTGGAGGTCGAGGACGCCGACCACGCCGACGGGGGCGAGGCGCTGCACGAGCGCATCAAGACTGTCGAGCGCAAGCTGCTCGTCGAGGTCGTGGGCCGGCTGGCCCGCGAAGGACACCGCATCGAGGACCGAAAGGTATGGATTCCGGCATGAGCGCCGCTTCCTCCGCCCACAAGCCCGTCTCCGAGAACGTGCGCCCGATCCGGCGCGCGCTGATCAGCGTCTACGACAAGACCGGGCTGGAGGAGCTGGCCCAGGGCCTGCACGCCGCCGGGGTCGCCATCGTCTCCACCGGCTCCACCGCCGGGAAGATCGCCGCCGCGGGCGTCCCGGTCACCGAGGTCTCCGAGCTGACCGGCTTCCCCGAGTGCCTGGACGGCCGGGTCAAGACCCTGCACCCGCGCGTGCACGCCGGCGTGCTGGCCGACCTGCGGCTGGAGTCGCACCGCGAGCAGCTCGCCGAGCTGGGCGTCGAGCCGTTCGACCTGGTCGTGGTGAACCTGTACCCGTTCACCGCCACCGTGGCCTCCGGCGCCACCCCGGACGAGTGCGTCGAGCAGATCGACATCGGCGGCCCGTCCATGGTCCGCGCCGCCGCGAAGAACCACCCCTCGGTGGCCGTCGTGGTCGACCCGGCCCGCTACGCGGACGTGCTGACCGCCGTCCGGGGCGGCGGCTTCGACCTGCTGACCCGCAAGCGCCTCGCGGCCGCCGCGTTCGCGCACACCGCCGCGTACGACGTCGCGGTGGCGAGCTGGTTCGAGGAGTCGGGCTACACCGAGTCCGAGGCCGCGTTCCCGTCCTTCCTGGGCTCCACCTGGGAGCTCGGCAACGTCCTGCGCTACGGCGAGAACCCGCACCAGCAGGCCGCGCTCTACACCGACGGG
The DNA here is from genome assembly GCF_000269985.1 of Kitasatospora setae KM-6054. Taxonomy (NCBI): domain Bacteria; kingdom Bacillati; phylum Actinomycetota; class Actinomycetes; order Kitasatosporales; family Streptomycetaceae; genus Kitasatospora; species Kitasatospora setae. The sequence goes on along the minus strand of NC_016109.1, from coordinate 3,451,588 downwards.
ACCGGTGGCCTGGCGGGCGCCGAGCAGCTCCAGGGCAAGGAGATGTCCTACAACAACTACGTGGACACCGACGCGGCCCGCCGCGCCGCGTACGACCACGCGGGCCCGGCCGTCGCCATCATCAAGCACGCCAACCCGTGCGGCATCGGCACCGGCGCGGACGTCGCCGAGGCGCACCGCAAGGCCCACGCCTGCGACCCGGTCTCCGCGTACGGCGGCGTGATCGCCGTCAACCGCCCGGTCACCGTCGAGCTGGCCGAGCAGATCGCCCCGATCTTCACCGAGGTCGTCGTCGCCCCCGGCTACGAGGACGGCGCCCTCGCGGTGCTGGCCAAGAAGAAGAACCTGCGGGTGCTGCGCGCCCCCGAGACCCCCGCCGACGCGCTGGAGTCCCGCCGGATCTCCGGCGGCCTGCTGCTCCAGCAGGTCGACCGGGTCGACGCGGCCGGCGACGACCCGGCCACCTGGACGCTGGCCACCGGCGAGGCGCTGTCCGCCGACGAGCTGGCCGAGCTGTCCTTCGCCTGGCGGGCCTGCCGGGCCGTCAAGTCCAACGCGATCCTGCTCGCCAAGGACGGCGCCTCGGTCGGCGTCGGCATGGGCCAGGTCAACCGGGTCGACTCCTGCAAGCTCGCCGTCGAGCGGGCCGGCGAGCGCGCGGTCGGCTCCTACGCCGCCTCCGACGCGTTCTTCCCGTTCGCCGACGGCCTGGAGATCCTGCTCGCCGCGGGCGTCAAGGCCGTGGTGCAGCCCGGCGGTTCGATCCGCGACGAGGAGGTCGTGGCGGCCGCCGAGAAGGCCGGCGTCACCATGTACCTCACCGGGGCCCGGCACTTCTTCCACTGAGCCCGCGCCGACCCCGCGCGCTCGCGCCGAGGGCCCCGCACTCCCGACCGGGAGTGCGGGGCCCTCGGGCGTCCGGCGGGCGCCGGCACTAGCGCTTGATCACCACCGTGCCGGCCGCCCGGTCGTGCCAGCCCTGCTGCTTGCCGGAGTTGTCGAACACCGGCGACAGGTAGACCAGCGCCGCGCCGATGTAGCAGACCAGCACGCCCGCGATCGGGATGATGAAGCGGACGAAGGCGCCGCCCAGGCCCGGGTTCTGGCCGTCGCGCTCGCGGACCACCCGCAGGCCCAGCGCCAGCTTGCCGACGGTGCCGCCCGCCAGCGAGACCATCAGCCACTCGTAGACCAGCATGAACACGAAGCCGGCCAGGGTCATCACGCCGATCGCGATCAGCGCGTTGGTGTTCGTGTCGTCGGTGCACGCCGAGTAGTCCGCGAAGCTGTTCGTCTTGCAGCTCTCCGGCTCCTTCAGCAGGCCGACCGCGCCGGCCAGGCCCGCCACCATCGCCAGGGTCAGGAACACCGAGAGGACCACGCCGTCCAGCAGCCGGGCCAGGAAGCGCTGGCCCATGCCGGCGACCCGCACCGGGCCGAGGTGCGCCAGGGTCAGGTAGCCGTTGGCGACCTGCGGCACGCCCGGCATCTGCGGGTAGCCGTACCCGACCTGCGGCGGCACCTGCGGCTGCGGGTAGCCGTACCCGTAGTCGGCCGGCGGCGGCGGGGCCTGCTGCGGGTAGCCGTACCCGGCCGGCGGCGGGGCCTGCTGCGGGTAGCCGTACCCGGGCGGCGGGGGTTGCTGGCCGTACGGGTTGTTCGGGTCGGGCGGGTAGCTCATCGGTGCCTCCGGCAGGAAGGAGCGTGAACGGGACGGACAGGGACGGGCGAGCGGTGACGCCGATCGCGGGGCAGAGTAGCGGACCATCCCGAACGGCCGCCGGTCAACCGCCGCCGCGCCGCCACCGCGCGGCCACCGCGCCACCGCCACCGCCGCCGCCCGCCGCCGCCCCGCCGCCCCGCCGTCCGGCAGGCGGTCCGGCGGCACGGCCGCCCCCGGGATCCGGGAGAATGGACCCATGACTGCCCAGATTCTCGATGGCAAGGCCACCGCGGCCGCGATCAAGTCCGAACTCGCCGTCCGCGTGGCGGCCCTCAAGGAGCGGGGCATCGTCCCCGGCCTCGGCACCGTCCTGGTCGGCGACGACCCGGGCAGCCGGTGGTACGTCAACGGCAAGCACCGGGACTGCGCGGAGATCGGCATCGCCTCGATCCAGCGCGAGCTGCCCGCGACCGCCACCCAGGAGGACGTCGAGAACGTCGTCCGCGAGCTCAACGCCGACCCGTCCTGCACCGGTTACATCGTCCAACTGCCGCTCCCCAAGGGCCTGGACCAGAACCGCGTGCTCGAACTCATGGACCCGGACAAGGACGCCGACGGCCTGCACCCGACCTCGCTCGGCCGGCTCGTCCTCGGCATCGACGGCCCGCTGCCCTGCACCCCGCTCGGCATCGTCGAGCTGCTCCGCCGGCACGGCGTCGCGCTGGACGGCGCCGAGGTCGTCGTGGTCGGCCGCGGCATCACCGTCGGCCGCTCGATCGGCCTGCTGCTCACCCGCCGCAGCGAGAACGCCACCGTCACGCTCTGCCACACCGGCACCCGGGACCTCGCCGCGCACCTGAAGAACGCCGACGTCATCGTCGCCGCCGCGGGTGTCCCGCACCTGGTCAAGCCCGAGGACGTCAAGCCCGGCGCCGCGATCCTCGACGTCGGCGTCTCCCGCAGCGAGGGCAAGATCGTCGGCGACGTGCACCCCGGTGCCGCCGAGGTGGCCGGCTGGATCTCCCCCAACCCCGGCGGCGTCGGCCCGATGACCCGCGCGATGCTCCTCAACAACATCGTCGAGGCGGCCGAGCGCCGCGCCGGCCTCTGAGAGCGGTGCCCGCCGTCATGCGGCGCGGCCGCCGCCGTCCCCCCGCCACCACCCAGGGCACCCTGCCCCCCGAGGGGTCCGCCGCCGCGCTCGGCCGCCGGCACACCCTCGCGCTGCGCCAGTGGCCGATCACGCTGGTCCTGGTCGTCGCGGCGGCCGGCCTGCTCGCCACCTGGGCCGGCAGCTTCCGCCTCGGCCTGATCGCGGTCGGCGCGGCGCTGCTGCTCGGCGCGCTGCTCCGGCTCGGCCTGCCGGACGTCGGCCTGCTGGCGGTCCGCAGCCGGTTCACCGACGTCACCCTGATGTTCCTGCTGGGCGGCGCGATCGTGCTGCTCACGCTGGTCGCCCAGCCCGACCCGTGGCTGCGGGTGCCGGCGCTGGAGAACATCGGCCGGCTGATCGGGCACCCGATGCGCTGACCCGCGCCGGGGGGAGCCGCGCGGGCCCGGGGGCCCGTCCGGCTCCCCCCGGGCTGTCGCGAGCCCCGGTCGGTGGGGCCGGGCGCCTTGCGATAGCCTTGCCCAGGTCTCTCGATATCGAGAGATCATCCTCGGCTCCAGCGCGCCGGTGTGCCTGGGGCACCTGGCGATCGCAGGAGAAGGCTGAAATGACTCGCACCCCCGTCAACGTCACCGTCACCGGAGCCGCCGGCCAGATCGGCTACGCGCTGCTCTTCCGCATCGCCTCCGGTCACCTGCTGGGTGCGGACGTCCCGGTGAACCTGCGCCTGCTGGAGATCCCGCAGGGCCTCAAGGCGGCCGAGGGCGTCGCCATGGAGCTCGACGACTGCGCGTTCCCGCTGCTGCGCGACATCACCATCACCGACCAGGCGAACGTCGCGTTCGACGGCGCCAACGTCGCGCTGCTGGTCGGCGCCCGTCCGCGCACCGCGGGCATGGAGCGCGGCGACCTGCTCTCCGCCAACGGCGGCATCTTCGGCCCGCAGGGCAAGGCGATCAACGCCAACGCCGCGGACGACATCAAGGTCCTGGTGGTCGGCAACCCGGCCAACACCAACGCCCTGATCGCCCAGCGCAACGCCCCGGACGTGCCGGCCGAGCGCTTCACCGCGATGACCCGCCTGGACCACAACCGCGCCGTCGCCCAGCTCGCGAAGAAGGCCGGCGTCACCGTCGAGGACGTCAAGAAGGTCACCATCTGGGGCAACCACTCGGCCACCCAGTACCCCGACCTGTTCCACGCCGAGATCTCCGGCAAGGCCGCCTTCGACGCCGTCGGCGGCGACCAGGAGTGGGTCGAGAACTTCTTCATCCCGAAGGTCGCCAAGCGCGGCGCCGAGATCATCGAGGTCCGCGGCGCCTCCTCGGCCGCCTCGGCCGCGAACGCCGCCATCGACCACGTGTACACCTGGGTCAACGGCACCCCGGCGGGCGACTGGACCTCGATGGGCATCGTCTCCGACGGCTCGTACGGCGTGCCCGAGGGCCTGATCTCGTCCTTCCCGGTCACCACCAAGGACGGCAAGTTCGAGATCGTCCAGGGCCTGGACCTCTCCGAGTTCGACCGCAAGCGGATCGACGCCTCGGTCGGCGAGCTCGCCGAGGAGCGCGACGCGGTGCAGGAGCTCGGCCTCATCTGAGCCCCTCCGCACAGCGGCCGAACGGCCGGGCACCCACCGGGTGCCCGGCCGTTCCCCTGCGGGTGGCCGCCGCCCTCCGGGTGCCGGCCGCCCTACACTCGGGCCGTGAGCGAAACCCTTCAGGACGCCGCGCTCGTCCTGGTGTTCATCGTGCTGGGCGGGCTGTTCAACGTCGCGGAGATCGCGCTGATCTCGCTGCGCGAGGGGCAGATCCGCACCCTGGAGTCGGCGGGGTCGCGGCGGGCCGCGCGCGCCGCGCACCTGGCGGCGGACCCGAACCGGTTCCTGGCCGCGGTGCAGGTCGGGGTGACCTGCATGGGCTTCCTGTCGGCGGCGTTCGGCGCCGACACGCTGGCGGGCAAGCTGGCGCCGGTGTTCGTCCGGGCGGGCCTGTCCGAGGGCGTCGCGGACGCGGTCGCGCTGGTCGGCCTGACCCTGGTGATCTCGTACGCCTCGCTGGTGCTGGGCGAGTTGACCCCCAAGCGGATCGGCCTGCAGCGGGCCGAGTCGATCGCGGTGCTGGCCGCGCCGGTGGTCGACGTGATGTCGGTGGTGCTGCGGCCGGTGATCTGGCTGCTGGGCCACTCCACCAACCTGATGGTCCGGCTGCTGGGCGGCGACCCGGCCGCCGGACGCGGCGTGATGAGCCCCGAGGAGCTGCGCGGCCTGGTCGCCGCCAGCACCGAACTCGGCTCGGACGAACGCGAGTTGATCAACGAGGTGTTCGCGGCCGGCGAGCGCCAGCTGCGCGAGGTGATGGTCCCGCGGACCGAGGTGACCTTCCTCGACGGCGACCGCCCGGTCGCCGAGGTCCGGCACGAGACCGACTCCGCCCCGCACTCCCGCTACCCGGTGGTGGAGGGCTCGTACGACGCGGTGACCGGCTTCGTCCACGTCCGCGACCTGTACGGGGCGAGCGGCGAACGGGTCGTCCGGGTGCGGGAGCTGGCCCGCCCGGTGAAGCTGCTGCCGGCCACCAAGCGGGTGCTGGAGGCGATGAGCGAGATGCGCCGGGAGGGCCACCACCTGGCGATCGTGGTCGACGAGTACGGCGGCACCGCGGGCATCGTCACCCTGGAGGACCTGGTCGAGGAGGTGATCGGCGAGATCCGCGACGAGTACGACGCCCAGGACACCACCGCCACCCGCCGGCTGGCCGGCGGCGGCGTCGAGCTCGACGGCATGCTCAACCTCGCCGACTTCGCCGAGGAGACCGGCCTGGCCCTCCCCGAGGGCCCGTACGAGACGGTCGCCGGGTACGTGGTCCGCGAACTGGGCCGGCTGCCCGGCAAGGGCGACCAGGTGGTCACCGCCGACGGCACCCGGCTGACCGTCGCCCGGCTCGACGGGCGGCGGATCGAACGGCTGCGGGTGAGCACCGTCACACCGGCCGACCCGGTCGGCCGAGAGGTTTCCTGACCGGCCGGGAGAACTGGAACAATGGCCCCATGGTCAACGCAGCGGTCACCGGTCCCGTGAAGGGCCGCCCCCGGGTGCTCTCCGGCATCCAGCCCACCTCGGGCTCCTTCCACCTGGGCAACTACCTCGGCGCGGTGCGCCAGTGGGTCGACCTGCAGGAGGCCAACGACGCCTTCTACATGGTCGTCGACCTGCACGCGATCACCGTCGAGCAGGACCCGGCGGTGCTGCGGCAGAACACCCGGATCTCGGCCGCCCAGCTGCTCGGCGCGGGCCTCGACCCGGAGCGCTGCACCCTGTTCGTGCAGTCCCAGGTGCCCGAGCACGCCCAGCTCGCCTGGGTGATGAACTGCCTCACCGGCTTCGGCGAGGCCGCCCGGATGACCCAGTTCAAGGACAAGTCGGCCAAGCAGGGCAGCGACCGCACCACGGTCGGCCTGTTCACCTACCCGGTGCTGATGGTCGCCGACGTGCTGCTCTACCAGGCCGACGCGGTGCCGGTCGGCGAGGACCAGCGCCAGCACCTGGAGCTCACCCGGGACCTCGCGGACCGCTTCAACACCCGCTACGGGCAGACCTTCACCGTCCCCGAGCCGTACATCCTCAAGGCCACCGCCAAGATCCAGGACCTCCAGGACCCGGCCGCGAAGATGAGCAAGTCCGCGGCCACCGACAAGGGCCTGGTCAACCTGCTCGACCCGGCGAAGACCAGCGCCAAGAAGTTCAAGAGCGCGGTCACCGACACCGACACCGTCGTCAGCTACGACGAGGCGGCCAAGCCCGGCGTCTCCAACCTGCTGCGGATCCACTCCGCGCTCAGCGGCCGGTCGGTCGACGAGCTGGTCGCGCACTTCGAGGGCAAGATGTACGGCGCCCTGAAGACCGAGCTGGCCGACCTGTTCACCGAGTGGGTCACCCCGTTCCAGGCCCGCACCCAGCAGTACCTGGACGACCCGGCCGAACTCGACCGGGTCCTCGCGCTGGGCGCCGAGAAGGCCCGCGCGGTGGCCGCCGAGACCCTCGCCGAGGTCTACGACCGGGTCGGCTTCCTGGCGCCCAAGCGCTGATGCCGACGGCTGCCGCCACCGAGGGTGACGGCCTCGACGAGGCCGTCACCATCGGCGTGTCCATACACGTCCCGGAGCCGTACGGCAGCCTGGTGCAGGACGCCCGGGCCGGACACGGCGACCCGCAGGCCAGGTCGATACCGACCCACGTCACGCTGCTCCCGCCGACCGAGACCCGGACCGGCTTCCTGCCCGTGGTGGAGCGCCACCTGCGGGCGGTGGCCGCCGCCCAGCGCCCGTTCCGGATGCTGCTGCAGGGCAGCGGCACCTTCCGGCCGGTCTCCCCGGTGGTGTTCATCCGGGTCGAGGAGGGCGCCCAGGAGTGCCGGGTGCTGGAGGCCGAGGTCCGTTCCGGCCCGCTCGCCCGCGAACTGGCCTTCCCCTACCACCCGCACGTCACCGTCGCGCACGGCGTGCCCGAACCGGCCCTGGACGCCGCCTACGAGGCGGCCCGGGGCTTCCGGGCGGTCTTCGAGGTCGCCGAGTTCGTCCTCTCCCGGTTCGGCGCGGACGCGGTCTGGCGGCCCTGCTCGGCCTTCCGCTTCGGCGCGGGCTGACCCTTCCGCCGGCTGACCCCTCCCGCCGGCGGGCGCCGCCGCGGGCGGCGGCAGCCCCGCCGGGGAGCCGCCCCGGCCGGCCTCAGCCGCCCCCGGCCCCGAGGGCGAGCAGCCGGTCCGCGACCCGGGCGGCGGCGCCGCCGTCGTCCAGCGGGCAGAACCGCTCGCGGAAGACCCGGCGGGCCTCCCGGTACCGCGCCGGGTCGAGGTCCCGTAGCGCCGCCACCAGCCCGGCCGAGGTGCGCGCCAGCGGGCCGGGCGCCAGCGCCTCGAAGTCGAAGGTGAAGCCGCGCAGCACGTCCCGGTAGTGCTCCAGGTCGTAGGCGAAGAACACCATCGGCCGGCCGGTCACCGCGAAGTCGAACATCACCGACGAGTAGTCGGTGACCAGCACGTCGGCGACCAGCAGCAGGTCCTGCACGTCCGGGTGGTCCGCCACGTCGCGGACGAAGTCGTCGTCCGGCAGCACCCCGCCGACGTGCACGTGCGGACGCAGCAGCAGCACGTGGTCGCGGCCCAGCGCGGCCCGGGCGGCGGCCAGGTCGATCCGCAGGTCGAAGGCGTGCCGGCCGCCCGCCCCCGGCCGGTCGTCGCGCCAGGTCGGGGCGTACAGCACCACCCGGCGGCCGGGCGGCAGCCGCAGCCGGCGGCGGATCGCGGCCGCCTCGGCCGGGTCGGGCCGGGCCAGCCGGTCGGTCCGCGGGTAGCCGGCCTCCAGCACCTCGCCCCGGTAGCGGAACGCCGCCCGCAGCTCCGGGGTGGCGAACGGGCTCGGCGACAGCAGCAGGCTCCACTGCCGCACCTCGCGCTCCAGCCGCTCCAGGTAGCCGTCGGCGGACGCCCAGCCCGGCGGCATCCGGTGCGCGATCCGCTTCAACGGGGTGCCGTGCCACAGCTGCGCCACCACCTGGCCCTCGCGGCGGCGCAGGAACTCCGGGAAGTGCGTGTTGCCGACCAGGTAGCGGCAGGTCGCCAGCGCCTCGTACCACTCCGGGCTCCACTGGCGCACCGCGCGGGCGCCCGCCGGGGGCCGCTCCTGGCCGTCCTCGACCACCCACAGGTGCTCAAGACCACCCCGGCGGGCCAGCTCGGCGTGCACGGCGCGCGGGTTGCAGGCGTAGCCGCGGCCGCCGAACACGTCGTACAGCACCGCGTCGCGCAGCGGGCGGCGCCGGGCGGCCGGGTAGGACTCGGCGCGCAGCAGGTGCTGGCGGTGGGCGCTGCGCTCGACCGCGGAGAGCACCGGCAGGCTGTCCACGATCAGCGTGTCGTGCCAGCGCCGCTGCAGCAGGAAGGACTTGTCGCCGACCCGCGCCCGGGCCGGCAGCAGCGGCAGCACCGCCGGGTGCAGCCGCACCGGCACCCCGGGTGCCCCGGCCGGGCCGACCGGGCGCAGCAGGGCCTCCCAGACGCCCTTCCCGAGCGGCCGGGGCACCCCGTCCGGCCCGGCCGGGGCGAGCGGCAGCCGGACGCCGAACCGCCCGCCCGCCGCCGGGCGCACCGGAGCCCGGCGCTCGCGGCCGTCACCGGCGTGCCGCAGCACCAACTCCAGCGGTCCCGCGTCCGCCGCCCCCGGGTACTCCCCGGCCAGCTCGAAGCACTGCTCGCCGGGAACGACCAGGTCGACCCGGGGCTCGGCCGGCTGGACGCAGAACTGCAGCCGGTCGTCGGCGAGTTGCTTGGCGTACAGCACCGGCCCGGCACCCGGCGGCGCCGAGGGCGGGGCCGTCCCGTCCGGTAACGCCCGGTCCGGCGCCGGGAGTTCGCGCCGCGGTGCCGGGAGCCGGCGCGGCGGCGACGGCGACAGCGGCGGCGACAGCGGCAGTTGGGCGGTTCCCCGGAGCGGTGCGCGCAGCAGCAGCGGGGCGGGGCCGGCGGGCAGGGCCAGGGCGGCGTCCCAGTGGCCGGGGGAGGGGCGCGGGACGGTGCCGACCAGGGCGGTGAACTCGTCGCCCCGCCAGTGCGCCTGGGTCTGGATCAGCTCGCCGGTGTCGCGGTGGCGCAGCAGCAGCGGCCCGCCGCCGGGGCCGGTCGCGGTGCCGCGCAGTTCGAACCCGTCGGGGCGGGCCCGGCAGGAGGTGACGCGGACGGCGGGCCGGCGGGCCGTCAGGTGCAGGGTGCCGTCCAGGGTGTGCGGCGCCAGGTGCAGGCCGTCCGCGCTCCAGCCGGCCGGCGGGTACTCGCCGCTGCCGCACCAGTGCGCGGCGAGCGGCGCGCGGGCCAGCAGCCGTCCGGCGGTGACGGCGGCCTCGACCCGCCAGACGGTGCCGTCCGGGCCGGGGCCGGGGCGGAGGGCGGCGGGGTCGAGCCGGGCGGTGAAGCCGGTCCAGTCGAGTGCGTGCGCGCTCTGCCCGCTGTCGTCGGTGGCCTCCGGCAGGTAGCGGGGGACGGTGCGCAGCCGGACGGCGGTGCGCCGGGAGCCGTCGAGCGGCCGCAGTTCCAGGACGACCCGGGTGCGGCCGGGCCGGTCCCCGGGCATTCCGGCCATCCGGCCCTCGCCGTGCAGGACCAGGGCGCCGCCGTCCCAGGCGGCCTCGCGCAGGGCGGCGAGGGCGGCGGGGGGTTCGGCGGGCCGGGCGCTGCCAGGGGGGGTGCGGTGCCGTGCCAGAGGGGGCATCTGCGATATCCCAGCGCAGTTTCCCGGGAAATGTCAATTCCCTCCGCTTTCGGGAAGCGGAGGGAATTGACGTTATTTAATCATATGGAGTGATGTGAATTCCGGATGCTGCGGCGGTTACTCGCCCGCGGCCAGCATCGCGTCCACGACCCGCGCCGACGCCTGGCCGTCGTCCAGGTCCCCGTACGCCTCGCGGAACGCCGCGTACTTGTCGGCGTACTCCGCGGTGACCGCGGCCAGGTCGCCCAGCGCCGCGACCACCTCGGCCGAGGTGCGCAGCAGCGGGCCGGGCGCCTGCGCCTCGAAGTCGAAGCTGAAGCCGCGCAGGTTGTCCCGGTAGTGCTCCAGGTCGTACGCGAAGAGCAGCACCGGCCGGCCGGTGTTCATGAAGTCGAACAGCGCGGCCGAGTAGTCGGTCACCAGCACGTCCGCGACCAGCAGCAGCTCCGCCATGTCGGGGTAGGTGCTGACGTCCCACACGTAGCCGTCGCCGGCCTCGGCGATCTGCCCGCGCACCACCTCGTGGGCGCGCACCAGCAGCACCTGGTCGTCGCCCAGCGCGGCCCGGGCCGCCGCCAGGTCGAGCTGCAGGTTCAGCTGGTAGCCGCCGTCGGGCAGCCGGCGGTCCTCCCGGAAGGTCGGCGCGTACAGCACCACCTTCTTGCCCTCGGGCAGCCCGAGCTGCTCGCGGACCCGCTCGGCGGTCTTCTGCCGGTCGGCGGCGAACAGCAGGTCGTTGCGCGGGGTGCCGCTCTCCAGCACCTCGCCCTTGAAGTCGAAGGCGCGCCGCAGCACCGGCACCGACCAGCTGTTGCCGGCCACCAGCAGGCTCCACTGCGGCACCTCCTCCTTGAGGTGCTCCAGGTACCCGGAGTCGGTGAACCAGACCTTCTCGAAGTCGGTCCCGATCCGCTTCAGCGGCACGCCCTGCCAGGTCTGCACGACGACCTGGCCCGGCCGGCGGCGGAAGTACGTGGGCAGGTGGGTGGAGGTGACGACGTACTTCGCGGTGGCCAGCGCCTTGAACCACTCGGGGGAGCGGTGCCGGAGGGCCTCGGCGCTCCGCGGCAGCTCGGCCTGCAGGTCGACGGAGGTCCACAGGTGGCGCAGCGGCAGGCCGCGGCGGACCAGCTCCTCGTGCACCGCCCGCGGCGAGTCGCTGTACACGCCGCCGTCGGCGGCCCACCAGTCCTCCCGGACGGTGTGGTACAGCACGGTGTCGGTCAGCGGCGCCGACCGCTCCTCGGCGTAGGCCAGCCGCAGCTGCCGCTGCCGGTAGCCGCTGCGCTCCTCCGGCTCCAGCGCGTCGTGCGACTCCATCGACAGCAGGTCGAAGCCGCGCCGCTCCAGGCCGATCCGCTTGCCGCGGGTCCGCAGCTCCAGCGGCAGCGTGTCGAAGGTCGCGGCGGCCAGCTCGGCGCTCGGCCAGACGCTGTCGGGCGCGGCGTCCGCCGGGCGGAACAGCACCGTCCAGCTGCCCTTGTGCAGCGGCACCCGGCCGGCGAAGGACGCGGTCGGCACGGCGGGCAGCACGACCCGGAACCGGCCGTCGGCGATCTCCACCGGGTAGGCGTGCTCCTCCTGGCGCTTGTGGTGCCGGGCGACCAGCTCGTAGCGGTGGGTGCCGGGCAGCGGGAAGGAGCCGCTGAGCACGAAGCCCTCGCCGTCGGCGGCCGGGCCGACCTCCTCGATCACCGGCTGCAGCACCTGGTCGCACAGCTGCAGGTAGCCGGACGGGGACGGCTTGGCGTACAGCGAGCGCGCCCCGCCCTCCACCGCCAGGTGCAGCTCCACCGGGGCGGCCCGGTCGTCCAGCACCAGCGGCAGCACCTCGCCGCCGGCCAGCTTGATCCCGAGGTCCCAGCGGTCCCGGGTGCGCTCCTCGGCGGTCGGGTCCAGGACCGCCCAGGCCTCCCGGACGGCGGTCAGGTCGGCGATCCGGAAGCGCACCGTGAACGGCAGGTCGCGGCCGACCGGGGTGCCCAGCTCCAGCTCGGCGAACAGGTCGCGGTCCGACTCGACGTGCAGCAGCCGCAGCTCGGCCCCGGCCAGGTCGGCGCCGGAGCGGACCAGGCCGCGCAGCTCCACCCGGCCGTCCCCGAGCGCGGTCGTCGAGACCGCGCGGGCCCGCACCCGCTCCACCCGCAGCAGCAGGTGGCCGTCGCGCGACCAGGGCACGATCCGGACGTCGTCCTCGACCCAGTGCGACGGCGGGTACTGGTTGTGGTCGTGCCAGCCGACCGACACCCGGCCCTTGTAGACGCCGCCCTTGCCGGCGCCCGCCACCAGCACCCGCCAGGAGCCCTCCTTCCAGGCCCCGCGGTGCTTGAGCCGCTGCGGGTCGATGGACGCGGCGAAGCCCGCCCAGTCGCAGCTGTACAGGTCGTGCGGGGAGCTGGCGGTGGCCTCCGGGCTGTACCGCGCCTTGGTCTGCACGGCCACCACCCGGCGGCCCTTGGCCTCGCGCAGGACCAGCGCCTTGACCATGTCGTGCTTGTTCTCGGCCCCCAGGTGCTCGGGGAAGGCGTGGCCGGTCAGCTGGAGCTTCCCGTCCTCCCACTGGGCGTCGTACAGCCGCGAGCGCATCACCAGCGCGTTCTTCAGCCGCAGCACGTCCGCCGGGACGCTCTTGCGGCCGCCGCGCAGGAACGGGTAGTCCGCGTACGGGCGGAGCAGGCCGCGGGCCGGGGCCGCGCCGTTGCTGTCCTGCTCGAAGCGGAGCTGCTCGATCAGCTCCTCCAGCCGGCCCTGCAGGGTCAGGTGGTACTTCAGCCGCAGCGGCGCGCGCAGCTTGCGGACCTGCTCGGGCCCGATGGCGCGCAGCAGCCGGCCGGCCGACTCCAGGTAGGCCGCGTTGTACTCCGGGTCGCCCGCCAGCACCGACCCGAAGAACATCGGGATCTCCTCGACGAGGTTGTTCTCGTCGTAGGTGCGCAGGTACTTGCGGTACTTCGGGTCGCTCTGCGCCGACAGCCAGTCCCGGACCAGCTCCATCGACTTGACCCGGTCGATGACGCCCTTCGGGTTGGTCTTCATCTGGGTGATCGACATCTCGCCGACCTCCCGCTCGCGCCAGTGGTAGATCGGCTCGGCGAGCACGTCGACCCGGCGGGCCAGGAAGTGGTGCGGCACGCTGACCGGCGCGTCCTCGTACAGGATGCCCTCGGGGTACAGCACGCCCGCCTCGTCGAAGAACGAGCGGCGGTAGACCTTGTTCCAGGCGGTCCGGTCGGTGATCAGCGCCGGGATCTCGGTGATGTGGGTGCGCAGCCGGGTCGCCGCGAACGGCTTGCGGTGGCCGCCGGACTGGTAGTGCCCGACCGCGCGGAAGCGCAGCACGTTGCCGGAGCAGAAGTCCGAGCCGGTCTCGTCCAGGGTGCCGATCATCAGCTCGTACGCGGACGGCGGCATGGTGTCGTCGCTGTCCACGAAGGCCAGGAACTCGGAGCCCGCGTCGATGTGCCGGTAGCCCGTGTTGCGCGCCGCGCCGAGGCCCTTGTTGACCTGCTGCACCAGCCGGAACCGGGAGTCCTTCGCGGCGTACGCGCGGGCGATCTCGGCGCTGGAGTCCTTGGAACCGTCGTCGACCATGACGCACTCGAAGTCGGCGAAGGTCTGCGCGGCGATGGAGTCCAGGCACTCCTCGAGGTAGCGCTCGACGTTGTAGATCGGAACGACGACGGAGAGACGGGGGGCCATCGGTAGCGCAGAGCCTTTCATCGGGGAGTGCGACCGGCGGGCCCGTGGATACCTGCGTGCGAGAGCGGACCTCCACCGGCCGCGATCCTACCTCTCCGCGCTTGCTAGTCTGCGCCAGGCCAGGCCAGGTCGGGAGAGTGAAGAGATGCCGCGGTTCAGTGTGGTCGTGCCCGTGCACGCCGTCGAGGAGTACCTGCCCGAGTGCCTGGAGTCGGTCCTCTCGCAGTCCTTCGGCGATTTCGAACTGATCGCCGTCGACGACCGCTCCCCCGACGGCTGCGGCGCCCTGCTGGACGCCGCCGCCGCCCGCGACCCCCGGGTCGCCGTCCGGCACCTCCCGGAGAACGTCGGCCTCGGCCCGGCCCGCAACGCCGGCGCCGCCCTCGCCACCGGCGACTACCTGCTCTTCCTGGACAGCGACGACACCCTCACCCCCGGCCTGCTCGCCGCCGTCGACGCCCGGCTGCGCGCCACCGACGACCCCGACCTGCTGGTCTTCGACTACGCCCGCAGCTACTGGGACGGCCGGGTGGCCCGCTCCGCCTCCGCCCCCGTCTTCACCCGGCCCGGCCCCGAGGTGTTCGCCCTGGACGACCGCCGCGACCTGCTCGACCTGCTGCAGGTCGCCTGGAACAAGGTCTACCGCCGCGAGTTCACCGAGCGCGTCGGCCTGTCCTTCCCGCCCGGCTACTACGAGGACACCCCCTACACCTACCCGGCGCTGCTCGCCGCCGAGCGGATCACCCTGCTCGACGCCGTCGGCGTCCACTACCGGCAGCGCCGCGAGGGCGGCAACATCCTCGCCACCGCCTCCCGCAAGCACTTCGACGTCTTCGCCCAGTACGACCGGGTCTTCGCCTTCCTCGACACCCGGCTCGACCTCGACCGCTGGCGGCCGGTGATCTACCGGATGATGCTCGGCCACCTCGCCACCGTGGTCTCCAAGCCCGGCCGGGTCCCGGCCGCCGACCGCCGCGAGTTCTTCCGGCGGGCCGGCGAGCACTGCGCCCGGCACCGCCCCGACGGCTACCGGCCCGCCCCCGGCCGCGAGGGCCTGCGCGGCGAACTGCTCGGCCGCGGCAGCTACCTCGGCTTCCAGAGCCTGCGCGCCCTCGCCCGGGCCCGCCGCGCCGTCCGCCGCTGACCCGCCGCGCCGCGGCCGACCCCTGACGCGGCGTCACCCGTACGCGTCGCTCCGCGCGCCCCGGGCCGGACAGCGGTATACAGCCAAGGGTGGACTTCCTCACCAAGCTGCCCGTGATCGGCCCGCTCGCCGCCCGCCTGCTGCGCAGCCGCCCCTACCTGGTGTACCTGCTGTTCGACGCCGTCCAGGGCAACCGGCTGGCCGGGGCGGTCACCTTCTTCGGCTTCCTGGCGCTGTTCCCGCTGCTCACGGTGGCCCTGGCGATCGCGCTCGCCACCCTCTCCGACTCCCGGGTGCACCAGCTCCAGGACAAGGTCACCGAACAGCTGCCCGGCCTCGCCGACTCGCTCGACCTGAACGCCATGGTCGCCAACGCCGGCACCGTCGGCCTGGTCTCCGGCCTGCTGCTGCTGGTCTCCGGCCTCGGCTGGGTGGACACCATGCGCGGCGCGGTGCGCACCGTGTGGCGGCTGCCCGCCGAGGGCGGCAACGTCCTGCTGGTCAAGCTCCGCGACTGCCTGGTGCTGCTCGGCCTGGGCCTGGTCTGCCTGGCCTCGCTGGCCGGCTCCGCGCTCGCCACCACCCTCGCCCACCGGCTCGCCGACGGCCTCGGCCTGGACGGCGGGGCCGCCCGCTGGCTGCTCTCCGGGCTCGGCTTCCTGATCGCGGTCGGCGCCGACCTGCTGCTGTTCGCCTACCTGCTCGGCCCGTTCCCGCAGATCGCCGGCCAGTCCCGCCGCGCCCTGCTGGAGGGCGCGCTGATCGGCGCGGTCGGCTTCGAACTGCTGAAGCTGCTGCTCTCCTCGTACCTCGGCTCGGTGGCCGGCCGCAGCCTGTACGGGGCGTTCGGCGTGCCGGTGGCGCTGCTGCTGTGGATCGACTTCGTCGCCCGGCTGCTCATGTACTGCGCCGCCTGGACCGCGCTCGCCGACCCGGAGGAGGCCCGGCGGCGCGCCGTCCGGCAGGCCGAGGCGGCGCTCGAAGCCGCCGGGCCGCAATCCGCGCCACCGACTGTCCGGCATCCGGACCAGTGACTATGATCCCGGTCACATCCGTTCGGCATCCACCGACCGCACGCCGCCGCGCTCCCCCCGCCCCGGCCAGCTCCCCAGGAGACCGTGTGCCAGTCTCGGACACCATCGCCGCTCCCCCCGCCCCGCCCGTCCCCGCCACCCCCGACGACGTGCCCGGCTGGTTCTTCCGCGCCGACCAGGCGGCCTTCGCCCACCTCCTGCACCGGCAGACCGCCGCCGGCACCGCCGGCGACCTGCTGGAGATGGGCGCCTACCTGGGCCGCTCGGCGATCCTGCTCGGCAGCCACCTGCAACCCGGCGAGACCTTCACCGTCTGCGACCTGTTCGACCTCGACGCGCCGGACGACGACAACTCCGCCGAGATGACCATGTCCTACCGCGAGACCCTCACCCGGCGCGCCTTCGAGGCCAACTACCGGGCCTTCCACCCCGAACTGCCGGTCATCGTCCAGGCCCCCACCTCGGTGCTCGCCGACGGCCGGATCCCGGCCGGCAGCTGCCGCTTCGTCCACATCGACGCCTCCCACCTGTACGAGCACGTGGCCGGCGACATCCTGGTCGCCCGCGACGCGCTCGCCGAGAACGGCCTCGTCGCCCTCGACGACTACCGGGCCCCGCACACCCCCGGCGTGGCCGCCGCCGTCTGGGAGGCCGTCTTCACCCTCGGCCTGCGGCCGGTGCTGCTCACCCCGGAGAAGTTCTACGGCACCTGGGGCGATCCCGACGCCGTCCGCGCCGACCTGCTCGACCGGGACTGGCGCGCCGAGGGCTACCGGCTCGACGAGGAGCACCTCGCCGAACAGGTCTGCCACCGCCTCGCCTGGGACGAACCCGCCGCCCGGGCCCGCCGGGCCGCCCCGCCGCGCTCGCTCCCGCGCCGGATCGCCCTCGACCTGCTCCCCCCGGTCGCCACCCGCGCGGTCCGCCGCGCCCTGCGCGCCGCCCGCCGCCCCTGACCGCCCCCCGCCGGGCGGCCCGGAGCCGGCGTCAGCCCCGGCCCGCCCGGCGGCGCAGCGCCCGCAGCCGCAGCAGTCCCGCCGCCGCGACCGCCGCGCACAGCCCCACCGCCGACCAGGTCGCCGGACCGGGGCCGGACGCCGCCGCGTGCGCCGCCCGCCCCACCGCCGGCCGGGCCGGCCCGGCCGGCGGGCTCGGCGGGTCCGCCACCGGCCGGGCCGCCGCCGGGCCCTCCGCCGGGGCCTGCGCGCCGCCGTCCTCGGCCAGCTCCCCGACCGGGGCGGCCTTCCCGGCCGCCGCGAAGCCCCAGTCCAGCAGCGCCGCCGCCTCGTCGTACACCTTCGCGCCGTCCGCCGGGTGCATCACCGTCACCAGCAGCGTCCGCCCGTCCCGCTCGGCCGCGCCGGTGTAGGTCGCGCCCGCGTTGGTGGTGTAGCCGTTCTTCACCCCGATCAGCCCCGGGTACTTGCCCAGCAGCCGGTCGGTGTTGGCGATCCCGAAGCTGCCGCGCTGCCCGGTCTTCTTGTCCACCGCCCCCGGGAACTGCGCCCACCGGGTCGCGCAGTACCCCCGGAACTCCGGATCGCGCAGGCCCGCCCGGGCGAACAGCGTCAGGTCGTACGCCGAGGTGACCTGCCCGTCCATGTCGTAGCCGTCCGGGCTGACCACGTGGGTGTCCCGGGCCCGCAGCCGGTCGGCGCGGGCCTGCATGTCGGCGACGGTCTTCGCGACCCCGCCGTTCATGTTCGCCAGCACGTGCACCGCGTCGTTGCCGGAGGACAGGAACACCCCGCGCCACAGGTCCTCGACCTTGTAGTCGAGGTCCTCCTTGATGCCGACCAGGCTGCTGCCCGCGCCCATCCCCTGCAGCTCCGACCAGGTCACCCGGTGCACGTCGGAGGCCGGGAACCGGGGCAGCACGGTGACCGCGAACAGCATCTTCAGGGTCGACGCGGGCGGCAGCTCGGCGTGCGCGTTGAACGCCGCCAGCACCTGCCCGCTGCCCGCGTCCGCGACCACCCAGGACCGCCCGGTCAGCTCCTTCGGCAGCGCCGGCGCCCCCGCTGCCACCTGCACCCCCGCCGCGCCCAACCGCTCCCCGCCCACCACCGCGTCCGCCCGCGCGGCGGACGGGAGCGACAGCACGAGCAGCGCGGCAGCGGACGAACCGTGGAGAATCCGGCGGATTATCAGCATTCCGGGAAACTAACCCGCCCCCCGCCCCCGCCCCCGGCGGCGGCGCCGCCCGCGCCACGAACGAGTACCGCCCACTGCTCCGATCGGCGGGCCGCGCATACTGGACGGGCACCCCGTCTGCCGCGAAGGACCCCGCCATGAAGCTCAGCCGCCCGGTCTCCTGGTTCCTCACCGCCTTCGGCGTCTGGTCCCTCTTCGTCTGGACGACCTTCGCCAAGAACCTCTGGAAGGACTCCGGCGGCCAGGCGTTCGTCAACGGCGACCACTCCCAGCCCACCGCCTTCTTCTGGGTGCACCTGCTGCTCACCGTCACCTCCCTGCTGCTCGGCCTCGCCATCGGCTGGATCGGCGTCCGCGGCCTGCGCGCGTCGCGCCGCGCGGCGGCCCCCGCCGCCGACCGGGGCTGACCTGGCGGCGCGTCAATTCGCTTGCGCACCAGCGGGGACCAGGAGAAGGATGCGCCGCCGGGCGGGTGGTTCCACCCGCCCGCACGCCGTCTCCCTGGGGGGTCCCTTGTCCCGCTCCGTCCCGCCGCGGCTGCTCGCCGCGTGCGCCGCGGCAGCCCTCGCCGCCGGCCTGTTCGCGGCGCCCGCCGCGCAGGCCGAACCCGGCCCGGCCGTCACCGCCCCGACCGTCCTGCCCGGCACCTACCTGGACGGCGGCCCCACCGACGGCTGCACCGCCACCGGCACGCCCGGCTGGGTCGGCGCCGGCCACCCCGGCCCCGAGCTGTCCGCGCGCACCACCGCGCCCGCCGCCCGCTTCAAGGTCTGGGACGGCACCGGCGCGAAGGTCCTCGACACCACCGCCGACACCGACGCGCTCGGCGGCGTCCGGACCGCCCTGACCGGCCTGCCCGACGGCGCCGGCTACACCTGGCAGGTCTGGCCGCAGGACCGGCCGGGCTCCGGAGCGCCCACCGAGACCTGCCGCTTCGGCATCGACACCGCCGCGCCCACCGGACTCGCCGTCCGCTCCGACGACTTCCCGGCCCAGGGCGGCACCGCGTACGCGACCGACACCGGCGTGTTCGCCTTCTCCGCCACCGACACCGGCTCCGGCGTGGCCTGCTTCCGCTACGTCCTCGACGGGACGCTCGGCGTCGGCGCCGACTGCGCCCCCCGCCAGGGCGTCGCCGCGGCCGGGGCCGACGGCACCGCGAGCGTCGCCCTCCGGCCCGGTTCCTGGGGCAGCCACGAGCTGCGGGTCGAGGCCGTCGACCACGCGGGCCGGGTCAGCCAGACCGTCCACTACTCCTTCTACGCGCGGTCGAACCCCAACCCGCCGAAGGCCCTCGGCGACGTCGACAACGACGGCGTCCCCGACATCCTGCTGCCCGACTCCCACGGCAACCTGCTGGTGATCAGCGGCGCCTCCGCCACCGCCACCCCCACCACCGTCGTCCCGGCCATCTGGGCCCCGATCGGCGGCAGCTGGACGGGCCTCCAGGTCCTCCACAAGGGCTGGAGCCTCGCCGGCAGCCCCGCCGACACCGTCTACGTCCACGACCTCGGCGGCAGCTACCTCTACCAGTACCTCAACCAGGGCCGGCTGCCCCTGGGCGTCCAGTCGCCGCAGCTGGTCAGCCACCCGAGCGGCTGCGTCGACACCGCCTTCAACCCGGTGGACTGCCTGTCCGACCTGTCGTCCGGCTTCGCCGACGCGCGGCAGCTGGTCGCCTTCGGCCCGACCGACCCGGCCGTCCCGAACGGCATCACCCTGCTGGACGTCGAGCAGGGCGACCTGTGGCTGCAGAACGACCCCTCCTGGTTCGGCGCCACCAGCACCCGCCTCACCACCGGCGGCGCCTGGAACGGCTACGACCTGGTCGCCCCCGGCCCCGACGCGGCCGGCGACCTCGCGCTGTGGTCCCGCGAGCAGTCCACCGGCGTCCTGCGGGCCCACGCCGTCCCGAAGCTCGCCGACGGGAGCTACGACTTCTCCGGCCTCGCCGACCCGGCCGCCGGCACCGTCCTGGGCACCTTCCCGGCCGCCGACTACCCGGTCCTCGGCAGCTCCGGCGACCTCGACGGCGACGGACGGCCCGACCTGTACGCCGTCACCGCCGACCGGCACCTGATCGCCTACCACGGCGCCACCGCCCCGCAGGACCGCGGCCCGCTGGCCTGAGCCGCCGCAGTGCCCGAACCCCCCCGGCCGGCCCGCCGGGGGCGGGTTCGCGCCGTTCCGGGGCCGGGCGGCGGCCCCGCGGGCCCGGCCGTTCCGGCGCCGCCCGCGCGGGCCCCCTTCAAGTGGCTGATTCCCGCTGCTAGCCTGCCCCGCACCGACTGTGGGGGAGGGCTTCGCCGTGAGCACCAGTACCACCCTTGAGGAGGCCCGCCCCGGGTGGGCGCGGCGGCAGGAGCGGGAGCGGCGGCACCGGCGGGCCAAGTCGCGGCTGCGGCTGCCGTTCGCGGTGGCGGCGGGGTGCTGGGCGGCGCTGCTGCTCTGGTGGGCGGCGGCGTACCCGGCGTTCACCGGGGACGCCCCGGACGGGTCCGCGCCGCTGTACGCCGCCGCCGTGCGGCTCGTCCACCCGGGGCCCGCCACCCTGCTGCAGACCGCCGCGGCCGCCTTCGCGCTCGGGTACCTGGTCGCCGCGCTGGCCCGCTACGGGGTGCGCGGACGGCACGCCGGGCCGGTCGCGGTCGGGCTGGCCGGGCTGCCGCCGACCGCGAGCCTGGTGGTGTCGGCCACTCCCGACGCGGTCGTCGCGCTCGCCGCGCTGCTGCTCACCGGGGCCGGCCTGCGGCTGCTGGCCCGGCGGGCCGAGGGCACGCTGCGGCAGGGCGGCCCGGCCCAGCGGCTGGATCTCGCCGTACTGTTCTCGGCCGTCTGCGCCCTCGCGCTGACCGGCACCCGGGGGGCCGGGACCGCGCTGGCGGCCGTCGCCGTGCTGCTGGCCTTCCTGCCCCGGGCCCGGCTGCGCCTCGCGCTGCCGACCGCGCTCGCGCTGGCCGTGCCGCTCGCCCTCGGCCTGCTCGGCCACCCGGCCGCGCCCGCGGGCGACCTGCGCCCGCTGCGGGCGGCGGACCTCGCGGTGGCCGGCCGGTCGGCCGCCGCCCCGGCGAACCCCGCGCTGGACGCCGTCGCCCCGGCGCCGGTCTGGGCGGCGGCGGGCGCCGACTGCTCGGCGTCCGCCGCCCTCACCGACCGCTGGAACGCCCCCGCCGCCGACCGGGCCGAGGGCGAACTCGCGACCGCCTGGCGGCAGTTGCTCCGCGACCACCCGGACGCCGTGCTGGACGCCCGGCTCTGCCGAGCCCGGATCGCCTGGGGCGTGTGGGCCGGTGGCGACGGCCCGCACGCCGCCACCGGGGTGCCCGGCCCGGCGGCCGGCTCCCGCGGCCTGTGGCACCCGCTGCACGCCGCCGCGACCTGGAGCCACACCCTGCTGCGCGCCCCGCAGCTCGACTGGCTGCTGTGGCGCGGCGCGCTCTGGGCCTACCTGGGCCTGGCCGCCGCCGTGCTGTACGCCTGGCGGCACCGGCTGGCCGCCCTCGTCCCGGTGGCCGGCGCGGCCGTCCTCGGCACCCAGCTGGCCCTCACCGCCTCCGCCGCCGACCAGGACTACCGCCGGATGGCCGCCGCCCTGCTGGCCGGCCCGCTGCTGCTCACCCTCGCCACCGTCCGCACCCGCCGGGCCGACTGAACCGCCCGGCGACCGCCCCGCGACCGCCCCGAACGCCGAGGGGCCCGCCCGGAGCGAACTCCGGACGGGCCCCTCGAACGGGTCGGACTAGAAGCGACGCGTGACGAGCGCGCGCTTCACCTCCTGGATCGCCTTGGTGACCTCGATGCCGCGCGGGCAGGCCTCCGAGCAGTTGAAGGTGGTGCGGCAGCGCCACACGCCCTCACGGTCGTTGAGGATCTCCAGGCGCTGCTCGCCGCCCTCGTCGCGCGAGTCGAAGATGAAGCGGTGCGCGTTGACGATCGCCGCCGGGCCGAAGTACTGGCCGTCGTTCCAGAACACCGGGCACGAGGAGGTGCACGCGGCGCACAGGATGCACTTGGTGGTGTCGTCGAAGCGCTCGCGGTCGGACTGCGACTGCAGCCGCTCGCGGGTCGGCTCGTTCCCGTTGGTGATCAGGAACGGCATGACGTCCTTGTACGCCTGGAAGAACGGGTCCATGTCGACGATCAGGTCCTTGAGGACCGCGAGGCCCTTGATGGCCTCGACCGTGATCGGCTTCTCCGGGTTGACGTCCTTGATCAGGGTCTTGCACGCCAGCCGGTTGCGCCCGTTGATCCGCATGGCGTCCGAACCGCAGATGCCGTGCGCGCAGGAGCGGCGGTACGTGAGCGTGCCGTCCTGCTCCCACTTGATCTTGTTGAGCGCGTCCAGGACGCGCTCCTTCGGGTCCATCAGGAGCTGGTAGTCCACCCACACCGGGTCCGGGTGCTCCTCCGGGTTGAACCGGCGGATCCGGAAGGTGACGCTGATCAGCTGGGTGCTGCCCGCCTCGACCGCGTCCAGCGCGGCCGAGTGCGTCTCGACGGTCGGAGTGGACATCAGTACTTACGCTCCATCGGCTGGTAGCGGGTCTGCACGACCGGCTTGTAGTCGAGGCGGATCGAGGTGGAGCCGTCCTCGGCCACCTCGCGGTACGCCATGGTGTGCTGCATGAACTTCACGTCGTCGCGGGTCGGGAAGTCCTCGCGGTAGTGACCGCCGCGGGACTCCTCGCGGGCCAGCGCCGAGACGACCAGCACCTCGGCCAGGTCGAGCAGGTTGCCCAGCTCGACGGCCTCCAGCAGGTCGGTGTTGTAGCGCGAGCCCTTGTCCGCGATCGAGACGTTCTTGAAGCGCTCCTTGAGCGCCGCCACGTCCTCGACCGCCTGCTGCAGGGTCTTGCCGGTGCGGTAGACGGACACGTTGGTGTCCATCGACTCCTGCAGCTCCTGGCGGATCTTGGCGACCGACTCGGTGCCGGTGGAGTTCCGCAGGCCCTCCACCAGCGCCTCGACCAGCGCGCCCGGGTTCTCCGGCAGCGGCACGAAGTCGTGCTTGTCGGAGTACGCGGCGGCGGCGATGCCCGCCCGGCGGCCGAACACGTTGATGTCCAGCAGCGAGTTGGTGCCCAGCCGGTTGGCGCCGTGCACCGACACGCACGCGACCTCGCCCGCGGCGTACAGGCCGGGGACCACGTCGGTGTTGTTGCGCAGCACCTCGCCCTCGACGTTGGTCGGGATGCCGCCCATCGCGTAGTGCGCGGTGGGCTGGATCGGGATCGGGTCCGTGTAGGGCTCGATGCCGAGGTAGGTGCGCGCGAACTCGGTGATGTCCGGCAGCTTGGCGTCCAGCTGCTCCGGCGGCAGGTGGGTCAGGTCCAGGTAGACGTGGTCGCCGTCGGGGCCGCAGCCGCGGCCGGCCCGGATCTCCGAGTAGATCGCGCGGGAGCACACGTCACGGGACGCGAGGTCCTTCATGACGGGGGCGTAGCGCTCCATGAAGCGCTCGCCGTCCTTGTTGCGCAGGATGCCGCCCTCGCCGCGGGCGCCCTCGGTGAGCAGGATGCCCATCCGCCAGATGCCCGTCGGGTGGAACTGGAAGAACTCCATGTCCTCCAGCGGCAGGCCCCGGCGCAGCGCCACGGCCTGGCCGTCACCGGTCAGGGTGTGCGCGTTCGAGGTGACCTTGAACATCTTGCCGGTGCCGCCGGAGGCGAACACCACGGCCTTGGCCTGGAAGACGTGGATCTCGCCGGTGGCCAGCTCGTAGGCCACCACGCCGGCCGTCTTGCCCTCGTTGATCAGCAGGTCGAGGACGTAGAACTCGTTGAAGAACTCGACGCCGTGCTTGACGCAGTTCTGGAACAGCGTCTGCAGGATCATGTGGCCGGTGCGGTCCGCGGCGTAGCAGGACCGGCGGACCGGGGCCTCGCCGTGGTTGCGCGAGTGGCCGCCGAAGCGGCGCTGGTCGATCCGGCCCTGGTCGGTGCGGGAGAAGGGGAGACCCATCTTCTCCAGGTCGAGGACCGCGTCGATGGCCTCCTTGCACATGATCTCGGCGGCGTCCTGGTCGACCAGGTAGTCGCCGCCCTTGACCGTGTCGAAGGTGTGCCACTCCCAGTTGTCCTCCTCGACGTTGGCGAGCGCGGCACACATGCCGCCCTGCGCCGCGCCGGTGTGGGACCGGGTCGGGTAGAGCTTGGTCAGCACCGCGGTGCGGCTGCGCTGCGTCGACTCGATCGCCGCGCGCATGCCCGCGCCGCCGGCGCCGACGATGACGGTGTCGTACTGGTGAATCTGCATGGGGGTCAGTCGCCTCTGGTGGCTCGTCTAGATGTTCGGGTCGAAGGTGAAGATCACCAGGGTGCCGAGGACGACCGTGAAGACGGTCGCGACACCGAGGAGACCCTTGAGCCACAGACGAGTGGCGTCCTTCTCCGCGTAGTCGTTGATGACGGTGCGCATGCCGTTGGAGCCGTGCAGCATCGCCAGCCACAGCATCAGCAGGTCCCAGAACTGCCAGAACGGGGACGCCCAGCGGCCCGCCACGAAGGCGAAGCTCACCTTGGAGACGCCGCCGTCCAGCATCAGGTTGATCAGCAGGTGGCCGAGGACCAGCACCACCAGGACGACACCCGACAGGCGCATGAACAGCCAGGCGAGCATCTCGAAGTTGGTGCGGGTGCGGCGCGGGGTCTTCCTGGTGCGGGCCCGGGCGGGCTCCACCACGAAGGCGTCGGCCGGGTTGCCGGTGCCCAGGCCCTTGGCGGTGTGCGCCTGCAGGGAGGGAACCACCAGGTCGTTGGTGTCAGTGGACACGCGGATCAGCCCCCGAACCAGGTGCGAAGGGTGTGCTCGAGGACGGGGTAGAAGGAGCCGGCCATCAGGACGACCCAGACGCCCACGACGGTCCACAGCATCTGCTTCTGGTACTTCGGGCCCTTGGCCCAGAAGTCCACCGCCACGACCCGCAGGCCGTTCAGCGCGTGGAACAGGATGGCGGCCACCAGGCCGTACTCCATCAGGTTCACCAGCGGGATCTTGTACGTGGCGATCACCGAGTCGTACGCCTCGGGCGACACCCGCACCAGGGCGGTGTCAAGGACATGTGCGAACAGGAAGAAGAAGATCAGGACGCCGGTGACTCGGTGAGCCACCCAGCTCCACATGCCTTCCCGGCCGCGGTACAGCGTTCCAGCCGGCACGGAAAACCCTCCGGAAGCGGTTCGGGGGCTCGGCCGGCTTCGGTGTCGGTCAGCCCGGCCGGATACGGTCCACCGGCCGCGAGCATCCTATCGACGCGCCGTCGGCAACCGCCCGCGGGGGCCCCTGGTGTGATCAATCAGGCACGCACGGCCTAATCGGAACGGGAACCGCACGGGAGTTGTGACGCAGAGTCATCACCCGACTGCGCTACGGTACGCCTCCCCGCCGCCCAGCAGAGAGGCCCGCGCCGTGCGCCCGCTGCCCGCCCGCACCCCCGCCGCGCCGAACGCCCCCACCGCCCCCGCCGTCCCCGGCGCGTTCGCCGCCCTCGCCGCGCTCGTGCTGGCGGCCGGCTGCGCCGCCCCGGCCGGGCCGTCCGCCGACGGCGCGGCCACCGCGACCGGCGCCGCGAGCGCGTCCGCCGCGCCCGAGTACGACGCCGCCGCGGTGCGCGCGCTGGCCGTCACCGAGGCCGACCTCGCGCCCGGCTGGCGGGTCACCCTGATGCAGCCCGGCCAGAACGACATCTCCAGCCCGCCGCAGACCGCCGACATCCCGGCCTGCCAGCCGGTGCTGGACGCGCTCACCCCGTCCAAGGGCTCGGCCGGGCCGCTGGCCGAGGCCGACCTCGACGTCGCCCGGGACGGCGACGGCGGCGCCTCGCTCTACACCGCGGTGCTGGCCTTCCGGCCCGGCCGGGCCGCCGCCGTCCAGCGCGGCCTCGACCAGGTCCTCGACCACTGCCGGGCCTTCGCCTCCACCGCCGGGCACCACCTGCTCACCCGGCTCGACACGCCCACCCCCGGAGGAGCCGACGCCGCCACCGCCTTCACCCTCACGAATGAAACCGGCGGCGCCACGATCGTCCAGCGCGCCCTGGTCGCCCGCGCCGGGGACGTCATCGCGGTCTTCACCACCCTCGACGCGACCGGCCGGGCCGCCCCGGAGCCGGACCGGGCGGTGGTGGCGGCGCAGCTCGCGAAGATCGGCCGGAAATGACGGAGGGCCCCCGAGGGGGCCCTCCGCGGCGGCGTGCCTCAGCCCTTCACGGCCACCAGGTGCTCCAGGCGGCTGAGCGCGATGCGGCGCAACTCCTCGGCGGAGATCAGGCGTTCCTCGTCCGGGTCGTTGGCGAGGCGGGTCCGGAGCGAGGTGAGGACGGCGTCCAGCATCTCCTCCGGGTCGACGCCGTCGAGGCAGACCACGAAGACGTGCCCGAAGCGGGCCTCGTACGCGGCGTGGGCGGCGCGCAGCGCGGTGTGCGCCGCCTGGCTGCCCGGGGCGCGCATGCCGAGCAGCGGCTGGGGCATCCAGCTCTCGTCGGCGAGCGCCTCGGCGAGGTCCGCCGGGCGGAGGTCGTAGCTGGCCTCGCTGGCGGCGGCGAGCAGGGACTCTATGTCGGGGTACGGGCGGTGGGCGGTGAGGCGGAGGGCCCAGCGGTGGCTGCCGCAGCAGGCGAGCAGCGCCTCCTCCACCGCGCCGGAGTCGGCTTCGTTGAAACGGTGAAGCCCGAGCAGGGACGGCTCCGTCCGCACGTCTAGACGCTGCGGCGGGATGTCGCTGGCCAGCGGATCCTCCTTGTGAGGGCGGAAGGCGGAGTGCTCCAGAGACGGGTGGCGGACCGAGGGAGGAGGGAGGGTGCGGAAATGCCGCCGCACGGGCTGACACAGCTCGGCGGGGCAGCGCCTCCACGGTAGTTGAGGGCTCATCAATTGGGGAGGCAGCGGGCCGATTTCACTCGAACGAGCTATCAAGTTGTGACCCGCCGCCCTTTCCGTTCACACGGAGCGGATCAACTGACCCGGTGCACCTTGTGGTTGGCGGCCTGGGCGCGCGGCCGGACCACCAGCAGATCGATGTTGACGTGGGCGGGCCTGGTCACCGCCCAGGAGACGGTGTCGGCGATGTCCTCCGAGGTGAGCGGCTCGGCGACGCCCGCGTAGACCGCGTCCGCCTTGGCCTGGTCGCCGCGGAAGCGGGTCAGCGCGAAGCCCTCCGACCGCACCATGCCGGGGGCGATCTCGATCACCCGGATCGGCTCGGCCACCAGTTCGAGGCGCAGGGTCTGGGCCAGCGAGTGGACGGCGTGCTTGGCCGCCACGTACCCGCCGCCGCCCTCGTACGCGGCCAGCGCCGCCGTGGAGGACATGATCAGCACGGTGCCCTCGCCGGCCGCCCGCAGGGCCGGCAGCAGCGCCTGGGTCAGGTGCAGCACGCCCAGCACGTTCACCTCGTACATGGCCCGCCAGTCCGCCGGGTCGCCGTGCTCGACGCTCTCCGCGCCGAGCGCGCCGCCCGCGTTGTTCACCAGCACGTCGACCCGGCCGACGCCGGCGGCGAAGGCGTCCACCGCGGCCCGGTCGGTGACGTCCAGGGTGTGCGCCCGGCCGCCGATCTCCTTCGCCAGCTCCTCGATCCGCTCGGCGCGGCGGGCGGTCAGCACCACCTCGAAGCCGTCCGCGGCCAGCCGGCGGGCGGTCGCCGCCCCGATGCCGCTGCTCGCCCCGGTGACCACGGCCACCTTCTGCTCGGTCATGTCGTGCACTCCTCGTCTGTCCGATCGGTGGACCGATCATCCCAAGGAGCGGCCGCCCCCTGCTGTGAGCAAGGTCCCAGCCGTGGCATCTGTCTGCGGTTCGGAGGGCACGACTACATTGCGTATCCATCGCCAGTCATGAGTGAACGTTCACACACACCGCGGAGGACCCCCATGGCAGCCGAGCCCCGCCGCACCGAGTCGGGCCTGCCGATCGAGCCGGTGTACGGCCCCGAGGCCCTGGCCGGCTTCGACCCCGGGACCCGCCTCGGCCCGCCCGGGCAGTACCCGTTCACCCGCGGCGTCTACCCGACCATGTACACCGGCAAGCCCTGGACGATGCGCCAGTACGCGGGCTTCGGCACCGCCGCCGAGTCCAACGCCCGCTACAAGCAGCTGATCGCCAACGGCACCATGGGCCTCTCGGTCGCCTTCGACCTGCCGACCCAGATGGGCTACGACTCGGACGCGCCGATCTCGCACGGCGAGGTCGGCAAGGTCGGCGTCGCGATCGACAGCGTCGAGGACATGAGCGTGCTGTTCGGCGGCATCCCGCTCGGCGAGGTCTCCACCTCGATGACCATCAACGCGCCCGGCTCGCTGCTGCTGCTGCTCTACCAGCTGGTCGGCGAGGCCCAGGGCGTGCCGTCCGGCCGGCTGACCGGCACCATCCAGAACGACGTGCTCAAGGAGTACATCGCCCGCGGCACGTACATCTTCCCGCCCAAGCCCTCGCTGCGGCTGATCGCCGACATCTTCCAGTACTGCCGGGCCGAGATCCCCCGCTGGAACACCATCTCCATCTCCGGCTACCACATGGCCGAGGCCGGGGCGAACCCCGCGCAGGAGATCGCCTTCACGCTCGCCAACGGCGTCGAGTACGTCCGCACCGCGATCGCCGCCGGCATGGACGTCGACGACTTCGCGCCCCGGCTCTCCTTCTTCTTCGTCTCCCGCACCACGCTGCTCGAGGAGGTCGCCAAGTTCCGCGCCGCGCGCCGGATCTGGGCCCGCCTGATGAAGGAGCAGTTCGGCGCCAAGAACCCCAAGTCGCAGATGCTGCGCTTCCACACCCAGACCGCCGGCGTCCAACTCACCGCCCAGCAGCCCGAGGTCAACCTGGTCCGGGTCTCCGTGCAGGCGCTCGCCGCCGTCCTGGGCGGGACGCAGTCGCTGCACACCAACTCCTTCGACGAGGCGATCGCGCTCCCCACCGAGAAGTCCGCCCGGCTCGCGCTGCGCACCCAGCAGGTGCTCGCCTACGAGACCGACGTCACCGCCACCGTCGACCCGTTCGCCGGCTCGTACGTGGTCGAGGCGATGACCGACGAGCTGGAGGCGTCCATCCTGGAGCTGATGGCCAAGGTCGAGGACCTGGGCGGCGCCGTCGCCGCGATCGAACAGGGCTACCAGAAGGGCGAGATCGAGCGCACCGCCTACCGGATCCAGCAGGAGCAGGACTCCGGCGAGCGCACCGTG
Organism: Kitasatospora setae KM-6054; assembly: GCF_000269985.1. Taxonomy (NCBI): domain Bacteria; kingdom Bacillati; phylum Actinomycetota; class Actinomycetes; order Kitasatosporales; family Streptomycetaceae; genus Kitasatospora; species Kitasatospora setae. The sequence goes on along the minus strand of NC_016109.1, from coordinate 3,422,350 downwards.
GTCGGCGTCAACCGCTTCCAGCTCGACGCGGAGGAGCCCTACGAGCCGCTCCGGGTCGACCCGGCGATCGAGGCCCAGCAGGCCGAGCGCCTCAAGCGGCTGCGCGCCGACCGGGACTCCTCGGCGGTCGACCGGGCGCTCGGCGCCCTGTGCAAGGCCGCGGAGGGCAGCGACAACGTGCTCTACCCGATGAAGGAGGCGCTCGCCGCCCGGGCCACCGTCGGCGAGGTCAGCGACGCGCTCCGCGGCGTGTGGGGGACGTACGTGCCGGTCGACCGCTTCTGAGCCCCGGCGCGGCGGCGGGGAACGCCGGAGGGCTGCCGGGGGAGTCCCCCGGCAGCCCTCCGGCGTCCGTCCGACCGGCTGCTACTTCTTCAGCTCGAAGGACTTGAAGAAGCCCTTGCCCGGGGAGCCCAGGCCGGTGGCCGTGTCGTAGCCGCGCGAGGCGGAGAGGCCGAAGTCGGCGCCGATCTTGTAGAGGCGGACCCGGAGCGAGCCGTTCACCAGGCCGAGGTCGACCACGTTGCCGCGCTTGGAGCGGTTGGCGTCGTCGTCGACGTCGTTGAACGCCTTGCCGCCGGCCCGGTCGTAGAGCGCCGGGTTGGCGAAGCCGAGGGCGCGGCCGCCGCGGGCCTGGATGGCGTCGGCGAACATCGCGGCGGTCTCCGGCGCGGAGACCGAGGTGCCGCCGTAGCCGCCCTCGCTGTAGGTGCCGCCGTTGGTGAAGCCGACCAGGGTGGCGGCGACCAGGTCACCGCTCATCGCGATGTCCGGGGTGGCGCGCAGCGGGGTCGCCGACTGGGTGCCGTCGGCCGCGGTCCTGGAGATCCGGTCCGGCACGACGCCCTGCTGGTACCAGGGCTGGGCGAAGTCCTTGGAGACACCGCCGCCGCCGCCGAAGTAGAAGGCGCCGGGGAACGGGCTCCAGGACTTCCGGTCGGCCGAGAGCACCGAGCGCAGGTCGCCCATCGACACCTCGCCGCCGTACTTGCCGGCCTTGTCGCCGAGCTGCAGCGCGGTGCCGCCGACCGAGGTGACCCACGGGGAGGCGGACGGCCAGTCGGCCTGCGCCTGGTTGGTGTCGGCCTGGCAGTTGACGCCGGTGGCGGCCGCGCCCGGCGAGCTGTCGCCGCAGTCGCCGGACGAGAAGGTGAAGCCGATGCCGGTCACCGCGCCGAGCTGGAAGACCTGGTTGTCGGCGGCGACCACGGCGGGGTCGATGTCCCCGCCGGTGCCGTGCATGATCTCGCCCCAGGAGTTGGAGACCACGTCGGCCAGGTGCTCGTCGACGACCTTGGCCATCGCGTCGTACAGGTCCTCGTCGTAGCAGGAGTTGCCGCCGACGTAGACGACCTGGGCGTCGGGCGCGAGGCCGTGCACCATCTCGACGTCGAGCGCCTCCTCGCCGGCCCAGCCCTCGGGACCGCCGCACTCGGCCTGGTGGGTCCACTTGTCCGGGGTGACGTACTCGGTGTACTGGCCCGGCTTGAACGGCTGGTCGCCGTGCAGCGCCGCGTAGTGGTTCGCGTCCTGCTCCATGGTGGACAGGCCGTACGCGTCGATGACCGCGACCCGGGCGCCCTTGCCGCTGACCTTGGCGTCGGTGACGCCGTACGCCTTGCGCAGCTGGGACGGGACGTACGAGCAGGGGGCGAAGGGCTCGTTCTTCTCGTAGCCGACCGGGGCGCCCTTGGCGGTCTTGGAGCCGTAGCCGTCCTCGGAGCAGGTCGGCACCTCCGGCAGGGTGGCCGGGGCCTTCTTGTCCGGGGCGGCGAGCCGGGAGGCGGCGGCGCCGCGCTGCTCGGCGGCGCGCACCGAGGTGGCGTCCGAGGAGTTCTTGTGGATCGCGTCGGCCAGGCCGGAGACGGCCAGCACCGCGTCGGCCACGGCCGCCGGGACCTTGGCGTCGGCGGTCGGCGCCCGGTGGGTGCCGTCCGCGGTGCGGTAGTCGTGGAAGCCGGTGCCGAAGGCCCGGGCCAGCGCGCCGGTCGAGCCGGAGACCTGCACGTAGTGGCTGGTGCTCGCGGAGACGGTCAGGCCCGCGCCGGTCACCCAGTCGGTGACGGCCTTGACCTGCTGGGGGGTGGCGCCGAACCGCGCCCGCACCTGGTCCGCGCCCAGGTACTGGCCGTAGGAGGCCGAGTTCGGGTCGGAGACCGCCCTGGCGAGCGCGGCCAGCCCGCTGGCGTCGCGGCCGGCCAGGTAGATCCGGGCGGAGGCCGGGGCGGACGCGTCGGTGGCGCCGGCGTCGGCCTGCGGGGTGGCCCAGGCGGGGTGGGTGCCGGGCAGGGCCCGGGCGGTGTCGCCGGCCGGGGTGGCGGCGGAGGCCGGAGCGGCCGCGCCCAGGGTGGTGAGGATCAGTGCGGCGGCGACGGTGGCCGGAGCGATGCTGCCGGCGAGCCGGTTGCGCGATATGGGCACGTCGGTCCCCCCTTCTCGGTTCGATGGAGCGTCAGCTGCCCCTCGTGAGGGCGTGACGAGGCGCGCCGCGGGCGGAAGGCCCCCACCGCGGCACCGGAGTTGACTGTGCGGAAGCTGTCTATTCGGACTGATGTACGCCGCTCAAGAGCAGGCCCGAAAGCTTTACCCCGGCATGACCGGATCGGGGGGAAGCGTTTGATCGCCGGGCCCGGGGCCCGGCCCGGGGCGGCCGCCGTGTCCGATCCCCGGGGCAGGTCGTTGCACAGGGCGGGGACCCCGGAACGAAGGGCGGGCTGAAACGAAGTGTCCTACCCATCCCAGCGGCCGCTATGCACCCATCCGGTGCCGAGTTCTCCGGAACCCGGGCCAAAATCCTTCCGGAGTCATAGGCTTGCCAAGGTGAACGCTCCCCAGTCGGCAGCCGCCGCCACCGTCACCGCCGCCCGTCCCGCCGCCGACCTGCGCGCCCGAGTCGCGTCGTACCAGGACGAGTTGATCGAACTGCGGCGTGACCTCCACCGGCACCCCGAGCTCGGCCGCCAGGAGTTCCGGACCACCCGGCTGCTGCGCGAGCGGCTGGTCGCGGCCGGCCTCGAACCCCGGGTGCTGCCCGGCGGCACCGGCCTGCTGGTGGACCTGGTGCCGCCCGGCACCGCGCCCGGCACCCCGCTGCTCGCCTTCCGCGCCGACATCGACGCGCTGCCGGTCGACGACGCCAAGCAGGACGTCCCGTACCGCTCCACGCTGCCCGGCCGGGCGCACGCCTGCGGCCACGACGTGCACACCGCGGTGGTGCTCGGCACCGGGCTGGTGCTGGCCCAGGCGATGGAGGCGGGGGAGCTGGCCCGGCCGGTGCGGCTGATCTTCCAGCCGGCCGAGGAGATGATGCCCGGCGGCGCGCTGGACGTGATCGCGGCCGGCGGGATGGAGGGCGTCGGGCGGATCTTCGCCGTGCACTGCGACCCGAAGGTGCCGGTCGGCCGGATCGCGCTGAAGACCGGGGCGATCACCTCGGCCTGCGACAAGGTCCGGATCGCGGTCGACGGCCCCGGCGGCCACACCGCCCGCCCGCACCTGACCACCGACCTGGTCAGCGTCGTCGCCAAGCTGGCCGCCGAGCTGCCCGCCGGGCTCTCCCGCCTGATGGACCCGCGCTGGGGCGTCTCGCTGGTCTGGGGCCGGATCGCGGCCGGCTCCGCGCCGAACGTGATCCCGCTGCACGCCGAGCTGGAGGGCACCGTCCGCTGCCTCGACCTGGCCGGCTGGCGGGAGGCGCCCGAGGTGCTGGAGGACCTGGTCGCCCACCTCGCCGAGACCTACCGCGCCAAGTGGACCCTCGACTACCACCGGGGCGTCCCGCCGGTGGTCAACGAGGCCGCCTCGATCGACCAGTTGGAGACCGCGATGAACGCCCGGTTCGCCGAGGGCCGCGGCCCGGTGGTCGAACCCACCGAGCAGAGCCTCGGCGGCGAGGACTTCTCCTGGTACCTGGAGCACGCCCCCGGTGCGCTGGCCCGGCTGGGCGTCCGCGGCCCGCACGAGAAGGGCGCGCGCGACCTGCACCAGGGCGACTTCGACGCGGACGAGCGGGCGATCGCGGTCGGCGTCGAGCTGTTCGCCGCGCTGGCGCTGGAGCACGCCCGGATCTGAACCGGCGCGACCGTCGAGGGCCCTCCCCCCGGGGAGGGCCCTTCGCATGTCCGGCGCGGCATCTTCTCGGGGCCCCGGCGGAGGCGTACCGTGGTGGCCCGATACCAGCCGGTAATGAACACGGGGTTGCTCCCGTGTGGTGCTATGTCCGTATTTGCCCGGGCGTACGACCACATTTTGATAACAACCCGGATGCCTCCGCAGGCCGTAACACAACCGTGTTCTACGCGCGTTACGGTGGCGCTCGACCACGCCAATCGGGTGTGTGAGAAGGAGAAACTCCCTTGCGCCGTTCACTCAAGCTCGCCGCGGTCGTGCTCTCGGGTTCCCTGGGCATGGCTTCGCTCGCCGCCTGCGGCGCAAAGAGCACCGACAACAACTCCGCCTCGGCCGGCGCCGGCGGCTCGTCGTTCAAGGTCGGCATGGCCTACGACATCGGCGGCCGCGGCGACCAGTCCTTCAACGACTCCGCCGCGCGTGGTCTGGACCAGGCCAAGAGCGAGCTGGGCGCGACCATCAACGAGGCCGAGGCCAAGTCCGGCGAGTCCGAGGGCGACAAGGAGCAGCGCCTGAAGTCGCTGGTCACCAGCGGCTTCAACCCGATCATCGCGGTCGGCTTCGTCTACCAGGACGCGGTCAACAAGGTCGCCGCCGAGAACCCGAACGTCAAGTTCGCGATCATCGACTCCTCCTCCGCCGACCAGCCGAAGAACGTCACCTCGCTGACCTTCTCCGAGGAGCAGGGCTCCTACCTGGCGGGCGTGGCCGCGGCCAACAAGTCCAAGAGCAAGCACGTCGGCTTCATCGGCGGCGTGCAGTCCGAGCTGATCAAGAAGTTCGAGGCCGGCTACACCGCGGGCGCCAAGTCCGTCGACTCGAACATCCAGGTCGAGGTCACCTACCTGACCACCCCGCCGGACTTCACCGGCTTCGCCGACCCCGGCAAGGGCAAGCAGGCCGCGCAGGGCCAGCTCGACAAGGGCGCGGACGTCATCTACTCGGCGGCCGGCTCCTCCGGCACCGGCGCGATCGAGGCCGTCGCCTCCAACCAGGCCGGCGACAAGTGGGCCATCGGCGTCGACTCCGACCAGGCCAAGCAGCCGGCCCTGGAGAAGTACAAGGCCCGCATCCTCACCTCGATGGTGAAGAACGTGGACAAGGCCGTCTTCACCTACATCAAGTCGGCGAAGGACAACAGCGTCCAGGGCGGCGTGCAGAACTTCGACCTGAAGGCGGGCGGCGTCTCGCTGGCCACCACCGGCGGCAACATCGACGACATCAAGGCGAAGATCGACGCCGCCACCCAGCAGATCACCAGCGGCCAGACCACCATCCCGACCGCCCCGTAAGGCTGTTCCGCACCCCCGCGGCCGCCGCCCCGCCGGGCGGCGGCTCCGGGACCGGATCGCACGACGGCAGGGGCCCGGACGGACGCGCCCGCACGCGCGCCCGTCCGGGCCCCTGCCGGTTGCGCACCCCCGCACCCCCGCACCCTCCGCACCCCCCGCGGTCCACACCGCCGCACCGCGCCCGGCCCGCGCGGCCCGGCCCCCGGGTTTCCCCCTGAGCCCTCAGCGCGACGAAGCGCCCGACGACCAGCAGGAGATCGCCATCACCCCCTCCGACACCGCCCCCACGGGCGGCACCCCCAGCGCGGGGACGGCGACACCTGCCGTCGAACTGCGCGGCATCACCAAGCGCTTCCCCGGTGTGGTGGCCAACCACGACATCGACATCACCGTGCGGCGGGGCACCGTGCACGCGCTGATGGGGGAGAACGGCGCGGGCAAGTCCACCCTGATGAAGATCCTCTACGGCATGCAGAAGCCGGACGAGGGCACCATCGCCGTCGACGGCGAGCAGGTGGAGTTCTCCACCCCGGCGGACGCCATCGCGCGCGGCATCGGCATGGTCCACCAGCACTTCATGCTGGCCGACAACTTCACCGTCTGGGAGAACATCGTCCTGGGCGGCGAGAGCCTGTACGGCATCGGCGCCAGGGCGAAGGCGCGGATCCGCGAGCTCTCCGACCAGTACGGCCTCGGCGTGAAGCCGGACGCGCTGGTCGAGGACCTGGGCGTGGCCGACCGGCAGCGGGTCGAGATCCTCAAGGTGCTGTACCGCGGCGCCCGGATCCTGATCCTCGACGAGCCGACCGCCGTCCTCGTCCCGCAGGAGGTCGACGCGCTGTTCGACAACCTGCGCGAGCTCAAGACCGAGGGCGTCACCGTCATCTTCATCTCGCACAAGCTGCACGAGGTGCTCTCGGTCGCCGACGCGATCAGCGTGATCCGCCGCGGCACCACGGTCGGCGACGCCGACCCGCGCCGGGTCACCGCCCGGCAGCTGGCGGAGCTGATGGTCGGCGCCGAACTGCCCTCCCCGGAGAGCCGCGAGTCGACCGTCACCGACACCGAGATGCTCGCGGTCGAGGGCCTGCGGATCGCCAAGCCGGACGCCGAGGGCGTCGAGCGGGTCGTCCTGGACGACGTGTCGCTGCGGATCCGCAAGGGCGAGATCCTCGGCATCGCCGGCGTCGAGGGCAACGGCCAGGCCGAACTGGTCGAGGCCATCATGGGCATGCTCCCGCTGGACGCCGGCACCGTCACGCTGGACGGCGCCGACCTGACCGGCACCCTGACCCGGGCCCGCCGGGAGGCCGGCATCGGCTACATCCCGGAGGACCGGCACCGGCACGGCCTGCTGCTGGAAGCCCCGCTGTGGGAGAACCGGATCCTCGGCCACGTCACCGAGCGGCCCAACTCCAAGGGCCTGCTGCTCGACCCGGCCGGCGCCCGCGCCGACACCCAGCGGATCGTCGAGGAGTACGACGTCCGCACCCCCGGCATCGAGGTCACCGCGGCCTCGCTGTCCGGCGGCAACCAGCAGAAGCTGATCATCGGCCGGGAGATGAGCCACTCCCCGAAGCTGCTGATCGCCGCCCACCCCACCCGCGGCGTGGACGTCGGCGCGCAGGCCCAGATCTGGGAGCAGATCCGCTCCGCCCAGCGCGAGGGCCTCGCGGTGCTGCTGATCTCCGCCGACCTGGACGAGCTGATCGGCCTGTCCGACACCATCCGGGTGATCTACCGCGGCCGGCTGGTCGCCGACGCCGACCCGGCCACCGTCACCGCCGAGGACCTGGGCAGCGCCATGACCGGCGCCGCCACCGGCCACATCGAGTCCGACCCGGAGGCCGTCGCCGAGGCGCAGGCCCTCGCCGCCGAGGGCACCGAGGCCGAGACCGTCGCCCCGGCCGGCGGCGCGCCGTCCGACGCGCCGTCCGATGCCCCGTCCACCGACACCGCCGACGACGCGCAGGCGGGGGAGTAGCCACATGACCAGTCCCAACCCCCCGGCCCCGGCCCCGGCCAAGCGGTCGCTGCGCGAGCGCGTCGACCTGGAGCGGATCGGGCTCGCCCTGGCCGCCCCCGTGCTGGCGGTGCTGCTGTCGCTGATCATCGCCGGCGGCCTGCTGGCGGCCTCCGGCCGCGACCCGTTCGACGCCTTCTCGATCATGTGGAGCTACGGCACCGCGTCCGACGGCCAGGTCGCCGTGCTGAACAAGGCCACCGTGTACTACCTGGCCGCGGCCGCCGCCGCGTTCGGGTTCCGGATGAACCTGTTCAACATCGGCATCGAGGGCCAGTACAAGCTGGCCATGATGTTCGCCGCGTTCGTCGGCACCCAGGTCGACCTGCCGGCCTTCCTGCAGATCCCGCTGCTGCTGGTCGTCGCGATGTGCGTCGGCGGCCTGTGGGCCTCGATCGCCGGCCTGCTGAAGGTCTACCGGGGCGTCAGCGAGGTCATCTCGACCATCATGCTGAACGCCATCGCCACCGCCGTGATCGGCGTGCTGCTGGTGCCCGGCGTCTTCGCGCCGAAGACCAGCGGCACCACCAACTCGATCCAGACCGGCAAGATCTCCGAGTCCAGCCGGTTCTTCTCGATCGAGACCCAGGGCGGCACCCTGTGGGGCTTCATCGTGATCGCGGTGCTGGTCGGCGTGGTCTTCCAGTTCACCCTGAACCGCACCCGGTTCGGCTTCGACCTGCGCGCCACCGGCCGCTCGGAGAGCGCCGCCGGCGCCTCCGGCGTCAACGTCAAGCGCATGGTGATCACCTCGATCGTGGTCTCCGGCGCGCTGGCCGGCCTGGTCGGCCTGCCCGAACTCATGCAGAACACCCCGTACTTCGGGCAGAACGTGCAGACCGGCCTCGGCTTCATCGGCATCTCGGTGGCGCTGCTCGGCCGCAACACCCCGATCGGCATCGCGTTCTCCGCGCTGCTGTTCGCCTTCCTGGACGCCTCCGGCGCCCAGCTGCCCACCCGGGGCGACTACCCGTCCGAGATCATCCCGGTGATCCAGGGCACCATCGTCATCTGTGTCGTCGTGGCCTACGAGCTGGTGCGCCGCTACGGCCTCAAGCGCCAGCAGCAGAAGGTCGGCGCCGAGCTCGCCGCGCAGGCTGCCGCGGCCGCCCAGAAGGAGGTCGCGGCATGAGCACCGCAGTCGCCGGCAAGCCCAAGACGCCGGCCGCCCCCGCGAAGCGGACCAAGCTCACCTGGCCGGTGGTGCTGCTGCTGATCGCGCTCGCCCTGGTGCTGTTCGCCGCGGTCGGCGCCGCCACCGGCAACCACGGCCTGACCTCCTCCGGCCAGATCGGCGCCGCGCTGGCCTCCGCCGTCCCGATCGCGATGGCCGGCCTCGGCGGCCTGTGGTCCGAGCGCGCGGGCGTCGTCAACATCGGCCTCGAAGGCATGATGGTGGCCGGCACCTTCTGCGGCGCCTGGGGCGGCTTCCTGGTCAACCCCTGGGTCGGCCTGCTGGCCGGCATGGCGGGCGGCGCGCTCGGCGGCCTGCTGCACGCGCTGGTCACCGTCACCTTCGGCGTCGACCACATCGTCTCCGGCGTCGGCATCAACCTGCTGATCCCCGGCATCTGCGCGTACGTCAACCGGATCTACTACAAGGACTACGTGGCCGACGGCGCCGGCGCCAACCAGTCGCCGCCCGCCGACTCGCTGCCGACCTTCACCGTCCCCGGCCTGTCCGACTGGCTCGGCGACATCGAGAAGCACCACTGGTTCCTGGTCTCCGACGTGGCCGGCGTCGTCCGCGGCCTGGTCACCGACCTGTCGGTGGTCACCCTGATCGCCGCCGCGTTCCTGGTCGCCAGCTACTTCCTGCTCTGGCGCACCGTGTTCGGCCTGCGGCTGCGCTCCTGCGGCGAGAACCCGACCGCCGCCGAGTCGCTGGGCGTCAACGTCTACACGTACAAGTACCTCGCGGTGGTCTCCTCCGGCGCCTTCGCGGGCCTCGGCGGCGCCTACCTCTCGCTGGTCGCCGCGCACTTCTACCGGGACGGCCAGACCCAGGGCCGCGGCTTCATCGGCCTGGCCGCGATGATCTTCGGCAACTGGATGCCGGGCGGCCTGGCCGCCGGCGCGGGCCTGTTCGGCTTCACCGACAGCCTCCAGCTGCGCGACGCCGACTCGGTGCACGTGCTGCTGCTGGTGGTCGCCATCGCGATGGCGCTGCTCGCCGTCTGGCAGTTCTACCGCCGCAAGCTCACCGCCGGCCTGATCAGCACCGTCGTCGCGGGCGGCGTCGCCACCTGGTACGCCTGCACCGACGAGGTGCAGCGCCCGCTGATCGTCGCCACCCCGTACGTGATCACCCTGGTGGTGCTCGCGCTCGCCTCGCAGCGGCTGCGGATGCCGAAGGCCGACGGCCAGGTCTACCGCAAGGGGCAGGCCAAGTGACGGCGGTCGCGCCCGGCGACATCGACTGGGCGGCGCTGCGGGAGGCTGCCCGGGAGGCGATGCGGCACGCGTACGCCCCCTACAGCAAGTACCCGGTCGGGGCCGCCGCGCTGGTCGAGGACGGCCGCACGGTGGTCGGCTGCAACGTGGAGAACGCCTCGTACGGCCTCGGCCTGTGCGCCGAGTGCGGGCTGGTCTCCGCGCTGCACGCCTCCGGCGGCGGCCGGCTGGTCGCCTTCGCCTGCGTGGACGGCGCCGGCGAGCCGCTGATGCCGTGCGGGCGCTGCCGCCAGCTGCTGTACGAGCACGGCGGGCCCGGGCTGCTGGTCGAACTGCCCTCCGGGGTACGGCCGATGAGCGAGGTGCTGCCGGACGCGTTCGGGCCGGAGCGGTTGTAGCCCTTTCTTGTGTGACGCGCGTAGAGTGTCGCGGGAGGACATCCCGCGGCACTCTGCGCATTCCACCCCCCTTCCGGACCTTCTGGAGCACCTGCATGGACGCCATCTCCGTCATCCGGGCCAAGCGCGACCGGGGCGAACTGACCGACCCCCAGATCGACTGGGTCATCGACGCCTACACCCGCGGCGAGGTCGCCGACGAGCAGATGTCCGCCCTCGCGATGGCGATCCTGCTCAACGGCATGACCCCCCGGGAGATCAGCCGCTGGACCGACGCGATGATCCGCTCCGGCGAACGGATGGACTTCACCGCGCTCGGCGTCCCCACCGCCGACAAGCACTCCACCGGCGGCGTCGGCGACAAGATCACCCTCCCGCTCGCCCCGCTGGTCGCCGCCTGCGGCGCCGCCGTCCCGCAGCTCTCCGGCCGCGGCCTCGGCCACACCGGCGGCACCCTCGACAAGCTGGAGTCCATCCCCGGCTGGCGGGCCCTGCTCTCCAACGAGGAGATGCTCGACGTGCTGCGCGGCTGCGGCGCCGTCATCTGCGCCGCCGGCGACGGGCTCGCCCCCGCCGACAAGAAGCTCTACGCCCTCCGGGACGTCACCGGCACCGTCGAGGCGATCCCGCTGATCGCCTCCTCGATCATGTCCAAGAAGATCGCCGAAGGCACCGGCGCCCTCGTCCTCGACGTCAAGGTCGGCTCCGGCGCCTTCATGAAGAACCTCGACGACGCCCGCGAACTCGCCCGCACCATGGTCGGGTTGGGCCGCTCCGCCGGTGTCGCCACGGTCGCCCTGCTCACCGACATGTCCACCCCGCTCGGACTCACCGCCGGCAACGCGCTCGAAGTCCGCGAATCCGTCGAGGTACTGGCCGGCGGCGGCCCCGCCGACGTCGTCGAACTCACCCTCGCCCTCGCCCGCGAAATGCTCACCGCCGCCGGCGTCCGCGGCAAGGACCCCGCCGACGCGCTCCGCGACGGCTCCGCCATGGACCACTGGCGCCGCATGATCACCGCCCAGGGCGGCGACCCCGACGCCCCCCTCCCGGTCGCCCGCGAACGGCACGTCGTCCCCGCCCCCGCCACCGGCGTCCTCACCGCCCTCGACGCCTACGCCGTCGGCGTCACCGCCTGGCGCCTCGGCGCCGGCCGCGCCCGCAAGGAGGACCCCGTCCAGGCCGGCGCCGGCGTCGAACTCCACGCCAAGCCCGGCGACCACGTCACCGCCGGCCAGCCCCTGCTCACCCTGCACACCGACACCCCCGAACGCCTCCCCTACGCCCTGGAGGCCCTCACCGGCGCCGTCACCGTCGCCCCGGCCGGCACGGCGTTCACCCCGGCGCCGATCGTGCTGGACCGGATCGGATAGCCGTACGACTCCGTGCCTGCGGCGCGGCGGTACTACGCTGCGCCGCAGGCACGGGAACCGGTACCTCGTCGAGATCGAGCCCGAGATCAGGGGCTGGCTCTCAGCGCTGCCGACCAGGCTGTACGCCAAGGCGGAGGAAGCCGTCGACCTCCTGGCCGAGCGTCCGACGACACTCGGCGAGCCCTACTCCCGACACCTCGGCGGCCCGCTGCGGGAGCTGCGGTTCGGCCTGGCGGGGGAGGCCACGAGAATCACCTACTGGCTCGCGCCGGAGCGGCGGATCGTCCTGTGGACGGTGTTCTCCAAGACCAGGATGCGGGAGACCGCAGAAGTCACTCGGGTGTTGGGGGCGCAGAAGACCTGCCAGGCGGAGCATCCGCCGGCGCACGAGGAGTTCAGCCGCGCGATCACGAAGGGCGACATCCGATGAACCACTCCCAGTGGAAGACCGCCCGCACCCGGGCCCTGCTCGGTGAGGCCGAGCAGGAGGACGCCGAGGTGACCGCGCTGCGGCTGGAGATCCGGTACGCGATGGCGCTCGGGCAGGCGGTGTACGACCGCCGGACCGTGCTCGGGCTCTCGACGGGCGAACTGGCCGGGCGGGCGAACCTCACGGAGGCCCGGATCGAGGCCATCGAGGACGGGGACACCGTTCCCACGCTTCCGCTGCTGCACCGGCTGGCCACCGCGCTGGAGTCCCAGCTCGACATCCACCTGGCGTCCGGCCGGGCCGCCACCGTCCGCTTCGAGCCCTCGGCGGCTTAACCGCCGTAGGTGCGCAGGACGCCGGTGTCGAGGGTCCAGGGGCCGACGGTGATCACGTCGCCGAAGGCGAAGTCGGTGCGGCGGGTGTAGTTCGGTTCGGAGTGGATGACGCCGGTGCCCAGGCGGGGGTCGACCAGGAGGTAGAGCGGGATGCCCATGGCGGCGTAGTCGGCGACCTTGGCGTGATAATCGGTCTCGGAGTTGGATTTCGAGACGATCTCGACGACGAGCAGAATCTCGTGGGGCAGGAACGCCGGAGCCTCGTCGTCCAGCGCCGCCTCCGGGAAGACCATGAGGTCGGGGTTGCGGAGGCACCCGTGGACGGGGTCGACCAAGTCGGCGCCACCGTGGGCGATGTAGCCGGGGTGGGTCTGCGGAAGCTGCCCGTTGAGCTGCTGAGCGATGCGGATCACCGCGAGTTCGTGTCGCTTCACCGGCGACATCGTCATCACGACCGTGCCGTTCGCGATCTCGATCTTCCCTATCCCCGGAGTCTGCGGCAGCTGGTCGGCGATCTCACGGAGCTTGGCGAACACGGCGGGGTCGAGGCTCATGTCTGAAGTGTAGTGACGCCTCGCGCGCGGTGGGTGGCGTAGAGGGTGACGCCGGCCGCGCCGGCCACCGCGGTGAGGGCGACGGTGGCGGTGCCCGGCCAGCCGGTGGAGTGGTAGGCGTCGGCGCCCAGGGTGCCGCCGAGGCTGTTGCCCAGGTAGTAGGCGATCAGGTAGAGGGCGGAGGCCTGGGCGCGGCCGGTGGTGGCGGTGCGGCCGACCGAGGAGGAGGCGGTGGCGTGGCCGGCGAAGAAGCCGGCGGTGATCAGGACCAGGCCGAGGACCGTGCAGGCCAGCGAGTCCGCGAGGGAGAGCAGCAGGCCGGCCGCGGTGGTGGAGATCGCCAGGTAGAGGGTGCCGCGGCGGCCCCAGCGGGCGGTCAGCCGGCCCGCCGAGGCGGAGGAGGCGGTGCCGACCAGGTAGACCACGAAGACCGACGCGGCGATCGACTGCGGGAGGTGGAAGGGCGCGGCCGTGAGCCGGTAGCCGACGGTGGTGTAGACGGCGCCGAAGACGGCCATGAAGAGCATCCCGAGCGCGTACAGCCGCAGCAGCAGCGGGTCGCGCAGGTGCCCCGAGACGGTCGCGGCCAGCGCCCGCGCGTCGACCGGCGCCCGGCGGAAGTGCCGGGCGCGCGGGACGAGGGCGCGGAAGGCCAGGGCGGCGAGCAGCGCCAGGCCGGCCGAGACCGCGAGGCCCCAGCGCCAGCCCCACGCGGCGCCGGCCCAGCCCGAGACCAGCCGGCCGCCCATCCCGCCGATCGAGTTCCCGGCCACGTACAGGCCCATCGCGGAGGCCAGCGCCGCCGGGTGCACCTCCTCGGCGAGGTAGGCCATCGCGGTCGCGGGCAGCCCCGCGAGCGCCGCGCCCTGCACGGCGCGCAGCACCACCAGGGTGGTGAGGTCCGGGGCGAACGGCAGGACCAGCGCGAGCAGCGCGGCGGCGAGGGTGGACGCGGTCATCACCGCGGTGCGCCCGTAGCGGTCGGACAGGGCGCTGGCCGGGAGCAGCGCGAGCGCGAGCCCGAGGGTGGCGGCGGACGCCGTCCAGCTGGCCTGGCCGGGCGTCAGGCCGAGGTCGGCGGAGAGCAGCGGCAGCAGGCCCTGGGTCGAGTACAGCAGGACGAAGGTGGCCACTCCGGCCGCGAACAGGGCGAGGTTGGCGCGGCGGAAGTCCCGGCTGCCCGGGCGCAGGCGCAGGTCGGCGGGAGTGCGGACGGGGGCGGGCGCGGACGCCTCGGTACTGGCGGGCTGCATGGCGTCGACGCTAGGACCGGGGCGGCTGATGCGTCCAATGCATCAATGCGGGATCATTCATGCCGTGACGCATGAGAGCAGCTCCGGGCCCGTCCGCCTCGCCGAACTCGGCCCGGACGCCGATGTGACGGTGCTCGCACCGCAGTTGGCCGAGTTCGCGGCCGTCGCCCGGCTGGAGCACGTCACCCAGGCCGCCCAGCTGCTCGGCAGGCCGCAGCCCACCCTCTCGCGCGCCGTCGCCCGGCTGGAGGCCGAGCTCGGCGTCGACCTGCTCGCCCGCCAGGGCCGCGCCGTCCGGCTCACCCGGGCCGGCCGGATCCTGCTGGACGCCGTCGAACGCGCTCTGGCCGAGGTCGAGCGCGGCGTCGAGGCCGCCCGGGCCGAGGCCGACCCGGCGGCCGGCCGGGTCGCCTTCGGCTTCCTGCACACCATGGGCACCGACGCGGTGCCCGCGCTGCTGCGCGGTTTCCGGACCGGACACCCCCGGGTGCGGTTCCAGCTCGTCCAGGACCACGTCTCCGCGATGCTGGAGCGCCTGCGGGCCGGCGAGCTCGACCTCTGCCTGGTCTCCCCGATCCCCGACGCGCCCGACCTCGTCTCGCGCCCGCTCGACGAGCAGCGGCTCTACCTCACCGTCCCCGCCGAGCACCGCCTCGCGGGCCGCCGCCGGATCCGGCTCGCCGAGGTCGCCGAGGACAGCTGGGTGACCGTCGAGGAGGGGTACGGGCTGCGCCACATCATGGAGGGCTTCTGCGCCGAGGCCGGGTTCACCCCGCGGATCGCCTTCGAGGGCGAGGAGGTCGAGACCCTGCGCGGCCTGGTCGCCGCCGGCCTCGGCGTCTCCCTCCTCCCGCCGGCGCTGGTCCCCCGCCCCGGCGTCGTCGAACTGGAGGTCACCGCCCCCCGCACCCGCCGCGCGATCGGCCTGGCCTGGCTCGCGAACCGGCCGCTCACGCCGCCGGCGGCGGCCTTCCGCGACTTCGTGCTCTCGCGGCGGGGGAGCATCCTGGCGCACGACTAGGCAGCCTTCGGGGGCGGGGTCCGCTGCGCGGGGAGAGCGGGAGGGAGGCGGCGTGGCGGTAGGCGTTCTACGCGCGTAGGTATATGCTCCGGCAATGGAGAAGCAGATCGCCGCCTTCGCGGGTGCCACGGGCCCGCGCGTCCCCACGTCCGAGCAGATCGCCCGCGCGCCGAAGGTGCTGCTGCACGACCACCTGGACGGCGGGCTGCGGCCGGAGACGGTCGTCGAACTGGCCGCCGACTGCGGCTACGCGGGGCTGCCGACCGCCGACCCGAAGGAGCTCGGGGAGTGGTTCCGGGCGGCCGCCGACTCCGGCTCGCTGGAGCGGTACCTGGAGACCTTCGCGCACACCTGCGCGGTGATGCAGACCCGGGCCGCGCTCGTGCGGGTCGCGGCGGACTGCGCCGAGGACCTGGCCGCCGACGGGGTGGTGTACGCCGAGGTGCGGTACGCGCCGGAGCAGCACCTGGAGGCCGGGCTGAGCCTGGACGAGGTGGTCGAGGCGGTCAACGAGGGCTTCCGGCTCGGCGAGGCGAACGCCCGGGTGCGCGGCCGCCGGATCCGGGTCGGGACGCTGCTGACCGCGATGCGGCACGCCGCCCGCTCGCAGGAGATCGCCGAACTGGCCAACCGCCACCGCGACCGCGGCGTGGTCGGCTTCGACATCGCCGGCGCCGAGGCGGGCCACCCGCCGACCCGGCACCAGGCCGCGTTCGACTACCTCAAGGGCGAGAACAACCACTTCACCATCCACGCGGGCGAGGCGTTCGGCCTGCCGTCGATCTGGGAGGCGCTGCAGTGCTGCGGCGCGGACCGGCTCGGCCACGGCGTGCGGATCGTGGACGACATCACGGTCGGCGAGGACGGCGCGGTGGGGCTCGGCCGGCTGGCCGCCTACGTCCGGGACAAGCGGGTCCCGCTGGAGATGTGCCCCACCTCCAACCTGCAGACCGGCGCGGCCGCCTCGTACGCCGAGCACCCGATCGGGCTGCTGGCCCGGCTGAAGTTCCGGGTCACCGTCAACACCGACAACCGGCTGATGAGCGGCACCTCGATGAGCCGCGAGTTCGCGCACCTGGTGGACGCCTTCGGGTACACCCTGGCGGACCTGGAGTGGTTCACCGTCAACGCGATGAAGTCGGCGTTCCTGCCGTTCGACGAGCGGCTGGCGATGATCAGCGACGTGATCAAGCCCGGGTACGCCGAGCTGAAGGCGGAGTGGCTGTTCGGCCCGCGCGGCTGAACGGGCGGGCCGGGCCGAGGGCTGATCGGATGAGCGGTGCGGCGTCCGGGGCGATGGTCGGACTTATCACTCTCCGGAGTGGCCGGATTTTGAACGGCCCGGGGGCGGCTCACTACGGTGGGCCGGTCACTGCTGACTCGGTGTGACGGCGACGTCCCCCAACCCCCTGGGCGTCCGCCGGCGCACCGGCCCGACCAGGACTGAGGACGCACACATGAAGCAGGCCACTCTCAAGGCCGCCGGCACCGCCGCGCTCGGCGTCGCCTTCGCCGCCGTCGCCGCCGGCTCGGCCGCCGCGGCGCCGGTCGCCCCCGGCGGCCTCGGACTGCCGACCAGCGCGCTCACCAACCCCGGGGTGACCGGCGCGGCCACCGGCGCGGTGAGCAAGCTCCCCGGCGGCGACCAGCTCGGCACCGTGACCGGCACGCTCAACCCGACCGCCGGCGCCCCGGCCGCCGCCCCCGCCCCGGCCCCGGCCGGGGAGCAGGCCCCGCCGGTCGCCGAGCAGGTCGGCCCGGGCGGCGTGGACGGCCCGCAGGGCGCCCCGGCGCCCGCCGCGGCCAACCGGGTCGGCGGCCTGGACTCCGTTCCCGGCGGCCAGGGCCTCTCCAAGACCCCGGTCGGCGGCGTGGTCGGCACCCTGAGCAGCCTCTCCCCGACCGGCGGCGGCGCCCCCGGCCTGCCCAGCCTCCCGGGCCTGGGCGGCTGACGGCCGACCGGCCGCCGTACGACGCAGGGCCGTCCCGCGATCCGCGGGGCGGCCCTCCGCCGTGTCCGGCCTCGGCCGTGGAGGCCCGGCCGGTCGGGCAGCGCGCGGCCACTGCCTGACCTCGGGCGGCTCGTCCGCGCCGATCCGCTCCAGCGCCCGGGCGAACTCCCGGCGCTCGGCGGCGTCCATCCCGTCCGGGTCGGCGGCGACGCCTTCCAGGGTGCTCGGCGCGCTGCCCGGTTCCAGCCCGTCCGGGGGGAGGCGGCGTCGGCCGGGGTGGCGTGGGCGGGGTGCGGTCCGGCGCGGGTGGTCCGGGCGGGGCTCACGGCTCCTGGGGGAGCAGCAGCCACAGCGCGAGGTAGATCAGGAACTGCGGGCCGGGCAGCAGGCAGGACACCAGGAAGATCACCCGGACCGTCCACGGGGTGAGCCCGAAGCGCCGGGCGATGCCGGCGCAGACGCCGGCGATGACGCGGTGGTGGCGGGGGCGGGCGAGGCTGCTCATCGTCTCCTCCGAGGAGTGCGTCCCGGGCGGTCCGTCCGTCCGGGGTGATGGTTCCATCCTGCCGCCGTGACCTGGGCTTTCGCGTCCGCCGTGATGGCGATCCCGGCCCCGGGCGGCTACCCGTCCAGGGGGATGCCGGGATCAGGGTCGGCTCCGGGGGCACCCCGAGGTTGGCGGGTCGCCGGCGGGGCATCGGTCAAGGAAACGTAAAAGAGCGGTAAGGAAGTCGGAGGTGCCGCCGGAGGCGTCAGCGGCGGCTGGGAGACTCGCGCCATCGATCTCATAAGAGATTCATAAGAACAAGGACAGATTCTGATGCGTGCGAACCGGCTGCTGGCCGTCACCGTGCTCTCCGTTCTCGGTGTCACCGGCCTGACGGCCTGCGGCTCCGACAGCGGCAAGAAGGGCGACTCCGCTCCCGCCGCCTCCGCCCCCGCCTCGGCCGCCGCTTCCGGTGGCGCCGCCGCCGCCCCCGCCCCCGCCGCCGCGGGCGCGCCCGGCGGGCTGGAGAAGCTGACCGTGCCGGAGATCCTCAAGAAGTCGCAGGCCGCCGGCGCCAAGCTGAAGAGCGTCAAGGTGGACTTCACCGTCTCCTCCGCGGACGGCGACCTGAGCGCCGTCCTGGCCGCCGACGGCTCGGGCAACTGCGCCGGCACCGTCACGGCCAAGGGCAAGGGCAAGGCCGACCTGCTGCGCACCGGCGGCAAGGTGTGGGTCAAGCCGGACACCGAGTTCCTCAAGGTCCTGGTCCCGGCGGGCGGCGCCGCCGTCACCGCGGCCGGCGGCAAGTGGATCGCCGCCGGCGACAGCGCCGAGGTCGCCGAGTACGCCGCCTACTGCGACCTGGGCCTGCAGATCCAGAAGCACGTCGGCCTGACCGACGAGGGCGCCCCGGACGACAAGGGCACCCTGAAGGGCAGCAAGAAGGTCGCCGGCCTCGACGCGGTGATCATCAACATGAGCTCCGACGGCACCAGCACCGACGCCGCCATCGCCAACCAGGGCGAGCCCTACCTGCTCTCGCTGGAGAGCAAGGAGAACGGCACCATGAAGTTCTCCGACTTCGACAAGCCGGTGCAGGCCGCCGCCCCGGCGGGCGCCATCGACCTGAAGACGCTGCTCGGCCACTGACCCGGCCGCGCCGCCCCCGCCACCGCCCGTCCGGAAGCGTCTCCGGGCGGGCGGTGGCGCGTCCGCGACCGGACCGGATCGCACCGGACCGGGGTGAGCGGCGGGGCACGGAGGGTACGGGCGCTCAGCCGCGCGGTGCGGCCGTCGAGCCGAGCACCGACAGCGCGGCGGACGGGACGGGGCGCGGGCGGGTCCGGCCCCGGTCGTCCGCGTCCTCGAACGGCGTCACCGGATCCGGTGTCACCTGATCCGGCGTCACCGCGGGCCCGGCGGCCGGCCCGGCGGCCGCGGCCGCCCGGCGCCGCTCCAGGGCGCGCAGCGGCGGCACCAGCAGCAGGTGGGCCAGCGCCGCGCCCGCCGTGCCGAGCAGCACGTCGTCCACGTCCAGCACGTGGCCCGGCGCCACGCCCTCCAGGATCTCCAGCGCGGTGCCCAGCAGGGCGGCCGCGCCGGTCGCCCGCAGGAAGGACGGCAGCCAGGCCCGGGCCGGCGAACCCACCGCCAGCGGCAGCAGCACCCCGAGCGGGGCGAGCGGCAGCATCCCGGAGGCGAGCCGGTGGACGGCGGCCCGGGCGTCGAGCGCGAACGCCTCGCGCACCGAGGAGAGCGGGTCGAGGTTCGGCGGGGCGGTCCAGGCCGCCGCCGCCGGTCGCAGGCTCAGCCAGCCCAGCACCAGCACCAGCACGCCCAGCAGCACCCGGGCCGCGACCCGGAACCGGTACGGCACCGCCCGCCCGCGGCGCGGCCGGTCGGCGCTCCCGGGGTCGACGGGTGTGGTGGGTGCGGTGGTGTGCACACCCCGGAGGACGCGGCCCCCGCCGGGAGCGGTTCCCGGGGCGCGGGTTTCTCAGGGGCAGTGGCTGGGCGACGGGGCGACGAAGGCGCCGCCGGTCGCCGTGACGGCCGGGGTCGGGGACGCGGACGCCGACGCGGCGGAGCCGGACGCGGCGGCGGCCGGCTTGCCGGTGGCCGCCGACCTGGTGGGGGTCGGGGCGGCCTGCGGGGTGGGCGGGTCGGTGGGCTCGGGGGCCATCGGCACCTGGAGCTCGTTCGGGCAGGCGGTGCGGCTGGCCGGGGCGCCCGCGTCGACGGGGACCTCGGTGGCGCGGATGCCGCAGCCGGTCAGCAGGGCGGGGGCGAGCAGCGCGCCGGCCAGCAGGGCGAGGGTGCGGCGGGCGGTCATCGGGCGTCCTCCGGCTCGGGGGCGGGCGGCTGGGTGAGCGGCAGGGTGAGGGTGAAGACCGCGCCGACCCCGTCCGGGTTGTTCGCGGCGGTGATGTCGCCGCCGTGGATCCGGGCGTTGGCCTCGGCGATGGACAGGCCAAGGCCGCTGCCCTCGGACCGGGCCCGGCCCTTGTCGGCCTTGTAGAAGCGGTCGAAGACGTGCGGGAGGACGTCCTCCGGGATGCCGGGGCCGCCGTCGGAGACCGAGACGACCACGGTGTGCGCCTCGTCGTCCTGGCGGACCCGCACCCGGACCGGGGAGCCGCCGTGCTTGAGCGCGTTGCCGATCAGGTTGGCGAAGACCACGTCGAGGCGGCGCGGGTCGACGACGGCCAGGATGCCGCGCGGGGCGTCCAGGTCGACCGCGTCGTACCAGGCCCGGCCGTCGATGCAGGACATGATCAGGTCGGCCATGTCGACCTCGTCGGCGACCAGCTTGGCGGTGCCCGCGTCGAACCGGGTCACCTCCATCAGGTTCTCCACCAGGTCGGACAGCCGCCGGGTCTCGGAGACCACGATCCGCACGGCCGGCTCGATCATCGGGTCGAGCGCGTCGGCCTCGTCCTCCAGGATGTCGGTGACGGCGGTCATCGCGGTCAGCGGGGTGCGCAGCTCGTGCGACATGTCGGCGACGAACCGGCGGGACTGCGCCTCGCGCGCGCTCAGTTCGGCGACCTGGTCCGAGAGCGACTCCGCGGTGCGGTTGAACGTCC
Source organism: Kitasatospora setae KM-6054 (assembly GCF_000269985.1). Lineage (NCBI taxonomy): Bacteria > Bacillati > Actinomycetota > Actinomycetes > Kitasatosporales > Streptomycetaceae > Kitasatospora > Kitasatospora setae. Next base: position 3,401,624 of record NC_016109.1, on the reverse strand, counting down.
GTGCCAGGTCGGCGAGTTCGTCGTTGCCCTCGACGTCGAGCCGGGTGTCCAGCTTGCCCTCGCCGAGCCGCCGGGCGGCGTCCCCGAGCCGGCGCACCGGCCGCAGCACGGTCGCCGAGGCGGCCTGGGCGAGCAGCGCCGAGCCGACCAGGGCGAGCAGGGTGGCGATCGCCAGCGACCAGCCGAGGGTGTTCAGGTCGGCCCGCTCGTTCTGCAGCGACTTGAACATGTAGGCGGTCGGCCCGCCCGGCACGATCCGCGTCCCGCCGACCACGTACGGCCCGGCCAGGTTCACCCGCTGCCAGTACAGGTGGTACTCGTACGGGTTGCCGGGCCCGGTCTCGCGCGGCTTGTTCACCGCGGCGGCCAGCGCCGCCGGTATCTGGCGCTGGCCGAACGCGATCGGGTCGGAGGACGCGGTGCAGCCCGGCACCGAGTCGTCGACCACCACCACGTCGTAGGCCAGCCCGGAGCTGGCCACCTGGGCGGCCAGCGCGTGCAGGTCCTGGCAGTTCGGCTTCAGCGGCAGCACCGTGACGTTCCGGGTCAGCGAGTCCCGGAAGTCGTTCAGCGCCGAGTTCTGGGCGCGCTTGAGCACCGCGTCGCGGTTCAGCCAGTAGGCGATGCCGGACGCGGAGACGGCGGTGACCAGGGCCACCGCGGCGAACACCGCGATCAGCCGGACCCGCAGCGAACTGAGCCGCCGCCAGGACGCCGAACGGGTCCGGCGCGGCGCACTCTGATGGTCGGTCAAGAAGGACTCACAGTCGGGGAGGGGCGGTTCAGACGGGCGGGTCGAGACGGTAGCCGACACCCCGGACGGTGCGGATCAGCGTCGGCGCGGACGGCACGTCCTCGACCTTCGCCCGCAGCCGCTGCACGCAGGCGTCCACCAGCCGGGAGTCGCCCAGGTAGTCGTGCTCCCAGACCAGCCGCAGCAGCTGCTGCCGGGAGAGCGCCTGCCCCGGGCGGCGGCTGAGCTCCAGCAGCAGCCGCAGCTCGGTCGGGGTCAGCTGCAGGTCCTGGCCGTCCTTGGTGACGGTCATCGCCGAGCGGTCGATCACCAGGCCGCCGTACGCGGAGGAGTCCGAGTTCTCCCGTTCGCCGCGGCGCAGCACCGCGCGGATCCGGGCGTCCAGCACGCGCGGCTGGACCGGTTTCACCACGTAGTCGTCGGCGCCGGACTCCAGGCCGACCACCACGTCGATGTCGTCGGAGCGGGCGGTCAGCAGGATGATCGGCAACTGGTCGGTGCGGCGGATCCGCCGGCAGACCTCGAAGCCGTCGATGCCGGGCAGCATCACGTCCAGCACGATCAGGTCCGGGCGCTGCTCCTTGAACAGGCGCAGACCGTCCTCGCCGGACGCGGCGGCGGCCACCCGGTGACCCTGGCGGGTGAGGGCGAGTTCGAGGCCGGTGCGAATGGCGTCGTCGTCCTCGATCAGAAGCAGGAAAGACACGGGGGTCATTGTGTCCCACCCGGCCACCGGAAGCACCCACCCGGGTGACCTCCGGGGGAGCGGGAACCGGAGGGCACCGGTCCGGCGTCCGCAACCGAGGAGCACCCGAATGCCCCGCGGCGGCCGGTCCTGTGACAGCCCTGTGACAGTCGACGGACACCGCCATGACGCGCGGACGGCAGGATTTTCCCTGTCGCCGCGAGGGAGACGGGCCACCACCCGGGACCCCGGCGGCGACGAACCGCTCGTACCGACCATGGGGGTGCCCGATGACCGCAACGCTGACGACCCGAAACGCCGGGCCGCGTTCCGCCGTCCTCGGCACCAGCCGGGCCAGGTACGAGGAGGAGAACGCCGGCAACGTGCTCGTACGGGGGTGCGCGCACAACGCCGGAACCCGCCGCCCGGTCGTGGGGACCAGGAGCGGGGACACCACCCACGGCCGGTCGGGGAACCAGGCCGCGGGACGGACGCTGCGGGTCGCCCCGCAGACGTTCCGGGGGGAGCAGGCCGAACAGGGAGGCGCACAGGGGGAGCACCCGGCCGCCGCGACGGACGAGGCGCGCGACATCGCCGAGTTCACCGCGTACGTGCGCGAGCGCCGCGCCTCCCTGTACGCCACCGCCTACCACCTCACCGGCGACCGCTACGAGGCCGAGGACCTGCTGCAGAGCGCCCTCTTCTCCACCTACCGCGCCTGGGGCCGGATCACCGACAAGGCCGCCGTCGGCGGGTACCTCCGCCGCACCATGACCAACCTGCACATCTCCGCCTGGCGCCGCCGCAAGGTCAACGAGTACCCGACCGAGGAACTCCCCGAGCAGGCCGGCGACACCGACGCGATGGGCGGCACCGAACTGCGCGCCGTGCTCTGGCAGGCGCTCGCCAAGCTGCCCGAGAACCAGCGCACCATGCTCGTGCTGCGCTACTACGAGGGCCGCACCGACCCGGAGATCGCCGACATCCTCGGCATCAGCGTCGGCACCGTGAAGAGCTCCATCTGGCGCGCGCTGCGCCGGATGCGCGAGGACGAGCAGCTCAACCGCTCCGGCGACACCGTGCACGCCTTCGGCGAGCTGGTCGCCTGACCGGCGGGCAACAGGCTCCCGTCGGGGGACGGGGAAACGGGGGGAAGGGCGCGGGACACGGCGGCCGGCTCGGGGGAGGCGGCCGCGGGGGGAAGTCCCGCACCCGTGACGAAGACGGGCGGGACCCCGGTGCGGGGGAAAGGCACCGGGGTCCCGCCCGTTCGTCGTGCGGCCGGGCCCGTCGCGCCGGTCGTGCGGCCGGGCCCGTCGCGCCGGTCGTGCCCGTCGTGCGGCCGGGCCGGGCCCGCCGCCGTGACAATGGCCGGATGGACCAGCCACCCGCCTCCGGCCCCGACCCCGCGGCCGACCCCGCCGACGGCCCCGACCCCGCGGAGAGCCCGCAGGCCCGCGCCAACCGGCGGCTGGTCGAGATGCTGCAGGAACTGCGGGTGCTGCAGACCGGCGTGCAGATCGTCTTCGCCTTCCTGCTCGGCGTCGCCTTCACCCCGGGGTTCGCCGGACTCGGCGCCGGCGAACAGGACCTGTACGTCGCGGTGCTCCTGCTCACGGTGCTCGCCGCCGCCGTGCTGGCCACCCCGGTCGCGCTGCACCGGGCGCTGCTGCACCACCCCGAGCGGCCGCGGATCCTCCGGGTCTCGGCCCGGATCGCCCAGATCGGCCTGGTGCTGCTGGCCGCCGCGCTGTCCGGCGCGGTGCTGCTGGTGCTGACCGTGGTGCTGGGCGCCGCGGTGGCGCTGCCGCTCACCGGGGCCGTCGCGCTGGCCTTCACCGGCCTGTGGTTCGTCCTGCCGTGGGCGGTGCGCCGCAGCCTGCCCGCGCCCCCGGAGTGAGCGGTCAGACCAGCTCGGCGGGCAGTTGGCGGGCCACCGCGGCGATCCGCCGCCCCGCCTCCACGCCGGAGCAGGCGTACGAGCCCAGCTCGACCTGGCGGGCGACGATGCCGCGTTCGGCCCGCATCAGCCGCACCCCCCGGCGGACCAGGTACGGCACCGACTTGCGGCCCTCCCGGACGTCCCGCCGGAAGCGCCGCCAGGCCGTCGTGGACGGCTTGTTGCGCAGGCACAGCGCGTCCCCCAGCAGGCCCTCCGCCTGGCAGCGGCGGACCAGCTCGGCGGCGAAGATCCCCTCCGCGACGAAGCCCGCGGCGCCGTCCAGCAGCAGCAGCCGACTGCCCGAGCGCCCGTTGTCCGGGATCGAGTACACCGGCACCTCGGCCCAGCCCTCGAAGGCCAGCGCCCGGATCGCCGCCAGCGCCTGCTCCGCGTGCCAGGAGAGCGGCGAGTCCCAGTCCGGGCCGCCCCCGTCGGGCAGCTGCGGCAGCGTCGGGTCGTCGCCGTCCTTGTAGAAGTCGTCGAGCTGGAGCACCGGGAGCCCGCTGTGCTCGGCCAGCGAGGACTTCCCCGACCCCGAGGGGCCCGACAGCAGGATGACGCGGGATATCGGGCGGCGGTTCAGCGGGGTGTCACTCACGGGGAACCAGTCTGAGGCATGGGAGGGGCGGCCCGGAACCCGCCGGTCGACCCGTTCACCGGGAGTGAGGGAGCGTGCGGGGGCGCGTGACCGGCGGACATGGGGACGGGCCCGCACCAGGGGGGGGAGAAGTGCGGGCCCGTCGCGGCCGCCCGGGCCCCGGGGGGGGGTAGGGCACTGAGGACGGCCGGTCTGTGGGGTCGGGCGGGCGGGCTAGGTGCCCATCGGGTGCCAGACCGTCTTGGTCTCCAGGAAGGAGAGGAGCCGTCCGGTGCCGGGCGCGGCCGTCCAGTCCACCGCGGACGGGTCGGCGGCCGGTCGGACCACCCGCTTCAATGTATCGGCCGCGGCGGCTTCCAGGGCCGCCGCCGCGCCGGGCCCCTCGGGGTCGATCGCCCCGGCCAGGTCCAGCGCGTTGACGTCCTGGTGCGAGGCCAGGGTCGGGGCGAGGTCCGCGGTGCGGCCGGAGAGCAGGTTCACCACGCCGCCCGGCACGTCCGAGGTGGCCAGCACCTCGCCCAGCGCGAGGGCGGGCAGCGGGGCCTGCTCGGCGGCCGCGACCACCACGGTGTTGCCGGTCGCGATCGCCGGGGCGACCACCGACACCAGGCCCAGCAGCGAGAAGCCGTGGCCGGCCCGCGGCGCCAGGACGCCGACCACGCCGGTCGGCTCCGGGACGGACAGGTTGAAGAACGGCCCGGCCACCGGGTTGGCACCGCCCGCGACCTGCGCGACCTTGTCGGTCCAGCCCGCGTACCAGACCCAGCGGTCGATCGCCGCGTCCACCAGCGCCGCCGCCTTCTTCGCGCCCACGCCCTCGGCCGCCGCGACCTCGGCCGCGAACTGCTCCCGGCGGCCCTCCAGCATCTCGGCGACCCGGTACAGCACCTGGCCGCGGTTGTACGCGGTGGTGCCCGCCCAGCCCTTGACCGCCGCGCGGGCCGCCAGCACGGCGTCCCGGGCGTCCTTGCGGGTGCCCAGCGGGGCGTTCGCCAGCCACTGGCCCTTCGTGTCGGTCACCTCGTACACCCGCCCGCTCTCCGAGCGCGGGAACTTCCCGCCGACGTACAGCTTGTAGGTCTTGAAGATCGCGATTCGCGCTGCGGTCTCAGACATCGAGGGCCTCGACATTCAGGTAGGGCTCCAGACCGTGGCGGCCGCCCTCGCGGCCGTAACCGGACTCCTTGTACCCGCCGAACGGCGAGGTCGGGTCGAACTTGTTGAAGGTGTTCGCCCACACCACGCCCGCCCGGAGCCGGTTCGCCATCCACAGGATGCGCGAGCCCTTCTCCGTCCAGATGCCCGCGGACAGGCCGTACGGGGTGTTGTTGGCCTTCTCCACCGCCTCGGCGGGGGTGCGGAAGGTCAGCACCGACAGCACCGGGCCGAAGACCTCCTCGCGGGCGATCCGGTGCGCCTGCGAGACGCCGGTGAACAGGGTCGGGCGGAACCAGTAGCCGGCGCCCGGGAGTTCGCACTCCGGGGCCCAGCGCTCGGCGCCCTCCCGCTCGCCGGCCTCCGCCAGCTCGGTGATCCGGGCCAGCTGGGCGGCCGAGTTGATCGCGCCGATGTCGGTGTTCTTGTCCAGCGGGTCGCCGACCCGCAGGGTGCCCATCCGGCGCTTGAGCGCGTCCAGCAGCTCGTCCTGGACCGACTCCTGCACCAGCAGGCGGCTGCCCGCGCAGCAGACGTGGCCCTGGTTGAAGAAGATGCCGTCGACGATGCCCTCGACCGCCTGGTCCAGCGGCGCGTCGTCGAACACGATGTTGGCGGCCTTGCCGCCCAGCTCCAGGCTCAGCTTCTTGCGGCTGCCGGCCAGCTGCCGGGCGATCGCCCGGCCGACCGGGGTGGAGCCGGTGAACGCGACCTTGTTCACGTCCGGGTGCGCGGTCAGCGCGGCGCCGGTGCGGCCGTCGCCGGTGACGATGTTCAGCACGCCCGTCGGCAGGCCCGCCTGGCGGCAGATCTCGGCGAAGCGCAGCGCGGTCAGCGGCGTCGTCTCGGCGGGCTTCAGCACCACCGTGTTGCCGGTGGCCAGCGCCGGGGCGACCTTCCAGGCCAGCATCAGCAGCGGGAAGTTCCACGGGATGACCTGCGCGGCCACGCCCAGCGGGCGCGGGTTCGGCCCGAACCCGGCGAAGTCCAGCTTGTCGGCCCAGCCCGCGTAGTAGAAGAAGTGCGCGGCGACCAGCGGCAGGTCGACGTCGCGGGTCTCCCGGATCGGCTTGCCGTTGTCGATCGACTCCAGCACGGCCAGCTCGCGGCTGCGCTCCTGGACGATCCGGGCGATCCGGAACAGGTACTTGGCGCGCTCGGAGCCCGGCAGCGCCGACCAGTCGGCGAACGCCGCGCGGGCGGCCTTCACCGCGCGGTCGACGTCCTCCTCGGTGCCCTGGGCGAACTCGGCGAGCACCTGCCCGGTCGCCGGGTTGACGGTCTTCAGCGCCTCCGAGCCGGACGAGTCGACGAACTCGCCGCCGACGAAGTGGCCGTAGCTCGTGGCGATCTCGCCCGCGGCGGCGGGGGACTCGGGCGCCGGGGCGTACGCGAACAGGCCGCCCTTGCGGAGGGGCTGCTCGGTCTCGGTCTTCTTGGTCTTGGCCATCGTCCTCAGTCCACCGTCACGTAGTCGGGACCGGAGTACCGTCCGGTGCTCAGCTTCTGGCGCTGCATCAGCAGGTCGTTCAGCAGGCTGGAGGCGCCGAACCGGAACCAGTGCGGGCTGAGCCAGTCGTCGCCCAGCGTCTCGTTCACCATCACCAGGTACTTCATCGCGTCCTTGGTGGTGCGGATGCCGCCGGCCGGCTTCACGCCGACCTGGGTGCCGGTCGCCGCGCGGAAGTCCCGCACCGCCTCCAGCATCAGCAGCGTCACCGGCGGGGTCGCGTTCACCGCGACCTTGCCGGTGGAGGTCTTGATGAAGTCCGCGCCGGCGATCATCGCCAGCCAGGACGCCCGGCGGACGTTGTCGTACGTCTGCAGCTCGCCGGTCTCGAAGATCACCTTGAGGTGGGCGGCCGTCCCGTCCGGACGCGCGCAGGCCGCCTTGACGGCCCGGATCTCCTCGAAGACCTCCAGGTAGCGGCCGGAGAGGAAGGCGCCCCGGTCGATCACCATGTCGATCTCGTCGGCGCCCGCCGCGACCGCCTCCGCGGTGTCCGCCAGCTTGACCGGCAGGCCGGCCCGGCCGGACGGGAAGGCGGTGGCCACCGAGGCGACCTGGACCGCGCTGCCGCGCAGCGCCTCCTTCGCGGTGGCGACCATGTCCGGGTACACGCAGATCGCCGCGACCCGCGGGGCGGTCCGGTCGGACGGGTCCGGGCCCAGGCCCTTCGCGCACAGCGAGCGGACCTTGCCGACCGTGTCCGCGCCCTCCAGCGTGGTCAGGTCGATCATCGAGATGGCGAGGTCGATGGCGAGGGCCTTGGCGGTCGTCTTGATCGACCGGGTGCCGAGGGTCGCGGCCCGCGACTCCAGGCCGACCTGATCGACCCCGGGCAGGCCGTGCAGGAAGCGGCGCAGGGTGGCCTCGGACGCCGCGACGTCCGAGAGGCCGCCGCCCGCGGCGCCGGGGGCGTTGGCTGCAAGAGTGGACATAGTCACCAGAGCAGCATATCTACGCGCGTAGGAAGCCGGTAGGGCGGGGCGGTTTCGAATCCCGACCGAAGCCTGACCGAAATCCGCCCGCACCCCGCCCGCACCCCGCCCGCACCCCGGCGTCCTGCCCGGCGTCCTGCCCGGTGGGCCCGCCGCCCCGCCCGGCTACCCGGGGAACGGCGCGCGCGCCACCATGACCGCCGACCTCTGCTCGGGGTCCTGGGCCATGGAGTCCCACACCCGGCCCAGCACCACCACCGCCTCGTACCGGGCCGGCTCCGCCCACACCTGTGACCAGCGCACCGACGGGCAGAGCGCGTCGCGGGTGCCCAGCGGCACGGTCAGCGGCACGTCCGGGACCAGCGAGTACTGGTGGTCGCTCCCGGTGCCGAGCTGCTCGCCGTGCTCGCCGTGCTCGCCGTGGTCGCCGGGCTGCCGCAGCAGCGGGCCTCCGCCCACCACCACGCCGTCCCGCAGGTACAGCACCTCCAGGCTCTCGGGACCCTGGCCGTTCATATTGAGCCCCCGATCCGCGGTGAACCGGGCCTCCAGCACCGGGGCGGAGCCGCTGTCGGTCTTGCGGACCGAGGACACCGAGAAGGTGATCCCGCTGAAGGTCGCACTGCCCGCCTCCAGGGGCAGCCGGTCACCGCAGGCGTACGGGCCCTGCAGCGATCCGACGGGGGCGGAGGCCGCGGGCCGGGCCGGGTCCTCGGTGCCGGTCCACCGGACCGTGCCCAGGACGGCCGCGGCCGACAGCGCCAGGGCCGCGCCGCCGGTCAGCGCCCGCCGGTGGCGGCGACCGCGGCGGACCCGGCGCACCAGCAGCCCGGTGTCCAGCTCGGGAGGGTCGGCCAGGTCGGCGGCCTCCGGCAGTCGTGCGTGGAGCTCCTCGGGATTCATGCGGCATCGCCTTCCTGGAGCGCCTGTCGGTCGGTCCCCAGCGCCGTGCCCAGGCGCGTCAGCGCGTCGCTGAGGTGTCGCTTCACGGTGCCCTCGCGGCAGCCCAGCCGGTCGGCCACCGCCGCGACCGGCAGGTCCTCGTAGTACCGCAGCACCACGCAGGCCCGTTGGGTCGGCGAGAGCACGTCCAACGCGGTGAGCAGCCGCAGCCGGTCGGCGACCAGCTCGCCGTGGTCGGCGTGGTCGCCGTCCGCCCGGGGCCCCGGCACCTTCGGCAGCAGCAGGGCGAAGCGCTGCCGCCGCCGGTGCTGGTCGAGGAAGCGGTTGAGCATCGTCCGGCGGACGTACCCCTCCAGTCGCCCGAGGTCCCAGGACAGGTGCGGTCGGGCGAAGACCCGTACCAGCGCCTCCTGCACCAGGTCGGCCGCCTCCGCGCGGTCGCCGGTCAGCAGGAAGCCGTACCGGTTCAACTCCCTGCCGCGTGCCGAGACCAGCTCGGTGAGCAGGTTCGCCCAGTCCGCCACTCCGTCCCCTCCTTCGTCGTTCTCCGCCCGGTAACACGAACCGCCCGCGGTTTTCGTTGGGGGCGGGGTCCGGCGGCTCGGCGACAATGTGGGGATGAGCGGAGCGAAGGCGCGGGGGCGGCGGCCCGGGGGCGGGGACACCCGGGGGGCGGTGCTGGCGGCGGCGCGGGCGGAGTTCGCGGCGCGGGGGTACGAGAGGGCGAGCATGCGGGCGATCGCCCGGGGGGCGGGGGTGGACGCGGCGCTGCTGCACCACTACTTCGGCACGAAGGACCGGCTGTTCATGGCGGCGCTGGAGTTCCCGCTGGATCCGCGGGCGGTGGCGGAGAACGTGTTCGCGGGGGACCCGGCGACGATCGGGGAGCGGGTCGCGGGGTTCGTGGTGGGGCTGTGGGAGCAGCCGGAGGTCCGGGAGCGGTTGCTGGCCCTGGTGCGGACGGCGGCGACCAGCGAGGAGGTCGCGGGGGCGATGCGCGGCTTCATGGTGGCCGAACTGGTGGGCCGGGTGGCGGCGCGACTGGAGGTCGCGCAGCCGGAGTTGCGGGTGGAGCTGGCGATGTCGCAGGTCGTCGGGCTGGCGATGGCCCGGTACGTGATCGGGGTGGAGCCGCTCGCGTCGGCACCCCCGGAGGTGCTGGTCCCGTTGCTGGGACGGACCCTCCAGGGGTGCCTGACGGACTGAGCGGACCGACCGGGGGTCAGGCCCGTTCGCCGCCGAAGCGCTCGGTCCAGGCGGCCAGGTCCTCGTCGGTGATCTTGGCGAACAGCACCGGCGGGACGGTGAAGCCGGTGCCGGCCGGGACGAGCGCCAGGGCGCGGGCCTCGTCGGCGGACACCCAGGTGCGGGTGTCGTCGGCGAGCGCGAAGGAGTCGCGGATGGTGCGGGCCGCGGTCGGGATGAACGGCTCGGAGAGCACCGCGTAGAGGTGGATCAGGTTGATCGCGGTGCGCAGGGTGCGGGCCGCGGCCTCCGGGTCGGTCTTGATCTCGGTCCACGGCGCGGTGACGTCGAGGTAGGAGTTGCCCGCCGACCACAGGGCGCGCAGCGCCTGCGCGGCCTTGCGGAAGTTGAGCGCGTCCAGCTGGGCCTCGTACTCGGCGAGGAGCTCGGCGATCTGCTCGCCGAGGGCGGTCTCGGCGTCGCCGTTCGGCGCGCCGGCCGGGACCTCGTCGCCGAAGCGCTTGCGGCTGAAGGACAGCACCCGGTTGACGAAGTTGCCGAGGGTGTCGGCGAGGTCCTTGTTGACGGTCGCCGCGAACAGGTCCCAGGTGAAGCTGGAGTCGTCGGACTCCGGGGCGTTCGCCATCAGGTAGTAGCGCCAGTAGTCGGCCGGTAGCAGTTCGAGCGCGACGTCGGTGAAGATGCCGAGCTTCTGGCTGGTGGAGAACTTCCCGCCGTAGTACGTCAGCCAGTTGAACGCCTTGACGTAGTCGACCTTCTTCCACGGCTGCCGCGAGCCGAGCAGCGTCGCCGGGAACATCACCGTGTGGAACGGGACGTTGTCCTTCGCCATGAACTCGGTGTACCGGACGGTGTCGTCCGCCTCGTACCACCACGAGCGCCAGTCGCCGCCGGTCGCGTCCGCCCACTCCCTGGTCGCGCCGATGTACTCGATCGGGGCGTCGAACCAGACGTAGAACACCTTGCCCTCGGCGGCCAGCTCCGGCCAGGTGTCGGCCGGCACCGGGACGCCCCACTCCAGGTCGCGGGTGATCGCGCGGTCCTGGAGGCCCTCGGTCAGCCACTTGCGGGCGATCGAGGAGGCCAGCACGGGCCAGTCGTCGCCGTGCGCGGCGATCCACGCCTCGACCTCGTCGGTCAGCTTCGACTGGAGCAGGAAGAGGTGCTTGGTCTCGCGGACCTCCAGCTCCGCGCTGCCGCTGATCGCGGAGCGCGGCTCCAGCAGGTCGGTCGGGTCGAGGACCCGGGTGCAGTTCTCGCACTGGTCGCCGCGCGCCTTGTCGTAGCCGCAGAACGGGCAGGTGCCGACGATGTAGCGGTCCGGCAGGAAGCGGCCGTCGGCCACCGAGTAGACCTGGCGGATCGCCCGCTCCTCGATGAAGCCGTTGGCCTGCAGCTCGCGGGCGATCTCCTGGGTGATCTCGCGGTTCTGCGGCGAGGAGGAGCGGCCGAAGTGGTCGAAGGACAGCCGGAAGCCGTCGTAGATCGCCTTCTGCTGGTCGTGCGCCCGGGCGCAGAACTCCGCCACCGGCAGCCCGGCCTCCTGGGCGGCCAGCTCGGCGGGCGTGCCGTGCTCGTCGGTCGCGCAGATGTACAGCACCTCGTGGCCGCGCTGGCGCAGGTACCGGGCGTAGACGTCCGCCGGGAGCATCGACCCGACCATGTTGCCCAGGTGCTTGATCCCGTTGATGTAGGGAAGCGCGCTGGTGATCAACTGCCGAGTCATCCTGGGATGCTCCCTGCTTCTCCGGCGGGCACGCCGACGCGCCCGCGGGTGGGTGTCGAAGGCGCGGAACGGGGCGCTGCGCCTGCCGTCCGGCCGCCGCCAATCGTACCCAACCGGGGTGTTGGGGCCGCACCGGTCATCGGCGGGCTGTCAAGCGGTGCGGCCCGGCCGGACCCTTGACGGGCGGTCGGGGGCGGCAGGAAACTCATCGCATGATGAATTCCTTGGCGGGGCCGGCCGGCGGCCCCGCGATCAGCATCGACGCACTGGTGGTGCGGCGCGGCGGCAGCACCGTGCTGCCCGGGCTGGACCTGGAGGTCGAACGCGGCAGCGTGACCGGCCTGCTCGGACCGAGCGGCTGCGGGAAGACCACCCTGCTGCGCAGCGTCGTCGGCGTGCAGCGCACCACCGCCGGCACCGTCACCGTGCTCGGCCTCCCGGCCGGCGCGCCCGGACTCCGGAACCGGGTCGGCTACGTCACCCAGGCCCCGTCCGTCTACGGCGACCTCACCGTCGCCGAGAACCTCGACCACTTCGCGGCGATCCTCGGCGCCCCGCCCGGCGACCCCGCCCGGGTCACCGCCCAGGTCGGGCTCGACGCCCACCGGCGCACCCCGGTCGCCCGGCTCTCCGGCGGCCAGCGCGCCCGGGTCTCACTCGCCGCCGCCCTGCTCGGCCACCCCGAACTCCTCGTCCTGGACGAACCCACCGTCGGCCTCGACCCCGTCCTGCGCCAGGAGCTCTGGCGGCTGTTCCGCGAACTCGCCGCCGCCGGCACCACCCTGCTGGTCTCCAGCCACGTCATGGACGAGGCCACCCGCTGCGACCGGCTGCTGCTGATGCGCGACGGCCGGCTGCTCGCCCACGACACCCCCGCCGCGCTGCTCGCCGCGACCGGCGCCGCCGACGTCGAGACCGCCTTCCTCACCCTCGTCCGGACCGCCCCGGACGCTCCCCCGGGGGCCGCGGGCACCGTCGCACCGGAGGACGCCCCGTGAACGCCGCCGCCCGCCGCACCCTCGCCACCGCCCGCCGGGTCCTGACCCAGCTGCGGCACGACCCGCGCACGGTGGCCATGCTGCTGCTCGTGCCGTGCCTGCTGCTCGTCCTGCTCAGGTACATGTACGACGGGCAGCCCGGCACCTTCGACCGGATCGGCCCCGAACTGCTCGGCGTCTTCCCGCTGCTGGTGATGTTCCTGGTCACCTCGGTCGCGATGCTCCGCGAACGCACCAGCGGCACCCTGGAACGCCTGCTCACCATGCCGCTCGGCAGGCTCGACCTGCTGCTCGGCTACGCGCTCGCGTTCGGCGCCGTCGCCCTCGTCCAGGCCGCGCTCGCCGCCGCCCTCACCACCGGCCCGCTCGGTCTGCACGTCGCCGGGCCGGCCTGGGCGCTGTTCGCCGTCGCCGTCGCCGACGGGCTGCTCGGCATGGCGCTCGGCCTGCTGGTCTCCGCGTTCGCCGCCACCGAGTTCCAGGCCGTCCAGTTCCTGCCCGCCGTGCTGCTGCCGCAACTGCTGCTCTGCGGCCTGTTCGTCCCCCGGGAACGGATGGCGCCCGTGCTGCACTGGGCCTCCGACGTCCTGCCGCTCTCCTACGCCGTCGACGCGATGGGCCGGATCACCACCGAGACCGGCGTCGGCGGACGCGTCCTGGCCGACCTCGCCGTGGTCGCCGCCAGCGCGCTCGCCGCACTCGCCCTCGGCGCCGCGACCCTGCGGCGGCGCACCCCCTGACCACCTCGTACGGTGCGGACGGGACGGCCACTTCGTGACCGTCCCGTGTTCGAGTCAGCGCCCGGGACGGCCGGGCGCTGGGGCAGAATCGACGACATGACCGAATCCGACCGGACACCCCACCAGGGTGTCGCCGCCGACGAGCCCGTGTACGCCGACCGCGTCTACCGCTCCGTCCCCAGCGTCGTCGCGGGCGCCATGATGCTCGCGGTCGCCGCCTGGCTGATCATCGACGCCGTCGTGTCCGGCACCGGAGCCACCCCGTGGGTCGCCCTCGCCGCCGCGCCCGTCTTCGTCTTCCCGGTGATCGCCTACACCCTGCGGCCCGTGGTGCGCGCCAACGACCAGCGGCTCGTCGTCCGCAACCCGCTGCGCACCATCGTCGCGCCCTGGGGCAAGGTCGAGACCCTCAAGGCCGGGTACTCGGTCGAACTCTTCGCCGACGGACGCAAGTTCCAGGTCTGGGCGATCCCGGTCTCGATCCGCCAGCGCAAGAAGGCCACCCGCCGCGCCAACCGCGCCACCGCCGAGGGCGACCCCGTCCTCCGGCGCGGCACCCGCACCCCCCGCACCCCCCGCGCCGACCAGCTCGACCCCAACCGCGCCTGGTCCGACGCCGTCGTCAGCACCCTCCAGGACCAGGCCGAACGCAACGCCGGCAAGGCTTCGGCGAGCGGCGACCTGCAGACCACCTGGTGCTGGTGGATCATCGCCCCGACCCTCGCCGGACTGCTCGCGCTGGTGTCGGTGATCGCCGCGACCTGAGCGCCGCTACCTGAGCGCCGCGGTGGCCGCGCGGCGGGCCCCCCGTGCTTCGGCGGCCCCCCGTGCTTCGGCGGGCTCATGGCAGCAGCAGGAGCCGGCCGCGCAGGCCGCCCGACGCCAGGCGGCGGTGCGCCTCGGCGGCGGCGTCGAGCGGGAGCGTGCCGGCCACCCGGGGGGTGAGGCCGGCGGCGGCCAGCGCGGCCAGCCGGGGGCCGTCGGCGCGGATCCAGACCCGGGCCACCCGGGTGCCGCGCAGCGGGGGCGGCCCGCCGCCGAGGACGGCGACCAGGCTGCCGCCGCCGCGCACCGCGTCCAGCGCGAGCGGGCCGAGCGAGGCGGCGTCCACCGCGCCGTCCACCCCGCCGGGAACCGCCTCGCGGACGGCCGCGGCCAGCTCCGCCGACCGCGGCACGAAGACCTCGGCGCCCAGCTCCCGCACCAGCGCCCCGTCACCGTCGCCCGCCGCCGCGACCACCCGCAGCCCCGCCCGGACCGCCAACTGGACGGCGAAACCGCCCACCGCCCCGGCCGCGCCGGTGACCAGCAGCGTCGCACCCGGGCGGAGCGCCGCCAGGTCCAGCGCCTGGGCGGCGGTCAGCGCGCCGAGCGGCAGCCCCGCCGCCGCGACCGGGTCCAGGCCGTCGGGCAGCGGGGCGACCGCGTCCGCGTCCAGCACCACCTGCTCGGCCTGCGCCTTCAGCGGGAGGGTCAGCCGGTCGGACAGGCCGAGAACGGGCTGGCCGCGCCGGAAGCCGGTGACGCCGGGGCCGAGCGCGTCGACGGTGCCCGACACGTCCCAGCCGAGGCCGGTCACCGGGAGCGCGGGCAGCAGCCCGGCGGCGGCCAGCGCGCCGGACCTGGTCTGCAGGTCGACGGGGTTGACGGCGGCGGCGGTCACCCGTACCCGCACCTGGCCGGGTCCGGGGACGGGCAGCGGCAGGTCGGCGAGCTCCAGCACCTCGGGGCCGCCGAAGGAACGGACGATCAGGGCTCTCATGACGGCGACGCTAGGCGTTGCTACTCTCCGGCGGGAAGCAGGCACCTTCGGGTGCGTACCGCACCGGAGGGTGACCGCGATGCCGACCCGTACCGCCGACCAGCAGCGCACCCAGGAGCGCGCCCGCTACGACGCCTACCTCGCCGAGTGCCCCGCCCGGCAACTGCTGGACCGGATCAGCGACAAGTGGGTCAGCCTGCTGCTCAACGCCCTCGCGGACGGCCCGCAGCGCTACAGCGAACTGCACCGGACGGTGGCCGGGGTCAGCCAGAAGATGCTCACCCAGACCCTCCGGACGCTGGAGCGCGACGGCCTGCTGACCCGCACCGTCACCGCGGCGGTGCCGGTCCGGGTCGACTACGCGCTCACCCCGCTGGGCCGCTCGCTGCTCCCGGTCGTCGCCGCCGTCAAGGACTGGGCGGAGACCCACATCGAGGAGGTGCACGCCGCCCGGCGCGCCTACGACGCCTGAGCCGGGGTGGCCTGGCGGGCCTACGCGGGCCGGCCCGCCAGCGCCACCACGTACTTGCCCTCGCCGCGCCCGGCCGCCAGCAGGTCGTGGGCGGCGGGGACGTCGGCGAGGCCGGGCAGCACGGTCACCGGGGCGTCCAGCGAGCCGGCGGCCAGCAGGTCGAGGACGCGGCGGACCGCGTCGGCGACCCGCGCGGGGGCCTGGGCGAGCAGGCCGCCGTGGCTGAAGCCGGTGAGGGTGGCGTTGGCGGCGAGCAGCCGGGGCAGCGGCGGCAGCGGGTCCGGGGTGCCGCCGCCCGCGTTGCCGAACAGGACGATCCGGCCGCCCGGCGCCAGCAGGTCGAGGTCGAGGTCGAGCGCGGCGGTGCCGAGCGGGTCGAGGACGAGGTCGACGCCGCGCCCGCCGTTCGCCGCCCTCAGCTGCTCCCGGACGTCCCCGCCGCGGGCGTGCACCGCGTGGTAGCCCTGCCGCCGGGCGGCCTCGGCCTTCTCGGGCCGCCCCACCGTGCCGAGTAGGCGCCCGCCGCCCAGCAGCGGCAGCAGCCGGGCCACCGCGGTGCCGACGCCGCCGCTCGCCGAGTGCACCAGCACGCTCTCGCCCGCGGTGAACCGCCCCGCGTCGGTGAGCAGCAGCAGCGCGGTCGCCAGGCCCAGCGGCGCGGCGGCGGCCGCCGCCAGCGGGACGCCGTCCGGCACCGGGACGGTCAGCGCGGCGTCCGCGACGGCCGTCTCGGCCAGGCCGCCGCCCGCGACGGCGGCCACCACCTGCGTGCCGACGGCGAGGCCGGTGACGCCCGCGCCGAGGGCGCGCACGGTGCCCGCCACCTCCTTGCCCGGGCGGTACGGCCAGGTGGCGGCGTAGCCGTCGCCGCGGCGGGCCATCACGTCGACGAAGTTCAGCCCGGCGTACGCGACGTCGATCGCGACCTGCCCCGGGCCGGGCCGCGGCGGTTCGACGTCGAGGACGCGGCTGTGCTCGGCGCCGCCGGCTTCGGTCATCACGAGTGCGCGCACGGTGGTCCCCCTGGAGCGTCGGAAGCTACGATGTTCTACGAACGTCGAAATTAGTACCACGCATCTTCGATGAATGTCGAACATCCCAGGAAGAGCCCCCCGTGCCCCGAGCCAGCCGCCGCCGCGAGGCGCCGCAGTACCCCGACACCGCCGACCTCGATCTGCTGGACGTCCTGCACGCGTTCTCCGGCCCCACCCGGATGACCATCGTGCTCACCCTCGGCGCCGAACCCGAGCGCGCCTGCGGCACCTTCCCGGTGGACGTCGCGCCCTCCACCCTCAGCCACCACTTCAAGGTGCTCCGCCAGGCCGGCCTGATCCGCCACCGCGAGGAGGGCAACCGCCGGCTGACCACGCTGCGCGCGGCCGACCTGGAGCAGCGCTTCCCGGGACTGCTGGGCGTCGTGACGGCGGCGTACCGGGGCGAAGGGGGCGAGAGGGTCGAGGCGGGGACAGGTGGGGGTGAAGCGCTCCAGGAGTGAGCAGTCCCGCTGTAGCGGGACAAGTCAGGCGGTCGGCGCATATGTGCCGACCGCTTTCTGATGCCTGGTCAGTTCGGCCAATACTCCCGGGCGCTACCTCATCTGACTGGTCGTCAAAAGCTGACGGAGCGTCTCGAACGGCTGCTTCCGCCGGATTTCCGTAAGTCTCTTGATCTGTCTGCGAATTCACTGTTCATGCAGGTCAGTAGCGTATGGCTGGGTCGGTAAATCTGTTGAAGAAGGAGCCGCGAAGCATTCATTGACGAATATTCGGGGCAATATCGGGCATCTCGTTTCCAGGGCTTGACCCCCTCTTCATGGAGGCTGCATTGTTCCCGTTCGAATGCCTGCTCATCGGGGGCGGGCAGCTCGGAGGGAGACCGCGCGCGCCATGTCCGATACGACCTCACCGAGACGCCGCCCAGGGTGTGTCGGGACCGACCGGAGGGGCGTGCTCGGCCGCGCGACGGTGGCCGCGGCCACGGCGCTCGTGCTCACCGCGCTCTCCTCCCCGGCGGCCTGGGCCGCCGACCCGACGCCCGCGCCGGCGTCCACCGCGAGCGCGGACGGCGCGCAGCCGCAGGCCGAGAGCGAGCAGACCAAGGCGATCCGCTCGGCGCTCCAGCGGGCGAAGGAGACCGGCAAGCAGGTCCGGATCGACTCGATGACCAACGAGACGACCGAGGTCTTCGCCAACCCCGACGGCCGGACGCTGTCCTCCGAGGCCAACGCCCAGGACGTCCGGACCAAGCGCAACGGCACCTGGCAGGACCTCGACGCGAGCCTGCGCGCCAACGCCGACGGCACCGTCACCCCGGCACTGACCGGCTCCGACCTGGTGCTCTCCGGTGGCGGCAACGGCCCGCTGGCGAAGATCACCACGGCCGACGGCACCTCGATGGCGATCAGCGCCCCGTTCCCGCTGCCGAAGCCGACCCTGGACGGCGCGACCGCGACCTACGCCTCCGTGCTGCCCGACGTGGACCTGCGGGTGACGGCCCGTCCGGACGGCGGCTGGCGCGACGTGATCGTGGTCAGGACCGCGCGGGCCGCCGCCGACCCCCGGCTCAAGAGCCTGCGCTTCGCGCTGAAGACCACCGGCGTGAAGGCCGGCACCGACGAGGCGGGCAACGTCTCGTTCAAGGACGCGCAGGGCAAGACGCGCTTCCACGCGCCGACCCCGTTCCAGTGGGACTCCACCCCCGTCCCCGCACCGGCCCCCGTGGTCAAGTCCGGTGGTGCCCAGGCCAAGTCGCTGTTCGCCGCGCCCGGCGCCGCCGAGACGCAGGCCGCGGCCGAGTCCTCGAACGCCGAACGGCCCGGCGCCGCCGCCGCGGTCTCCGAGATCGGGATCACCGCCAGCGACACCGAACTGGTGCTCACCCCGGACCCGGCCACCTTCGGCCAGGGCACCGGCCCCTGGTACCTCGACCCCGAGACCAGCGTCGACAAGGGCGCCACGGTCAACGCGCAGGTCCAGGAGAACCACCCCGACACCGCCAACGTCAACACCCTCAGCTCGCTGGGCGTCGGCTACTGCGGCTACTCGGACTGCACCGGCTACGGCCGCTACCGCGCGTACTACCAGATCCCCAGCCCCGACGGCCTGTTCGAGGGCGGCGGCCACGGCACCGCGACCGTCAACCGCGCCACCCTGTCCACCACCGTCGTCGACGCCTCCTCCCCGGGCACCAAGTCGACGCTGAACGTGTACAGCGCCCCGGCCTTCCAGGGCACCACCACCTGGAACAACCAGCCCTGCGGCACCAACGGCAAGATGACCGGCTGCACCTGGGCGTCCAACGCCGACGTCACCGGCACCGGCACCGGCACCATCAGCTGGGACGTCACCTGGTGGATGCAGAAGATCGTCAACGAGAAGATCCCCAACTGGACGATCGGCATCTCGGCCGAGAACGAGACCGACAAGCTGCTGCGCCACCACATCGGCTCCAACGCGCACATCAGCACCGTCTACGACATCACGCCGACCATCTGGTACCCGCGGACCTCCCCCAAGCCGGGCTTCACCAACGACCCGACCTTCGGCACCCAGGCCAACGACTGCCAGACCCCGGGCGGCAGCGCCTGGTACAACCCGGGCTGGGTCGGCGCCAACCAGTACGTCTACCTGAACGCCAGCGCCTGGTCGCCGATCGGCGCCGGCACCACCGTCAACTTCCACATCTGGGACGACAACAACAGCACCTGGCACGCCTACCCCAGCAGCTCCGGGGCGGGCAGCTACGGCAGCGCCACGGCCTCCGTCGACCGGCTGACCGACGGCCACCAGTACGGCTGGCTGGCGAACGTCACGGACGGCTCGCTGACCTCGGGTGACACCCCCTGGTGCTACTTCCGGGTCGACAAGACCCCGCCGCAGGTGGGCATCTCCTCCGCCGACTTCCCGGCCAGCGGCACCGTCGGCGCCGTCCCGAAGAAGAAGGCCGGCCAGGACGGCACCTTCACCCTCACCGCCAGCGACCCGGCGCCCGCGTCCGGCCTGAACGCCTCCGGCGTGGCCTGCGTGCGCTGGAGCACCGACCCGACCGCCGTCACCGGCTGGTCCTGCGACGCCACCGGCACGGCCAACAAGGACGGCGTGGTGAAGACCCGCGACCCCGCCGACGCCACGCGCGTCACCGGCACCATCACCTTCCGGCCGCCCCGCTGGGGCACCAACACCCTGTACGTGCAGGCGATGGACGTGGCCGGCAACTACAGCCAGCCGCTGCCCTACACCTTCTACGCCCCCTGGGACGCCAGCAGCGCCGCCGGCGCCCCCGGCGACCTCGACGGCGACGGCCGCGGCGACGTCCTCGTCCCGGATGACCTCGGCAACCTGCGGGTGATCGGCCTCGACAGCGACATGACCGCCATCCAGGGCGCCCCCGTCGGCCTCGCGCCCGGCGGCACCTCCTGGAAGAGCAACCCGGCCACCGGCCTGACCGTCCGCACCACCCACCTCGGCGCGCTGCGCCAGCCGCCCACCCCGGTGGACGACACCGTGGTGTGGACCAACGCGGTCTCCGGCACCACGTCGCTGGCCTCCAACCTGTACCTGTACCAGAACAACGGCGACGGCACCTTCAAGGCGCCGGTGCTCCTCGCCAAGCCGGACTACCCCGACTTCGTCGGCGCGAACGGCACCGTCTCCCAGACGGAACCGGCCAACTGGACCTACGACTGGAGCAAGCTGACCCAGGTGGTCGCGCTCGGCCGCACCGGCGCTCCCGCCAGCAACGGCGAGAGCAAGGTCCCGCAGGACCAGACCGCGCTGCTCACCGTCGAGAACGGCAACCTCTGGCTCTACCGCACCCTGTTCACCAACGACGTGTCGGCTCCGGTCGTCAAGGTCTCGGCCGCGAACTGGGACAACTACGAGCTGATCAACCCCGGCAACGCCTCCGGCACCGCCCAGTCCACCGTGTGGACCCGGGACAAGACCGACGGCACCATCCGGGCCTACGACATCAAGCTCGACGCCGCCGGCCGCCTGGACTTCGGCAACCTGGTCGACCCGACCAGCAAGGCCCGCACCGTCGGCACCCAGAAGTTCACCGCCTCCGCCTACCCGCAGATCGGCTCCAGCGGCGACGCCACCAAGGACGGCCTGCCCGACCTCTGGGCCCTGGACACCACCAACCGCCTCAAGGTGTGGCCCGGCACCGCCGCCACCGGCACCACCGTGGTCAACGGCTTCGCCACCACCCCGTACGACCAGGGCGACAGCCGCCGCACGGTCGCCCGGCTGAAGCTCACCAACCCCGGCGGCTCCATCGTCACCGACGTCTACGGCAAGAGCCCGATGACGGCCGGCAGCGGGGTCACCTTCCCGGCCGACACGGTCAACGGCAGGAGCACCACCGTCGCGCACTTCGGCGGCGGTACCGGCGCGGCCGGTGCCACCTCGGTGATCTCCTACGGGGTCGGCCAGACCCAGCAGGTCAAGGTCGACACCTCGAAGTCCTTCACCGTCAGCGTCTGGGCCAAGCCGACCGGTGTGAGCGGTTCGGTGCTGTCCACCAAGGGCGCCACCTCCAGCGGGTTCATCCTCTGGCCGGACAAGGACGGTACCTGGCGCTTCGGCATGGCCACCACCGACAACGCCGGCCCGAGCTACCACCAGACGGCGGACGCCAGCACCAGCGCCGCCCGCTACCAGGCGGACCGCTGGGACCGGCTGACCGCCAGCTACAACGCCACCACCGGCGGCATGTCGCTGTACGTCAACGGGGTGCTCGCCGGCAGCAGCTACCACGCCGGCAAGTTCGGCTACAGCGGGCAGTTGGTGATCGGCAACTCCCAGGAGGCGGGTGCGCTCTCCGCCGCGTTCAGCGGCAACGTCAGCGACGTCGAGGTGTTCGACACCGCGACCGACCCGAGCACCGCCGCCAGCCGGATCATGGCCAACCTGCCGACCGGCGTCGGCTCCAACAAGTGCCTGGACGCCAACGGCGGCGTGGACGCCAACGGCACCGCGATCCAGCTCTGGGACTGCAACCCCAGCACCGCCCAGCAGGCCACCGCGCAGCCGAACGGCACCATCAAGGTGCTCAGCCGCTGCGTCGACGTGACCGGCGCGGTCACCGGCAACGGCACCAAGATCCAGCTCTGGAACTGCGACGGCAACCCCGCCCAGCAGTGGCTCTACCGCGCCGACGGCTCGCTCTACAACCCGATGTCCGGCCGCTGCCTGGACATCCCGAACGGCACCCTCACCAACGGGACGCAGCTCCAGATCTGGGACTGCAACCAGACCTACCCGCAGCGCTGGGGCATGGGGGCGATCGCCTGACCCGACCAGCCTGACCAGCCCGGCCGGGGGCGCCGCCCGCGCCCCCGGCCCGGTCCACCGCCCCGGAAATCCGCCCGGAAATATCCGACGGAATTCCACCGGGGCGGTCTCAGGCGCATCTTTCGAATGGTTTCTGGGAGAGCTGGGAGAAAGTTCCCTGCCGACTGGCACGTTCAATAACGGAATGGTTAAGTTGCCTGCTGGGGGCTGGTGTTGACGGCCAGCTGATCTCTAGTTTCGGTGTCGACCATCGCGCATGCAATTCGTGGCGTCCTGTTTCCTGACGGGGCGTCTTTTGTGCGTGGTCCCACATAATCTGGGGAGATTCATATGGGGGAGCAGCGTGAACGCACCCCGCGCCACCGGTTGAGAGGCCGGTCGAGGGCGCTGGGGTTGCTGACGCTCATGGCGGTGACCGGGGCACTGGTCGGTGCGCCGCCGGCGTTCGCCGAGAAGCCGCCGAAGATCTGGGTGCCGCCCACCACGCCGCTGCACGAGGCGGACTCGGTGGCCGGGCGCTCGGACGGCGCGGGCGGGACGGCCGCCACCGGCGGCGTGCCGCGGGAGTGGAAGCGTGCGGCGGTGGCTCCGGCGAAGGCCGGCAGTGCGACCGTCGAGGTCACGGACGTGTCGGCGGAGCAGGAGGCGGCGCGCCGGCTGGGCGGCGGGGCCGCTCCGGCGGCCGGCGGCAAGGCCAGGGTCAAGGCCGGCGACCTGCCGGTGTTCCTGACCGACCTGGGCACCGCGAAGGACAAGGACAAGGCCGCGGGCACGCCCTCGGTCAAGGTCGACCTGCTGGACGAGGGCAAGGCCAAGGCGGCCGGTTCGACCGGTCCGGTGGTCCGGCTGGAAGGGGCCGGCGGTGCCGCGAAGGGCGGCCACAAGCTCCAGGTCTCGCTGGACGTCAAGGCGCTGACCGGCAACGCGATGTGGTCCGACCGGGCCCGGCTGGTGCTGCTGCCCGAGTGCGCGCTCACCACGCCGGACGCCCAGCAGTGCCGCACCAGCACCCCGGTGCCCTCGACGGTCGACCCGCTGTCGGGTCTGCTGACCGCCGACGTGCAGCTGCCGGAGGCGCCCGCCGCGCCCGCGGCGTCCGCTTCGGCCGGCGGTGTCGTGCAGGCCGGGTTCGTCCAGCAGACGGCCGTCGCGTCGTCGGGCGCGATGGTGCTGGCCGCGCAGGCGGCCCCGTCGGGTTCGTCGGGTTCGTTCGCGGCGACCGCGATCGCGCCGTCGGCGGCCTGGAGCGCGGGTTCCGGCTCCGGCAACTTCACGTACTCGTACACCTTCGACATGCCGACCGCGGTCGGCGGGTCCGCCCCCAGCGTGGTGCTGGGCTACGACTCCTCGTCGGTGGACGGTCGCACCGCCTCGACCAACTCGCAGTCGGGCTGGGTCGGTGACGGCTGGGACTACTCGGCCGGCTCGATCTCGCGCTCGTACAAGCCCTGCGCCAAGGCCGGCATCGACATGTCGGGTGACGAGTGCTGGGCGGGGCAGTCGCTGCAGCTCAACCTGGCGGGCCACTCCGGCGTCCTGGTCAAGGACGACACCACTGGCGTGCTGCGGCTGCAGGGCGACGACGGGACCCTGGTCACCCCGCTGACGGGCCTGGCCAACGGGGCGTGGAACGGCGAGGGCTTCAAGGTCACCACGACCGACGGCACCCAGTACTACTTCGGTGCCAACCACCTGCCCGGCGGTGACAACACCGATCCGGCCAGCAACTCGGTCAACACCGTGCCGGTCTACCACCCGCACGCGGGCGACCCGTGCTACAGCTCCTCGACCGGCCTGGCCTCGTGGTGCCAGATGGGCTGGCAGTGGAACCTCGACTACATCGTCGACCTGCACGGCAACCTGATCAAGTACCAGTACGCGAAGGAGTCCAACTCCTACGCGCGCGGCGGCGGCCAGAACAACGGCACCGGCACCCGCACCGCGTACGACCGGTACTCCAACGTCTCCTCGATCCAGTACGGCCTGCGGCTGTCCGACCAGATCGCCTCCAAGGGCGCGGGCAACCCCGCGGCGAAGATCGACTTCACGACGGCGGAGCGCTGCTTCGCCTCCGGCTCGATCACCTGCACCACCGCCCAGCGGGTGGTGGCCAACCAGTCGTCCTGGCCGGACACCCCGCTCGACCAGGCCTGCACCTCGTCCGGTACCTGCACCAACTACGGCCCGTCGTTCTGGACTTCGAAGCGCCTGACCGGCATTCAGACCACCGTGTACGTGGGCGGCGCGGCCCGGGTGGTGGACTCCTGGGCGCTCAACCAGGTCTTCTCCGACCCGGGTGACGGCAACGCGCCGACGCTGTGGCTGAGCTCGATCCAGCGCACCGGCAAGAACGGCCAGGCCGACCTGCCGCTGCCCGCCGTGTCGTTCACGGCGATGCAGATGGCCAACCGGGTCGACGGCCTCGTCCCGGCGGCCCCGCAGTTCAACCGGCCCCGGATGAAGGAGATCACCACCGAGACCGGTGGCCGGATCACCGTCAACTACAAGCCCGCCGAGTGCTCCCGGGTCAACAGCACCATGCCGGCCTCCGAGGCCGGGAACACCATGGCGTGCATGCCGGTGAAGTGGGTCCCGCCGGGCTCGCAGGCCGGCACCAAGCCGATCGACGACTGGTTCCACAAGTACCTGGTCTCCTCGATCGTCGAGTCCTCGCTGGTGACGAGTTCGACCGTGGCGAAGGAGACGCAGTACGCCTACGGCGGCGGCGCCGCCTGGCACCGCAACGACTCCGAGTTCGCGGACGACGACACCCGCACCTACGACAACTTCCGCGGCTACCAGTCCGTCACCACCACGACGGGCTCCGGCTCGGACGGCCCCCGCACCAAGTCGGTCAGCACCTTCCTGCGCGGCATGGGCGGCCAGGTCGCCGACAGCTGGGGCTCCACCATCACCGACGTCGAGGAACTGGCCGGCTTCGTCCGCGAGACCCAGAACTACGAGTCGGACGCCGCGGGCGCCAAGGTCATCGGCGGCGAGCTCACCACCCCGTGGCTCTCCAAGATCACCTCGACCCACACCCAGACCGGCAACCTGCCCAAGGTCACCGCCCGCTACATCAACACCGCCAACGTCAAGAACCGCTCACTGCTGTCCAACGGCCAGTGGCGCACCACCGAGCGCAGCGCCACCTACGACGAGGACCACGCCGGACGCCTCGTCACCATGGACGTCCTCGGCGACACCACGCTCAGCGGCTACCCGCAGCGTCAGTGCACCTCGATGACGTACGCCTCGGGCAGCAACCCGGCCCTGGTCGAGCTGCCCTCGCGCATCCTCACCCTGGCCGGCGCCTGCGCGCAGACGCCCAACGCCACCAACACCGTCTCCGACGCGCTGACCTACTACGACGGCCAGGCCCTCGGCGTGATCGGCGACAAGGCCGACCAGACCGAGACCCGCGTCCTGGAGTCCTACGGCGCCAACAACAGCCCCAACTACCGGGTCACCGCCAAGGCGCAGTTCGACGCCTACGGCCGCCAGGTCTCCACCACCGACCCCAACCGCACCGACACCGCCCACCCCAACGGCGCGACCACCACCACGGCGTACACCCCCGCCACCGGTGAACTGCCCTCCCAAGTGGACGTCACCAACCCGCTCGGCTGGAAGTCCACCACCGTCGTCGACCCCGCTCGCGGCCTGCCCACCAAGGCGACCGACGAGAACGGCCGCACCACGCTGGAGACCTACGACGCGCTCGGCCGCCTCACCGCGGTCTGGCTGCCCGGCCGCGACCCCAACAGCACCGACACCCGGAAGACCGCGCCCAACCGGAAGTTCACCTACGCGCTGAACGGCTCGGCCTCCCCGTCGATCGTCACCAGCGAGAGCATCCGCGAGGACCGCACCTACGCCAAGAGCCTGCAGATCTACGACGGCCTCGGGCGCGTCCGGCAGTCGCAGTCGATGCCGGTGCAGGGCCAGGTCGGCCGGCTGATCTCCGAGTCGTTCTTCGACTCGCACGGTTGGCAGATCAAGTCCACCCCGTCCTACTACAACGCCGACTCCGGCCCGGTCGCGACCGTGTTCCTGCCGCAGGACTCGCAGGTCCCGACCCAGACCTGGAACGAGTACGACGGCCTCGGCCGCATCACCGCCAGCAAGTTCATCTCCTACGGCCAGGAGCAGTGGCGCAGCACGGCCTCCTACCCGGGCACCGAGCGCACCGACGCGACCCCGCCGCCCGGCGGCTACGCGACCACCACGCTCACCGACGCCACCGGCGCGGCCGTCGAGGTACGGCAGTACAAGGGCGGCACCCCGACCGGGGTCTACGACGCGACCACCTACGGGTACAGCATCACGGGCAAGCCGACCTGGGTCCAGGACAGCAGCACCCCGGCCCACCGGTGGACCTACACCTACGACCTGCTCGGCCAGCAGACCAGTGCGACGGACCCGGACAGTGGCACGTCCACCGTGGTGTACGACAAGGCCGGACACCCCGCCACCACCACCGACGCGCGCGGCAAGTCGACCAGCATCACCTATGACCTGCTTGGTCGCCAGGTTGCCTCGTACGACGGGACCAGCACCACCGACGCGAGCAAGAAGCTCATCGAGTGGACGTACGACTCGCTGGCCCTTGGCAAGCCCGCCGCCACGACCACCTATGCCGATGTTCCCAACGGCACCGGCAAGGTCGCCTACGTGGGTGCGGTCACCGGCTACGACATCGGCTACCGGCCGACCGGAATGTCGATGACGATCCCGTCCGTCACCGGCGAGGAGAAGCTGGCCAAGACCTACACCTGGTCGAAAGCCTATTCGCTGGTCCTCGGACTGAACAGGAGCAATACGCTGCCCGCGGTGGGCGGCTTGGCGGCGGAGACCGTCGGCAACTCCTACGACGTCGACGGCAACTTCCAGACCTCCAGCGGCCTGGACTACTACGTCCAGGACATGCAGTACGACGCGTTCGGCCGCCCCACCCGCACCACGGTGGGCGCGTCCGGCAAGCAGGTCGTCTCCACCCAGCAGTACGACCCGGGCACGGGCAACGTCGTGCAGTCCACCCTGGACAAGCAGACGGCGGCCACCACCCACGTCGACTTCACGAACTACACCTACAACAAGGTGGGTTCGATGACCTCGGCGAAGACGGTCCAGGACGGTACTTCCACCGACCTGCAGTGCTTCACCTACGACTACCTCGGCCGGCTCTCCGCGGCCTGGACCGACAAGGGCACCACCACCACCGCCCCCGCACCCTCCGTGCAGGGCATCGGCAGCTGCACCAACGCCACCGAGCCCACCGCGGCCACCGCCTCGGCCCGGATCGGCGGCCCCGCCCCCTACTGGCAGACCTACTCCTACGACCTGACCGGCAACCGCACCAAGCTCGTCCAGCACGACACCACCGGCGCGGTCGTCAACGACAAGCAGACCGACCAGACCTTCGCCCCGGGCCCGAACACCGCCACCACCGACCCCACCACGGGCGGCGGCACCGGCGGACCCCACGCGCTGCTCACCTCCAAGACCAGCTCGAACGGCACCAGCAAGGTCACCACGTCCACCTACGACGCGGCCGGCAACACCACGTCCCTCACCAGCACCAGCGGCACCAAGACGCTGACCTGGAACAACCAGGGCAAGCTCGCCAAGGTCCACGACACGGCGGCACCCGCCAACGACACCAGCTACGTCTACGACGCGGACGGCAACCAGTTGGTCCGCCGGGTGGGCGGCAAGACCACCATCAACCTGGGCACCGACGAGCTCACCCTCGACACCGCCACCGGCAAGACCACCGCCACCCGCTACTACGCGGCCCCCGGCGGCCTGACCATCACCCGCACCGCGGACGACGCCGGCGCCACGGCGCTCTACTACCAGGCGTCCGACCCGCACGGCACCGCCGGCGTCCAGCTGGACGCCGCCAACCTGACCGTCGCCCGACGCCCCACCGACCCCTTCGGCAACGCCCGCGGCACCCAGCCCGGCAACGGCGTCTGGGCCGGCGACAAGGGCTTCGTCGGCGGCACCATCGAAGGCACCGGATTCACCAACCTCGGCGCCCGCCAGTACGACCCTGCCACCGGACGCTTCCTGTCCGTCGACCCGGTGTTCAACGGCTCGGACCCGCAGTCGTGGAACGGCTACGCCTACGCCAACAACAATCCCGTCGACCACACCGACCCGTCCGGCACCTGCATCCCCGACGACAAGGGCCGCTGCATGTCGGCCGCCGGTTGGGACGCCTACGACGCCGGCAAGACCGGACTCCCGCAGACCACCGGGAGCACCACCACCGGCACCAGCCCGAAGTCCAAGGCCGCGCAGGACGCCTCCAACGAGGCCATGCGCCAGAAGCAGGCCGCCGACGAGGCGCTCGCCAAGGCGAAGCAGGCCCGCGAGGAACTGGTCAAGCAGATCGTCGACGTCGTCGGCGACCTGATCGGCTTCAACGACGCCCGCGACTGCTTCACCAAGGGCGACGTGATGGGCTGCATCAACACGGCCCTGAACTTCGTTCCGTGGAGCAAGGTCTTCAAGGCCGTCAAGGTCGGCATCAAGGCGTTCAAGCTCTGGCGCGAGGGCGAGAAGGCCTACGACGCCATCCGCAGCGCGGAACGCGTGGCCAAGGGCGCGGAGGACGCACTCAGCGCGGCTCGCAAGACCGAGAAGGAGGTTGCGGAAGCCGAGGCACAAGCGGCCAAGCAGGCCGAGGCCGACGCCGCCAAGGCCGCCGAGGCCGACGCCGCCAAGGCGGACAGCGGCGGGTCATGCCCGCTCAAGGCCAACAGTTTCCCGGCCGGCACCCTGGTCCGGCTCGCTGACGGCAGCACCAAGCCGATCGACCAGTTGGAACTGGGCGACATGGTTCTGGCGACCGACCCGCAGACCGGGGAGACCCGGGCCGAGCCGGTTACCGACACGATCACCGGCTATGACGATGTCGAGTTCACCGAACTCACGCTCGACCGTGCCACCGGGGGCGAAACCCCGACCGTCACTTCCACGGCGCACCATGCCTACTGGGACGAGACCGCCCGGAAGTGGGTCGACGCCCTCGATCTGAAGGTCGGCGACCAACTCCAGACCGCTGACCGCACACTCGCCACGATTGTGGCGACCCGGACCTACGGCACCCCGCCGTCGACCGCGCACAACCTCACCGTGGCGAACCTGCACACGTACTATGTGGTCGCAGGCTCCACGCCCGTGCTGGTCCACAACTGTGGCACTGACGATACGGCCGTCCACCTCGACCTCACCTACAAGGAGGGTTGGGACGATGCGCAGAAGGTTGCGGCCGACGGCAAGGTGGCGTACCTCGACGGGCTGGCCAAGAGCGAGGACCTGGTGAAGACCGACTCGGTGCGCGTGGTCAAGGGCTCTGCGGCAGGCCGTCTCCGCAAGGACGGCCAGACTGTTCCGAGCGGATCTGACGGGGACCACATGCGGGATCTTCAACTCGGTGGAACCGACACCCTCGACAACCTTTCTCCACTGGATGCGAGCGTGAACAGGAGCTTGGGCCCGCAGATCGCGGGAAGACTGAAGAACCTGCCGAACGGGACGCGCATCTGCGGCGTTTCCATTTCCTAGGGGTCATAATGTATGAAAACTTCTTGGCCGTGTACCCGGAGGATTTCAGGGAGGCGGAACGCCCTTCAGCCTTTTCCCACCTTGAGGGGGTCGCCGGGGGAACGGAGCTGATGGCCATTGGTGCCGGAAGTTCCTTCGGCAACGGCATCATCCGGATCCACGATGCCCACCAGTCCCGCCGTGCCGTCGCGCTCATCGGGGAGGTCTTCCCCGAGTACCAGGGGCGCGTCATCCCGTTCGCCAAGGACTGGCTGGGACGGCAGTTCGCGGTTCCCACTCACGACGGACTGCCGACCGCTGATCGGATTCTTCTCATGGAGCCGGGATCCGGAGACGCTTTCGTCGTCGACGTGACCCTGGCCGACCTCTTCGACCAGGAGATGGTCGAGGAGCCGGACACGTTCCTCGCGGCCGACCTGTTCGCGGAGTGGCGCCGTCAGTACCCCGGGCGGGTTCCAGCCGATGAGTGCGTGGGGTTCAAGGTCCCCCTCTTCCTGGGTGGTCAGGGAGAGGTCGAAAACCTTGAGGTGAGCGACGAGGAGGTCTACTGGGGCCTTTTCGGTCAGCTGCGTTCCCAAGTGAAAGGGTGACAGGAACGGAGCATGACCGTGTGCTGACCACTGCCCGAAAGCGGTCCCCGAATCGGTAGGAGGTTGGGGCGGCACGGAGAGCGGCTCCGCCTGGCTTCGGCCAGGCGGAGCCGCTCTGTCATGTGTGGTGTCGGCCCATTCTCGGGCCAGCCCCGCCGCCGTGGCGCAGGCGATCCACTTGAAGCCGGTGAGTGTTTCGGTGCGGCCGAGGCCGGCTGCGACGGCACACCGCCCCTATGGGGGCGAAACCTCCCGCGAGCGGGTTGACGCCCTTGATGTGGCGGTCGGTCACCGGCTTCGAGCCGTTGACCAGGAAGCTGCTGATGCGCAGACTCGGTCGCCGTCGCCCAAGGAGCAGCGGACTGCCAGTGCCGGTGACAGTAGTGGGAATTTCGCCATCATCGGTGTGCGCAACATTGAAGTCGGCCAGATCATCAAAAAGGTTGCCGCCAACGGCGATGTCGAGAGAGGGGAAAATGATCATTCCCGGGCATGGTGATTCCCTTCCGGAGGCTGTCGATGTGGATCTGATCACGTTTGACGGAGCGGATCTGATGGGGGAGCCAGAATTCTGGGCGGCCTACTGTCTCAATCAGTCGATCGAGGATGATTCATTGCTCGCGCGTGCGTGGGCGGTGGAAGTTCCTTCGATTCGCGAGATGCAGCGGGCCCTCTGGTCTCCGGATGCATGGCCGACTTTCGAGGTTCCCATCGACGGCGGTTCGTCCCTGGTGGTTGTCTTCCGCAACGTCGAGGACGACTCTGGTGTCGACTACCTGGTGGTGCCGCCCGGCGGAAGGGACTGCATCAGGGTGGCCACTCTGGAAGGCGGCTACCAGGGTCCGGGGATTTCGTGGGATGAAGTGCTCCGGGTTGCGAACCGGGCGGCTGATCCGCTTGCTCGGGCGCAGCGAATGCTGTTGCTGGCGCCCGCGCTGGGGGATGTCGAGGTGGCGGATTCGGGAGGTGTGGACATGCTGGCCGATGCCCTGCGGGCGGTCGGGGTGCAGGCGCATTCCGAGGAGGTTGCCGAGCTCATCGCCACGGAGAACCTCCAATGGGAGCCCGTCGAATGGCGCACCACCGAGGGCGGCATCCGGGTGTGTGCCTCGGAGGAGAGCCCGAGGAGTATGAACAGCGCTGTTTCGTTGTCCGATGAGCAGTTGCGGGTCGTCTCCGAACTTCTTGCCGGATAGCAGCACGAAGAGGTCCCGCCGACTGTTGTCGGCGGGACCTCGGCGCGTCCTGGTGTTGTTGGCACCGGGGCCCGCAGTCGGTGGTGCGGGTGATTCAGGCCAGCCCGGCCGCCGTGGCGAAGTCGTGCTTGAGGGCGTCCAGCAGGTCCTGGGCGGCGGCGCGGGTGGCCGGGAGGTCGGCCGGGGTGGGGACGGGGAGGACGGCCTCCAGGTAGCACTTGAGCTTGGGTTCGGTGCCGGAGGGGCGGACGACGACGCGGGCGGAGGCGACGGCGGGGCCGGCCAAGAGGTAGCGGAGGCCGTCGGTGGGGGGGAGGTCGGGGGTGCCGGTGGTGAGGTCGTCGGCGCGGGTGACGGTGAGGCCGGCCAGCTCGGTGGGGGGCTTGTCGCGGAGGGTGGTCATCGCGTCGGTGATGACGGTGAGGTCGTCGACGCGGACGGAGAGCTGGTCGGTGGCGTGCAGGCCGTGGGTGAGGGCGAGGTCGTCGAGGAGGTCGGTGAGGGTGCGGCCGTCGCGCTTGAGGCCGGCGGCGAGTTCGGCGATCTGGAGGGCGGCGGTGATGCCGTCCTTGTCGCGGACGCCGTCGGGGTCGACGCAGTAGCCGAGGGCCTCCTCGTAGCCGTAGCGGATGTGCTCGGCGCGGGCGATCCACTTGAAGCCGGTGAGGGTCTCGGTGTAGCCGAGGCCGGCGGCGGCGGCGATCCTGCCGAGCAGGGTGGAGGAGACGATGGTGGTGGCGAAGACGCCGTCGGTGCCGGTGGCGGCGACGGCGGCGCCGAGGAGGGCGCCGACCTCGTCGCCGCGGAGCATCCGCCAGCCGCCGTCGGCGGCGGGGTCGGGGACGGCGACGGCGCAGCGGTCGGCGTCGGGGTCGTTGGCGATGACGAGGTCGGGGCGGGCTTCGCGGGCGGTGGCGAAGGCGAGGTCCATCGCGCCGGGTTCCTCGGGGTTGGGGAACGCGACGGTGGGGAAGTCGGGGTCGGGTTCGGCCTGTTCGGCGACGACGGTGGGGGCGGGGAAGCCGGCGGCGGCGAACGCGGCGAGCAGGACGTCGCGGCCGACGCCGTGCAGCGGGGTGTAGACGGTGGTGAGCTCGCGCGCCCCGGCCGGGTCGAGGACGGCGGCGGCGCGGGCCAGGTACGCGGTGAGGACGTCGTCGCCGAGGACCTCCCAGCCGCTCTCGGCGCGCGGGATGCCGGCCAGCGGGCCGAGCGCGTCGATCTCGGCGGCGATGTCGGCGTCGGCGGGCGGGACGATCTGCGAGCCGTCGCCGAGGTAGACCTTGTAGCCGTTGTCCCGGGGCGGGTTGTGGCTGGCGGTGACGACCACGCCGGCCGCCGCGCCGAGTTGCCGGATCGCGAAGGCGAGGACGGGGGTGGGCAGGGCGCGGGGCAGCAGCGCGGCGCGCAGGCCGGCGCCGACGACCACGGCGGCGGTGTCGAGCGCGAAGTCGTACGACTTGTGGCGGGCGTCGTAGCCGATCACCACCAGGTCGCCGAGCTCGGGGTGCCGGCGGACGTACCCGGCCAGGCCGGCGGCGGCCCGGATCACCACGGCGCGGTTCATCCTGGTCGGCCCGGCGCCCAGCTCGCCGCGCAGCCCGGCGGTGCCGAACTGGAGGCGTCCGGCGAAGCGCTCGGCCAGCCGGGACCAGGCGATCCGCTCCTCGGCCTCGGCTTCCGGGCCCTCGGCGGCGGCCAGCAGGGCGGTCAGCTCGGCGCGGGTCTGCGGGTCGGGGTCCTCGGCCAGCCAGGTGCGGGCCCGGTCGAGGAGGTCGGTGGTGGGTTCCTTCGGCATGCGGCCCGCTCCTTGGGAGATGGGGGTGGGAGGACGAGAGGACGAGGGGGGTGCGGAGGGCGAGGGGAGGGGACAGCGGAGCGCCGCCGCGCACGGGACCCGCGCGCGGCGGCGCCGCCTCTCCTCGTCACGCCCCCGATTCTCCGTCAGGGCGGATCCCCGGCCGGGGAGGTCCGCCCGCCGGAGGGGGTGTCAGATCCGTTCCAGGACCTGCGCCAGCAGCGCGCCCATCCGCTCGGCGGACGCCTTGCCGGCCTCCAGCACCTCGGCGTGGTTGAGCGGTTCGCCGGTGATGCCCGCGGCCAGGTTGGTGACCAGCGAGAGGCCGAGCACCTCGGCGCCGGCCTCGCGGGCGGCGATGGCCTCCAGGGTGGTGGACATGCCGACGAGCTCGCCGCCGATCGCCCGGGCCATGTTGACCTCGGCCGGGGTCTCGTAGTGCGGGCCGCGGAACTGCACGTAGACGGCCTCGTCGAGGGAGGGGTCGATCTCGCGGCAGAGGGCGCGCAGCCGCTTGGAGTACAGGTCGGTGAGGTCGACGAAGTTGGCGCCGACGATCGGGGAGTCCGCGGTCAGGTTGATGTGGTCGCTGATCAGCACCGGCTGGCCGGGGACCCAGCCCGCGCGCAGGCCGCCGCAGCCGTTGGTGAGCACGATCGTCCGGCAACCGGCGGCGGCGGCGGTGCGCACGCCGTGCACCACGGTGGCCACGCCGTGGCCCTCGTAGTAGTGGTTGCGGCCGAGGAAGACCAGGGCCCGGCGGTCGTCGTCGCCGGGGATCCGCACCGAGCGGATGGTGCCGGCGTGGCCGGCCACCGAGGGGGCGGGGAAGCCGGGCAGGT
Source organism: Kitasatospora setae KM-6054 (assembly GCF_000269985.1). NCBI lineage: Bacteria > Bacillati > Actinomycetota > Actinomycetes > Kitasatosporales > Streptomycetaceae > Kitasatospora > Kitasatospora setae. The sequence continues at coordinate 3,367,944 of NC_016109.1, read as the reverse complement.
CGGTGACCGGGAATTCCGCCAGCGTCTCGCCGAGCGCGTCGGCGGCGGGCACCCAGCCGGAGCCCATCACCAGGGCGACGTCGTGGCGCTCGGCGCCGGTGAGTTCGCGCAGCCGGTCGGCGGCGGCCCGGGCGGCGGCGTAGGGGTCGGCGGGGGCGACCGTCTGAGGAGATGCGTTCACACGGTCGAGGATAGGTCACATTTGCCTACGCGCGTAGACAGCGCGCCCGGGCCATGCCGGATCGTTACCCGGATTGCGTGGAACGACAGCATTCGTCCCCCGGGCGCGGGCCGCGCCCGGGCGAACGCACCAGCCTCAGCAGGGTCGGCGGCGCAGGTCCAGCACGTAGTCGTCGGGGGCGCCGGCGCTCTCCGCCGCGTCCGCGATCAGGCCCAGGTAGCGGGCCGCGGGCAGGCCGCCCTCGTAGTCGTTCAGCACGTACGTCCAGACCGCGACCTCGCCGTCCAGGGTCTGCGCGCGCAGCTTCACCTTGCGGTAGATGCCGAGCTGGACGCCCTCCCAGCGGTCGAGGCCCTCCTCGTCCATCGGCGCCACGTCGTACAGCGAGACGAAGACCTGCTCCTTCTCGTCCTCGACCACGGTGGCCAGCGAGCCCTCCCAGCCGAGCTGCTCGCCGCCGAAGGTCAGCCGCCAGCCGGGCAGCCAGCCGGTGCCGCGCAGCGGGGAGTGCGGGGCGCGCCGGGACATCTGCCGGGCGTCGAGGTTGGTGGCGTAGGCGGCGTAGAGCGACATGGCGCCAGCCTACGGGAGCCGGACGGCCTACCGGGCCGTCCGGCCGGGGCGGGCCTACCGTGGAGGGAGGTCTCACCCCGCGGGCGGACCCGCCCCGCTCGGGGGCGGGGTGCGCGCCGGACGGGAGTGTCCTGATGCGACGGCTACCGGTGGCGGTGGGTGTCCCGGCCGCGGCGGCGGTGCTGCTGGCGACCACGGCGGCCCTGGCGGGCTGCGGCTCCGGCGGAGGCGCCGGCTCCGGCGCCAGCCCGCCGGCCGCGGTCACCGTCACCGCGACGCCGACCCCGACGCCGACCGTCACGGTCACGCCGACGCCCACCCCGACCGTCACCGTCACGCCGCAGACGGTCACCGCGACGCCGAACCCGACCGTCACGGTCACCACCGCGAAGGGCGGCAACCCGACCCTCACCAACGCCACCGCCGTGGTCACGCAGTACTACCAGGACATCACCGACCACGACTACGCGGCGGCCTGGGCGCTGGGCGGCCGGAACATCGGCGGCAGCGACTACGCCGGCTGGGTGCGGGGCTACGCCACCACGGCCCGGATCTACCTCGGCACCAGCAGCGAGTTCGGCTCCGGCCAGGTCCGGGCGGTGATCTACGCGGAGCAGACCGACGGCAGCACCAGGACGTACGAGGGCACCTACACGGTCTCCGGCGGAGTGCTGGTCGGCGCCTCGATCCGGCAGACCGGCTGACGGCGCGGCGGGACGGCGCGGGGCGGGGCGTGCGGGGCGTGCGGCGCGGGCCGGTCGGCGGCCGGACGAAGTGAGAGGGGAACAACAACGGCCCCGGCGTGGAATCGGTTCCGGGGTGCGGGACAATGGGGCACGTGACTCGGATCGTGATCATCGGTGGCGGACCAGGCGGATACGAGGCGGCCCTCGTGGCAGCCCAGCTCGGCGCGGAGGTGACCGTCGTCGACCGCGACGGTCTGGGCGGATCGGCGGTGCTGACGGACTGCGTGCCGTCCAAGACGCTGATCGCCACCGCCGAGGTGATGACCAGCTTCGACAGCTCCTACGAGGAACTCGGCATCCTGGTCGCGGACGGCACGCCGGACCCGGCCGACCCGGCCCGGGTGGTCGGCGTCGACCTCGGCAAGGTCAACCGGCGCGTGAAGCGGCTGGCGATCGCCCAGTCGCACGACATCACCCAGGCCGTCACCCGGGCCGGCGTCACCGTGCTGCGCGGCCGCGGCCGGCTGGGCAGCGGCGGCCAGGCGATCGACGGCTCCCGCGAGGTGCTGGTCGAACTGGCCGACGGCGCCACCGAGTCGGTGCGCGCCGACGCGGTGCTGATCGCCACCGGCGTCCGCCCGCGCGAACTGCCGGACGCCCAGCCGGACGGCGAGCGGATCCTGGCCTGGACCCAGGTGTACGACCTGGAGGAGCTGCCGCGCGAGCTGATCGTGGTCGGCTCCGGCGTCACCGGCGCCGAGTTCGCCGGCGCCTACCAGGCGCTCGGCTCGAACGTCACGCTGGTCTCCTCGCGCGACCGGGTGCTCCCGGGCGAGGACCCGGACGCCGCCGAGGTGCTGGAGGACGTGTTCCGCCGCCGCGGCATGAACGTGATGAGCCGCTCGCGGGCGGTCTCGGTGAAGAGGTTTTCGGAACGGGCAGAAGGCGCACAGGGACCCTCCTCGCCGGAGGCGGGCAAGGAGGGATGGATCGGCGACCGGGTCGAGGTGACGCTGGCGGACGGCAAGGTGATCACCGGCACGCACTGTCTGATGGCGGTCGGCTCGATCCCGAACACCGCCGACCTCGGCCTGGAGGAGGCCGGTGTCGCGGTGAACGACTGGGGCCAGATCCAGGTGGACCGGGTCTCCCGCACCTCCGCCCCCGGCGTGTACGCGGCCGGCGACTGCACCGGCGTCTTCATGCTGGCCTCGGTGGCCGCCATGCAGGGCCGGATCGCGATGTACCACGCGCTCGGCGACGCGGTGCAGCCGCTGAACCTGAAGACCGTGGCGTCCAACGTGTTCACCGACCCGGAGATCGCCACCGTCGGCTACACCCACGCCGACGTGTCCTGCGGGAAGATGGACGCCGTCGAGGTCAAGCTCCCGCTGCGCGGCAACCCGCGGGCCAAGATGCAGGGCATCCGGGACGGCTTCGTGAAGCTGTTCGCCCGCCCCGGCACCGGCATCGTGGTCGGCGGCGTGGTGGTCGCCCCGCGCGCCTCCGAGCTGATCCACTCCATCTCGCTGGCCGTCGACAACAACCTGACGGTCGAGCAGGTCGCCGGCGCCTTCACGGTCTACCCGTCGCTCTCCGGCTCCACCGCCGAGGCCGCCCGCCAGCTGCACATCCGCAAGCGCGAGGGCGCCGAGTCGTAACGCCCCCGGGGCCCCGGGCGGCGCACGCCCGGGGCGTGCGGGACGTACCGGAACGAGCCGGGCGCGCACTGACCGGCTCACCCGGCCGAGGGAGCGCGCATTGTACGGTCGTGCGCCGTTCCGAGGTGAGCAAATCCCGTTACCAGGTGCAAACGCCTGAAAGCAGACGGTCACTCGGGTTACCGTCGGTCCTGTGTTTGCAGCAGAACGTCGCCAGTTGATCCTTGAGATGGTGCGCGCCAACGGAGCGGTTTCGCTCCGCGAGTTGGCCCGCGTCGTCCAGACCTCCGAAGTCACCGTCCGCCGGGACGTCCGGGCGCTGGAGTCCGAAGGGCTGCTCGACCGCCGCCACGGCGGCGCGGTGCTGCCCGGCGGGTTCAGCCGGGACCCCGGCTACCCGCAGAAGACCCACCTCGCCACCGCCGAGAAGAGCGCCATCGCCGATCTCGCCGCGGACCTGGTCGAGGAGGGCGACGCCATCGTGGTCGGCGCCGGCACCACCACCCAGGAGCTGGCCCGCCGGCTCGCCCGGGTGCCGGGGCTGACGGTGGTCACCAACTCGCTGCTGGTCGCCCAGGCGCTGGCGCACGCCAACCGGGTCGAGGTGGTGATGACCGGCGGCACCCTGCGCGGCTCCAACTACGCCCTGGTGGGCAGCGGCGCCGAGCAGTCGCTGGCCGGGCTGCGGGTGACCAAGGCCTTCATCTCCGGCAGCGGCCTGACCGCCGACCGCGGCCTGTCCACCGCCAACATGCTCTCCGCCTCGGTGGACCGGGCGCTGGTGCAGGCCGCCAACGAGGTGATCGTGCTGGCCGACCACACCAAGCTCGGCGCGGACAGCATGTTCCAGACCGTCGCCACCGAGGCGATCACCCGGCTGGTCACCGACGAGCGCACCCTGCTCGACGACCTGACCTCCCGGGAACAGCACGCGCTCGCCGACTGCGGGGTGCAGATCTCGGTGGCCTCGCTCGGCCTGGCCCCCGACGCCGGACACCAGCAGCCCGCCCGCCGGGCCGCCCCGCCGCCGTCCGGCCTGGCCGCCGGCGGCCCGCTGCCCGGCCAGCGCCGCCCCGCCCCGCACGGCGCCCTGCCGCCGCCGGCCCGGCTCGCCGAACGCATCCGCTGACGCGCGGGGGCACGGAGCGCGGGGGCACGGGGTGAAGGGCCGCCGGCTGACCGGTTCCGGCCCGCCCACCGCCGACCCCTGGCCGCCCCGCCCGCCCCGCTTGTAGCGTCTGGCCCCATGGACGCAGCGAGCGAAACACTCGACCGCACAACCGAATTGACGGTGCGTGAGGCCCGTGGCGGCCAAGGCCCCGCGACCTGGGGACAGCGCGCCATCCACTCCGCCCTGGTCCGGCTCGGCCCCGAGGCGCCCCGCTACAACCTGAAGCTGGCCGCGCCCGTCGACCCCGGCATGACGCCGGAGGCGGTGCTCCGCGCCTACGCCGAACTGCTGCACCTGCACGACGCGTTGCGCACCCGGCTGGTCGAGCGGGACGGCGACCTGACGCAGGTCGCCGACCCGGAGGGCGTCCTGCCGGTGGCGCTGCTGCACCGGGACACCCCCGAGGCGGCCGCCGCGGCCGCCGAGGAACTGCTCGGCGCGTACGCCCGGCAGCCCTTCGACCTGGCCGGCGAGTGGCCGGTCCGGCTCGGGCTGGTGCTGGTCGACGGCCTGGTCCGGTGGACGGTCGTGGTGCTCTCGCACACCGCCGCCGACGGCTGGGGGATGCGCCGGATGGTCCGCGACCTGATGCTGCTGGCGGCCGGTCGCACCGCCCGGGAGCTGCGCGCCGAACGGGAGTTCGCCCAGCCGCTGGAGGAGGCCGCCGGGCAGTCCGGGCCGCGCGGCCGCCGCCGGGACGCCGCCGCCCGCCGGCACTGGCGGGAGAAGCTGACCGCGGGCCCGCGCGTCCTGCTGCCCCGCCCGGACGGCGAACCCGACCCGGAGCGGACCTTCCCGTACGCGGTGCTGCGCTCCCCGGCGCTGGCCGCCGCGCTCCCGGCGGTCGCCGCCCGGCTGCGCACCAGCGACGCCACCGTGCTGCTGGCCGCGGCCGCCACCGAGTTGGCCCGGCTCGGCGGGCAGCGCGGCTTCCTGTGCCAGGTGGTGGTCGGCAACCGGTTCACCGAGCTGGCCGCCGAGGCCGTCACCACGCTCGCCCAGGAGGGCCTGTTCCACCTCCCGGAGATCTCCCCGGACTTCGCCGAGACGGTCCGCCGCGCGCACGGCCCGGCGCTCAGCGCGTACCGCCACTCCGGTTACGACAAGCCGCGGTTGGACGCCGACCTGGAGGAACTGCGGGCGTCCGGCGTCGAGTTGGCCGACCACTCGGTGTTCTGGAACGACACCCGGGACCCGCTGGCCGCGCTGATGTCCGACGCCCCGGCCCCGGGGGCCGCCGGGGAGCGGGAGTTGAGCTTCCCGGACGAGTTCCCGGTGCGCCCGGGGGTGTCCGTCGCGGTGGACGTGGTGGTGGTGCCCGGCGCGGTCGAGCTGCGGATGGTGGTGGACAGCGCGCTGCTCGGCCGAGAGCAGATGGCCGAGTTCCTGTGCGGCGTCGAGGAGTTGGTCCTCGGCGTGGCCGAATAGCCCGAAGGGCGGCGGGAGTCCGCGGACTCCCGCCGCCCTTCACGGTGCCGAGGAGGCTCAGGCGTCCTTGATGTCGCAGAGGGGGGCGCCGCTGGAGACGGCGGCGCCGACCTCGGCGGCGAGGTTGGTGATGGTGCCGGCCTTGTGGGCGTTCAGCGGCTGCTCCATCTTCATGGCTTCGAGGACGACGATGAGGTCGCCCTCGGCGACGCTCTGGCCCTCCTCGACGGCGACCTTGACGATGGTGCCCTGCATGGGGGAGGCGAGGGTGTCGCCGGAGGCGGCGGCGCCGGCCTTCTTCGCGCCGACGCGGCGCTTGGCCTTGGCCCCGCCGGCCGCGCCGGCCGCGGGGGCGGTGGGCAGGCCGAGGGAGGAGGGGAGGGAGACCTCGATGCGCTTGCCGCCGACCTCGACCACGACGGTCTCGCGGCCCTCGGGCTCCTCGCCGTCGGTGCCGGTGCCCGCGAACGGCGGGATGGTGTTGTCGAACTCGGTCTCGATCCAGCGGGTGTGGACGGTGAACGGCTGCTGGGTTCCGGTGAGTTCGGGCGCGAAGGCGGGGTCGGTGACGACGGCCTGGTGGAAGGGGATGGCGGTGGCCATGCCCTCGACCTTGAACTCGGCCAGGGCGCGGCGGGCGCGCTGGAGGGCCTGGGCGCGGTCGGCGCCGGTGACGACGAGCTTGGCGAGCAGGGAGTCCCAGGCGGGGCCGATCACGGAGCCGGTCTCGACGCCGGCGTCCAGGCGGACGCCGGGGCCGGTGGGGGGGTTGAAGAGGGTGACGGTGCCGGGGGCGGGCAGGAAGCCGCGGCCGGGGTCCTCGCCGTTGATGCGGAACTCGAAGGAGTGACCGCGCACGGGCGGGTCGTCGTAGCCGAGGGCCTCGCCGTCGGCGATCCGGAACATCTCGCGGACCAGGTCGAGGCCGGTGACCTCTTCGGAGACGGGGTGTTCGACCTGGAGGCGGGTGTTGACCTCGAGGAAGGAGATCAGGCCGTCCTGGGAGACGAGGAACTCGCAGGTGCCGGCGCCGACGTAGCCGGCCTCGCGGAGGATGGCCTTGGAGGCGCGGTAGAGCTCGGCGTTCTGGGCGTCGGTGAGGAACGGGGCGGGGGCTTCCTCGACGAGTTTCTGGTGGCGGCGCTGGAGGGAGCAGTCGCGGGTGGAGACGACCACGACGTTGCCGTGGGTGTCGGCCAGGCACTGGGTCTCGACGTGGCGGGGCTTGTCGAGGTACTGCTCGACGAAGCACTCGCCGCGGCCGAAGGCGGCGACGGCCTCGCGGACGGCGGACTCGTAGAGCTCGGGGATCTCCTCCAGCGTGCGGGCGACCTTGAGGCCGCGGCCGCCGCCGCCGAAGGCGGCCTTGATGGCGACGGGCAGGCCGTGCTCGGTGGCGAAGGCGACGACCTCGTCGGCGCCGGAGACCGGGTCGGGGGTGCCGGCGACCAGGGGGGCGCCGGCGCGCTGGGCGACGTGGCGGGCGGTGACCTTGTCGCCGAGGTCGCGGATGGCCTGGGGCGGGGGGCCGATCCAGGTCAGACCCGCGTCGAGGACGGCCTGGGCGAAGTCGGCGTTCTCGGAGAGGAAGCCGTAGCCGGGGTGGACGGCGTCGGCGCCGGAGTCGGCGGCGGCCTTGAGGACCTTGGCGATGTCCAGGTAGCTGGTGGCGGGGGTGTCGCCGCCCAGGGCGTACGCCTCGTCGGCCGCGCGCACGTGCAGCGCGTCCCGGTCGGGCTCCGCGTAGACCGCGACACTGGCGATACCCGCGTCCCGGCAGGCCCGGGCGACGCGGACGGCGATTTCTCCGCGGTTGGCGATGAGCACCTTGCGCACTGTGGCTCCCTTCTCGAACCTCGTCGAGTCTATGGATGGAAGGGCGCTACCGGCGAGTAGTCCCTGGTGGTGAGCGTGCTCACACGCTCGATTGCCGGACTCCGTTGCGCGTGGCGGCCGTTGGCGGCGCACCGCAGGCAGCGAGCCCGAAGCGGTCATGGCCGGGGCGGCGGCGGGGCCGGCCCGGAGCGGGTGGCCTTCGCCACATCGGGGCGGTTCAGCCGGCCGCCACGGGCTGCGGACGGGTGGTGGCCGCAGCCGTCACGTCGGCCTCGAACTCGACCACGTCCGGCCCGTAGGCGCGGGCGTTCACCACCCGCAGCACCACCGCGAACGCGCCGTCCCGGCCGTGCCGGCGGGCCAGCTCCCGGTGGTGCGCGAGCAGGTAGCGGGCCGCCGCGTGGTTGGAGACCGCGGTCTGCCCGGCTATCAGGAACACCGGCCGGCTGCCCTCGCGCAGGTGCACCCGGGCCAGCAGCGCGTGCGCCCGCTGGCCGGGCTCCTCCCGGGAGGTCAGGAAGCGGAACTCCCGCGCGCCGACCAGCAGGGTGTGCACCGGGTGCCCGGCCTCCTCGGGCGGGGAGACGAACGCGACGCCCGGCAGCCAGGACTCCAGGTGGGCCGCCGTCCGCTTGTTGCCGACCGGGCCGCCCACGCAGAACTCGGTCTTGTCGCCGAGCCCCTGCCGGACCTCGTCGTGACCGGTCAGCGTCGCCCGCGCCCCGCACTCGCGGACCAGCGCGGCCAGTTCCATCAGCGCGTACACGTCGTCGCGGGCCACGCTCCTCGCGTCCGTCGCCGACGCCTGCCGGTTGACCACCAGCAGCGCCTCGCCGCCGACCGGCAGGCCGAAGAAGGCGCGCTCCCGCTCCAGCCGGCGGCGCCGGCGCAGCGACTGGGCCAGCCAGCCGAGGCCGGCGCTGATCGCCGAAGCGACGAGCCCGAGGACGACGTTGAGCACTCCATCGGTCATCTGCGGCTCCTCGTCGCCCCTTTCCGGTCCGGTTCGTCAGCCTAACGGTGGGTCGGCGGGTGCAGGAGTGGAAATCTGCAACAGATGTGCGGGCCGGGTTCTGTTCGTTTCCGCACCCCGTGAGCGGAATCGACTGATCCGCTTCGCGCGCGGCGATAACGGAATGGTTCAGACCATTGACCGGTTTCGGGCCGCTCCCTAGCGTCGCAGCCACCACGCACCATTCGTACGATTCACGGGGGAAAACGTGAAGCGTTCCGCACCGCCCGTCGCGCTGGCCGCCGCCGCGCTGCTGCTCACCGCCTGCTCCGGCGGCAGCGGCGGCGGGGGAGAGGACGGCGCCGCGCGCGCCGCCGCGAGCCCGAGCGCCAACACCTACGGCTGCGTCACCCGGCAGCAGGCCGAGAAGGGCTCCTTCACCCTCGACGGCGGCACCGCCGCCGGCACCTACCTGGACGCCTACTACCGGGACTCCGACGCGGGAGGGGCCAAGGTCGGGGTGATCTTCTCGCACCAGGCCGACGGCTCGCTCTGCGAGTGGGCGCCCGCCTTCGACGCGTTCACCAAGGCCGGGTACGCGATCCTCGCCGTCACCTGCTCGGGCGACGTCACCGAGGCCGTCAAGGCCGCCGAACGCTACTACCAGGGCAAGGGCGTCGGCGCGGTCGCGCTGGTCGGCGCCTCCAAGGGCGCGGCCGCCTCGCTGGTCGCCGCCAAGCTGGCCAACCCGCTGCCGGTGCGGGCCGTGGTCTCGCTCAGCTCGCCCACCTCGTACCCGCTGTTCAACGCGGAGATGGCCGTCACCGTGGTGAAGACCCCGACCTACTTCGCCGCCGAGCAGCTCGACACCCCGTTCAGCGCCGACGCCCGGACCCTGTACGACGCCTCGGTCGCCGAGGACAAGCAGCTCAAGATCTACCCGGGCAGCCACCACGGCGCCCCGCTGCTCCAGGACGGCGCGCTGCCCGACGTGCTCGGCTACCTGGCCAAGCACGCCCCGGCGACCGGCTGACGCGACTCCCTAGGCCCAGAGGTCGGTGATGCGCACGTCCAGCTCGGCGAGCAGCGTGCGCAGCAGCGGCAGCGACAGGCCGATCACGTTGCCGGGGTCGCCGTCGATCCCCTCCACGAACGGCGCCGAACGGCCGTCCAGGGTGAACGCCCCGGCCACGTGCAGCGGTTCGCCGGAGGCGACGTACGCGGCGACCTCGGCGTCGTCCGGCGTCCCGAACCGGACGGTGGTCGAGGCGGTCGCGCTCGCCCGCCTCCCGGTCGCGGTGTCGATCACGCAGTGGCCGGTGCGCAGCACGCCCGCGCGGCCGCGCATCGAGCGCCAGCGGGCCAGCGCCTGGGCCGCGTCGGCCGGCTTGCCGAGCGCGGCGCCGTCCAGCTCCAGCACCGAGTCGCAGCCCACCACCAGCGGCGGCTCACCCGGCTCGGCGGCCAGCTCGCCGGCCACCTTCTCCGCCTTCGCGACCGCCAGCACCAGCGCCAACTCGCCCGGCGTTGCGGCGCTCAGCGCGTCCTCGTCCACCCCGCTGACCCGCACCAGCGGATCCAGGCCCGCCTGCCGCAGCAGGCCCAGCCGGGCGGGGGAGGCGGACGCGAGAACCAGCGGGCGGCGAGCGGTCATGGGCCCCAGCCTAGCGTTCTAGACCAGCACCAGGGCCGCGCCGACGAGCGCCAGCAGCGCGATCAGCAGCGCCGTCCGGCGCAGCCTGCGCTGCACCTCGCGGGCCTCTTGCGACGGTTCGTCGCGCGGGTCTGACCAGAGCACCTCACCAGCCTGCAACGGCCGGGCCGACGGCGCCTGAGTACGCGTACTCAGTCCGGCGTAGCGGAAATGGTTCGGGTCCCCGCTTGACGCGGGGGCCCGCTTTCCCTGCAATAGAGCAACTGACTTGTCGGGTCCATGATTTGCGGAGTGCGGTCCGTCGATCCACCCCCACCGTCCCGGCGGTCGGCCTTCCCTGGTCAGGGCGCGTGCGCAGGCACGGAAAAAACCACCCCACTGGTTTCGCCTGAGGAGTCGACACCCCATGTCCCAACTCACCACCACCGCGAGAAGCACCGCCGACGCGGCCCGTCCGCACCTGATCGCGCTGTACCGCGTCGTGGTCGGCCTGCTCTTCACCTGCCACGGCGCCGCGTCGCTCTTCGGCGTCCTCGGCGGCGCCCACGGCGGCGGCACCGTCCCGGCCGGCAGCTGGCCCGGCTGGTACGCGGCCGTCATCCAACTCGTCTGCGGCGGGCTGGTCCTGCTCGGCGTCGGCACCCGGACCGCCGCGCTGCTGGCCTCCGGCTCGATGGCCTACGCCTACTTCACCGTCCACCAGGAGAACGCGCTCTTCCCGCTGCAGAACGGCGGCGAGGCGTCCGTCCTCTTCTGCTGGGCCTTCCTGCTGATCGCGATCCTCGGCCCGGGCAGTTTCGCGCTCGGCCAGGCGCTGCGCAGGTCCTGACCGGACGGGGCCCGGGGAACGGCGACCGTTCCCCGGGCCCCGCCGTTCCCCGGCCCCCGCGCGGCGTCGGTCAGCGCGGCCAGAGGCTGGTGCGCCACGCGTGCGGGCCCGGGGCGGGCAGCGGGCGCGGGACGCGGACGGTCCAGGAGGAGGCCGGGCCGGCGGCCGGGCCGGCGGCGGCCCGGGTCGCGGCCCGGGATTGGACCACCGCCAGGACGGTGGCCAGCTCCTCGGGGGTCGGCTGCCCGTGCAGCACCTGGATGGGGGTCATGGCGCGGAGTCCCTTCTGCCGGTCTAGAGCGGGATGTTGCCGTGCTTCTTCGGCGGGAGCGACTCCCGCTTGCCGCGCAGCGCCCGCAGGCCGCGGACGATGTGCCGCCGGGTCTCGCTGGGCGCGATGACCGCGTCGACGTAGCCGCGCTCGGCGGCCAGGTACGGGTTGAGCAGGGTGTCCTCGTACGAGGCGAGCAGCTCGGCGCGGCGCTCCTCGCCGAGGCCCTCGGCCTCCGCGGCGGCGATCTCCCGGCGGTGCAGGATGTTGACCGCGCCCTGGGCGCCCATCACGGCGATCTGGGCGGTCGGCCAGGCCAGGTTGATGTCCGCGCCGAGGTGCTTGGAGCCCATCACGTCGTACGCGCCGCCGAACGCCTTGCGGGTGATGACGGTGATCAGCGGCACGGTGGCCTCCGCGTACGCGAAGATCAGCTTGGCGCCGCGCCGGATGATGCCGTCCCACTCCTGGCCGGTGCCGGGCAGGAAGCCGGGCACGTCGACGAAGGTCAGCACCGGGATGTTGAACGCGTCGCAGGTCCGCACGAAGCGGGCCGCCTTCTCGCTGGCGGCGATGTCCAGGCAGCCGGCCAGGTCCATCGGCTGGTTGCCGACCACGCCGACCGGGTGGCCCTCGACCCGGCCGAAGCCGATCACGATGTTGCCCGCGTACAGCGGCTGGACCTCCAGGAAGTCGCCGTCGTCCAGCACGTGCTCGACCACCCGGCGGATGTCGTACGGCTGGTTCGCCGAGTCCGGGACGATCGCGTCGAGTTCGAGGTCCCCGGCGGTGATCGACAGGTCGGCCCGCTCCGGGTAGACCGGCGGGTCGCTCAGGTTGTTCGACGGCAGGTAGGAGAGCAGCGCCTTGACGTACTCGACGGCCTCCTTCTCGTCGGCGGCCAGGTAGTGCGCGTTGCCGGACTTGGTGTTGTGGGTGCGGGCGCCGCCCAGCTCCTCCATGTCGACGCTCTCGCCGGTGACGGTCCTGATCACGTCCGGCCCGGTGATGAACATGTGCGAGGTCTGGTCGGCCATCACCACGAAGTCCGTCACCGCGGGGGAGTACACCGCGCCGCCCGCGCACGGGCCCATGATCAGCGAGATCTGCGGGATCACCCCGGACGCGTGCACGTTGCGCCGGAAGATCTCGCCGTACAGGCCGAGCGAGACCACGCCCTCCTGGATCCGCGCGCCGCCGGAGTCGTTGATGCCGATCATCGGGCAGCCGGTCTTCAGCGCGAAGTCCATCACCTTGACGATCTTCTCGCCGAACACCTCGCCCAGCGAGCCGCCGAACACCGTGAAGTCCTGGGCGAACACCGCGACCTGACGGCCGTCCACGGTGCCGTAGCCGGTCACCACGCCGTCGCCGTACGGGCGGTTCCTCTCCTGCCCGAAGTTGGTCGAGCGGTGCCGGGCGAACTCGTCGAACTCCACGAAGGAGTCCTCGTCCAGCAGTTCGGCGATCCGCTCGCGGGCCGTCAGCTTGCCCTTGGCGTGCTGCTTCTCCACCGCCGCGGCCGAGCCGGAGTGCACCGCCTCGTCGATCCGCCGGCGCAGGTCGGCGAGCTTCCCGGCGGTGGTGTGCGGTGCCTTCGGGTCCTGCGGTGCCTGCGGTGCCTGGGTCATTCCGGTGGCTCTCCCTGCGTCCTCGGCCGCCGGCCCGGCGCGCGAAGGGGTGCGGGCAGGGCGGCGCTGCGGTCTACCGTTGAGTAGCGTAACCAGCGGCGGCGCGCCCGTGGTTATGGCCATCGCCACATCGTGCCACCGCGCTCCCTGCGGGACGATGAGGCGGCGTACGGCGTCCGGAAAACCGCCCTGGGCAAGGCCCTAGGCTGGCCCGGTGACCACTCCCGACAGCCCCCGCCCCCGCCGCTCCGGCCTGCGCGGCTTCGGCCACGACGGCCCCTCCCCGTGGACCGACCTGGAGCGCCCGCCGTTGGACGAACGGGCCCTGCGGCTCGACCTGCTGCGTCCCGGGGCGCTGTGGACCTCACTCGATGTGGTGAGCGAGACCGGCTCCACCAACGCCGACCTCGCCGCCCGCGCCCAGGACGGCGCGCCGGAGGGCGCCGTGCTGGTCGCCGAGTCGCAGCAGGCCGGCCGGGGCCGGCTCGACCGCCGCTGGAGCGCCCCGCCGCGCTCCGGGCTGTTCCTGTCGGTGCTGCTGCGCCCGCAGGGCGTGCCGGTCGAGCGCTACGGCTGGCTGCCGATCCTGATCGGCACCGCCGTCTCCGCCACCCTCGACCGGATCGCCGGCCTGCGCACCGGCCTGAAGTGGCCCAACGACCTGCAGACCGACGTCGACGGGCGGGAGCGCAAGCTCGGCGGCATCCTCACCGAGCTGTCCGGCGGCGCCGTGGTGGCCGGCCTCGGCCTGAACGTCTCGCTGCGCGCCGACGAACTGCCCGTCCCCACCGCGACCTCGCTCGCGCTGGCCGGCGCCGAGACCACCGACCGGCAGACCCTGCTGCGCGCCGTGCTGCGCGAGTTCGCCGACCTGTACGGCGAGTGGACCGCCGCGGCCGGCGACCCGCACGCCAGCGGCCTGCTGCCCGCGTACACCGCCCGCTGCACCACGCTGAACCGGCCGGTGCGGGTCCAGCTGCCCGGCGAGCGCGAACTGCTCGGCCAGGCCGTCGCGGTGGACGGCGACGGGCGGCTGGTGGTGCGCACCCCCGACGGCGTCCGGCACCCGGTCTCGGCGGGCGACGTGGTGCACGTCCGCCCGCAGGACTGAGGGCGCCGGACGGTCCGCGGCGCGGTCTCACCCTGCGGGACCGGCCGCCCGGCTACCGGGCGGATGCCCCGGATTACGCGATTCCGTGCGAACATTCCACCTGGCAGCGGTGTGAGGCTCGCCACTACCCCCGCGGTGGTCGCGTGCCGGCACCTCCAGGACGGCAAGAGAGCAAGTGCGGCCCACCGCACGGGGACGGACCGGTGACTGACAACGGCGGCGCCACGACGGGCTCCGGCAACGGCGCGACGGACGAGACCACCGTCGCCACCGACCTGGAGCGGCTGATCCTCGACGCGCCGCGCAAGTACACCCCGTACCAGGCCGCGCGCGCCGCCGAGGTCCCGATGGACCTCGCCACCCGGTTCTGGCGCGCCATGGGCTTCCCCGACATCGGCCAGTCCCGCGCCCTCACCGACAACGACGTGATCGCGCTGCGCCGGCTGGCCGGCCTGATCGAGTCCGGGCTGCTCAGCGAACCGATGGCGATCCAGGTGGCCCGCTCCACCGGCCAGACCACCGCCCGGCTGGCCGGCTGGCAGATGGACACCTTCCTCGACAACCTCACCCAGCCCGTCGAGCCCGGCATGACCCGCTCCGACGTCGCCTACCCGCTGGTCGAACTGCTGCTGCCCGAGCTGGAGCAGTTCCTGGTGTACGTCTGGCGCCGCCAGCTCGCCGCCGTCACCGGCCGGGTGGTCGCCGCCGCCGAGGACCACGAGGTCACCTCCGGCCGGCTCGCCGTCGCCTTCGCCGACCTGGTCGGCTTCACCCGGCTCTCCCGCCGGCTGGAGGAGGAGGAGCTCGGCGAACTCGTCGAGGGCTTCGAGAACACCTGCTCCGACCTGATCGCCGGCCAGGGCGGCCGGGTCGTCAAGACGCTCGGCGACGAGATCCTGTTCGTCTCCGAGGACCCGGCCACCGTCGCCGAGATCGCCCTCTCCCTGGTCGAGACCCTCGCCAAGGAGGACAACATGCCCGCCCTCCGGGTCGGCATGGCCTTCGGCACCGTCACCTCCCGGATGGGCGACGTCTTCGGCACCACCGTCAACCTCGCCTCCCGGCTCACCTCGATCGCCCCCAAGGACGCCGTCCTGGTCGACGGCGAACTCGCCGCCGCGCTCGACCGGGACGGCACCGCCGCCCTCCCCGAGACCGCGCCCGCCCCCGGCCACCGCTTCAACCTCCAGCCGATGTGGCGCCGCCCGGTCCGCGGCCTCGGCCTGGTCGAGCCCTGGCTGCTCACCCGGGTGCCCGGCACCGACTGAACCGGCCGCCCCCGCCGCCCCGCCCCGCACCCCGCCGGTCCCGTTCCGTCGTCTTCGGTCGAAAACCGTGCAGACCCCCCTAGGCTGGGTAAAAGGGTCACACGGGCGGGAGGACGGCTGACGGTGAGTAGCGGTGAGTGAGGCGACCATGGACGAGCAGACCTCGTTCCAGGCGGCGGCACCCGACCTGCGGCTGCAGGCCGTGGTCGAGCTGGCCCAGGACATGGCGGGCGCGATGACCCCGCTGGAGGCGGTCCGGGCCGCCGCCGCCCAGGCCGTCTCCGCGCTCGGCGCCACCATGGCCGCCGTCTCGGTCTGGGACCGCGAGTCCGGCCGGCTGCGGGTGCTGGTCAACCACGGCGAGCTCGCCCCCGGCGAGGAGGAGCTGCCCGAGGACGAGTCGTACCCGGTCGCGGACTTCCCCGAGATCGTCACCTACCTCGAGGAGCACTGGACCACCGGACGGCTGCCCCGCGCCTGGATCCAGACCGCCGAGGACGTCGGCCCGCACCACACCGGCCACCCGCCGCACGGCTCCGGCGCGTTCTGCCGCCAGCGCGCCGCCGGCCTGCGCCGCCGCGGCCGCGGCTGCTGCCTGGTCGCCCCGATCGTCCTGCACGGCCAGGCGTGGGGCGAGCTCTACCTCGCCCGCGGCCTCGGCATGCCGGTCTTCACCGGCGCCGACGCCGAGTACGCCACCCTGCTCGCCGCCCAGATCTCGGCCGGCCTCGCCCAGACCGAACGCGTCGCCGACCTGCGCCGCCTGGCCTTCACCGACGCCCTCACCGGCCTCGCCAACCGGCGCGCCGTCGACGCCCGCCTGGACGCCGCGCTCAAGGCCCACACCCGGGACGGCGCCGTCGTCTCGCTGGTCGTCTGCGACGTCAACGGGCTCAAGCGGGTCAACGACCAGCACGGCCACGAGATGGGCGACCGGCTGCTCGAACGCTTCGCCCACCAGCTCTCGCTGTCCGCCGCGAAACTCCCCGGCAGCCTGGCCGCCCGGCTCGGCGGCGACGAGTTCTGCCTGCTCGCCGAGGGCCAGTCCGCCGACGAGGTGGTCGCCGTCGCCGAGGAACTCTGCGTCCGCGCCCTGGAGTTGACCGACGGCGAGGGGGTCGCCTGCGGCATCGCCTCCACCGGCGACTCGATCGGCCCGGTCACCACCCCCGACCGGCTGTTCCGGCTCGCCGACGCCGCCCAGTACCGCGCCAAGGCCGCCCGCGCCGCCCACCCGGTCGTGGCCGGCCGCGGCCACGGACCCGCCTACGCCCCCGACCCGACCGTCCAGCTCGCCGACGCCAAGGCCCTCGGCGGGCGGCCGAACGGCGACCGGCGGCGCTTCCGCGGCACCGCGCACAGCGCCGACCCCGGCCAGCTCCTCACCGCCGTCCTCGGCACGCTCGACCAGGGCGGCGGCACCCACCCCGCCGACACCCTCGGCCGGCTCGCCCTGGTCGCCGAGACCGCCTCCCGGCTGCTGAACGCCGTCGGCTGGTGGATCTCCTACGTCCCGCCCGGCTCCTGCCTGATGCGCACCGCCCGGCACGCCGTCTACCGGATGACCGGCGGCCCCGCCAGCTCCCGGGCCCAGACCCAGCGCGCCCAGATCGAGGCCCCCGACGCCGTCTTCGACCTCCGCCACTACCCGCTGACCTCCCGGGCGGTGGCCGGCGGCTCCTTCACCCTGCGGGCCGGCGCCCCCGGCAACGACGCCGCCGAGGAGGCCGTCATGGTGGTCTCCGGCTACCGCGCGATGGCCGCCGCCGGCGGCGCCAACCCGGCCGGCGGCTGGCTGCTCGAACTCTTCGCCGACGAGTCCACCCTGCCCTTCACCCAGACCGCCCCCGCCCTGCGCGCCCTGGTCGCGGTCGCCCTCGCGGGGCCCAGCTCGCCGCCGCAGGAGTGAGCGCCTAGCGGATCCGGTCCGCCCGGCTGTAGACGTTCGCCGAGCGCTCGCGGAGGAAGCCGACCAGGGTGAGGCCGAGCTCCTCGGCGAGGTCGACGGCGAGCGAGGACGGCGCGGAGACGGCGGCCAGGAGCGGGAGGCCGGCCAGGGCGGCCTTCTGGGTGAGTTCGAAGGAGGCGCGGCCGGAGACCATCAGCAGGTGGCCGGTCAGCGGGAGGCGGCCCTCGCGCAGCGCCCAGCCGACCACCTTGTCGACGGCGTTGTGGCGGCCGACGTCCTCGCGGACGCAGAGCGGCGTGCCGTCCGCGCCGAAGAGTCCGGCGGCGTGCAGGCCGCCGGTGCTGTCGAAGGCGCGCTGGGCGGCGCGCAGCCGGCCGGGGAGGTCGTAGAGGACGGCGGCGGGCACGCTGAGCGGGTCGGGGGCGACGTCCCAGCGGGAGCGGGTCCGGACGGCGTCGACGGTGTCGCGGCCGCACAGGCCGCAGGCGCTGGTGGTGAGCAGGTTGCGGTGGGCGGAGAGCGCCGGGCGGGCGCCGCGGACGGTGGCGTCGACCACGTTGTACGTGTTGGCGCCGTCCGGGTCGGTCCCCGCGCAGTAGCGCAGCGCGGCGAGCTCCTCGGCGGTGGTGACCAGGCCCTCGCCGACCAGGAACCCGGCGACCAGGTCGAAGTCGTGGCCGGGGGTGCGCATGGTGACGGTCAGCGGCTCGCCGCCGATCCGGATCTCCAGCGGCTCCTCGGCCGCGAGGCTGTCGGGCCGGCCGGAGCGCCCGTCGCCGTCCAGCCGCACCACTCGTCGTCGTTCCGTCGCCCGCGCCATGTGTGTCGCACCTCCGCGGGCCAGTCAACCACTGGTCGGGCGGCCGCGGCCCGCGACGGCTTCGCGACCCCGCTTGTCACATCTTCATTCACCTGATGAGATTGTGCATATGGATATGCACAGTGTCGTCGTCCGGGTCGGCAAGGCCGACGTCAGCGCCGAGGACGTCCTCGCCGTCGCCCGCGGCGGCGCCCGGGTGGAGATCGGGCCGGACGCGCTCGCCGAGATGGCCGCGGCCCGGGCGCGGATCGACGCGCTGGCCGCCGAGCCGCGCCCGGTGTACGGCGTGTCGACCGGCTTCGGCGCGCTGGCCGTGCGGCACATCAGCCCCGAGCTGCGGGCCCAGCTGCAGCGCTCGCTGGTCCGCTCGCACGCGGCCGGGATGGGCCCGGTGGTCGAGACCGAGGTGGTCCGGGCCCTGGTGTTCCTGCGGATGAAGACGCTCGCCTCCGGCCGGACCGGCGTCCGCCCGCTGGTCGCCGAGACGATGGCCGCGCTGCTGAACGCCGGGATCACCCCGGCCGTCCGGGAGTTCGGCTCGCTCGGCTGCTCCGGCGACCTCGCGCCGCTCTCGCACTGCGCGCTGGTGCTGATGGGCGAGGGCACCGCCTTCGGCCCGGACGGCGTGGAGAAGGACGCCGGCGAACTGCTCGCCGCCGCCGGGATCGCCCCCGTCGAACTGCTGGAGAAGGAGGGCCTGGCCCTCATCAACGGCACCGACGGCATGCTCGGCATGCTGCTGATGGCGCTGGCCGACCTGCGCCGCCTCTACACCACCGCCGACGTCACCGCCGCGATGAGCCTGGAGGCGCTGCTCGGCACCGACAAGGTGCTCGCCCCCGACCTGCACGCCCCGATCCGCCCGCACCCCGGGCAGGCCGCCGCCGCCGCCAACATGCTCGCGGTGCTGCGCGGTTCGGCCCTCACCGGCCACCACCAGGACGACGCCCCCCGGGTCCAGGACGCGTACTCGATCCGCTGCGCCCCGCAGGTGGCCGGCGCCGGACGGGACACCCTGGCGCACGCCGCGCTGGTCGCCGAGCGCGAACTGGCCGCCTCGGTCGACAACCCGGTGGTGCTGCCGGACGGCCGGGTCGAGTCGAACGGCAACTTCCACGGCGCGCCGGTCGGCTACGTGCTGGACTTCCTGGCGATCGCCGCCGCCGACCTGGCCTCGATCTCCGAGCGCCGCACCGACCGGCTGCTCGACAAGGCCCGCTCGCACGGCCTGCCCGCGTTCCTCGCCGACGACCCCGGCGTCGACTCCGGCCTGATGATCGCCCAGTACACCCAGGCCGCGCTGGTCAGCGAGAACAAGCGGCTCGCGGTGCCCGCCTCGGTCGACTCCATCCCGTCCTCCGCGATGCAGGAGGACCACGTCTCGATGGGCTGGTCCGCGGCCCGCAAGCTGCGCCGGTCGGTGGCCAACCTGGGACGCGTGCTGGCCGTGGAACTCGTGGCCGCCGCGCGCGCGTTGGAGATCCGGGAGCAGGCCGCCGAACAGTCCGGCGTGCTCGCCCCGGCCACCGCCGCCGCCGTCGCCGCCGCCCGCGCGGCCGGGGTCGGCGGGCCCGGCCGGGACCGCTTCCTCTCGCCGGACCTGGAGGCCGCCGCCGCGCTGGTCGCCTCCGGCGGGCTGCTGGCCGCGGTCGAGCGGGTCACCGGCCCGCTCGCCTGAGGACCGCCCGGTGGGACGGGCGGGCCGCACCCGCCGGGGCCGCGCCCCGGACCCGTCCGTCCCGCCAGGCGATACGCGATTGCCCACCTGCCGGGACTGCGCCACAGTCGTCCCACCGCCGAAGCCACCGGCGACCGCCCAACCGAGCGTGGAGGTACCGCACATGACCGCCCTGGACGAGACCGGCACCGGTGCCGGGCCCTCCGCCCGACTGCTCCAGCTCTTCGAGGGCCACCGGCTGACCCCCACCCAGCGGCGGATCGCCCACTCGCTGGTCCGGCACGCCACCGAGGCGCCGTTCCTGTCCAGCGTCGAGGTCGCCGAACTGGCCGGCGTCAGCCAGCCCTCGGTCACCCGGTTCGCGGTCGCGCTCGGCTACGACGGCTACCCGGCGCTGCGCAAGCAGCTGCGCGAGCTCGGCGTCGGCGAGCCCGGCACCGCCGAGAGCCACGACGACGTGGCGCGCAACGAGCACCAGCAGGCCGTCCTCGCCGAGATCGAGCACCTGCGGCACCTCGCCGAACTGCTCGCCGACCCGGCTCCGATCGCCCGGGCCGCCCGGATCCTGGCCGCCTCCCGCCCGCTGCCGGTGCTCGGCCTGCGGGCCGCCTCCGCGCAGGCCCGCGGCTTCGCGTACTTCGCCGGCAAGGTGCACCCCGACGTCCGGCTGCTCGACGAGGGCGGCTCGATGCTCGCCGACCGGCTGGAGCAGGCCGCCGCCGCCGGGGCCACCGCGCTGCTCTGCTTCGCCCTGCCGCGCTACCCGCGCGAGCTGATGGACGCCCTCGCGGTGGCCCGCGACTGCGGCCTGACCGTGCTCACCGTCGCCGACTCGGCGTTCGCCCCGGTCGCCAAGCTCTCCGACGTCCTGCTGCCCGCCGCCGTCGGCACCGGCCTGGTCTTCGACACCGCGTGCGCGCCGATGATGCTCGGCCGGGTCCTGCTGCAGACCATGTGCGACGAGATCCCCGGCGCCGAGGCCCGGCTGGAAGCCATCGAGCAGTCCGCGACGGCCCGTCAACTGTTCCTGGACTGACACCCGTTGTTCGCCGAACGACACCTTCCCGCCGGGTTGGCGACGGGTGCTGAGCGGGCATCTACCCCCTAGGGACAAAGACAGCTTGGACGGGGGAAGTCCAATGCCACCGCCGATCCACCAGATGAGACTCACCGGACGGCTCGGTTCCGGGGCCGACGAATGGTCCTGCCCGCTCTGCGGCCGCCGCATCGCCCTGCGCCGCCCGCCCCACCCCGAACTGACCGTCCTCGACCCCGGCGACGAGGAGGCCGTGCACATCGGCGTCCTCGAACCCCGCGACGACGCGGCCGACGCCGCCGACCAGGCCGCCGCCCGCTACGGCGTCGGCCCGATCCAGCACCTCCCGCGCCCCCCGGCCCGCCCCGGCCAGCCGACCCCCGAACCCGACGCGGCCGACCGCCGCTGGCTGGCCGAGATCGGCATCGACTGGGACGGCGACGAGGCCGCCTGACGGGCGGACGGCCGCCGCCTGACGGGCGCGCGCGGACCCGCCGGCCCCGGGCTCCCCGCGGTCGCGCGGCGGGCTCTGGCCACCCTGCCACTGTTTGGATATATTCAGTCTCGTTGATCGTGAATGAATTCCATCCGGCAGGGAGGCTGGCCCATGGCAGAGCAGACGAGCGGCCCGCGCGAGGTCCGCGCGGCGCGGGGGAGCGGGCTCAGTGCGCAGGGGTGGCAGCAGGAGGCCGCGCTGCGGATGCTGATGAACAACCTGGACCCGGAGGTCGCCGAGCACCCGTCCAAGCTGGTCGTCTACGGCGGCACGGGGAAGGCGGCCCGGGACTGGCGCTCGTTCGACGCGATGGTGCGGACGCTGGAGGGGCTGAAGCAGGACGAGACCATGCTGGTGCAGTCCGGGCGGCCGGTCGGTGTGATGCGGACGCACGAGTGGGCGCCGCGGGTGCTGATCGCCAACTCCAACCTGGTCGGCGACTGGGCGAACTGGGAGGAGTTCCGCCGGCTGGAGTCGCTGGGCCTCACCATGTACGGCCAGATGACGGCCGGTTCGTGGATCTACATCGGCACCCAGGGCATCCTGCAGGGCACCTACGAGACCTTCGCGGCCGTGGCGAACAAGAAGTTCGGCGGCACCCTGGAGGGCACCATCACCCTCACCGCCGGCCTCGGTGGCATGGGCGGCGCCCAGCCGCTCGCGGTGACGATGAACGGCGGCGTGGCGATCTGCGTCGACTGCGACCCGTCCCGGATCGCCCGCCGGATCGAGCACCGGTACCTGGACGTCGAGGCGAACGGCCTGGACCACGCCCTGCAACTGGCCGTCGAGGCCCGCGACCAGCGGCGGCCGCTCTCGATCGGCCTGCTCGGCAACGCCGCCGACCTGCTGCCCCGGCTGCTCGCGATGGACGCCCCGATCGACATCGTCACCGACCAGACCAGCGCCCACGACCCGCTCGCCTACCTGCCGACCGGCGTCGCGTTCGACGACATGGCGACCTACGCGGCCGAGAAGCCCGCCGAGTTCACCGTCCGGGCCCGCGAGTCGATGGCCCGGCACGTGGAGGCGATGGTCGGTTTCCAGGACCGCGGCGCCGAGGTCTTCGACTACGGCAACTCGATCCGCGGCGAGGCGCAACTCGCCGGGTACGAGCGGGCGTTCGCCTTCCCCGGGTTCGTCCCGGCGTACATCCGGCCGCTGTTCTGCGAGGGCAGGGGCCCGTTCCGCTGGGCGGCGCTGTCCGGCGACCCGAAGGACATCCACAAGACCGACAGGGCCGTGCTCGACCTCTTCCCGGAGAACGAGTCGCTGCACCGCTGGATCACCATGGCCCAGGAGAAGGTGCACTTCCAGGGCCTGCCCGCGCGGATCTGCTGGCTCGGCTACGGCGAGCGCGACAAGGCCGGCGAGCGGTTCAACGACATGGTGGCGTCCGGCGAGCTGTCCGCGCCGATCGTGATCGGCCGCGACCACCTGGACTGCGGCTCGGTCGCCTCCCCCTACCGGGAGACCGAGGCGATGCTGGACGGCTCCGACGCGATCGCCGACTGGCCGCTGCTCAACGCCATGGTCAACGTGGCCTCCGGCGCGTCCTGGGTGTCGATCCACCACGGCGGCGGCGTCGGCATCGGCCGCTCGATCCACGCCGGGCAGGTCACCGTCGCCGACGGCACCCCGCTGGCCGGCGAGAAGATCCGCCGGGTCCTCACCAACGACCCCGGCATGGGCGTGATCCGGCACGTCGACGCCGGCTACGACCGGGCGGGCGAGGTCGCCGCCGAGCGCGGCGTCCGCGTCCCGATGCGCGAGCACGGCCCCGAGCACGGGCACCGGCACGCCCCCGAGCACGGGCACCAGCACGGCGCCGAGCACCCGCACGGCCCGACGGCGCAGCGGTGAGCTTCGACGCGATGTGGGCGGAGCTGCTCCCGGTGGGCCGCTCCGCCGCCACCGGCGGCTACCGGCGGCACGCCTGGAACTCCGCCGACGCCGAGTGCCGGGCCTGGTTCGCCGAGCAGGCCCGGGCCCGCGGCCTGGCGTACCGGACCGACCGGAACGGCAACCAGTGGGCCTGGCACGGCGACCCGGCCGCCGGGAACGCCGTCGTCACCGGCTCGCACCTGGACTCCGTCCCGGACGGCGGCGCCTACGACGGCCCGCTCGGGGTGATCTCCTCCTTCGCCGCGTACGACGAACTCCGTTCGCGCGGAGCCGAGTTCACCCGTCCGCTGGCGATCGTCAACTTCGGCGACGAGGAGGGCGCCCGGTTCGGCGTCGCCTGCGTGGGCAGCCGGCTGGCCACCGGCGTGCTCGACCGGGAGGCCGCGTACGCGCTGCGCGACGCCGACGGCGTCCGGCTGCCCGACGCGATGGAGCGGGCCGGGCACGACCCGGCGCTGATCGGGGCCGACCCCGAACTGCTGGGCCGGATCGGCGCGTTCGTCGAGCTGCACGTCGAGCAGGGCCGCGCGCTCGCCGAGGGGCGGCCGGTCGGGGTGGCTGCCGCGATCTGGCCGCACGGCCGCTGGCGGTTCGACTTCCACGGCGAGGCCAACCACGCCGGCACCACCCTGCTGGCCGACCGCCGCGACCCGATGCTGACCTACGCCACCACCGTCCTCGCCGCCCGCAAGAAGGCCCGGCTGGCCGGGGCGCTGGCCACCTTCGGCAAGGTCGCGGTGGAGCCCAACGGCACCAACGCGATCGCCTCGCTGGTCCGCGGCTGGCTGGACTCCCGCGCCCCCGACGAGGAGACGCTGGAGCGGGTCGTCGAGGAGATCGGCCGGGCCGCCGCCGAACGGGCCGGGCGCGACGGCGTCCGGGTCGAGCTCACCCGGGAGTCCTACACGCCGGTCGTCGACTTCGACGCCCCGCTGCGCGACCGCCTCGCCGCCCGGCTGGACGCCCCCGTGCTGCCCACCGGCGCCGGACACGACGCCGGGATCCTGGCGTCCGCCGTCCCGACCGCGATGCTGTTCGTGCGCAACCCCACCGGCGTCTCGCACTCCCCGGCCGAACACGCCGAACGGGCCGACTGCCACGCTGGCGTCGCGGCCCTGGCCGACGTACTGGAGGACCTCGCATGCCGTCCGTCGTGACCTACTGGGCCGAATACGCCTGGCTGCCGGGGCCGGACGGCCCCGCCGTGCGCGACGAGGTGCTGATCGCGGTCGGGCCGGACGGCCGGATCACCGACGTCCGGCCCGACAGCGGCCGCTGCCCGGCGGGGGCCGTCCGGCTGGCCGGCCTCGCGCTGCCCGGCCGGGCCAACGCGCACTCGCACGCCTTCCACCGGGCGCTGCGCTCCACCGTCCAGGTCGGCTCCGGCACCTTCTGGACCTGGCGCGACACCATGTACCGGTTCGCCGCCGCGCTCGACCCCGACCGCTACCTGGCGCTCGCCACCGCCGCGTACGCCGAGATGGCACTGGCCGGGATCACCGCCGTCGGCGAGTTCCACTACCTGCACCACGCGCCCGGCGGCGCCCGCTACGCCGACCCGAACGCGATGGGCGCGGCGCTGATCGAGGCCGCCGCCCGGGCCGGGATCCGGATCACCCTGCTCGACACCTGCTACCTGTCCTCCGGCTTCGGCGCCGCGCCCACCGAGACCCAGCTGCGGTTCTCCGACGGCGACGCGGACGCCTGGGCCGAGCGCGCCGCCGCCCTGAAGCCCACCGGACACGCCCGGATCGGCGCCGCCGTGCACAGCGTCCGGGCCGTCCCCGCCGGGCAGTTGGGCACCGTCGCCCGGTGGGCCGCCGACCGCGCGGCCCCGCTGCACGTGCACCTCTCCGAGCAGACCGCCGAGAACGACGCCTGCCTGGCCGCGCACGGCGTCACCCCGACCCGGCTGCTCGCCGACCACGGCGTGCTCGGCCCGCGCACCTCCGCCGTGCACGCCATCCACCTCACCGACGAGGACGTCCGGCTGCTGGCCGGCTCCGGCACCACCGTCTGCATGTGCCCCACCACCGAACGGGACCTCGCCGACGGCATCGGCCCGGCCAGGCGACTCGCCGACGCGGGCTGCCCGATCAGCCTCGGCTCCGACAGCCACGCCGTCGTCGACCCGTTCGAGGAGGCCCGCGCGCTGGAGCTCGACGAACGCCTGCGCACCCGCACCCGCGGCCACTGGAGTGCGAACGCCCTGCTCACGGCGGGCGGCGCGGACGGCCACGCCTCGCTCGGCTGGCCCGAGGCCGGTCGCCTGGAGCCGGGCGCGCTCGCCGACTTCTGCGTCCTCGCCCTCGACACCGTCCGCACCGCCGGGGCCGTCCCCGCCCTCGGCGCGGAGACCGCGGTCTTCGCGGCCGGCGCCGCCGACGTCCGCCACCTGGTGGTCGGCGGCCGGCACGTGGTCGAGGACGGCGCGCACCGGCTCGTCCCGGAGACCGGCCGCGCCCTCGCCGAGGCCGTCGCCGCGCTGCGCTGAGCCGCGCCGTACGGCCCCCGACCGAACGACCGACCGACCCAGCCAAGGACAACGGACCCCCATGAGCCTGCTGATCAGCAACATCGGTTCCCTCGTCACCAACGACCCCGCGCTCGGCACCGGCCCGCTCGGGCTGCTCGCCGACGCCGCCGTGGTGGTGGACGGCGCCACCGTCGCCTGGGTCGGCCCGAGCGCGGCCGCGCCCGCCGCCGACGAGGCGCTGGACGCGGCCGGGCGGGCGCTGCTGCCCGGGTTCGTCGACAGCCACTCGCACCTGGTGTTCGCGGGCGACCGCACCGCCGAGTTCAACGCCCGGATGTCCGGCCGGGCGTACGGCGCGGGCGGCATCCGCACCACCGTCGCGGCGACCCGGGCCGCCTCCGACGCCGAGCTGAACGCCAACCTGACCCGCTACCTCGCGGAGATGCTGCGCCAGGGCACCACCACCGCCGAGGTGAAGTCCGGCTACGGGCTGAGCACCGAGGACGAGGCCCGCTCGCTGCGGATCGCGGCCGGCCACACCGAGGAGACCACCTACCTGGGCGCGCACGTGGTCGCCCCCGAGTACGCCGACGACCCGGCCGGCTACGTCGACCTGGTCACCGGCGCGATGCTGGACGCCTGCGCCCCGTACGCCCGCTGGGTCGACGTGTTCTGCGAGCGCGGCGCGTTCGACGGCGACCAGGCCCGCGCCGTGCTCACCGCCGGCGCCGCCCGCGGCCTGCTGCCCCGGGTGCACGCCAACCAGCTCGGCCACGGCCCCGGCGTGCGGCTCGCCGTGGAGCTGGGCGCCGCGTCCGCCGACCACTGCACCCACCTGACCGACGCGGACGTCGCCGCGCTGGCCGGGAGCGACACCGTCGCGACGCTGCTGCCGGGCGCCGAGTTCTCCACCCGGGCGCCCTACCCGGACGCCCGCCGGCTGCTCGACGCGGGCGCCCGGGTCGCGCTCTCCACGGACTGCAACCCGGGCTCCAGCTTCACCAGTTCGATGCCGTTCTGCGTGGCCGTCGCCGTCCGCGAGATGGGCATGACCCCGGACGAGGCGGTGCACGCCGCCACCGCGGGCGGCGCCCTCGCGCTGCGCCGTACCGACGTCGGCCGGATCGCCCCGGGCGCCCGGGCCGACCTCCACCTGCTGGACGCGCCCTCGCACGTCCACCTGGCCTACCGCCCGGGCGTCCCGCTGACCGCCGTCGTCTGGCAGGGCGGGGTCCGCCGGGCGTGACCAGGACGGGGTGGATCGACCACGGAGCGTCAATGGTATGCGGAAGGTAAAGCCACTTGATCGTGCGGCATGCGCTTCCAAGGTCATTGACATATTGGATCTTCGAATAGAAGGGAGCAGTGGGTGCTGCCCGTGAAAGCGCAATGACCCCCGGGGGCGGCGCCCCCGCGGACCCCGCCCGCCCCGCAGGCCCCCTGATCGGCGGCCCGCGCGCGGTCTACCATCGCCCCTATGACCTGTGTGCTGCTGGCCGAGGACGACCCGGCAATCTCCGAACCGCTGGCCCGCGCCCTGCGCCGCGAGGGCTACGAGGTGCTCGTCCGCGAGGACGGACCGGCCGCCCTGGGCGCCGGCCTCAGCGAGGACGTCGACCTGATCGTGCTCGACCTCGGGCTCCCCGAGATGGACGGCCTGGAGGTCTGCCGCCGGCTGCGCGCCGACGGCAAGAGCTTCCCCGTCCTGGTGCTCACCGCCCGTGCCGACGAGGTGGACACCGTGGTCGGCCTGGACGCCGGCGCCGACGACTACGTCACCAAGCCGTTCCGGCTGGCCGAACTGCTCGCCCGGGTCCGGGCGCTGCTCCGACGCGGCAACGTCGACCAGCTCACCACCGGCGCGCACGGCGTGAAGATCGACATCGAGTCGCACCGCGCCTGGCTCGGCGAGGAGGAACTCACCCTCTCCGCCAAGGAGTTCGAGCTGCTCCGGGTCCTGGTCCGGGACGCCGGACGGGTCGTCACCCGCGAGGAGATCATGCGCCAGGTCTGGGACACCACCTGGTGGACCTCCACCAAGACCCTGGACATGCACATCTCCTGGCTGCGCAAGAAGCTCGGCGACGACGCCGCGAACCCGCGCTACATCGCCACCGTGCGCGGCGTCGGCTTCCGCTTCGAGAAGAACTGACCGCAGCGGCGGCCGCGGCAGCGGCCGCGCACCGCACCGAACCGAAGGACCGCCCGGCGTGAAGCGCAGGATGATCAACTCACTGCTGGGCGTCGTCCTGGTGGTGGTCGCGGTGTTCTGCGTGCCGCTGGCCCTGATCGAGAAGCAGTCGATCGTCAACGCGGCCAACGACCGGGTCGACGCGGTGGCGGTCCGGGTGCTCGGCCTGGTGGAGAGCCGGCTCGCCGCGGGCGAGCCGGTCAGCGGTGAGAAGTTCGCCGCCGTCGTCACCGGCGACGACTACTACGTCACCGTCGACATCCCCGGCCAGCCGCAGATCGCCCTCGGCCACCCCGTCGAGGGCGAGGCGCTGACCGCCACCGAGCCCGGCGCCAGCGGCGAGACCGTCACCGTCGAGCAGTCCCGCACCGCGCTCGACCACGAGATCGGCAACATGCTGCTGCTGCTCGGCGTGGTCGCGCTGCTCGCCGTCCAGGCCGCCGTGGCGCTCGCCGTCTGGCAGGCCAAGCGGCTCGCCCGGCCGCTCACCGACCTCGCCGAGACCGCCGAGCGCCTCGGCTCCGGCGACCCCCGGCCGCAGGGCCGCCGCTACGGCGTGCCCGAACTCGACCGGATCGCCGAGGTGCTGGACACCAGCGCCGAACGGATCGCCCAGATGCTCACCGCCGAACGCCGGCTCGCCGCCGACGCCTCGCACCAGCTGCGCACCCCGCTCACCGCGCTCTCCATGCGGCTGGAGGAGATCACCGCGCTCGCCGAGGACCCCGGCACCGTCCGGGAGGAGGCAGCCATCGGCCTCCAGCAGGTCGAACGGCTCACCGACGTGGTGCAGCGGCTGCTCACCAACCAGCGCGACCCGGCCAGCCCCACCGCCGTCGCCTTCCCGCTCGACGAGGTGGTCAAGCAGCAACTGGAGGAGTGGGGCCCCACCCTGCGCGACAGCGGACGGCGGCTGCTGGTCGAGGGCCTGCGCGGCGTCCGGGTGGTCGGCACCCCGGGCACCGTCGCCCAGGTGCTCGCCACCCTGATCGAGAACTCGCTGATGCACGGCGCCGGCACCATCACCCTGCGGGTGCGCCGCTCCGCCGGCTCGGTGGTCGCCGAGGTCCAGGACGAGGGCCAGGGCGTCCCCCGCGAACTCGGCAACCGGGTCTTCGAACGGGCCGTCAGCGGCCGCAACTCCACCGGCATCGGCCTGGCGGTCGCCCGCGACCTCGCCGAAGCCGACGGCGGCCGCCTCGAACTGCTGTCGCTGCGGCCGCCGGTGTTCGCGCTGTTCCTCGCCCGCGCGGGCGCCCGGGAGGACTGAGCCCCCGGACGCCCGCGCGGCTCAGTTCGCCAGGGAGCGGCTCGGCTCGGCGACCAGCAGCAGTTCGGCCTGCTGCACCACCCCGGCCGGCTGGTGCGGGTGCTGCTCGGCCCGCTGCTCGGCCGGCTGGTGCGCCGCCGGGTCCTCCAGCTCGGGCATCGCCTTGAACACCCAGGTGCGGTAGGAGAGGAAGCGGAAGACGGTGCCCGCCGCCAGGCCGACCACGTTCTTCGCGATGGTCTGGCTGAGGTGCGAGTCGTAGCCGAGCACGTGCACCGAGAAGGCCAGGATGCCGTTCTCGATCAGCAGGCCGATGCCGCTGAACAGCAGGAACAGCGTGATCTCCCGCTTGCGGGAGGCGGCGTCGCGGTCCTTGTAGAGCCAGAAGCGGTAGCCCAGGTAGTTGGTGCCGATCGCCACCGCGCCGGAGATCACGCCCGCCGCCGAGTTGATCAGGCCGTCGGCGCGCAGGCAGACGTTGAAGACGATCAGGTTCACGAAGAAGCCGACGCCGCCGATGACGGCGAACCCCACCGCTTCCATGGACAGCCCGCGGAACCGCTGGACCAGGGAGGGGCGCGTCTCGATGGTGCTCGTCATCCGGGCTGTCTCCGTCTGCGTCTTACATCACATGGTCGGACAAGTGGGTGTCGTGCGATCCGGCCCACCAGGCTACCCGCCCCGCACAAGTGCTCCACCCCGCTCCGGAGCGCGCCACCGCCGTGCACGCCGGTGCAATGGCACCTGACCGGCCCGGATATCCTGGAGCGCGTGACTGTAGCGGGCAATGCGAACTTTCCAGTGGTCGGAGTCGTCGGCGGCGGGCAGCTCGCCCGCATGATGCACCAGGCGGGCATCCCGCTGGGCATCCGCTTCAAACTCCTCGCCGACACCCCCCAGGAGTCGGCCGCGCAGGTGGTCGGCACCACCGTGCTCGGCGACTACCGCGACCTCGACACGCTGCGGGCCTTCGCCGCCGACTGCGACGTGATCACCTTCGACCACGAGCACGTGCCCACCGAGCACCTGCGCACCCTGCAGGCCGAGGGCGTCGCCGTCCGCCCCGGCCCGGACGCGCTGGTCAACGCCCAGGACAAGGGCGTCATGCGGGCGAAGCTCGACTCCATCGGCGTCCCCTGCCCCCGGCACCGGCTGGTCGCCGACCCGGCCGACGTGACCGCCTTCGCGCACGAGGGCGAGGGCTACCCCGTCGTCCTGAAGACCGTCCGCGGCGGCTACGACGGCAAGGGCGTCTGGGTCGTGCGGGACGAGACCGAGGCCGCCGCCCCCTTCCTGGCCGGCGTCCCCGTCCTGGCCGAGGAGAAGGTCGACTTCCGGCGCGAGCTGGCCGCCAGCGTGGTCCGCTCGCCCAGCGGCCAGGCCGTCGCCTACCCGGTCGTCGAGTCGCTCCAGGAGAACGGCATCTGCGCCGAGGTCACCGCCCCCGCGCCCGACCTCGACCCGGCCCTCTCCGACGAGGCCCAGCAGCTCGCCCTCCGGATCGCCGGCGAACTCGACATCACCGGCCACCTCGCCGTCGAGCTCTTCCAGACCCGCGACGGCCGCATCCTGGTCAACGAGCTCGCCATGCGCCCGCACAACTCCGGCCACTGGTCCCAGGACGGCGCCGTCACCTCGCAGTTCGAGAACCACCTGCGCGCCGTCCTCGACCTCCCGCTCGGCGACCCCCGCCCGCGCGCCAAGTGGACCGTCATGGTCAACGTCCTCGGCGGCGACTACCCCGACATGTACCGCGCCTTCCTGCACTGCATGGCCCGCGACCCCGGCCTCAAGATCCACATGTACGGAAAGGACGTGAAGCCCGGCCGCAAGGTCGGCCACGTCAACGTCTTCGGGGACGACCTCGAAGACGTCCGCGAGCGCGCCCGCCACGCGGCCGCCTACCTGCGAGGAACGATCACGGAATGACCTCTTCCCCCCTTGTCGGCATCGTGATGGGCTCCGACTCCGACTGGCCCGTGATGGAGGCCGCCGCGCAGGCGCTCGACGAGTTCGAGATCCGGTACGAGGTCGACGTGGTCTCCGCGCACCGGATGCCGCGCGAGATGGTCGCCTACGGCGAGCAGGCGCACGGGCGCGGGCTGAAGGCGATCATCGCCGGGGCCGGCGGGGCCGCCCACCTGCCCGGGATGCTGGCGTCGGTGACGCCGCTGCCGGTGATCGGGGTGCCGGTGCCGCTGCGCTACCTGGACGGGATGGACAGCCTGCTGTCGATCGTCCAGATGCCCGCCGGGGTGCCGGTGGCCACCGTCTCGGTCGCCGGCGCGCGCAACGCCGGGCTGCTCGCGGTCCGGATGCTGGCCGCGTTCGACGCCGAACTCGCCGAGAAGATGGTGGAGTTCCAGGCCGAGCTGAACAACCAGGCCACCGACAAGGGCCGCAAGCTGCGCGCCAAGGTGGCGGGGAACGAGTCCTTCGGCTTCGGCAAGTAGTAGAACGGGGGGATGACCCCCGAACTGCTCGACCGCGCCCGGGCCGTCCTGCGCACCACGCCGGTGGTGGACGGCCACAACGACCTGCCCTGGGCGATGCGCGCCCAGGCCGGGTACGACCTCGACGCCGTGGACCTGACGGCGGACCAGAGCCACCGGCTGCACACCGACTTCGGCCGCCTGCGGGCGGGCGGGGTCGGTGCGCAGTTCTGGTCGGTGTACGTGCCGGCCGAGCGGGCGGGCGACGACGCGGTCAGCGCCACCCTCGAACAGGTCGACTTCGTCCGGGAGATGACCGCCCGCCACCCCGAGCACCTGCGGCTCGCGCTGACCGCCGACGACCTGGAGACGGCCCGCGCCGAAGGCCGGATCGCCTCGCTGATGGGCGCCGAGGGCGGGCACAGCATCAACTCCTCGCTGGCCACCCTGCGCGCGCTCTACGAGCTCGGCGTGCGCTACCTGACGCTCACCCACAACTCCAACGTGCCGTGGGCCGACTCCGCCACCGACGAGCCCGCGCACGGCGGGCTGACCGCGTTCGGCGAGGAGGTGGTGCGGGAGATGAACCGGCTCGGCATGCTGGTCGACCTCTCGCACGTCTCCGCCGACACCATGCGCGACGCGCTGCGGGTCTCCGCGGCGCCGGTGCTCTTCTCGCACTCCTCCGCCCGCGCCGTCTGCGACCACCCGCGCAACGTCCCGGACGACGTGCTCACCGCGCTGGCCGCCAACGGCGGCGTCGTGATGGCCACCTTCGTGCCGAAGTTCGTGCTGCCCGCCGCCATCGAGTGGACGCTCGCCGCCGACGCCAACATGCGCGCCAAGGGCCTGCACCCGCTGGACACCGCACCCGAGGCGATGGCCGTGCAGCGCGCCTACGAGGCCGAGCACCCCCGCCCGGTCGCCACCGCCGCCACCGTCGCCGACCACCTCGACCACCTGCGCGAGGTCGCCGGAATCGACCACGTCGGCATCGGCGGCGACTACGACGGCACCGCGTTCACCCCGACCGGCCTGGAGGACGTCTCCGGCTACCCGGTGCTGGTCGCCGAACTGCTGCGCCGCGGCTGGTCCGAGGCCGACCTCTCCAAGCTGACCTGGCACAACGCCGTCCGGGTGCTGCGCGAGGCCGAGACGGTCGCCCGCCGGCTGCGGGCCGAGCGCCGCCCCTCGATCGCCACCCGCGAGCAGCTGGACGGCGCGTGAACCACGGACACCTTGACCCCGCCCCTGGGGCAGGGGGCAGCGTGGCCGGTGCGGAGGAGGAACGGCTGCTCACCACCGGTGAGTTCGCCCGCCGCGGCCTGCTGTCGCCGAAGGCGCTGCGGCTGTACGACCGGCAGGGACTGCTGCCGCCGGACCGGATCGACCCGGACAGCGGCTACCGGTACTACCGGCCGGAGCGGCTGGCCACCGCGCGGCTGATCGTCCGGCTGCGCGGCCTGGACATGCCGCTGGCCACGGTCGCCGAGGTGCTCGCCCTGCCGGGCCCCGCGGCGGCCGAGCGGATCGCCGCGTACTGGGCCGCCGTCGAACGGCGGACCGCCTCGCAGCGGACGCTGGCCGACCACCTCCGCGTCCAACTCAGCGGACTGGAAGGGATCGACGGGATGTACCGGATCGAACAGCGCGACGTGCCCGAGCAGCTGGTGCTCACCGAGCAGCGCCGCGCCAAGCCCCACGAACTGGACGGCTTCATCGGCGGCGCCACCGCCCGGCTGACCGCCCTCGCCGAAGCCCACGGCGGCGTCGCGGCCGCGCCGTTCGTCGTCTACCACGGCCAGGTCGACGAGGACAACGACGGCCCGGTCGAGGTCTGCGTCCCGATCGACCCGGCCCGCGCGCCAGGACTGACCGCCGCGCACCGCACCGAACCCGCGCACCGGGAGGCGTACACCACGCTCACCAAGGCCCAGGTGGACTACCCGCAGATCCTCAGCGCCTACGACGCGGTCTGCGCCTGGATGGAGCGCAACGGCACCCCGCGCGCCGGGGCCGGCCGCGAGGTCTACTTCGCCGACTGGGCGGCCGCCGAGCCGGGCGACCTGGTGTGCGACGTCGCTTTCCCGATCGCGGGCTGACCGGCCCTACAGGCGGGGCAGCTCGATCGCCGGGCAGCGGTCCATCACGATGTCGAGGCCGGCCGCGCGG
The DNA here is from genome assembly GCF_000269985.1 of Kitasatospora setae KM-6054. Taxonomy (NCBI): domain Bacteria; kingdom Bacillati; phylum Actinomycetota; class Actinomycetes; order Kitasatosporales; family Streptomycetaceae; genus Kitasatospora; species Kitasatospora setae. The sequence goes on along the minus strand of NC_016109.1, from coordinate 3,334,307 downwards.
ACCCGGGCGGCCGCCTCCTCGTCGACCACCCCGAGCTGGAACCAGACGGCCTTCGCGCCCGCCGCCACCGCCTGGTCGGCGACCGGGCCGGCCAGCGCCGAGTTGACGAACACGTCCACCACGTCGACCGGGAACGGGATCTCGGCGAGCGAGGCGTAGCCCGGCTCGCCGAGCACCGCCTCGGCCTTCGGGTGCACCGGCACGATCCGCTTCCCGGCCCGCTGCAGCACCCGGGCCACGCCGTACGCGGCGCGCGCGGTGTTGCCGGACAGGCCGACCACGGCCCAGGTGTCGCCGGACTCGGTGAGGATCTTCCGGACGGTGGCGTCGTCTCCGTAGCTCATGCCAGGGAGAACGGCGCCGCCGCGGCGCCCATTCCGCCCGCTACTCCGCCGACGGCCGGCCCATCGCCCGGTAGGTCCAGCCCGCGGCCCGCCAGGCTTCGCCGTCGAGCACGTTGCGGCCGTCGACCAGGCGGCGTTCGGCGACCACCGCGCCGACCTCGGCCGGGTCGAGCTCGCGGAACTCCTGCCACTCGGTGAGGTGCAGCACCACGTGCGCGCCCTCGGCGGCCTCCAGCGGGGAGGCGGCGTAGGAGAGGCTGGGGAACATCTTGCGGGCGTTGTCCATCGCCTTCGGGTCGTAGACGGTGACCTGGGCGCCCTGCAGCTGGATCTGCCCGGCGACGTTCAGCGCGGGGGAGTCCCGGATGTCGTCCGAGTTCGGCTTGAAGGCCGCGCCGAGCACCGCGACCCGGCGGCCCAGGAAGCCGCCGCCGCACTGCTCGCGGGCCAGCTCCACCATCCGGGAGCGGCGCCGCATGTTGATCGAGTCGACCTCGCGCAGGAAGGTCAGCGCCTGGTCGGCGCCCAGCTCCCCGGCCCGGGCCATGAACGCCCGGATGTCCTTGGGCAGGCAGCCGCCGCCGAAGCCCAGGCCGGCGTTCAGGAACTTCCGGCCGATCCGCTCGTCGTAGGACAGCGCCTTGGCGAGCTGCACCACGTCGGCGCCGGCGCTCTCGCAGACCTCGGCCATCGCGTTGATGAAGGAGATCTTGGTGGCCAGGAAGGAGTTGGCGGCGGCCTTCACCAGTTCGGCGGTCGGGAAGTCGGTCACCACGAACGGCACGCCGTCCTCGATCAGCGGCGCGTACACCTCGCGCAGCAGCCGCTCGGCGCTCCCGCTGCGGACGCCGACCACCAGCCGGTCCGGGCGCAGGGTGTCGCCGACCGCGAAGCCCTCGCGCAGGAACTCCGGGTTCCAGGCCAGTTCGGCCCGCTCGCCGGCCGGGGCCAGCGCGGCCAGCCGCTCGGCCAGCCGGTTCGCCGAGCCGACCGGCACCGTCGACTTGCCGACCACCAGGGCGGGGCGCTCCAGCAGCGGGGCCAGCGACTCCAGCGCGGAGTCGACGTGGCTCATGTCGGCCGCGAACTCGCCCTTGCGCTGCGGGGTGTTCACGCAGATGAAGTGCACGTCGCCGAAGGCCGCGACCTCCTCCCAGGAGTCGGTGAAGCGCAGCCGCCCGGTCGATCCCTGGTGGCCCGCCACGTGCTTGAGCAGCAGCTCCGACAGCCCCGGCTCGTACATCGGCACCCGGCCGGCGGCCAGGGCGGCCAGCTTGTCCCGGTCGACGTCGAGGCCGAGCACCTCGAAGCCGAGTTCGGCCATGCACGCGGCGTGCGTCGCGCCCAGGTAGCCAGTGCCGATCACCGTGATGCGGGGAGCCACTCGCGTTCCCTTCGATCCGGGCCGTACCAGGAGGGAGCGACGGCCGCAGCCACCGATGGTAGCCGCCGACCGCTCCGCCGGGGATCCGCCGATTTCGGGGTTTCCGCTCGAAGACCTGTACGGAAGGTTCACAATGCGCGCATGACTTCCAAGGGACGCGGCGGCGAGCCGGAGGACGGGCCCGGCTCGCTGAGCATCTTCGACCGCGGCTCCGGCGACCACGAGCACGACCACGAGCACGAGCACGAGGACGGCCACCAGGACGAGGGCGCGGACGCGGAGGCGGACGGGCCGGAGCCCCCGCGCCGCCGCCGGCGCGCCCGGCGGCTGCTGCTCTGGACGCTGGCGGTGCTGCTGCTGCTCGGCGGCGGGGCGTTCGGCGGCATGCTGTGGGTCGCCGACCACTACGCGTCCTCGGTCGAGCGGATCCCGAACGCCTTCCCGACGGTGCCGGAGTCCGAGCAGCCCCCGGCCGTCCCGCACACCGGCCAGACCTTCCTGCTGGTCGGCCTGGACGCGCGCTCCGACCAGCCGACCACCGGCAAGGACGCCAAGGCCCCGGCCTGGCAGGTGGGCGCGCAGCGCAGCGACACGATGATGCTGATGCACGTCTCCGCGGACCGGAAGTCGGTCTCGCTGGTCTCGATCCCGCGCGACACCTGGGTGCCGGTCCCCGGCCACGGCAAGGCGAAGATCAACGCCGCCTACTCCTGGGGCGGTCCGGCGCTGATGATCCAGACCGTCCAGGACCTCACCAGGATCAAGGTCGACCACATCGCGGTGATCGACTGGAACGGCTTCCGGGCCCTCACCGACGCCGTCGGCGGCGTCGACATCACCATCCCGAAGACCATCGAGGCCAAGGGCGACGCCCGCGAGTGGCTGGCCGGCACCCACCACATGGACGGCGCCGAGGCGCTGCTCTACGTCCGCGAGCGGCACGGCCTGCCCAACGGCGACCTGGACCGCACCAAGCGGCAGCAGAACTTCCTGCGCGCCCTGATGCTCAAGACGATGAGCTCCGGCACCCTCTCCAGCCCGTCCAAGCTGACCGGCCTGCTCGGCACCATCGGCGACGTCGCCAGCGTCGACGACCGGCTCAGCAACTCCGACCTCTACGACCTCGCCTGGAGCCTGCGCGACGTCCGCCCGGACGGCGTGCACTTCATGAACGCCCCGTTCGGCGGCTTCGACACCATCGGCGGGCAGGACGTGGTCCTGATGGACGACGGCGCCGCGGCCGTGCTGTGGAACGCGATGCGCACCGACCGGATGGACGACTACCTGGCCCAGCACCGCACCAGCACCGACACCCTCGGCCAGGACGTCCGCTGACCCCCGCGCCGCCCCCGTGTCGCCCCTCGTGTCGCGCCGGTCACCTGCCGCCCGCCCGGCCCCGAGCCCAGGACGACCACTACGTGACGGTCGTTAACCACTGACGCGAGGGGCGGGCAACTCCGGGGCGGCGGCGAAGTGCTTCGCGTCGGACGTGGCGATGGAGGTGACGGTGGACGCGGTGCGGTTGCCGGGCGGGTACGGGTACACCCGGGACCACCCGGTGGAGCGGATGACGCGGGACGCGGAGATCACCCAGATCCACGAGGGCACCAACCAGGTCCGGCGGATCGTGATGTCCCGCAGCCTGCCCTGACCGACCGCCGACCGGGCCCGCCCTATCCGCCCACCGGTTCGCGTCCCTGCTCGCTCACCCGTCGGCGCTCCCCGACCTTCCGGGCCGGGGCGCCGGCCCAGATCTCGCCGGGGCCGGTGGAGCGGGTGAGGACGGCGTTCGCGCCGACGACGGTGTCGGCGCCGACGGTCAGGGTGCCGCTCTTGCAGACGATCTTCGCGCCCGCGCACACCATCACGCCGTCCTCCAGCACCACCCGCCGCATCGCGGAGAGCTCCTGCGGCACCCACGGGTCGGCCCGGCCGATGGTCACCCCGTTGTAGAGGGTCACGTTGGCGCCCAGCGTGGTGTACGGGTGCAGGACGGTGCCGAAGCCGCGGTGGAAGACCACCAGGCCGGGGCCGATCTCGGCGGCGGCCGGCACCTCCATCCCGTAGAGGGCCAGCGCCTCCTGGACCAGGCGGCCGAACACCCGGCTGCGGCGGCGGTAGATGAGGGAGGTCACCAGCGACATGGCGGACATTGTCCCGTCCGACCCGCCGCCGCGCCGCCGACGACGCGCCCCGCGGCGGCAGTTCGGATTCGCCGTACGAATCCCGAACCGCCGCCGCGGGGCGGTCCCGGACCGCCGGGTCACTTGACGGCGGGCACCGCCGTGTCGTTGCGCATCGCCTCGAAGACCGCCTTCGACTTCTCCGGGTCCCACTTCACGGCGGACTCGCCGGTCGGCGTGCGGTAGTCGGCGTTGCCGATCGGGACGGTGATGGTCTGGCCGGCGCCGCCGGTGACGCCCTTCATCGCGAGGAACATCGAACCGAGGTCGGTCAGCCCGGCGTCGTCGTCGACGATCACGGTGTCCAGCCCGGCCGAGACCAGCGGGTAGAAGGTGAACGGGTTCAGCAGGGTGGTCGGCGAGGCTGCCTGCTTGGCCAGCGCGCCGAGGAACTTCTGCTGGTTGCGCATCCGGCCGAGGTCCTGGTCGGCCATCTGGTGGCGCTGGCGGACGAACGCCAGGGCCTGCTTGCCGCTCAGGGTCTGGGTGCCGGCCTGCAGGTCGAGGCCGGAGTCCTTGTCCTTGATCGGCTGGTCGATGGTCATCTCGACGCCGCCGACCGCGTCCACCAGGCCGACGAAGCCGGAGAAGCCGATCTCCGCGTAGTGGTCGATCCGCAGGTTCATGTTGGTCTCGACGGTCTGCACCAGCAGCCGCCCGCCGCCGGCCGCGAAGGCCGCGTTGATCTTGCGGGTGGCGGCGGGCACGGTCTTCCCGCTGCCCGCGGTGTCCTGGTGGGCCGGTATCTGCACCCAGGAGTCGCGCGGGATCGACATCAGGGTGTTCCCGTGGTCGCCGATGTGCAGGATCATCATCGAGTCGCTGCGCTTGCCCTCGGCCGAACCGGTGTGCAGGTCCTGCTCGTCCGCGCTGGTCAGCCCGGCCCGGCTGTCCGAGCCGACGATCAGCCAGTTGGTGCCCTTGCCCGCCGCCGGGCGCCCCGGGTAGTCGGCCAGCACGTTCTCGTGGTGCAGCTTGCCGTCCGCCCAGAAGTAGGTGCCGATCATGGTCACCAGCAGCGCCAGCACCAGGCCGAGCACCGAGTAGCCGACCACCTTCTTCCGCGACCGCCGCGGCCGCGCCCCGGGCACCCCCGGCCGCGCCGCCCCCGGCCCGGGCCGCTGCCCGTCGCCGCCGTCACCGCCGCCGCCGTACGGGGGCTGACCGCCGCCGTACGGGGGCTGACCGGGCGGCTGACCGCCGCCGTTGCCGTATGGCGGCTGCCCCCCGCCGCCGTTGCCGTACGGCGGCTGACCGCCGCCGGGGTGGGCCGGACGGGAGAGCGGGACCCCCGTGCCGCGCGGGTTCAACTCCGGGGGGAGCGGCGGTTCGGCCGCCGTCCCGCCCTGGCCCCGCGCCGCGTCGCCCCGCCCGTATGCGCCGCCCCCCGGGCGCTCCTGCCACGTGTTCATGGGGGAAGGATGCCCGAACCGGGGGCCGGGCAGTGGTCCCGGAGCCCCCCGCGGGCCCCTTGTGGCCGTTTTGATGCAGGGCGCGGACCGTTCGCGGCAGTGTTCACCAGGCGGTCGTGGCCTTGACCCGCGGAAAGCGGCCGTGTTTGCATGACGGTATGGAGCAGCGCCAGGTCCTCACCCGTCGGCGGCACGTCGACCACGGTCGGGTGTCCTGCTCGCTGTGTCGCGGCTGACCACTACCGCCGCGCACATCTCACCCCTTCGGCGAACCGCGCCCCGCCGTCCTCTCCGCCGCCCCTTCCCGGCCGCGCCCTGCCCCGCGCCGCCGTACGCCCCGAGGTGACTCCATGGCCGTGATCCTGTCCGTCTCCGGTTCCCCGTCCGCGACCTCCCGCACCACCCGGCTGCTGCGCCACGTCGACCGCCGGCTCGTCTCGCACGGGCACGAGGTGCGCACGCTGGACGTCCGCACGCTGCCCGCCGCCGCGCTGCTCGCCGCCGACACCTCGGATCCCGAGATAACCCGCGCCGTCGAACTGTTCGCGCAGGCCGACGGCGTGGTGATCGGCACCCCGATCTACAAGGCCGCGTACTCGGGCCTGCTGAAGGCCCTGCTCGACCTGCTGCCGCAGTACGCGCTGCGCGGCAAGACGGTGCTCCCGCTGGCCACCGGCGGCTCCACCGCGCACGTGCTGGCGGTGGACTACGCGCTGCGGCCGGTGCTCAACTCGATGGGCGCCGGGCACATCACCCAGGGCTGGTTCGTGCTGGACCGGCACATCGGGGTGCGCGAGGACGGCGGCACCGAACTGGAGCACGAGACCGAGGTGCTGCTGACCCCGGTGGTCGACGGGTTCGCCGCCGCGCTCGCCCCCCGGGCGGAACTCGCCACCACCGGCTGACCGTTCGTCGACGAAGGCGTCCCGTCCGGGGCCCGGACCCTCAGACCGCCCCGCGGTCACCCCTAGGGGAGAGGGTCCGGGCCCCGGACGCATTCCCGGGCCGGGGCTCCCCCCGGTGGAGGACGACCGGCCCCCGCACCCGCTCCTACCGTGGTGCCATCCCCGCAGCACCAGCATCCATGGTGGTGCCAGCCCCACCCCGAAGACGGATGCCTGCTGGATTCCGCGCCGGGCGGGGCACCCGGAAGGCTGGGGGACGACGGTCGACCCCACGACGAGGAGCACGCAGTGACCACGGCAGCCAGCCCCGCCCACCTCTCACCGCAGCCGGAGCGGGGCGCCGACGCCGCCCGGGCCCGACAGGTCACCAAGGCGTACGGCGCGGGCGAGACCCGGGTCACCGCGCTCGACGCCGTCGACGTCGACATCGAACGCGGCCGCTTCACCGCCATCATGGGCCCGTCCGGCTCCGGCAAGTCCACCCTGATGCACTGCCTCGCCGGGCTGGACACCGTCTCCGAGGGCCGGATCTGGATCGGCGAGACCGAGGTCACCGGCCTGAAGGACAAGCAGCTCACCAAGCTCCGCCGGGACAAGATCGGCTTCATCTTCCAGGCGTTCAACCTGCTCCCCACCCTCAGCGCGGTGGAGAACATCACGCTGCCGATGGACATCGCGGGCCGCAAGCCCGACCAGGCCTGGCTGCAGCAGGTGATCGACACCGTCGGCCTGTCCGGCCGGCTCAAGCACCGCCCCGGCCAGCTCTCCGGCGGCCAGCAGCAGCGCGTCGCGGTGGCCCGCGCGCTGGCCGCCCGGCCCGAGATCATCTTCGGCGACGAGCCCACCGGCAACCTCGACTCCCGCTCCGGCGCCGAGGTGCTCGGCTTCCTGCGCCGCTCGGTCGACGAACTCGGCCAGACCATCGTGATGGTGACGCACGACCCGGTCGCCGCCGGCCACGCCGACCGGGTGCTGTTCCTCGCCGACGGCCGGATCGTCGACGAGATGCACAACCCGACCGCCGACTCCGTCCTGACCCGCATGCGCCGCTTCGACGGCAAGCGCACCAGCTGAAGGACGGGGAACCACCGCCATGCTGCTCAAGACCTCGCTGCGGAGCTTCTTCGCCCACAAGTGGCGCCTGCTGCTCTCCCTGCTCGCCGTGGTGCTCTCGGTCGCCTTCGTGTCCGGCACCCTGGTCTTCTACAACACCGCCACCAGCACCTTCGACAAGCTCTTCGCCTCCACCGCCTCCGACCTCTCGGTCTCCAAGGCCAAGGACGGCATCACCGACCGCGGCGGCCCCGCCGAGATCCCCACCGTCCCGGCCGGGACGGTGGCGAAGGTCGCCGCCGAGCCCGGCGTCAAGGCCGCCATCGGCCAGGTCATGACCTCCACCGCGACGCTGGTCGACCCCGCCACCAACAAGGTGATCGGCCCGACCACCGGCGCCCCCACGCTCACCGGCAACTGGACGGACGGCCCGCGCAACTCCGTCGACATCACCTCCGGCCACGCCCCGCAGGGCGCCGACCAGGTCGTGCTGGACGCCGACACGGCGAAGAAGGCCAAGCTCGGCCTCGGCGCCAAGGTCCGGGTCATCACCGACGCCAACCACGACTTCACCATCGCGGGCATCGCCACCTTCCGCACCACCAACCCCGGCGCCGCCCTCGTCTTCATGGACACCCCCACCGCCCAGCAGGTGCTGCTCGGCACCGGGGCCTACACCTCGGTCGAGGTGTTCGGCGACGGCACCCGCACCGACGAGCAGCTGAAGGCCGCCGCGCTGGCCGACCTCGGCGGCGGCTTCCAGGCCAGGACCGCCGACGAGCAGCAGCAGGAGAACGCCTCCGACGTCGGCTCCTTCCTCGACTTCATGAAGTACGCGATGCTCGGCTTCGCGGTCCTCGCGGCCGGCGTCGGCGGCTTCCTGATCGTCAACACCTTCTCCATGCTGGTCACCCAGCGCACCCGCGAGATCGGCCTGCTGCGCGCCATCGGCGGCAGCCGCTCCCAGGTCAACCGCTCGGTGCTGACCGAGGGCCTGATCCTCGGCGTGCTCGGCTCCACCCTCGGCCTCGGCGCCGGCCTCGGCCTCGCGCTCGGCATGATCCAGCTGATGCGGGCCGCCGGGATGAACCTGGACGCCTCACTGGACGTCACCTGGACGGTGCCGGCCGCCGCCTACGCGGTCGGCGTGCTGGTCACGCTGCTCGCCGCGTTCATCCCGGCCCGCCGCGCCTCCCGGATCACCCCGATGGCCGCGCTGCTCGACCACGCCGCCCCGGTCGAGCCCCGGGCCAACCGGATCCGCACGGTCCTCGGCGCGCTGGCCACCGCGCTCGGCGCCGCCGCCCTGGTGCTCGCCGCCCGCTCCACCGGCTCCTCCGGCGGCGCGCTGATCGGCCTCGGCGTGCTCGCCACCCTGGTCGGCGCCGTGGTGCTCGGCCCGCTGCTGGTCTCCGGCCTGCTCGGCCTGCTCGGCGGCCTGCTGCCCGCCCTGTTCGGCCCGGCCGGCCGGCTCGCCCAGCGGAACGTGACCCGCAACCCGCGGCGCACCGGCTCCACCGCCGCCGCCCTGATGATCGGCCTCGCCGTGGTCGTCGGCGCCTCCGTGATCACCTCCTCGATGGTGACCTCGGCCGGCGCCCAGATCGACAAGTCCGTCGGCGCGGACTACATCGTCGGCGGCGGCAACGGATCCATCGCCCAGGCCGCGGTCGACGCGGTCGCCCGCACCAAGGGCGTCGACCACGTCACCCGGCAGAAGGAGGTCCCCGCCGACCTCACCACCCCCGACGGCGCCCGCACCGAGAGCCAACTGATCGCCGCCGACCCGAGCTTCGCCCGGGACTTCCGCCTCCCGCTCGCCGCCGGCACCGCCGAGGGCGTCTTCACCGGCGGCGTCTCGGTCGACCAGAAGTTCGCCGACGCGCACCACCTCAAGGTCGGCGACCCGATCACCGCCGACTACGGCGACGGCCGCACCCAGACCCTCCCGGTCGCCGCCGTCCTGAAGACCGGCAACCAGCTGTTCGACGGCAACTTCTTCACCGCCATCGACACCGTCTCCACCGGCCTCGGCGGCCACCTGCCCGGAGACCGGGTGCTGTTCGCCGGCGCCGCGGCCGGCGCCGACAAGGCAACGGTCCTCGCCGACCTGCAGAAGACCCTGGAGGCGTACCCGCAGCTGATGGTCAAGGACCAGGCCGGCTACAAGGACATGATCAGGTCCCAGGTCGACAAGCTGCTCGCCATGGTCTACGGCCTGCTCGGCCTGACGATCGTGGTCGCCGTCCTCGGCGTGGTCAACACCCTGGCCCTGTCCGTCGTCGAGCGCACCCGGGAGATCGGCCTGCTGCGCGCCATCGGCCTCTCCCGCCGCCAACTGCGCCGGGTGGTCCGGCTGGAGTCCGTGGTCATCGCCCTCTTCGGCGCCGTCCTCGGCACCGGCCTCGGCCTCGCCTGGGGCGTCACCGCCCGCTCGGTGCTCGCCACCCAGGGCCTCAGCACCCTGTCCGTCCCCACCGGCACCGTCGCCGCCGTCCTGGTCGGCTCGGTCCTGATCGGCCTGATCGCCGCCCTCGTCCCGGCCTTCCGCGCCGCCCGGATGAACGTCCTGGCCGCCATCGCCACCGACTAGCCGGACCGACCACCGGCACCCGGCCACCCCGGCCCGCTCAGGCCGGGCAGCCGATCTCGCTGCCGCTCTCCGCCCCCGCCACCGCCGACGGACCCGCCGACGGTGCCGGGGGCGCGGCCACTGCCCGGCCCTCGACGGACGCCGAAGCTGACGCCGACGCCGACGCCGACGCCGGAGCCGGGGGCGAGGCCGGCGCCGACGCCTCGGCCGAAGGCGCCCGGTACGCGCTGCCCACCACCACCTGGAAGGTCGCTCCCAGCCCGGGGACGGGCTCCAGCCCGGCGTCCGGCAGAGCGGCCACCAGGGTCTTCAACGACTCGTCCCAGCGCGGGTCGTAGCGGATCACCGTCCGGGCGGCCGTCCCGCCGCCGGGGGCGTTGGAGGGCGTGCCGGTGGTGGCGAAACCGGCCCTGCGCAGCTCCGCGTCGGCCCGGAAGCCCAGGCCCTGGACGCCCGCCCCGTTGAGCACCTGCACCCGCACCTCGCCCGGCGGAACCGTTCCGGCGGCCGACGACCCGCTCGGCGCGGCCGGGGTCGAGGGGGTGGAGGAGGCGGCCGCGGCCCCGGTGAGCGGGCGCCCGGCCCGGACCGCCTCGAACAGCGCCGCCGCGCGCTCCTCGTCCCACAGCACGGTCGACCCCCACCCCGCGACCGGGTGGTCGACCTCGGCCAGCGGCACCGTGACGAAGTCCGCGTTCGCCGCCGACAGGTCCTTCAACCGGCCCGCGAACTCCAGCAGTTCGGCATTGCCCAGCCCCTTGTCCACCTTCACCGAGCGCAGCACGGTGTCCAGCACCCCGGTCAGCTTCGCCGGGTCGAGCAGGGTGTCCCCGGCGGACGCCCGGTGCAGCAGCTGCGCCAGGAACCGCTGCTGCCGGTGCATCCGCCCCAGGTCGGAGGAGCCGTCCACGTGCCGGGCCCGGACGTACCGCAGCGCCCCCGCGCCGTCCAGCCGGCTGGTGCCGGCCGGCAGGTCCAGGCCGGAGTACTCGTCCTTCAGCGGCTTGGGGCTGCACACCTCGACGCCGCCCAGGGCGTCCACCGTGGAGACGAAGGCCAGGAAGTTCACCTCGACGTAGTGGTCGATCCGCAGCCCGGTGTTCTGCTCGACGGTGCGCACCGCCAGCGGCGCCCCGCCCATCCCGTACGCCGCGTTGATCTTGCCCTTGCCGGCCGGCACCGGCCGCCCGGTGGCGAGGTCCTGGTGGGCGGGGATGTCCACGTACGAGTCGCGCGGGACGGAGACCACGGTGGCCCGGCCGCGGTCGGCGGACAGCTGCACGACCATCATGGTGTCGGTGCAGTGGCAGGACTCGCCGCCCGCGTGCAGCACGTCCTTCAGGGTGGACTCCGGGATGCCCGCGCGCTCGTCGGTGCCGACCACCAGGAAGGTCGCGGCGCCGTCGTCGGACGGCCGGTCCGGCCCGCCGCCGATCGCGTCCACCCGGCCGATCGAGGAGCCGATCCCGTCCAGCAGCGCCCACCCGCCGCAGGAGGTCGCCAGCACCGCGAAGGACAGCGTCCCCGCCGCCCAGCGGCCCCACCGCCGGCGGCCCGGCCGACGCGGCCTCGACGGTGCGGACGGGCGTGCGGACGGGCGCTGGCGGTGCATCCTCCGCATGGTAGGCGGGCCGGTCGGGCCCGCTCCGACGGCGCGCCGGACGCGCCCGCACCCCGCCCGCCGGCCCCGGAGCGCGCCGCCGCGCCCGGGCCCGGTGAACACCGGGGCCGCCGTGCACCGGCCGGCCCGCTCGGCCCGGCCGGCGCCCCCGCGGCCTGACGGACCGCCAGCGGCGGTCCTTCGAACGGCCGGACGGGGGCCGCCCGCCCGCGCTAGGGTCGCGCCATGACGAGCAGCGCCCCCAGGATCGAGGCCACCGCCGACGTCGATCCGCGTGCCGTGATCGGCCCCGGCAGTACCGTCTGGCACCTCGCCCAGGTCCGCGAGGACGCCGAGATCGGCGCCGAGTGCATCATCGGCCGCGGCGCCTACGTCGGCCCCGGCGTGAAGCTCGGCGACCGGGTCAAACTCCAGAACCACGCCCTGGTGTACGAGCCGGCCGTGCTGGAGGACGGCGTCTTCGTCGGCCCGGCCGCGGTCCTCACCAACGACCTCTACCCGCGCTCGGTCGACCCGGACGGCAAGCTCAAGCGCGGCGACGACTGGCACGCCCGCGGCGTCACCCTCCGCGAGGGCTGCTCGGTCGGCGGCCGCGCCGTCCTGGTGGCGGGCGTCACCGTCGGCCGCTGGGCGCTGATCGCGGCCGGCGCCGTCGTCCACCGCGACGTCCCCGACTACGCGCTGGTGGCCGGCGTCCCCGCCCGCCGGATCAAGTGGGTCGGCCGGGCCGGCGAACCCCTCGCCCCCACCGCCCCGGGCCGCTGGCGCTGCCCCCGCACCGGCGAGACCTACACCGAGACCGGCCCCGACACCCTCGTCCCGGACGCCTAGGCCCGACCGCCGACGGGGCTACTTCGCCTTCGACGCGCAGACGTTGGTGTCGTCCGCCTGCACCCGCTGGATGTCCTTCGGGGCTTCGGTCGGCGCCGCCGACGGCGTGCTGCCCGCGGTGGTGAAGTCCTTGCCGAGCACCACCACGACGCCGTCCTTCGCGCCGAGCCGGCTGCTCGCCTCGGCCGCCGTCTCGGGCAGGCCGAGGGCCGCGGCCACCGCCTTCGCCTCGTCCGCGTGCCCGGCCGGGTAGGTGACCGCACTGGTGGCGGCCGGGTCCGCGTTGTTGCCCGCGACGGCCAGCGCGAAGCCCTTCGCCTGCAGTGCGTCGGCGGCCTTGCCGGCCAGCTTGGCGGTCCCGCTGCCGTTGCGCACGGTGACCTTCACCCCGGCCGCGTCGACCTTGGGCGCGGCGGGCGCGGCCGGAGCCGCCGCCGCGGTGGTGGCGGGCGCGGCGGAGGGCGCGGCGCTCGGCTCGGGGACGTCGGTCAGCGAGCGGTCCGCGGCGATCATCGCGAACAGCTGCTGGGCGTCGTTCGGCTTGAGCACCAGCCGGTTGCTGTCCTTGGGGTCGTCGATCACCGGCACCGTGGTGAAGGTGATGTTCTTGGTGTCGACCCGGGAGATGTCGAGCGCCAGGTCCTTCAGCTTGCTGACGCTGCCGATCCCGTCGTCGACGGTCAGCGCCTTGGTCGCCGCGTCCGCCAGGTCCCACAGCTTGGTGGGGCTGGTCAGGGTGTCGCTGCTCTTCATCTTGCGGATCATCGAGGAGATGAACTGCTGCTGCAGCGGGATCCGGGTCAGGTCGCCGCCCAGGCCCACCGCGTGCCGGGTGCGGACGAAGGCCAGCGCCTCCTCGCCCTGCACCACGTGCCGTCCCGCGGTCATCTTCAGGTGCGAGTACGGGTCGTTGATGTTGGTCGCCGCGCACACCTCGACGCCGCCGACCGCGGTCGACAGGGTCTTCACGGCCTCGAAGTTGACCATCATGAAGTGGTTGATCCGGACGCCGGTCAGCTTCTCGACGGTCTTCCAGGTGCAGCCGGGGTCGCGCCCGTCCTGCCCGAGGCTGGTGTTGAACATCGTCCGGGCCTCGCCGGGGATGCTCTTGCCGTTGGTCTTGCACTCCGGGATCGACACCATCAGGTCGCGCGGGATCGACAGCACCGTCGCGTTCGAACGGTCCTTGGAGATGTGGAACAGCAGCGTGGTGTCCGCGTGCCCGGCCGAGCCCTCGTCGCCGTACTCCCGGCCGAGGCCGACCCGGCTGTCGGTGCCGATCACCAGGATGTTCAGCGCGTCGGTCGCCTGCGGGCGCTCGGACTCGTCGCCGACCTCGACCTTCACCGACGAGATGTTGCTGTTGAAGTGCTGGTAGACGTAGTACGCGCCGCCGCAGCCGGCGACCAGCACCAGGCCCAGCGTGCCCGCGGTCCACTTCAGCGCCCGCCGGCCGCGGGTGGAGCGGCCCCGGCGCCGCGCGGCCCGGCCCCCGGGCACCGCGCTCGCCCCGCGTCCGCGCCCGCGCCCGCCGTCGGCCTTCCCGGCCTCCGCCGAGGCCGAGGACGAGCCCGAGGCCGGAGCCGGGGCCCGGCGGCGCGCGGCCTGCGGGCGCGCCGGGGCCGCGCCGGGCCGCTCGGCGGAGTCGTGCCGGCCCGCGTCCAGATCGAGCCGGAACTCGCCGGTCGCCGGGTCGAGGACCCACTGGTCGGCGGGGTCGACGCCCGGCGGGGTCGAGTCCGCCGAGTCGCCCCGGTGCCGGTGTCCGCTGTTCATCCCGGACACCCTAGACGAGCCTGACGGCCAAACCCGCCACGATGTGATACCCGTCACCCGGCCGGGAGGCCGGAGCGGGCGGGAAACGGCGACGGCGCGCCCCGCCCGGACGGTTCCGCCGGGCGGGGCGCGCCGTCGCGCTCCACTGCCATCAGCCCAGGACTACCCGCCCGGGAGGGGTCGGGCCGTCAACCCAGGCGCAGAGTCACCCGTTCGGAGTCGATCCGGCTCTGCCACTGGTCCTCCGTCAACTGCCCGGAGTTCCGGCACAGCACGACCGAGGCGCCGGCCGCCAGCGGTGCCAGCAGGCCCGCCTCCAGGCCCGCCCAGTCGTCGAAGGACAGCGTGGACAGCACCCGGCTGCCGCTGTCCAGGCCCAGCCGGGCCGCGCCCTCCCGGGCCAGCGCGACCGTCTGCTCGCCGGTCAGCTTCAGCGGCAGTCCGTCGACCAGCGTCTCCAGTGCCACGGCCTGCGGGTCCACCGGCGAGTACGGGGCGAACCGGTCGCCCTGCCCGGGGACCTCCGCCGCGTAGTCCAGGAACCCGTCCGGCCGCTGCGGGAACCGGCCGCCCAGCGGGCGCAGCGCCAGCGCCACCCGCTCGCCCGGGCACTCCTGCGCGGACGCCAGGCCGTCCGGCCCGGAGACCACCAGGTCGGCGTCCTTCGGCTCGCCCCCGGGGACGGCGGCCACGCCCACCGACCAGCAGGCCAGCAGCCACACCGCGCTCTGCCAGTGGGCCGGCAGCAGCAGCGCCGCCCGGTCGTCGGGCGAGGCGTTCAACTCGTCCTGCAGCAGGTTGGCCGTCTTCGCCACCCAGTTGTCGAAGGTCTTCGCCGACAGCTCCACCCGTTCCCCGGTCGAGTCGTCGTAGAAGGTCACCAACGGGCGGGACGGGTCGGCGGCGGACCCCGGGCGCAGGAAGGCCTGCAGCAGCTCGGCGGGGGTGTGGGCGTCGGCAGCGAAAGGCGCAGTCATGGTGCGTCCCAGCCTACGTCCTGCCCCCCGTCGGACGGGAGGGTGCCCGCCCGGTCCGGTCGCCGTGCCGCGTTACGCTCGGCGCTGCCCCCGCACCCCACTTCCAGACCTCCAGCCCGAGGAGCGGCCGATGCCCGCCCAGACCCGGCAGTGGCGGCCCGGCCACCCCCTGGACCTCGGCCGCACGCTCTTCCCGCTCCAGCGCGGCGCCGGCGACCCGGCCTTCCGGCGCACCCCGGACGGGGCCGTCTGGCGCGCCTCCCGCACCCCCGACGGCCCGGGCACGCTGCGGATCCTCCAGCGCGCCGACGGGATCGATGCCACCGGCTGGGGCCCGGGCGGCGGCTGGCTGCTCGAACAGCTCCCCGCGCTGCTCGGCGCGGACGACGACCCGGCCGGCCTGGTGCTGCCGCCCGGGCCGCTGCGCGAGGCCCAACGCTCGTTCCCGGGGCTGCGGTTGACCCGGACCGGTCTGGTGATGGAGTCCCTCGTCCCGGCCGTCCTGGAGCAGAAGGTCACCACCATGGAGGCGTACCGGGCCTGGCGCGCCCTGCTCCGCGACCACGGCACCCCCGCCCCCGGCCCGGCCGCCGACCTGGGCATGCGGGTCGCGCCCTCCGCCCGGGAGTGGACGCTCGTCCCCAGCTGGGCCTGGCACCGGGCCGGGGTCGACCCCAAGCGCTCCGCCACCGTCCTGCGCGCCGTCCGGCTCGCCGCCCGCCTCGAACAGGCGGCCGCGCTGCCCCCGGCCGAGGCGTTCGCCCGCCTCACCGCCGTCCCCGGCATCGGCCCCTGGACCGCCGCCGAGACCCTGCAGCGCAGCAACGGCGACCCGGACGCCGTCTCGGTCGGCGACTTCCACCTCCCGAACACCGTCGGCTGGGCCCTGGCCGGCCGCCCCCGCAGCGACGACGCCCAGATGCTCGCCCTGCTGGAGCCCTACCGCCCGCACCGGCACCGGCTCTGCCGCCTGCTGCCGCTGGCCGGCGCCCGCGCCCCGAAGTACGGCCCCCGCCTGGCGCCCGCCGACCACCGCGGGCGGTAGGCGGCTTCCGCCGGAGGCGGCCTAGCGCCAATACCGGTGATTTAGGTTGATTTCCGGCGGGTTGGGCTGGTCTTGGTCGGCCCGACAAGCCGGACGGTGGGGGCCGCGGGTGGGGGTGGGCTGTAGTGCTCGGCTCGTTTGAGTGCCCAGTTCGACATCTTGCGTTTGACGACGCGGGGATTGGAACGTGACCGCCTTGCGGGCAGCAGCCGTTCGGTGATCTCACGCAGGCTCTGAGTGAGTGCCCGGGCCAGTCGGGAGGGGGGAAAGGGCCGCCTGCCCGGTGACGTGGCGGCGGACGACTCGAAGGGTGCGGGCGAAGGAGATCCGGTCGGGATCGTGCCCGCCTCGCATGGCGGCCTGGTGCATCAGGTCGCGCAGGGCGTGGTGGACGAGCAGGAACGCGAAGATCTCCTGCTCGACTCCGCGCGGGTGCTGGGAACGCAGCACGAGCCCGGGTGCGCCCTGGTGGTTCTTGAGCTCGTCGAGGGTGTTCTCGATCTCCCACCTCTGGGCGTAGAGGGCGGCGAGCTCGCCCGCCGGGGCGTCGGCCGGGTCAAGGATGCTGGTGATCAGCCGGTAGACGGTGCCGTCGCCACCGCGCGAGCCGATCGTGTACTCGATGACCCGCACCCGCTCCGGGTCCTCCCGCCGGTTCCTGTCGCGGGCGGCGACGATCTCGGACAGGTAGGAGCCGTCGTGGAGCGGGGCAATGACCGGCAGCACGGCGACGCTCCTGACCCGCCACAGCAGGTCGGCCCCGCCGGCCCGGGCGGACCGCCACAGGTCCAGGCCGCAAAAGCCCCGGTCGGCGAGCACGAGCATGTCCTCGGCCAGGGCGGGGAACAGCCGCTCGGCCAGGGCGGTCTCGTGGACGGACAGCGAGGCGACTTCCGCTGCGAAGATCGCGTGGGTGCCGCATTCGGCCAGCGCCGCGACTCTCGCTTGCGGATAGGCGCTTCGGCCCTGCCCTCGGCTGGTGCCGGGCCGTCCGAAGAACTCGGCGTTCGCCGCCGTGTCCGGCAGATCGAACGTCGTGCCGTCCACCGCGACCAGCCGCCACCGCCGGTACCAGGCGCCCTGCGTATGCTCGGCCGCCACCGGCCGGCAGACCCGGGCGAACAGGGCCCGTAGCGGCTCCGGGCCCAGCCGCAGGCGGGCCCGTCCGATCGCCGCCGTCGTCGGCACCCGCCAACCGTTCGCCCAGCGGCTCTCCCGCTCCAGCCCCTGGACGAGAAGCCGGGCCACCTCCTCGTATCCCTGGCCGAAGAAGAGGCACATCGCCAGGACGAAGTAGACCACCACCCGAGCGGGCAGCAGTCGACTCCGCTGCTCGGTCCGACCGCACGCGGCAACGACCTCGTCGATCAACTCCGGCGGATAGGCGCGCGTCAGCACCCCCAACGCGATCCGATCCGAGAACCGGTCACCCACCGACGACTTCAGCTGTCCAGGCCTTGGCATACCCAGCCCAACGACCCAACTGGACCAAAGTCACCGGTATTGGGCCTAGCGCACCGTCAGGAAGTCGTCCGCCGGGCGCGGCTGACGGTCTCTCGGTTGTTCGGCCGCCCGCCCCACGGCGACCGCGCCCATCGGGTCCCAGTCGGCCGGCAGCTCCAGCGCCTCCCGCACGGTGTCGCGGCAGAACATCGTCGAGGAGACCCACGCCGACCCGTACCCCTCGCCGCCGAGGGTGACCAGCAGGTTCTGCACGGCGGCGCCGACCGCGACCACGAACATCTCCCGTTCGGCGGCGGCCCGCCGCGGGTCGGGGTAGGCGTGCGAGCCGTCCGCGACCAGGCAGGGGACGACCAGGTAGGGCGCGCCGCGCAGCACCTCGCCGCGGGCGGTGCGCCGGGCGATCCGCTCCTCGCTCCAGCCGTCGAGTTCGCGCAGGTCGCGCTGCCAGGCGGCGAGCATCGCGTCGAGCAGCCGGGTGCGGGCCCCGGCCGTTTCGAGCAGGACGAACCGCCAGGGCGTGGTGTGGTGCGGGGCGGGGGCGGTGATCGCGGCGGCGACGGCCCGGCGCACCGCGTCGCCGTCGACGGGTTCGTCGGTGAAGGCGCGGACCGTCCGCCGGAGGGTGACGGCCTCGCGGACCGCCTCGGAGGTGCCGAGCCGGAACATGTCCTGCCCGGGGGCGCGGACCAGGGCGCGGGCGCCGTCGCCGTCCGCCGGGGTGACCAGGTGGCCGAGGCCGCGGACGACGGCGACCGGGGTGCCGGTGGCCTTGCCCTTCACCAGGTCGGCGGCGGCGGCGAGTTCGTCGGCGGTGGCGGTGACGGTGAGCCGCAGCTCGTTGCCGTGGCTGTCGACCCGGCCGCGGTGGTCCTCCAGCGCGGGCAGTCCGGCGGCGCCGATCGCGACGTCGGTCAGGCCCTCGCGCCAGGGCCGGCCGAAGGTGTCGGTGACCAGCACGGCCAGCCGGCGCCCGGTCAACTCCTGGAGCCGGGCCCGCAGTTCGCGCGCCGACCGGTCGGGGTCGACCGGCAGCAGCAGGACCGTCCCGGGGGCGGTGTTGGACGCGTCGACGCCGGCCGCGGCCATCACCAGGCCGTTGCGGTTCTCGACGATCCGGGCCCGGCCGCGCCGGGCGACCACCCGGACGGTCTCGGCGTCGATCGCGGCCTCCCGGTCGTCCGCCCGGACCAGCCGGCCCTCGGCCTTGGAGACCACCTTGGAGGTGACCACCAGGATGTCGCCGTCCTCGAACGCGCCCGCCCTGGCGATCAGTGCGGCCAGGTCGTCGCCGGCCGCGACCTCGGGCAGCCCGGGGACCGGCAGCACCGAGAGCGCCGACGGCCCGGCGCCCCCGGTCACGCGGAGACCTCGGCGGCCAGCGCCAGCGCGGCCCGGGCCATCTCGGCGGTGGCCTCGACCGAGCTCATCAGCAGCGGGACGGCCCGGCAGGCGATCCCGGCCGCCTCGACCTCGTCGACCGCGGCGGCGTCCGAGGAGTCCACCAGCCAGCCGTCCAGCAGCCCGCCGTCCCGGCGCGAGCCGTAGTGCCGGGCGACGGCCGCCGCGCCGGTCTCCACGCCGACGGCGGCCAGCACCCGGTCGGCCATCCCGCGGACCGGGGCGCCGCCGACGATGGGGGAGAGGCCGACCACCGGGGCGGCCGCGGCGGCGACCGCCGCCCGGATGCCGGGGACGGTCAGGATGGTGCCGATCGAGACCACCGGGTTCGACGGCGGCAGCAGCACCAGGTCGGCCTCGGCGATCGCCTCCAGCACCCCGGGCGCGGGCTTCGCGTCCTCGGCGCCGACCGAGACGATCGCCTCGGCCTCCACGGCCGCGTGCAGCCGCACCCAGTACTCCTGGAAGTGCACCACCCGCGACCCGTCCGCGTCGGTGATCCGGACGTGCGTCTCGACCCGGTCGTCGCTCATCGGCAGCAGCCGGACGCCGGGCTGCCAGCGGTCGCACAGCGCCTCGGTGACGGCGGACAGCGGGTAGCCGGCGGCCAGCATCCGGGTCCGCACGATGTGGGTCGCGAAGTCCCGGTCGCCGAGCCCGAACCAGTCGGGCCCGACGCCGTACGCCTTCAGCTCCTCCTTGATCGACCAGGTCTCGTCGGCCCGGCCCCAGCCCTGCTCCTCGTGGATGCCGCCGCCGAGGGTGTACATCACGGTGTCCAGGTCGGGGCAGACCTTCAGGCCGTGCAGGTGGATGTCGTCCCCGGTGTTCCCGATCACGGTGATCCGGTCCTCGGGCCCGAGGGCCGCCCGCAGCCCGCGCAGGAACCTGGCTCCGCCGATCCCGCCCGCCAACGCAGTGATTCGCATGGCCTCATCCTGCCAGCGCGTCAGCGCACCCGGTGACGCTCCGGGGTGGCGGCGGCGGCCTGCTGCTCGGTCGGGTACTGGTTCATCTCGACCAGGCCCGGCGTGTACAGGTGGATCGAGACGGCGGGCTCCAGCGAGGCGTTGACCATCTCGTGCAGGTAGCCGGTGGAGAACACCCGCAGCCCGCCGGGGGCCAGGGCGCGCGAGCCCTCGCCGCCCGCCGTCAGCGAGCGCTCGCTGAGCTCCCCCTGGACGACGGTCATCACGCCGGAGGACCGGCCGTGGTCGTGGAAGCCGCTGGACTGGCCGGGCAGCCAGCTGAGCAGCCAGACCTCGTAGCCGGGGCCGGTCTCCAGCCGGGCGTACCAGCGGGTCAGCGCGTCGTAGCGGACCAGCGGCTCCCAGCGGGCCCGGTCGGCGGCGATCTCGCGGACCAGCCGGGCGTAGCCGCCGAGCGAGGTCGGGTGCGCGGGCAGGTCGGTGCGGGCCAGGTGCGGGAAGGCCATCGGGTCGCCCGCGATGGACACGTCGCTCAGGCCGTCGGCCCAGCGGGGCGCGGGCGCGGGCGCGATGGCGGTGGCGGTGCTCGTGGTGACGGTGGCGGTGGCTGGCAGGCGCTTGCGGTCGCGGTCGCGCTTGCGGAGGCGGGGCATTCGCACGGTGACGTCCTCGGGATTCGGCTGCGGATGGGATCAGCCGGGGCCGCGAGAACGTTCAGGGGGGACTGTCGCGCGGTCGGCCTCTGTTCCGGGGCGGCGCGCGGTGGGACGCGTGCGCCTAGATACAGCGGAGACAGCGGCGACAACACGAGGAGTTCGCGGCAGCGCCGAGGAGCGCCTGGCGGCGCCGGTCGGCGGAGGTGGCCGGGAACTCTGACATGCGGCCAAGCAGACCGCAACCGACCCTCCAGTGTCAAGGCGGACCGACGGACATTCGGGTCACATCAGCTCCGAACCACCGGATGGGGTGATAAGCACCCATTAAGGTTTCGAATCGGAAGCCCCCGGGAAGGGAGGCCCTGAGATCGCTCCAGTGCGGCCCGGTGGCACCCCGGTCGCGAGTGGCAGGGCGGCCTGATGGCTGGTCAAGGACCCGGCGTGATGTCCTGGTTGTCCGGATATGTACACTATTCGTAGTGGCTTGGTTCCGGGGAGTGAATCCTCGGCCCAATACCAGAGCTCGGCTTGACTGGGCCAGAGTGACGCAACTGTAATTTCTCTCGTGTCGTTCCGCCGCACCGGCAACGGCAACACCACGGGGACGCCAAGAGGGGCAGAGGAGGCGCGCCAGTATGAGCGAGCTCTTTGAGCTGTTGATCGGTGAGGGCATCGAGGAAGACGAAGAGGAACTCGGCTGGCAGGAGCGCGCGTTGTGCGCCCAGACCGACCCCGAGTCCTTCTTCCCCGAGAAGGGCGGCTCCACCCGGGAGGCCAAGAAGGTCTGCCTGGCGTGCGAGGTCCGGGCCGAGTGCCTGGAGTACGCCCTCGCCAACGACGAGCGGTTCGGCATCTGGGGAGGTCTCTCCGAGCGGGAGCGCCGCCGCCTGAAGAAGAGCGCGGTCTGAACCCGCGGTCCGAACCCTCCGCAACGGCGGGCCCGTACCGGCGCCTCACCGAACAGGTGGGGCGCTTTCGCGTTCCCGCCGCCCGCCGGACGCGATACCCGCTGCACCGTCTTTTCACACCCACCGGGGGCGATCGCGCCACCCGGAGCCGTTAGTGTGGTGCGTCATCTGCCGTCAAACCCGAACCGGTGGTCCGCGCACCCGATGACTGTCTACAGCCACCAGAGCGGCTTCTCCGCTGCCAGGCCGCCCGCCTACCCGCGCCACTTGGTCACCGCGGTGATCGTCTCGCACGACGGCGCCCGCTGGCTGCCGCAGGCACTCGCCGGACTGCTCGGCCAGGACCGGCAGGTCCAGCGCATCCTCGCCGTGGACACCGGCTCCACCGACAACTCCCCGCAGCTGCTCGCCGACACCCTCGGCGACTGGCTCCCCGAGAGCGGCCCGCAGATCCTCGGCCGCCGGGTCGGCTTCGGCCGCGCCGTCGGCGAAGCCGTCCTCAACAGCCCCCCGCTGCGCCCCGAGGACCTCTCCTACAGCCTCGACCCGTCCGGCTACGACCCGGTCACCGGCGGCTGGGACGACTTCGGCGACCCGCTCGGCGGCGAGGACGAACTCGGCCGCGGCGGCCCGCGCGAGACCCAGCCGGTCGAGTGGCTCTGGCTGCTGCACGACGACTGCGAACCGCAGACCGACGCCCTGCGCCGGCTGCTCCAGGTCGCCGACTCCACCCCGACCGCCGCCGTGGTCGGCCCCAAGCTCCGCTCCTGGTACGACCGCAGGCAGCTGCTCGAAGTCGGCGTCAGCATCGCCCGCTCCGGCCGCCGCTGGACCGGCCTCGACCGCCGCGAGCAGGACCAGGGCCAGCACGACCAGGTCCGCCCGGTGCTCGCCGTCTCCACCGCCGGCATGCTGGTCCGCCGCGACGTCTTCGAGGAACTCGGCGGCTTCGACAAGGCGTTGCCGCTGATGCGGGACGACACCGACTTCTGCTGGCGGGTCAACGCGGCCGGCCACCGCGTCGTGGTCGCCCCCGACGCCGTGCTCCGGCACGCCGAGGCCGCCAGCCGCGAGCGCCGCGCCATCGACTGCGCCCCCGCCCACCCGCACCGGGTCGACAAGGCCGGCGCCGTCTACACCCTGCTGGCCAACTCCAAGGGCCTGCTCTTCCCGTACGTCCTGCTCCGGCTGGTCCTCGGCACCCTGTTCCGGGTCGTCGTCAACCTGGTCGGCAAGGACCCCCGGCAGGCGTACGACGAGATCGCCGGCCTCGGCCACGAACTGCTCCGGCTGCCACGGCTGATGGCCTCCCGGGCGCGCCGCCGCAAGAGCCGCTCGGTCGACTCGCTGGACGACCGCACGCTCTTCCCGGCCCCCGGCGCCACCGTCCGGCTCGCCGTCGAGAACATGGTCGGCTCGCTCGGGATCGGCGGCAGCGACGACGCCGGCGCCGGCCGGCACGGCTCGGTCGAGTCCGGGCCCGGCGACGACGACACCGACGACCTGGTGGTCGAGCAGTTCGCGCTGCTCAAGAAGCTGGTCCGGCGCCCGGCCCCGGTGCTGTTCGCCGCGCTGCTGCTGTTCGCGCTGATCGCCTGCCGCGACCTGATCGGCTCCGGCTACCTCCAGGGCGGCGCCCTGCTGCCCGCCTCGGACGGCGCGGCCGGCCTGTGGAACATGTACGCCGCGCCCTGGCACGCCGTCGGCACCGGCTCCACCGCCACCGCCCCGCCCTACCTCGCCGTGCTGTCGGTGCTCTCCTGGGCGCTGTTCGACCACGCCGACCTCGCGCTCACCCTGCTCGTGGTGCTCTCGGTGCCGCTCGCCGCGGTCAGCGCCTACCTGGTCTCCCGGCCGCTGATCGCCTCCAAGGCCGTCCGCGCCTGGGCCAGCGCCACCTACGCGATGCTGCCCGCCGCCACCGGCGCGCTCGCCCAGGGCCGGATCGGCACCGCGGTGCTCGCCGTGCTGCTGCCCCCGCTGGCCCGCGCCGCCGCGATCACCGCCGGCCTCGGCATCCGCAAGGAGACCGCCGCCAAGGGCGCCCGCCCCGGCTGGCGCTCCGCCTGGATGACGGTGCTGATGCTCACCGTCATCACCGCCTTCGTCCCGCTGGTCTGGGCGATCGCCGTCCCGCTCTGCCTGGCCGCGCTGGTCCACGCGGTGCTCCGCGGCGGCGCGTTCGGCTCCGGCGCGCAGGCCGTGCGGCTGCTCGGCCTGCGCGTCGCGGTGATCCTCGGGGTGCCCGTCCTGGTGCTCGCCCCCTGGTCGCTGCAGGTGCTGGCGAACCCGTCCCGGCTGCTGCTGGAGGCCGGCGTCCCCGGCTTCAACGGCCCGGCCGCCGACCCGCTCGGCCTGGTCCTGGTCAACCCCGGCGGCGCCGGCACGCCCCCCGTCTGGCTCTCCGCCGGCGTGGTGCTGGCCGCGCTCGCCGCGCTGCTGCGCGCCGACCGGCGCCGCGCCGTGCTGGCCGCCTGGGGCGCCGCCGCGGCCGGCCTGGTGTTCTCCGTTGTGGTGGCCGGCACCGCCGTCACCCCCGCCTCCGGCGGCGCCGAGACCGCCGCCTGGGCCGGCCCGGCCACCCTGCTGGCCGGCGTCGCGCTGCTGGCCGCCGCCGCGATCGGCGCCGACGGCGCCAACACCCGGGTCTCCGGCATCGCCTTCGGCTGGCGCCAGCCGGTCGCCGCGCTGGTGCTCGCCGCCGCCGTGCTGGCCCCCGTCGGCACCGCCGTCTGGTGGGCGGTCAGCGGCGCCGACGGCCCGCTGCGGCGCGGCAGCGACGCCCAGGTCCCGGCGTTCATCGCCGAGTCCGGCAACACCACCGACCGCTCCCGCACCCTGATCGTCACCGGCGACGCCAAGGGCGCCTCGGTCCGGTACGCGCTGGTGCGCGGCGCCGGTCTGACCACCGGCCAGGCCGAGGGCACGGTGGACGCCGCCGCCGACGGCGAGCTGGCCGAGCTCACCGCCAAGCTGCTGGCCGGCTCCGGCGGCGACCTGGCCCGCACCCTGGCCGGGTACGGCATCACCTACGTCCAGGTGAAGGACCCGGTGGTCGCCGAGGTCCGCGACGTGCTCGACACCACGCCCGGCGTCGTCCGGCGCAGCCTCGACAACGGCGTCGGCCTCTGGCAGGTCAACAGCGTCCCCGGCACCCGGGCGCAGATCACCAGCCCCGGCACCGTCCCGGTGGTCGTCCCCGCCGGGCAGCACGACATCTGGACCACGATCCCGGCCGGCCCGGCCGACCGGCGGCTGCGGCTCGCCGAACGGGCCGACGGCGGCTGGCAGGCCACCCTGAACGGCAAGCCGCTCACCCCGGTCACCGTGGACGGCTGGGCCCAGGGCTTCACCCTCCCCGCCGAGGGCGGCCGGCTCGACGTCACCCGCACCGGCGGCCTCGTCCACACCGCCTGGGCCTGGGGCCGGCTCGCGCTCGGCGTGGTCGTCCTGATCCTGGCGCTGCCCGGACGCCGCAACACCAACGACGACGACATCCCCGAGGAGGTCGTCGCCGCCCAGGCGCTGGCCGTCCAGGCCCAGGCCCAGGCGCCCGCCCCCGGCAGCCGCCGGGCCCGCCGCCTCGCCGAACGCGGCGAGGGCGACGACCCGCAGGCCGAACCCGGCGTCTACACCCCCGGCATCCCGGCCCAGCCCGCCGGCGAACCCGAGCCCGCCGCGGCCTACCAGCCCGACCCCGAGCCCTTCGCCGACCCGTACCAGGCCCAGGCCGACCCCTACCAGGCCGACCCGTACCAGCAGCAGGGCTACCAGGGCGACGGCTACGGCTACGACTACGCCCGGCAGCAGCCGGTCGGCGCGCCCCCGCAGGGCGACGGCTACGACCAGTACGGCCAGCAGCAGTACGGCTACGAGGCCCAGCCCGCCCAGGGCTGGACCGACCCGTACGCCGCCGGCTACCCGCAGCAGCACCAGCAGCAGGACGGCCGGCAGCAGCCCTGGCTGCCCGAGCAGCAGCAGCCCACCACCTACTACGACCCCAACGACCCCTACGGCGGCGGCCAACCGCAGCGGCCCGGGACGGGGAGCTGACCCGCGATGAAGAAGCCCACCCTGAAGGCCCCCAAGCTGAAGGCGCCCAAGCTCAAGGCGCCCGACCTGAGCGCCGTGGCCGGCGGCAGCCGCACCGGCCAGTCGCTGCTGGCCGGCGTGGCCGTGCTCGGCCTGGTGTTCGGCGTCGCCGAACTGCGCGCCCCGGCGGGCGCCGCCGGCGCGGGCGGCGCCCGCACCACCGCGCAGGTCGAGCGGACCGCGCTGGTCTGCCCGCCGCCGATGCAGGGCGTCACCGGCTCCACCAGCATCACCCTGTTCAGCCCCGAGGGCGGCACCGGCGCCACCGGCACCGGCCTGCTCGCCGACGCCACCACCGAGAACGTGCTGGCCGCGCAGAACCCCGCGCAGCCCGCCGCCTCCGCCTCCGCGTCGGCCGCCGCCCCGGCCCCGGCCGCCCCCTCCGGCAGCCCGGCGGCCCCCGCCGCCGCCGCCGTGGACGCCCGGATCAACCTGGCCAAGCCCGGCGTCCCGGTCACCGGCCCCGCCGCCAACACCGACACCGCTCCCGGCAGCTTCGCGATGGCCGCCGGCAACCTCGCCCCCGGCTTCACCGCGACCCAGCTCACCAGCTCCGAGCAGGGCGGCGCCAGCCTCTCCGGCGCCGGCTGCCTGCCCTCCGGCACCAGCTTCTGGTTCTCCGGCGCCAGCACCGCCGACGGCCGGGTCGACTACGTCACCCTGGTCAACGCCGACACCCTGCCCGCCGTCGTCGACCTGCGGATGTACGGCGACAAGGGCCCGATCGAGAACGACCTCGCCACCGGCATCGCGATCGCCCCCGGCAAGTTCCAGACCATGGCGCTGCGCAGCCTCACCAAGGGCCCGGTCGACAACCTCGCCCTGCACGTGGTCACCCGCAGCGGCCGGATCGGCGCCGGCGTGCACGCCGTCGACACCGGCAAGGGCACCGACTGGCTCGAACCCTCCGCCGACCCGGCCCCCGCCGTCACCGTCCCCGGCATCCCGGACGACGTCACCACCGCCCACCTGGTGGTCGCCACCGACTCCGCCGACGACGCCGACCTCAAGGTCCAGCTCTCCGGCAAGAACGGCTGGTTCACCCCGGCCGGCAAGGAGACCCTGCACGTCAAGGCCGGCATGACCGCCGTCCTCGACTTCCAGTTCACCGACCAGACCCGGGAGGGCGCGAGCGCGATCCGGCTCACCCCCTCCAGCGACACCCACCCCACCCCGATCGTGGCCGGCCTGCGGGTCGACCGCGAGAACAAGGGCAAGACCGAGGCGGGCTGGCTCTCCGGCGGCGCCCCGATCGGCGCCCGCGCCACCATCGCCGACAACCGGGCCGGCCAGACCAAGCTGATGCTCACCGCCACCGACGGCGACGCCAAGGTCAGGGTCACCAGCTCGGCCGGCGCGAGCGGCGGCACCCCGGCGAGCAAGGAGGTCAGCGTCCCGGCCGGCAGCACCGTCACCGTCGACGGCATCGACCCCGCCCAGGCCAACGGCCCCTACGCCCTCACCCTGCAGACCCTGGCCGGCGGCCCGGTCCTCGCCACCCGGCAGATCAGCGCCGTCACCCGGGACGTCCCCACCTTCACCGTCCAGCGTTTCCGCGACGACCACGCCACCGTCGAGGTCCCGCACGTCGCCGCGGACCCGGGCGTCGTCCTGAAGTAGCCGGCCGCGGCGAGGAGCAGCCCCCGCCCGGCGGGCTACTCCTCGCCGTAGCGCGGGTCGATCGCGTCCGGCGACAGCCCGAGCAGCTCGGCGACCTGCTCGATCAGGATCTCGTGGACCAGCGCGGCGCGGTCCTCCTTGGACTTGGCCCGGATCTCCACCGGCCGCCGGTAGACCAGGATCCGGCTGCGCCGCCCCGCCGCGCCGAGCACCACCCGGCCGAGCGGCACGGTGTCGGGCTCCGGTTCGTTCTTGGCCGGCAGCGGCACCTCGAGGACGGCGAACTCCACGTCCTCCAGCTGCGGCCAGCGCCGGACCAGGCGCTCCATGGACTCGCGGACGTAGTCGTCGAAGAGCTCCGACCGGGTCAGCGAGAGGGGCACCTGCGGCGGTGCCAGCGGCCCGCGCATGCCGCGGCCGTGCCGGTCGCGGTGCTTGCGGCGGCCGGGACCGGGCGGGGACGAGGGTGTCGAGCTGTCCATAGCAGTGTCGAGCGTAGTCCCTGGATGCCCGGAAGTGGACCACTCCAGCACGGCGCGTAACGGCGACGGGACACGCGAGCCGGGGGCGGGTCTTCGCGGGCCGGTCCGACTTGCGGTACCGTCCACCCTCGTGAGTTCTGTACGTCGTTGTTCGCGGACCGCGTGCGGCCGGCCGGCCGTGGCGACGCTGACGTACGTCTACGCGGACTCCACCGCGGTGCTCGGCCCGCTGGCGACCTACGCGGAACCGCACTGCTACGACCTGTGCGCCGAGCACGCCGAGCGGCTGACCGCCCCGCGCGGCTGGGACGTCGTCCGGCTGGCCGGCGACACCGGCCCGCTGCGCCGCAGCAGCGACGACCTGGAGGCGCTGGCGAACGCCGTCCGCGAGGCCGCCCGCCCACAGGAGCGCACGCCGCGTCAGGCCCCGCCCGCCGAGGGCGAGTCGGGCCGCCGCGGCCACCTGCGGGTGCTGCGCTCCCCGGAGAGCTGAGCCCGGCCGACGCCGCCCGCCCGCCGGGGCCCGGTACGCTGCCCCTCTGCGGGCCCGGACCGGCATGCGCCGGTCACGCCCGCAGTACTGCGCAGCACACACACGGGAGCGATCTGGTGCGGGACCTCAAGCAGCTTGTGAAGGCGTACGACGTCCGGGGCGTCGTGCCCGACCAGTGGGACGAGTCGCTGGCGCACGCCTTCGGTGCGGCCTTCGTCGAGGTGGTCGGCGCCGCCGCGGTGGTCGTCGGCCACGACATGCGGCCGTCCTCGCCCGCGCTGTCCCGGGCGTTCGCCGAGGGCGCGGCCTCCCGCGGCGCCGACGTGGTGGAGATCGGGCTGTGCTCCACCGACCAGCTGTACTACGCGAGCGGCAGCCTGGACCTGCCCGGCGCGATGTTCACCGCCTCGCACAACCCGGCCGAGTACAACGGCATCAAGCTGTGCCGCGCGGGCGCCGCCCCGGTCGGCCAGGACACCGGCCTGTCCGAGATCCGCGAGCTGGTCGAGTCCTGGCTCCCCGCCGAGGCCGACGGCACGGTGCGCGTCCCGGCCGCGCCCGCCGGGACCGCCACCGGCGCGCTCTCCGCCAAGGAGACCCTCGGCGGCTACGCCGACCACCTGCGCGGCCTGGTCGACCTGCGGGCGATCCGCCCGCTCAAGGTCGCGGTCGACGCGGGCAACGGCATGGGCGGCCACACCGTCCCCACCGTCTTCGACGGCCTGCCGCTGGACGTCGTCCCGATGTACTTCGAGCTGGACGGCACCTTCCCCAACCACGAGGCCAACCCGCTCGACCCGGCCAACCTGGTCGACCTGCAGGCGAAGGTCCGCGAGGTCGGCGCCGACCTCGGCCTGGCCTTCGACGGCGACGCCGACCGCTGCTTCGTGATCGACGAGAACGGCGACCCGGTCTCCCCGTCCGCGATCACCGCGCTGGTCGCCGAGCGCGAGATCGCCCGCGCCCAGGCGGCCGGCGAGGCCCACCCGACGATCATCCACAACCTGATCACCTCCTGGACCGTCCCCGAGGTGGTCCGCGACCTCGGCGGCGTCCCGGTCCGCACTCGGGTCGGCCACTCCTTCATCAAGCAGGAGATGGCCGAGACCGACGCCGTGTTCGGCGGCGAGCACTCCGCGCACTACTACTTCCGCGACTTCTGGCGCGCCGACACCGGCATGCTGGCCGCGCTGCACGTGCTCGCCGCGCTCGGCGGCCAGGACGGCCCGCTCTCCGCGCTGACCGCGAAGTACGAGCGGTACGCCGCCTCCGGCGAGATCAACTCCACCGTCGCCGACCAGGCCGCCGCCACCGCCGAGGTCCGCGCCGCCTACGCCGACCAGCCGGGCGTCAGCACCGACGAGCTCGACGGCCTGACCGTGGCCGGCCCGGACTGGTGGTTCAACCTGCGCGCCTCCAACACCGAGCCGCTGCTGCGCCTGAACGCCGAGGCCAAGGACCCGGCGAAGATGGCCGAGCTGCGCGACGGCGTGCTGGCGATCGTCCGCGGCTGACCGACCCCGGAGTCAGCCCGCCGCTGACTTTTCGCGTGCCCCGGCCGGTAGGGTTGCCACCGGCCGGGGTACAGCTGTGTCACCGGCCGTCCGTACCGTTGCCCGAGCCCCCGGAGTCCGACCGCCATGAGCCTGCCGTCCTTCCTGCTGGAGATCCTGGTCTGCCCGGAGTGCCGTTCCCCGCTCGACGAGGAGACCGAGGGCGAGGCGCACGAGCTGCGCTGCACCGGCGAGGGCTGCGGCCTGGTGTACCCGGTGCGCGACGGCATCCCGGTCCTGCTGGTGGACGAGGCCCGCCGCCCGTCCTGACCCCCGCCCCGCCCGCCGCTGGAGGCCAGCCGCCATGTTCGACGACTCCCTGCTCGACGACCCGGCCGCCGTGCAGCGCGCCGACCGGCGGCGCGAGCTGCTGGCGCTGGCCGGCGCCGGCGCCCGGATCCGGATCGCGCTGCGCCGGGCCGACGCGGCCGGCGTCAACGCGCTGAACCCGGACGGCCGGCCGCGCGCGGTGCTGGTGGCCGGCCACGGCGGGGCGCTGACCGCCGCCGCCGTGCTGGCCGCGCTCGCCGTGCCCAGCTGCCAGGTCTGGCCGCTGCCGCCGTCCGGCGCCCGCCCCGGCGGCTTCGCCTTCACCGACGGCGGGACGTGGCAACTGCCCGGCTGGGCCGGACCGTTGGACCTGATCGTGCTGGCCAGCGAGAACGGCCGCGAGGGCGGCCTGATCACGCTGGCCGAGCAGGCGTACGGCCGCGGCTGCGCGATCGCGGTGATCGCGCCCGAGGGCTCCGAGCTGTTCGAGGCGGCGTTCCAGGTGCGCGCCCTGCCGCTGCCGTTCGAGCCCAGCGCGGTCGAGCCGGAGGGCTCCGACGCCGAGCCCGACCTCCCGGCCGAGGACCCGACCGCGCTCTGGGCCTTCCTGGCCCCGCTGCTGGCGCTGGCCGACCGGGTCGGCGCCGCCCAGCTCGCCCCCGGCGCGCTGGAGGCCGCCGCCGACCGGCTCGACGAGGTCGCGGTGCGCTGCCGCCCCGACGCGCACGCCTACGACAACCCGGCGAAGTCGCTGGCCGCCCGCCTCGCCGAGACCGTCCCGCTGCTGTGGACCGAGGGCGCCCCGGCCGCCGCCGCGGGGGAGCGGTTCGCCGCCGCGCTGGCCGACCGGGCCGGCCTGCCCGCGCTGGCCGCCCGCCTCCCGGAGGCGCTGACCGCGCACCGCGGCATGTTCACCGGCGGGCTCGGCGGCGACCCGGACGACTTCTTCCGCGACCGGGTCGACGAGCCGGTGCCGCTCCAGCTGCAGGTGCTGCTGCTCCGGCACACCCCCGGCGCCGCCGAGCTCGAACAGCCCGGCTGGCCGGTCGCCCGGGCCCGCCGGCTGGCCACCGCGCACGAGGTGCGGATCACCGAGCAGACCTCCGCGCAGGAGGACCCGGTCCAGGCGCTGGCCGAACTGATCGGCCTGACCGACTTCGCGGCGGTGTACCTGGGCCTGGCCACCCGGGGCTGACACGGTATCGTCCCCTCGATGACAAAGGCCCGGCAAAGTCCCGGGCCCGCGCGGAGGGACGTACGGGCTTGAGCACCGAAGGCGGCACGAAGGCACTGGTCGCGGCACTGTCCGCGAACCTGGGGATCGCGGTCAGCAAGTTCGTGGCGTTCGCGTTCTCCGGTTCGTCGTCGATGCTCGCCGAGGGCGTGCACTCGCTCGCCGACTCCGGCAACCAGATCCTCCTGCTGGTCGGCGGCAAGCGCTCGCAGCGCGCCGCCACCGAGGAGCACCCGTTCGGCTACGGCCGCGAGCGGTACGTGTACGGGTTCCTGGTGTCGATCGTGCTGTTCAGCGTCGGCGGCATGTTCGCGATCTACGAGGGCTACGAGAAGATCGCCCACCCGCACGAGCTGGAGAACTGGTACTGGCCGGTCGGCGTGCTGGTTTTCGCCATCCTGCTGGAGGGCTACTCCTTCTTCACCGCCTACCGGGAGGCGTCGAAGGACAAGGGCGGCAACGGCTGGCCCGCGTACATCCGCCGCGCCAAGGCCCCCGAGCTGCCGGTCGTGCTGCTGGAGGACACCGGCGCGCTGATCGGCCTGGCGCTGGCGCTGGTCGGCGTCGGCCTGAGCGCGGCCACCGGCGACGCGGTGTGGGACGGCGTCGGCACGCTCTCCATCGGCCTGCTGCTGGTGGCGATCGCGCTGGTGCTGGCGCTGGAGACCAAGTCGCTGCTGATCGGCGAGTCCGCCGACGCCGACGTGGTGGCGAAGATCCGGGCGGCGCTGGTCGACCACGACACCGTCACCTCGGTGATCCACATGCGCACCCTGCACGTCGGCCCGGAGGAACTGCTGGTCGCCGCCAAGATCGGCGTCAACGCGGAGGACAGCGCCGCGGTGATCGCCGAGGCGATCGACCACGCCGAGGTCCGGGTCCGCAAGGCCGTGCCGATCGCCCGGGCCATCTACCTGGAGCCCGACATCTACTCCGAGGAGAAGGCCCTCGCCGGCCCCGACGCGGACGCCACTCCGGGCGGACCTGGCCGGAACACCCACTGAGCCGCGCCCGATCGGTGTAGATTCGTCGGTAGTGCCAAACGTCGCTGCTGATGGCGGTCGATCGGAGCGGAGCTCCGGTCGAGGGAGAGAGGTCCTCCGACGGATTGTGCCGCAGCAGAGGGTCGCCCCCGTGCGCCCTCTGCCGCTCAGCACACCCGTTAAGCAGGCTTTTTCTCACGAGGAGTTCGCATGTCGAACCAGCCCACCGGCGACTTCAAGGTCGCCGACCTCTCGCTCGCGCCGTTCGGTCGCAAGGAGATCCAGCTCGCCGAGCACGAGATGCCGGGTCTGATGTCGATCCGCGCCGAGTACGCGGCGTCGCAGCCGCTGGCGGGTGCCCGGATCACCGGCTCGCTGCACATGACGGTGCAGACCGCGGTGCTGATCGAGACGCTGACCGCGCTGGGCGCGGAGGTCCGCTGGTGTTCCTGCAACATCTTCTCGACCCAGGACCACGCGGCCGCCGCGATCGCGGTCGGCCCGAACGGCACCCCCGAGGACCCGCAGGGCGTCCCGGTCTTCGCCTGGAAGGGCGAGACCC
Organism: Kitasatospora setae KM-6054; assembly: GCF_000269985.1. Classification (NCBI taxonomy): domain Bacteria; kingdom Bacillati; phylum Actinomycetota; class Actinomycetes; order Kitasatosporales; family Streptomycetaceae; genus Kitasatospora; species Kitasatospora setae. The sequence goes on along the minus strand of NC_016109.1, from coordinate 3,301,539 downwards.
TGGAGGAGTACTGGTGGTGCACCGAGCAGGCGCTCAGCTGGCCCGACGGCCAGACCCCGAACATGATCCTGGACGACGGCGGTGACGCCACCCTGCTGATCCACAAGGGCGTCGAGTTCGAGAAGGCCGGCGCCGCGCCGTCCCCCGACACCGCGGACAACGACGAGTACCGGATCATCCTGGAGCTGCTCAACCGCACCCTGGTCGAGAGCCCGCAGAAGTGGACCGAGGTCGCCGCCACCATCAAGGGCGTCACCGAGGAGACCACCACCGGCGTCCACCGCCTGTACGAGATGCACCGCGACGGCAAGCTGCTGTTCCCGGCCATCAACGTCAACGACTCGGTCACCAAGTCGAAGTTCGACAACAAGTACGGCTGCCGCCACTCCCTGATCGACGGCATCAACCGCGCCACCGACGTCCTGATCGGCGGCAAGGTCGCCGTCGTCTGCGGCTACGGCGACGTCGGCAAGGGCTGCGCCGAGTCGCTCCGCGGCCAGGGCGCCCGCGTCATCGTCACCGAGATCGACCCGATCTGCGCCCTCCAGGCCGCCATGGACGGCTACCAGGTCGCCACCCTGGACGACGTCGTCGAGAGCGCCGACATCTTCGTCACCACCACCGGCAACAAGGACATCATCCTGGCCTCGCACATGGCGCGGATGAAGCACCAGGCCATCGTCGGCAACATCGGCCACTTCGACAACGAGATCGACATGGCCGGCCTCGCCAAGCTCCCCGGTGTGGTGAAGACCGAGGTCAAGCCGCAGGTCCACGAGTGGCGCAAGGCCGACGGCAAGACGATCATCGTGCTCTCCGAGGGCCGCCTGCTCAACCTCGGCAACGCGACCGGCCACCCGTCCTTCGTGATGTCGAACTCGTTCGCGAACCAGACCATCGCGCAGATCGAGCTGTTCACCAAGACCGAGCAGTACCCGGTCGGCGTGTACGTGCTGCCCAAGCACCTGGACGAGAAGGTCGCCCGGCTGCACCTCGACGCCCTCGGCGTCCGGCTCACCACGCTGACCCAGGAGCAGGCCGACTACATCGGCGTCCCGGTCGAGGGCCCGTACAAGGCCGAGCAGTACCGCTACTGACACCGCGCCACGCCGGTGCCCGGCACCCCCGCCGCCGCGGGGGTGCCGGGCACCGGCGCGTTCCGGGCTAGGGCAGCAGGCCGGTCGTCCAGGTCTTCTGGTCCATCCCGTGCGGTACCACCCGGGCCATCCAGGCCGCCGGATCGGCGACCTCACTGCCGGGCACCGGCTGCAGCGAGTCCACGCACCACTGCAGCCCCTTCCCGGTCTCGCACTTCTTCTGCTGCACCGGCAACCCGTTGGGGAGCGTCGGGAAGGCCGTGGTCGGCACCGACGCCCGCTCCTGGGGCACCACGTCGATGCCGATGTTGTGCGTGCCCTGCTCCTGGAAGCCCATCATGAGCCCCCAGTCGGAGCCCCCCTTCGCCGGCATCGTCAGCGTCACCGTGGTCACCACCGTCTGCGGCGGCAGCGAGGACATCGACAGCGGCAGCGGCGGCGTGTAGTCGCCCGACACCACCGAGGAGGCCATCTGCTGCAGCCGCTGCCTGCGCTCCGCGAGCCGGTCCCCACCGCTGGTGTCCGACAGGTCCACCCAGCGTCCGTCCGAGCCCCGGAACCGCAGCACCACCATGCCCGCGGACCCCGGATCGTCCGTCGAGAACCAGTAGGCCTCCCGCCCGTTCACCGGCGGCGCCTCCACCCGGGTTCCGGGCACCCCGGTGGGGGGGAAGACTCCCATCGCCGGCTCCACGCCCACCGGGAACGCCTGCAGGATGATGAACGTGTGGTCCGAGGACTGCCGCGAGCTCCGGGCCACCATCGACACCCCGTACGGATCCGAGCGGTACTCCACCGCCGCCACCTCGTCCGGCAGCCAGCCGAACTTCGCCCCCACCGTCAGCACCGACCGCCCGTGCGTCGGGACCGCCCAATCCGTCGGCAACGGGTACACCTGGGACGGGTGCGTGGAGGCGGACCCGGACGTCGGCGAAGCTGTCGGCGAAGACGTCAGCGAGGGCAGCACGGACGGCGTGCCCCCGCCCGACGGCCGCACCGAACCCCCGCCCTGCAGTACCGCGAACGACCCGGACGCCAGCGCCATCGCGGCCACCGCCGCCACCACCGACCAGGTCCGCCGCCGCCGCGCCCGGCCCTGCCGCACCGCCAGCAGCGGATCCACCCGCGAAGGCGGCGCCGAAGCCTCCGCCGTGTTCACCAGATCCGCGATCTGCACCGCGAGTTCCTCCCCTTGCACCTGATCCCCCGTCACGCCTCGGCCCTCCCCGTCGGACGCAGCACCGGAGAGCGCCGCAGCGACTCCAGCGCCCGCGAACTCTGACTCTTCACGTTCCCGTGAGAACACCCCAGCTCGGCCGCGGTCTGCTCGATCGTCAGATCGCAGAAGTAGCGCAGCACCACGGTCGCCCGCTGCCGCGGCGGCAAGGCCGCCAACGCCTCCCGCAGGTCCAGCGACCCGGCCAGGTCCGGCTCTGGCGCCGTCCCGTCCACCGGCCGCGCGGTCGGCCTGGTCCGCCGCCACCACGCCGTCCGCTGCTCCGCCAGGAAGGTGTTCACCAGCACCGTCCGCGCGTAGCCGTCCCGGTTCTCCACCCGGCCGGCCCGGCCCCAGTGGGTGTACAGCTTGGTGATGCTCTCCTGCACCAGGTCGTCGGCCCGGTGCCAGTCCGCGCACAGCAGGTACGCGACCTTCCGCAACCAGACCGCCCTGGAGGCCACGAACGCGGTGAACTCCTCGTCCCGCGTCAGCTCCGTCATGTCGGCGCCCTCCCCTCCCCGTCACCGGCGGCACGGGTCGCACCGCCGCCCCCCTGACGCGATCGGCCCGCGAGAAGGTTGCACCCCGGATTACGTAGGCTTCACCCCATGCCGAACGGCCGCTACTCCCTCCACGACCCGCACGACGGCACCCCGCTCGGCGAGGAGCGCTTCCAGTGCGCCCCCGGCCCGGCCGGCTGGCGCTACGTCGCCAAGCGCTACCGCCCCGACGGCACCGTCCAGGGCACCACCGACCTCACCCTGGACGCCCGGCACCGCCCGATCCGGCTCGAACTCCGCTCCGGCGGCTGGCAGGTCCGCGGCGGCGCGCTCGACGGCGTGCACTGGGTCCGCGCCGACGCCGCCGGCGGTGCGGAAGCCACCGAGGGCGAGGACCGGGCGCACGCCTTCACCGGCGACTCCCCGGCCTTCCTGGTCGCCACCGCCCGCCTGCTCGCCCTCGAACCCGGCGGCAGCGCCCGGATCCGCCTGGTCTCCTTCACCGGCGACGCCCTCGCCCCCCGCACCCTCGACCAGGGCTGGCAACTGCACTCCGTCCAGGACCACCCCACCGACAGCGGCCCGCTCCCCGTCGAGCACTACCGGGTCACCGACCTCGACACCGGCGAGGTCCGCGACCTCCACCTCACCGGGGACGTCCTGCTCGGCGCCCCCGGCATCGAGCTGGAGGAACTCGACTCACCGCCCAACCCGCGCCGCGGGCAGCCGCTCTAGGTCCTGGAGGCTCAGGCGGGCGGCGCGAACCCGCCGCCGCTCTCGGGGGCCGCAGCGGGCGGGGCCGCCGGGGCCTTCGACACGTCAACGGGACGGGCGAACCCGGCCGGGGACGGCAGCGCGGCCTGGGCGGCCTGCTCCGCCGGGGGAGCGGGAGGCGCGGGAGGCGCGGACGGCACGGGTGCGGCCTGCGCCGCCTGCGGGTACCCGAGCTCCCGGACCGGCGGCCCGGGCTGCGGCGGGACCGGCGCCGGCCGGCCCGGCTGCGCCGCGTGCGCTGCCTGGTACGCCTGGTACGCCTGCAGTTGGGCCGCCGACGCCCGCTCCCACTCGCGGCGCTGGCGCTCCATCAGCACCGCCCCCAGGTACACCAGGGACGGCAGCCCCACCGGCACCTGCCACCCCGTCCGCCGCACCATCTCGGCGGCCAGCCGGTCGCCCAGCGCGGCCGCCACCGGCTGGTCCAGCTCTCCCATCCGGCTGAGCACCTGGCGCGCGGAGAGCCACAGGCCGTCCGGCACCGCGGAGAGGTCCAGCGCCACCAGTTCCGCGCCCAGCGCGTGCATCACCTGCGGCGGCACCGGCGGCACCGTCCCCTGGTCCCGGGCGCTCTGCGGCAGCCGCTCGCGGATCACCAGCGTCCCCGCGAAGACGTCGCCCAGCCGGTTGCCGTGCACCGAGCAGAGCGAGGCCACCACCGCCGGCATCGCGAAGACGCCGAAGTCGATGATCCCGACCAGCCCCCGCACCAGCGCGTGCCGGAACCGGATCGGACCGCCGTCCGCCCGCACCACCCGCAGCCCCAGCGCGGTCTTCCCCAGCGACCGCCCGTGCGACAGCGTCTCGATCAGCGTCGGCAGCAGCACCGTGAAGAACACCAGCAGCGTGATCGCGAACGCCATCACGGCGGCCGGCTCCAGGTCGGAGAACCCCGCGAGCAGGGCGATCAGCAGGATCGTGTACCCCACGGTGTACACCAGCCAGTCCAGCAGCCTGGCCAGGGCCCGCGAGGGAAGCCTCGCCGTCCGCAGCCCCAGGACGACCGCCTCACCGGTCACCAGCTCGCTCACGCCACCCACCCGCTCCGCTCCACGGCCCGCCGGCGACCCGCGTCGCACGACCCGACCCCCTCGATCAACAGCGGCAAACATAAGGCCGAGCACCCCCCGCGGGTAACCCCGGGCCACCCCTCCCCGCACCGCCCCGGGCACCGCTTCCGACATCCCCGACACACCGGCCGCCCGCTCTGGCAAGCTATGCCCCGCAACCGCCCGGCCGCACACCAACCAGTGGCGGCCGGCCGCCCCGCCGCGCCCCCGGAGAGAGCCGCCATGGACCTGGACGTCTTCGTCGCCGCCCACCAGGCGGAATGGCACCGTCTGGAGGTCCTCAGCAGCCGCCGCCGGCTCAGCGGCGAAGAGGCCGACGAGCTCATCACCCTCTACCAGCGCGCCACCAGCCACCTCGCCCAGGTCCAGGCCACCGCCCCGCACCCAGGCGTCGAGGGCCGGCTCACCGCCCTGGTCGTCCGCGGCCGCAACGCCGTCGCCGGCGCCCGCGCCTCCTCCTGGCAGGACGCCGCCCGCTACTTCACGGCCGGCTTCCCCGCGATCCTCTACCGCGCCCGCCGCTGGTGGCTCACCGTCGCGGCGGTCTCCTTCGCCCTCAGCGCCGTGATCGCCTGGTGGGTGGGCAGCCATCCCGACATGATCAAGTCCCTGATGTCGCCGGAGCAGTACGAGCAGTACACCAAGCCCGGCGGCGAGTTCGAGAACTACTACACCGAGCACCCCTCGGCGAACTTCGCCGCCCAGGTGTGGACCAACAACGCCTGGGTCGCCGCCCAGTGCCTGGTCTCCGCCGTCCTGCTCGGCATCCCCACCCTCTACATCCTGCTGCAGAACGTCCTCAACCTCGGCAGCGGCGTCGGCATCATGGCCTCCGCCGACCACCTCCAGCTCTTCCTCGGCCTGCTCATCCCGCACGGCCTGCTCGAACTCACCGCCATCTTCGTCGCCGGCGGCCTGAGCCTCCGCCTCGGCTGGACCGTCGTCGACCCCGGCCCCCGCACCCGCGCCGTCGCCCTCGCCGAAGAAGGCCGCACCATCATCGGCGCCGTCATCGGCCTCACCGCCGTCCTCATGGTCGCCGGCTTCATCGAGGGCTTCGTCACCGGCTCCGCCCTCCCCAGCTGGATCCGCATCGGCCTGGGCATCACGGTCGAGGTCCTCTTCCTCGTCTACGCCCTGGTCCTCGGCAAGCGCGCCACCCTCGCCGGCGAGACCGGCGACGTCGAAGCCGCCGACCGCACCGACCACCAGCCGATGGCCGGCTGACCGCACCCGGCACCGCCCTGCACCCGCCCCGCCCCCGCCCCCGGCAGCAGTCCCGCTGCCGGGTTCCGGCTTTCCAGGGCCCCTGATGTCGCCGGTGTCGTCGGCGTGGCGTGGTCACGGACGCCCTCGCAAACCTGGTAGCCTGATGATCAACCCGGCGGGACCATTGACGTGATTCCTATGGGCTAGTAGGTTTGAACGGTTGGGCGTGACTGGACAGACGGTCCGCCGAGGCGTAATGTCTACGACACCGCCGAATCGAGGAAATGCATCCGCGAGGATGTACGCCCGGTTCTGGCAAAACCCCGAAGCCGAGCAGTGCAGAACGTTTGATAAGCTTCTGCAGCGAAGTCGAAGGAATTCCCACTCCAGCGGGAATGGAAATCAGAGCGAAAAACCTCTGGTAAGCTGGAAACACGGAAGAACGAAGCGCCCGGAGATGCGGTCGGAAGGCCGGTCGAAGGAAGCGTCCGTTCCTTGAGAACTCAACAGCGTGCCAAAAGTCAACGCCAGATATGTTGACATCCCCGGCCGACCGACTCGTTCGGTTGGTTGGAGATTCCTTTATGAAGTAACACTAGCGAGGACGCAGTGCGCGGGACCGCCCTATTCCGGCTGGTCGCCGCGCCGCTCTTTGTGAAGACATTCACGGAGAGTTTGATCCTGGCTCAGGACGAACGCTGGCGGCGTGCTTAACACATGCAAGTCGAACGGTGAAGCCCTTCGGGGTGGATCAGTGGCGAACGGGTGAGTAACACGTGGGGAATCTGCCCTGAACTCTGGGACAAGCCTTGGAAACGAGGTCTAATACCGGATACGACCGCTTCCCGCATGGGGGGTGGTGGAAAGCTCCGGCGGTTCAGGATGATCCCGCGGCCTATCAGCTTGTTGGTGGGGTAACGGCCCACCAAGGCGACGACGGGTAGCCGGCCTGAGAGGGCGACCGGCCACACTGGGACTGAGACACGGCCCAGACTCCTACGGGAGGCAGCAGTGGGGAATATTGCACAATGGGCGAAAGCCTGATGCAGCGACGCCGCGTGAGGGATGACGGCCTTCGGGTTGTAAACCTCTTTCAGCAGGGAAGAAGCGCAAGTGACGGTACCTGCAGAAGAAGCACCGGCTAACTACGTGCCAGCAGCCGCGGTAATACGTAGGGTGCGAGCGTTGTCCGGAATTATTGGGCGTAAAGAGCTCGTAGGCGGCCTGTCGCGTCGGATGTGAAAGCCCGGGGCTTAACCCCGGGTCTGCATTCGATACGGGCAGGCTAGAGTGTGGTAGGGGAGATCGGAATTCCTGGTGTAGCGGTGAAATGCGCAGATATCAGGAGGAACACCGGTGGCGAAGGCGGATCTCTGGGCCATTACTGACGCTGAGGAGCGAAAGCGTGGGGAGCGAACAGGATTAGATACCCTGGTAGTCCACGCCGTAAACGTTGGGAACTAGGTGTTGGCGACATTCCACGTCGTCGGTGCCGCAGCTAACGCATTAAGTTCCCCGCCTGGGGAGTACGGCCGCAAGGCTAAAACTCAAAGGAATTGACGGGGGCCCGCACAAGCAGCGGAGCATGTGGCTTAATTCGACGCAACGCGAAGAACCTTACCAAGGCTTGACATACACCGGAAACTGGTAGAGATATCAGCCCCCTTGTGGTCGGTGTACAGGTGGTGCATGGTTGTCGTCAGCTCGTGTCGTGAGATGTTGGGTTAAGTCCCGCAACGAGCGCAACCCTTGTTCTGTGTTGCCAGCATGCCTTTCGGGGTGATGGGGACTCACAGGAGACTGCCGGGGTCAACTCGGAGGAAGGTGGGGACGACGTCAAATCATCATGCCCCTTATGTCTTGGGCTGCACACGTGCTACAATGGCCGGTACAAAGGGCTGCGATGCCGCGAGGCGGAGCGAATCCCAAAAAGCCGGTCTCAGTTCGGATTGGGGTCTGCAACTCGACCCCATGAAGTTGGAGTTGCTAGTAATCGCAGATCAGCATGCTGCGGTGAATACGTTCCCGGGCCTTGTACACACCGCCCGTCACGTCACGAAAGTCGGTAACACCCGAAGCCGGTGGCCTAACCCGTGAGGGGAGGAGCCGTCGAAGGTGGGACCAGCGATTGGGACGAAGTCGTAACAAGGTAGCCGTACCGGAAGGTGCGGCTGGATCACCTCCTTTCTAAGGAGCACATGGCAGCTTCGGGCGAATGTCCCGGAGTGCTAGCTCATGGGTGGAACGTTGACTATTCGGCACACACGGTGATGGAGATCGCGAGTACTGCCCTTCCGGGGCGTGGAAAGCGGTGTTCCGGAGGCGGGTGTGTCGGGCACGTTGTTGGGTCCTGAGGGAACGGCCAGTGGTCGTTGTCTTCAGGTTGCCGGCCTCATGCCGGGCGTCCCTGTCTTGGGGGTGTCGGGTTTGGGTGTCTGGTCGTTGTTTGAGAACTGCACAGTGGACGCGAGCATCTGTGGCCAAGTTTTTAAGGGCGCACGGTGGATGCCTTGGCACCAGGAACCGATGAAGGACGTGGGAGGCCGCGATAGGCCCCGGGGAGCTGTCAACCGAGCTTTGATCCGGGGGTGTCCGAATGGGGAAACCCGGCAGTCGTCATGGGCTGTCACCCATACCTGAACACATAGGGTATGTGGAGGGAACGCGGGGAAGTGAAACATCTCAGTACCCGCAGGAAGAGAAAACAACCGTGATTCCGGGAGTAGTGGCGAGCGAAACCGGATGAGGCCAAACCTTGAGCGTGTGAGACCCGGCAGGGGTTGCGCTCAAGGGGTTGTGGGAAAGTTCTTCAGTCGTCTGCCGGCGGCTGGGCGAGTCAGAAACCGTATGGGTAGTCGAAGGACATGCGAAAGGTCCGGCGTAGAGGGTAAGACCCCCGTAGACGAAATCCGTACGGCTCGCTTGAGCTTCTCCCAAGTAGCACGGGGCCCGAGAAATCCCGTGTGAATCTGGCGGGACCACCCGCTAAGCCTAAATATTCCCTGGTGACCGATAGCGGATAGTACCGTGAGGGAATGGTGAAAAGTACCGCGGGAGCGGAGTGAAATAGTACCTGAAACCGTGTGCCTACAAGCCGTGGGGGCAGCCTTCGGGCTGTGACTGCGTGCCTTTTGAAGAATGAGCCTGCGAGTTTGCGGTGTGTAGCGAGGTTAACCCGTGTGGGGTAGCCGTAGCGAAAGCGAGTCCGAATAGGGCGTTCGAGTTGCATGCCCAAGACCCGAAGCGGAGTGATCTAGCCATGGGCAGGTTGAAGCGCGGGTAAGACCGTGTGGAGGACCGAACCCACCAGGGTTGAAAACCTGGGGGATGACCTGTGGTTAGGGGTGAAAGGCCAATCAAACTCCGTGATAGCTGGTTCTCCCCGAAATGCATTTAGGTGCAGCGTCGCGTGTTTCTTGCCGGAGGTAGAGCACTGGATAGGCGATGGGCCTCACCGGGTTACTGACCTTAGCCAAACTCCGAATGCCGGTAAGTGAGAGCGCGGCAGTGAGACTGTGGGGGATAAGCTCCATGGTCGAGAGGGAAACAGCCCAGAACACCGACTAAGGTCCCTAAGCGTGTGCTAAGTGGGAAAGGATGTGGAGTCGCAGAGACAACCAGGAGGTTGGCTTAGAAGCAGCCACCCTTGAAAGAGTGCGTAATAGCTCACTGGTCAAGTGATTCCGCGCCGACAATGTAGCGGGGCTCAAGCACACCACCGAAGTCGTGTCATTGCAGCAATACTCCCAACGGAGGCTGTGATGGGTAGGGGAGCGTCGTGTGCCGGGTGAAGCAGCCGAGGAATCGAGTTGTGGACGGTTCACGAGTGAGAATGCAGGCATGAGTAGCGATACAAGAGTGGGAAACTCTTGCGCCGATTGACCAAGGGTTCCTGGGTCAAGCTGATCTGCCCAGGGTAAGTCGGGACCTAAGGCGAGGCCGACAGGCGTAGTCGATGGACAACGGGTTGATATTCCCGTACCCGCTTTGAAGCGCCAACGTCGAACCAGGTGATGCTAAGGCCGTGAAGCCGGCCCGGAGTCTTCGGACGATGGGACGTGGTGGAGCCGCCGGTCCAAGCCTGTAGTAGGTGAGCGATGGGGTGACGCAGGAAGGTAGTCCAGCCCGGGCGGTGGTAGTCCCGGGGTAAGGGTGTAGGACGTTGCGTAGGCAAATCCGCGCAACACGTAGTCTGAGACCTGATGCCGAGCCGATTGTGGTGAAGTGGATGATCCTATGCTGTCGAGAAAAGCCTCTAGCGAGTTTCATGGCGGCCCGTACCCCAAACCGACTCAGGTGGTCAGGTAGAGAATACCGAGGCGTTCGGGTGAACTGTGGTTAAGGAACTCGGCAAAATGCCCCCGTAACTTCGGGAGAAGGGGGGCCATTGCTGGTGACGGGACTTAGCTCCCTGAGCTGGTGGTGGCCGCAGAGACCAGCGAGAAGCGACTGTTTACTAAAAACACAGGTCCGTGCGAAGCCGTAAGGCGATGTATACGGACTGACGCCTGCCCGGTGCTGGAACGTTAAGGGGACCGGTTAGTCACGATTCGTCGTGGCGAAGCTGAGAACTTAAGCGCCAGTAAACGGCGGTGGTAACTATAACCATCCTAAGGTAGCGAAATTCCTTGTCGGGTAAGTTCCGACCTGCACGAATGGCGTAACGACTTCTCGACTGTCTCAACCACAGGCCCGGTGAAATTGCATTACGAGTAAAGATGCTCGTTTCGCGCAGCAGGACGGAAAGACCCCGGGACCTTTACTATAGCTTGATATTGGTGTTCGGTTCGGCTTGTGTAGGATAGGTGGGAGGCTTTGAAGCCGTGACGCCAGTCATGGTGGAGCCATCGTTGAAATACCACTCTGGTCGTGCTGGATGTCTAACCTGGGTCCGTGATCCGGATCAGGGACAGTGTCTGGTGGGTAGTTTAACTGGGGCGGTTGCCTCCTAAAGGGTAACGGAGGCGCCCAAAGGTTCCCTCAGCCTGGTTGGCAATCAGGTGTTGAGTGTAAGTGCACAAGGGAGCTTGACTGTGAGACTGACGGGTCGAGCAGGTACGAAAGTAGGGACTAGTGATCCGGCGGTGGCTTGTGGAAGCGCCGTCGCTCAACGGATAAAAGGTACCCCGGGGATAACAGGCTGATCTTCCCCAAGAGTCCATATCGACGGGATGGTTTGGCACCTCGATGTCGGCTCGTCGCATCCTGGGGCTGGAGTAGGTCCCAAGGGTTGGGCTGTTCGCCCATTAAAGCGGTACGCGAGCTGGGTTTAGAACGTCGTGAGACAGTTCGGTCCCTATCCGCTGTGCGCGTAGGAGTGTTGAGAAGGGCTGTCCCTAGTACGAGAGGACCGGGACGGACGAACCTCTGGTGTGCCAGTTGTCCTGCCAAGGGCATGGCTGGTTGGCTACGTTCGGGAGGGATAACCGCTGAAAGCATCTAAGCGGGAAGCCTGCTTCGAGATGAGCACTCCCACCTCCTTGAGAGGGTAAGGCTCCCAGTAGACGACTGGGTTGATAGGCCGGATATGGAAGCCCTGTGAGGGGTGGAGTTGACCGGTACTAATAGGCCGAGGGCTTGTCCTCAGTTGCTCGCGTCCACTGTGTTGTTCTGAAACAACGACCCCCACCGACACGGGTGGGTGGTGCACAGTTTCATAGTGTTTCGGTGGTCATAGCGTGAGGGAAACGCCCGGTTACATTCCGAACCCGGAAGCTAAGCCTCACAGCGCCGATGGTACTGCAGGGGGGACCCTGTGGGAGAGTAGGACGCCGCCGAACAATCATTGAGAGAAAGCCCCCCGACGGGATGTCGGGGGGCTTTCTCGCGTTTCCGGGACGAACGCCGGGCGCAATGTGCACCAGGTGGCGGCGGAGCGGTTCGGTGGGGTGTTGTCGGAGGACTTCACGGCGCGGTGTCACGAGCGGGTGTTCGCGGCGTTCCGGGAGGGGGTGGCGGCGGTGCCGGGGGCGGTGGAGGTGTTGGGGGAGCTGCGGCGGCGGTGTGCGGGGTGGTGCCGGGGGACTGCCTGGTGGTGGAGGACAGTCCGAACGGGGTGCTGGCGGCGCGGGCCGCGGGGATGGACGTGCTGGGGTACACGGCGCTGACGCCGCCCGGGCGGTTGCTGGCGGCGGGGGCGACGGCGCTGGTGGGGAGCCTGCGGGAGGTGGTGCAGTGGGTCTGAGGGGGCCTCAGAGGCGGCCGGCGGCCTTCAGGGCGAGGTAGGTGTCGGCGAGCGCGGGCGCGATGGATTCCGGTGGGGCGTCGAGGACGGTGACGCCGCGGCGGGTGAGGAGGTTCGCGGTGCGGCGGCGGTCGGCGCGGGTCTGTTCGGCGGCCGCGGCGGCGTAGACGTCGCGGACGGTGGTGCGGGGGGCGTCGACGAGTTCGTCGAGGCGGGGGTCGGAGACCGCGGCGAGGACGATTTCGTGGCGCTTGGTCAGGAGGGGGAGCTGGGGGAGCAGCCCGTCCTGGACCTGGTGCGCGTCGAGGCCGGTGAGCAGGACGATCAGGGAGCGCTGGGGGGCCATCCGCAGGGCGGTGGAGGTGAGGGTGCGCAGGTCGGTCTCGATCAGGGCGGGTTCGAGCAGGGCCATCGCGTCGGTGAAGGCGGGCAGCACCTCGGCGGGGGAGCGGCCGGCGACGGCGGCGCGGCGGGTGCGGTCGTGGGCGAGCAGGTCGACCCGGTCGCCGGCCTTGGTGGCGAGGGCGGTGAGCAGCAGGGCGGCGTCGAGCGCGGAGTCCAGCCGGGGGGCGTCGCCGACGCGGCCGGCGGAGGTGCGTCCGGTGTCGAGGACGATCAGGACGTGGCGGTCGCGTTCGGGGCGCCAGGTGCGGACGGCGACGGTGCTGCGGCGGGCGCTGGCGCGCCAGTCGATGGAGCGGACGTCGTCGCCGGGGAGGTACTCGCGCAGGGAGTCGAACTCGGTGCCCTGGCCGCGGGTCAGGACGGAGGTGCGGCCGTCGAGTTCGCGCAGCCGGGCCAGCCGGGAGGGGAGGTGCTTGCGGCTGGTGAAGGGGGGCAGGGCGCGGATCCGCCAGGGGGCGTCCAGGTTGGCCTGGCGGCCGGCCAGGCCGAGCGGGCCGAGCGAGCGGACGGTGACCTGGCCGGCGTGGTGGTCGCCGCGGCGGGTGGGGGCCAGCGGGGTGGTGAGGCGGCGGCGCTCGCCGGCCGGGACGGTGACCCGGTGCCGGGAGGCGGTCGTCGCGGTGCCGGGGGCCCAGGCGGAGGGGTACCAGGCGTCGCGGATCCGGGCGCGCAGCGGGCGGCCGGAGGGGTTGCTGACGAGCAGGTCGACGCCGGTGGCCTCGCCGAGGCGGACGGTCGGGTCGCCGGAGCGTTCCAGCACCAGGCGGCGGACCGGGGCGGCGAGCAGCAGGTCGACGGCGACGGCGGCGAGCAGCGGCAGCAGGACCGCGCCGATGCCCGTCCAGGAGGGGAGGAGCAGACCGACCAGGAGGGCGCCGAGGGCGGCGATGAGGGCCGTTCGGCCGGTCAGGGCCATGGGGTGGCTGGCTCGCTTTCTGGGGGCGGGGACGGCGGCGGGCCGGGGACAGGGCCCCGGCCCGGGGCGGGCTACCGGGGGGCGGGCGTCTGGGCGAGGACGGCCTGGATGACGCTGTCGGCGGTGGTGCCCTCCATCTCGGCCTCGGCCCTGAGCTGGACGCGGTGCCGGAGGGTGGGCAGGGCGAGCGCCTTGACGTCGTCGGGGGTGACGTAGTCGCGGCCGGCCAGCCAGGCCCAGGCGCGGGAGGTGTTGAGCAGGGCGGTGGCGCCGCGCGGGGAGACGCCCATCGAGAGCGAGGGCGACTGCCGGGTGGCCCGGACCAGGTCGACGATGTACGCCAGGACCTCGGGGGAGACGGTCAGCTTGCCGACCTCGGCGCGGGCGGCGGCCAGGTGCGCGGTGCTGGCGACCGGGCGGACGCCGGCCGCGGCGAGGTCGCGCGGGTCGAAGCCGTTCGCGTGCCGGGACAGGACCTGGAACTCCTGGTCGCGGGTCGGCAGCGGGAGGATCAGCTTCATCAGGAAGCGGTCCAGCTGGGCCTCGGGCAGCGGGTAGGTGCCCTCGTACTCGACCGGGTTCTGGGTGGCGGCGACCAGGAACGGCTCGGGGAGCTTGCGGGGTTCGCCGTCGACGGTGACCTGGCGCTCCTCCATGGCCTCCAGCAGGGACGCCTGGGTCTTCGGCGGGGTGCGGTTGATCTCGTCGGCGAGCAGCAGGTTGGTGAAGACCGGGCCGGGCTGGAAGGAGAACTCGGCGGTGCGGGTGTCGTAGACCAGCGAGCCGGTGACGTCGCCGGGCATCAGGTCGGGGGTGAACTGGATGCGCTTGGTCCCGACGTCGAGCGCGGTGGCCAGGGTGCGGACCAGGAGGGTCTTGGCGACGCCGGGGACGCCCTCCAGCAGGACGTGGCCGCCGCAGAGCAGGGCCACGACGATGCCGGTGACGGCGGCGTCCTGGCCGACCACGGCCTTGGCGATCTCCGCGCGCAGGCCGGTGAGGGCGGCGCGGGCGTCGCCGGACTGCGCCGGGACGGTCTTGAGCAGCTGGTCGGTCACGGCTGTCGTACCTGCCATTCCATGTCGTCGAGGTCGTCGGCGAGCCGCAGCAGCGCGGCGTCGTCGGTGGGGGCCGGGCCGTACAGCAGGTGCTGGAGGTCGGCGGAGGGGCGTCCGAGCCGGGCGGCGGCGGCCGCGGTGAGGGCGGCCGGGTCGGGGTCCCCGGAGGTGTGCGGGAGGCCGAGGGCGGCGGCGGTCCGGCGGCGGGCGGCGCGGCGCAGCGTCTCGGCGGCGTGGTCGCGGGCGCCCGCGCGGTGGTAGAGCCGGGCGCGGCCCTCGGTGGTCTCGGAGGCGCGGACCACGGCGGGCAGCCGCTCGGTGAGCACCGGGCCGAGCCGGCGGGCGCGCCAGGCGACGGCGAACAGGCCGGCCAGGGCGAGCTGGAAGGTGCCCCAGTACCAGCCGTCGGGGACGTAGTCGCCGAGGCTCCTGCGCTCGGTGGCGGCCTGGTGGGAGTCGTGGCCGTCCGGGGTCTGCCAGACCAGCCGGGGGTGGGCGCCGAGCAGGCCGAGGGCGAGGGCGGCGTTGCCCTCCTGGTCGAGGGCCCGGTTGGTGAGCGGGGTGCCGCTGCCGAGCAGCACCACCTGCTGGTCGCCGCGGGTGCGGCTGAGCAGGGTGGCGCGGTAGCACTCGGTGTCGCCGGGGCGGCCCTGGTAGCTCTGGCCGTTGACGGTCGCGGGGCCGGCGTTGACGGCCTCGGGCAGCGGGCAGGACGGGTCGGTCACGGTGCCGCTCCCGCCGCTGTGGCCGGAGAGCGAGACGCCGGTGGCGAACGCGTTCAGCAGCGGCTGCTCGGGGGCGACCAGGACCAGGCGGCTGCGCGCGCCGCGGGGCAGCGCGGTGAGCTCGGCGAGGTCCTGGTAGGCGAGCTCGTCCGGGGCGGTCAGGACGACGGTGGTGTCGTCGGCGCGCAGGGCGGCGGCGAGCTCGGTGGGGCCGGCGGCGGTGCGGCTGGTGATGCCGTGCCGCCGGAGCAGCTGGTCGGCGGCGCGGGTGCCGTTCGGGTCGCCGCTGCGCGGGTCGAACGCGGAGTAGGCGGAGCTGCCGGGGATGCCGGCGACCAGGCCGCCGAGCAGCAGCAGGACCAGGACGGTCAGCAGCCACCAGCGGGAGCGCCGCAGCCAGGCGCGCGGGCCGTGGCCGGCCCGGGCGGGGCCGGACTCCCGGGCGGCGGCCGCGGGTTCGGGCCCGGGCGCGGCGGTGGCGGGCGGCGGGGCGGCGGGCAGGTCGCCGGACAGCTCGGCGGGCGGGGCGGTGGTCATGCGGTTCCTCCGCCGGCCGGGACGGCGACGGGCCTGGTCCGTCCGAGGGTCTGGTCGAGGTCGGCGAGCAGCCGGTAGGCGCGTTCGTCGGCGGGCCGATCGCCGAACGCGATGTCGTCGAACAGCCGTGCCGCGGAGGCGAGTTCGCGGGCGTGGTCGGGCAGGGCGCGGCCGGCCTCGGCGGCCGCTTCGTCGGCGGTGCGGCCGGGACGGGGGGCCAGGACGGTGCGTTCCTCCAGGGCGCGGACCAGGGCGCGCATCTGCTCGCGGACGGCGTCCTCCCAGGCGCCGGCGGCGGCGTGCGCGGCGGCGTCGGCGCGGTGCCCGGCGGCGCTGCGCGGTCCCTCGGGGCCGGTGAACAGCTTTCCGGTGGCGCGGGCGGCGCGGCGGGGCGCGCCGTAGCGCCGCCAGAGCACGAAGCCCAGGACGAGGGCGAGCACGATCAGCAGGGCGAGCGCGGCGTTGCCGCCGCCGCCGAGCGGGGTGGAGACGCCGTCCACGGCCCGGCTGATCTGGTGCTGCACCCAGTCGACGAAGCGCTCGACGACGCCGGGCTCGTGCTGGTGGTAGACCGCCTTGCGGAGTTCCTCGTGGGCGGCGTCGCGGGCCGCGTCGCGCGGTGTCTCGACGGGGGCGCCGTCCGCGAGCAGTGCCCCCTCCCCCCGGAATCCCATCGCGGTCAGGCTCCCTGCGGCACGGCGGGGCCGGCCGGCGGGGCCGGGGCGGCGGCGGTGGCGGGGTCGAACAGGCCGACGGCCCGGGTGAGTTCGAGGTCGAGCGCCTCGCGGCGGATCCGCTGGTCGGTGTAGATCAGGGTCTGCAGGGCGCCGCCGAGCGGGAGGAGCACGGTGCGGGCGACGGCGGCGAAGACGGCGGTGACGCCGATGGCGATCGCGGCGGTCGCGTCGTCGTTGGCGGGGGAGGCGGGGATGGTGCCGATGACCTCGGTGACGAGCTGGGCCGGGATGGTCAGCACGGTGGCGACCATGCCGAGGCACACCTGGAAGAGCAGCACCAGGCCGAAGATCCGCCACCAGGCGCCGCCGGTCAGCCGCCAGGAGCGCTTGAGCGCGCCGGTCACGGGCTGCTTCTCCAGCACCAGCGCGGGCACGGCCAGGTGCAGCTTGATCCACAGCCAGGCGATCGGCAGCGCGGTGAACACGATCAGCAGCAGCAGCGCGGGCTGGTCGGTGACGGCGGCGATCACGAACAGCGGGACGACCAGGACGGCGAGCGAGCCGAGCAGGATCGCGCCGAGCAGCAGGCACAGGCCGAGCAGGGCGCCGAGCCGGGGCCGGGTCTGCTGCCACGCCTCGCGGAGCGTGGTGTCGCGGCCGAGCAGGCTGTTGCCGACCACGGGGGCGACCAGTCCGGCGGTGAGGCTGCCGAGCAGCAGGCTCAGCGGCCACAGCAGGTAGTCGGAGGAGGCGGCCAGGGTGTAGGTGCCGCCGACGTGGATCCACCAGTTGACGCCGGCCTGGAGGAGTTCGAGCGAGACGCCCAGCAGCAGGCTCAGCCCGTACGCGGCCCGCCAGTTGCGGCGGACCAGGGCGAAGGCGCCGTCCATCAGTTCGCCGAAGCCGAGCGGGCGGAGCGGGACCGGGCCGGTGCCGGGGGCGGGCGGGAGCGTGGCGGTCGCGGGGGCCGGGGCGGCGGCCGCGGGGGCCGGGTGGCCGGTTCCGGTGCTGCCGGGCGGTGCTTCGGGAGAACCGGGTGACGTCCAGCCCGGGGTCTCGGTCATCGACGCTCCTCGTCGGGGCACCCTGGCTCGGGTGCTTCGGGGTGCTTATCGTGCCATGGTGCGCACGCGTACCCCAGGGGTATCCCGTTGCTGATCCACAACGGTCCGGACAAGGCCCCCGAACCACAACCTTTGCGATGGTATGACTGGTTCGATACGAGGTCGGGGCAGTGGGACGGCACCGCCGTGCGGCGCAGGTCACATTCGGGTGATGAGAAGATGGAGACATGAAGGGACGTGTCCTCGTCGTCGATGACGACACCGCACTGGCCGAGATGCTCGGCATCGTGCTGCGGGGTGAAGGTTTTGAGCCGTTTTTCGTCGCAGACGGGGACAAGGCGCTGGCCGCCTTCCGGGAGACCAAGCCGGACCTCGTACTGCTCGACCTGATGCTGCCCGGACGGGACGGCATCGACGTGTGCCGGCAGATCCGGGCCGAGTCGGGCATCCCGATCGTCATGCTGACCGCGAAGACCGACACGGTCGACATCGTGGTCGGCCTGGAGTCGGGCGCGGACGACTACGTGACGAAGCCGTTCAAGCCCAAGGAACTGGTCGCCCGGGTGCGGGCCCGGCTGCGCCGGGCCGAGGAGCCGACGCCGGAGCAGCTGACCATCGGGGACCTGGTGATCGACGTCGCCGGGCACTCCGTCAAGCGCGAGGGCCGCGGCATCCCGCTGACCCCGCTGGAGTTCGACCTGCTGGTCGCGCTGGCCCGCAAGCCCTGGCAGGTGTTCACCCGCGAGGTGCTGCTGGAGCAGGTCTGGGGCTACCGGCACGCGGCCGACACCCGGCTGGTCAACGTGCACGTGCAGCGCCTGCGCTCCAAGATCGAGAAGGACCCGGAGCGCCCGGAGATCGTCGTCACCGTGCGCGGTGTCGGGTACAAGGCCGGGCCCGGCTGAGAATGAGCGACACCGAGGCCGACCACTCCCCGCCGGACGAGCAGTCCGGCGGGGAGCACGCTGTGCGCGGCGACGTGCTGAGTTCCACCACCGGCCGGCCGCGCCGGCGCCGGTGGTGGGCGCACCTGCTCGCGCCGGTGGTCCGCCCGTTCCGGCACCCGGTGGGCCGGCTGCTGGCGCTGTACCGCCGCTCCATCCAGCTGCGGGTGGTGGCGATGACGCTGCTGCTCTCCTTCGTGGTGGTGCTGGTGCTCGGCGTGGTGGTGGTCGCGCAGGTGCGCACCGGGCTGCTGGAGACCAAGCAGAAGTCCGCCCACGGGCAGGCCCTGGGCGGCTTCCAGATCGAGCAGGACAAGATCAACGAGGCGATCAACCTGCAGACGAAGGCCGGCCCGACCGCCGACCCGACCCGCGACCAGATCAACGCCTGGCTGACCAAGCAGGTCTCCGACCTGGCCTCCGGCGGCTCCGGCGTCTACTCGGTGATCGCGCTCGCCCCCGGCGGCCAGGAGGCCAGCGCCTCCAGCGCCGGCCTGCGCGGCGCCCGCTACTCCGGCTCGATCCTGCCCGACTCGATCACCCCCGAGCTGCGCGCCAAGGTCGCCGCCGACCCGTCCAACCCGCAGGAGCAGCCGGTCAAGCTGCACCGCGCCCCGGACAGCCAGGCCAAGCCCGACGACGACAAGGGCCTGGCGATCGGCAAGCAGTTCACCGGCCCGGACGGCACCTCGTACCAGCTGTACTACGTGTTCTCCTTCTACCAGGAGACCTCGACCCTCAACCTGGTGATCGGCACCCTGGCCACCGCCGGGCTGTTCCTGGTCATCCTGCTGGGCTGCATCGCCTGGCTGGTGGTCCGGCAGGTCGTCACGCCGGTGCGGATGGCCGCCGGGATCTCCGAGCGGCTCGCCGCCGGGCACTTCGACGAGCGGATGAAGGTCACCGGCACCGACGACATCGCCCGCCTCGGCGAGTCGTTCAACCGGATGGCCAACGGCCTGCAGGCGCAGATCCGCAAGCTGGAGGAGCTCTCCCGGGTGCAGCGCCGGTTCGTCTCGGACGTCTCGCACGAGCTGCGCACCCCGCTGACCACCGTCCGGATGGCCGCCGACCTGATCTACGACAGCCGCGAGGACCTGGACCCGATGGCGGCCCGCTCCGCCGAGCTGCTCCAGGACCAGCTGGACCGCTTCGAGTCGCTGCTCGCCGACCTGCTGGAGATCAGCCGGTTCGACGCGGGCGCGGCGATCCTGGACGCCGAGCCGGTCGACCTGCGGGGCATCGTGACCCGGGTGGTCGAGGCGGCCGACCCGCTGGCCCGGGCCAAGGGCAGCGCGGTGCTGATCCGCGGCGCCGAGAACCCGGTACTCGCGGAGGTCGACGGCCGCCGGATCGAGCGGATCCTGCGCAACCTGGTGGTCAACGCGCTGGAGCACGGCGAGGGCCGGGACGTGGTGATCCGGCTCGGCTCGGCCGAGGGCGCGGTCGCCGTCGGCGTCCGCGACTACGGTATCGGCCTCAAGCCCGGCGAGGCCTCCCGGGTGTTCCACCGGTTCTGGCGGGCCGACCCGTCCCGGGTGCGGACCACCGGCGGCACCGGCCTCGGCCTGTCCATCGCGGTCGAGGACGCCCACCTGCACGGCGGCTGGCTGCAGGCCTGGGGCGAACCCGGCGGCGGCTCGCACTTCCGGCTGACCCTGCCGCGCACCCGCGGCGGCGAGATCTCCCGGGCCCCGTTCCGGCTGGAACCGGAGGACTCCCGCTACAACCGCGGCATGTCCTCGGCCGGCGCCCCGTACCGCCGCACCGCCCGCGGCGCGACCGCGCTGACCGGCGGCGAGTCGACCGCCGTCCCGGAGACCCCGGACACCGAGCGGCACACCTTCGGCTCCGGCCTCGGCGGCGTCCTCAGCATCGGTCCGGGGCTCGGCCGGCCCGCCGCCGCCCCGGTCTCCGACCCCTCGGACGTCACGGGTTACGGTGCCACGGGCGCGCAGATCGTGGTCGACCGCGGCCGCCCGACCCAGTCGGCCCCGCCCGCACCGGACGGCGCCGAGACCGACCAGGAGGGGACCGCCGGTGCGCAGGACCGACAGGACGACTGACCGGCGGGCCCTCGCGGCGGGCTGGACCGTGCTGCTGGCGACCGCCGCCACCGGCTGCGTGTCGATGCCCTCCGGCGGCGCCCCGCAGCGCCTGGAGGTGTCGCAGAACGCCGCCGACGCCCTCCAGGTGCACGTCTACCCGGTCGCCCCGCGCAAGGGCGAGAGCCCCCGCGACCTGCTGAACGGATTCCTGGACTCCTCCAACGCCGACCAGGCCGA
Organism: Kitasatospora setae KM-6054; assembly: GCF_000269985.1. Lineage (NCBI taxonomy): Bacteria > Bacillati > Actinomycetota > Actinomycetes > Kitasatosporales > Streptomycetaceae > Kitasatospora > Kitasatospora setae. The sequence continues at coordinate 3,280,875 of NC_016109.1, read as the reverse complement.
CTACGACACCGCCAAGCAGTACCTGACCACCGTCGCGGCCAAGACCTGGAAGCCCGACGCCGGCGTGGTGGTGCTGGCCGGCACCCCGGAGATGGACATGTCCCAGCCCACGGACGACGCCGTCACCTTCCAGCTCAGCGTCGAGGGCAAGCAGGTCGCCACCCTCGACGAGCAGCACACCTACCAGGCCGCGGCCGGCCAGGCGTACGGCCGGGTCTTCACCTTCGTGAAGGAGTCCGACGGCCCCGACAAGGGCGAGTGGCGGATCAGCGACCTGCCGAACGGCCTGATCGTCGACCAGACCAACTTCAAGAACACCTACAAGCCGGTCCACCGCTACTTCTTCGCCGCGCCCGACACCTCCGCCACCCGCCCGCAGATCTCCCCGGTGCTGGTGCCCGACCCGATCTACCTGCGGCGCCGAATAGACCCGCTGACCGAGGCCGCCCAGGCCACCGCGGACGGCCCCTCGCGCTGGCTCGGCCCGGTGGTGACCAGCAAGCTGGACGGCGTCCGGGTGCAGGGCGCCAGCATCGGCGACAACCGGGTGGCCACCGTCAAGCTGGAGGGCGGCGACCCGGCCGCCTGCAAGCAGATGGCCCAGCAGCTCTTCCAGACCCTCGCCGACCAGCAGAGCAAGCTGGACCGGCTCGACCTCTCGCTCACCGGCGGCAGCTGCTCGCTCAGCGCCGGCGAGGCCGCGCTGGTAGCCCCCGGCGCGCTGGCCGGCACCGACAACGGCGTCCGGGCGTACATCCAGACCGAGGACGGCCGGCTCAGCACCTACCAGGAGGGCCTGGACCCGGTCCCCGTCCCCGGGCCGCTCGGCCAGGCCCCGCAGGCCGGCGGCTTCCACCCCGGCACCGGCGCCGTCGCCGTCCGCCGGGACGGCAACGCCGCCGCCGCGATCGGCGCCGACGGCCGCGAACTGGTCGAGGTCGAGCTCACCGAGAACGCCAAGTACGGCGAGCGGATCGTCGCCAGCCGCGCCCCCGCGCCCGACCAGGGCCTGGCCTCGCCCAGCTGGGACGGCCGGCAGGACCTCTGGCTGGTCGACCGCGACCCGGCCGCGCCCCGGGTGCTGATGGTGCGCGAGCGCACCGTCGTCCCGGTGCAGGTCGACGGGCTGGACGGGCGGACCGTCCGGTCGCTGCGGATCTCCTCCGACGGCACCCGGATCGCGCTGCTGCTCAGCCGCGGCGACGGCCCGGCCAAGCTGGCGCTCGGCCTGGTGCGGCACGACGGCAGCTCGAAGAACCCGACCGCCCGGATCACCGGGCTGCGCGACGTCGCCCCCCAGCTGACCGAGGTCGCCGCCGTCTCCTGGGGCGACACCGACCAGCTGGTGGTGCTCGGCAAGGAGGTCGACCGGCTGCAGCAGCTGCACTTCCTCGGCACCGACGGCTCGCAGTCCACCGACTCCCCGCTGCAGGGCGGCGAGTCGATGACCGCGCTGTCCGCCACCGAGGCCCGGCTGCCCGCCGACCCGACCGGACCCGCCGGGCCCGCCGTGCTCACCGTCTCCGACCACGGCCTCTACCGGCTCAAGGACAACCAGTGGCACGAGGTGCCCAGCAAGGGCAACCCCGGCGCGTTCAGCTACCCGGGCTGACGGCCGGGCCGCGGCCGACCGGGGCCGGACCGGCCCCGGCGCCGTTCACCGGCCCGGGCTGAGCCCGGCCTCCCCCGGCACCGCCCCGCGCCGCCCCGGGCCCGCCCCGCGCCGGGCGGTGGCCGCGACGGTCGCCGCCGCCCGCGGCGGGCAGCCCGCCGCGCGCAGCGCCCGGGCCGCCTCGGCCAGGCTCGCCCCGGTGGTCACCAGGTCGTCCACCAGCACCAGCCGGTGCCCGGCCAGCGGGCCCGCCAGCCGGGCCGGGACGGCCAGCGCGCCGTCCAGGTTGCGGTGCCGCTCGGCCGCGCCCAGGCCCGCCTGGTCGGCCACCGGGCGGCTGTGCCGCAGCACCGGCGCGACCAGGGTGGCGATCCCGCCGCGGCGCAGCTCGCGGGCGGCCGCCCGGGCCAGCCGCAGCGTCGGGTCGTGGCCGCGGGCCCGGGTCGCGGCCCGCGCCGAGGGCACCGGCACCAGCAGCAGCGGGGCGGCGCCCGCCCCGGTGGCGGAGCGCACGGCGGCGGCCAGCGCGCCGCCCAGCGGGGCGGCCAGCCGGAGCGCGCCGCGCTCCTTGTGGGCGAGCAGCAGGTGGCGCACCGGCCCGGCGTAGGGCGCGGCGGCGTGCACCGGCGGCAGTCCGGGGGGCGGGCGGTGCGGGCCGGCCGGCCCGGCGGCGGTGCCGGCCAGCAGCGCGCGGCAGAGCGGGCAGAGGCCGCCGAGGCCGCTCCCGCAGCCGGCGCAGCGGGCCGGGAGCAGCAGGTCGAGCAGGGCGGCGACGGCCCGGACGGGGCCGGATCCGGGCTGGTGGGCGGTGCTGCGGCTCGTCACGGAACCCCTCCGGAACGCTCGCCGGGCGGCGACATCAGCCATACGGTGGGCGGTGCCGGGCGTGTTGTCCAGCCGTTCACCCTTGTTTCACCCGTAGGTGGGTAAACAGGGGGGAACAGCCGGGCCGCCGGCCGCACGCCGGTACGTTCCGTTCGACTGGGGAGGCGATATCCCCGCGTCGGGTGTTGCATGAGGCTTCCAGGGGTTTCGAACGCTCCTGGTGGGGAGGAAGTGAGGTAAGAGGGCCGGTGGTCCTCGTCGGCTCTCCGGGCGGCGCCCGGCGGGCGGCGGCGGCCGACTGGTCCGGCTGGGTCTCACGCCGGTTCGGGACGCACACCGAACCGGTCAGCACGAGGGATCGGAGTTCTGCGTGGACATCGTCGTCAAGGGCCGCAAGACCGAGGTGCCCAAGAGGTTCCGCGAGCACGTGGCCGAGAAGCTGGAGAAGGTCCAGAAGTTCGACACCAAGGCGATCAGCCTGGATGTCGAGGTGTCCAAGGAGCACAATCCGCGTCAGGCCGACCGTTCCGACCGGGTGGAGATCACCCTCCGCAGCCGGGGCCCGGTGATCCGGGCCGAGGCGTCCGCCAACGACCCGTGGGCGGCGCTGGACCTGGCCTCCGCGAAGCTGGAGGCGCAGCTGCGCAAGTCCGCGGACCGCCGCCGGGTGCACAAGGGCGGGACCAACGGGCGGACGCCGCTCAGCGTCTCCGCGGCGACCGCCGCGCTGGCCGACCTGCCCGCCACCGAGGCCGCCCCGAGCGTCAACGGCGCGGCCCGCAAGACCGTCGCCGGCAACCTGGAGGTCGAGGGCGACGGGCCGCTGGTGGTCCGCGAGAAGACCCACGCCGCGGCGCCGATGTCGCTGGACCAGGCGCTGTACGCGATGGAGCTGGTCGGCCACGACTTCTACCTCTTCCAGGAGAAGGACAGCGGGCTGCCGAGCGTGGTCTACCGCCGGCACGGCTACCACTACGGCGTGATCCACCTGAAGGAGGACCTGGCCGCCGCCGCGGACGCCGCCGGGGCCGGCGGCGCGATCAACGGGCCCGACGAGGACTGACGGCGCCGCCCCGCCCCGGGCGGGGAGCACGGTGACCCCGGCGGCCGGACCGGCCGCCGGGGTCACCCGCGCGCGGAGTCACCCAGCCGGGCGGTTCGGCGCCGCAGGGTGACCGGACCGGCCCCCGGCCGTGGAATGATGGGCGGGTCGGACGTGACCTGAGGGCGGGGGAGAAGCGGATGGGGGAGCTTTCGCGCGCGGGCCGGGAGTCCGAGGACGACGGCTTCCCGCCGGGCCGCGCGGAGCCGATCCGGGTGCTGGTGGTGGACGACCACGCGCTGTTCCGCCGGGGCCTGGAGATCGTGCTGGCCGAGGAGCAGGACATCCGGGTGATCGGCGAGGCGGGCGACGGCGCGGAGGCCGTGCTGAAGGCCGCCGACCTGCTGCCGGACATCATCCTGATGGACGTCCGGATGCCGCGGCGCAGCGGCATCGAGGCGTGCACCGCGATCAAGGACGTGGTGCCCAGCGCCAAGATCATCATGCTGACGATCAGCGACGAGGAGGCCGACCTCTACGAGGCGATCAAGGCGGGGGCCACCGGCTACCTGCTGAAGGAGATCTCCACCGACGAGGTGGCCACCGCGATCCGCGCGGTGGCCGACGGGCAGTCGCAGATCAGCCCCTCGATGGCGGCCAAGCTGCTGACCGAGTTCAAGTCGATGATCCAGCGCCGCTCGGACGACCGGGAGCTGCTGCCCGCGCCCCGGCTGACCGACCGGGAGCTGGAGGTGCTCAAGCTGGTGGCCACCGGGATGAACAACCGGGAGATCGCCAAGGAGCTGTTCATCAGCGAGAACACCGTGAAGAACCACGTGCGCAACATCCTGGAGAAGCTGCAGCTGCACTCCCGGATGGAGGCCGTGGTCTACGCCATGCGGGAGAAGATCCTCGAAATAGGCTGAGCGCGGGCCGGGAGCGGCCGCCGGCCGCTCCCGGGCGGGCCGCTCAGCCCAGCAGCTTCTCCAGCTCCGGCCGGAGCGACTCGTCGTCCAGCCGCTCCACCCGGACGGCGCCGCAGCCCGTCCACCCGGCGGCCTCGCGCAGCGCCTCGGCCAGCGCCGGGACGTGCCGCGGGCCGTCCAGCGAGACCTGGCGGGCCACCAGGGTCGTCCCCTCGCGGGCCGGGTCGACCCGGCCGACCAGCCGGCCGCCGGCCAGCAGCGGCATCGCGAAGTAGCCGTGCACCCGCTTGTGCTTGGGGGTGTACGCCTCCAGCCGGTGGGTCATGCCGAAGATCCGCTCGGTGCGGGCGCGGTCCCAGATCAGCGAGTCGAACGGGGAGAGCAGGGCGGTGCGGTGCCGGCCGCGCGGCTCGGTGGCGAGCGCCGCCGGGTCGGCCCAGGCCGGGGCGTCCCAGCCCTCGACCTCGACCGGGACGAGGCCCGAGCCGGGGAGCGCGGCGTCCAACTGGGCGGCCTTCAGGCGGTGGTAGTCCTGCAGGTCGGAGCGGGTGGCGACGCCCAGCGCGGCGCCGGCCCTGGCCACCAGCGCGGTCAGGCACTCGGCGTCGGACGGCTCGCGCCCGAACAGCCCGGCCGGGACGGCCCGTTCGGCCAGGTCGTAGACCCGCTTCCAGCCGCGTCGCTCGGTCACCACCACGTCGCCGAAGGCGAGCGCCCGCTCCACGGCGGTCTTGGTGTCGGACCAGTCCCACCACTCGGAGGTCCTCTTGGCGCCGCCGAGCCCGGTGGAGGTCAACGGGCCCTCGGCGCGCAGCCGGTCGATCACCTCGGCGTAGGACCCGGGGGAGATCGGGTGGCCCCAGACGCGCCCCTTGTCCCGGTACGCGCGGCGGCGGAAGGCGAACAGCGGCCAGTCCTCCATCGGCAGCACGCAGGCCGCGTGCGACCAGTACTCGAACGCGGTGCCGTGCCCCCAGTACGCCTGCTCGACCGGGCGGCGGCCGACCGCGCCGAGCCGGGCGTACGGCACCAGTTCGTGCGAGCGGGCCAGCACCGAGATGGTGTCCAACTGGACGGCGCCGAGCTGCCGCAGGACGCCCGCGGCGCCGGCCCGGCGGTCGGGGGAGCCGAGCAGGCCCTGGGCGCGCAGCGCGAGCCGGCGGGCGTGGTCGGCGGTGATCCGGGCGACCGGCGCGGGGGCCGCCGGAGCCGCCGGAGCCGTGCGGGGCTTGGCAGCGGCGGGGCTCGCGGCGGCCGCGGCGGGGGTGCCGGCGAGGGGTTCGGCAGGGGGGTTGGCCATGGGGCGAGGCTAGGCGAGGGCACTGACAACGGGCCGTCGGCGAACCGCTTTGACCGTTTGGCCCCGGCATCGGGCGATGTGCTCCCAGGGGTGACACAGGAATAGCGTGCTGACGGACCTCCCGGCCGCTCGGAGTCCTCGCATACGATGGCCCGTACGGTGGGGTGAACTCCCCACCGGCAGTCATCCAGAGCCGAATGAGGCAAGGAGCCCGCTCACGTGTCCGTCTTCGACAAGATCCTGCGCGCAGGCGAGGGCAAGATCCTCCGCAAGCTGCAGCGGATTGCCGCCCAGGTCAACTCGATCGAAGAGGACTTCGTCAACCTCACCGACGAAGAGCTGCGCGCGCTGACCGACGAGTACAAGAACCGCCTGGCCGAGGGCGAGACCCTCGACGACATCCTGCCCGAGGCGTTCGCGACGGTCCGCGAGGCCGCCAAGCGCGTGCTGGGCCAGCGCCACTACGACGTCCAGATCATGGGCGGCGCGGCCCTCCACCACGGCCACGTCGCCGAGATGCGCACCGGCGAGGGCAAGACCCTGGTCGGCACCCTGCCCGCGTACCTGAACGCGCTGACCGGCAAGGGCGTGCACCTGATCACCGTCAACGACTACCTCGCCGAGCGCGACTCGGAGTGGATGGGCCGGGTGCACCGCTTCCTCGGCCTGGAGGTCGGCGTGATCCTGGCGAACATGTCGCCGGCCGAGCGCAAGCGCCAGTACGCGATGGACATCACGTACGGCACCAACAACGAGTTCGGCTTCGACTACCTGCGCGACAACATGGCGTGGTCGCAGGACGAACTGGTGCAGCGCGGCCACAACTTCGCGATCGTCGACGAGGTCGACTCGATCCTGATCGACGAGGCCCGCACCCCGCTGATCATCTCGGGCCCGGCCGACCAGGCCACCAAGTGGTACAACGACTTCGCCAAGCTGGTGCAGCGCCTCAAGATCGACCGCGACTACGAGGTCGACGAGAAGAAGCGCACCGTCGGCATCCTGGAGGAGGGCGTCGGCCGGGTCGAGGACTACCTGGGCATCGACAACCTCTACGAGTCGGTGAACACCCCGCTGGTGGGCTTCCTGAACAACGCCATCAAGGCCAAGGAGCTCTACAAGGCCGACAAGGACTACGTCGTCATCAACGGCGAGGTCATGATCGTCGACGAGCACACCGGCCGCATCCTGGCCGGCCGCCGCTACAACGAGGGCATGCACCAGGCGATCGAGGCCAAGGAAGGCGTCGAGGTCCAGAACGAGAACCAGACGCTGGCCACCATCACCCTGCAGAACTTCTTCCGCCTCTACGGCAAGCTCTCCGGCATGACCGGTACCGGCACCACCGAGGCGGCCGAGTTCCACCAGATCTACAAGCTCGGCGTCGTCCCGATCCCGACCAACAAGACCCCGAAGCGGATCGACCAGCCCGACCTGATCTACAAGTCGGAGCCGGCCAAGTTCGCCGCCGTGGTCGAGGACATCGCCGAGCGGCACGAGAAGGGCCAGCCGGTCCTGGTCGGCACCGTCTCGGTCGAGAAGTCCGAGTACCTGTCGCAGGAGCTGCGCAAGCGCGGCATCCCGCACGAGGTGCTGAACGCCAAGCACCACGAGCGCGAGGCGCAGATCGTCGCGCAGGCCGGCCGCAAGGGCGCCGTCACCGTCGCCACCAACATGGCCGGCCGCGGCACCGACATCATGCTCGGCGGCAACTCCGAGCACCTGGCCGCCGCCGAGCTGGCCCAGCGCGGCATCACCCCCGAGGACACCCCGGAGGAGTACGAGGCCGGCTTCCCGGAGGCGCTGGAGAAGGCCAAGCTCGCGGTCAAGGCGGAGCAGGAGGAGGTGCAGGAGATCGGCGGCCTGTACGTCCTGGGCACCGAGCGGCACGAGTCCCGCCGGATCGACAACCAGCTGCGCGGCCGCTCCGGCCGCCAGGGCGACCCGGGCGAGTCCCGGTTCTACCTCTCGCTGGGCGACGACCTGATGCGCCTGTTCAAGGCCGGCATGGTCGAGCGCGTGCTGTCGATGGCGAACGTCCCCGAGGACGTCCCGATCGAGTCGAAGATGGTCACCCGCGCCATCGCCTCCGCGCAGACCCAGGTCGAGCAGCAGAACTTCGAGATCCGCAAGAACGTCCTCAAGTACGACGAGGTCCTCAACCGCCAGCGCGAGGTCATCTACGGCGAGCGCCGCCGCGTCCTGGAGGGCGAGGACCTGCAGGAGCAGGTCGGCCACTTCATGGACGACACCGTCGCCGCGTACGTCAACGCCGCCACCGGCGAGGGCTTCGAGGACGACTGGGACCTCGACAAGCTGTGGACCGCGCTCAAGCAGCTCTACCCGGTCTCGCTCGACCTGGACGCGCTGGAGGAGGAGGCCGCGGACCAGGGCGGGCTCACCCCCGAGTACCTCACCAAGGCCATCCAGGAGGACGTGGCCGCCGCCTACGGCCGCCGCGAGGACCAGCTCGGCGACCAGATCATGCGCGAGCTGGAGCGCCGGGTCGTCCTGTCGGTGCTGGACCGCCGCTGGCGCGAGCACCTCTACGAGATGGACTACCTCCAGGAGGGCATCGCGCTGCGCGCCTACGCCCAGCGCGACCCGCTGGTCGAGTACCAGCGCGAGGGCTTCGACCTGTTCTCCGCGATGATGGAGGGCATCAAGGAGGAGTCCGTCGGCTACCTGTTCAACCTGGAGGTCCAGGTCGAGCAGCAGGTCGAGGAGGTCCCGGTGCCGGACGACGAGCAGGTGCTGCTCGACAAGCTGGAGAAGGACGCCGTCCCGGCCGCCCGCCCGGAGATCCGCGCCAAGGGCCTGGAGGCCCCCGAGCGCAAGAAGCTGCACTACACCGCCCCGTCCGACGAGATCGGCGGCGGCGTGATCGAGGGCGACTTCGACGAGGACGGGCTGGTCGGCGAGGGCGACGGCCTGACCCGCGCCGAGCGCCGCAAGGCCGCCAAGGCGGCCAAGGGCGGCCGGCGCCGCAAGGGCTGACCCGGACCGGGCTCCGGACGGCGGGGCGCCACTCCTCACGGGGGTGGCGCCCCGCCGCGCTGTTCCCCGGGCGCTCACCCGGTCTCCACGGCGGCGCACTGCCACTGGCCGGTGCGGCCGTGCCGCTCCAGCCGGAACGCCAACAGGTGGTGCCGGACGCCGAGTTCGACCCGCACGCAGACCTCCACCGCGCCCGGGACCGGCACGCAGTCGTGCACCCGGCCCAGCCGGGGCCGCAGCACCCGGCCGCGCGGGCGCAGCGCGCCCGTCCGCACCAGGGTCGCGAGCTGGTGGAAGCCCGGCAGCGTGGTGTGCCGCTGCAACTGGTGCACCGGGCGCTCCCCGCACAGCACCTCGACCAGCCGGTGCGCGAACCGGCCCGCCAGCTCGGCGTGCCCCGTGCTGCCCGGTGCGGCCGTCCGGGGCCGGTGGGCCGCCGGGCGGCCGCCGTCGCAGGCCGCGCGCGGGCTGCGGGCCTGCCGGGCGGCCGGCGGGTGCGGGCCGGCGGGCGGGCCCGACGGGTGCCCGGGCGGCAGCGGGTGCGGATGGCGGACCGGGCGGCGGTCGGCGGGGGCGGGCCGGACCAGCGGGTGGATCCGGGGGCCGGGCGTCCGGGTGAGCGGCTCGGTCATCAGGGCCCTTTCGGCGGGGGAGTCGGGGCGGCGGTCGTCTGTCGGGGCCTTTGCTACCGGGCGGGCCGGGGCCGTTCCAAGGGGGTTTCCCGGGTTCCGGCGGGCCGCGGAAATCCACCCGTACGGGTGGCGGGCCGCTGCCCGCAACGCTGCCGCCGGCGGCGCCGGGCGCGCGAGTTGACGGCCGGTCGGTCCGGGCGGGGCCCGTAGGGGGACGCGGGCGGTGACCTGATCGGCGCACCGGCCCGGCGGGCGGGGAGCGCGGACGGGCGGTGGCGGGGGCGGGGGCGGGGAGCGCGGGTACGGCGGGCCGGGCGGGCTGCGTATTCTTGATTCGTCGCACAGTGAGACCGTCAGAAGGGTGCCCCCGATGCGCGTGTACGTGCCCACCACGTTGAAGGACCTGGCGGTGGCGCACCCGGAGGGCGTGCTGGAGCAGAGCGTCGCCTACGCGGTGACGCCCGCGCTGCGCGAGTGGTACGTCAGCGACGACCTGGAGGAACTGGAGTACGCGGCGCTGAACCGGGCGGCGCTCTCCTCGGTCCGGCTGCTTGCCGCCGACCCGGAGGCGCCGTGCCGCCGGGTGGTGCTGGCCGTCGAGGTCGCCGACTCGGCGGTGAGCCGCTTCCCCGGCGACGAGTACCAGGACCAGGCCTCGCTCGGCCGGGTGGTGCTGGCCGGCTCGATCCGGCTGGCCAAGGCCGCCGCGGTGCACGCGGACGACACCGACCCGGACGTGCTGGCCGACGTGGCCGCCGCGGCCGCCGCGATCGTCGCCGCCGACGAGGGCGACCAGGACGCGCAGTTCACCGTGGACGGCGCGGAGGACCACGACCTGCTGTGGTTCGCGATCCAGGAGATCCCGAGCCTGATCGCCTGAGTGCCCGAGCGCCTGCTCCCGGCCGCTCCCGGCCGTCGTGAGGACCCCGCCCCGGCGGGGTCCTCGGCGTTCCCGGCCCGGGCCCCGGGTCAGCCGTCCGCCGGGTCGGGGGCCGGGTCGACCAGGCCCCGGACGGCGAGCTGGTAGCCGAGTTCGGTGCGGCTGCGGCTGCCGGTGGCGTCGCAGGCGCGCTTCACGTGGTTGGCCACCGAGCGCAGGCTGATGCCGAGCCGGCTCGCGATCGCCTTGTCGGGCACGCCGTGGACCAGCAGGCGCAGCACGGCGTGGTGGATCTTGTCGGACAGCACCTCCGCCCCGGCCTCCTGGAGCATCGTCATCGGCCTGGAGCGCTCCCACTCCAGCTCGAAGGAGCGGACCAGGTAGCGCACGATGCCGGGGTGCCGGATCGCCAGCGCCTCGGTGCTGCGGTCGCGCACGCTGGGGATGAAGGCGATGGCGCGGTCGCACACGATGAGCCGCTCGAACAGCTCGTCGGAGGTGCGGACCTCGGCGCCGGCCGCGCCGACCTGCTCGACGTACGCCAGGGTCGGCCCGTGGGTGCGGACGGAGTGCTGGTAGAGCGTCCGCTGGTGCACGCCGCGGGCGGCCAGCTGCAGGTCGCGCGGGAGGGCCTCGGCGAGCAGGGCGGGGGCGCGGCCCCCGCCGGGCTGCATGGTGAGCAGTTCGCCGGTGCAGGCGCTGACCGCTTGCTCCAGGGCGGTGCTGATGACGTCGGCGCCGATCAGCCGGTGCACCAGCGAGTCCTCCTGGCGGGCCTCCCGGTAGACGCCCTCCAGGTGGGAGATCGACACCCGGATGGCGGCCAGCCGGTGCTGGTGCTCCAGGATCGCGCGCTCGACGGGCTGGGTGAGGCCGAAGACCGCGACCTCCGGCGGGACGGGGACCAGCGCGCCGGTCTCCGGGGAGCGGCTGAGCAGGCCCCACTCCAGGACGCAGGCCGGCGGGTCGTCCGGGGCGGGACGGCCGCGCAGGACCTCGCGGTACGTGTTCAGGCCCCGCTCGCACATCTCCACGTGTCCGTTTGGTCCGGCATTCTCAGTGTTTCCGCACATATGCTCTCCCTGCATTTTCGTGCACTGCAGGTAGATCCTGCCAGCCCCCCCTGTCTGCCGCGCATCCGGACTGGAAAGCTCTTCCTGACGAACTCCGGAGCCCAATTTCCTGAACGGGTGCAGACATGAATGCTCTTCGCGGAAAATCCCTCGCCCGGCGAAAGCCGGCGGCCCGTGCGGCCGGCCTGGGAATCATTCTCCTGGCCGTCCTGCCGGTCATCGGACTCGCCGGAACCGCCGGCCCCGCCGCCGCGGAGGGCGCGCCCGCTCCGGTCCCGACCGGAATCACCGCGAGTCCCCTCGGGGATTCCGCCTGGGGCTGACCCCGGTCGGTCCGGCTCCTCCTCCCATCTCCACTCCCCGAAGGACACACACGATGACCCGCACCGCGGTGGTCACTGGCGCCAGCAGCGGAATCGGAAAGGCCACCGCGCGGCGGCTGGCCGAGGACGGCTACCACGTCGTCCTGGTCGCCCGCCGGGCCGACCGGCTGGCCGAGCTCGCCCGGGAGACCGGCGGCACGGCGGTGGTCTGCGACATCACCGACCCGGAGGCGGTCCGCGCGGCCCTCGGCGGCCTGCCGGCCTGCGACCTGCTGGTCAACGTCGCGGGCGGGGCGCTGGGCGCCGAGCCGGTCGCCGAGGCGACCGGGGCCGACTGGCAGCGGATGTTCGCGGTGAACGTGCTGGGCACCCTGCACGTCACCCGCACCCTGCTGCCGCTGCTGCGCGCCTCGGCCGAGGGCGCCACCATCGTCACCGTCACCTCCACCGCCGCGTTCGTGAACTACGAGGGCGGGGCCGGCTACAGCGTCGCCAAGCACGGCGAGCACGCGCTGGCCGAGACCCTCCGGCTGGAGCTGTGCGGCACCCCGATCCGGGTGGTGGAGATCGCCCCCGGCATGGTGCACACCGAGGAGTTCGCCCTCAACCGCTTCGGCGGCGACGCGGCGAAGGCCGCCGCCGTCTACGCCGGCGTCGACCGGCCGCTGACCGCCGAGGACGTCGCCGCCTGCGTGGCGCTCACCGTGGCGCTGCCCGCGCACGTCAACGTCGACCACCTGGTGGTCCGGCCGGTCGCCCAGGCCGCGCAGCACAAGACCCACCGCGGTCCGATCTTCTCCGCCTGACGGCCCCACTCCCTCCGGCGGCCGCGGAAAATCCCCCACCGACGACCGAATACCGAATACCGGATATCGGATACCGAAGACAGATCCAGCTGGAAAGGCCGGGTGATCCGCCATGTCCCTGTGGCAGAAGTTCGTAGAGAAACTCTTCGGGCGCAAGCGGCGCAAGAAGAACGACGCCTCCATCTACCCGATGTTCTGACCGTTTCCCCCCGGAGCGGCGGAAAGGAATTCCGAAGGTGCCGACCACCTCCCTCACCGCACGCCTCGTGTTCGCCCGGGCGTGCGCCCCCGAGAGCCTCTTGCCCGGCGACTCGCTACGGGACGAACTGCGGGCCGAACTGCGGGCCGGCCTGGGCCGGTCCGCGACACCGGACCGGTCCGGTGAGAGCCTCGACGGACTGCGCGCGGACGCCGCGCGCTGGGCCGACGAGGAGCGCGGGCGCTTCACCGCCCTGCTCGACCGGGCCGCCACCGACACCGACCGGGACGCCCTGGTACGGCGGGCCGCGCTCTCCTGCGCGCCGCTGTCCCTGCTCTCGGGAGCGTGGCTGCAGTGGCTCAGCGCGCCCGGCAACGCCGAGCGGGTGCCCGCCCTGCGGGTGCTCAACCTGTACGCCGCCGACCTCGGCGCCGGACACCCGCACGCCTCGCGCGGCGCGGCGTACCTCGCCCTGCTGCAGCGCCTGGAACTGGCCGAGCACGCCGTCCCCGCGGCGCGGCTCGCCCAGGACCAGCGGATCGACGAGGACGCGTTCGGCGTGCCCGCGCTGCTGCTGGCGCTGGGCCGCCGGCCGGAGGACTTCGGGCCGGAGATCGTCGGCGCCGACCTCTGCCTGCGCGAGATCGGGCTGCCGCCCGCGCTCGCCGCGGTCCGCCGGGCCCACCCGCACCTGACGGACTGGGCGGCGGTCGACCCGGGCGCCGCCCGCCGGGCCGGCGAGCCGGACGGCCGCCGGCTGGCGCTGGACGCCGCCGAGGCGCTCGGCGCCGCGGCGGCGCCGCGGGTGGCCGAGGGCTTCCGCTGGGCGCTGGGCGCGCTGCGGGCCTGGAGCGCCCGGCTGCACCACCTGGTCGAGGACGCCCTCGACCCGGTGCACGCGATGGCCGAACTGATGCGGCAGCGGGCCCGCGAGGGCTCCGTCTACCACCACGAGTTCGCCATGGAGGGCAGGTCGCTCTCGCTCTGGCTCACCGAGTGCCGCACCGACCCGCTGCCGTTCCTGGACGTCCTGGCCCGCAGCCGGATGGTCAAGCCCGGCCGCTCGGAGGCGAGTTCACTGGTCAACGGGCTGGTGGGGGAGCGCGGTCCGATGTTCCGGGTCTTCTCCCCGGAGGACCTGGCGGTGGTCCGCCGCTGGATCGACTCGCTGCCGCCGCGCGCGGAGCGGGACCTCGACCAGGAGGCCGGGCCGGCGGCACCGGCCGCCCGCCCCGCCGCCCCGCCGGCCGCGCCCGCCCCCGCGCTGCCGTCCTTCCCGGCCTCCGCGACCGGCGGCGACCGGGCGCCCGCGGACCTCCGCGAGGCGTACTGGCTGCTGCTGCGCCGGGACACCACCCCGGCCGCGCACGACTGGGCGCACCGCTACGCCAGCGGCTGGCTGGCCCGTTCCGGGCACGGCCTGGACCGCGCGGAGACCCGCCTCCCGGCGGCCTGGCCGGCCGAGGGGATGCGCCCGTGGCTGTCGGCCCAGCACGACCGGCACGGCGCCGAGTTCGAGGAGGGGCGGGAGGTCCCCGTCCCCACCCGGGAGGAACTCGTCGACTCCACCGTGCAGTTGGCCCCGCTGACGCTGATCGACGGCGCCTGGCTGCAGGGGTTCACCGAGTACGAGGACGCCGGCTCCGAGGTCGGCTTCTCGCTCTTCGAGACCTACTGGGACGAACTCGGCAACGGCGAGCCGCGGTTGAACCACCCGCTGATCTACCGCCAGGTGCTGGCGGAGATGGGCCAGCAGGTGCCGCCCACCGACTCCCGGGAGTTCGCCCGGTGGCCGGGGTTCCGGGACGGCTCCTTCGAACTGCCCGTGTACTGGCTGTCCGTCGGCCGCTTCCCGCACACGTTCCGGCCGGAGATCCTCGGCCTGAACCTCGCGATGGAGCTGTCCGGGGTCGGCGGCTCGTACCGCAGGGCCCGGATCGCCCTCAAGACGCACGGGTTCAGCACCCGCTTCGTCGACCTGCACAACACCATCGACAACGTCTCCACCGGGCACTCCGCCTGGGCGGCGGACGCCGTGGACGCCCACATGGCCACCGTGCCGGCCACCCGCCGGGCCGAGGAGTGGGCCCGGGTCCGCACCGGCTACCGGTCGCTGACCCCGCCCTCCGGATTCCGGGCCCGCCAGGCCCAGCGGCGCGCCCAGCACGCCGCGCCGCCGGTCGCCGTACCCGCCCCCTGACAACGCCGTACGCGTGAAGGAGCTTCGACCCCCATGCCCGACCTGGTTCTTGGGCTCTCCGCCTACTACCACGACAGTGCCGCCGCCCTGGTCTCCGGCGGTGTCCCGCTGGCCGCCGCGCAGGAGGAGCGGTTCAGCCGCCGCCGCCACGACCCGGCCTTCCCCGCGCAGGCCGTCGCGTACTGCCTGCGGGAGGCCGGCGCCACCCTCGACGACGTCTCCGCGATCGCCTACTACGAGGACCCCGCGCTGAAGTACCGGCGGGTGCTCTCCACCTTCGCCGCCTCCGCGCCGCGCTCCTACGGCGCCTTCAGCCGCACCCTGCCGGCCTGGCTGGACTGGAAGCGCGACACCCTCGGCGAGGTCCGCCGCGAGCTGGAGGGCCTCGGCCTCGGCCGGGTGCCCGAGGTGCTGGCGCGCCGCCACCACGAGTCGCACGCCGCCTCGGCGTTCTTCCCCAGCCCGTACGAGTCGGCCGCGGTGCTCTGCGTCGACGGCGTCGGCGAGTGGGCCACCACCACGCTCTGGCACGGCCGCGGCGGCAGCCTGGACGCGCTGGCGGAGATCCGCTTCCCGCACTCGCTCGGCCTGCTGTACTCGGCGTTCACGTACTTCTGCGGGTTCAAGGTGGACTCCGGCGAGTACAAGCTGATGGGCCTCGCCCCGTACGGCAAGCCGCGCTACGCGGAGCTGATCCGGGAGCGGCTGATCGACGTCAAGCCGGACGGCTCGTTCCGCCTCGACATGCGGTACTTCGCGTACCTGCGCGGCGAGGTGATGACCGGCAAGGGCTTCGAGCAGCTCTTCGGCGGCCCCCGCCGGATGCCCGAGAGCCCGCTGACCGAGCGGGAGTTCGACCTCGCCGCGTCCGTCCAGCAGGTCACCGAGGAGGTGGTGCTGAAGCTGGCCCGGACGGCCCGCGAGCGCACCGGCGAGTCCCGGCTCTGCCTGGCCGGCGGCGTCGCGCTGAACTGCGTGGCCAACGGGAAGATCATCCAGGACGGGGTCTTCGACGAGGTGTGGATCCAGCCCGCCGCGGGCGACGCCGGCGGCGCGCTCGGCGCCGCGCTGGCCGTCGCCCACGAGCGCGGCGCGGACCGCCCGCACCTGGGCACCGGCCGCGACGCGATGAGCGGCTCGCTGCTCGGCCCGGCCTACGGCGACGACGAGATCGCCGCCTACCTGGAGCGCGAGCGGATCCCGCACGAGCGGCTCACCCCCGAGGCGCTGGCCGGGCGGGTCGCCGAGGTGCTGGCCGAGGAGAAGATCGTCGGCTGGTTCCAGGGGCGGATGGAGTTCGGTCCGCGGGCGCTCGGCGCGCGCTCGATCATCGGCGACGCGCGGTCCCCGCGGATGCAGTCCGAGATGAACCTCAAGATCAAGTTCCGGGAGTCGTTCCGGCCGTTCGCGCCCTCCGTCCTGGAGTCCGACACCAAGGACTACTTCGACCTCCCGCAGGAGAGCCCGTACATGCTGGTGGTCGCGCCGGTGGCGCAGGCCCGGCTGATCCCGGACGCGGACGCCGCGGCGGCCGGCGTCAGCGGCCTGGACCTGCTGAAGGTGCCGCGCTCCACCATCCCCGCGGTCACCCACGTGGACCGCTCCGCCCGGGTGCAGACCGTGGCGGCCCACAACAACGCCCCGTACCACCGGCTGCTGACCGCGTTCAAGGAGGCCACCGGCTGCCCGGTGCTCGTCAACACCTCCTTCAACGTGCGCGGCGAACCGATCGTGAACACCCCGGCCGACGCCTACACCTGCTTCATGCGCACCAACATCGACTACCTCGCGCTGGGCTCCTTCCTGCTCAGCAAGGCCGACCAGCCGCAGTGGCGCGAGGACGTCGACTGGCGCGAGGCCATCCCGCTGGACTGAGCCCCCCACACCCGCGACGCGCCACGAGAGACGGACCCGTGAAGAAACCCCTGCTGTTCCTCGCCTACTTCCTGATCGTCACCCCGGTCGGGCTCGCCCAACGGCTGCTGGGCGACCCGATGACCCGCCGCCTCCGCAAGGACGCGGACTCCTACTGGGCGGTAGCTCCTGTCCGCAGGTGAGCCGTCGTCACCGACTTCGACCCGACCGGAATGACACCATGACTGAATCCCTCCTCGCAGCACCCGGCGCCGAGGTCGCCACGGACGCCGAGGCCGCCGCGGACGCCGCGGACGCCCTGCGGATCACCCACCACCGCCTCGACGACGGGGTCCGCGACGTCATCGCCAAGGAGATCGCGGAACGCACCTCCGCCTCCGTCCTCGACTCGGACGACAACCAGGCGATCCTGTCCGGCATCGGCGCCCACGTGCTCCGCCGCCACCTGCCCGGACAGGTCCTCGACGCCCTCGACGCCTTCCGCCTCGACGGCCGCCACGTCCTCAAACTGAGCAACCTCCCCACCCAGCACTTCCCCCCGACCCCGGTCCACGGCTACGGGGACGAGTCGGCCCTCCCGCTGGTCAACGCCCTGCACTTCGGGCTGGTCAAGCTGCTCGGGATGACCCCGTACGCGGTGGCCTACGAGAACCGCGGCCGGCTCATCCGCAACGTCGTGCCCAACCCGGAGGCGGCCGGCGCGACCAGCTCCTGGGGCGCCGACTCCGAGTTCTTCTGGCACACCGACAACCCGCACCTGCCCTTCGGCGAGCCCGGCACCGACCCGCGCGGCTACGTGCCCCGCTACCTGACCTTCTACACCGTCCGCAACGAGGAGCGGGTGCCCACCGAGGTCGCCGCGGTCGACGAGGTCGTCCGGCACCTCGACCCGGCGCTGCTGCGGGCCCTCGAACGGCCCGGGTTCGTGGTCGGCGCGCCCGACTCGAACGACTTCCCCGACGCGCCCGAACTCCTCGACGGCACCGCCCTGTTCGACCGCGACGAGGCCGGGCGCAACCGGGCCCGCTACGACGCGGGCACCACCCGGGGCACCGACCCGGCCACCGACGAGCAGGTCCGCGCCTTCCACACGGCGCTCGGCCGGGTGCACGGAGCCGCCTTCACGCTGGAGACCGGCGACTTCCTGGTCTTCGACAACTACCGGGTGGTCCACCGCCGGCGCGCCTTCACCCCCGACCCGGCCCCGACCGCCCGCTGGCTGCGCCGCTGCTACGCCAGCTAGCCGACCCTCACCCCCTCGCAGTCCCCAACTTCCTGAAGGAGAAGCAGAGATGTTCCGCATCGCAGTCGTCGGCGGCCGCCCCGCACCCATCGCCGGCGCCAAGGAACTCGGCATCGACGTGGTCCTGGTCCACGAGGAGGGCGCCTACGACCCGGCCATCGGCGTGCACTGCGAGCGCATCGTGCACGCGCCGATCACCGACGGCCCGGCGATCCTCGACGTCCTCAAGCCGCTGCACGACGAGCGCCCGTTCGACCGGGTCATCACCACCACCGAGTTCGCCGGCGAGTCCACCGGCTTCGTGGTCGACGCGCTCGGCCTGCCCGGCGTCACCGAGGCCACCGCCCGCGCCCTGAAGGACAAGGCGCTCACCCGCGAACTGCTCGACAAGCACGACCTCAGCCCGGTCCGCTACCGGACGGTCCGCTCCGCCGAGGAGGCCGCCGCGTTCGCCGCCGAACTCGCCGACCGGATCGTCCTCAAGCCCGCCGACGGCGTCGCCAGCCTGCACATCCACCCGGCCGGCACCCCCGAGGAGGCCGCCGCCGCGTTCGAGCGGCTGGCCGCCGACGGCGTCACCTCGGTGATCGCCGAGGAGTTCCTGGAGGGCCCGGTCGTCTCGGTGGACTCCTTCTCCTTCGAGGGCCGGCACGTCCCGATCGGCTACTCCGAGTACCGGATGAACGACCGGTTCGTCGAGTGGGAGGTCTCCACCCCCAGCCGCTACGCCACCCCGCACCTGACCGAGCTGCGCGAGCTGACCGTCCGGCTGCTCGACGCCGTCGGCCTCACCGAGGGCCCCTCGCACAGCGAGTTCGTGCTCACCCCGAAGGGCCCCCGGGTCCTGGAGTCGCACGCCCGGCTGGCCGGCAGCGGCGCCCCCGAACTGGTCCGCCGCGCCTTCGGCTGCGACCTCAACCGGTGGTTCCTCACCGTGCCGCTCGGCATCGACACCCTGCCCGCGACCTCCCCCGACCCGATCGGCGGCGCGGCCGTCCGCTTCTTCACCCCCGAGCCCGGCACCATCGAGGCGATCGAGGTCGACCCCGCCCTCGACATCGAGCTGCGCCGCCAGCCCGAGGGCGAGACCCCGCAGGTGTTCCTGCCGCACCTGGACGAGTTCGCCCCGCTGGAGGTCGCCGCCTTCATCGCGAAGAACCCCGGCGAGAGCGTCCCGCCGCTGAACACCGTCATGGACTGCGTCTCCGGCTACGTCATCGCCTCCGGCACCGACGCGGACGACGCGGTCGCCAAGTGCGACGCGGTCAACGAGCGGATCCGCTTCCGCACCGTCTGACCCGCGCCCCCCGACCGCGGGTGGCCGGAACCCCCGCCGGCCACCCGCACCCGCACCCGCACCCCGCCCGTGCCGTTCCCCGCCCCTGCCCCTGCGAAGGCCCCGAGATCGGAAAGCCGTGACCGCCCTCCTCCCGCACATCCTCGTCATCCACCGCTGGCGGGACCACCACGCCCGCTACGAGGACTACATCGACCACCGCACCCACCACGTCACCTACGTGACGACCGGCCTCGGGCGCGAGTCGGTCCCGGCGGCCGCCGCCGGCACCGTCACCGTCCGGGCCACCGACGACCCGGCCGAGGTGTCCGCGGCCGCGGACACGCTGGCCGTCCGCTTCGGCGCCCCGGCCCGGGTGGTCGCGCTCAACGAGGGCGACCTGGAGACCGCGGCCGACCTGCGCACCCGGCTGGGCTGCCCGGGCCAGGACCCGGCCGGGCTCGCGCCGTTCCGCGACAAGCTGGTCATGGTGCGGGCCGTCGCCGCCGCCGGGCTGCGCACCCCGGAGTCCGCCGACGCCCCCGACCCGGCCGCGGTCAAGGAGTTCGCCCAGACCCACGGCTGGCCGCTGATCGTCAAGCCCCGGCGCGGCACCGCCAGCCGCGGCGTGCTCCGGCTCGACTCCCCGGACGACCTGCCCGCGCTGGAGGGCCTGGAGCCGGAGGACCGGATCGTCCAGACGTACTGCGGCGACCCGATCTACCACGTGGACGGGCTGTGGACGGGCGAGGCGCTCGGCCCGTGGCGCGCCTCCCGGTACGTCAACACCTGCGCCGGGTTCGGGGCCGGCACGGCGCTCGGCTCGGTCGAGGAGGACGACCCCGAACTGCTCGGTCCGATCGGGGAGTTCACCGCCGCCGCGGCCGAGGCGCTGGGCGGCCGGCAGCCCTGGGTGTTCCACCTGGAGGTGTTCGCCGGCCCGGCGGACGGCGGGGCCGGTGCCGTCCGGGTGACCTTCCTGGAGGCCGGCTGGCGGGTCGGCGGCGCGGAGATCCCGTTCGTCTGGCGGGAGGTGCACGGCGTCGACCTGATGGCCGCGGCCGCCGCCGTCCAGCTCGGCCGCGCCCCCCGGCTGCCGGAGCCCGCGCCGCGGCCGGGCGGCCGGGTCGGCGGCTGGCTGCTGGTCTCCTCGCCGGTCCCGGCGCCGTGCACGGTGACCGCCGTGCACGGCGCCGACCGGGCCGAGGCGCTGGCCTACGCGCAGGTCGTCCCGGAGCCCGGCTACGCGATGCCGCGGATCGGCGGCTACGAGCACGTCGGCGCCCGGTTCCGGTTCCGCGGCGCGAGCACCGCGGAGGTCCGCGACGCGGTCACCGCGACCGCCGCCGCCGTCCGGCTGGAGTGCGTCCCCGACCGGGACGGCGAACCGAGGTCCAGGGCCGCCTGCGGCCTGGACCGCTGACCGCGGCGGAAGGGAACCCACCGATGGTCAGCGCAGGCTCCCTGGCCGGCATCGCCCTGGTGGCGCTCGGCCTGGTCCTCACCCCAGGGCCCAACATGATCTACCTGGTCTCCCGGTCGATCGTGCAGGGCCGCCGGGCCGGGCTGTTCTCGCTGCTCGGCGTCGCGGCCGGCTTCCTCGCCTACCTGCTGGCCGCCGTCACCGGCATCGCGGCGCTCTTCACCCTGGTGCCGGGCGTCTACGCGGCGGTCAAGTACGCGGGCGCGCTCTACCTCGGCTACCTGGCCTTCAACGCCCTGCGGCCGGGCGGGGTGAACGCCTTCGCCCCCAAGCCGCTCCCGCCGGACCCGCCGCTGAAGCTCTTCACGATGGGGCTGGTCACCAACCTGCTCAACCCGAAGATCGCGATCCTCTACCTCTCGGTGCTCCCGCAGTTCACCGACCCCGCGCGCGGCTCGGTCGCCGGGCAGAGCCTCGTCCTCGGGCTGGTCCAGATCTCCATCGCGCTCACCGTCAACGGGCTGATCGCGTTCGGCGCCGGGGCGATCGCCGCCTTCCTGCGGGACCGCCCGCGCTGGCTGCGGATCCAGCGCCTCGTGATGGGCGCCACCCTGGCCGCGATCGCGGTCCGGGTCGCGACCGCCTGAACCCCGCCTCCGCCCCCGTCCCCGCCCCCGCTCCCCTTCCCGTCCCACCACCATCCAAGGACCCGCACCCCATGCCACTGCACCGCGACGAACTCACCCCCCAGCTCCAGGAGTACGCCCGCTTCGACGACCGGGGCGAGGCCCGCTACCTGCCCTACCTGATGTACTACCACCGGGCCGACTACCGCTCCGAGGTGATCAACACCGACCGGGCCGGCTTCCGGATCTCGCACGGCCCGGACGGCGCGACCGCCTCCGCCGCCGGGAACCTGCCCGCGAACGGCCCGGTCCGGATCATCACCGGCAGCTCCACCGTGATGGGCATCGGCGCCACCACCGACGCCGCCACCCTCGCCTCCCGGCTGTGGACCGAGCACGCGCCCTCCGCGCCCTGGCTGAACTTCGGCGGCCGCTGCTACAACTCCACCCAGGAACTGCTGCTCTTCACGCTCTACCGGCACCTGCTCCCGGAGATCGACGAGGTCGTGGTCTTCTCCGGCCTCAACGACCTGACGGTCGGCCGGCTGCCCGAGTGGCAGCAGGGCGACCACGGCGCGTTCTGGTTCTGCGGCGAGTACTACGACAAGATGGAGGAGCTCCGCGCCGAGAACCGCAAGGCCGCCAAGCGCGGCGGGTTCCGCTCCGGCGGCGGCCGCCGCCCCACCATCTCCACCCACGACGACGTCCGCCGCGACGTCCCGAGCGTGATCGAGTCCGCCGCCGAGCTGACGCTGCGCCACCTGGAGAGCTGGAAGCTCCTCGCGCCCACCGCCCGGATCACCTACGTGCTCCAGCCGATGGCCCTGTGGATGCGCGACAAGCACGCCCCCCAGGAGCAGCTGCTCTTCGACGAGATCGACCGGATCTCCAAGCTCGGCACCTGGGAGGCGCTGTACGGGGACATCTCCACCCCGGCCGTCGCCCGCGCCTTCGCCGACCGGCTCGCCGAGGGCTGCGAGCAGCGCGGCATCGGCTTCCTCGACCTGAACCCGGTGGTGGCCGCGGCCGTCACCGAGCGGGACTGGGTCTACGTCGACCGCGCCCACTACACCGACCAGGGCTACGACCTGGTCGCCAGGATCCTGGCCGAGCAGCTCGACCTCTCCTGACCCACCGCCACCACCCCGTACCAGAACGAGAGTTGAGGACACCGTGACCGGAGCATTCCGCGTGGCCTGGGTCGGCGGCCGGCCCGCCCCGATCGCCGGCGCCAAGGAGCTGGGCATCGACGTGGTGCTCGTCCACGAGGAGGGCCTGTACGAGCCGTCCATCGCCGCGCACTGCGAGCGGATCGTGCACGCGCCGATCACCGACGGCGCCGCGATCCTGGAGGTGCTGCGGCCGCTGCACGCGCAGCGGCCCTTCGACCGGGTGCTGACCACCTCCGAGCCGGCCGGCGTCGCGGTCGGCCGGGTGGTGGACGCGCTCGGCCTCACCGGCGTCGGCGAGGACACCGCCCGCACCCTCAAGGACAAGGCGCTGACCCGGCGGGCACTGGACCGGCACGGCCTCAGCCCGGTCCTGCACCGGGTGGTGGACGGCCCGGACGCGGCCCTCGCCTTCCTGGCCGAGGTCGGCGGACCGATCGTGCTCAAGCCGGTCGACGGCGCGGCCAGCCGGCACGTCCACCGCGCCGAGGACGCCGCCGGGGTCGCCGACGCCTGGCGGGCGATGGCCGCCGACGGGCTGACCGTCGCGCTCGCCGAGGAGTACCTGGAGGGCCCGGTCGTCTCGGTCGACTCCTTCTCGCACGCCGGCCGGCACCTGCCGATCGGCTGCTCCGAGTACCAGGTCAACGAGCGGCACGTCGAGTGGGCGGTCTCCACCCCGAGCCGGGTGGCCGCCCCGCACTGGGACGCGCTGCGCGAGCTGACCGTCCGGCTGCTGGACGCCGTCGGCCTGGTCGAGGGCCCCTCGCACAGCGAGTTCGTGCTCACCCCGAAGGGCCCCCGGGTGCTGGAGTCGCACGCCCGGCTCGGCGGCCACGCCCTGCCGGAACTCGTCCGCCGCGCCTACGGCCCGGACCTGGCCCGGATGATGCTGACCGTGCCGCTCGGCCTCGAGGAGCTGCCGGCCGCTCCGCCCGAGCCGGTCGGCGGCGCGGCCATCCGGTTCTTCACCCCCACGCCCGGCGTGATCCGCGAGGTCGCCGTCGACCCCGACAACCCGGCGCTGGTCAAGCGGCTGGCCCCGGGCGAGCTGGAGGGCGTCTACCTCCCGCTGCTGGCCGAACTCGCCGCCCTGGAGATCGGCGCGGTCGTCGCCAAGAACCCCGGCGACACGGTGCCCCCGCTGAACACCCTCGCCGACTGCAGCTCCGGCTACGTGCTGGCCAGCGGGCGGGACGCGGCCGACGCCGAGGCGCTCTGCCTGGAGACCGAGCAGAAGATCCACTTCCGCACCGCCTGACCCCCGCCCACCCACTGAAGGACCCTCGCCATGACCACCACCGCAGCCGGCCCGGAACGGCGGGAGGACGCCCCGGCCGCCTCCGCCTTCGGCGTCCGGGCGTTCCGCCAGGTCTTCGCCGCCTCCGCCGCGAGCACCCTGGGCACCCAGATCAGCTACCTGGCCGTCCCGCTGCTGGCCGTGACGGTGCTCGACGCCTCGCCCGGCCAGGTCAGCGCGCTGGCCGCGCTGGGCACCGCCGCCTTCCTGCTGATCGGCCTGCCCGCCGGGGCCTGGACCGACCGGATGCGCAAGCGGCGGCTGCAGATCACCGCGGACCTGGTCCGGGCGCTGCTGTTCGGCTCGGTGCCGGTGGCCTGGGCACTGGACGCGCTCACCATCGGGCAGCTGTACGCGGTGGTGCTGCTCTCCGGGCTCGCCACGGTCTTCTTCGACGTCGCCAACCAGAGCTTCCTGCCGCACGTCGTCGGCCGCGAACTGCTCGGCGAGGCCAACGCCAAGCTGGTCGGGATGCAGGCGGTCAACCAGGTGGCCGGCCGCAGCGCCGGCGGCTACCTGGTGCAGCTGCTCGGCGCGCCGCTGGCGGTCGCCCTGAACGCGGTCACCTACCTGTGGTCGGCGCTCTGCCTGCTCCGGGTCCGCGCCTCCGAGCCGAAGCCGGAACGCCGCCCCGACACCCACCTGGGCCGGGAGATCCTGGAGGGCACCCGCTTCGTCCTCGGCCACCCGATGCTGCGCCCGCTGGCGCTCGACGGGGCGCTCACCAACATGGCCCTGCAGATGATCGTGACCGTGCTGCCGGTGCTGTTCGTCCGCGAGCTGGGCTTGTCGGAGTTCGCCTTCGGCACCTTCCTGGCGATGGCCGGGCTCGGCGTCTTCCTCGGCTCGCTGGCGGCCCGGCGGCTCGGCCGGCGGCTCGGCGCCGGGCGCAGCATGTGGCTGGTCGGGCTGTGCGTCGCCCCCGCCGGGTTCGTGCTGCCGCTGCTGGACCGCGGGCCGATGCTGTGGGCCGCGGGCGCCGCCTACCTGCTGATGACGTTCAAGGTCGGCACCGACAACGTCGTCAAGGTCACCTTCCGCCAGCAGGCCACGCCCGCCCACCTGCTCGGCCGGATGAACGCCACCTTCCGGTTCCTGCTGACCGGCTCGCTGGCGATCGGCTCGGTGCTCAGCGGCGTGCTGGCCGAGACGGTGGGGATCCGCGCGGTGCTGTGGACGGGCGCGGCCGTGCTCTCGCTGAGCTGGACGGTCGTCTTCTGCTCCCCGCACCGCCGGGCGGGCGCGCCCTGACCGTTTTTGCCGTCCGACCCCCGCTCCGGTTCGTGGAGCGGGGGTCTTTGCGTTCGCAAGTTCATGCGTTTGCAAGTGTCTGCGCGTGCAACTATTGTCGAAGCATGTAAGGCGCAACGGCAATCACCTGGAGGTCCGCGTCATGACCCTCGCGCTTCTCGCCCTGGCCATCGGGGCCTTCGGGATCGGCACCACCGAGTTCGTGATCATGGGCCTGCTGCCCGAGGTCGCGGCCGACTTCGGCGTCGGCATCCCGACCGCGGGCCTGCTCGTCACCGGCTACGCGGTCGGCGTGGTGGTCGGCGCGCCGCTGATGACCGTGCTCGGCACCCGGATCAGCCGCAAGCGGATGCTGATGCTGCTGATGGTGCTGTTCACGGCCGGCAACCTGCTGTCGGCGCTCGCCCCCGGCTTCGGCGCGATGCTCGCCGGACGGATCGTCGCCTCACTGGCGCACGGCGCGTTCTTCGGCATCGGCTCGGTGGTCGCCGCCGAACTCGTCGCGCCCGACAAGAAGGCCGGCGCGATCGCCACCATGTTCACCGGCCTGACCGTGGCCAACATCGTCGGCGTGCCGCTCGGCACCTTCGTCGGCGAGCAGGTCGGCTGGCGGGCCACCTTCGCCGCCGTCGCCGCGCTCGGCGTGGTCGGCCTGCTCGGCATCGCCCGGCTGGTGCCCGAACTGCCCCGGCCCGAGGGCGCGCACCTGCGGCGGGAACTGGCCGCGTTCAAGAACGCCCAGGTCGTGCTGGCGATGGGGATGACCGTGCTGGGCTTCGGCGGCGTGTTCGCCGCGATCACCTACATCAAGCCGATGATGACCGAGGTGGCCGGCTTCTCGGCCGGCGCGGTGACCTGGCTGCTGGTGCTGCTCGGCCTCGGCATGTTCCTCGGCAACCTGCTGGGCGGCCGGTTCGCCGACCGCCGGCTGATGCCGATGCTGTTCACCACCCTGGGCGGACTGACCGCCGTGCTCGCCCTGTTCACCGTCACCGCGCACAACCGGGTCACCGCCGCCGCCACCCTGCTGCTGATCGGGGCACTCGGCTTCGCCACCGTCCCGCCGCTGCAGAAGCGGGTCCTGGACCAGGCGCACGGCGCGCCGACGCTGGCCTCGGCCGTGAACATCGGAGCATTCAACCTGGGCAACGCGCTGGCCGCGTGGCTCGGCGGCGCCGTGATCAGCGCCGGTCTCGGCTACACCGCCCCGAACTGGGTGGGCGCCCTGCTGGCCGGCTCCGCGCTGGTGCTGGCCCTGGTCTCGGCCGCCCTGGAGCGCCGCGCCCCCGCGCTCGCCCGCACCCCCGTGCCCGCGCACTGAGACCGCCCCCAACCCCCCTACCGGAGAAGCGACATGAGCACCACCGTCCCCACCGTCACCCTCAACAACGGCGTCCAGATGCCGCAGCTCGGCTTCGGCGTCTTCCAGGTCCCCGACGAGCAGACCACCGCCGCCGTCACCGCCGCCCTGGAGGCCGGCTACCGGAGCATCGACACCGCCGCGGTCTACGGCAACGAGCGCGGCGTCGGCAAGGCGCTGGCCGCGTCCGGGCTGCCGCGCGAGGAGCTGTTCGTCACCACCAAGCTGTGGAACGCCGACCAGGGCTACGACGCGACGCTGCGCGCCTACGACGCCAGCCTCGACAAGCTCGGCCTGGAGTACGCCGACCTGTACCTGATCCACTGGCCCACCCCGGCCCGCGACCTGTACGCCGAGTCCTGGCGGGCGATCGAGAAGCTGGTCGCCGACGGCCGGCTGCGCGCCGCGGGCGTGTCCAACTTCCAGCCCGCGCACCTGACCCGGCTGATCGAGGCCGGCGGCCTCGTCCCCGCCGTCAACCAGGTCGAGCTGCACCCCGGCCTCCAGCAGGCCGAGGTGCGCGCCTTCGACGCCGCCCACGGCATCGCCACCGAGGCCTGGAGCCCGCTCGCCCAGGGCGCCGTGCTCGACGACCCGGCGATCACCGCGGCCGCCGCCCGCACCGGCAGGTCGCCCGCCCAGGTGGTGCTGCGCTGGCACCTGCAGCTCGGCAACGTGGTGATCCCCAAGTCGGTCACCCCCGCCCGGATCCGGCAGAACCTCGACGTCCTCGACTTCACCCTCACCGACGCCGAGATGGCCGCCATCGCCGCCGGCGACCGCGGCCTGCGCACCGGCCCGGACCCCGACCAGTTCAACTGACCCTCGCGCCGGGTACGCGCCGGACCGCCACGGGCGGTCCGGCGCGTACCCTTGCCGCGTGCGTACACACATAGTCTGGGACTGGAACGGCACCCTGCTGTCGGACATGGCGGCCGTGGTCGGGGCCAGCAACGCCGCGTTCGCGACGGTGGGGCTCGCGCCGATCACGTTGGAGGAGTACCGGGCGCACTACGAGATCCCGATCCCGCGGTTCTACGAGCGGCTGATGGGCCGGGTGCCGACCGCGGGCGAGTGGACGGTGCTGGACGACGCGTTCGACGCCAAGTACAGCGAGCTGTTCCCGGACTGCGGGCTGACGCCGGGCGTCGAGGGGCTGCTCGCCGGGTGGAACGAGGCCGGGCGCAGCCAGTCGGTGCTGTCGATGTACGGGCACGACAAGCTCGTTCCGGCGGTCGACGCGTTCGGGATCACCCGGTACTTCACCCGGGTCGACGGCCGGCGCGGGGAGTCCGGCGGCCGCAAGGCCGGCCACCTGGCGCTGCACCTGGACGCGTTGGGCGCCGGCATCGACCGCGGCCGCACCGTGCTGATCGGGGACGCCGCGGACGACGCCGAGGCGGCGCTCTCGTCCGGCATCAAGTCGGTGCTGTACACCGGGGGTTCGCACACCCGGGAGAAGCTGGTCCACCTCGGCGTGCCGGTGGTCGACTCGCTCGCCGAGGCCGTCGCGGTGGCGGAGGAGCTCACCCGCTAGGCGTGTCACGGCGCGGTGGCGGGGGCGCGCGACCAGGGTGGGGGAGAGTACCGGCCCGTCCGACCCCGTGGAGCACCCCGACCATGCCGACCGAAGACGACCCCGCCGCCGACCCCCAACCCGCCCCCGGGTCCGCCCCCGCCCCCGAACCGGCCCTCGGGTACGCGCCGGGCAGTGCCGAGCGGGCCCGGCTGGCGGCCCGGCTGGCCGAGCGGGCCGGGGCGCCGCCCGTCTCGCTGGCGGCGGTGATCGGCGGCGAGCGCCGGCTCGGCGGCGGCGTCCGGGTGGAGGTGGTCCGGCCGGACCGGCGGGCGAGCGTGCTCGGGGTGCTGGGCGAGGCGACGGCGGACGACGCCCGGGCCGCGGTGGACGCTGCGCTGGCGGCGGCGGACGGCTGGCGGCGGCTGCCGGCGGAGGAGCGGGCGGCGGTGTTCCTGCGGGCCGCGGACCTGCTGGCCGGGCCGTGGCGGGAGACCCTGGTGGCCGCGACCATGCTCGGGCAGTCGAAGAGCGTCCGGCAGGCCGAGACCGACGCGTGCGCGCTGGCCGACGCCTGGCGGCAGGACGCGCACGCCGCCGGCCGGCTGCTCGCCGGGCGGTCCCGCCCGGTGCCCGGCGGCCGGGTCCGGGCCGAGCACCGCCCGCTGGACGGCTTCGTCTGCGCGCTCACCCCGTTCCACTCCACGGCGGCGGCCGGGAGCCTGTCCGGCACGCCCGCGCTGCTCGGCAACACCGTGGTGTGGCGGCCCGCCCCGGCCCAGACCCCGGCCGCGCACCTGACGCTGCTGCTGCTGGAGGAGGCCGGGCTGCCGCCCGGCGTGGTCAACCTGCTGCCCGGCGACGGCCCGGCGGCCACCGGCGCGCTGCTGCGCGACCCGGCGCTGGCCGGGGCGCACTTCGCCGGCCCGGCCGCGGGGCTGCGCCGGCTGTGGCGGGAGGTCGGGGCGAACATCGCCCGCTACCGCGGCCACCCGCGGATCGCCGGCACCGCCGACGCCCCCGGTTTCCTGCTCGCCCACCCGTCGGCGGACCCGGCGGCGGTGCGCACCGCGCTGATCCGCGGCGCCTTCGAGCACCAGGGCCAGGGCCGGTCGGCGCTGTCCCGGGCGTACCTGCCGGAGGGGCTGTGGCGGCGGGTCCGGGACGACCTGCTCGGCGAGGTGGACGAGCTGCCGGTCGGCGACGTCACCGACCCGGGCACCTTCCTGGGCGCCCTGGTCGACGCCCCGGCGTACGCCCGGGCCGTCGGCGCGATCGAGCGGGCGAAGGCCGACCCGGGCGTGGTGGCGGCGGCGGGCGGCCAGTACGACGACGCGATCGGCTGGTTCGTCCGGCCGACCGTGCTGCTCGGCGCGGCCGGGGAGGACGCCGCCGGGCGGGCCGGGCGGTACGCCGACCTCCCGGGCCCGGTGCTGGCCGTGCGGGTGTACGGCGACGGTCACTGGGAGGAGGCGCTGGAGCGGGCCGCCCGGGAGGCCCCCGGCGGCGGCGCGGTGTTCGCCCGGGACCGGCGGGCGATCGCGGTGGCGGTCGCCCGGTCCGGGTTCGGCACGGGCGACCTGCGGGTCAACGGCGACCCGTCCGCGGCCCCGGCGCCGCCCCGGGACCCGGCGCACTGGACCGCCGCCCGGACGGTCCGGGAGACGTTCATCCCGCCGACCGACTACGTCCACCCGCACATGGAGTGGTCACCCGAATGACGGACGGCCCAGGCCGGGGGCATTGGACAAGGTGTCCAGGAAGACCCGGTCTTCCTGCGGGATTGCTCCTCCGTGTCCCCTGACACCTTCGTTTCGTCAGGCTAGGCTGACGGCGTCGCCGGTTATCGGTCAGGCAGGCCAAACGTGCTGTCGTACCCGGGCGGAACGCGACTCATGCGTGCCGTGAGCGCTTTTCACCCCTCGTGTACGGGAGGATTGCCGACGGGGCCCGGCGGTGCACCCACAGTCATCACCGAGTCACGCAACGGCGCGCGACGGGAGCCAAACAGCCATGCAGACCAAGCTGGACGCAGCCAAGGCCGACCTGCTCAGGAAAGCAGCAGCAGCCGCTGAGAACAGCCAGGTGGGGGGAGCGGCGCCGGGGGAGGGCCTGAGCAACGGTGCTCTGGCCGCCTACCTGCACCACTACTACCTCCACACCGCCCCCGAGGACCTGATCAGCCGGGACCCGGTCGACGTCTACGGGGCCGCGGCCTCCCACTACCGGCTGGGCCTCAAGCGCCCGCAGGGCACCGCCGAGGTCCGGGTGTACACCCCGACCGTGGAGGAGAACGGCTGGTCCTGCGGCCACACCGTGGTCGAGGTGGTCACCGACGACATGCCGTTCCTGGTCGACTCGGTCACCAACGAGCTGACCCGCCTGGACCGCGCCATCCACCTGGTCGTGCACCCCCAGCTCGCCGTGCGCCGCGACATCACCGGCAAGCTGCTGGAGATCCTGGACGTCGACGCGTGCAACCGCGCGCAGGCCGCCGGCACCGACTGGCCGGCCGACGCCGTCGTCGAGTCCTGGATGCACATCGAGATCGACCGCGAGACCGACCGCGAGGACCTGCGGATGCTGGAGGCCGGGCTGCGCCGGGTGCTGGGCGACGTCCGCGAGGTGGTCGAGGACTGGTCGAAGATGCGCGACTCCGCGCTCCGACTGGCCGACGAGCTCGCCGAGGAGCCCCCCGCGCACCTGCCCGAGCAGGAGGTCGGCGAAGCCTGGGAGCTGATGCGCTGGCTGGCCGACGACCACTTCACCTTCCTCGGCTACCGCGAGTACGACCTGGTCGAGCACGAGGGCGAGGAGGTGCTCAAGGCCGTCGCCGGCACCGGGCTCGGCGTCCTGCGGGCCGACCCGCTCAGCCACGACACCGACCACCACCCGGTCTCCGAGGCGTTCGGCCGGCTCTCCGCCCCGGTCCGCGCCAAGGCGCACGAGAAGAAGCTGCTGGTCCTCACCAAGGCCAACAGCCGGGCCACCGTGCACCGCACTGCCTACCTCGACTACGTCGGCGTGAAGAAGTTCGACGCGGCCGGCGAGCCGGTCGGCGAGCGCCGCTTCCTCGGCCTGTTCTCCTCCGCCGCCTACACCGAGTCGGTCACCCGGATCCCGGTGGTGCGCCGCAAGGTGCAGGAGGTGATGACCGGCGCGGGCTTCTCCGGCGACAGCCACGACGGGCGCGACCTGCTCCAGATCATGGAGACCTTCCCGCGCGACGAGATGTTCCAGACCGCCGCCGCCGAGCTCCAGTCGATCGCCACCAGCGTCCTGTACCTCCAGGAGCGCCGCCGGCTGCGGCTGTTCCTCCGCCAGGACGAGTACGGCCGCTACTACTCGGCGTACGTCTACCTGCCGCGCGACCGCTACACCACCCGGATCCGGCTCGCCCTCACCGAGATCCTGAAGACCGAGCTGGGCGGCGACACCATCGACTACACGGTGTACGCCACCGAGTCGGTCCTCACCCGCCTGCACTTCGTCATCCGGGTCGCCCCCGGCACCGAGCTGCCGCAGCTCACCGACTCCGACATCGAGCGGATCGAGAACCGGCTCGCCGAGGCCGCCCGGTTCTGGATGGACGGCTTCAACGACCAGCTCGGCACCGAGTTCGGCGAGGAGCGCGCCGCCGAGCTCTCGCACAAGTACGCCACCGCCTTCCCCGACGGCTACCGCGCCGACTTCCCGCCGCGCACCGCCGTCGCCGACCTCAAGCAGATCGAGTCGCTCAGCGGCGAGGGCGACTTCCGGCTGAACCTGTACCAGCCGGTCGGCGCCGGCGACGACGAGCGCCGCTTCAAGATCTACCGGGTCGGCGGCCCGATCTCGCTCACCGAGGTGCTGCCCGTCCTGCAGCGCCTGGGCGTCGAGGTCCTCGACGAGCACCCGTACGCGCTGCGCCGCACCGACGGCTCCACCGCCTGGGTGGTCGACTTCGGCCTCCGGTTGCGCGAGGGCACCGACCTCACCGAGGAGGACCGCGAGCGCTTCCAGGACACCTTCTCCGCCACCTGGCGCGGCGAGGCCGAGAACGACGGCTTCAACGGGCTCGTCCTCACCGCCAAGCTGACCTGGCGGCAGGCCGTCGTGCTCCGCGCGTACGCCAAGTACCTGCGGCAGGCGGGCTCCACGTTCTCCCAGGACTACATGGAGGACGCGCTCCGCAACAACACCCACACCACCCGGCTGCTGGTCAACCTGTTCGAGGCCCGGCTCTCGCCCAGCCACCGGTCCGGCAGCGAGGAGCTCACCGAGGGCATCCTCGAAGAGCTCTCCGGCGCCCTCGACGAGGTCGTCTCGCTGGACGAGGACCGCATCCTGCGCTCCTTCCTGCACCTGATCAAGGCCACCCTGCGGACGAACTTCTTCCAGCACGACGCCGAGGGCCACCGGCACTCGTACGTGTCGATGAAGTTCGACCCCCAGGCCATCCCCGACCTGCCCGCGCCGCGCCCCGCCTTCGAGATCTGGGTGTACTCGCCCAGCGTCGAGGGCGTCCACCTGCGCTTCGGCAAGGTCGCCCGCGGCGGCCTGCGCTGGTCCGACCGGCGCGAGGACTTCCGCACCGAGATCCTCGGCCTGGTCAAGGCCCAGATGGTCAAGAACACCGTCATCGTGCCGGTCGGCGCCAAGGGCGGCTTCGTCGCCAAGCAGCTGCCCGACCCGTCGGTGGACCGCGACGCCTGGCTCGCCGAGGGCATCGCCTCGTACAAGACCTTCATCTCCGCGCTGCTCGACATCACCGACAACCTGGTGGCCGGCGAGGTCGTGCACCCGGTCGACGTGGTGCGCCACGACGAGGACGACACCTACCTGGTGGTCGCCGCCGACAAGGGCACCGCGACCTTCTCCGACATCGCCAACGGCGTCGCCCAGCAGTACGGCTTCTGGCTCGGCGACGCGTTCGCCTCCGGCGGCTCGGCCGGCTACGACCACAAGGGCATGGGCATCACCGCCCGCGGCGCCTGGGAGTCGGTCAAGCGCAACTTCCGCGAACTCGGCGTCGACACCCAGTCCGAGGACTTCACCGTCATCGGCATCGGCGACATGTCCGGCGACGTGTTCGGCAACGGCATGCTGCTCTCCGAGCACATCCGGCTGGTCGCCGCGTTCGACCACCGGCACATCTTCCTCGACCCGAACCCCGACGCGGCGGCCTCCTTCGCCGAGCGCCGCCGGCTGTTCGACCTGCCGCGCAGCTCCTGGGACGACTACGACAAGTCGCTGATCTCGGCCGGCGGCGGCGTCTACCCGCGCTCCGCCAAGTCCATCCAGCTCTCCGCGCAGGTCCGCGAGCGGCTCGGCGTCGACGCCGCCAAGCTCACCCCCGCCGAGCTGATGAAGGCGATCCTGCAGGCCCCCGTCGACCTGTTCTGGAACGGCGGCATCGGCACCTACGTCAAGTCCTCCGCCGAGACCAACGCCGAGGTCGGCGACAAGGCCAACGACGCGATCCGGGTCAACGGCGGCGACGTCCGGGCCCGGGTGATCGGCGAGGGCGGCAACCTCGGCTGCACCCAGCTCGGCCGGATCGAGTTCGCCGCGAGCGGCGGCCCGCAGGGCGCCGGCGGCTGGATCGACACCGACGCCATCGACAACTCGGCCGGCGTCGACACCTCCGACCACGAGGTGAACATCAAGATCCTGCTCAACCAGGTCGTCGCCGACGGCGACCTGACGCTCAAGCAGCGCAACGCCCTGCTCGCCGAGATGACCGACGAGGTCGGCCACCTGGTGCTGCGCAACAACTACGCGCAGAACGTCGTGCTCGCCAACGCGGTCGCCCAGGCCGCCAGCATGGTCGACGTGCACTCCCGCATGATCAACCGGCTGGAGGCGGACGGCCGGCTCGACCGGGCCCTGGAGTACCTGCCCACCGAGAAGCAGATCCGCGACCGCCAGCAGGCCGGCCGCGGCCTCTCCCAGCCCGAGCTGTCGGTGCTGCTCGCCTACACCAAGATCACCCTGGCCGACGAGCTGCTCGCCACCGAACTGCCCGACGACCCGTACTTCCGGGACGTGCTCCACCAGTACTTCCCGAGCGCGCTGCGGGCCCGGTTCGCCGAGCAGATCGACCACCACCCGCTGCGCCGCGAGATCATCACCACCCTGATCGTCAACGACACGATCAACCGCGGCGGCTGCACCTTCGCGTTCCGGCTCCGCGAGGAGACCGGCGCGACCATGGAGGAGGTGGCCCGCACCCACGCCGCCGCCCGCGCGGTCTTCGGCCTGGAACAGATCTGGGACCAGGTCGAGCGCCTGGACAACCGGGTCGCCGCCCGGGTCCAGACCAAGATGCGGCTGCACGCCCGCCGGCTGGTCGAGCGCGCCACCCGCTGGATGCTCAACAACCGGCAGCCGCTCGACATCGCCGACACCATCGCGTTCTTCCACGACCGGGTCCACCAGGTCTGGGACGCGCTGCCCAAGCCGCTCACCGGCGAGGACCTGGCCTGGTTCGAGTCGGTCCACCAGGAGCTGGCCGCGGCCGGCGTCCCCGACGAACTGGCCACCCGGATCGCCGGCCTGTCCTCCGCGTTCCCGACCCTCGACATCGTCGGCGTCGCGGACCGCTCGGACACCGACGTGATGGAGGTCGCCGAGCTGTACTACGACCTCGGCGACCGGCTCCAGATCAGCCACCTGCTCGACCGGGTCATCGACCTGCCGCGCACCGACCGCTGGTCCTCGATGGCCCGCGCCGCGATCCGCGAGGACCTGTTCGCCGCGCACGCCGCCCTCACCGCCGACGTGCTCGCCGCCGGACCGGCCGGCTCCAGCCCCGAGGAGCGCTACTCGGCCTGGGCCGCCCTCAACGGCACCCTGCTCAGCCGGGCCCGCACCACGCTCGACGACATAAGGGGTTCGGACAAGTACGAGCTCTCCAGCCTCTCCGTCGCGATGCGCGTGATCCGCACGCTGCTGCGCAACGGCCGCTGACGAGCGCACCGAAGGGCCCCGGCGGAAAAACCTCCGCCGGGGCCCTTCGGCCGTTCCGAGGCCGTTCCGCGAGCGCGTCGGCGCGCGGCCCTCAGCTCTCGGTGGCGCGGCGCAGGGCGGAGGCGAGCAGGGCGAGGTCGGTGGGGCCGTTGCCGAGCTCGCGGACCGGGCGCGGGGAGGGCGCGGCGCCGTGGTCCTCCAGGCGCTGGGCGACGACGGTGGGCCGGAGCGTCGCGGTGCGGGGGATCCGGCCGCTGACCCGGGCGCCCTGGAAGGCGGTGACCGCGCCGTCCGGCCGGCGGAGGTAGCCGCGGCCCGGGGTGGCGCCGGGGAGGGCGGCGGCGTCCGGCAGGTGGACCAGCAGGTCGGAGTCGCCGGGCAGTTCGGTGCGCAGCGCGATCCGCAGCTGGGCCGCCTCGTCCAGCTCGGTGCCGGCGGTGCCCTCGGGCGAGCCGGTGGTGGCGATCACGTGCACGCCGAGCCGGGCGCCGTGCACCGCGACCGAGGCCAGCGCGCGGGCCAGCGGGCGGCCGCCGGGGGAGGCCGGGCCGAGCAGCGCGTCGTAGTCGTCGACCAGGACGACCAGCCGGGGCGGCGCGGCGTCGGCCGGCGGCGCGTCTGGGGAGCGGCGCGGCTCGACCACCCGGACCCGCCCGGCCGGGTCGGCGGCGGGGCCGCCGACCAGCGCCGGGGTCTTGGCCAGGGCCCGCCCGGTGTGCCACTCGGTGAACGTCAGGCCGTCGAACAGGGCCTCGCGGTGGGCGAGTTCGTCGGTGATCCGCTCGGCGGCGAGCAGCGCGCCGCGCGGGTCCTCGGCGGCGTTGACGTGCGCGGTGACGTGCGGGAGGTCGGCGCAGCCGGCCAGGCCGCCGTCCTCCGCGTGGTCGCCGTCGACGGTGATCAGGGCGAGCCGGTCGGGGCGCTCGGCGACCGCCAGCGAGGCCGCCAGGCTGCGCAGCAGCTCGGACTTGCCGGAGCCGGGGCCGCCGCCGATCAGCAGGTGGTCGCCGTCCTCGGCGAGGTCGACCGCGCAGTCCTCCTCGCCGTCGGCGCCGCGGGCGGTGCCGAGCAGCCCCGCCGCGGCGCCCGCCCCGGCGGGCAGCGACTGCCAGTTCTCGGCGAGCCGGGCGGGGGAGAGCGACTCGGCGCGCAGCAGGTCGAGCAGCCGCAGCGCCTCGGGCAGCGGGCCGCGCGGCGGGGCCCCGGCGGCCGAGGCGGAGTCGGCCTCGGCGAGCGGGGCGAGGGTGCGGGCGAGCCGCTCGGCCCAGGCGGGGGAGACCGCGTCCAGGGCGACGTCGGTGAGGCGCTCGCGGGCGCCGGCGGTGGGCCGGTCGAGGGTGAGCCGGGTGGAGACCTCGCCGGTGACCTGGCCCAGCGCGCCGATGCCGGTGGGGAGTTCCTCGGGGGTCTCGGCCAGGCAGAGGGTGAAGACCCCGGCCGCCGGGCCCTGCCGGAGCAGCAGGCCCAGGGCGTGCCGGCCGGCCTCGGTGCCGGGGTCGCCGTCGACCAGCACGACGGTGGCGGGCGGGCCCGCGGTGGCGGCGGCGAGCTCGGCGAGCCGGGCCTCGGCCTGCTCGGGGCCGAGGCCGAACAGCAGCCGGCAGCCCTGGCCGTGGGCGGGCCGCAGGTGCGGCAGCCACTGGGCCCAGGCCCAGTCCCCGGCGGGCGCGTCGGCGGCGACCACGACCAGCGCCAGGCCGCTGGGCGGGTGCAGGGTGGCGAGCTGGGCGAGGACGGCGCGGGCCAGGCCGGCCAGCCGGTGCCGGGGGCCGGTCAGGCCGAGGCTGCCGGCGGTCTGCAGGTCGACGGTGACCGGGACGGCGGGCAGCAGGCTGCCGGGGGCGGTGCCGGCCCCGCCGGGCAGGTCGGCGGTGCCGAGCCGGAGGGTCAGCGCGTCCGGGTGGTCGGGGCCGCGCTCCCACAGCCGGGGGCCGGTGCCGAGCGCGGTGAGCAGCAGGGCGGCCGGGTCGGGCCAGCGTTCGCGCTGGTGGGCGGCCTGCCGGAGCCGGGCGCCGTCGTGCTGCCGCCCGGGGTCGTCGGCGGGCGGTTCGGCCTTGCCGCGGCGCAGCCAGCGGCCGCCGCGGCCGGCCGCTGGCTGCGGGTCGGGCTCGGGGGCGGCCGGGGGCGCGGCGGGGCGGCCGAGGGCGGCGCGGGCGCCGGTGCGCGGGGCGAGCCGGATCCGGCCCTCGCCGTCGGGCGCGGTGGGGCGGGCCGCTATGCCGGGGTCCGTCGCGGGGGCGAGCTGCAGGGTGGACTCGCCGATCCGCAGCAGGGCGCCGGGGGCGAGGTCCGCGGCGTCCTCGCGCAGCCACTGCTCGTCCAGCCGGGTGCCGTTGGTGGAGCCGAGGTCCCGGACGGTGGCCCGGCCGTCGGCGGCCAGGTGCAGGGCGAGGTGCAGGCGGGAGACGTCGGGGTCGTCGAGCGGCACGTCGGCCTCGGTGGAGCGGCCGATCCGGATCCGCTCGCCGTGCAGCCGGTGCACGCCGCCCGCGTCGGGCCCGCCGACCACGCGCAGCTCGGCGGCGGCCGGCCCGTCGCCGCCCTCGGCGTCCGGGTCGGGTTCGCCCAGGGCGAGCACCGCGCCGTCCACCAGCGGGGGGTGGCCGAGCGGGGTCTGCTCGTCCAGCCGCCGTTCTCCGTCGTAGAGGTGGACGTGGGTGGCGGAGCGGGCGCCGCGGACGCCGACCGCGCCGGCCAGGGCGGTGGCGACGGCGCCGAGCACGGTGCCGGGCGGTGCCGTGACCAGGACGTCGGTGGCGCCGGAGCTTCCGGGGGAGGCCGGGCCGCCGCGCGGTCGAAGGACGGTGAGCCGGATCTGCATCTCGCCCGGGGTCCCTTCTGCACACGTGTGGTGCCTGCCATCCTGCCACTCGGGACGGACAGTCCGCGCACGGTACCGGATTTGACGATCTTGCGATCATCGCCATGGTGAATCCGACGGGCAGTCAGGTCAAGGACGCCTCCGGCGCCCGCCGTCCGCCCCCGCCCGGCCGCGCCCCGATCCGGTCGGGCGACACCTCGGAAACCCGCGCGGGCACCGTTAGAGTTGCCGAAAATACCGGAGCCCGCCCGGCCGGGCGGGCTCCTCCAGGCCCCGGCGCCGTTCACGGGAACGGGGGAGTGCCGGAACGCGGCCCCGGCAGCGGGCGCCGGGTGACCGAACGGAGTGCACAGGTGCGGCCTGTCGGCAGCAAGTACGTGTTGGAGGACAGCCTCGGGCGCGGCGCGACCGGGACGGTCTGGCGCGGCCGGGTCCGCGAGGACGCCGCGGTGCCCGGCCTGGTCCCCGGGCAGGCGGTCGCGGTCAAGGTGCTGCGCGAGGAACTGGCCGCCGACCCGGACGTGGTGATGCGCTTCCTGCGCGAGCGCTCCGTGCTGCTCCGGTTGACCCACCCCAACATCGTCCGCACCCGCGACCTGGTGGTCGAGGGCGAGCTGCTCGCCCTGGTGATGGACCTGGTCGACGGCCCCGACCTGTACCGCTACCTGCGCGAGTCCGGCCCGCTGTCGCCGATCGCCGGCGCGCTGCTGATGGCCCAGATCGCCGACGCGCTGGCCGCCAGCCACGCCGACGGCGTGGTGCACCGCGACCTCAAGCCCGCCAACGTGCTGCTGGCCACCCTCGCGGTCGACGGCGACGAGCGGATGCACCCGATGCTCACCGACTTCGGCATCGCCCGGCTCGCCGACTCCCCGGGCATCACCCGCACCCACGAGTTCGTCGGCACCCCCGTCTACGTCGCCCCCGAGTCCGCCGAGGGCCGCCCGCAGACCGCCGCGGTGGACGTCTACGGCGCCGGCATCATGCTGTACGAACTGGTCACCGGCCGCCCGCCGTTCCAGGGCGACAACCCGCTGGCGGTCCTCCAGGCGCACCTCGCCCAGGAGCCGCAGCGCCCCCGCACCATGCCCGAACCGCTCTGGACGGTGGTCGAGCGCTGCCTGCGCAAGGACCCGGCCCAGCGCCCCACCGCCGTCTCGCTGGCCCGGGCGCTGCGGGTGGTCGCGGCCGGCGTCGGCGTGCACGCCGCCCCCGCCGCGGTGGACGCCGCGCTGGCCGTCGGCGACCTGCTGCTGCCCGACCCGGCGCTGGCCACCGCCGCCGCGGCCGGGCCCGGGGCCGGGCCGCACGAGGCCACCCTGGCCGGCGTCGGCTACGACCCGGCCGCCGCGACCCAGGTGATGGCGCACCAGACCGGCGCCCCCGCTACCCCCGGCGCTCCCGGCGCCGAGGACCGCACCCAGCTGATGAGCCCGCAGCCGCCGGCCGGCCCGCCCGCCGACCGCACCCGGGTGATGCCCTCCGTCCCGCCCGGCGCCCCCGCCCAGCAGCCGCCCGGCCAGCAGCCGCCCGCCCAGCCCGAGGGCCCGCACCCCTGGCAGACCCAGCTGCGGGCCGCCCGGGACCGCAACGCGCAGACCCGGATCGGCTCCTTCGAGCCGGACGAGCTCGGCGAGCCGCAGGTCGCCCCGCGCCCCTACCAGGCCGGCCAGTACCCGCAGCAGGGCCGGCAGGGCCAGTACGGCCAGCAGCAGCCCCGCCCGTACCCGCCGCAGGACGGCCGCTACGCCCCCCAGCAGGGCCCCTACCGCCCGCAGCAGCCGCAGCAGGGCCGGCCGCAGTACCCGCAGCCGGGCCAGGGCCAGTACCCCCAGCAGGGCCAGGGCCAGGGCGGCCGCCCGCCGGTCGCCCCGCCGCCGTACCAGGCCCAGCAGCCGCCGCAGCCCGCCCCGCCGGCCGCCTACAGCGGGCAGCCGCAGGGCTACGGCGCCCCGCAGCGCCGTCCCGAGCCCGCGCCGCAGCACCGGCCGGAGCCGCCGTACCGGGAGCCGGAGCCGGCCCGGGAGGCGCCCCGGGAGCGGGAGCCGCGCCGCCGCAGCCCGAACCGGATGCGGATCCCCGGCCTGGGCTGCCTGAAGGGCTGCCTGCTGGTGCTGGTGGTGCTGGCGCTGGGCTGCCTGGCGCTGTGGAACTTCACGCCGCTGCCGCACTACTGGGACAACGTGGTCGGCTGGTACGACTCGGCCCGGGACTGGGTCACCAGCCACACCTGACCGCCCGGGCGGTGGAATTGACGCTATGTCGACAATCCCGCGAAATTCCACCGGATCGGTACCTCCCCGGGGGCCCTCGGCGGCCCACCGGGGCCCCGCGGGCGCGTAGGTTGTTCGTCGAGCACCGACCTACACGAGCCCACGGAGCAGCATTGGCACGCAAGATCGGCAGCCGGTACACCGTCCACCAGGTGATCGGCCGCGGCTCGGCCGGCACCGTGTGGCTCGGCGAGGGCCCCGACGGCCCGGTCGCGGTGAAGCTGCTGCGCGAGGACCTCGCGGCCGACCAGGTGCTGGTCGGCCGCTTCGTGCAGGAGCGCGCCGCCCTCACCGGCCTCGACCACCCGCACGTGGTCGGCGTCCACGACATGGTGGTCGACGGCAGCGACCTCGCCCTGGTGATGGACCTCGTCCAGGGCAGCGACCTGCGCACCCGGCTGGAGCGCGACGGCGTGCTCAGCCCGCTGCTCGCCGCCTCGGTGATCGCCGACGTCGCCGACGGCCTGGCCGCCGCGCACGCCGCCGGCATCGTGCACCGCGACGTCAAGCCGGAGAACGTCCTGCTCGACCTCGCCGCCCCGCCCGGCCCCGGCGGCGCCCCGCGCGCCAAGCTCACCGACTTCGGCATCGCCCGGCTGGTCGACGCCCCGCGCCGGACCCGCGCCACCCGGATCATCGGCACCCCCGACTACCTCGCCCCCGAGATCATCGAGGGCCTGGAGCCGCGCGCCGCCGTGGACA
The DNA here is from genome assembly GCF_000269985.1 of Kitasatospora setae KM-6054. Classification (NCBI taxonomy): domain Bacteria; kingdom Bacillati; phylum Actinomycetota; class Actinomycetes; order Kitasatosporales; family Streptomycetaceae; genus Kitasatospora; species Kitasatospora setae. The sequence goes on along the minus strand of NC_016109.1, from coordinate 3,240,274 downwards.
TCTACGCCACCGCCACCGTGCTGTACGAGCTGCTCACCGGCGCCACCCCGTTCGGCGGCGGCCACACCGGCGCGGTGCTGCGCCGGCACGTCACCGAGAACGTCCCCCCGGTCGAGGGGATGCCGGACGGCCTGTGGCGGATCATCTCCGAGTGCCTCGCCAAGGCCCCCGCCTCCCGGCTGCGGGCCGCCGAGCTGGCCGCCCGGCTGCGCGCCCTGCTGCCCGAGCTGGCCGGCCTCGGCCCGCTGGCCGTCCCCGAGCAGCGGACCGCCGCCGAGGAGGTCCCCACCCCCGGCGAGGCCGTCTACGCCGAGGCCGACGCCCCGGCCGGCGGCGCCCACCGCCGCCGCCGCGGCCCCGCCGTCGCGCTGGTGCCGGGCCCGCAGCCCGACTCCACCCGGGACACCCACACCAGCCTGCGCCGCCCCTCCGCCCAGGAGCTCGCCTCCTACGCCGAGGAGTCCCGCGCCCAGCGCGAGCGCCCCGCCGCCGGCCACCGCCGCACCCGGGCCCAGATGATCCGCCGCCGCCGCACCCTGGCCGTGCTGATCGCCGTGGTCCTGCTGCTGGCGGGCGCCGCGGCCGCCTGGACGGCGTTCGCCGCCGAGCCCCCCGGGAAGCCCGCCGAGACCGTCCACGCCCCCTGGCACCCCAGGCTGTAGCCGAGCCCCCCCGCGGAACCATTACCCTTGAGGCGTGGCAGCCGTCGATCCTTCCGAAGAGCTCAAGAACCTCGACTCGACCATGTCGTCGATCGAGGCAGTCCTCGACCTGGACAAGATCCGGGCCGACATCGCGACCCTGGAGGAGGAGGCAGCCGCCCCCACCCTGTGGGACGACGTCGCGAACGCGCAGAAGGTCACCAGCCGGCTCTCCTTCCTCCAGGGCGAGCTGCGCAAGGTCGAGACCCTGCGCGGCCGGGTCGAGGACCTGGGCGTCCTGTTCGAACTCGCCGAGGCCGAGGACGACGCGGACACCCGCACCGAGGCCGAGGCCGAGCTGGTCTCCGTCCAGAAGGCCGTCGAGGAGCTGGAGGTGCGCACGCTGCTCTCCGGCGAGTACGACGCCCGCGAGGCCCTGGTCAACATCCGCGCCGAGGCGGGCGGCGTCGACGCCGCCGACTTCGCCGAGCAGCTGATGCGCATGTACCTGCGCTGGGCCGAGCGGCACGGCTACCCGACCGAGGTCTACGACACCTCGTACGCCGAAGAGGCCGGCATCAAGTCCGCGACCTTCACCGTCAAGAGCCCCTACGCCTACGGCACCCTCTCGGTCGAGCAGGGCACCCACCGCCTGGTGCGGATCTCCCCGTTCGACAACCAGGGCCGCCGGCAGACCTCCTTCGCGGGCGTCGAGGTGCTGCCGGTCGTCGAGACCTCCGACCACGTCGACATCGACGAGGGCGACCTGCGGATCGACGTCTACCGCGCCTCCGGCCCCGGCGGCCAGGGCGTCAACACCACCGACTCCGCCGTCCGGATCACCCACCTGCCGACCGGCATCGTGGTCTCCTGCCAGAACGAGCGCTCCCAGATCCAGAACAAGGCCTCGGCGATGAACGTCCTCCAGGCCAAGCTGCTGGAGCGCCGCCGCCAGGAGGAGCGCGCCGCGATGGACGCCCTCAAGGACGGCGGCTCGTCCTGGGGCAACCAGATGCGCTCCTACGTCCTGCACCCGTACCAGATGGTCAAGGACCTGCGCACCGAGCACGAGGTCGGCAACCCGCAGGGCGTGCTGGACGGCGACATCGACGGTTTCATCGAAGCCGGCATCCGGTGGCGCAAGCAGCGCGAGAGCTGACCGCGCCGCAGGAGGAGGCCGGCTGAGATGAAGATCGAGCACAGCATCGAGGCCGGCATCCGGTGGCGCAAGCAGCGCGAGAGCTGACCACTCCCGTCATCCCCGTCATCACGCACGGTGAAGGGCCCCACCGCCTCGGCGGTGGGGCCCTTCGTGGTCCTCGGGGTCAGCGCAGCAGCAGGGCGAGCGTGAACACCGCGGCGGACAGCAGGGCCAGCAGCACCGCCGGGTTGAGCGTCGCGAACGGCCCGTGCTGCTCCTGCTGGAGCCGGGCCCGGTTGGCGCGGCACACCGGGCAGCGGCCGTCGCTCACGCGGCCGTTGCAGTTGGCACACACCAGTTGGTCGCAGGTCATGCGATCTCCTCCTTGCTGCACAGCCAACGCGCCGGAGGCGGATTCGGTTCCGACTGCTTACCACTCTGCCAGGTTCCGTACCCCGCGGCCCCCGGAGCGGAAGGGTTACCGATCTGTGACGTACCTCGCAATTTCCGGTCCGAACCGGAACAGCACCTGACGAAACCACGGTCAGTAGGCGGATCGCGACTGCGGGTGCGGGAGGGCATCGCGTAAGGTCACTGGCTCCGATCCACCTAGGATGGCCCCGTGATGCAGCCGTGATCAGATTCGACAACGTCTCCAAGACCTATCCCAAGCAGAACCGTCCGGCCCTGGACAACGTCTCGCTGGAGATCGAGAAGGGCGAGTTCGTCTTCCTGGTCGGTTCGTCCGGTTCGGGCAAGTCGACGTTCCTGCGCCTGTGCCTGCGCGAGGAGCGCCCGTCCACCGGCGCGGTGCACGTGCTGGGCAAGGACCTGGGCAAGCTCTCCAACTGGAAGGTGCCGCACATGCGGCGCCAACTGGGTACCGTCTTCCAGGACTTCCGCCTGCTGCCGAACAAGACCGTGGGGCAGAACGTGGCGTTCGCCCTGGAGGTCATCGGCAAGCCGAAGAGCGCCATCAACAAGGTGGTGCCCGAGGTGCTCGACCTGGTCGGCCTCGGCGGCAAGGAGTCGCGGATGCCCGGCGAGCTGTCGGGCGGTGAGCAGCAGCGCGTCGCGATCGCCAGGGCGTTCGTGAACCGGCCGATGCTGCTGATCGCCGACGAGCCCACCGGCAACCTCGACCCGCAGAACTCGGTCGGCATCATGAAGCTGCTCGACCGGATCAACCGCACCGGCACCACCGTGCTGATGGCGACTCACGACCAGGCCATCGTCGACCAGATGCGCAAGCGCGTCATCGAGCTGGACAAGGGCCTGCTGGTCCGTGACCAGGCCCGCGGCGTCTACGGCTACCAGAGCTAGAAGAGAGAAGCATGCGCGCCCAGTTCGTCCTGTCGGAGATCGGCGTCGGTCTCCGCCGCAACCTGACCATGACCATCGCCGTCGTGGTCAGCGTCGCGCTCTCGCTCGCCCTCGCCGGTGCCTCGCTGCTGGTCCGCGACCAGGTCAACTCCATGAAGGACTACTGGTACGACAAGGTCGAGGTCAGCATCTACTTCTGCACCAAGGCGGACCACACCTCGCCGCAGTGCGCGGCGGGCGCGGCCACCGACGACCAGGTCGCCCAGGTGAAGACCGACCTGGCGAAGATGGCGCTGGTGCAGACCTACACCTTCGAGTCCTCCAGCGAGGCGTACCAGCACTTCAAGCAGAGCAACCCGGACAACCCGCTGCTGGCGGCGGTCGGCCCGGAGGCGATGCCGCAGTCCTGGCGGGTGAAGCTCAACGACCCGACCAAGTTCGACGTGGTGCAGAGCGCCTTCGCCGGCAAGCCCGGCGTCAAGTCGGTCGAGGACCAGCGGAAGATCCTGGAGAACCTGTTCGGCCTGCTGCGCGGTCTGCAGACCGCGGCGTTCGTGATCATGGTGCTGATGCTGTTCGTCGCGCTGCTGCTGATCGTCAACACCGTCCGGGTGTCCGCGTTCAGCCGCCGCCGCGAGACCGGCATCATGCGGCTGGTCGGCGCGTCCAACTTCTACGTGCAGATGCCGTTCATCGCGGAGGCGGCGTTCGCCGCGCTGCTCGGTTCGGCGCTGGCCTCCGGCCTGCTGCTGGGCGGGCACTTCTTCGTCCAGCACTGGCTGGCGAAGAAGGTCGCGTTCATCACCTTCATCGGCCTGTCCTCGGTGCTGGCGGTCATCCCGCTGCTGATCGTGGTCGGCATGCTGATGGCGGGCATCGCGGCGTTCTTCACCCTCCGCAAGTACCTGAAGGTCTGACGCGCCGTCGGTGCTACCGGACGGCGCGCCCGCCCGCCTAGACTCGCGGGCATGCCGACAGCACCGCGGGTACGCCAGGGGATGACGCTCGGGCTGGTGTTCGGCGCGGTGCTGTTCGCCGGAGCGGCCTCGGGGGCCTGGGGAGAGCCGGAAGGCTCCCCCCGGGCCCCTTCGTCGTCCGACGCCCACCCGCTCGGCCCCGACCCGGCCGGCGCCGACCTCACCCCGCAGCAGGCCCGGCAGCTGGTCGGCAGCAGCGGCGACCGCTGGGCGGCCTACCTGAGCCCGCAGCAGTACGCGGACCTCACCGGCGGCCGGTACGCGGGCGTCGGGCTGAGCGTGGACCGGGAGGCCGGCGGGCCCACCACGGTCGCCGAGGTGCTGCCCGGCTCGCCCGCCGCCCGGGCCGGCATCGCCCCCGGCGAGCGGCTGGTCAGCGTCGACGGGACGCCCGCCGAGCAGCTGCCGGTCACCGAACTGGTCTCCCGGCTGCGCGGCGGACCGGCCGGCAGCGCGGTCGCCGTGGGCGTCCGGGACGAGGCGGGGCCGGTGCGCCAGCTCACCCTCACCCGGACCGAACTGGCCGCCCGCGAGGTCGAGTCCGACCGCCCGGCTCCCGGGGTCGCCCGGATCGCCGTGCACGCCTTCACCGAGGGCGTCGCCGACCAGGTGCGGGCCGCCGCGGCCGGCGCCCGGGGCGTGGTGCTCGACCTGCGCGGCAACTCCGGCGGCCTGGTCGCCGAGGCCGTCGCCACCGCCTCGGTGTTCCTCGACGGCGGGCCGGTGGCCAGCTACCAGGAGCGCGGCGAGCACCGCCGGCTCGACGCCGCCCCGGGCGGCGACACCGCCGTCCCGCTGGTGGTGCTGGTCGACGGCGGCACGATGAGCGCCGCCGAACTGCTGGCCGGCGCGCTCCAGGACCGCAGCCGGGCCGTCCTGGTCGGCAGCCGCACCTTCGGCAAGGGCACCGTCCAGCAGCCCAGCCGGCTCGCCGACGGCTCGGTGCTGGAACTCACCGTCGGCCGCTACCAGACCCCGGCCGGCCGCTCCCCGGACGGCACCGGCTTCCAGCCCGACGTGCCGGCCGCCGGCGAGGACCCGGGGGCGCTCGCCCTGCGGGTGCTGGAGGGCCTGAGCGCCCCCGCCGCCCCGGCCGCCGCCCCGGCCGCCACCCCGGCCGCGCCCGCCGCGCGGTAAAGGGGCTGCCGCGGCCGCCGCCGAGGTGCGAGAATGGCCGGGCTATGGCAAAGGAAACGGGCAAGAAGCTGGTCGCGCAGAACAAGAAGGCGCGGCACGAGTACACGATCCTCGACACCTACGAGTGCGGGATGGTGCTCACCGGTACCGAGGTCAAGTCGCTCCGCGAGGGCCGGGCCAACCTGGTCGACGGCTACGCGTACGTCCAGGGCGGTGAGGCCTGGATCGACAACGTCTTCATCCCCGAGTACGCCCAGGGCACCTGGACCAACCACTCGGCGCGGCGCAAGCGCAAGCTGCTGCTGCACAAGATGGAGATCCGCAAGATCGAGTCCAAGGTGAAGGAGACCGGCCACACGCTGGTCCCGCTGTCCCTGTACTTCAAGGACGGCCGCGCCAAGCTCGAACTCGCCCTCGCCGTCGGCAAGAAGCTGTACGACAAGCGGCAGACCCTGCGGGAGCGCCAGGACCGCCGCGAGTCGGACCGCGCGGTGGCCGCCGCCCGGCGCCGCTCCGGCCAGGGCTGATCCGGCACCCGGGGGCCGCCGCCGCTTAATGCGCTGGACCCTTGACGCGCGGGTTGAGTACTATGGCAGCGCACCACCCGGAGAGGGGTCGCCCTCGCCGGTGCTGTTTGTCAAATCAACATGGGGATGATCGGTTTCGACAGTGACAGTCGAAACAGGAGAAGCGAGCCGAGGAACGCGGCAATGATCTCGTAAACCACCTGTCGCAAAAAAATAATCGCCAACTCTAAGCGCGATTCCCAGCAGTTCGCTCTCGCTGCCTAGTCTGCGAAAGTGAATGGGTGTCAGCCCGGGGCGTTCCCGACCCGGATCCTGGCATAATCTAGGGAACTCAACCTTCCACCCGGGCCACGGGGGTGGCGGGGAAACCAAACAGTGGCTGGGCCTGTTGGCGGCTTGTCCGCGTGACTGCCAGGGCCGAGAAAATCACAGCGGACTGCGCTCGGAGAAGTCCTGAATCCACTTCACTGGACCCGGGTTCGATTCCCGGCATCTCCACCACCCCATGTGCATCGCAGAGCCGCCCTCCGCTCCGGAGGGCGGCTCTCGTGCGTTCCCGGGCCCTCACACTCCGGCCGTCCGGCGGGTGAGAGGACGGTTCCGCGCCCTTCACACCGCACAACGAACCCGAAATCGTGGACTCCTAGCGTCAGCGGCACAGGGTCTCGGACACCCGCACTCGAAGGAGCGTTCCATGGACGGCACCACCACCAACGGCAGGACCGGCGGTCGCTGGATCCAGCAGTGGGACCCGGAGGACCCCGCCTTCTGGGAGGCCACCGGCCGCCGGGTCGCCCGGCGCAACCTCGCCTTCTCGGTGCTCTCCGAGCACATCGGCTTCTCGATCTGGAGCCTGTGGTCGGTGATGGTGCTCTTCATGGGCAAGGAGTACGGCATCGACCCGGCGGGCAAGTTCTTCCTGGTCGCGATGCCCACCCTGGTCGGCTCCTTCGTCCGGATCCCCTACACCGTCGCGGTGGCCCGGTTCGGCGGCCGGAACTGGACGGTCGTCTCCGCGCTGCTGCTGATCCTCCCGGCGCTCGCCGCCGCGTACGTCATGCGCCCCGGCACCTCGTACACCGCCTTCATGCTGGTCGCGGCGCTCACCGGGCTCGGCGGCGGCAACTTCGCCTCCTCGATGACCAACATCAACGCCTTCTACCCGGCCCGGCACAAGGGCTGGGCGCTGGGCCTGAACGCCGGCGGCGGCAACATCGGGGTGCCGGTGATCCAGCTGGTCGCGCTCGGCGTGATCGCCGGGGCCGGGGCCGGGCACCCCCGGCTGGTGCTGGCCGTCTACCTGCCGCTGATCGTGGTCGCGGCGGCGTGCGCCGCCCTGTTCATGGACAACCTGGCCCCGGTCAGGGCCGACACCGGCTCGCTCGCCGCCGTGGCCCGGGAGAAGCACACCTGGCTGATGTCGGTGCTGTACGTCGGCACCTTCGGCTCCTTCATCGGCTTCTCGTTCGCCTTCGGCCTGGTGCTGCAGAACCAGTTCGGCCGCACCCCGCTGCAGGCCGCCCAGCTGACCTTCCTCGGCCCGCTGCTGGGCTCGGTGGTCCGCCCGCTCGGCGGGAAGCTCGCCGACCGGTTCGGCGGCGCCCGGATCACGCTGTGGAACTTCGCCGCGATGGCCGCCGCCGCGAGCGTGGTCACCTACGCCTCGTCGATCCGCTCGCTGCCGGTCTTCCTGACCGGCTTCGTCGCCCTGTTCGCCCTCGCCGGGCTCGGCAACGGCTCCACCTACAAGATGATTCCCGGCATCTTCGACGCCAAGGCCCAGGACCGGATCGCGGCCGGCGCCACCGCCGAGGAGGCCGCCGCCTGGTCCCGCCGGATGTCCGGCGCCGCGATCGGCGTGATCGGCGCGGTCGGCGCCCTCGGCGGGCTCTTCATCAACCTCGCCTTCCGCGAGTCCTTCCTGGTCGCCAAGTCCGGCACCCCCGCCTTCGTCTCCTTCCTGGCCGCCTACGCCGTCTGCTCCGCCCTCACCTGGGCCGTCTACCTCCGCCGCCCGGCCGGCGCCGCCGACACCGCCGACACCCCCGCCCTCGCGCAGGTCTGAACCACCGTCACACCCCCGGGCGCCCGTGACCAGCGGCGGAAACGCGCCGGTAATCCGGGCGACCCGGGGGTGACACCGCGAGCGGCCAGGATTGACCACCCACCCACCCGACCCACCGCCGCCCCCGTCCCCAGCCAGGACGCCCGGGGGCGGCGCACCTAAGGACGACACCGGATGGCCGACCCGACCCGACGCCCGCAGGACGAACCCGAGCCCGCCGAACCCGAGCCCGCCGAGACCGGCCCGCTCGCCGGCTGGACCATCGGCGTCACCGCCGCCCGCCGCGCCGAGGAGCTCGCCGCCCTGCTGCAGCGCCGCGGCGCCGGCGTGCTGCGCGCGCCCGCGCTGCGGATCGTCCCGCTCGCGGACGACACCGACCTGCACGGCGCCACCCGCGCCCTGATCGCCGACCCGCCCGACCTCGCCGTCGCCACCACCGGCATCGGCTTCCGCGGCTGGCTGGAGGCCGCCGACGGCTGGGACCTCGGCGACGGCCTGCGCGCCGCCCTCGGCCGCGCCTCGGTGCTCGCCCGCGGCCCCAAGGCCAAGGGCGCGATCCGGGCCGCCGGGCTGCGCGAGTCCTACTCCGCCGCGACCGAGTCCTCCGCCGAGGTGCTCTCCCACCTCCTGGAGGAGGGCGTCGACGGCCTGCGGATCGCCGTCCAGCTGCACGGCGCCCCGCTGCCCGGCTTCGTCGAGTCGCTGCGCACCGCCGGCGCCGACGTCGTCGAGGTCCCGGTCTACCGCTGGCTCCCGCCCGCCGACCTCGGCCCGCTCGACCGGCTGCTCGACGCGACCTGCGCCGGCGCGCTCGACGCCGTCACCTTCACCTCCGCGCCCGCCGCGATCAGCCTGCTCGACCGGGCCGCCCGGCGCGGCCGCACCGGGGAGCTGCTGCACGCCCTGCGCCGCGACGTCCTCGCGGTCTGCGTCGGCCCGGTCACCTCCGCCCCGCTCGACGCGCTCGACGTCCCCACCGTCTGGCCCGAGCGGATGCGGCTGGGCGCGATGGTGCAGACCCTCACCGCCGCCCTCCCCGCCCGCGCCCGCCGCCTGCCGGTGGCCGGGCACACCCTCGAACTGCGCGGCCAGGCCGCCCTGGTCGACGGCCGGCTGCGCCCCGTCCCGCCGGCCGGCATGGCGCTGCTGCGCACCCTGGCCCGCCACCCCGGCTGGGTCGTGCCGCGCGCCGACCTGCTCCGCGCGCTGCCGGGCAGCGGCGACGACGAGCACGCCGTCGAGACCGCGATGGCCCGGCTGCGCCAGGCACTGGGCGCACCGCGGCTGATCACCACCGTCGTCAAGCGGGGGTACCGGCTGACGCTCGACCACTGAGGGCGGGCCCGGGCGGCCGGATCCGCTCCCCGGGTTCCGAAGAGGTGTCCGGTTCCCTGTAAGATCTTCCGTCCGCCTTTTTCTCCGCACCTTTGGGGGCTCCTTGGGCGCGCACGGTTCCGCCGAGCACCGATCCGACACTGTCCGCGACCGCGAGATCGCGGGCGAGCAGTGCCACCTCGACACCGTCTACCGGCGGTTGGAGGAGAAACTGGCCGAGGCGGAGTACATCCTGGAGGACGCCGCGAAGCGGGTGCAGGTCGGCACCCCCGGCGCGCTCGCCGAGCGGGACGCGCAGGTCTACCGCGCCGGCGCGCACCTGCAGCGGCTGAACAACGAGTTCGAGGACTTCCTGTTCGGCCGGATCGACCTCCAGCGGGCCGACGCGCCCGAGGAGCACGGGATCCCGTCCCAGACGCCGATGGACCCGGCCGACCCGGTGGTCGCCGAGAGCCTGCACATCGGGCGGCTCGGCGTGCTGGACGCCGAGTTCGGTCCGCTGGTGATCGACTGGCGGGCCCCGGCGGCCGCGCCGTTCTACCGGGCGACGCCGCTGGAGCCCGGCCGGGTGCTCCGGCGCCGGGTGATCCGCTCCAAGGGGCGGAAGGTGATCGGCGTCGAGGACGACCTGCTGCGCCCCGACCTGACCCCGGTGCTCGGCGGCGAGGAGCTGCCGGTGGTCGGCGACGGCGCCCTGATGGCGACGCTCGGCCGGGCCCGCGGCCACTCGATGCGCGACATCGTCTCGTCGATCCAGCGCGAGCAGGACGAGGTGATCCGGGCCGCCGCCGCGGGCGCCACCCTGGTCACCGGCGGGCCGGGCACCGGCAAGACCGCCGTCGCCCTGCACCGGGCCGCGTTCCTGCTCTACCAGGACCGCCGCCGGTACGCCGGGGGCATCCTGGTGGTCAGCCCGACCGCGCTGCTGGTCTCGTACACCGAGGGCGTGCTGCCCGCGCTGGGCGAGGAGGGCCAGGTGGCGATCCGCGCGGTCGGCAGCCTGGTCGACGGGGTCGAGGCGTCCCGCTACGACAGCCCCGAGGTGTCCCGGATCAAGGGCTCGGCGCGGATGGTCCAGCTGCTGCGCCGGGCCGCTCGGGCGGCCCTGGAGCTGGGCGCGCCGACCGAGCTGCGGGTCTTCGCCCGCGGCCGGGCGCTGCGGCTGGACGCGGGCCGGCTGAAGGCCGTCCGCGGCAACGTGGTGGGCGGCGGCGGCACGCCGCTGAACCTGCTGCGCCCGCGGGCCCGCCGGCTGCTGCTGGACGCGCTCTGGTCGGAGGCGGTCCGCGACCTGCCGAAGCCGGGCACGTACGCGGAGCGCGAGCAGCGCCAGGAGGAGCGCGAGTCCTTCGACGAGTACGTGTCCGACGAGGCGCCGTTCCTGGACTTCCTGGACGCCTGGTGGCCCGCCGTCACCCCGCGCCGGGTGCTGGCCACCCTCCGGCAGCACCGGCACACCAACCGGATCGCCCGCCGCGCGGTCACCCCGGAGGAGGCCCGGCTGCTCGCCGCCTCCTGGCGGCACCTGGACGAGCGCGGCGCGGGCGGCCTGTCGGCGCACGACGTGGCGCTGCTCGACGAGCTGCAGGTGCTGCTCGGCGAGCCGGCCCGCTCGAAGGTCCGCGAGGTCGACGCGGTCGACCTGCTGACCGGCCTGGACGAGGTCACCACGTACGGCGAGCGGGCGTACCGGCAGCGCGAGCGCGAGCGGGTCGCGGAGGAGCGGCGCGAGTACGCGCACGTGATCGTCGACGAGGCGCAGGACCTCACCCCGATGCAGTGGCGGATGATCGGCCGCCGCTCCCGGATGGCGACCTGGACGATCGTCGGCGACCCGGCGCAGTCGTCCTGGCCGTTCCCGGCGGAGGCGCAGGCGGCGATGGACGAGGTGCTGGCGGGCAAGCCGCGCCGCCGGCACACGCTGACCGTGAACTACCGCAACCCGGCGGAGATCGCCGAGGTGGCGGCGAAGGTGCTGGAGCTGGCCGCCCCGGGCACCCCGTCGCCGAGCGCGGTCCGCTCGACCGGCGCGCACCCGCGGTTCGCCGCGGTCCGCGAGCCGGACCCGGCGGCGTTCGCCGCGGCCGCCCGGGCCGAGCTGGAGCGGCTGCTGGGCGAGGTGGACGGCACCGTCGCGGTGGTGGTCCCGATGGACCGCCGGGCCGAGGCGGCCGGCTGGACGGCCGGCCTGGGCGAGCGGGTGGTGGCGCTGGGCAGCCTGGAGGCGAAGGGCCTGGAGTACGACGCGACGGTGGTCGCCGACCCGACCGGCATCGCGGGCGAGTCGGAGGCGGGCCTGCGGGTGCTGTACGTGGCGCTGACCCGGGCCACCCAGCGGCTGACCGTGCTCTCCGGCCCGGACGACCTGCCGGACGCGGCGGGCGTCCCCGCGCTGCTGAAGTAGCCGGGCAGACCGAAGGCCCCCCGCCCGTCAGGGTGGGGGGCCTTCGTCACGTAGTACACCGACCCGCCATGCTCGCCTCGCGGCAAGTGGTCCCTCGAAGGGACGAAGGTTGGGCCCGGGGGCTTGGATCGAGCCGGTGCCGTTCCAATGTAACGCATCCTCGCCGACGGGCAAGGAGGTCCGGCTCCGGACCGGCCGGTTTGTGGGGTCCGCACACTCAAAGCACGTTATTTCTGGCAACCCCTTGGTCGGTGCGACCATCGAGGTCTAGCATGCCGAGCGGCATGGAACTTCAACACTTTGTTGATTCAGGAAGAAGGACGTCGATGGCGACGGTGCCCAGTGTCTCGAACTCGATCACGGTCCGGTTGGAGGTCCCGGCCACCGGCAACGCCGTGAGCTCGATCACCACCGCGGTGGAGTCCTCCGGCGGTTCGGTCACCGGTCTCGACGTCACGGCCTCCGGCCTGGAGGCGCTGCGGATCGACGTCACGGTGGCCGCGTCCTCGGTGGCGCACGGCGAGGAGATCGTCGAGAAGCTCCGCACCATCGACGGCGTGAGCATCGGCAAGGTCTCCGACCGCACCTTCCTGATGCACCTCGGCGGCAAGATCGAGATGTCCTCGAAGCTGCCGATCCGCAACCGCGACGACCTGAGCATGATCTACACCCCCGGCGTGGCCCGGGTCTGCATGGCGATCGCCGAGAACCCGGACGACGCCCGCCGGCTGACCATCAAGCGCAACAGCGTCGCGGTGGTCACCGACGGCTCCGCGGTGCTCGGCCTGGGCAACATCGGCCCGAAGGCCGCGCTGCCGGTGATGGAGGGCAAGGCGGCGCTGTTCAAGCGGTTCGCGGGCATCGACGCCTGGCCGCTCTGCCTGGACACCCAGGACGCCGACGAGATCGTGGCGATCGTGAAGGCGATCGCGCCGGGCTTCGCCGGCATCAACCTGGAGGACATCTCCGCTCCGCGCTGCTTCGAGATCGAGGCCCGGCTGCGCGAGGCGCTGGACATCCCGGTGTTCCACGACGACCAGCACGGCACCGCGATCGTGGTGCTGGCCGCGCTGACCAACGCGCTGAAGGTGGTCGGCAAGGAGATCGGCGAGATCCGGGTGGTGATGAGCGGCGCCGGCGCCGCGGGCACCGCGATCCTCAAGCTGCTGATGGCGGCCGGCGTCTCGCACGCCACCGTGGCGGACGTCCGCGGCGTGGTCCACGAGGGCCGCGACGACCTCAACGACAGCCTGCGCTGGATCGCCGAGAACACCAACCGCTCCGGCCGCACCGGCACCCTCAAGGAGGCGGTGGCCGACGCCGACGTGTTCATCGGCGTCTCCGCCCCGAACGTGCTGGACGGCGACGACCTGGCGACCATGGCCAAGGACGCGGTCGTCTTCGCGCTGGCCAACCCCGACCCGGAGGTCGACCCGGCGGTGGCCCGGCAGACCGCCGCGGTGGTCGCCACCGGCCGCAGCGACTTCCCGAACCAGATCAACAACGTGCTGGTCTTCCCCGGCGTCTTCCGCGGCCTGCTGGACGCGCAGAGCGCCAGCGTGGACACCGAGATGATGCTGGCCGCCGCCCGGGCGCTGGCCACCACCGTCACCGACGACGAGCTCAACCCGAACTACATCATCCCCAGCGTCTTCCACCCGAACGTGGCCAAGACCGTCGCGGCCGCCGTCCGGGAGGCCGCCGTGGCGGCCCGCGGCGGCGCCGAGGCGGGCCCGGAGACCCCCACCCGGGGCATCGTCGGCACCCTCGACACCGGCGCTTTCCCGGCCGTTCGGCTCTGAGTCGCGCCGCTCCGGCGCCCCCGCCGCGCGCGGGGGCGCCGGAAGCCTTGCGACACAAGGGCAAGGGGCGTGTTTGGGCTTGTCGGTGCCAGGGCGTACGGTAGCCCTGCGACGGGGAGGCGTGTCCGACAAGTACGGTACGTCCCCCGATCGCGACACGGCGTGCCGTCCCGGCCGCCGCCCGCTCCGGGCTCCCCGGAGCCGACGGAGCGTCACACCTCCGTCCGGCGGGCGCTGTTCGGGTCAACCACGCCGGTGCCCGATTGGCTTTCTCAGTGCCGGTCGGGGCAGGATTCGTACCCAGGCGGGCAGTTTGCGGCGCTTCGCGGTGCGAGCCCGGCCCCTGACCACCCCTCGCCTGAACGAGCACCGTCGCGCGGACCGGCCACGCCTCCGCGCACGGCAGAGCAACAGACCACAGGAGTACACATGAACCGCAGTGAGCTGGTGGCCGCGCTGGCCGAGCGCGCCGAGGTGACCCGCAAGGACGCCGACGCCGTGCTGGCCGCCTTCGCCGAGATCACCGGCGAGGTCGTCGCCAAGGGCGACGAGAAGGTCACCATCCCCGGTTTCCTGACCTTCGAGCGCACCCTGCGCGCCGCCCGCACCGCCCGCAACCCGCAGACCGGCGAGCCGATCCAGATCGCCGAGGGCTTCAGCGTCAAGGTGAGCGCCGGCTCGAAGCTGAAGGAAGCCGCGAAGGGCAAGTGACCCCCCGCCGCTGAACGCGCCGGTGGCCGGCTCCCCCGCGGGGGAGCCGGCCACCGGCTTTTTCGCGTCCCTCGGCCGCTCAGGCGGTCAGCTGGACCTCGGCCACCTCGGCCGCGGCCGGCAGCTCGATGTGCGCGCCCAGGTCGCGCAGCTTGTCCATGAAGTTCTCGTAGCCGCGGTTGATCAGGTCGATGCCGTGCACCGTCGAGGTGCCCTCGGCCGCCAGCGCCGCGATCAGGTACGAGAAGCCGCCGCGCAGGTCGGGGATGACCAGCTCGCCGCCGACCAGCTTGGACGGGCCGGAGACCACCGCGGAGTGCATGAAGTTGCGCGCCCCGAACCGGCACGGGGTGCCGCCCAGGCACTCGCTGTACAGCTGGATGTGCGCGCCCATCTGGTTCAGCGCGCCGGTGAAGCCCAGCCGCGACTCGTACACCGTCTCGTGCACGATGGACAGGCCGGTGGCCTGGGTCAGGGCCACCACCAGCGGCTGCTGCCAGTCGGTCTGGAAGCCCGGGTGCACGTCGGTCTCCAGGGCGATCGCCTTGAGCTCGCCGCCCGGGTGCCAGAACCGGATGCCCTCGTCGTCGATCTCGTAGGCGCCGCCGACCTTCCGGAAGGTGTTCAGGAAGGTCATCATCGGGATCTGCTCGGCGCCCCGGACGTAGATGTCGCCCTTGGTGGCCAGCGCCGCGCACGCCCAGGAGGCCGCCTCCAGGCGGTCCGGCAGCGCCCGGTGGGTGTAGCCGTCGAGCTCGTCCACGCCGGTGACCAGGATGGTGCGGTCGGTGCCCAGCGAGATGATCGCGCCCATCTTCTGCAGCACGCAGATCAGGTCGACGATCTCCGGCTCGATCGCGGCGTTGCGCAGCTCGGTGACGCCCTCGGCGAGCACCGCGGTCAGCAGCACCTGCTCGGTCGCGCCGACCGACGGGTACGGCAGCTCGATCTTGGTGCCGCGCAGCCGCTGGGTGGCGACCAGGTAGGTGCCCTGCGGGTGCTTCTCGATGGTCGCGCCGAACTGGCGCAGCACCTCGAAGTGGAAGTCGACCGGGCGGCCGCCGATGTCGCAGCCGCCCAGGCCCGGGATGAACGCGTGGCCGAGGCGGTGCAGCAGCGGGCCGCAGAACAGGATCGGGATCCGCGAGGAGCCGGCGTGCGCGTCGATGTCGGCGACGTTCGCCGACTCCACGTGCGACGGGTCGAGGATCAGCTCGCCGTCCTCGTCGCCGGTGCGGACGGTGACCCCGTGCAGCTGCAGCAGGCCGCGGACGACCTTGACGTCCCGGATGTCCGGGACGTTGCGCAGTCTGCTGGGGCCCTGGCCGAGCAGCGCGGCGACCATGGCCTTGGGGACCAGGTTCTTGGCGCCGCGGATCTGGATCTCGCCTTCGAGCGGGTTTCCGCCGTGGACCAGCAGGACGTCGTCGGTCATCGTTCTCGCAATCCGGGTGCGCAGGAGGTTTTCGGCTGCAGAGTCGGGGGAAGGGCCCTTCACCACCACTAGATGGTAGGGGGTGGGCGATTGGTTCCGGTGTGCCCTAATGGTGATCATGCTGTAGGGGAGGCGGCACGGCACCGCCACTGGGCCGTCCGGGTGGCGCTCCGGGCGCTCCGGCGGGTGGGCCGGGAGGGGCGGTACGGGGCATGATGGCAGACATGGAAGCGGCCCCCTCGCTCACCGGGCGCCTGCTGGTGGCGACGCCCGTGCTGACGGACCCGAACTTCGCCAGGGCGGTCGTCCTGCTGCTCGACCACGACGCCCAGGGCGCGCTCGGCGTCGTCCTCAACCGGCCCACGCCGGTCGACGTCGCCGCAGTGCTGGACGGCTGGGCGCCGCTGGCCGGCCACCCCGCGGTGCTGTTCCAGGGCGGCCCGGTGGCGCTGGACTCCGCGCTGGCGGTCGCCGTCGTCCCCGGCGAGGACCACCACGCCGCGCCGCTCGGCTGGCGCCGGGTGCACGGCGCGATCGGCCTGGTCGACCTGGAGGCGCCGCCCGAGGTGCTGGCCGGGGTGCTCGGCGGGATGCGGGTGTTCGCCGGCTACTCGGGCTGGTCGCCCGGCCAACTGGAGGACGAGATCGCCGAGGGCGCCTGGCACCTGGTCGACTGCGAGGCAGGCGACCTCTCCTGCGCCCAGCCCGACCGGCTCTGGCGCGAGGTGCTGCGCCGCCAGCGCGGCCCGCTGGCGATGCTCGCCACCTACCCCGACGACCCGCTGCTGAACTGAGCGGGGAGCGCGACGGGACGCCGCCGAGTGGTGGCCCGCTTCCGGGGAGCCGCCATAGACTTGTCACCTATGAGCACTCTTGAGCCCGAGCGCGGCCTCGGCACCGGCACCCTGGTCGAGCCCGTCCCGCAGACTTCGCACGGGGACGGCGACCACGAGCGCTTCGCCCACTACGTCCAGAAGGACAAGATCATGGAGAGCGCGCTCTCCGGGTCCCCCGTGGTGGCGCTGTGCGGCAAGGTCTGGGTGCCCGGGCGCGACCCGAAGAAGTACCCGGTCTGCCCGATGTGCAAGGAGATCTTCGACGGGCTGAACAACCCGGACGGGGACGACAAGAAGGACTGACCGCGAACGACCTGCGGAAACACCCCGACGACTGGTCTATGCCAATCGCGGGGGCCCGGGGCAGGATGGGGCACATGGACCTCATCCCTGCCCCGTCGCACGTCCAGGCCGGCCCCGACGCCCCGCCCTTCGTCCTGCACGCCGGCTCCCGGATCGCCGCCGCCCCCGGCACTGCGGCCGCCGCCCGCCGGCTGCGCGCCGAGCTCTCCGCCGCCACCGGCTTCGACCTCGACCCGGCCCCGGCCGGGCAGGACGGCGACCTGCGGCTCGACCTCGACCCGGCGCTCGGCGCCGAGGAGTACCGGCTGAGCGCCGACGCGGAGTCCGTCCGGCTCACCGCCGGCGGCCCCGCCGGCCTCGGCCACGCCGTGCAGACCCTGCGCCAGCTGCTCGGCCCCGCCGCGTACCGCACCGCCCCGCTGCCCGGCGCGAGCTGGACGGTGCCCGCGGTGGAGATCCGCGACGCGCCCCGGTTCGGCTGGCGCGGCGCCATGCTGGACGTCTCCCGGCACTTCATGCCCAAGGCCGGGGTGCTGCGCTTCGTCGACCAGCTCGCCGCGCACAAGCTCAACGTCCTGCACTTCCACCTGACCGACGACCAGGGCTGGCGGTTCGAGGTCAAGCGCTACCCGAGGCTCACCGAGGTCGGCGGCTGGCGCGAGCGCTCGATGGTCGGCTACCGGGCCGGCAACCGGCGCGACGACCAGCCGCACGGCGGCTACTACACCCAGGACGACCTGCGCGAGATCGTCGCCTACGCGGCCGCCCGGGGCGTCACCGTCGTCCCCGAGATCGACCTGCCCGGCCACAACCAGGCCGCCGTCGCCGCCTACCCCGAGCTCGGCAACACCGACGTGGTCGACACCGCCGCGCTCGGCACCTGGACCGACTGGGGCGTCAGCGAGAACATCCTGAACCCCTCCGAGGCGACCCTGCGCTTCTACGAGCACGTGCTGGAGGAGCTGCTGGAGGTCTTCCCCTCCACCTTCGTGCACCTCGGCGGCGACGAGTGCCCCAAGGACCAGTGGAAGCAGTCCCCGGCCGCCCAGGCCCGGATCGCCGAACTCGGCCTGAAGGACGAGTTCGAGCTGCAGAGCCACGTCATCCGGCACTTCGACGGCTGGCTGGCCGCCCGCGGCCGCCGGCTGATCGGCTGGGACGAGATCCTGGAGGGCGGCCTCGCCCCCGGCGCCGCGGTCTCCTCCTGGCGCGGCTACGACGGCGGGATCGCCGCCGCCAACGCCGGGCACGACGTGGTGATGTGCCCCGAGCAGCACGTCTACCTCGACCACCGGCAGGCCGACGGCGACGACGAGCCGATCCCGGTCGGCTGGGTGCGCACCCTGGAGGACGTCTACCGCTTCGAGCCCGTCCCGCCGCAGCTCGACGAGGCCGCCGCCGCGCACGTCATCGGCACCCAGGCCAACCTGTGGACCGAGTTCATGTACAGCGGCCGGGACGTCGACTACAAGGCGTTCCCGCGGCTCGCCGCGCTCGCCGAGGTCGCCTGGTCCGACCTCCCGCGCGACCCGGCGGCCCGCGACTGGGCCGGCTTCGAGCGCCGGATGGCCACCCACTACCTGCGGCTGGAGGCCCTCGGCGTCGAGTACCGCCACCCGGACGGCCCGCGCCCCTGGCAGCGCAAGCCCGGCATCGTCGGCCGCCCGCTGGCCGGGAAGCCCGGACCGTCCGGCGAGGGCACCGCGCCGTGACCCCCGGGCCGGGACGGCGGTGACGCAGAGTCAGCGCCGAGGAACTCCGGGCCCGCCCCGCACGTCATGACCAGGTGAGGAACCGATCACCTCGGACACGACTCGATCGCGGGGCTGCCCGGAGTTGTCCCGAGTTGTTCGGACCTGTCCGCCGCCCGGGAAATGATCAGCGGTCTTTGTGTGCCAGAGTTGCCCAACCCGCACCGATCGCCCGTACCCTACGGGCGGCAGGCAGCACTGCAAATGGAGCACGGTGGGAACCTGGTGAACCGGACGATCATGTTGCCGGCCTCGGTCGACGAGGCGGTCGAAGCACTGGCCGCCACCTCCGGGGCGGTGCCGGTGGCGGGCGCCACCGACCTGATGGAGGCGGTCAACGCCGGGCGGCTGCGGCCCGCCGCGCTGATCGGACTGGGCCGGATCACCGAACTGCGCGGCTGGCGCTACGAGGACGGCGGCACCGCGGTCCTCGGCGCCGGGCTCACCCATGCCCGGATGGACCGCCCCGACTTCGCCGCCCTCATCCCCGCCCTCGCCGACGCCGCCCGCACCGCCGGACCCCCGCAGGTGCGCAACGTCGGCACCCTCGGCGGCAACATCGCCACCGCCGACCCGGCCGGCGACACCCTGCCGGTGCTCGCCGCCCTGGAGGCCACCGCCACGCTGGCCCGGGCCGGCGCCGTCCGCGACGTCCCGATCAGCCACCTGCTCACCGGCCTCGACCCGCTGCGGCCCGGCGAACTCCTCACCTGGGTGCGGGTCCCGCTGCTGCACGCCCCCCAGGTCTTCCTCAAGTCCACCGGCCGCAGCGGCCCGGCCCGCGCCGCCGCCTCCGTCGCCCTCGTCCTCGACCCCGCCCGGCGCGGCGTGCGCTGCGCCGTCGGCGCCGTCGCCCCCGTCCCGCTCCGGCCGCTGGAGGCCGAGAGCTGGGTGGCCGGCTGCATCGACTGGGACGCCCGCGGCGCCGACGGCGCGGTGCTGATCGACCCCGCCGCGCTCGCCGCCTTCGGCGAGTACGTGGCCGGGGCGTGCGTCCCCGAGGGCGGGGCGCACGGAGAGGGGGCGGGCCCGGTCGCGGTCCGCCTGCGGCGTACCGTGGCCGTGCTGGCCCGCCGGGCACTGGGAAGGGCACTCAAGTGACGGACGAACTGCTGAACCACCCCGGGGCGCCCACCGGCGACGTGCGCCCCACCGCCTCGTACACCCTGCGCGTCAACGGCGTCGAACGGCCCGTCACCGACGCCTGGATCGGCGAGAGCCTGCTCTACGTGCTGCGCGAGCGGCTCGGCCTGGCCGGCGCCAAGGACGGCTGCGAGCAGGGCGAGTGCGGGGCCTGCTCGATCCAGGTCGACGGGCAGCTGGTCAACGGCTGCCTGGTGCCCGCCGCGCTCGCCGCCGACAGCGAGATCGGCACCGTCGAGGGCCTGGCCGGCGCGGGCGGCGCCGGCGGCGTCCAGCAGGCGCTCGCCGACTCCGGCGCCGTCCAGTGCGGCTACTGCGCGCCCGGCCTGGCGATGGCCGTGCACGACCTGCTGCAGCGCAACCACCGGCCCGGCGAGGTCGAGGCCCGGCAGGCGCTCTGCGGCAACCTGTGCCGCTGCACCGGCTACCGCGGCGCGCTCGCCGCCGTCCAGGCCGTCGCCGACGCCCGCGAAGCCGCCCTGGAGGCCGAGCTCGCCGCCGCCGAACAGGCCCCCAAGGCCGCCCCCGCCGCCGAGCCCGCCCCCGCCGAGCAGGCCGCCGAACTCCCGCTGTACGCCGACTCCGAGCTCTGGCACGAGGCCGACCAGCTGATCCCCGCCCAACCGCAGGGCGAGACCCCGCGCACCGGCGGCTACGCCTACCCGCCCACCCCGCCGCACGGCACCCCCGTCCCCCCCGACTGGCAGCGCGAACCCGCCGCCGCCACCGACCCGTTCGGCACCGCCGTCCACCAGGACGCCGGCGCCTACGACGGCACCGTCTACGCCACCGAAGGCCACGGCCCGGACGGCTACGCCGCCGACGGCTACGGCACCCCGTACACCGGCTACGACGCCACCCCCGCCCACGGCATCCGCCTCCCCGAGGACGAGAACGCATGACCTCCGCCACCGAGCTCCCGGCGGCCGCCCCCGCGGGCCCCGAGACCGGCACCACCGGCCTCGGCACCTCCCCGCTGCGCACCGACGCCCTGCCCAAGGCACTGGGCATCTACCCGTACGCCGCCGACCTGTGGGCCGAGGGGCTGCTCTGGGGCGCCGTGCTGCGCTCCCCGCACCCGCACGCCCGGATCCTCTCGGTGGACACCGCCCCCGCGCTCGCCGTCCCCGGCGTGCACGCCGTGGTCACCGCCGCCGACCTCCCCGCCGGACCGGACGGCACCCCCGACGGCGCCCCCGACGGCCCGGTCACCGCCGACCGCCCGGTGCTCGCCGCCGGCGTCGTGCGCCACCACGGCGAACCCGTCGCCGCCGTCGCCGCCGACCACCCCGACACCGCCCGGCTGGCCGCCGCCGCGATCCTGGTCGAGTACGAGGTGCTGGAACCCGTCACCGACCCCGAGGCCGCCTTCCACGCCCCCCCGCTGCACCCCGACGGCAACCTGCTGCGCCACCTGCCGCTGCGCACCGGCGACCCCGACGCGGTCGGCGAGGTCGTCGTCGAGGGCCTCTACCAGGTCGGCCGGCAGGACCCCGCCCCGATCGGCGCCGAGGCCGGACTCGCCGTGCCCCGCCCCGACGGCGGCGTCGAACTGCACCTGTCCTCCACCGACCCGCACGGCGACCGCGACCGCACCGCCGCCTGCCTCGGCCTCGACCCCGACCGGGTCCGGCTCGTCGTCACCGGCGTCCCCGGCGCCACCGGCGACCGCGAGGACCTCTCCTTCCAGGTCACCCTCGCGCTGCTCGCGCTGCGCACCGGCCGCCCGGTCAAGATGGTCCTCACCCGGGCCGAGTCCTTCCAGGCCCACCCCACCCGGCACCCCGCCCTGCTGCGCTACCGGCACCACGCCGACGCCGAGGGCCGGCTGGTCAAGGTCGAGGCGCAGATCCTGCTCGACGGCGGCGCCTACGCCGACGTCTCCGCCGAGGCGCTGGCCGCCGCCGTCGCCTTCTCGGTCGGCCCCTACACCTGCCCCAACGTCTTCGTCGACGCCTGGGCGGTGCGCACCAACAACCCGCCGGCCGGCCGGATGCGCGGCGAGGGCGCCCTGCAGACCTGCTTCGCGTACGAGTCGCAGCTCGACCAGCTCGCCCGGCAGCTCGGCGTCGACCCGGTCGAGATCCGCCGCCGCAACGCGATGAGCACCGGCGACCCGCTGCCCACCGGCCAGCCGGTCACCTGCCCGGCCCCGGTCGGGGCGCTGCTCGACGCGCTCGACACCACCCCGCTGCCCGCCCTCCCGCTCGACGACCCGGAGGCCGACTGGCTGCTGCCCGGCGGCCCCGGCGGCGCGGGCGACCCCGCCGCGGTGCGGCGCGGCATCGGCTACGCCGTCGGCATGGTGCACATGCTCGGCGCCGAGGGCGAGGACGAGGTCGCCACCGCGACCGTCCGGGTCTCCGGCGACCACGCCACCGTGATCTGCGCGGCCGTCGACTCCGGCCAGGGCTTCGCCACGCTGGCCCGGCAGATCGTCCAGTCGGTGCTCGGGGTCAGCGAGGTCTACATCGCGCCCGTCGACTCCGACCAGTCCGCGGCCGGCCCGTCCGCCCGCGGCCGGCACACCTGGGTCTCCGGCGGCGCCGTCGAGCGGGCCGCGCTGATGGTCCGGCACCAGATGCTGCAGCCGATCGCCGCCGACTTCGGGATGTCCGTCGAACTGCTCACCATCACCGACGGCAAGATCACCTCGTACGACGGCGTGCTCGGCATGCCGGTCAGCGAGGCGCTGGAGGGCCGCGAGCTCTGGGCCACCGCGCAGTGCCGGCCGCACCCCACCGAGCCGCTCGACCCCGAGACCGGGCAGGGCGACGCCTTCGTCTCGATCGCGTTCTGCGCGATGCGGGCCGTCGTCGACGTCGACATCGAGCTCGGCGCCGTCCGGGTGGTCGACGTGACCGTCGCCCAGGACGTCGGCCGGGCGCTCAACCCCCGGCAGATCGAGGACCGGATCGAGGGCGCCGTCGCCCAGGGCGTCGGACTCGCCCTGCTGGAGAACCTGCGCACCGAGGACGGCGTCCCCGTCAACGCCTCGCTCACCGGCTACCGGCTGCCCACCGCGCTGGACACCCCCGACGTCCGGATCGCCGCCCTGCTGGAGGAGCGCGACGTGGTCGCCCCGTTCGGCGCCAAGGCCGTCAGCGCCGTCCCCGCCGTGGTCGCCCCCGCCGCCGTCGCCGCCGCCGTCCGCGCCGCCACCGGCCTGCCGGTCGGCCGCCTCCCGATCCTGCCGGAGGACGCCACCGTCCTGGTGTGAAGCCCGGGAGCGGGTGGCGGGGGCCCGCCCCGCCACCCGCTCCCGGCCGTCAGTGCTTCCGGCCGGCCTCCGACCGCACGTGCGCCGCCCAGGCGCTCTGGAAGGCCTCCGGCGACTGGCCGGTCGCCGCGGTGATCTGCTGCTCGTACCCGCTCGGCTTGGCGTAGTGCGCGGCGACGAACCCGAACGCCTTCGCCTCCCCGTACGTCGCCGCCAGGTAGCGGACCGCGTCGCCGCTCAGCACGTAGTTCGCCGCCCGGGACTCGATGGTGTCCGCGTAGAACTCGCCGCCCTCGCCCGGCAGCTTCCCGTCGAAGGCGACCTCCGACAGCGTGCCGTCCAGCTCGTCGCCGGCCAGCGAGTCCTTGCCGCGCAGCGCCATGAACTCGGCGAAGCCCTCGGCCACCCAGTCGTGCGGCTGGCCCTTCCCGCTCGCCGAGGGGTGCTCCGACAGCAGGGTCGCGACCAGCGCGTGCGCCATCTCGTGCCGGCCGATGTCGGTCACGCCGTCCTTCCAGCCGCCGTCGGTGAAGCGGCTGTCGGTGGTGTCCATCACGATCCGGCTGCCGCCGACCAGCAGCCCGGTCGCGCCGTGCCGGTCGACCCCGTCCGCCGCCGGGACCGGCATGTTGACGCCCGCCTCCAGGCTGTCGTCCTGCTTGCCGTCGCCCTGGTACAGCTTGTTGTAGACCTCCCGGTTCCGCTCCAGCACCACGAAGAAGCCCTGCGCGCCGCCGCGGCCGCCGACCGGCGCCGGCGCGAACTGGTGCCAGGCCGCCAGGTCGTCCGCCGCGGCCCGCGCCAGCAGGTCCGCGTCCCGGTCCAGTTCGACCGACTGGCTCTTGTCCGCCATCACCACCAGGTGGTCGAGCGAACGCACCGCCAGCTCGTCGTACAGGTCCCACGGCGCCGGGTAGTAGCCGCCGTCGTCGCTCTTGCCGGTGTGGTCCTTCACCGCGCCGACCTCGGTGACCACCTCGGTGCCCGAGTCCACCGGCCGCACCTGCCAGCCGTACTCCTCGGTCACCGGGAAGTTGTCCACGCCCTTCACCTGGTGCACGAAGTCCACCCGCAACCGGCCCTCGAACGAGGACGTCGACACCTCCCAGCGCGCCGTCTCCCACGGCACCTTCAACAGGTTGCGGAACACCAGCCGCTGCTTCTCCTTGGCCGGCCCCGCCGCGAACGGCCTGACGAACGCCTCCTCGTCCTTCGCCGCCAGCGCGTCCGTCAGCCCCTGCGCGACCTTGCTCCAGGCCCGCTGCTCCGCCACGTACGCGGGCGTCGTCGGCTTCTGCTCCTTGTCCAGCTGCAGGTACACCGTCCCGCCCACCGCGACCAGCAGCACCAGCGCCAGACCCACCAGCGCCAGCACCGCCAGCACCCGCGACGCCAGCCGCCGCGGCGGCGGGGGCGGCGGCGCGCCCCACGGGTACGCGTACGGGTTCGGCGGCGGCGCCGGGTACGCCTGCGCGCCCCACGGCTGCTGCGGCTGCTGCTGCTGCTGCTGCGGGTACGGCTGCTGCGCGGACCGCTGCTCGGGCAGCAGCGGCGGCCCGGACGGCGGTTCGTGCGGTTGCCCGGACGGCGGCTCGTGCGGTTGCTCGGACGGCTGCTGAGCCTGCTCGGGCCGCGCGACCGCCGCGCCGGGCTGCTCCGGCTGCTCGGGTGCGGGCGCGCCGGGCTGCGGCGGATGCGTCAAGGGACCCCCTGGGACGAACGACGCGCCATTAATAGCACAGCGGACGGTCGTTCCCACCAGCCCTTTCCGCCCGCCGGGCCGCACCGCCCGCCGCGGTCAGCGCTTGCCCGGCACCGCCGACCTGACGTGCGCCGCCCAGGCCGCCTGGAACTGCGCCAGCGACTGGCCGGTCGCCGCGGTGATCTGCTGTTCGTACTCCTGCGGCCGGGCGTACTGCGCCGCCACGAACTCGCAGACCTTGGCGTCGCCGTACTTCGACGCCATGAACCGCAGCGCGTCGCCCGCCAGCGTGTAGTTCGCGCTGCGCTGGTCGCCGCTGGCGGAGTAGAACGACCCGTCGTCCCCCGGCAGCCTCCCGTCGAAGGGCACGCCCTTCAGGTACGCCGCCAGCTCGTCCCGGGCCAGCGAGTCCTTGCCGCGCAGCGCCATGTACTCCGCGAAGCCCTCGGCCACCCAGTCGTGCGGGCTGCCCGTCCCGTCGAAGTTCCCGGCCGTCGCCAGCAGCGGGGCGACGATGGCGTGCGCCATCTCGTGCCGGCCGATGTCGGTGACGCCGTCCTGCCACTGGTCGCTGGTGAAGCGGGAGCCGGCGGTGTCCATCACGATCCGGCTGCCGCCGATCAGCAGGTCGCCCGGGTTCGCCTTCGACGAGTCCGCCGCCCAGATCGGCATGTTGACGCCCGCCTCCAGGCTGTCGTTCAGCTTGCCGTCGCCCTTGTACAGCTTGTTGTAGACGTCCCGCTTCCGCTCCAGCACCACGAAGAACCCGCCGGCCCCCCGGCGCTCCCCGGACGGCGGCGGACCGTACTTCTGCCAGGCCGCCAGGTCCTCCTTCGCCGCCCGCGCCAGGATCTCCACGTCCCGGTTCAGCTCGGCCGACTGCCCCTTGTCCGCCATCACCACCAGGTGGTCGCGGACCTGCACCGCCAACTCGTCGTACAGGTCCCACGGGGCCGGGTAGTAGCCGAAGCCGCTGTTCTTGCCCTGGCTGTCCTTGACCCCGCCGACCTCGGTGACCACCTCGGTGCCCGCGTCCGGGGCGAGCACCTTCCACCCGTACTGCTCCGCGATCGGGAAGTTGTCCACCCCCTTCACCTGGTGCACGAAGTCCACCCGCAACTGCCCGTCCAACGGGAGCAGCGCCTCCCAACGCGCCGTCTCCCAAGGGATCTTGACCAGGTTGCGGAACACCAGCCGCTGCTTCTCCTTGGTCGGCCCCGCCGCGAACGGCCTGAGGAACGCCTCCTCGTCCTTCGCCGCCAGCGCGTCCGTCAGCCCCTTGGTGACCTTCTCCCAGCCCTCCAGCCCGCTGGACAACCCCTGCACCGGCGGCCGCTGCCGACTCACGTGCAGCAACACCACCCCGCCCACCGCCAACCCCAGCACCAGGACCAGCACCACCCCCAGACACGCCAGCGTCCGCCCCACCCCGCCCTTCCGCCGCGGCGCGGGCGGCGGCATCCCGTACGGCGGCTGCTGCTGCACCGGGAACGCCGGCGGAAACGGCTGCGGCTGCTGCGGGTACGGCCCCTGCGGGTACGGCGGTCGCGGCTGGTACGGCGGCTGCTGCTGCACCGGGAACGGCTGCTGATAGGGCGGTCCGGCCTGCCCCGGATACGGCGCGCCGGGCTGCGGCGGGTACGTCACAAGATCCCCCTGGATGAATGCAGCGCCATTCATAGCACCACACCACCCCACCCACCCCACCCGCCCCGACCCCGCGCCTTCGGCCGCCCGCCGGACGCCGCGTCAGCCGCCCTCACCAGGGCGGCGGTTGGCAGTGGGCCGGCGGCCCGGTGGGACGGTGGTGCACCTGTCACACGCACCGGTGCCCGGCGAAGTCACGGGCGATACGATCGGACCGTCCCGCGTTCCGGGGGCGTTGCGAGAGCGAACGGGCTGTCGATCGACTGACGGGGTACTGATGACGCTGACCAAAGCCACGCGCCTGCTCGGCGCGACCGCACTGGCCGGGGCCCTGGTCCTCGGCGCCGCCCCGGCGGCGTCGGCGGACCAAGTGCGGGACGCGCAGTGGACGAACGCGTACTTCGGCCTGGACAAGGTGTGGTCGGTCAGCAAGGGCGACGGCGTGACCGTCGCGGTGATCGACTCCGGCGTCGACGCCACCCACCCCGACCTCACCGGTTCGGTGCTGGAGGGCTACGACCCGAGCGGGAGCGGTCAGAACACGCGTCCCACCGATCCGCACGGCACGGGCATGGCCAGCCTCATCGTCGGCCACGGGCACGGAGAAGGGACGGGCGTCCTCGGCCTGGCCCCCGGTGCGAAGGTCCTGCCGGTCTTCAAGGACTCCGCGTCCGGCGGCGACGCCATCCCCGAGGGCATCAAGTGGGCGGTCGACAACGGCGCCAAGGTCATCAGCATCTCGCTGGCGGGCCTCGGCGGACCGGGAAGCGCGTCCGACCTGACCGAGGCGGTCGCCTACGCGGCCAAGCACGACGTGCTGATCGTCGCGGGCGCCGGCAACGACGGCCGGAGCGCGGTCTCCAGCCCGGCGAACGAGCCCGGGGTCCTCGCGGTGGGGGCGACCGACCAGAACGGCACGGTCTGGGCGAAGTCCGCCTACGGGCCGCAGTTGATGCTGACGGCCCCCGGAACGGGCATCGTCTCCGCCGGATCCTGTTCGGCTGAGCGGTACTGCATGGCGGACGGGACGTCGGACTCGACCGCCTTCGTCTCCGCCGCAGCGGCCCTGGTCCGGGCGAAGTTCCCGAACCTGACGGCGGGCCAGGTCGCCAACCGGCTGGTCAAGTCCGCGAAGGTACCGGCTGCCGTGAAGGGCGGCAAGCTGCCCGACCCGCACTACGGCTACGGGATCCTGTCGCCGTACGACGCGCTGACGAAGGACATCCCGACCGGTCCGGCCCAGGGGCCGCTCGCGGCGACCGCCGGGGGCGGTGCGGCTGCCGAACCGAGCGCGATCGCGACCACCGGCGCGGACGACAAGCAGTCCGACGCGCTTCCGGCACCCCGGAGTTCCTCCGCTTCCGGCCTCGGCGTCGGAGTGCTCGCCGGAGTCGGCGCGGGGGTCGTCCTCCTGGTCGTCCTGGTCGTGGTCCTGGTCAGCCGGAGCCGCCGACGCTCCGGCCCGGTGCCGCCGCAGGGGCCGCCGCCGTACGGCGCCCAGCCCGGCTGGCCGCCCGCCCAGCAGCCCTACGGCGGCCAGGCCCCGCCGCCGGGCCACCCGCAGCAGGGCTACCCGCAGCCCGGCTACCCGCCGCAGCAGCCGTACGGCGGCCAGGCCCCGCAGCCCGGCTACCCGCCGCAGCCGGGGTCCCAGCAGAACCCCTACGGCCCTGGTGGGGGCCAGTCGTACCGTTGACGCCGGCAGGGTTGCCAGCGCCGCGTCGGCGATACCATCGAACTCCCAACCGGCTTATCCCTGAAGCCGGTTGGGTCGCTGTACACACGGGGAAACACCCAGGACTCCAGGGGGAGGAGAAGGCCGCGTGGCCGACGGATACCGCGTCAACACGGACGAGCTGGAAGCGGTCGTGAAACGCCTGCAGGTGATCCAGCAGAACATGGCCCAGACCAGTGACAGGAGCGCCTACGGCACCGATGTGGGCGCGGCCGACTTCGGGGCCAACTTCAGCCATGCCGCCAAGGTGCACGAGGCCCACCAGAACATGCAGGGCTGGCTCACCGCCACCATCACCGACCTGAGCGCCCTGATCGACGACTTCGGGAACAAGGCCCAGACCGTCAACAACGCGTACAAGGGACTTGAGGCCGACGGCGTGGCCAACATGACGTACGGGCAGGGGACGGTCTGACATGGAACGCATCCACGAGTTCGAGCAGCAGGCGCTGATTCCGCTCAAGGCCATGCTGAAGAGCTCCCAGCCCGCGAACCTCACCCGGGTCGCCGAGCACTGGGGCAGCGCCAGCAAGGACCTGCAGGCCGCCGCGCGCGACCTCCAGCAGGCGCTCGAACACGCGCAGAGCAACTGGGAGGGCGCCGCCGCGGACGGCTTCGCGGCGCGCGCGACGAAGATCCAGACGATGCTCAACAACACGGCCGACCACGCGGCCAAGACCTCGTCCGCGATGCACCTGGCCGCCGGCGCCCTGCAGGCGGCCAAGGCGCAGATGGACCGGATCTCGGTGCCCAGCCACCTCAACAGCGGCCTCAAGTTCCTCGGCGACATGGGCGACCGCTCCGACGCCCAGTTCAAGGCCGACCTAGCCGCTGGCATGGACCGCTTCGACGCCGTCAACAAGAACTACGACGAGCTCTCGGCGACCGAGATCCAGCACCAGTACGCCATCGGGACGATGGAGTACCTCGGGACCCACTACGACGAGGCCGCGAAGCAGATGCCGCGGCCACCCGGCGGCACCATCCACGACCCCACGCCGTTCCCCCCGCCGCCGGACGACCCCGGCGGCCAGGGCGCCATCCCCCCGGTGGGGCGGCTGCCCGAAATGCTGCCGCCCAAGGAGCCGCCGCAGCAGACGACCCCGCCCGGACAGACCCGGCCCGGGGTCCCCGGTGTGCCGCAGCCCGTGCTGCCCGGGCACCCGGGGACGCCCGGGATTCCGCCGACGACGACGCTGCCCGCGCCCGGGCACCTGCCGTCGCCGCCGTCGCCCGGGACGGGGATCCTCGGGGTCGACCCGTTGCCGCCCGGTGGGACGACCACGGGGCCCGGCTACGGGATGCTGCCCGGCGGGGTCGGGACGCTGCCCGGTGGCGGGGTCGGTGGCGGCGGGTCCGGTGGTGGCGGGATCGGCGGTGGTGGCGGGTACCTGCCGGGGATGGGCGGCGGGTACGTGCCGGGTGGTGGCGGTGTCGGCGGCGGCCGGGTGTCCGGCGGCGGGCTGACGGGTGCCGGCGGGGCCGGTGGCGGTCGGACGTCCGGTGGTACGGGTGCCGGGGGTTCGGCGGGCCGGGGTGCCGGTGGCGGCGCGGGGGCCGCGGGTTCCGGCGGGTCGGGTGCCGCAGGTGCCCGGGGTGCCGCGGGGGCCGGCGGGATGGGCGGCATGCACGGCGGTGGCGCCGGTGGCGGTGCCCGGGGCGGCGCCGGCGGCAAGTCCGGTGGCAGCGGCCTGGTGCGCAAGTCCGGCGGTACGGTCGGCGGCGCGAAGTCGGGCGGTGCCGGTGGCCGGGCGTTCACCGAGGGCGGGTCCGGCATCGGCAAGGGCCGCTCCGGGCAGGCCGGCGCGGCCGGGATGCACGGCGGGGCCGGTAGCGGCGGCGCCGGCGGCAAGAAGAAGGAGAAGGGCCACCGCCCCGACTACCTCGTCGAGGACGAGGACACCTGGCGCGGCGGCGAGGCGAACCCCGGCGTCATCCAGTAGGCGCGGGGGAGTGGTGGTCGGCGGGCGCCGGCCGCGGTCCGGAGGGATCGCGGCCGGCGCCCGCCGCCGTTCGGCAGGGCGGAGTGGAAAGCGGAAAGGGGAAAGGGGAAAGGAATTCCGGAGAACGACAGCAGAATTCACCGAACGCCCGGTGGAGAATGGGCGTCCGGTGAATTCCGGGTGGAGACCATGACGGGAATCGAACCCGTGTAAACCGCTTTGCAGGCGGTTCCCTCAGCCACTCGGGCACATGGTCGTGGGGTGGGGCGTGGTGACGCGAGGATGGCGCGGATGAGCGAACGCGGGCATCAATCAGCCTGCGGAAGGGGGGAGTTCAGCGCTCAGGCGCAACAGCGGCAACGACAGGAACAGGCGCGGCCGGGACAGGGGGCGCAGGTGCGGTGCGCTGCGAGGGCCACCGTCTTCCTGTTCATCGCCGTCTCCTGTCGCTCGGTGTGGGCCGCGCCGGTCCGTTCCTTCGTTCCGGTGAATTGACTATAACAAGGAGGGGCCGGGTCACGTCAATATTCCCCGGTGAATTTCGCGGACCGGCGGGTCGGCCGGCCCGATCGTCGGCGCACCGCCTCGTGCGACCTCGCGTGCTACCTTCGGAAGGGAGCGCGGCGGCCCCTCGCGGCCGCCCCGGACGAGGTGCGTCGTACCCGGCACGACAAGACGACGCGGTAGGTGTTTCGACTACTGCGGAGGAGTCCGTCGTCATGGCCTGGGTGGTTCTGATCGTCGCCGGAGTGCTGGAGACCGTGTGGGCGGTCGCGCTGGAGGCGTCCAAGGGGTTCTCGCGGCTGGTGCCGAGCCTGGTGTTCGCGGTCGCGCTGGCGCTGTCGATGGGCGGGCTGGCGTACGCGATGCGCTCGATCCCGCTGGGCACGGGCTACGCGGTCTGGGTGGGCATCGGTGCGGTGGGCACCGCCGTGTACGGGATGGTGGCGATGGGGGACGCGGTGAGCGTGGCCCGGATCACCTGCCTGGTGCTGATCCTGTCCGGCGTGGTCGGGCTCAAGGTGCTGCACTGAAGGCTGTGCCGAGGGATGGTCCCAGCCCCTGCGGCGGAGGTGCCGTTCCGACCGCAGGTCAGGATCAAAACCACTCAACGGCACTTACCATGTCGAGGTGACCAGCACCTCCCAGGCCGAAACGGCGGCCCCCGCGCCCCTCCCGCTCCCCGACGACGACGGCACCGCCGGGGTGCTCAGCGGCCCCTGGCGGGCGCTGACCCTGGGCATCGTGTCGGTGGTGCTGCTGCTGGCCTTCGAGGCGACGGCGGTGAACACCGCGATGCCGACGGCCGCCCAGCAGCTCGACGGGATCAGCCTCTACGCCTTCGCCTTCTCCGGGTACTTCACCACCACGCTGCTGGCGATGGTGGTCTCCGGCCAGTGGTGCGACCGCCGGGGCCCGCTGGTGCCGCTGTTCAGCGGCATCGCGGTGTTCGCCGCCGGGCTGGTGACGGCCGGCACGGCGGTGAACATGTGGATGTTCGTCGCCGGCCGGGCGGTGCAGGGGCTCGGCGGCGGCCTGGTGATCGTCGCGCTGTACGTGGTGGTCGGCCGGGCGTTCCCGGAGCGGCTGCGGCCGGCCGTGTTCGCGGCGTTCTCGGCGGCCTGGGTGCTGCCCTCGATCCTCGGCCCGGTGATCTCCGGCGCGGTGACCCAGCACCTCGGCTGGCGCTGGGTGTTCCTGGCCGTCCCGGTGCTGGTGCTGCTGCCGCTCGCCGTGATGGGCCCGGCGCTGCGCCGCGCCGAGCGCTCCCAGCCGCCGCTGCAGGCCGGCCCGTACGACTGGCGGCGCACCCGGGACGCGGCGATGGTCGCGGTCGGCGCGGCGCTGCTGCAGTACGCGGGCCAGCGGCTGGACGTATGGGCGCCGCTGCCCGCCGCGGCGGGGCTCGCGCTGCTCGGCCCGGCGGTGCTGCGGCTGCTGCCGACCGGCACGCTGCGGGCGGCGCGCGGGCTGCCGACGGTGATCCTGCTGCGGGCGATCGCGGCGGGCGCGTTCTTCGCCTCCGAGCTGTTCATCCCGCTGATGATGCAGACCCAGCGCGGCCTCTCGGTGACGATGGCGGGCCTGACGCTGGCACCGGGCGGGCTGGCCTGGGCGTTCGGCTCCTGGCTGCAGGGCCGACCGGGCGCGGACCGGCACCGGGCGGCGCTGATCCGGATCGGCTTCCTGTCGACGGCGATCGCGGTCGGCGGCGCGGCGCTGGTGCTGTTCCCGGCGGTGCCGGTCTGGGTGACCGCGGTGTTCTGGGGCGTCGGCGGCGCCGGGATGGGCATGGCGATCGCCAGCATCAGCGTGCTGATGATGAAGCTGTCGAAGCCGGAGGAGACCGGCGAGAACTCGGCCGCCCTGCAGTTGGGCGACGCCCTGGGCAACGTCCTGCTGACCGGCCTGGCCGGCGTCCTGTTCGCCGCGCTGGGCGGCGGCGCGGTCGGCGCGGCGGCCGACGGCGGCCCGCTGCCGGCCGGCGCGTTCGCCGCGGTCTTCCTGACCATGCCGGTGGTCGCCCTGGTCGGCGCGGCCCTCTCCGGCCGGGCGACCGCCAGGGCCGGCGCCTGAGCGGAGCCGGCCCGCGCGGCCACGGCGGCAGCAGCGACGGCTACGGCAGCAGCGACGGAACCGGCTCCGGCCGGGGCGCACCCCGGACGTCCGGGGTGCGCCCCGGCCGGAGCCGTCGCGCGCGGGGGAGGGGGGAGGGGGGAGGGGGCTACTTGCCGCCGGCCACCGGCGGGGCGGACGCGGTGCCGCCCGCCGGGGTGCCGGCGCCGCCGAGGTAGGCGTTCCAGCCGCCGGTGGGGGCCTGGCCGGGCGGCAGGGCCTGCAGCTTCTTCAGGACGGCGGGGTCCTGCGCGTCCAGCCACTCGACCAGCTGCCGGAAGGAGACCATCCGGACCTCGGGCTTGTCGGCGATCTGCTTGAGGGTCTCCTCGACGGCGTTCATGTAGATGCCGCCGTTCCACTGCTCGAAGTGGTTGCCGATGATGAACGGCGCCCGGTTGCCGTTGTAGGCGCGGTCGAAGCCGGCCAGGTACGAGTCGCGGGCCTGGGTCTGCCAGAAGGACTGCCGGCCGGGGTCGCCCTTGGTGTTGTCGCCGGACTGGTTGTACATGATGTTGTAGTCCATCGAGAGCACCTGGAAGCTGTGCCCGGGGAACGGGATGGACTGCAGCGGCAGGTCCCAGAGCGCGCCGCCGGCGAACTTCTGCGGCCACATCTGCAGACCGCCGGGACCCGAACTGTCGTACTTCCAGCCGCGCTTGACGGCGGTCGGGAGCAGGCCGCGCTGGCCCTCCAGGCAGGGGGTGCGGCCGCCGATCAGCTCCTTGCGGTAGTCGAAGGGCAGCGCGGGCAGGTCGGTGTTGCCGGTGTTGGTGCGCCAGTTCATCACGAAGTCCATGGCCTGCTGGATCTCGCTGTCCCAGTCCTCCGGGGACCACCGGCCGCCGCCGTTGGAGCCGCAGAAGTGGCCGTTGAAGTGGGTGCCGATCTCGTGCCCCTCCAGCCAGGCGGCGCTGACCTGCTCGATGGTGGCGCGGATGTGCTGGTCGCTCAGGTAGCCGATGTCGGAGGCGCCGACCGGGTGCTGCGGCGGGTGGTACAGCGACTTCTTCGACTCGGGCAGCGTGTAGATGCCGCTGAGGAAGAACGTCATGGTGGCGTCGTGCTCCCGGGCGAGCGTCCGGAACCGGCTGAACAGCTGGTTGTCGAGCTCGCCGGCGCCGTCCCAGGAGAAGACCACGAACTGCGGGGGCCGCTGCCCGGCCTCCAGCGGGACGGCCTGCGGCTGGTTCGGCTGCGGGCCGGTGTCGGAGGTGGAGCCGTCGCCGATCAGGGTGGCGGGCGGCTTGGGGACGGCGCTGGGGCTGCCGTTCGCGGCGAGGCCGTCGGCCTGTGCGGGCGGGGCGGCGCTCCCGTTCCCGGAGGAGCTCGCGCAGCCGGCGGCGAGGGTGGCGGCGGTCGCCGCACCGGCCGCCAGCAGCGTCCTGCGGGAGAGGGCGTCCATGTCTCACATCCGTTCACCAGGGAGTAAGGGGAAGGCACCGGCCGGACGAACGGATCATCAGATGGAATGGAGAGATGCGTCATCCGGGGGAGTCGGCTCAGCATGGCACGCGCCCGCGCGCCGCGCCGGTAAGCACGGCCCGGGTACGGATGACCGGGGGACGCCACGCCGAAACGCTCACCTGTTCGGCGCACCGGGCCCGAGCTGCGACGTCAGCGGAGAGTTGACTTGGCGTCAGGCCTGGACGACCCGCCCGGCCCGCACGATCGATGACAGGGCACCGATGACGCAACACGGATGACGGGACACGGATGACGCAACACCGATGACGCAGCACGGATGACGGAACACCGATGACGGAACACCGATGATGCAACACGGAACCAGGAACACGGAGGTCGCACCCGCCGATGTGGCAGCCGCTGATCGACGCCTACCGGGGCCGGATCGTCGACACCGGACGGGAGCCGCTGTTCCTGCTGCTGCTCGGCCTGGTGCTGTCGTTCCTGTTCATCCGGCTCAGCACCCGGATGATCCGGGCCCGGGTCCGCTGGTGGCCGGGCAACGTCACGCCGGGCGGGCTGCACATCCACCACGTGGTGTTCGGCCAGGCCCTGCTGCTGGTGTGCGGGGTGGCGGCGTTCGCGCTGCGCGGGGACGGCGGGGCCTGGTGGAACCTGCTCGGCTTCGGGTTCGGCGTCGGTGCGGGCCTGGTGCTGGACGAGTTCGCGCTGGTGCTGCACCTCAAGGACGTCTACTGGTCGACCCAGGGCCGCACCTCGGTGGACGCCGTGATGCTCGCCGTCGCGATGATCGGCCTGCTGCTGGTCGGTGAGCTCCCGCTCGGCGGCTTCGTCCGGCACCCGGACGGACCCACCCTGGCCGGGGCCGCCGTGCTGCTCTCGCTGGTGGTGGTCAGCCTGCTCAAGGGCAAGACCTGGACCGGGCTGCTGGGCATCATGCTCTGGCCGCTCGCCCTGGTCGGCGCCGTCCGGCTGGCCCGCCCGGCCAGCCCGTGGGCCCGCTGGCGCTACCGGGCCCGCCCCCGCCGGCTGGCCCGCGCCGAGCGCCGCGAGGAGCGGATCCACCGCCGCCTGGTCGCGGTGAAGACCGCCGCGTACGACCTGGTGGCCGGCACCCCGGACGCCGACCCGGAGGCCGAGACCGTCCCCGTCCCCGCCCCCGCCCCCGTGGCCGCGACCGTCCCCCCGACCGAGGCGGTCGAGACCGCGGAGGCCGCGGCGGAGCGGCCGCCCGCCGCCTGGCGGCTGCGCTGCGCCGGGTTCGCCCGCTGGTACCTGCGGGCGGCGACGGTGCTGAACCTGCTCGGCGCGCTGGTCGCCCCGTTCCGGGCGCAGGTCGAACGGGCCAACCGGGGCGAGTACTTCACGCCGGTGCTGGTCACCTCCGGGTTCACCACCGCGCTGCTGGCCGGGCTGCTCGCCGTGATGCTGCGCCGCCGCAAGCGCGCCGCCTGGATCACCGCGCTGGCGCTCACCGCCGCGCACGCCGCCGTCTTCGCGCTGGCGCTGGCCTTCCCCGAGTACCGCGCCCACCCGTTCAACTGGGTCTCCGCCGGGCTGACCCTCGCCCTGCTGCTGGCGCTGCTGGCCGCCCGCCCGGTGTTCCGGGTCCGCGGCGGCCGGGGCAACCTGCCGCTGGCCGCGGCCGTGCTGCTGTTCGGCGGGGCGCTGCTGACGGCGGCGGGGGCCGCCGCCGTCCGGCTCGCGCACACCGACGGGGTGCCCGGCTGGGGCGAGGCGGCCCGGTACGCGGTGCTCCGGCTGGTCACCGTCTCCGGGGTGGTCGAGGTCACCGACGTGGACGTGCCGCGCTGGATCGACCTCGGCCTGAACCTGCTCGCCACCGCCCTGCTGCTGCTCACCCTGCGGATCCTGCTGCGCTCCCCGCACGGCACCGACTGGCAGAGCCCCGAGGACGAGCGCGCGCTGCGCCGCCTGCTGGAGCGGCCCGGCGGCGACTCGCTCGGCTACTTCGCGCTGCGCCGCGACAAGTCGGTGTGCTTCTCGCCCAGCGGCAAGGCCGCCGTCGCCTACCGGGTGGTGGGCGGCGTGGCGCTGGCCTCCGGCGACCCGGTCGGCGACCCGGAGGCGTGGCCGCAGGCGATCGAGGCGTGGCACCGGCTGGCCCGCGCGCACGCCTGGGTGCCCGCCGTGACCGGTGCCGGCGAGCGGGCCGCCGCCGCGTACGCCCGGACGGCCGGGCTGCGCGCGCTGCACCTCGGGGACGAAGCGGTGGTCGAGGCGGCCGGCTTCACGCTGGCGGGCCGGGAGATGCGCGGCCCCCGGCAGACCGGCCACCGGCTGGCCCGGGCCGGGTACACCGTGCTGCTCCGCCGCCACCGGGACATCCCGCCGGAGGAGTTCGCCGACCTGGTCCGGCTCGCCGACGCCTGGCGGCACGGCCGCACCGAGCGCGGCTTCTCGATGGCGCTGGGCCGGCTCGGCGACCCGGCGGACGGCGACTGCCTGATCGCCGAGTGCCGCGACCGGGCCGGGCGGACGGCCGCGCTGCTGTCCTTCGTCCCGTGGGGCGCGGACGGCCTCTCGCTCGACCTGATGCGCCGCGACCGGGAGTCCGACGGCGGCCTCGCCGAGTACGCCGTCGCCGAGCTGCTCGGCCGGGCCGGGGAGTGGGGGGTGGCCCGGGTGTCGCTGAACTTCGCGATGTTCCGGGAGGCGTTCGAGCCCCGGCTGGGCGCCGGGCCGGCCCTCCGGCTGTGGCGCGGGGTGCTGCGCTCGCTCTCCCGCTGGTGGCGGCTGGAGGCGCGCTACCGGGCGAACGCCCGCTACCGGCCGCGCTGGGTGCCGCGCCACGTGCTGTACGAGAAGCCCTCCGAACTGCCCGCGATCGGCCTGGCCACCGCCCGGGCCGAGGGCTTCCTGACCAGGCCCCGGCTGCGCCGCGGCGGCCGCACCCCCTGACGGCGCGTCACCCGCCGCGTCACCCGGACAGAACCCACCGCGTGCCGCGGCCCCGGCCGCCGGGTGAACTGGGCGGGTCGGGACGAGGGCCGGAGGGCGCGGTGGGCGAGCGGAGCTGGACGGGGGCGGCGGCGGCCGCGACCGCCGTCCTCGCGGGGGCGTGGCTGCTGCACGGCGGCCTGGCGGGCACGCTGCCGCCGGCGCCGCTCGCCGCCCAGGCGTACGACGGCACCCCGGTCGGCCCGGCCGTCCCCGCGCTGCCGCCCTCGCCGCCGGTGCGGGTGCGGATCCCGGTGCTCGGGGTGGACGCCCCGGTGGCCCGGCTCGGGCTGGACGGCGACGGCCGGCTGCAGCCGCCGCCCGCGGCGGACCGCAACCTGGCCGGCTGGTACCGGGACGGCGCCGCCCCCGGCTCCAGCGGGACGGCGGTGCTGGCCGGGCACGTCGACAACGCGCACGGCCCGGCCGTGTTCTACCGGCTGGGCACGCTGCGCAAGGGCGACCAGCTGGAGGTCGACCGGGCCGACCGGGCCAGCGCCTGGTTCCAGGTCGACGGGGTCGAGGTCTACCCGAAGAGCGGCTTCCCGGACGGCAAGGTGTACGCGGCCACCCCGGACGCCCAGCTGCGGCTGATCACCTGCGGCGGCGGCTTCAGCCGGGACGGCGGCTACGACGCCAACGTGGTGGTCTACGCGCACCTGGTGCGGACCGCGCGGGCCTGAGCGGCGGGACGGACGGCGGCCGGGGAGGGAAGGCGGGCGTGAGCGGCCGCCGTCCTGACGGTGCGTGAGGGCGCGCCGCCAGGACGGCGGCCGGTCAGGCCAGCAGCTCGGCGAGCGCCCGGTCGCAGTCCAGGTGGCGCAGCTCCTGGCCCTCCGGCACCACCAGGTAGCTGTGCCACAGGAAGCGGCGCAGCTCGGTGCGGTCGAACTGGAGCAGCGCGACGCCCTCGGGGGAACGCAGCTCGACCATGGTGCGCTGGCCGAGCGCGGGGCGGATGTGCACGTCGCCCTCGCCGCTGGGCAGGTCGAGGCCGGCCGCGAACAGCTGGCGGGCGAACACCCACTCGACCCCGTCGGCGACCGGCTCGACCGGCTCGGCCGGGGCGTCGAACGCCTCGTCCAGCGGCCCGTCCAGCGGGTCGGTGTCCGGGTCGACGGCTTCCAGGGCGTACTCGGCGGGGAAGACCATCCGCACCGCCAGCGGGTCCTCGGCGTTGTACCGGAGGGTGACCCGAAGCAGCGCGGAGCGGTGGGTGCTGACGATCAGGCGGGCGTGCGTGGTCTGTTCGACCGGTGCGGGGGCTGCGAACACGGCGGTGTCCTCCCGGGAGTGCGTACGGGTGAGGAGGCGACCGGCGTCGCCCCCTGGTGAAGAAGAGTCACAAGTGACGGGTGTGATTACACCGGTTTTCATGGTTTGTTAGTGATCTGCGTCACATCCGTACGGACCAATCCGGGCATTCCGGGCTGGTGGCATGGGCATTCCATGGGCAGCGGAGGGGCGCCCCGGGCAGGATCTCGAAAGCCGTACGGGCCCCCACAAATCACCCGTTCGGCGACCTCAGGGGAGGGCCGAGACCATCGACGAGAGAGTGCGGACGGCCGGGCGGAGCCCGCTCGCCGCGTACACCGAGCTGTACCGGGTGCACCACCACGGCCTGCTGCGCTACGCCAGCGGACTGACCGGCGGCGACCGCTGGCGGGCCGAGGACCTGGTCGCCGAGGCGCACCTGCGGGTCTGGCGGCGGCTCGCCGACGGGCACCGGATCGAGGACCCGCGGGCCTACCTGGCCACCACCGTCCGGCACCTGGCCGCGCTGCCGGTGCGCGAGCGGGTCGTCGGGGAGCTGCCCGACGAGGGCGGCGCGGAGGCCGCCGACCCGGCGCCCCGGGTGGCCGAGACCGACCGGATGCGCGGGCTGCTCGCCCAACTGCCCGAGCGCTGGGCGCAGGCGCTCTGGCTGTCCGAGGTCGAGGGCCTGCCGCCCGGCGAGGTCGGCGACCGGCTCGGGATGGGGCGCGGCGCCGCCGCTGTGCTGCTGCACCGGGCCCGCGAGGGTCTGCGGCTGGCCTACCTGCGGGCCTATCCGGGCGCCCCGCGCGACCCCGGCTGCTCCGGGCACTGGGCCGCGCTGGCCGGCCAGGCCCGCGGCCGGGCCGGGCGGCGGGTCCAGCGGCACCTGGCGGACTGCGCCGACTGCCGGGGCCGGCTCGCCCTGCTGCGCCGGGTCAACCTGCGGCTGGCCGGCCTGGTGGGCAGCGCGGCGGCGCTGGCGGCCGCGCTGGTCTGCGCCCCGTTCGACCCGGCGGAGCGCCGGGAGGCGGTCGCGGTCGCCGCGGCGGGCTGCGAGGTGCGCTACCGGGTCACCAGCGAGACCGACGACCGGTTCACCGCCCGGATCGCGCTGCGCAACACCTCCGACCGCCCGGTGGCCGGCTGGACCCTGCGCTGGCCGCTGCCGGTCGGCGAGCACCTGCTGGCGGCCTGGCCGGGCACCGGCGAGGGCTACGAGGAGGGGACGGCCGGCGCGGCGATCCGCGACGGCGGCTGGAACGCGGTGCTGCCGCCCGGGGCGTCCACCGTGACCGGCTACACCGGCAGCTGGGCGCACCCGCACCCGGTGCCGGAGTCGATCACGCTGAACGGCCGCCCGTGCCGCGTGAAGGTGTGGTGACGGCCCCGCGAACGGAGTGGGATACCCGCCACAGAGGCGTGCCGCGGCGGCCGTCCGGCCGTCGGGAGGGGCTAGGCTGGGCGGGTTCCACGCCTGCCCGCCGCCCGCGGGGGAAGGGCCGCACATAGGCTCTGACCTGCGACGACCCTGTTCGGAGACCGTGACTACCGCCGCCTCCTCCTCGATGGCCCCGCTGTTCTCGCACCTCGACAGCACCCACCCCCGCCCGAGCGGCACCTCCGCCGCCGCGCACCTCTCCCCGGCCTTCCCGGGCCGCGCCCCCTGGGGCACCGCCGCCAGCCTGCGGGCCTGGCAGCAGGGCGCGCTGGACCTCTACGTCGAGAAGCAGCCCCGGGACTTCCTGGCGGTCGCCACCCCGGGCGCCGGAAAGACCACCTTCGCCCTGACCCTGGCGTCCTACCTGCTGCACAACCACCTGGTGCAGCAGGTCACCGTGGTCGCGCCCACCGAGCACCTGAAGAAGCAGTGGGCCGAGGCCGCCGCCCGGATAGGGATCCGGCTCGACCCGGCGTACTCCTCGGGCCCGCTGTCCAAGGACTACCACGGCATCGTGGTCACCTACGCGGGCGTCGGGGTCAACCCGATGCTGCACCGGAACCGGACCGAGGCCCGCAAGACGCTGGTGATCATGGACGAGATCCACCACGCCGGCGACTCCAAGTCCTGGGGCGAGGCCTGCTTCGAGGCGTTCGAACCGGCCACCCGCCGACTCGCCCTGACCGGAACCCCGTTCCGCTCCGACACCAACCCGATCCCGTTCGTCCAGTACGAGGCGGGCAGCGACGGCCTGCGCAAGTCGGTCGCCGACTACACCTACGGCTACGGGCACGCGCTGGCCGACCACGTGGTCCGCCCGGTGATCTTCCTCAGCTACTCCGGCAACATGCGCTGGCGCACCAAGGCGGGCGACGAGCTGGAGGCCCGGCTCGGCGAGCCGATGACCAAGGACCTGATCGCCCAGGCGTGGCGCACCGCGCTCTCCCCGCAGGGCGAGTGGATCCCGGCCGTGCTGCAGGCCGCCGACCGGCGGCTGACCGAGGTCCGCAAGGCCATCCCGGACGCCGGCGGCCTGGTGATCGCCACCGACCAGACGGTGGCCCGGGCGTACGCCAAGATGCTGCGCGAGATCACCGGCGAGAAGGTCGCCCTGGTGCTCTCCGACGAGACCGAGGCGTCCCAGCGGATCTCCGACTACGCCGAGGGCACCTCGCGCTGGATGGTCGCGGTCCGGATGGTGTCCGAGGGCGTCGACGTGCCCCGGCTGTGCGTCGGCGTGTACGCCACCTCGATCTCCACCCCGCTGTTCTTCGCCCAGGCCGTCGGCCGCTTCGTGCGCGCCCGCAAGCGCGGCGAGACCGCCTCGGTGTTCCTGCCGACCATCCCGATGCTGCTCGGCTTCGCCAACGAGATGGAACTGCAGCGCGACCACGTCCTGGACCGGCCCAAGAAGGAGGGCGAGGGCCTGTTCGACGAGGAGGACCGGCTGCTCGCCGAGGCCGAGAAGGCCAACGACGGGGCGGACACCGGCAGCGAGGAGTTCTCCTACGAGGCGCTGGGCAGCGACGCGGTCTTCGACCGGGTGCTGTACAACGCCATGGAGTTCGGCATGCAGGCGCACCCGGGCAGCGAGGAGGAGGAGGACTACCTCGGCATCCCGGGCCTGCTCGAACCCGACCAGGTGCAGATGCTGCTGCAGAAACGTCAGCACCGGCAGATCCAGCGCTCCAAGGCCAAGCCCGCCGAGGAGGCCGACCTGCTCGAACTCCCGGCCGAGGAGCGCCCGGTGGTCACCCACCAGGAACTGCGCGAACTGCGCAAGGAGCTGAACGCGCTGGTCGCCGCCTGGCACCACCGCACCGACCAGCCGCACGGCAGCATCCACAACGAGCTGCGCCGGCAGTGCGGCGGACCGCTCACCGCGCAGGCCACCGCCAACCAGCTGAAGGCCAGGATCGGCCGGATCCGGGAGTGGGCCGTCCAGGGCGGCTGACCGGTTACGGGGGGTGATCGGGTCTTCCGTCAACTCTCCTGCGGGAAAGCCCTGGTGGGAGCCCTGCGGGGTACCGGGCCGGGCCTCGCGGAGGAAGTGTGGAGACATTCGGTCATACGATCCGCTAATCTTCCGCGTGCCGGTGCTGGGGGGCCACCACGCGTGGATGCACCTCGGCGCGCGGCCTACCTGCCTGTCGGCACGCCGCCCCGAGCGGCGTGCCGGTCCCCGTATTTTCCTGAGGAGCCCCACCGTGGCGTACCCGCCCCAGCAGCAGCCCCAGCCCCAGTGGTCCGACAAGTCGAAGGTCACCGCGGGTCTGCTGCAGATCTTCCTCGGCGGCTTCGGCGTCGGCCGCTTCTACACCGGCCACATCGGCATGGCCATCGGCCAGCTGGTCACCTGCGGCGGCTTCGGCATCTGGTCGCTGATCGACGGCATCCTCTTCCTGACCAGCGACAACCGCACCGACGCCCAGGGCCGCGTGCTGCGCCCCTGACGTGTCCAGCGCACCGGTCGGCCGGCACCCCCGTCCCGCGGAAGACCGCGACGGGGGTGCCGGCCGTCGGCGTTTCCCGCGCCTGCCCCGGCACCCGCTGGCCGGCCCGCTCGGCCTGCTCGGCGCGGGCCTGGCCGGCTCCGCGTACCTCTACACCCGCAACCCGCACCTGCCCGGCCAGTGGCTGCCGTTCTGCCCGTGGCGCAGGCTGACCGGCCTGCAGTGCCCCGGCTGCGGCGGGACCCGGATGGCGTACGACCTGCTGCACGGCGACCTGCTCGCCGCCTGGCACGACAACGCGGCGGTGCTGCTGGCGATCCCGTTCATCGCGCTCTGGTACGCGGTGCGGCTGCGGCACGGGCTGGCCGGGCGGTACTGGAAGCTGCGGATGGACCGGCGCGCGGTGACCGCGCTGCTGGGCGCCGCCGTGCTCTGGACGATCGGCCGGAACCTGCTCTGAGCGGGCCCCGCGGGCGGAGGGCCCGGACGGGGCTTCCGGCGGGAGATTCGGGCCCGGGTCGGCCGGGGGCGGCGGTCAGATAGCGGACACCCGGGCCCCCGGGGTGCGAATTATGAGCGCCTTATCCGTTTTTTCATCACGAGTTTTCATCGATGATGACCGAATTCGGGACAACCACTTCCACCCGGGCGCCCCCGTTCATTAACGTCTTCCCACATTCGTCCGAGCCCCACCCACCGGCTCGGACGGATGCCGCGGAGCCCCGCGCCCTGTCGACGTCGCCGAGGCCGGACTCCCGCGCTGGACACCCTTCCCGCGCGCGATCAATTCCGGTGCGGCCCACGGCAGTTGTGCCGTAGGGTCGGACTCGCCGCGGAAAGGACCTGGCGCCTCGTGACTGCTGAGACCTCCCAGACCCTGGACAGAGGTGTCCGGGTACTGAAACTGCTCGCCGATTCCGAACGCGGGCTGACCGTGACCGAACTGGCGGCCCGACTGGCCGTCAACCGCACGGTCGTCTACCGACTGCTCGCCACCCTGGAACAGCACGGCCTGGTCCGCCGGGACATCGGCGGCCGCGCCCGGGTCGGCCTCGGCGTGCTCCGGCTCGCCCACCGCGTCCACCCGCTGCTGCGCGAGGCCGCGCTGCCCGCGCTGCGCTCGCTCGCCGAGGACCTCGGCGCCACCGCCCACCTCACCCTGGTCGACGGCAACGAGGCGCTGGCCGTCGCCGTGGTCGAACCGACCTGGACCGACTTCCACGTCGCCTACCGCACCGGCCTGCGCCACCCGCTCTCCGAGAGCGCGGCCGGCCGGGCCATCCTGGAGGCCCGCAGCTTCCCCGGCCAGCGCCGCCCCGAGCAGGGCTGCGTGATCACCCGGGCCGAGGAGCAGTCCGGCGCCAGCGGCGCCGCCGCCGCGCTGATCGGCCTCAGCGGCATCGAGGGCAGCGTCGGCGTGGTGATGCTCAACGGCCTGGTGCCCGAGCGGGTCGGCCCGCGGGTGATCGAGGCCGCCACCGAGGTCGCCGACGCGCTGCGCTGAGCCCCGCCGCCGCCCCGGCCCCCCGGCCGCCCGCCGCGCGAGCCCGGCGTCGTACCGCGCCGGGCCGGGCGTCGTACCGCGCCGGGCCGGGCGCCGTACCGCGCCGGGCCCGCGCGGGTGCCGGGGTGTGTTTGGATGCGGGGGTGCCTTCTCGGAACCTGCCCCCGGCCCTGACCTCCCCGCGCGGCCGCGCGCTCGCGCTGTGCGCGCTGCCGGTGCTCGCGCTGTTCGCGGTGGCCGCGTTCGTGCCGCTGCCCTACACCCTGGAGTCGCCCGGCGACACCGCCGACACCCTGGGCAGCTACCAGGGCGCCCGGGTGATCACCATCAGCGGGGCCCCGCAGCGGGAGACCAGCGGGCAGCTGCGGGTGGTCACCGTCAGCGCCACCAACCCGGACAAGCGCAACAGCCTCTGGGACGCGCTGTCGGCCTGGGTCGACCCGAAGCGGGCCGTGGTGCCCACCGACGAGGTCTACCCGCAGGGCGACCCGCAGGACGCCAACGAGGCGACCCAGCAGCAGATGACGGAGTCCCAGGACAGCGCCACCCTGGCGGCGCTGGGCTACCTGCACCTGTCGCCGGACCAGGTGAAGGTCACCGTGAACCTGGGCGAGATCGGCGGCCCGAGCGGCGGCCAGATGCTCGCGCTGGGCATCATCGACAAGATCGCGGGCGACGGCCGGGGCGGCGAGCTGACCGGCGGGCGCGACGTGGCCGGTACCGGCACGATCGACGCGGACGGGCGGGTCGGCCAGGTCGGCGGCATCCCGCTGAAGACCCAGGCGGCGCGGGCGGCCGGCGCCACGGTCTTCCTGCTGCCGCGCAGCGAGTGCGCGCAGGGCAAGGTCAACACCCCCGACGGGCTGCGGCTGATCCCGGTGGACACCCTCTCCGACTCGGTCGCCGCGCTCCAGGCGCTGAACAGCGGAGCGGCCGTACCGCACTGCTGACGCGCCGTCACGACCCCGCGCGGGGCAGGTGGGACCGGGCGTGGCACCCCCGTGCGCCCGGCCCTCGTGCAGGTCGTCCCCCGGAAGGCGTGCGGCCTACAGGCCGAACGCGGCGGTCACCAGGTCATCCCCGACCCGGACCCGCAGTTGCGCGGCGACCTGCGGTAAACGGTGCGCCTGGGACATCGGCAGCGACACCGCGACCGCCGCCAGCCCGCTGCCCAGC
This sequence comes from Kitasatospora setae KM-6054, assembly GCF_000269985.1. Classification (NCBI taxonomy): domain Bacteria; kingdom Bacillati; phylum Actinomycetota; class Actinomycetes; order Kitasatosporales; family Streptomycetaceae; genus Kitasatospora; species Kitasatospora setae. The sequence goes on along the minus strand of NC_016109.1, from coordinate 3,195,663 downwards.
ACGATCGGGACCGCCGCCCCGGCCGCGCCCAGCGCGTACTCCTGGTACTGGGTGATCGGCACGGCCCGCTGCGGCCCGTGTCTGGGCAGCAGCGGCAGGTGGGCGGGTTCGCGCAGGGTGTACGGGGTGAACGGGACCATCGGGTAGCGGTGCAGGTGGGTCCGCCGCTCCTCGGCGGACATCAGGGCCAGCAGGGTCTTGCCGGCCGCGTGGGCGTGCGCCGCCGCGTGGAAGTTCCGGGCGTCGACGGTGGGGGCGCCGGGGGCGGCCGCCGCGGCGACCAGCTGCACCTCGCCGTCCTTGTAGCGGGCGAAGTGCACGGCCGCCGCCAGCTCGTGGGCGATCCGGCCGAGCAGCCGGTCGAGCCGGGACCGGCCGGCCGCCGGACTCTCCTCCCGGCTCAGCCCGGACACCGCGGGCCCGGTGCAGTAGAGCCCCTCGTGGCGCTCCAGGTAGCGGTCGTGCACCAGGGTCCGCAGCAGGTGGTAGGTGGTGCCGAGGGCCAGCCCGGTGTCTCGGGCGAGCTGCTTGGCGGTGGCGCCCGACGGGTACCGGGCGGCGGCCTCCAGCAGCCGCAGGGCGCGCTGCGCGGAGGCGATCAGGGTGGTCGGGGCCTCGGTGGCCCGGTTCATGGCCGGCCCCCGCTGGTTCCAACATCCGCTTGGTGGAGCGGTGTTGACGGCGGGGAAGCCGGCGGGCACTCGGTGAGTGCGATCCGTATGCTCATGGCAGCGATCTTTGCGTGCACAGGCAAAAGGCATATGCCAAAAATCGGGCGATGTCGGGAGGCGCGCCCGATCGACCCGCGCCGAACCCGCGCCGGACCCGCGCCGGACCCGCTCAGGGGCCGCTGCCGGCCGCGGCCTGCTCCACCAGCGGCAGGATCCGGAACGGCACCGGGTTCTCCAGCGCGATCGCGGTGGACGCCCGGACGATTCCGTCGAAGCCCACCACCCGGTCGATCACCCGCTGCAGGTCCGCGTTCGACCGGGCCACGATCCGCACCAGCATGTCCCCGTGGCCGGTGATGGTGTGCAGCTCCAGCACCTCCGGCACCGCCGCCAGGTGCGCCCGGACGTCCGCGCCCTGCCCCTGCGAGATCTCCAGCGTCGCGAACGCCGTCACCGGGTAGCCGAGCGCCGCCGGGTCCACCTGCGGGCCGAACCCGCCGATCACCCCGCGCGCCTGCAGCCGGTCCAGCCGGGCCTGCACCGTGCCGCGCGCCACCTGCAGGCGGCGCGAGCACTCCAGCACGCCGATCCGCGGCTCCTCGGCGAGCAGCCGGATCAGCTTTCCGTCCAGCGCGTCGATGGCGTCGGGCTGCGGGGGCACGGGGCGGCTCCGGGGGTGCGGCGGGCGGTCGGGCGTCGAGCGACATTGTGCGGCCGGGCCGGCCCGCGCGTCAGCCCGGCGCGGCCGCGGCGGGGTCCGCTGGGCGGGGGCGGGGTGGGGCGGTCGGGCCGGTCAGTTGCCGATGATCGCGGTCTGCACGTCCGGCTCGTGCCCGTTCCAGGACACGATCACCGAGGAGACCCGGTCGCCCTTGGAGAAGTCCACCCGCAGCCACTGGTCGCCGTGCCAGACCTGCATCGACCAGCCGGCCTCCGGCACCGCCGACACCAGCCGGGCCTCGGTGGGCCGCTGGTCGAGCGCGACCCGGCCGCCGAGCACCGGGTAGCTGTGCACCGTGCTGGGCGGGGTGCTGACGACGTTCTTCCGGGTCGGCGTGCCGGTGGCGGGCGTGCCCGCCCCCGAGCCGGTGCCGCCGTTCGTCCCCGAGCCGGTCCCCGAGCCGGTCACCGTGCCGGTCCCGGCCGGCGGGGTCGGGTCCGGGCTGGGGGCCGCCGCCGAGGGCGGCGGATCGGTCGTGGGCGGCGCCGGGGTGCCCGTCCCCGCCTGCTTGGTGGCAGTCACCGAGGGCAGCTGTATCGCCACCGGCTGCTCGAACACCGTGTCGACGAGCACCGCGTGCACGCCGAGCCAGGACAGCGCCACCGCCGCTCCGGTAGCCGCCGTCCAGGCGCCCAGTTGAACCAGTCCGCTCCGCATCGCGGGCCCATCCTGCCGTACGAAGGTCACAACCAGGTCAGCGGGCCGGGGAATCCGCAGAAACCTTGTGGAAAAAGAGCGCCTAGCTTCAGGGAAGCTCAAGCTTCTGCCCGTTCCGCCCGCATGCGAACCCCCCGAGGTACAGACCAGTCCGCCCCGATGCCGTACCGTGCAGCCCCATGGCAACAGTGCTTGTGGTCGAGGACGACCCCTTTGTGCGTTCCGCCCTGATCCGCCATCTGGCCGACACCGGCCACGCCGTGCGCTCCGTCGGCACCGCCCTGGAGGCCCTGCGCGAAGTCGCCCAGGTCGGCTGCGACCTGGTGGTCCTCGATCTGGGCCTGCCCGATCTGGACGGCAGCGAGGCGCTCAAGATGATCCGCGGCCTGACCAACGTCCCGGTGATCATCTCCACCGCGCGGGACGACGAGGCGGAGATCGTCCGGCTGCTGAACGACGGCGCCGACGACTACCTGGTGAAACCTTTCTCCGGTGAGCACCTCACGGCCCGGATGGCGGCCGTCCTGCGCCGACTGGGCGGCGGCGCGCTGATGGCCCCGCAGATCCTCCGGGTCGGCGGCCTCGCCATCGACCCGCAGCGCCGCGAGGCCCTGCTGGACGGGCAGCGGCTCGACCTCACCCGACGCGAGTTCGACCTGCTGGCCTTCCTCGCCGCCCGCCCCGGCGTGGTCGTCCCGCGCAAGGAGATCCTCGCCGAGGTGTGGCGGCAGACCTACGGAGGGGACCAGACCATCGACGTCCACCTGTCCTGGCTGCGCCGCAAACTCGGCGAGACCGCCTCCAACCCGCGCTACCTGCACACCGTGCGCGGCGTCGGCGTCCGCCTGGAAGCCCCCAGCGGACCGGTCGGGTGACGACGTGAAACGCATCCTCCGCTCGCTGCGCTGGGCGATGGTCAAGGCCGCCATCGCCGGCACCGTCATGGTCGCGCTGGCGTTCCTCATCCCGCTCGGCCTGATGGTCCAGCAGACCGCCCGCGACCGGGCGTTCACCGCCGCCGAACGGCAGGCCGCCGCGCTCGGCCCGGCCCTGGCCATCACCACCGACCAGCAGGCCGTCGCCAAGGCGATGGCCTCCACCGACGCCGGCACCCGGGAGCGGCTCGCCGTCCACCTCCCCGGCGGCATCACGGTCGGCCCGGCCCGGACCGACAACGACCAGCCGCCGCCCAGCACCGACCCGCAGGGCGTCACCCCCACCGTCCACTCCGGCACCGCCCGGGTGGCCGGCGGCTACGTGCTGCTCCAGCCGGTCGCCGTCGACCGCGGCGGGATCGCCATGGTCGAGGTGTTCATCCCGAACGCCGACCTGTCGCGCGGCGTCGGCACCGCCTGGCTGGTGCTCTCCGGCGTCGCGCTCGCCCTGGTCGCGGTGTCCGTCGCGGTCGCCGACCGGATGGGCACCCGGATCATCCGCTCCGCCCGCCGCCTCGCCACCGCCGCCCGCTCGCTCGGCTCCGGCAACCTCTCGGTCCGGGTCCCGGTCGAGGGGCGGGAGGCGGCGGGCGCGCCCGAGGAGCTCCGGGAAGCCGCCTACGCGTTCAACGCGATGGCCGACCGGGTCGTCCACCTGCTCGCCGCCGAACGGGAGCTCGCCGCCGACCTGTCGCACCGGCTGCGCACCCCGCTCACCGTGCTCCGGCTCAACGCCGCCGCACTCGGCCACGGCGACGCCGCCGACGCCACCCGGCACGCGGTCTCCCAGCTGGAGCGCGAGGTCGACCAGATCATCCGCACCGCCCGCCGCCAGCCCGAGGACGCCCCACCGGTCGCCCTCGGCTGCGACGCCGTCGAGGTGCTCCGCGACCGGGTCGCCTTCTGGTCCGCGCTCGCCGAGGACGAGGGACGGCCCTGGCGGCTGGCCGGCGACGAGGCGCCCGCGCCCGTCCCGGTGCAGCGCGGCGACCTGGCCGCCGCCGTCGACGCGCTGCTCGGCAACGTCTTCCGGCACACCGCCGTCGGCACCGCCTTCGCCGTCGACCTGGTCGCCACCGAGGGCGCCGTCGTGCTCCTGGTCGGCGACGCCGGACCAGGCTTCACCGACCCGGCCCAGGCCATCCGCCGCGGCGCCGGACACGGCGGCGAGGGCTCCACCGGCCTCGGCCTGGACATCGTCCGCAAGCTCGCCGAGGGCACCGGCGGCGAGGTGCTGCTCGGCCGCTCCGCCGTCCTCGGCGGCGCCGAGATCACGGTGCGGATCAACATCCGCACCGAGGTCGAGCTGCCCAAGCAGCAACGCCGCCGGACGAGCCGGCCGGCCCGCAGGGACTGAGCAGGAGCGAGGGGCGACCGATGCCGACACAGGAGCTGTTACCGCGGGGGCGACAGCTCGGTGTCGCACCTCTCCCTTAAATACGTCCTAGGCCGTGCTCAACGCCGTCTCATGCCGCCCCGGGGCCGCCGCTCGGGCCCGCCGCCCCGGATAACGTCGGCCACCACCGGGGGAACGCGGCCCCGGCGACCGCCGCGCCACACCGCGGACCGGACCCGGAACCGCGAACCGCGGCAGCACCGCCCGACCAGCGGCAGGCATCCGTCCGACCGCCGCCGCGACCGGCCCGGTTCCGACCGGCCGGCCCCGACCGCGGTCGCCCCGGGCCGGGACCGGGCGGCCGGCCGCTCTCCCCAGCGGCCGGCCGCCCGCCCCAGGAGGGGAGCCCGGGACGACCGCGAACGGGGGGACGGGACGGGGAGCGGGACGGGGAACGGGGGCCGGGGCGGGGAAGCCCGCCGGCACCGCCCGGGCCCGACCGCGGGCAGGGCCCCGGGCAGGGCCCCGGGCCCGACCGCGAGCGGTGGCGTCCGCCGACCGTTCGGGTAGTGTCGGCTGCTGGCCCAGCGCAGGTCGACGGCGGACGGAGCAACACAGTGAGCACGGTGCAAGCGGAACGCGGCACGCCCCCCGGCAGCCCCGGCCGGCCGCCCGTCCCGGCCTGGCGGCGCGCCCTGACCGCCCCCGGCCGGCAGGTCGCCGCCGCCGCCGACGCCCTGCGCGCCGCCCCCCGGCGCCCGCTGCTGCTGGCCGGCGCGCTCGCCCTGCTCTCGCTGCTCGTCTACGCGGTCGTCCGGCACTTCGTCCACACCTCGATGGTCGACATGATCGTCTACCGGGCCGAGGGCTCCGCCGTCGCGAAGGGCGAGGACCTGTACGCGCTGCGGGTCACCCAGTGGAACCTGCCCGCGACCTACCCGCCGTTCGCCGCGATGCTGTTCGTGCCGACCACCTGGTTCGGCGTGCCCTTCCTGCGGGTCGCCGTCACCGCCGGGAACCTGCTGCTGCTCGGCACCCTCGCCCACCTCTCCTTCAAGCTGGTCGGCTGGCCGCGCCGCGACCTGCGGCCGATCGGCATCGTGCTGATCACCGGCCTCGGCGTCTGGCTGGAGCCGGTCTTCACCACCCTGCGCTACGGCCAGATCAACCTCGCGCTGGCCTGCCTGATCCTCTGGGACCTCACCCGCCCCGACTCCGCCCGCAGCAAGGGCCTCGCGATCGGCATCGCCGCCGGCATCAAGCTCACCCCCGGCCTGTTCGCCGTCTACCTGCTGATCACCGGCCGGGTCCGGGCCGCGTTCGTGGCGGCCGGCACCTTCGTCGGCACCTTCCTGATCGGCGCGCTGGTGCTCCCGGACGCCACCCGCGGCTTCTGGACCAAGTACATGTTCGACTCCAGCCGGGTCGGCAGCACCGTCATCGTCGACAACCAGTCGCTGCGCGGCCTGATCGCCCGGCAGATGCACGTCGCCAACCCCGGCACCGTCGCCTCCGTGCTCGGCGTCCTGGTCGCCGGCGCCGGACTCTCCGTCGCCGTCTGGGCGCACCGCAGCGCCCGCTGGTCGCCGCGCGCCGACGCCTGGAGCGTCTGCACCGCGCTGGTCACCGCCGTCCTGGTCTCCCCGATCAGCTGGACCCACCACTGGGTGTGGTGCGTCCCCGTGCTGGTGCTGCTCGCCGCCGAGGCCGCGCACGAGCAGTCCCGCCCGGCCGCCGTCCGCCGCCTGCGCTGGCGGCCGATCTTCGGCCTGACCCTGGTCGGCTTCCTGTCCTTCTCGATGTGGGTCGTCCCGCACAAGGGCGACCTGGACCTGCACCTCTCCGTGCTCAAGCAGTTCCCGGCGGGCGTCTACCCGCTGATCGGACTCTGCTTCCTCGCCGCCGCCGCACTCCGGATCCGCTCCCGGCGGCTCGCGGCCGGCGCCCCGCTGGTGCGCGTCCCCGCCCCGCGCGCCGAGGCGGACGGCATCGCCAGCGCCGGCGCGCAGAAGGCCCCCGCGGCCCGCTGAGCGCCCGGGCCCGCCGCGGCCTCGGGACGTCCGCCCGGGCGTCCCGACGGCGGGCGTCCGGGCGGCCGGGTCGACCCCGCCGGGGCCCGTACCGCGCTCCGGGCGCCGCCCGCGCACCGCGCCCTCCGTGAGCGGGCCCGCGCCCGGGCCCGCGCCGCGCGCCCCCTCACGCCAGCAGCTCCGCCAGTGACCCGTCGAGGTCCATCGCCTCCAGCTCCGCCCCCGGCGGCACCAGCCGGTGCGCCCGCTCCAGCCAGGCCGCCACCGTCGGCAGCGGCGCCTCCAACAGCGCGTCGCCGGCCGGCGAGCTCAGCGCCATGCACAGCACGCTGCGCCGCCCCGAGCGGGTCGGCCAGATCCGCACGTCGCCCTGCCCGCACGGCCGGAACGTCCCCTCCACCAGCAGCTCGCGGGCGAACACCCAGGTCACCGGCGTCCCGCTGTCCAGGTGGAAGGTCACGTACACCGCGAACGGGTCGTGGCTCCCGTACGACAACCGGGCCGCCACCGGGACGCTGCGCTCCGGCGACAGCACCAGGTTCAGCTCCAGCTCCTGCTCCACCACTCCGGTCGACTGTCCGGCCATCGCCCTCACCCTCTCCGCCACGCCGGGGCCGCTCTTCGGCCCCGCACCAGCCAAGAGCGCGGTCGTCGCGGACTCTTACACGGGTTGCCCGAGATTCCGCGGAACTTTTTTCGGCAGAACCTTTTCCGCCCCGACCCGGTTGTTCCGGGCAGGGTTCACCGGAACGCGGATCCCCCGATCCGCCGCCTGACCGTCCGACCGCCTGACCATCTGACCATCTGACCGCTTCTCCGTGCCCGGAACCGCTCCACCACCCCGGGCGCACCTGCAGTACCACGTGTCTCCGCCCGTTTCACGAGTTCCGGTGAACCCGGGGGACGAGGTCGTTCGAGGTACTACCCTTTGTGACTGCCCGGCGACTCTCCGCCCGCGGCTCCCCCACGCACGTCCAGCAGACCCGCACGCCGCGGTGCCGGTACGAAGGAAGACGCGACGCCATGACGGACCGGCCCTCCACCGCAGGCTCGACCCTCGGCGCGACCCTGGCCGGGGAAGCCGGATCGCCCGGCTACTACCCCGACCCCTCGGTGCCCGGCTTCATCCGCTACTGGGCCGGCCACGCCTGGGTCCCCGGCACCAGCCGGCCCGCCCCCGGCCCCGGCGAACCGCTCGACCCGCCGCGCTTCGTCGCCCGCTACCTCACCGCCCCGCCCTACACCCTGCCGCCCGGCCTCGTCCCCGCGCCCGGCGCGCCCGTGGCCGCCCTGGTCGAGACCGGCCCCATCTACCTGGACGAGACCGGCGCCCAGGCCGTCTTCAGCATGGCCGCCCACCCCGCCAGTCCGGAGCCGTCGGCCGAGGTCGGTCCCGGGGCCGGGGGCGGGGGCGGCGAATCGGAGCCGGGGCCCGAGTCGGAGCCGGGGCCCGAGCCCGGGGCCGCCGGGGAGCTGGCCGTCCGCCCGCGCACCGAGATGGCGGCGCTGCGCCCCGTCGAGGCGGCGCCCTGGGCGGTCGCCGGGAACGGGCTGCAGCCGGTCGCGGTCGAGTCCTGGGCCACCGCCGCCGCGCTGCACCTCGGCGCCGGCGGCGTGCCGGCCGGAGCGGTCGTCGCGCCGCGCAAGGGGCGGGAGGGACGGGAGCGGCGGGAGGCCGGGGACGCCCGGGTGGCCCGGGAGGTGGCGGCGGCGGCCCGGCCGCTGGAACTGCCCGCGCCCGCGTCGGAGCCGGACCCCCTGACAGCCTTCGAGCCGGAGCCGGAGCCGGAGTCCGGACCGGCGGTGTCCGAGGCCGGGCGGGTCTCCGTGCCCCGGCCCGCGCAGCCGCTCGGCGGGACGCCCTGGCACGGGGCGGCCGAGGGCTCGGTGGGCCTGTCCGCCGGCGCGCCGGAGGCGCTGTTCGAACCGCTGGGCCCGGAGCCGGTGCCCGAGCCGGCGGCCGACCCCGGTTCGGGCTGGCGGGCCGACCCGCAGGCCCAGCGCGGGCTGATGGAGACCGGCGGCGCCCCGCGCTGGGTGTCCTGGGGCGTCGAGCCCGAACCGGAGCCGGTGGCCGCGTCCGAGTCCGTGTCCGAGTCCGCGTCCGTGTCCGGATCGGCGGAGCCGGCTGTCGCGGCCCCGGAGCGCAGCGCACCCGAGGCCGAGCGCCCCGGACGGGAGCCGCGGGCGGCGCACGTCACCAGCGAGCGGGTCCGCCCGCCGCGCGCCGCCGAGACGTCCGCCCCCGCCGCCGCCACCCGGAAGCGGCGCGCGGCGGCCCCGGCACCCGTACCGGCCGGGGTGGGCGCCCGGGCGCTCGCGTGGCTGGTGGACGGGGCGGTCGCGACGGTGGTCGCCGCGGCCGTCGCGGTGCCGTTGGTCGGCGCGGTGCGGGCGCACGTCCAGCAGAAGATCGACCAGGCCGCGCAGGCCGCCAGCATGACCGGCCGTCAGCACCGGGTGTGGCTGCTGGACGGGATGGTGCTGGGTCGGATCGGCGTGCTGCTCGGGGTGCTGCTGGTCTTCGGACTGCTCTACCAGGTGCTGCCGGTCAGCCGGACCGGCCAGACCTTCGGCAAGCGGCTGGCCCGGGTCCGGGTGGTCGCCGCCGGCGGCACGGGTGACGGGTCCGCCGCCGGTGCGCCCGGCTTCGGCCGTTCGCTGGTGCGCTGGCTGGCGCGCGGCCTGGGCACCGCCGTCCTGCTCGGCCCGCTCGCCGCCCTGCTGGACCGTCCGGCCCGGCGCGGCTGGCACGACCGGCTGGCGCGGACCAGGGTGGTACGGGCCGAACGAGGCTGACGCCCGCCGCTGCCGCCGCAAAACGGACAGAAACCAGGCAAATGTCCCCAAATCGTAGTACTGGCGGTGGTCTACTCGTGCCATGAGCACCAGTGACCCCTCCGGAACCGAGCCGGAGGAGGGCGGACGTCCTTCCTTCGGCAAGCAGCCACCACCGTCGGGCGCCCCGCACGACACCCCGCCCGGCTACGGCGGTCAGTACGGTTCGCCGGCCGGCTCGGGCTCCCCGTACGACAGCCGGCCCCCCGGCGACCAGCCGCCCGGCAACCAGCCGCCCGGCTACGGCCCGCCCCCCGGGGGGCCAGGAGGCCCCGGCGATCCGTACGGCTCGCCCTACGGCGCCCCCGGGCCCGGCCCCGTCCCCGGGATGCCCGCGCTCGGCGGCTGGGGCGCGCGGATCGTCGCCCGGGTGGTCGACTACCTGATGGTGCAGGTGATCGCGCTCCTGGTGCTGCTCCCGTTCCTGCACTTCGACCAGCAGAGCGGCTGGATCGGCTCGTTCTGGTTCAGCTGCGCGCTCTACCTGGTCTACGAGGGCCTGATGCTCAGCCGGGACGGACAGACCCTCGGCAAGAAGCTGATGAAGATCCGGGTCGCGATGCTCGCCGACGGCGCCCGCCCCAGCCCCGCCGCGGCCTGGAGCCGCACCGCCACCTTCATCGTCCCCGCGCTGATCTGCTGCGGCGGCCTGTGGTGGATCGTCGACGGCCTCTTCGGCGTCTTCGACAAGCCCTACCGCCAGTGCGTGCACGACAAGGCGGCCAAGACCGTGGTGGTCTCGACCGCCTGACCGGTACTCGTTCCCGTCTCCTGGGCCCGGGCCCGCGGCAGCCGTTGACCTGCCGCGGGCCCGGGAGTCGTTGTACCCCGGCCCGGCACCCCCGCTCAGCGCGACTGGTGCGCGTACGCCCGCTCCCGCACGGCCGGCGCGGGCCGGGCCGCCACCGGTGGCCCGGCGGGCCCCGCCGACCCCGCCCGTCCCACCGGCCGCGCCGGACGGCGCCGGGCGGCCAGCAGCACGGCGGACAGCGTCCCGAGCAGGACGGCGAAGCCGACCAGCACCGCGACCCGCCACACCCCCGACTCCCCGGACACGGCCAGCAGCGCGACCGCGGCGACCACCGCGGTCAGCGTGCCGACACCCCACTGCGCGGCACTGAAACGGCCACCGGACACGAGCGCGGCAGCCCGCGACGCGGTCACGGCACGGGACGGAACGGCGGGGCGCGGCATGGCGGTCGACCCTTCGGGAGGGCGGGGGAACGACGGGCACAGCGGGGAGCCGCGGGCGGGGACCCGGCTCGACAGGTACGGCGGCGAACGGTAAGTACAGCCTAACCAGCGGGAGTCGACCTACTCCGGGGCACAGGGGGCGCACGGACTCACGTCCCGGCAGCGCCCCGCCCCGGTAGCGTGCCGACCCCGACGTCCCCGCCCCCCAACCACCGGGAGCCGCCATGACCGTCCCCGCCGACTGGCCCACCACCGCCGAGGCCGCCCGCGCCGAACAGGAGCGCCTGCGCCACCTGGTCATCCCCGAGGGGCCCGAACCCCCGTACCGCCCCGGCACGTTGATCGCCGGCGTCGACGTCGCCTACGACGACGAACGCGACGTCGTCGCCGCCGCGGCCGTCCTCCTCGACTACACCACCCTCGAAGTCGTCGAACAGGCCACCGCCGTCGGCCGGGTCGCCTTCCCTTACCTCCCCGGCCTGCTCGCCTTCCGCGAACTCCCCGCCGTCCTCGACGCCCTCGCCCGCCTCACCCGCACCCCCGACCTCGTCGTCTGCGACGGCTACGGCCTCGCCCACCCCCGCCGCCTCGGCCTCGCCAGCCACCTCGGCGTCCACACCGGCCTCCCCACCCTCGGCATCGCCAAGAACCCCTTCACCTTCACCCACCAGCCCCCCGGCCCCCACCGCGGCGACTGGACCCCCCTCCTCGACGGCCCCGACCCCGTCGGCCGCGCCCTCCGCACCCGCCAACACGTCAAACCCGTCTTCCTCTCCACCGGCCACCGCATCGGCCTCCCCGAAGCCACCACCGTCACCCTCGCCCTCACCCCCACCTACCGCCTCCCCGAAACCACCCGCCGAGCCGACGCCCTCTGCCGCCAAGCCCTCGCCGCCACCGCCCCCACCCCCTGAACCCACACCCACCCACCAGGGGGCGTGTTGACTGCCCGTTGCATGTGTTAGACATAGAGATTGGAGCCAACTTTTCCAGGCCCCAGGCGGTCGAGCGGGCAGTCGAGCGGGGCAGCAGGTACGGGGGAGGTACGAGACACATGAGTACGGGTAACGGCTTCCAGATCGAGGTCGACAACCTGCGGGCGTTCGCGGCCCAAGTGCGGAGACTGCTCAGCGAGTTCGAGGGCAGTGCGGGCAGCTCGGAGGTGTACGGCCGGAGTGGGATCAGTCCGGCCGCGTTCGGGGACTTTCCCGAGGCGCAGGCGCTGCACGCGAAGTACAGCTTGATGCGTTCCGAACTGAGCAGTCGGCTGCAGATGATCCAGGACGCCATCGACTCGGTGCAGCAGAAGGCGGACTACACCGCGAACAACTACGACGAGCAAGAGCAGGACACCCGCAAGCACGTGACGCTCGCGAGCGACGGCTGGACGCCGGCCTCAAGCCCAGGCAGCACCAACCCCAACGAGAGTCGTGCGATCACCCCGGATACGACGGGGCAGCACTGGTGATGACGCAGATGACCAGGAAATCGGGCGACGAGCGAGGGGCTGAGCGGTGAGGCAATCGATTGACGGCGAGAGCGGGACCACCGACTTCTCCGTCCACAGCCATGGTGAGCTGATCTCCATGGTCAAGTCCATGAAATCGGCCGAGGTCATGGCTGCGGCAGACCCTTGGCGCCGCGCGGCCGAAACCCTGGACAAGGTCAGCGAGGCGCTGAGGACGGCTACCACGGATGCCACCAGCACCTGGCAGGGAAGCAGCAGCGAGGCGTTCAGCGCGCACGTCACGGAACTGGCCAGTCAGGTCGAGGCCGCTTCTTCCTACGCGCACGATGCCGCTGGGACGCTGGAGCTGATGTCCATCGAGATTGACACGGCCAGGAACAGCATGCCCGACAAGCCGGGCTTCTTCGACACGGTGACCGACGCGGTCGGTGACGCCGCCCAGCAGGCGGTCGGGATCGACAACTACGAGACCCAGCACACCATCGCCGAATCGCGCAAGGAAGAAGCGGTGGGGGTGATGAGGATCCTGGCAGCCAACTACAAGGCTGCCACCGGTTACCTGAGGGTCCCCAACGGCTCTCGATGGGAAGACTCCAAGGAAAATGTCTCGTCGGACAGCAGCGGGCAGGCCGGCCTCATCGCGGCGATCGCCGCTGCGGGTCTCGGCACCTACCAGCCCGGCGCACGGGTAAGCGGTTCTGCCGGGTCCCAGACCTCCTCCAAGGGCTTGTCCACCAGCCGTGCACCGCAGGCGCCGAAGGTCCAGCCTGCTGTGGTTCGTCCGACCGACGCGGGGATCTCCGGGGGAACGGCCAACGCCGTTTCCCAGCCGAAGGGCCCGGGCACGGGCATCGACGGCATCCAAGGTGGTGTGCGGGGCGGGACCGTGTCGGCCGGTGGTTCCGGTGGGGTACACGCCCCGGCCGGCGGTAACGGCTTGAGTGGTGGCGTCGGCGGCTCTGCGGGGCAGGGCGGGGGCACCCTGGGCAGCGGTACCGGCCTTGGTGTCAGCCGTGCCGGTTTCAGTGGCAGCAGTGCCGCGAAAGCCGGCACGTTCGGCTCCGGAGGCTTGAACAGCGGTAGCACCGCTACCGGCGGCGCGGGCGCTGCCGGACGTGCTGGGGGCGCGGGAAGCGGTGGCGCCGGCGCCGGGGGCCTCGGCGGTGGTGCCGGCAGTGGCAGTGGTGGCGGAGCCCCCAAGGGGCGATCCAGCAGCGGACTGGCCGGCAAGGCCGGTGGTGTCGTCGGTGAGACCTCGCAGGGCGGGGCCGGCGGGCGTGCGTTCTCCCAGGGCGGCTCCGGTATCGGTCGGAACCGCTTCGGTCAGGGCGCCACTGGTGGTGCGGGCCAGGCTGGGGCGGTCGGCCAGGGCGGTGCCGCCGGAAACGGTGCCGGAATGGCCGGTCAGGGCCAGGGCAGCAAGCGCGCCAAGAAGGGCACCACGGACCGCCCGGATTACCTGGTGGAGGACGAGGAGACCTGGGCCTCCGGCGGGAACGCCAACCCGAACGTAGTGGAATGACGCTCGGCCAGTAGGACAGTCGCACATTACCTGGCCGCCCTGTGGATCCAAGGGTCTGCGGGGCGGCCGCTCAACGAGGGGTGACGAGGCTTGACGACCAGCCGATCCGTACGCGGCCTGGCCGCGCTTGCTGCGGGAACTCTGCTGTGGGGCATCAGTACCGGGCCTGCTGCGGCGGACAACATCCGCCAGAACCAGTGGGTACTGGAAAAGTACGACATGGCGGCGAAGGTGTGGCCTCTCACCCAGGGTGAGGGAGTGACCGTGGCCGTCATCGACTCCGGTGTCGACGCGAGTCACCCCGACCTTGCGGGACAGGTGCTTCCTGGCCTTGATCTCACTCCCTCCGGTGGAGACGGGCGATCTGACACCGAAGGCCATGGCACTGCAATGGCTTCCGACATCGCCGGGCATGGGCACGGTGACAACGCCGGTGTCATGGGGCTCGCGCCCAAGGCCAAAATCCTCCCCATCAAGGTCACCCTGGGAGGGGCGGATTTCAAGGGACTTGACCATGAGACGGATCTCGGTGATGCCATCCGCTTCGCGGTTGATCACGGGGCCAAGGTCATCAACATGTCCCTCGGATCGAACTCGATAAGCGACAAGGGGTATCGGGAGGGGATCGAGTACGCCATCCAAAAGGACGTCGTACTCGTGGCCGCTACCGGCAACATCGCCGGAGTGGCACCCAGTTACCCTGCGAGCTTCCCGGGAGTGGTGGCCGTAACGGGCATCAAGCGGAACGGCGACCCGTGGGAGAAGTCGAGCACCGGACCCCAGGTGACCTTGGCGGCTCCGGCCGAGGAAATCTACAACGCCTCACCCGGTAACCAGTACAGCAAGGCCAACGGTACGTCGGATTCTGCGGCTTTCGTGTCTGCTATCGCCGCCCTGGTGCGCTCCAAGTATCCGAACCTGTCGGCCGGGCAGGTCATCAATCGGATGATCAAGAGTGCCTATCAGCCGGATGGAAAGGGGCCGTTTCCGAACGACAAGTACGGTTACGGCATCGCCTCTCCGTCCGGTGCGCTGGCTGCCAATCCGGCAGTGGACAACGGGTCGAAGCAGAACCCGCTGCTGAACCGGGCGGAGCCGGACCCGAATGTCATGGGTGGTACTTCGGCCGCGCCGTCCGCGCCCGCTTCGAAGCCGGCCTCCGGTGCTGTGAAGTCGCCTGCGGCCGGGGGGAATTCGGCTGCGCCGCAGGCGAGTGGGGAGGCGGAGGGCAAGAGTGGCAGTGGGGTGCTGATCGCGGTCGGTGGTGGGGTTGTCGGTCTGATCGTGGTCGTGTTGGTTGTCGTTCTGGTGCGTCGTTCCAAGAAGGGCAATGGGGGCGGGGGGCCTGGTGGTCCCGGTGGCCCGGGGGGGCCTGGTGGTGCTGGGGGGCCGGGTGGGGCTGGGTACGGGTACCAGCAGCCGCCGGTCGGGTATGGGTATCCGCAGCAGGGGCAGCAGTCGTCGGGGTATCCGCAGCAGCAGGGTGGGCAGCCTTCGTATCCGGTGCAGCCGCCGGCTGGGGGAATCCCTATCAGGGGTGAGGGGGCCGGTGGTCGGTCGGTGGAGGGGTGAATCCTCGGGGCCGGCCGGGGAGAGTTGCGTGGGGGTGTGCTGGGTGTCAGGGGTGGCCGTTCCGCGGGTCTTTCGAGTCGCGGAACGGCCGTTTTTTCGGGTGGGTGCAGGTCCTGCGGCGGATGGTGGCCGTGGTGGGGTGGGACACGCCCTCGGATGGGGGAGGGTGTTCGGGCGGGGTGGGGGTGGTGGGGTAGGAGATGGCGGAAGTGTGGTTGTCGGATGCCTGGAAGGTGGTTGCCGTGGTGCGGTGGAAGTTCGTGGTGGCGGGGGTGGCCGTGGTGGTGGCGGGGACGGTGGGGGCTTCGGGGGTCGCGGGGGCCGAGGGGGTGCGGGACGAGCAGCAGCGGGAGGTGTGTTCGCGGTTGTTGGACGGGTTGTTGCCGGGGTTGGTGCCGACGTCCTCGGTGTGTGCGGTGAATGTGGAGGGGCAGGGCTGATCCGTTAGGGTCGGTGGTGTGGAGGATTGTTACGCGTGTGCCCGGGAGGGCGAGTTCGAGCGGTTGCCGGCGTACCAGCGGATCGCGGTGGACGAGCACTGGCGGGTGGTGCACGCGGTGGATTGCGCGTTGCCGGGGTGGCTGGTGCTGCTGCCCCGGCGGCACCTGGAGTCGATGGCGGAGCTGACGGACGCGGAGGCGGCCTCGCTGGGCGTGTGGCAGGTCCGGCTGGCGCGGGCGCTGGAGGCGGTGACGGGGTGCCGGAAGGCGTACGTGGCGCAGTTCGGGGAGGCGGCGGGGTTCGCGCACCTGCATTTCCACGTGGTGCCGCGCGCGGCGGAGCTGCCGGAGGGGTCGCGGGGGCCGCGGGTGTTCGGGATGCTGCGGGCGGGGGAGCGGGCGGTGCCGGTGGAGCGGATGGACGCGTTGGCGGGGGAGTTGGCGGCGGCGCTGCGGGGGTGAGCGGTGGCGGGATCTCGACGGGTGCTGGCGGTTGTGGCGCTGGTCGGGGCAGGGGGGTGGAGGCCATGCTGAGGGCATGATCACTCCTGACACCAAGGACTGGACCTGGGTCCTCGAACGTCCCTGCGCGGACTGCGGGTTGGACACTCCGGCGGTCGGCTTCGCGGAGGTGCCCGGCATGATCCGGACCAACGCGGAGTTCTGGGTCGGGCTGCTGGGCGGGGCGCGGGAGGCGCTGGGCGAGCGTCCGGCGGACGGGGTGTGGTCGCCGCTCGAGTACGCCTGCCACGTCCGGGACGTGTTCCGGCTGTTCGACGTGCGGCTGCGGCTGATGCTGGCCGAGGACGGCCCGTTGTTCGCCAACTGGGACCAGGACGCCACCGCCGTCGAGGAGCGCTACCGGGAGCAGGACCCGGCCGTCGTCGCGGTCGAACTGGCGGCGGCAGCCGAGAAGTTGGCGCGTTCCTTCGAGTCGGTCGGGGATGCCGACCGGCAGCGCACCGGTGACCGCAGCGACGGTGCCCGGTTCACCGTGGAGTCCTTCGCCCGGTACCTGATCCACGACCCGGTGCACCACCGCCACGATGTGGCGGGCTGACGGGGGAGCGCGGGAGGGGGCTCAGCGGGCGGGGTCGTCGGGGGCGAGGGTCCAGGCGGGCAGGCCGTGCGGCATGGCCTCGGCGAGCGTCGTGCGGGGGCCGGCGCCGAGTCGGGCGGTGAGCAGGAAGCGGTGTCCGGTGCCGACCCGGCGGGGCTCGAAGGCGACGTGCAGGAACGGCGCGGACGGGCTGGAGGCGGTCGCGAGGCGCGTCAACTCGGCTTCCACCGAACGCCATTCGTCGGCGGGGACGTACTGCCGCATGATCGAGTGCCAGACCACCGTCAGGGTGCCCCCGGCGGTCTCGACGCCGCGCAGGAACGCGGCGGCGCCGGTGGCCTCGACCGGGGCGGGCGTCTCGGCGGCGAGCGCCAGGGCGCCGTTCAGCCGCTGGACGCGCGGGAGTTGGTCCGCCCACAGGTAGGCGCGCAGGGCCAGCGAGCCGTCGGCGGAGCGCGGGTCGATCGGGGTCGGGTCGCAGCCGCGCCGGTCGGTCACCCGCTGGAGCGGGGCGCCGCGCAGCCAGGCGGGCGGCTCGCCGCGCCAGGCGTCGGCGAGGACGACGGGGGAGTCCGCCGGGCCGTAGGAGAAGCCGTCCGAGGTGCAGCGGAACCGGTCGGCGAGCAGGTTGAGGCCCGCGCTGGAGCCGAGTTCGCGCAGCCGGACCGGCAGCGGGGTCCCGGCGGAGAGCTCCCGTTGGGCCCAGGCGAGGGCGGTGAACAGCAGGTTGGCGCGGCCGACCTCGTTGGTCTGCGGCGGGCGGGTCAGCCAGCCGCGGACGAACGGCAGGTGGGCGGCGACGGCGGCGCGGAAGGCCGGCCAGGGGGCGTCCGGCTCCGCCGGGTCGAAGCGGCCGCCGACGCTGGGGTAGTGCGCGGCCAGTTCGGGGGCCAAGCCGGACAGCACCAGGGCGTGGACGGCGCCGAGCAGCCGCAGGGCGATGGCGTCCGGGCCCGGGGCGTCCTCGTGGCCGGCCACCGCCTCCGCGCACGGGCCGCCCGCGAGCAGGTCCTCGGCGGCCCGGCGCAGCAGCGCGGCGGACAGCGGCGAGCCCAACGCGGCGCAGCCGTCCGCCTGGTGGTGGAACATGGCCGCTGCGTGGTCGAACGGCATGGCGGGGGTCTCCGTCCTCGAACTCGAAGGCCGTGGTCGGCCGCATCCATCCTTCGCCGCCGGCCCGGGCCCGGATAGTGCGTCTCGCGTGATGTCGATCACCGGGCCGGGCGGCGGGGGCCGCGGGGCGGCAGGGACGGCGGGGAGCGCCGCGGAGAACGGAGTGACGGACGACGGCGAGCGGTCGAGGCACGGAGGGGGCGTGCGGGTGGGGCCGCGCGCCCGTCCGGGCGGGGTTCACCAGTCGGTGGCGCGCCTGCGGTGGGTCTGGCGGAGCTGGCTGGTGATGTTGGCGGTGTCGCCGCCCATCACGTCCGCGATCTCGGGCGTGGCCAGGCCCACCACGTAGTGCAGGATCGCCAGGTCCTCGTCGCGGTCCACGTCGGGGCGCAGGCCGGTCTCCCCGGCCTCGGCGGCGTGCTCGGCGGTGACGGTGTCGCGGAGGATCTGCCAGGCTTCGGCGGCCGGGTTGGAGCTCTCCAGGACGGTGGGCCAGACCTCGGCGATCGCGTGCAGGGCGAGCCGGACCACCCGGTGGGCGGCGCCGTGCTCCGGGAACCAGACCCGGGCGTAGCTCTGGTACCGGGGTTCGTGCAGCTCGCAGAAGGCGGCGAACTCGACGGACACGTACGGAAGTTCGGTGGACCGATCAGCGGATGCCGAGTCTGCGGCCGGGACATGACGGTCAGTCACATCAGCTGCCTCTCGATCTGGGTCCGGACGGGGAGCGTCAGCGCTCACTCTAGGCCCTCGGGTGGGTGCTGTGGGTGACAAGTCTGCTGAGATGCCCGGCCGGGGAGCCGAAACGGCCCGTTGTGTGACGACCCGTCAGCAATGGCCGCCCGCCCGGCGCAGTTGCGAGGGCATCGCACCTGGTCAGAGGTGGTACAACGGCAGTGGCTGCAAGGGAGTTGGTGTGCCACTGTAAGCCCTATGGGTGAACGCGAAATCGGCGACGGGCCTCACCTCCACGGGCGAATCCCGGGCCACCGGCATGACCACCATCACACACCGGACCGGCCGGACCACCCCGGCCACGAGCCCCACGACCACCACCACCCGCACGGCGGCACCGCCCCCGGAGCGGAAACTCCCACCGCCCACGGGCCCGTTCGCCGGAGCGCGGACCACCCCCGCGCGCCCCACCCCGCGCACGATCACGGCGACGGAAGCGGCCGGAGTGACGACAGCGGCCACGGCCACGCGGACGGCCACGGCCACGCGGGCGGCCATCCGCACGGGAGCCCGCGCCACCGCCTGGCGCACCTGCTGCGCCCGCACTCGCACGACGCCGCCGACCGGGTCGACGCGGCGATGGAGTCCTCCGCCGAGGGCCTGCGCACGCTCTGGGTCTCGCTGCTGGTGCTGGGCGCGACGGCCGCCGCGCAGGCGGTGATCGCGGCGCTGTCGGGTTCGGTGGCGCTGCTCGGCGACACCGTGCACAACGTCGCGGACGCGCTGACCGCCGTCCCGCTCGGGGTGGCGTTCCTGCTGGGGCGGCGGGCGGCGACCCGCGGCTACACGTACGGGTACGGGCGGGCCGAGGACCTGGCGGGCGTCGCGGTGGTGCTGGCGGTGGCGGCGTCCTCGCTGGTGGCGGGGTGGACGGCGGTGGAGCGGCTGCTGCGCCCGGAGCCGGTCGGGCACCTGTGGGCGGTGGCGGGGGCGGCGCTCGCGGGGTGCGTCGGCAACGAGTGGGTGGCCCGCCACCGGATCGCCACCGGCCGCCGGATCGGCTCGGCGGCGCTGGTCGCGGACGGCCTGCACGCCCGTACCGACGGGCTGACCTCGCTGGCGGTGCTGCTCGGCGCCGGGGGCAGCGCGCTGGGCTGGCGGTACGCGGACCCGGTGGTCGGGCTGCTGATCACGGTGGCGATCCTGGGCGTGCTGCGCGGCACGGTGCGCGAGGTGGGCCGGCGGCTGATGGACGCCGTCGACCCGGCGCTGCTGGACGCCGCCGAGCGCGAACTCGCCGCCGTGGACGGGGTGCGCGGGGTCGGCACGGTGCGGATGCGCTGGATCGGGCACGCGCTGCGCGCCGAGGCGGACGTGACGGTCGACGGCGCGCTGACGGTGGTGGCCGGCCACCAGGTGGCGGAGGCCGCCGAACGGGCCCTGATCCGGGCCGTCCCCCGGCTGCTCGCGGTGACCGTGCACATCGACCACGCCCCGGCCGGGGCGGCCTGACCGCGGCCCGGAGCCGGAGGCGGCACCTGACGCATCGTCAGAAAGCCCGCCAGGGCGGCCTGTTGGGCCCTCTGGCGGGCTCCGGTGGCTCCTGTGGCCCGTGGGGCCGCCGGGGTGTCCGGGAGGCGGCTCGGGGCCCGTGGGGGCCGGGGCGGTTCCTCAGCGCTCGCGCGCGCTCCGGCCGGTCCGCCCGGCCCGGGCGCCCGGCCCGTCGAAGCGGACGGAGCCGTCGGTCCCGCCGCCCGCGCCCGCTGCCCGGGCCGCCGCCTCGGCGCCCGCCGTCCGCGCCACCGCCTCCGCCGCCCGGGCCGCGGCCTCGGCGGCCGCCAGCGCGGCCGCGTTCTCCGCGGCCCGGACCGCGGCCGCGACGCTGTCGGGCTCGCGGCGGGTCTGCTCGGGGATGCCGGCGGTGCGGCGGTCGGTCCGGGCGGTGGCCTCGGTGGCCTCGGCGGTCTCCCGGGCGGCCAGGTAGGCCTGTACGGCGGCGATCCCGTAGACCGGCTGGATCAGCTGGTGGCCCTTGAAGAAGGGCCGGGCGGGGGCGAACCCGGCGGCGGTCACGAGGTCGCGGATCTCGGTTATCTCTTCTTCGCTGCGCGCCGTGAAACGGACTTCCCAGCCCTTCTTGTACGTGCGTCCGTCCTCCCCGCCACGTCGGGCGGGATCCGGTTGGCGGACGTAGCCGGGCAGGCGGCCGAGCCGTAGTCGGGCGGCGCGCTGGGCTGAGGTCTCGTCGCGGGGCATGAGCCCGATGGTAGGCAATTCGGGGCGGGCGCCGACGCCGGGGGGCGTCACGGTGGGTGTGGGGTCGCTCACGTCTGGTCAGATCGCGCAGGTCGGCGGCCCGGACTCGGTCGGGTCGCAATGCTGTGTCGATCCGATGAAAATCGGATACTAGAAAACAAGTCCGATCTATTACGGCAAGAGAGTGAACATCCCATACGCCGATTGGGTGAGGGTATGGGGACTTTAGTGCTGAGCGGTCCCGGTTTGACGACGGTTGCGTAACAGGTCGCCAGGTCGGGCGTCGGCTGTCGGAGGCGAGGGGGAACGTGGAGGCATGAGCCACCGGATCCCGCAGCAGCCCGTGTCCCTCGAAGAACTCGCCCGCCGCCAGCAGAACGTGGTGACGGCCAGTCAGCTCCGCGCCCGCGGCGTCCCCGCCCGGATGGTGAGCGAGCACTGCCGCAGCGGCGGACCGTGGCAGCGCCTGCTGCCGCGGGTCTACCTGCTGCAGGACGGCGCGCCGACGCCCGAGCAGCGGATGTGGGCGGCGCTACTGTACGCGGCGCAGGACGGCCGCGCCGAGGACGGGGCCCGCGAGGGCGCGGTGATCACCGGCGCGGCGGCGCTCGCGCTGTACGGGTTCGTGTCGGTGCCGCGGCTGCCGGCCGTGCTCGGGGTGGAGGTGCTGGTGCCCCGGCAGCGCCGGCTGCGGGACGCCGGGCAGGTCCGGATCCGGCGCACCGGGCGGGAGTTGGAGGCCAGCTCGGTGCACGGCCTGGCGGTCGCCCCGGTGGCCCGGGCGGTGGCGGACGCGATCCGCGAGTGGGCCGAGCAGGGCGCGTTCGAGTCCGGCCGGATCGGCCCCGGCCTGCTGCGGGCGCTGCTGCGCGAGGCGCTGGCGGAGCGCGGCGGCCGCTGCACGGCGGAGCGGCTGCTGGCCGAGCTGGCCGAGGCCGAGCTGCTGGAGTCGCCCCGGGTGCGGGCCGCGGTGGACGAGCTGCTGGCCCTGCGCCGGGAGGAAGCGTTCGCCGAACTGTCGGCGCTGGCGATCGAGTTGGGCCTGCCGATGCCGCTGCCCGGCCCGGAGCTGCGGATGCGCGGCGGCACCTACGTCGCGGTGCCGGACCTGTACTGGCCGGAGGCGGCGGTCGCGGTCGAGGTCGACTCCGAACTGCGCTGCGTCAGCGAGGGCGAGGCCGCCTGGGTGCGCGGCGGCCAGCACCGGATGGAGTACCTGGGCGTCCGGGTGGTGTACGTCGGCTCGTCCCGGCTCGCCGCCGAACGGGGCGCGGTCGGCGGCGAGTTGGCCGAGGCGTACGGGCTCGGCGGGGAGGACGTGGTGGAGCTGGTGGTCACCGAGCGCTGAGGCGGGCCAAATTGACGGCGCGTCAGCTTCGGACGACCGGAGTTCCGGTCAACTCGACGCCCGCCGAGCGCAGTTCGTCCAGCGCGGTGGCGGTGGTGGCGGCGGCGACGCCGGCCGTGAGGTCGAGCAGGACCCGGGTGGCGAAGCCCTCGCGGGCGGCGTCCAGG
This sequence comes from Kitasatospora setae KM-6054, assembly GCF_000269985.1. Lineage (NCBI taxonomy): Bacteria > Bacillati > Actinomycetota > Actinomycetes > Kitasatosporales > Streptomycetaceae > Kitasatospora > Kitasatospora setae. The sequence continues at coordinate 3,173,660 of NC_016109.1, read as the reverse complement.
GCGGTGGCGCGGACGCAGTGGTCGGTGGCGATGCCGACCACGTCGACGTCGGTGACGCCGCGCTCGTTCAGCCAGTCGGCGAGGGTGCCGCCGTGCTCGTCGAAGCCCTCGAAGCCACTGTACGCGGCGGCGTGCGCGCCCTTGGAGAACACCGCCTCGACCGCGCCGGAGGTCACCGAGGGGGCGAAGTTGGGGTGGAAGCCCACGCCCTCGGTGCCGGCCACGCAGTGCGCGGGCCAGGAGCGCGCGTAGTCCGGCTCGGCGGCGAAGTGCGGTCCGGGGTCGATGTGGTGGTCGCGGGTGGCGACGATGTGGGCGTAGCCGGGGGCGGACTCGGCGATCAGGTCGGTGATCGCGGCCGCGACCTCGGCCCCGCCGGCGACGGGGAGGCTGCCGCCCTCGCAGAAGTCGTTCTGCACGTCGACGACGATCAGGGCCCGGTGCATGGCTGGCTTCTCTCCTCGGAGTCGGGTGCGGTCCAAAGCCCGGGGGGTCTCGGCCGCGGTGGTGCGGGTGGTGCCGGTGGTGTGGCGTCGGAAGGCGTCCGGGCCGGGCCCGGACGGTACAGCGGTTGGCACTCTAGGCAGTGCCGGGGCGGTGCGGAAGTGCCGCAGGGGGAGTGCCGGGAGCCGGACTTCCGCACCGGCGGGCCCGCGCGGCTCCCGCGCCGCCCCGGCGCCGCCCCCGGGCCGGCGGGGGTCCGGGCTCAGCCGGCCAGCCGCTCGGTGGTGATCACCGGCTCGCCGCGGGAGAGCTGGGTGGCCGACAGCGGCAGCCCGGCGCGGGCCCGGCGGTGGCGCTCGCGGGCGGCCGCCAGCGGCTCGCGGCCGACCACCTCGCCGCCGGTGATCAGCGGGACCTGCAGCAGGTGCGGCGCCAGCTCGGCGGGCACCGGGCCGGTGCCGACCACCTCGGCCTCGGCGACGCCGTCCCGGTCGGGGCGGCGGGCGGCCCACTTGCGGCCGCCGACGCTGGTCTTGCCGCCGGCCGAGCGCTTGGCGACCGGGACGAGCTCGCCGCCGGGCACCGACTCGCGGGCGACCAGCTTGTAGACCATCGCGCAGGTCGGGTGGCCGCTGCCGGTGACCAGGCTGGTGCCGACGCCGTAGCCGTCGACCGGGGCGGCGGCCAGCGCGGCGATGGCGTACTCGTCGAGGTCCGAGGTGACGATGATCTTCGTGCCGGTGGCGCCGAGGTCGTCGAGCTGGCGGCGGACCCGGTGGGCCAGCAGGGTCAGGTCGCCGGAGTCGATCCGGACGGCGCCGAGGTCGGGCCCGGCCACCTCGACGGCGGTGCGGACCGCCTCGTTGAGGTCGTAGGTGTCCACCAGCAGGGTGGTGTCGCGCCCCATCGAGTCGATCTGCGCGGTGAAGGCGTCCCGCTCGCTGTCGTGCAGCAGGGTGAAGGCGTGCGCGGCGGTGCCGGTGGTCGGGATGCCGTAGGTGAAGCCGGCCTCCAGGTCGGAGGTGGCGGCGAAGCCCGCCAGGTAGGCGGCCCGGGCGGCGGCGACGGCGGCCTGCTCGTGGGCCCGCCGGGCGCCCATCTCGATCACCGGGCGGTCGCCCGCGGCGGCGGTCATCCGGGAGGCGGCGGCGGCGATCGCCGAGTCGTGGTTGAGGATCGACAGGATCACCGTCTCCAGGATCACCGCCTCGGCGAAGGTGCCCTCGACGGTCAGCAGCGGCGAGCCGGGGAAGTACGCCTCGCCCTCGGGGTAGCCGTGGACGCTGCCGGTGAAGCGGTAGTCGGCGAGGAAGCGCAGGGTCTCCTCGTCCACCACGTCCTGGTCGGCCAGCCAGTCGAGCTGCGGCGCGGTGAACCGGAAGCCCTCGATGGCGTCCAGCACCCGGCCGGTGCCGGCCAGCACGCCGTAGCGGCGGCCGCTCGGCAGGCGGCGGGTGAACACCTCGAAGACCGAGCGGCGGTGGGCGGCGCCACTGCGCAGCGCGGCCTGCAGCATGGTCAGTTCGTAGCGGTCGGTGAGCAGCGCGGAGCTGCGGTGCGCGGTGATGGCGTCCATGGGAATGATGCTACTACCACTTAGCGTCAGATTGACGATTTCTCTTCGGGGCTTCGTGTCGGACCCCGCGCCGGCCCGCCCGCGGCCGGGTCCGGGCACCCTGATTCGCTCCCGGCTCCCCCGGATGGAAGCATGGGACCGGGGGAAGCCGAGGTCGACGAGGAGAGACGGACTGTGAGTGTCGCGCCGGTGGAGATCGAGCGCCCGGAGGTCGAGGGGGTTCCGGTCACGGAGCCGGACACGCCCTGGGTGACCATCGTCCACAACGACCCGGTCAACCTGATGAGCTACGTCCAGCACGTCTTCCAGAGCTACTTCGGCTACCCGAAGGAGAAGGCCCGCCGGCTGATGATGGACGTGCACCAGAAGGGGCGGGCGGTGGTCTCCAGCGGCACCCGCGAGGAGATGGAGCGCGACGTGCAGGCGATGCACGGCTACGGCCTGTGGGCCACCCTGCAGCACGACTGACGGCCCGCCACCCACCATCGACGAGGGACTGATTCCACACCCATGGCCGGATTGTTCGAGAACGCGGGCGAGGGCGCGGCGATCGCGCTGGACGAGTTCGAGGCCTCCATCCTGCGCTCGCTCGAAGTGCAGATGCTGGAGCTGATCGGCCCGCCGCCCGGCGTCGAGAGCGACGACCCGCTGGCCGCGCTGTTCGCCGAGGGCCCCAGCACGGCCCCCGAGGACCCGGCGCTGCTGCGGCTGTTCCCCGACGCGTACGGCGGCCCGGAGGCGCCCGAGGACCCGCGGACCGCCGAGCGGGCCGCCGAGTTCCGCCGCTACACCGAGCTGGACCTGCGGGCCCGCAAGCGGGAGGACGCGCTGGCGGTCGTCCGGGCGCTGGACGGGCTGGGCGGCGAGGGCGGCGTGCTCCGGGTCCCGCCGGACGACTACCAGCGCTGGCTGGGCGCGCTGAACGACCTGCGGCTGACCCTGGGCACCCGGCTGGAGGTCAGCGACGAGGAGGACGACGGCCTGTACCGGCTGCCCGACTCCGACCCGCGCAAGCCGCTGGTGATCGCCTACCTGTGGCTGGGCGCGATGCAGGAGAGCCTGCTGGGCGTGATGGCGGACTGACCGCCCGCACCCCCGCTGTCACCCCTATGGTCCGATTGCTCCGGTAGCGCCCGGATTCGGGGCCTTCCGGGGCCCTCGCGTGGTTCACTGCTGCCTCCCCGGGAAGACGGGGCCCGTCGGCCGGCCGGCCGGCGCGGACCGGGAGGCGAGGCGGGCGGATGACGCAGCAGGCGACGGACGAGGCGACCGGGCCGGTCCCCGACGAGGAGGGCTACCAGCGCGGCCTGGGCAACCGGCAGATCCAGATGATCGCGATCGGCGGCGCGATCGGCACCGGCCTGTTCCTCGGCGCCGGCACCGCCATCTCCAAGGCCGGACCCAGCCTGATCCTCAGCTACGCGGTGGCCGGCGTGGTGATCTACGTGATCATGCGGGCGCTCGGCGAACTGCTCACCTACCGCCCGGTGTCCGGCAGCTTCGCCGAGTACGCCCGGGAGTTCCTCGGCCCGTTCGCCGGCTTCGTCACCGGCTGGACGTACTGGCTGTTCTGGGTGGTCACCGGCATGGCCGAGACCACCGCCGCCGCCGTCTACGTCCGCTTCTGGGCGCCCGGCATCCCGCAGTGGACCACCGCGCTGGCCTTCCTGCTGCTGCTGTACGCCGCCAACCTGATCTCGGTGAAGCTGTTCGGCGAGATCGAGTTCTGGTTCTCCATGGTCAAGGTCACCGCGATCCTCGGGATGATCCTGATCGGCGTCGGCGTGCTCACCCTCGGCTTCTCGGACGCCGGCGACACCGCCTCGGTCACCAACCTCTGGCAGGACGGCGGCTTCTTCCCGAAGGGGATCGGCGCCACCGTGATGACCCTGCAGATCGTCATGTTCGCCTACCTCGGCGTCGAGCTGGTCGGCGTCACCGCGGGCGAGAGCGAGGACCCGGAGAAGACCCTGCCGCGGGCCATCAACACGCTGCCGCTGCGGATCGCGCTGTTCTACGTCGGCGCGCTGGTGGTCATCCTGTCGCTGGTGCCGTGGAGCGAGTTCCAGCCCGGCGTCAGCCCGTTCGTCGCCGCGTTCGGCAAGATCGGCATCCCGGCGGCGGCCGGCATCATCAACTTCGTGGTGCTCACCGCCGCGCTCTCCTCCTGCAACTCCGGCATGTACTCCACCGGCCGGATGCTGCGCGACCTGGCCCTGCGCCGGCAGGCCCCCGGCCGGCTCACCCGGCTCAACGCCCGCCGCACCCCCGCCGCCGCGATCACCGTCTCCTGCCTGCTGATGGGCGCCGGCGTGGTGCTCAACTACTGCGTCCCCGAGCGGGCGTTCCAGTACATCACCTCGATCGCCACCGTCTGCGGCCTGTGGACCTGGGGCGTCATCCTGGCCAGCCAGATCCGCTACCGCGCCGCCTGGCGGGCCGGCCGGCTGCCCGCCCCGACCTTCCGCGCCCCCGGCGGCAACTGGAGCCGATGGCTCGCGCTGGCCTTCCTCGGCCTGGTCGCCGTCCTGATCGCGATCGACCCCGACGCCCGGATCTCGCTGTACGTCTTCCCCGGCTGGGCGCTCTGCCTGGCGGCCGGCTACACGGTGCTGCGCCGCCGCGACCCGGCCGCCCTGCACGCCGACGGCGGGGCCGGCGCGGACGCCGCCGGACAGGCCACCCGACAGGCCACCAGACAGTCCGGCGGACAGGCCGGCGGGCCCGCCGGGGACGGCGACGGGCGGGCGGGAACGGGCGGCTGACGCCTCGCTATCCTGGCCGCATGCTGACCATCACCCGAGAACTGCGCGACCGGATCGTCGCCCACTCCCGCGCCGACCACCCGGACGAGGCGTGCGGCGTGATCGCCGGACCGGCCGGCACCGGGCGCCCCGAGCGGTTCATCCCGATGCTCAACGCGGCCCGCTCGCCCACCTTCTACGAGTTCGACTCCGGCGACCTGCTGAAGCTCTACCGCGAGATGGACGACCTCGACGAGGAGCCGGTGGTGATCTACCACTCGCACACCGCGACCGAGGCGTACCCCTCCCGCACCGACGTGAGCTACGCCTCCGAGCCGTTCGCCCACTACGTCCTGGTCTCCACCGCCGAGGGCACCGGCGAGGAGGACCCCTACCAGTTCCGCTCGTTCCGCATCGTGGACGGTGTGATCACAGAGGAAGACGTCGAGGTGGTCGAGGGCTACCGGGTCTGACCCCCGTTGCCCGGCGACGGGCCGGTCCGCAGCGCGTCCACGCGGCGGAACGGCCCGTTTTCTCATGCCTCGGAACGCTTCCGACCGGATGCCGAGACGCGCATGTCAAAGGGGGGTCGGGAATCTATACGATGAGTCCATGCGTTCCGTCGATGTGAGCAATCAGGCCCCAGGCACCCGCCTCGTGGCGCGCCTGCACGTCGACCTGTGCCGGCTCGCCAGCGCGATCTGTCCCGGCAGCGCCGCGTAACCGACCGGCGGCACCGACCGGCGGTCCGGACAGCACCGCCAGACCGCCAGCACGGCCCCGACGCCCCGGGGTCCTCCCCCCTGCCGCGCCCCGCCCGGCCCGGCACCCGAAACCACTCCCACAGGAGCGCAGCCATGGCCATCGAGGTCCGCATCCCGACCATCCTCCGTACCTACACCGACGGCGCCAAGGCCGTCGACGGCAACGGCGCCGACCTCGGGGAGCTCTTCACCGACCTCGACTCCCGGCACCCCGGCATCGCCGCCCGGCTGCTGGACGGCGGCGAGCTGCGCCGCTTCGTCAACGTCTACCTGAACGACGAGGACGTCCGCTTCCTGGACGGCATCTCCACCGCGCTCTCCGACGGCGACAGCGTCACCATCCTCCCGGCCGTGGCCGGCGGTATGAAGTAATGCGCTACGACAGCCCGATCGAGGCCATCGGCAACACGCCCCTGGTGCGGTTGCCGAGGCTCTCGGCCGGCGTCCCCGGGAACGAGGACGGCCGGGTCACGCTCTGGGCGAAGCTGGAGGACCGCAACCCGACCGGCTCGATCAAGGACCGCCCGGCGCTGCGCATGATCGAGCGCGCCGAGGCGGAGGGCCGGCTCACCCCGGGCTGCACCGTCCTGGAGCCCACCAGCGGCAACACCGGCATCTCGCTCGCCATGGCGGCCAAGCTCAAGGGCTACCGGATGGTCTGCGTGATGCCGGAGAACACCAGCGAGGAGCGCCGCGAGCTGCTCCGGATGTGGGGCGCGGAGATCATCCCCTCGCCCGCCGCCGGCGGCTCCAACACCGCGGTGCGGATCGCCAAGGAGATCGCCGCCGAGAACCCCGACTGGGTGATGCTCTACCAGTACGGCAACCCGGACAACGCGGGCGCGCACTACGCCACCACCGGCCCGGAGATCCTCGCCGACCTGCCCACCGTCACCCACTTCGTGGCCGGCCTGGGCACCACCGGCACCCTGATGGGCATCGGCCGCTACCTGCGCGAGAAGGTCCCCGGCGTGCAGATCGTCGCCGCCGAGCCCCGCTACGACGACCTGGTCTACGGCCTGCGCAACCTGGACGAGGGCTTCGTCCCCGAGCTGTACGACGCCGAGGTGCTCACCACCCGCTTCTCGGTCGGCTCCGCCGACGCCGTCACCCGCACCCGCGAGCTGCTCCAGCAGGAGGGCATCTTCGCGGGCGTCTCCACCGGCGCGGTCGCGCACGCCGCGATCGGGGTGGCCCGAAAGGCCGCCAAGGCCGGCGAGCGGGCGGACGTGGTGTTCGTGGTCGCCGACGGCGGCTGGAAGTACCTGTCCACCGGCATCTACACCGCCGAGACCACCGAGGCGGCGGTCGAGGCACTGCAGGGCCAGCTCTGGGCCTGACCCCGAGCGAGCGGCACCCACGGCGCGGCACCCCGGACGGGGGCCGCGCCGTCCGTGTGTCCGCGCCGCCCGTAGGTCCGATCAGCAGCTCGTCGGACCGCTGTGACCTCGCGGTATTTGTCCGTTCCACGTGACCGGTTCGTCACGGAACGGCCACCGCGCGGGGCGCGCCCCGGCCGCCGGCCGGGCGGGCCGCCAGGCTGGCGGCGCACCACTGGTACGCCGTCATCCCGGAGGAGGGCGCGATGCCCGGCCGAGAGCTCTGGTCCTACGTCGAGATCGCCCGGCACATCAACGTGCGGGCCGAGACCGTCCGCAACTACAAACGGCACGGACTGCTGCCCGAACCCGACGAGACCGACCGGGCCGGGCACCCCCGCTGGTACCCGGAGACCATCCACGACTGGGCCCGGGCCCGCCCCGGACGGCGGTAGCGGGCCGTTCGAACGCCCCCGCCCCGTCCTGGTGATTCCGCCCACAGCCCGGCACGGGAGAGGGGGCAAAGTGCCGCCCGGCCCTTACCCTCGACAGTCAAAGCACCGACGGAGTCGCAAGAACCCCGCCCCGCCCGCAGGCGGTGCGGACTGCCGCGGACGATGGCCCGACGGGGCGGGAAGGGCTCGGCATGAAACTGACCGTGGTGGGGTGCTCGGGGAGCTTCCCGTCCGTGGACTCCCCGTGCTCCAGCTACCTGGTGGAGCACGACGGCTACCGGCTCGTCGTCGACCTCGGCAACGGCGCGCTCGGCGCGCTGCAGAAGTACACCGGCCTGTACGAGGTGGACGCGATCCTGCTCAGCCACCTGCACGCCGACCACTGCGTCGACCTGTGCGCCTACTGGGTGGCCCGCAACTACCGGGTCGAGGGCTGTCCCGCGCCGCTGCCGGTGCACGGCCCGGCCGGCACCGCCGAGCGGCTCGCCCGGGCCTACGACATGCCGGAGAAGCCCGGCATGACCGAGGTCTTCGACTTCCGCGACCTGAGCGACGGCGCCCGCCTGGCGCTCGGCCCGTTCACCGTCACCGCCGCCCGGGTCAACCACCTGGACTGCGAGGCGTACGGCTTCCGGATCGAGGCCGGCGGCCGCAGCCTGGTCTACTCCGGCGACACCGGGGTCTGCCCCGACCTGGTCGAACTCGCGCGCGGCACCGACCTGTTCCTGTGCGAGGCGGCCTACACGGACGGCAAGGAGACCTTCGACTCGATCCACCTCAACGGCACCCAGGCCGGCCGGCACGCCGCCGCCGCCGGGGCCGGCCGCCTGGTGCTCACCCACATCCCGCCGTGGACCGACCCGGAGCGCAACCGCCGCGACGCCGCCGCCGCCTACCCGGGACCGGTCGAACTGGCCCGCCCCGGGGCCGTCTACGAGCTCTGACCGCGAGCGCCGGCTACGCGCTCCGGACCGGCGTCAGCCAGTGCCGGTACCGGGCGTCGGCCCCGCTGGTCGCGGCCCGGTACGCCTGCGCCAGCCGCTTGGTCAACTCGCCCTCGGCGGACGGTAGTTCGCGGTTGTCCAGGGAGGCCACCGGGACGACGCCGGCCGCCGTTCCGGAGACGAACACCTCGTCCGCCGCGTACAGGTCCGAACGCAGCAGGTTCTCCACCCGCACCTCGACGCCCAGGTCCCGGGCCAGGGTCAGCAGGGTGTCCTGGGTGATCCCCTCCAGGGCGCCCGCGCTGCCCGGGGGCGTGCGCAGCACCCCGTCGCGGACCGCGAACACGTTCTCCGAACTGCACTCGCTGACCGAGCCGTCCGGCGCCAGCAGCAGCGCCTCGTCGAAGCCCGCGTCGCTCGCCTCCCGCCGGGCCAGCGCCGAGTTGAGGTACGGGCCGGTGGCCTTCGCCGCCGGGGGAACGGAGTTGGGGTCGGTCCGCCGCCAACTGCTGGTCATCAGCCGCAGCCCGCGCTCCGCCGCCAGGTAGGCCGGCCAGTCCCAGGAGGCGATCGACACGCTGGTGGGGGAGTGCCGCATGTCCAGCCCCATCGAGCCGTAGCCCAGGAACGCCAAGTGCCGCAGGTAGCACGAGCGGTGGCCGTTCGCCGCCACCAGCTCGACCGTGGCGGCCGCCAAATCCTGCTGCTTGTAGGGGAGTTCGATGCGCAGCATGCGGGCGCTGCGCTCCAGCCGGGCCAGGTGCTCGTCCAGCCGGAACACCGCCGGGCCGTCGGCCGTCTCGAACACCCGGGTGCCCTCCAGCACGCCGGTGCCGTAGTGCAGCGCGTGCGTCAGCACGTGGACCCGGGCCTCCCGCCAGGGCACCAGCGCGCCGTCGAACCAGATCACGGAAGACTCGTCGATCGCCATGCCGCCCATCCTTCGCGGCGCGGCCCGCCCCGCGAAGGCCCCGGGCCGCGCCGGATCAGGCCATGGCCGCCACCGGAGCCGCCGTCTCACATGCCGGGCCGGCGCCGGACGCCCCCTCGCGGCCCGGGGCCGGACGCCGTCTCGGATGCTGAAAAGCCGCCGTCCGGCCCGCGCCGCGGGCCTAGGCTCCGGAAGGATGGAGACCAGCACCGCCCTGTACGCCCGACTGCTCGCCGAACCCGGCCGGTCGCTTGGCTCCCTGCGGGACGAACTCGACTGCGGGGAGCAGGAGTTCGAGCAGGCACTGGACGAGCTGCGCGGCCTCGGGCTGCTGCGGTCCGCCACGGCGGCGGGCGGGCCGGCCGGCGGGGTCGCCGCCGTCTCGATCGACACCGCCGTCCGCCGGCTGCTCGCCGACTCCGACCGGCGCTTCGCCGAGCTGCTCGGCGAGGCCCGCCGCACCCACGAGCGGGTCGAGCGGCTGCACGCCCGCTACCTGCCGCTGCGGACCGGCAGCGCGCACGAGCTGGTCCGCGGCGCCGACCGGGTCACCGCGCTGCTGGAGGACGCCGCCCGGGGCGCCCGGACCGAGGCGCTGTCGCTGCGGCCCGGCCAGGACCAGTCCGAGAGCGGCCTGGCCGAGAAGCTCGCCCGGGAGCGGATCGCGCTGGCCCACCGGGTCGCGCTGCGCACCATCTACCCGGCCGCGGCCCTGCACCAGGGCCCGGTGCTGGCCCACGTCCAGGCGCTGACCGCGGCCGGCGCGCTGATCCGGGTCGCGCACACCCTGCCGCTGTGGCTGATCGTCGTCGACGCGGGCCTGGCGGTGCTGCCCGCGCCCGGGGAGCCGCCGGGCAGCGCGGCGGTGGTGGTCCGCGACCCGGCGGTGGTCGGCGTGGTCCGCGAGCTGTTCGAGCACTTCTGGGCGTCCAGCTGGGTCCCGCCGGAGCTGCTCGGCCGCACCACCCCCGACGACCGGCACCGCGAGGTGCTGCGGCTGCTCGCGGCCGGCCTCACCGACCAGGCGATCGGCCGCAAGCTGGAGATCTCCGACCGCACGGTGCGCCGCCTGGTCGCCGACCTGACCGCGGCGCTGGGCGCGCAGTCGCGCTTCCAGGCGGGCGTCCACGCGACCCGGCTGGGCTGGATCTGAGCGGCGGCTACCCGTCCTCGAAGCCGTCGTCGTCGCCGCGCCCCGGCGTCCTCAGGTCGAACCGGACGATGACGAAGCGGAACAGCAGGTAGTAGACCGCGGCGAAGCACAGCCCGACCGGGACGATCAGCCAGGGTTTGGTGGCCAGGTTCCAGTTCAGCGCGTAGTCGATGGCGCCGGCGGAGAAGGTGAAGCCGTCGTGGACGCCGAGCGCCCAGGTGAGGGCCATCGAGATGCCGGTGAGCACGGCGTGGATGCCGTACAGCACGGGCGCGATGAACAGGAAGGAGAACTCGATCGGCTCGGTGATGCCGGTGACGAAGGAGGTCAGGGCGAGCGAGAACATCATGCCGAGCACGGCCCGGCGGCGTTCGGGGCGGGCGCAGTGCGCGATGGCGAGGGCGGCGGCGGGCAGGCCGAACATCATGATCGGGAAGAAGCCGGTCATGAACTGGCCGGCGTCCGGGTCGTGCTGGAAGAAGCGGGTCTGGTCGCCGAGGACGGTGTGGCCGTCGGGGGTGGTGAAGCGGCCGGCCTGCTGCCAGAAGAAGGTGTTGGCGAACTGGTGCAGGCCGAACGGCAGCAGGCCCCGGTTGATCAGGCCGAACAGTCCGGCGCCGAGCGGGCCGAGGCCGATCGCCCAGCTGCTGAAGGCGTCGACCACGCTGCCGATCGGGCCCCAGCACAGGCCGAAGAACACGCCCAGCGCGGTGCCGACGAACGCCATCACGATCGGGACCAGCCGCCGCCCGTTGAAGAAGCCCAGCCAGTCGACCAGCCGGGTGCGGTGCAGCCGCTGCCAGAGGATCGCGGAGAGCAGGCCGACCACCACGCCGCCGAGCACCCCGGGGTCCTGGTAGGTGGCGGGGACGTCCCGGCCGGGCAGCGGCAGGTAGTCGGTCTTCGGGAAGGCGGTGAGCACCTGGTGGTAGGTGAGGAAGCCGACCATGGCGGCGAGCGCGGTGGAGCCGTCGGACTTCTTGGCGTAGCCGATCGCGATGCCGACGCAGAACAGCAGCGGCATCCAGTCGAAGACGGCGTGGCCGGAGGCGGAGAAGACCTGGGCGAGCCTGGTCCAGCCCAGGCCCTCGTCGCCGAAGACGTCCTCCTTGCCGAGCCGCAGCAGGATGCCGGCGGCCGGCAGCACGGCGATCGGGAGCTGGAGGCTGCGGCCGATCTTCTGGAGGGACGCGAAGATCCGGGAGCGCAGCTCCCGTCCGCCCGGTGCCGCCGCGGGTCGAGGGTCCTGCGCGGTCGTACTCATAGCGGTGGTTCCTCACGGCAGCGCGATCCTGGTCTAGACCACTCAGGGTCTCGTCCAGCTTTCTAGCACGCGCCGAACGGGCACCGGAACCCTTCCAGGGCGGCGGGGGGCAAGCGCCGCTGAATCGAAACCTTCGGAGGATTGACGCCCGGTCAACCTGCCTGGTGAAGACCCCTTTTGATCCGCCGGACAACAAAAACGCGCCCCCGGCCGGGAGGGTCCTCCCGCCGGGGGCGCGGTGCGCGGCGCCGGGCCGCCCGCCTGGGGTCAGGCCTTGGTCACGTCCTCGATCTCGTCGTCGTCCTCGCGACCCGGGGTCTTCAGGTCGAACTTGACGATGATGAAGCGGAACAGGACGTAGTAGACCACCGCGAAGCACAGGCCGATCGGGATGATCAGCCACGGTTTCGTGGCCAGGCTCCAGTTGATGGCGTAGTCGAGCAGGCCGGCCGAGAAGCTGAAGCCGTCGTGGACGCCCAGCCCCCACGTCACCGCCATCGACACACCGGTCAGCACGGCGTGCACGGCGTACAGCAGCGGGGCCACGTAGGCGAAGGAGTACTCGATCGGCTCGGTGACGCCGGTGACGAAGGAGGTCAGCGCGACCGAGGTCATCAGGCCGTAGATCTCCTTGCGCCGGTGCGGCTTGGCGGCGGCCGCGATGGCCATCGCCGCGGCGGGCAGCGCGAACATCATGATCGGGAAGAAGCCCGAGGTGAACTGGCCGGCCGTCGGGTCGCCCGCCAGGAAGCGGTTGATGTCACCGTTGACCACCGTGCCGTCCGGCTTGGTGTAGTCGCCGAACTGGAACCAGACGAAGGTGTTCAGCAGCTGGTGCATGCCGATCAGCAGCAGGGCGCGGTTGGCGAGGCCGAAGATGCCGGAGCCGATCGCGTCCAGGTCGGAGAGCCACTTGGAGAAGTCGGTCAGGCCGTTGCCGATCGGCGCCCAGATCCACACCATCAGCGAGCCGAAGGCGAGGCCGACCAGCGCGGTGATCATCGGGACCAGGCGGCGGCCGTTGAAGAAGCCCAGCCAGTCGACCAGCCTGACCCGGTGGAAGCGCACCCACAGCCAGGCCGAGAAGAGGCCCATCGAGATGCCGCCGAGCACGCCCGGGTTCTGGAAGTCGGCGGCCACCGCCTTGTCGGCGGTGAAGTCGATGCAGACGTTGCCCTTGAGCGAGGAACCGGTCGGGCAGTCCTCCGGGAACGCCTGCAGGACGGAGTAGTAGACCAGGAAGCCGGCCACCGCGGCGAGCGCGGTGGAGCCGTCCGCCTTCTTCGCCATGCCGATCGCCACGCCGATGCAGAACAGCAGCGGCAGGCCGAGCGCCGAGTTGAGCAGCGCGCCACCGGCGGCGCCGATCGCGGCGGCGACCTTGTCCCAGCCGAGGCCGTCGGCGCCGAAGATGTCCGGCTGGCCGAGGCGGTTCAGGATGCCCGCGGCGGGCAGGACGGCCACCGGCAGCTGGAGGCTGCGGCCCATCTTCTGCAAGCCGCCGTAGAAGGTGTGCCACCACGTGGACTGGTGCGCCGTGGCGCCTGGTGAACTCATCGTCGGCCCTCCGCTGCCGTTCCCTTGCCCGTTCGGGGTTCATCCGTGCGCGAGGCCAGGAACACCGGCGGACCGTCCTGCGTTGTCCCGAGTACACCTAGAATTGGTGTAGACCATTTTTGGGACAGTGGCGGTGCCGGGTTCGAGAACCCGATGATCGTCATCCTCCGGCGGCCCTCGCGACGGCCGCGCGCGGAGATAGCCCGAAAGTGGACTAACGTGGCATATCGGTCGGAACCGGGTGATGCTGGTCGCGTCGTCGGAAGGCGCGGCAGACTGATCCCGGGTCACCTCCGGCCGGCACCACCGCACACCGCAGGACGGCACCCGGCGACCGACCGCCGAAGCGCCGAGACAGAGGGAGTAAAGACCATGGCCAGCAAGGCTGAGAAGATCGTCGCCGGTCTCGGCGGAATCGAGAACATCGACGAGGTCGAGGGCTGCATCACCCGGCTGCGCACCGAGGTCCACGACGCCTCCAAGGTCGACGAGGCGGCGCTCAAGGCGGCCGGCGCGCACGGCGTGGTGAAGATGGGCACGGCCATCCAGGTCGTCATCGGCACCGACGCCGACCCGATCGCCGCCGAGATCGAGGACATGATGTGAGCTGAGCCTCCCCGCAGGCGCGCTCCACCCCGCACGGCCCGCCCGCCGGAGACCACCGGCCCGGCGGGCCGCCGCACGTGCGCCCCCGCCGGGCCCCGGCCGCCGACCCGATACGCTCGGACCATGTCTCGCATCGACGGCCGCACCCCCGACCAGCTCCGCCCCGTCACCATCGAACGGAACTGGAGCAAGCACGCCGAAGGCTCCGTCCTGGTCTCCTACGGCGACACCAAGGTGCTGTGCACCGCCAGCGTCACCGAAGGCGTCCCGCGCTGGCGCAAGGGCAGCGGCGAGGGCTGGGTCACCGCCGAGTACGCCATGCTGCCCCGGGCCACCAACACCCGCGGCGACCGCGAGTCCGTCCGCGGCAAGATCGGCGGACGTACCCACGAGATCAGCCGCCTGATCGGCCGCTCGCTGCGCGCCGTCATCGACCACCGGGCGCTCGCCGAGAACACCATCGTGCTCGACTGCGACGTCCTCCAGGCCGACGGCGGCACCCGCACCGCCGCCATCACCGGCGCGTACGTCGCCCTGGTCGACGCGGTCTCCTGGGCGCGCGAGAAGAAGCTGCTGCGCGCCAAGGGCCAGCCGATCACCGGCGGTGTCAGCGCCGTCAGCGTCGGCATCATCGACGGCGTCCCGATGCTCGACCTCCGCTACGAGGAGGACGTCCGGGCCGAGACCGACATGAACATCGTCTGCACCTCCGACGGCCGCTTCGTCGAGGTCCAGGGCACCGCCGAGGGCGCGCCCTTCGACCGCGACCTGCTCAACCAGCTGCTCGACCTCGGCAGCCTGGGCTGCGCCGAGCTGGACGAGATCCAGCGCAAGGCGCTGGAGGTCTAGGAACCGGCAGGGGCTGAACGGCCGTCAGAGGGGGAGGAAGCGGGTCCGCGCGTGCTGTACAGGCGCGCGGGCCGGGCCTTAACGTTCGGGGTGAGCCCGCACACCCTCCCGGAGGACTCGCCGATGCAGCAGGTTTCGAGCTTCAACCGCACCACCGTGCTCGCCGTCGCGGCGCTCGCGCTGGTGCTCCCGCTGAGCGCGGTCAGCTGCTCGGCCGCGGAGAAGGCGCTCAGCTGCGCGAACACCGCCGTGCAGGTCGGTACGCACGTGACCCAGCTCGGCCAGGCGTACAACAACGCGGACCAGGACCCGGCCGCCGCCGGGCAGGCGCTGCAGAACCTCAAGGGCGACCTGGACAAGATCGGGCGCAACTCCAGCGACGCCGACCTCGCCAAGGCCGTCACCGACATGCAGACCCAGATCGACAACGTGCAGAAGGCCGTCGACGGCAACCAGGTGCCCGACCTCGGGCCGCTGGGCAGCGCGGCCGGGCGGCTCAGCAAGGTGTGCACCGGCTGACCGGGGGCGCGGCACTAGGCTGGGGGCCATGACCAAGCGACTCGTTCTCGCCACCCGCAACCAGCACAAGGTCGCCGAGCTGCGCGACATCCTCGGCGCGGCCGGACTGGACGTCGAACTGGTCGGCGCGGACGCCTTCCCCGAGGTGCCCGACGTGCCGGAGACCGGGGTCACCTTCGCCGAGAACGCGCTGCTCAAGGCGCACGCGCTGGCGAAGGCGACCGGGCTGCCGGCCGTCGCCGACGACTCCGGGCTGTGCGTGGACGTGCTGGGCGGGGCGCCCGGGATCTTCTCCGCGCGGTGGGCCGGGCGGCACGGCGACGACCGGGCCAACCTGGACCTGCTGCTCGCCCAGCTCGGCGACATCGCCGCCGAGCACCGGGCCGCGTCCTTCGCCTGCGCCGCCGCGCTCGCGCTGCCGGACGGCACCGAGCGGGTGGTCGAGGGCCGGTTGCACGGCACCCTGCGCACCGAGCCGGCCGGCGCCAACGGCTTCGGCTACGACCCGGTCCTGCAGCCGCTCGGCGAGAGCCGGACCTGCGCCGAGCTGACCGCCGACGAGAAGAACGCGATCAGCCACCGCGGCCAGGCGTTCCGCTCGCTCGCGCCGGTGGTCGCCGAACTGCTCGGCTGAGCGGGGGACGTACGCGCGAAGGCCCGCCCCGGGTGAACCGGGGCGGGCCTTCGCACGCGTGCAACGCCGGTGCGGCCTGAGGGACTCGAACCCTCACGAGATCTCTCTCACGGGCACCTAAAACCCGGGCGTCTGCCAATTCCGCCAAGACCGCCGATACGTGACGTCCGCCATGCTACTGGCCCGTCGCGCGGGCGTGCACCACCCTTTCGGGCGGCGGTTCGGGGTGTCCTGGCTTGTTCAAGAGTTGGTACAGACCTATTGACCGGTGTGGTCCAGACCACGTACGTTCGCGCCGATCCGCGGAAAACCGGGCCCCGGCGGTGCGCACCGGCCGGGCCCGGGCACGTCATTCCTCCCCCACGGCGTCCGGTCCCCCTGCCGGGCGCGAGCATTGGAGCGACCCATGCCCGAACGCGCCACAGCCGCGCGCTCCGCCGACCGATCCGCCGCCCGACCGGGCCGGCGCCCGCTGAAGGCCGGCACCGCGCTGGCGACCGCGACCGCCCTGGTGGCCGGAGCCGCCGGACTGGTCACCATGATCAGCGGCGCCTCCTCGGCCGCCACCGTCAACCTGCTCGCCAACGGCGACTTCGAGAGCGGCACGCTGACCGGCTGGAACTGCTCGGCCGGCCTCGGCTCGATCACCTCCACCGCCCCGCACGGCGGCACCAAGGCGCTGCAGGCCGCCGCCTCCGCGTCCGACACCGCGCAGTGCTCGCAGGCCGTCGCCGTCAGCCCGAACACCACGTACAGCCTGAGCGGCTGGCTGAAGGGCAACTACACCTACCTCGGCGTCACCGGCACCGGCACCACCGACACCAACTCCTGGGGCTCCAGCGCCGACTGGGCCAACCGCAGCACCACCTTCACCACCGGCGCCGCCACCACCTCGGTGACGGTCTACACCCACGGCTGGTACGGCCAGGGCACCTACTACGCGGACGACCTGGTCCTCACCGGGCCGGGTGGGTCCGGCTCCGGCAGCCCGTCGGCGAGCGCGAGCGCGAGCACCAGCGCGAGCCCGAGCACCAGCGCCAGCACCTCCCCCTCGGCCTCGGCCTCCGCTTCGCAGAGCGCCTCGCCGTCGGCGAGCGCCTCGCAGAGCGGGACGCCGGGCGGCGACGGGGTGGTGACCACGCCGACCGGGCTGACCGCGAGCGTGTCGGGCACCTCGGTGACGCTGAAGTGGAACGCCTCGACCGACAACGCGCAGAACGGCAACAGCGCGGTCTACCGGATCTTCACCGGCGGCACCACCAACCAGACGGCGACCTCGATGGGCACCGCGGTGACCGTCTCCTCGCTGCTGCCGAACACCTCGTACAGCTTCACCGTGCAGGGCTACGACAAGGACGGCCACAGCAGCGGGTTCACCGCGCCGGTGACCGTGACCACCGGGGCGGCGCCGACCGGCGCGGTGAAGTCGGCGTACTTCGCGCAGTGGGGCATCTACGGGAACAAGTACTACCCGTCGACGATGGCCGCGACCGGCGCGGCGAGCGGGCTGAACACGATGACCTACGCGTTCGCCAACATCAACCCGTCGACGCTGAGCTGCTTCGAGACCATCAAGGCCGCGGACACCAACGACAACAACCCGAACGCCGGCGACGGCGCGGGCGACGCGTTCGCGGACTACCAGAAGGGCTACACCGCGGACATCGCGGTGGACGGCACCACCGACGCCTGGACCCAGCCGCTGAAGGGCAACTTCAACCAGCTGCGCGAGCTCAAGGCGAAGTACCCGAACCTCAAGGTCACGATGTCGCTGGGCGGCTGGACGTACTCCAAGTACTTCTCGGACGCGGCGGCCACCGACGCCTCGCGCAAGAAGCTGGTCTCCTCCTGCATCGACATGTTCATCAAGGGCAACCTGCCCTCGATCCAGGGCGACGCCACCGGCGGCACCGCCGCCGCGATGGGCATCTTCGACGGCATCGACATCGACTGGGAGTACCCGGCCTCCGCGGGCGGCCACACCGGCAACCACTACGCGGCCGCCGACACCGCCAACTTCACCGCGCTGCTGGCCGAGTTCCGCAACCAGCTGGACGCGTACGGCCAGACCGTCGGCAAGAAGTACCTGCTGACCGCCGCGCTGCCGTCCGGCCAGGACAAGATCGCGCTGCTGCAGACCGACCAGATCGGCAAGTACCTGGACTACGGCAACGTGATGTCGTACGACATGCACGGCGCCTGGGACGCGACCGGTCCGACCAACCTGCAGGACCCGCTGTACGACAGCCCGAACGACCCGAGCAACCCCGTCGCCCCGGGCACCCAGAAGTACACCGTGGACAACGCGGTGAACGCCTACCTGAACGGCGCCCCGGCGTACGGCATCAAGGGCGGCTTCCCGGCGAAGAAGCTGGTGCTGGGCGTGCCGTTCTACTTCCGCGGCTGGACCGGCGTGCCGGCCGGGTCGAACTACGGCCTGTACCAGACCGCGACCGGCCCGGCGGCGGCGCAGGGCACCAGCCAGACGGCCGGCGTGGCGTTCTGGAAGGAGCTGGCGGCGGCCGGCAAGACCACCGGCTCCTCGGTGCACTGGGACCCGACCACGCAGAGCTCGTGGATCTACGACGGCACCAACCTGTGGACCGGTGACACCCCGCAGGCCATCGCGGCGCGCGGCTCGTACGCCACCGCCAAGGGCCTCGGCGGCGTCTTCGCCTACTCGCTGGAGGCCGACGACCCGTCCGGGACCCTCGTCAACGCGATGACCGGAAGCGTGAAGTAGCGTCAACTCGACCTACGGAGGGCCGGATCGTCCGAGTGCGGACGGTCCGGCCCTTCATATCAAGTTGGTACAGACCTGTTGACGTGGATGGTCCAGACCTTTTAGGTTCGGCGGAACTTCCCCCACAGGCGCGCGGCTTCCCACGGCCGGGCGCACGACACTCCCTCCAGGAGGACCGAGTGTTGATCCGAAACAAGGCGGAGCAGCGTCCCACCGCTGCCGGCCGCCACTACAAGGGCCGCAAGGTGGCGTTCGCCGCCACCGCGGCCGCGGGTCTGGCGGGCCTGCTGATGGGCACGCTCGGCGTGGCCCCGTCCGCCGCCGCCGTCGACAACCAGGCGTGTCGCCCCGACGGCATGTACACCACGCCCGGCGTCGACGTCCCGTACTGCAACGTCTACGACACCAGCGGCCGCGAGCAGATGGGCGCCGACCACCAGCGCCGCGTCATCGGCTACTTCACCAGCTGGCGCACCGGCAAGGACGGCACGCCCGCCTACCTGGTGAACAACATCCCCTGGGACAAGGTCACCCACCTCAACTACGCGTTCGCGCACGTCGCCTCGGACAACACGCTGTCCGTGGGCACCGACGGCCCGAACAACGCCTCCACCGGGATGACCTTCCCGGGCGTGGCGGGCGCGGAGATGGACCCGGCGTACTCGTACAAGGGCCACTTCAACCTGCTCAGCAAGTTCAAGAAGCAGTACCCGAACGTCAAGACGATGGTCTCGGTCGGCGGCTGGGCCGAGACCGGCGGCTACTTCGACGACTCGGGCAGCCGGGTCAACTCGGGCGGCTTCTACTCGATGACCGTCAACGCGGACGGGTCGGTCAACCAGGCCGGCATCAACACCTTCGCGGACTCGGCCGTCACCTTCATCAAGAAGTACGGCTTCAACGGCGTCGACCTCGACTACGAGTACCCGACCTCGATGAAGGACGCGGGCAACCCGCTCGACTACACCCTCAGCAACGCCAAGCGCGCCTCCCTGATGAAGGGCTACGCCGCGCTGATGAAGACCATGCGGGAGAAGCTCGACCGGGCCTCCGCCGCCGACGGCAAGTACTACCTGCTGTCGGTCGCCGCCCCGTCCTCGGGCTACCTGCTGCGCGGCATGGAGACGTTCCAGGTCACCCAGTACCTGGACTACGTCAACATCATGTCGTACGACCTGCACGGCGCCTGGAACAAGTACGTCGGCCCGAACGCCTCGCTGTACGACGACGGCAAGGACGCCGAGCTGGCGGCCGCCAACGTGTACGGCACCTCGCAGTACGGCGGCATCGGCTACCTGAACACCGACTGGGCCGTGCACTACTTCCGCGGCGCGATGCCGGCCGGCCGGATCAACCTCGGCGTGCCGTACTACACCCGCGGCTTCCAGAACGTCCAGGGCGGCACCAACGGCCTGTGGGGCACCTCCTCCACCACCAACTGCCCGGCCGGCTCCGGCCTGACCACCTGTGGTGACGGCGCCGTCGGCATCGACAACATCTGGCACGACCTGGACACCAACGGCAAGGAGTCGCCCGCCGGCTCCAACCCGATGTGGCACGCCAAGAACCTGGAAGCGGGCGTCGTCCCGGACTACCTGTCCAAGTACGGCGTGACCGACACCGCGCTCAAGGGCACCTACACCCGCAACTACAGCTCGGCCCTGGTCGCGCCGTGGCTGTGGAACGCCGACAAGAAGGTCTTCCTCTCCACCGAGGACGACCAGTCGATCGGCGCCAAGGCCGACTACGTGGTCAACCAGGGCGTCGGCGGCGCGATGATCTGGGAGCTGGCCGGCGACTACAAGTGGGACGCCACCGCCAACGGCGGCAAGGGCGAGTACGTCCAGGGCAACACCATGACCTCGCTGCTCTACGACAAGTTCAAGTCGGCCTCGGCGTACGGCGCGACCCGCTCCACCATCGCGCTGCCGCAGCAGACCCTGCCGATCGACGTGTCCTTCACCGACTTCGCGCTGGGCGACAACAACTACCCGATCAACCCGAAGATCCACATCGTCAACAACTCGACCACCACCCTGCCGGGCGGCACCGAGTTCCAGTTCGACTACTCGGTCTCCGCGCCCAGCAACGCCGCCGACCAGTCCGGCTTCGGCTCCAAGGTGATCCGCGCCGACCACACCGGCAGCAACGTGGGCGGCCTGAAGGGCACCTACAACCGGGTCTCGCTGAAGCTCCCGACCTGGCAGACCCTGGCGCCCGGCGCCTCGGTGGACGTCGCCTTCGTCTACTACCTGCCGGTCTCCACCCCGTCCAACTGGACCGTGAACGTCGCCGGCACCCTGTACGGCATCACCGGGGACTACACCCGCGGCACCACCGCGAGCACCTCCTCGCCGTCGCCGTCCGCCTCGGTCTCGGCCTCCGCCTCGGCCTCGCAGTCCGCGTCGCCGTCGGCCTCGGCCAGCGCCTCGGCCTCCGCCTCGCAGTCGGCCTCCCCCTCGGCCTCGGCCTCCGCCTCGCAGTCGGCCTCGCCGTCCGCGTCCGCGTCGGTCACCGCCGGGACCTGCTCGGGTGCCCCGAGCTGGAGCGCCGGGACCACCTACGCCGCCGTCACCAAGGTGTCGTGGAAGGGCCACTACTACCAGAACAAGTGGTGGACCGCGGGCGAGGACCCCTCGCTGAGCGGCGCCTGGGGCGTCTGGACGGACCTCGGGGCCTGCTGAGCCTGATCCCGAGTCCATGAACGGCGGTGGCGGTCGACCCGGTCGGGGGGTCGGCCGCCACCGCTCCTTCGTGCCCGCCGCCGCTACTGGCCGACCTTGAGGTCCTTCAGCAGCTTGGCGACGTGGCCGGTCGCGCGGACGTTGTACAGCGCCCGCTCGACCTTCCCCTCCTCGTCCACCACGACCGTCGAGCGGATCACGCCCTGGTAGGTGCGGCCGTAGTTCACCTTCTCGCCGTACGCGCCGTACGCCTCCAGCACCCGGTGGTCCGGGTCGGACAGCAGGGTGACCTTCAGGTCCTCGGCCTCGCGGAACTTCCCGAGCTTCTCCGGCTTGTCCGGCGAGATGCCGATCACGTCGTAGCCGGCGCCCGCGAACACCTCCAGGTTGTCGGTGAAGTCGCAGGCCTGCTTGGTGCAGCCCGGGGTCAGCGCCGCCGGGTAGAAGTAGACGATCACCTTGCGGCCCAGGTGGTCGGCCAGCGACACCTCCTTGCCGTCGGCGTCGGGCAGGGTGAAGGCGGGGGCGGTGTCGCCCGCCTGCAGGCGCTCGCTCACAGTGCTGGATCTCCTCGGGAACGGGACGGACGGTCGTGCTCCCGGCCAACCTACTCCCGTTGGTGGGTGGCGCTGCGCGCGTCCGGCGCCGAGCTGACAGACTGTCCGGGAAGAGCGAAGTACCTAGCGGTAACAGAGAGTGGGGTGGCCCCAGTGGCAGCGAGCGGCAAGGACACGTCGGCACCGCGTACGACGGCCCAGATCGAAGCGGACATCGCCGGGACCAGGGACCGGCTCGCCGCGACCCTCGACGAGCTCGCCATGCGCGTCCACCCGGCCACCGTCGCCGCCCAGACCAAGGCCAAGGTCCGCGCCACGGTCGAGCAGAAGGCCGGCCGGGCGTACGTCGCCGCCAGCGGCGCCGTCGAGCAGGCCAAGGCGAAGTTCGTGGACGAGGACGGCCGGCCCCGGCTCGACCGGGTGGTCCCGGCCGCGCTGGTCGGCGTCGGCGTGGTGCTGCTGATCGCCTCCGCGCGGCGGCGGCGCAAGGGCTGACCGGACGGTCGCCGCCGGGCCCCGGAACCCCCTCGCCCGGGAGGTCCGGGGCCCTCGCGCGACCCCCGTCCGGTACGGTCGGGGCGTGAGCGAGAACGACACCCAGAACACGGCCGGCACCTCCGCGGACGACGACCGGCACGGGCGGCACGACCGGCTCGGGGAGAAGCTGCCGATCCGGATGCTGCACGACCGGGTCCTGGTGAAGACCGAGACCGGCGAGGGCGAGCGGCGCTCCACCGGCGGCATCCTGATCCCCGCCACCGCCGAGCTCTCCCGGCGCTGCGCCTGGGCCGAGGCGGTCGCCGTCGGCCAGAGCGTCCGCTCGGTGGAACCCGGCGACCGGGTGCTCTACGACCCCGAGGACAAGCTGGAGGTCGAGGTCCGCGGCGCCACCTACGTGCTGCTGCGCGAACGCGACCTGCACGCGGTCGCGGCCGGGCGGTTCGGCGACCTGGAGGGCTCGACCGGGCTGTACCTGTAGGGCACAGGGCGCAGGACCGGCACCGGGGCCCGGACGGGGTTCCGGGGGGAGGGGCGCCCGCGGGCGCCCCTCCTTCGTGCCCGCGCGCCCCGGTAAACCAGGTGCGCGGCGGCCCGGCGCGGGCATAGGGTGGTCGGCCGGTCGGGACGCGGCCGGTCCGAGGCGGCTGCCGGCGAGGGGGACGGGGTGCGGGGCGGGGTCTACTTGGCGGTCGCCGGCGGGGCCTTCCGCCGCTACTCCACCTACCGGGCGGCGACCTTCGCCGGACTGGTCACCAACACCGTGTTCGGGGCGATCCTCGCCTCCACCATGCTGGCGCTCTGGCACGCCAGGCCCGGCCTGGGCGGCTACGACGCCGCGCAGGCGGTCACCTACATCTGGATCAGCCAGGCGCTGCTGGTGACCGTCGCGGTCTGGGGCGGCGGCTTCCAGGACGACCTGCAGGCCCGGTTCCGCAGCGGCGACATCGCGATCGACCTCTACCGGCCGGTCGACTTCCAGGGCTGGTGGCTGGCCACCGACCTCGGCCGGGCCGCGTACCAGCTGCTGAGCCGCGGCGCGCTGCCGATGCTCGCCGGGGCGCTGATGTTCGACCTGGCGCTGCCCGCCGACCCGCTGGTCTGGGCCGAGTTCCTGCTCGCCGCCGCGTTCGCCGTGCTGGTCAGCTTCGCCCTGCGCTTCCTGGTCACCCTGACCGGCTTCTGGCTGCACGAGTCCGAGGGGGTGCGGGCCGCCATGACCGTGGTCTCGATGTTCTTCTCCGGCATGCTGCTGCCGCTCGCGCTCTTCCCCGGCGCGCTCGGCGAACTCGCCCGGGTGCTGCCCTTCTCGGCGATGGTCCAACTGCCCACCGACGTCCTGCTGCGCCGCCGCACCGGCACCGGCCTGCTCGGCCTGTACGCCTTCCAACTCGCCTGGGCCGCCGCCCTGCTGGCCCTCGGCCGGGTCGGCCAGGCGCTCGCCGTCCGCCGGGTGGTGGTCCAGGGTGGCTGAACACCCGGGCCCGCCGGGCCCGTTCGCCCCGGAGCGCACCGGCCTGCTCGCCCGGGCCGGCTGGGCGGCGCGCTGCTGGTGGCTGATCTCCGGCATGTGGGTCCGCTCGATGCTGACCTACCGGGCCTCGTTCGCGCTCAGCCTGGCCGCCAACGTCCTGGTCACCTTCCTCGACTTCGCGGTGCTGCTGCTGATGTTCTCGCACACCCACCGGCTGGCCGGCTGGACGCTGCCCGAGACCGCCTTCCTGTACGGCACCTCCTCGGTCGCGCTGGGCGCCGCCAACGTCCTGGTCGGATCGGTCGGCGGCCTCGGCGAGCGGGTCCGGGCCGGCAGCCTGGACACCATGCTGATCCGGCCCGCCCCCGCGCTGGCCCAACTCGCCGCCGAACGCTTCTCGCTGCGCCGGATCGGCCGGGTGCTGCAGGCCGGCGCCGTGCTCGCCTGGTCGCTCACCGCGCTGGACGTGCACTGGACCTGGGACCGGGTGCTGATGGTGCCCGCCCTGCTGCTCTGCGGCACGCTGATCTTCTGCGCGCTGTTCGTCGGCTGCTCCTGCGTGCAGTTCTGGTGGGGCGAGGCCGCCGAGATGCAGAACGCCGTCACCTACGGCGGCGGGACCATCCTGCAGTACCCGCCCACCGTCTTCGCCAGGGAACTCGTGGCCGGCACCGTGTTCGGCATCCCGCTGGCGTTCGTCAACTGGCTGCCCGCGCTGCACGTCCTGGACCGCCCCGACCCGCTCGGGCTGCCCGCCGGGTTCCGGTTCGCCGCGCCGCTGGCCGCCGCGCTCTGCCTGCTGGCCGCCGGACTCGCCTGGCGGGCCGGGCTGCGCGCCTACCGCTCCACCGGAAGCTGAGGAAGGACCAGCAGGATGGCGATGATCGAGGTCGAGGACGTCCGGCGGACCTTCACCGTCCGCGCCAGGACCGGCCGCTGGCGCCGCGAGAAGCGCGAGGTGCGGGCCGTCGACGGGCTCACCTTCCGCGTCGACGAGGGCGAGTGCGTCGGCTACATCGGACCCAACGGCGCCGGCAAGTCCACCACCGTCAAGATGCTCACCGGCATCCTCGTCCCCACCGGCGGCCGGCTCCGGGTGGCCGGCGTCGACCCGGCCGCCCGGCGCGCCGAACTCGCCCGCCGGATCGGCGTGGTCTTCGGCCAGCGCACCACCCTGTGGTGGGACCTGCCGCTGCGCGACAGCTACGAACTCGCCCGCCGGATCTACCGCGTCCCCGACGCCCGCTACCGCGCCAACCTCGACCGGTACGTCGAACTGCTCGACCTCGGCGACCTGCTGGACACCCCCGTCCGGCAGCTCTCGCTCGGCCAGCGGATGCGCGGCGACCTGGCCGCCGCACTGCTGCACGACCCCGCCGTGCTCTACCTCGACGAACCCACCATCGGCCTCGACACCGTCAGCAAGGCCAAGGTCCGCGAGTTCCTCCGCGAGACCAACCGGGAACGGCGCACCACCGTGCTGCTCACCACCCACGACCTCACCGACATCGAGCAGCTCTGCGACCGGGTGATGGTGATCGACCACGGCCGCCTCGTCCTGGACGGGCCGCTGGAGCGGCTGCACTCGGTCGGCGAGAGCGAGCGCACCCTGGTCGTCGACCTCGCCGAGGCGCACCCCCCGATCGACCTGCCCGGCGTCCGGGTCGCCCGCACCGAGGGCCCGCGCCAGTGGCTGGCCTTCCCCGCCCGGCAGAGCGCCGCCCCGATCGTCGCCGCCGTCGCCGAGCGCTACCCGCTGGTCGACCTCTCCGTCCGGGAGCCCGCCATCGAGGACGTGATCGCCCGGATCTACGCCGGGAGCACCCCGGTGGCGGCCGGCTGAGCGCCCCCGGCCGCCGCCGCGTCACTCGTTCGAGGGAGGAGAGTGACCAGTCGGCCGGTACGGGAGTTGACAACGCGTGACCGAGCAAGGACCGGACGTCAGCGTGGTGATCGCCGTCCACGACACCATGCCCTACCTCACCGACTGCCTGGAGTCGCTGGTCGGCCAGAGCATCGAGCGGCGGCGGATGGAAGTGGTCGCCGTCGACGACGGCTCCACCGACGGCTCCACCGAGGAGCTCGCCCGCTACGCCGCCGCCTACCCCGGGCTGTTCCGCACCGTGCGGCAGCCCGCGTCCGGCGGACCCGCCAAGCCCACCAACCGGGGCACCGAACTCGCCCGCGGCCGCTACCTGCTGTACCTCGGCGCCGACGACTGGCTCGGCCCCGAGGCGCTGGAGCGGATGGTCGACGCCGCCGACCGCTGGAACTCCGACGTGCTCATCCCCAAGCAGGTCGGCGAACACGGCCGGATCGTCCCGCAGGGCATCTTCGACCGCACCGCCGAACAGGTCGGCTTCACCGACTCCGCGCTCGCCTGGGCCCTCGGCGACACCAAGCTGTTCCGCCGCGACCTGGTCACCAACCACGGACTGCGCCGCCGCGAGGACCTGGTCATCCACTCCGACCAGCCGTTCACCCTCGGCGCGCTGCTGCACGCCCGCAAGGTCTCCGTCCTCGCCGACTACGACTACTACCACCTGGTGCTCCGGCAGGACCGCTCCAACGTCACCCACCGGGCCGGGCCGATCGACCGGCTGCGCGGCTTCACCGCCGCCCACGAGGTCCTCGACCGCGGCACCCTCCCCGGACCCGCCCGGGACGCCGTCCGCGCCCGCTACTTCAGCTGGGACGTCCCCCAACTGCTCCAGCCCCCGTTCCTCGCCGAACCGCCCGCCATGCAGCGCCGGATCGTCCAGGAGATCGGCCGGTTCACCGAACGGCACTGCTCGCCCGCCGTGTTCCGCACCCTGCCCGTCCCCGCCCGGCTGCGCCTCGCCCTGGCCCGGCGCGGCGAACTGCACGCCCTGTGCGACCTGATCGCCTGGGAACGCGACCACGGCGAACCCCCCGCCGTCCGCCGCCGCTCCCGGCTCTACGCCGACTACCCGATGTTCCGCGACCGGCACCTCGGCCTGCCCGACGCCCTCTTCGAGACCGGCCGCGCCCCCCGCCCCGACGGCTGGCGCCGCCTCGTCCCCGCACCGCTGCGCCGCGCCCGCCGAGCCCTCAAGCGCCGACTGCGCGCCGCCCGGCGGGACGGGCTGGCGGCGGCGCTGCGGGGCGCCAGGTGAGCGGCGCGGAGGGCACGGGGAGCGGTGCGGAGGGCCGGGCGGGCGGCGCGGAGGGCACGGTTTCCGCCGAACGGGCCTGGGACGTCTGCGTGGTGGGCCTCGGCAAGATCGGCCTGCCGCTGGCCGTCCAGTTCGCCGGCAAGGGCCACCTGGTCACCGGCGCCGACATCGCCCCCGAGACGGTCGCCGCCGTCAACACCGGACGCCCGCCCTTCCCGCGCGAGGCGCACCTCGCCGAACGGCTCGCCGAGACCGTCGCCGCCGGCCGGCTGCGCGCCACCACCGACACCACCGCCGCAGCCGCCGGCGCCGACGCTGTGGTGATCGTCGTCCCACTGGTCACCGACGCCGCCGGCCACCCCGACTTCGCCCTGCTGGACGCCGCCACCGACGCCGTCGCCGCCGGACTGCGCCCCGGCACCCTGGTCAGCTACGAGACCACGCTGCCGGTCGGCACCGTCCGCGGCCGCTTCGCCCGGCGGCTGGAGGCCGGCTCCGGGCTGGCCGCCGGACGGGACTTCGCGCTGGTGTTCAGCCCCGAACGGGTCCGCACCGGGCGGGTCTTCGCCGACCTGCGGCGCTATCCCAAGCTGGTCGGCGGCATCGACGGGGCGTCCACCCGGCGCGGCGCCGAGTTCTACCGGGCCGTGCTCGACTTCGACCCGCGCCCCGACCTGCCGCGCGGCAACGGCGTGTGGGAACTCTCCGGCGCGGAGGCCGCCGAGTTCGCCAAACTCGCCGAGACCACCTACCGGGACGTCAACATCGCGCTGGTCAACCAGTTCGCCCGGTACGCGGACCGGGTCGGCGTCGACCTCGCCGAGGTCGTCGACGCCTGCAACTCACAGCCCTACAGCCACCTGCACCGCCCCGGCATCGCGGTCGGCGGCCACTGCATCCCGGTCTACCCCCGGCTCTACCTGTGGAACGACCCCGGCGCCACCGTGGTGCGCGCCGCCCGCGAGGCCAACGAACTCGTCCCCGCCTACGCGGTCGGCCTGCTGGAGGGCGCGTACGGCCCGCTCACCGGCGTGCCCGTCACCGTGCTCGGCGCGTCCTACCGCGGCGGGGTCAGGGAGACCGCGTACTCCGGGGTGTTCCCGCTGGTCGAGGCGCTGCGGGCGGCCGGCGCGGAGGTCGGCGTCAGCGACCCGCTGTACGCCCCCGAGGAGCTGGCCGCGCTCGGCCTGCCGCCCGACCAGGGCAAGCCCGCCGCCGCGCTGGTCGTCCAGGCCGACCACCCCGAGTACCGGGACCTCGGCGCCGTCGACTTCCCCGGCGTCCGGGTGCTGCTCGACGGCCGGCGGGTCACCGACCCGGCGCGCTGGGAGGGCGTGCGGCGGATCGTCCTCGGCGGCGGCGGGTAGGCGGGCGGGCCGCGGGTAGGCGGGTGGCGGGCGGTGGGTAGGCGGGCGCGGCCCGTGCTCTCCGGGCGGATTCGCGGGGCGGGGGTCGTTTCGCGGGGTTCCTGTGCGAGTCTGGCGGGGTGAGCGTGGACGAGACTGCCCCCGGAGTCAGCTTCACCGCCGCCGACGAGGAGAAGCGGCGCGGTGTGCGGAAGATGAAGACCGTCGCGACCGGCCTGCTCGGCCTGGCCACGCTGGTGTTCGCGCTCGCCACCTGGGCGAAGGCCGAGGGCGCGGGCGCCTGGGCCGGGTACGTGGCCGCCGCCGCCGAGGCCGGCATGGTCGGCGCGCTCGCCGACTGGTTCGCCGTCACCGCGCTGTTCCGCCGCCCGTTCGGCCTGCCGATCCCGCACACCGCGATCATCCCGACCAAGAAGGACGCCTTCGGGCGCTCGCTCGGCGACTTCGTCGGCGACAACTTCCTCTCCGCGCCGGTGGTCCGGGCCCGGCTCGGCAAGGTCGGCGTGGCCCGGCTGCTCGGCGAGTGGCTGTCCGCGCCCGGCAACGCCGAACACGTCACCCGGGAGGCCGCGACCGCGCTGCGCGGCCTGCTGGAGGTGCTCCGCGACGAGGACGTGCAGACCGTCGTCGCCGAGGCGATCACCCGGCGGGCCAACGCCACCTCGGTCGCCGAGCCCGCCGGACGGCTGCTCGGGAAGATCGTCGACGACGGCGGCCACCGCGGCGTCGTCGACCTGGTCGTCACCCGCGCCCACGACTGGCTGGTCGAGCACCACGGCGAGGTGGTCGCCCGGGTCACCGCCAAGACCCCCGGCTGGACCCCGAAGTTCCTCGACCAGCAGGTCGGCGAACGCGTCTACAAGGAACTGCTGCGCTTCGTCGGCGACGTCCGCGACGACCCGGTGCACCCCGCGCGCGGCGCCCTCGACAACTTCCTCGCCGACTTCGCCCGCGAACTCCAGCACGACCCCGCCACCATCGCCCGGGTCGAGCGCGCCAAGTCCGAACTGCTGGCCCGCCCCGAGGTGCAGGACCTGATCGCCTCGTCCTGGGCCGCCGTCCGCGGCCTGCTGCTGAATGCCGCCGAGGACGAGGACAGCGAACTGCGCCGCCGCCTCACCGAGGGCCTGCGCACGCTGGGCCGCAAGCTCGCCACCGACAGCAAAATCCAGGCAAAAACTGACGGCTGGCTGCTGAAGGTCGTCGACCACGTGGTCACCAACTACCGGCACCAGATCACCTCGCTCATCTCGGACACCGTGGCGGGCTGGGACGCCGACGACGCCTCCCGCAAGATCGAGGCCAATGTGGGCCGTGACCTGCAGTTCATCCGGATCAACGGCACCGTGGTCGGCGCGTTGGCCGGCCTGCTGATCCACACCGTCAGCACCGCGCTCGGCGGTTGACGGCCCGTCCGGTCGGTGGTGGTTCGTCCCCGACGGGTGGCGGCCCGTCCGCGCCGGGCGGTGGTTCGCCGCCGTCCGGCGGGTGTCCGGCGGCTTGGGTAGGGTGAGCGACCGTCCGGCGCGGCCAGGGGGGCCAGGCGCCGTTTTCCACGGGGGAGTTGACCGATCATGGCGGTGCGTGCACGGAACATCGGGCTGCGGGTGGCGGCGCTCGGCGCGGCCGCGCTGGTGCTCACGGCCTGCAACGACGACGAGACCACCGACGCCGGGGCGGCCACCTCCTCGCACCCGGCGGCCTCGGCCCCGGCCTCGGCGGGCGCCAGCCCGACCGGCAAGGCCAAGTCCAAGCCGAAGGAGTCGCCCAAGCCCAGCACCCACGCCAGCACCAGCGCGGCGGGCGCCAACGCGGCCGCCCAGGCGAAGGTCAACAAGCTGGTGCTCAGCGCCGCGGACTGGGGCAAGGGCTTCGAAGCCGACGGCGAGGACAGCACCGACATCTCGCACTGGGCGATGAACGCCTCCTGCGTGAACGTCACCAACGGCGACGACCCCGACCAGGTCGCCGCCGACAACCGCTTCGTGATCGCCAACCACAGCAACGGCGACGCCACGCTGGCCAACACCTGGGTGGTCCAGTTCACCACCAAGGACGCCGCCCACAAGTACCTCACGAACATCGCCGCCGACGCCAAGCGCTGCGAGAAGTCCACCACCGCGGACGGCGAGACCAAGTACAACACCTCGCACGAGGTCGTCGCCCCGCAGGTCGCCGGCGCCGACGAGGTGTACGCCGAGGAGGGCTTCGGCGACTACGCGACCACCGACGGCGGCCGCACCGGCGACCGCCCCTACGGCGTGATCTACGCCCGCAAGGGCTCGATCGTGGTGATGGCCAACGTGGACAGCGACCCGTCGACCGACGACTTCGAGTTCCGCCGCCTGGCGCAGCAGGCGATCAAGCAGATCGCCGCCAAGTGGTGACGGACTGCTGAGTGGTGACGGGCCTGGGCGGTGAGCGGTGACGGGCGGTGCCGGCCGGGGCTGCTGAGCGGTACCGGGTGGTGCCCGGCCCGGGCGGCCGAGCGGTGACGGCCCGGCGGACGGTCGCGGGTTAGCATGCGAGGTCTGTCCGGAGGCGGGAGCAGCCGTCCGGAGCCGGGTGAGAGTAGACGGGAGCGTGCCGTGGCCGATGGAGTCCAGGGAGCCGATGGAGTCCGGGGAACCGGGGGAGTCCGGGGGATCGAGGCGTTCATCGCCGGGATGCCCAAGGCGGAGCTGCACGTCCACCACGTGGGCTCGGCCTCGCCGCGGGTGGTCGCCGAACTGGCCGCCCGGCACGCCGGCCGCACCAAGGTCCCGGCCGACCCGCAGGCGCTCGCCGAGTACTTCACCTTCACCGACTTCGCGCACTTCATCGAGGTGTACCTGAGCGTCGTCGACCTGATCCGGGACGCCGAGGACGTCCGCGCCCTCACGTACGGCGTCGCGCAGGACATGGCCCGGCAGAACATCCGGTACGCCGAGCTCACCGTCACCCCGTACTCGTCGGTCAGCCGGGGCATCCCCGACGTCGCCTTCATGGAGGCGATCGAGGACGCCCGGCTGTCCGCCGAGAAGGACCTCGGCATCGTGCTGCGCTGGTGCTTCGACATCCCCGGCGAGGCCGGACTCGCCTCCGCCGAGGAGACCGCCCGCCTCGCCCTCGACCTGGCGCCGGACGGCCTGGTCTCGTTCGGCCTCGGCGGCCCCGAGATCGGCGTGCCGCGCCCCCAGTTCAAGCCGTACTTCGACCGGGCCCGGGCCGCCGGTCTGCACAGCGTGCCGCACGCCGGCGAGTCGACCGGCCCCGAGACGGTCTGGGACGCGATCCGCGAACTCGGTGCCGAACGGATCGGACACGGCACCCAGTCCGTCAAGGACCCGGCGCTGGTCGACTACCTCGGCGAGCACCGGATCCCGCTGGAGGTCTGCCCGACCTCCAACCTGGCGACCCGGGTCGTCGAACGGATCGAGGAGCACCCGATCCGGCAGATGGTCGACGCCGGACTGCTGGTCACCGTCAACAGCGACGACCCGCCGATGTTCGGCACCGACCTGAACACCGAGTACGCGGTCGCCGCGAAGCTGCTCGGCCTGGACGAGTCCGGCATCGCCGCGCTCGCCCGCAACGCCGTCGAAGCCTCCTTCCTGGACGCGGCGGGCAAGCGCCGGCTGACCGGCGAGATCGACGCCTACCTGGCGGGCCGCCCGGTCGCCTGAGCAGCGGCGGGCTTCCTGGGCTTCCTGGGCTTGCGTGGCTTGCGGGGGCTCTCAGGGCCGTCGGGGCCTGCGGGGGCCTCGCCGCTGGTCGGGCGGTGCAGGTACCAGCGCTCGGCCGCCGTCCAGGCGGTCGAGGCCAGCAGGTAGAGGCCGCCCGCGAGGGGCAGCAGCAGGGCGAACAGCGGCGTGCCGAACGACAGCCAGCGCAGCGGACCGGCGGGTGACCCGCCGTCCACCGCCCCCGCCGCAGCCCCCGCCGCGCGGCGGGCACCCCACCAGGCCAGGACCAGCAACGCCGCCTCCAGCACGGCGAACACCGCGAACTGGGCCGGAGCGTGCGCGGCGGCGGGACGGACACCGAGCGGGACGCCCGCCAGCGTCGCGTCGAGCAGGCCGCCCGGGTCGGTGGTGAACAGGCGGTACATCACCGAGAAGAACGGCGCCTGCAACAGCGCCGGAAGCAGCCCCGCGAACGGGCCGACACCCGCTGCCCGGTGCAGCGCCAACACCTCCCGGTTCAGCCGCCCCGGATCCTTCCCGTGCCGCTCGCGCAACCGCGCGACCTCCGGCACCAGCCGGGCCCGGGCCCGCGCGGACCGCGCCGCCGACCGCGCCAACGGATGCAGGGCGGCCCGGACCGCCAGGGTGAACAGGACGATCGCCACCGCAGTGGGAACGACGCCCGCCAGCGCCGCGACGGCGGCGTGCGCGAGACGGACGGCAGGGTCGAGAACGCTCAGGACGGACATGCGTTGGCTCTCCGGAAGTCGACGGACGGACAGACGACGGTGCACGGAGGGCGGACACGGGAGGGGCGGCGCCGAACTGCCGCTGCTCGCGCGGACGTCGACGTGGACGTGCGCGGGCATGGCGGGGGTCGGACGACGGCGACGCTGCGGCTCAACGGCCAACGGCCAACGGCCAACGGCTCAACGGCCGACGGCCGGCGGCCCAGCGACGCGGGACGAGCGAAGGAGTGGGGCCCCTCAGGCGGCCGCCGGGCAGCGGCCCGGCGCCCGAGGACGGGCCCGGCCCGGGGCGTCCGGATCCCGTGGCGAGAGGTACGCGGTCCGGTAGGCACGCCGGCGAAGCGCGGCCGCGTGGACGGCCGCCGGGGTACGGGCCCCCGGGAGGCGGGCCGAGGTGAGGCTGACGGCGACGGTGGCGGCGAGCAGCAGCAGCGCGGCCGCGGTCAGCGCGCCCGGGCCGGTGCCGGGGGCGACACCGGTGAGCAGGTCGCCGGTGAGGACCCGCAGCAGCGCGAGGAGCAGCGGCGTGGCGAGCACGGGGCGTCCTCCTCGGGCGGGGCGGGGTTGGGCGGGGGGTGAGCGGGGTTCGGTGTCGTGTCATCGATGTCGCGTGATGGATGTCGCGTCATCGATGCCGTGTCAACGTTCGGGTGGGGCTTCGGAGTTCCGGCCGAGTTGGGTGGGGCTGGGCTGGAAGGGGTTCGGGAGGCGTTGGTGGTTCGTCATTGATGTCGCGACATGCGTGTCATGTCATCGATGTCGCGTCATCCGTGTCGCGACATGCGTGCTGCGACATGCGTGCCGTGACATGCGTGCTGCGACACGTATGTCGCGACATGCGTGACGCGACATCGATGCCGTGGCATGAATGTCGCGTCACGCATGCTGAGTCATTGATGCCGCGTCATCGGCGGGGCCGGGAAGCCGTGAGCCGCCCGGCCTCCCTGGTGGGCCGACAGCTCAGGGCAGGCGGACCACGGAGGCCGTCGCGGCGGAGGCTCGGGCGGCCTCCAGGACGGCGAGGGTGGCGACGGCGTCGCGCGGGTCGACGGGCGGCGGGGTGTGGTCGGCGAGGGAGGTGGCGATGCCCGCGTAGAACGCGGGGTAAGCACCGGGGTCGGTGGGGACGGGGTCGGCGTCGCCGTCCGTGCCGAGCAGGCCGTACGCGGCGGGGTCGTCGTCGCCCCAGTGTTTGTCCGAGCCGCCGGGGCGGTGGCCGGCGCGCAGGGCGGCCTCCTGCGGGTCCATGCCGAACTTGACGTACCCGGCACTGGCGCCGAGCACCCGCAGACGGGGGCCGGCGAGCGGGGCGAGGGCGCTGGTCCACAGGTGGGAGCGGACGCCGCCGGTGTGGGTGAGGGCGAGGAAGGCGTCGTCGTCGACCACCGCGCCGTCCCGGCGCACGTCGACCTCCGCGTACACCGTCTCGACCGGGCCGAACAGGGTGAGCGCCTGGTCGACCAGGTGGCTGCCAAGGTCGTACAGGGTGCCGCCGACCTCGGCGGGGTCGGCGAGTTCGCGCCAGCCCGGCTTGGGCTTCGGGCGGAAGCGCTCGAAGCGGGACTCGAAGCGGTGGACCCGGCCGAGCCGGCCCTCCTCGATCAGGCGCCGGGCGGTCAGGAAGTCGCCGTCCCAGCGGCGGTTCTGGAACACCGACAGCAGCAGGCCGGACTTCTCGGCGAACTCGCACAGGTCGCGGGCCTCGGCGCTGGTCGCGGCGAGCGGCTTGTCGACCACGGTGGCCAGGCCGGCGAGCAGGGCGGTGCGGGCGAGCGGGACGTGGGTGCGGTTGGGGGAGGCGATCACCACCAGGTCGAACCGGTCGGCGTCCTCGAATAGTTGCTCGGGAGTGTCGAGGGCGCGGGCGCCCGGGTGGTCGCGGTGCAGTTGGGCGCGGCGGTCGGGGTTGGCGGTGACCACCGCGTCCAACTGCAGGCCGGGGGTGGTGGCGATCAGCGGGGCGTGGAAGGCGGAACCTGCCAGGCCGTAGCCGATCAGGCCGACGCGGAACGGGGCGGAGGGCGTGCTGCTCATGCCCTCAACTCAACCATCCCGGCCCCCCGGAGCGGCGGAGGCCACCCGGACGGCGGGGCCGACGCCAGGGCCGACGGCGGGAACGGGGAGTGGCAAGGGCGCCGGGGACGGGGTCAGCGCCCGTGCCGGGGGCGGCGGCGGAACAGGACGGCGACCCCCGCACCGGTCAGCAGCAGCACCGAACCCAGCGACAGCAGAACGCCGTTGACGGCCGCGCCGCCGCCACCGGTCTGGGCCAGCTCCCGGTGGGAGGGGGACGGGACGGGGGCGGTGGACGAGGGGGAGGGGGGAGTGGCGGGCGAGGAGGGGGCGGTGGCGGCGGCGCTGGCGGGGCCGAGCAGGACGTCCGAACAGGAGTAGAACGCCTCCGGGCTGTCCGAGCGCTGCCAGATCGCGTACAGCAGTCGCCGTCCGCTCGGGCCGGCCGGGACGGTGCCGGGCAGGGCGTACTGGCCGTCGGCGGGCTGCGGGTCGGTGGCGGTGAGGAACGGGGTGTCCGACAGGTCGGACCAGCGCAGCGGGCGGGTCGGGTCGTAGCCGGGCTTGGTGAGGTACAGCCGGAAGGTGCCGCGGTGGGTGGCGGTGGCCTGGAAACGGAAGGTGTACGGGGTGCCGGGGGTGAGCGGGGTGGCGGGCCAGTCGGCGCGCGGCAGGTCGAAGCCGGCGAACTCGGGGTCGTTGGCGCTGCACAGCTTCCCGTCCGGGATCAGCTCGCGGTGCCGCCCGTTCGCGTCGCCGATCCGCACCCCCTCCCAGTCGTACGCGCCCTGGGTGCCGCCCGCCGCGATCGCCGCCGCGCACGCCGCCGACTTCGGGTGCTCGGGCCCCTCCAGGTAGCAGCGCTGGACGCGGCTGAGCGGGTCCTGCAGCGAACCGTGCGCCGCCGCGGGCCCGGCGGCCGGGGCGCCGAGCAGGACGGCGGCCGCCAGCAGCGGGACGGCGGTGCGGGCGGCGGCGGTGGCGCGGCGGACGGTGACGGCCCGGCGGACGGTGGTGGCGGTGCGGCGGACGGCGGTGCGGCGGGCGGAGGCCATCGGGCTCCCTTGCGTCGTGCGGAGAGGGTGTTTCTCGGGACGCTAGCCAGCACGAGCAGGAAAGTTGACGGTACGTCAGGGTAGTTACGAGCGGCTTAAGGCGACGTTGAGGTGCCCCGGACCGCGGCTGACGGTCCGGGGCCGGGCGGTCACCCGCCGTTCGCGAACAGGGTGGTGGCCGCGCGCTGGGTGTCGGTGTACTCCTGGACGGCGACGATCAGGCCGTCCCGGACGGTGAAGATCCCCAGGTTGCGGTTCTCGTAGAGCCGGCCGTGCACCGTGGTGCAGCGCGAGCTCCACTCGGCGACCACCCGGTCGCCCTGGACGATCGGCTCGCCGATCACGGCGACCTCGACGGCCGTGCCCGGGGCGATCAGGCCGCCGATCGAACCGAGGAACTCCTCCAGGATGGCCTTCCGGCCGCGCCACTCGCCGCTCAGCGGAAGGTCGCCCGGGTAGGTCCAGACGGCGTCCTCGGCGAAGGCGTCCCGGATGGCGTCCGCGTCGCCGCGGGCCACCGCGTTCACGTAGTCGACGACGACGGTGCGCGGGTCGGTGCTCATGATGGATCTCCTTTGGCAGCGGGGCGGGGTAGGGGTGTGGGATCAGTCGAGGGTCAGGACGGTGTTGCCGCGCACGCGCCGGCCGCGCAGGGCGGCGATCGCCCCGGCGGTGTTCCGCCAGTCGTCGAGCAGGCCGAGTTCGGGGTGCAGCCGGCCCTCGGCGGTCAGCCGGACCAGGGTGCGCAGGTCCGGGCCGTCCGGGTGGTCGACGTCCGCGTAGCTGAAGTGCTGGACGGTCGCCGAGACCGGGCCGTTCAGCAGGGCGAAGAAGTCCAGCCGGACCGGCTCGCGGGATGCTTGTCCGAACCAGAGCAGCCGGCCGCGCGGGGCGAGCAGCGCCAGCGCCCGGGGCAGCTCGGTGCCGCCGGTCGACTCCAGCACCAGGTCGTACGGGCCGTTCGCCGCGGCCACCGAGTGCACCACCTCGGCGGCGCCCAACTCCCTTAGCCGCAGACCGCGTTCGGCGTTCGCGGTGACGGCGGTCAGCTGCGCCCCGGCGGCCGCGGCCAGCTCCGCCAGGTAGTGGCCGACCCCGCCGGAGGCGCCGGTCAGCAGCAGCCGCCGCCCGGCGACCGGGCCCGCCGCGCGCAGCAGTCGCAGCGCGGTGAGGCCGGCCAGCGGCAGCGCGGCGGCCGTCGGTGCGTCCAGCCGCTCCGGCAGCACCGCCAGCGCGTCCGTCCGCACCGCCGCGTACTCCGCCCAGCCGGCGCCCGGCGGGTGGGCCACCACCCGCTGTCCGACGGCCGGGCCGCTGCCGTCCGCGGCGGCCTGCACGACCAGCCCGGCGATGTCCTTGCCCGGCCGCCAGCCCGGCGGCGGATCCTCCAGCAGGAAGGTCTCGCCCCGGTTCACCGAGAACGCGTCCACCTTCACCAGCACCTCGGCCGGGCCGGGCTCGGGCTCCGGGACCTCGGCGAACTCGACCGTGCCGTCCGCCTCCGCCGGAACAAGGGCCTTCATCGCGGGACTTCCTCTCATCGGGGCTCAACTCGCCTTCGGTGCGGGCCTCTTGTCCTTCGGTCCGTTCGGCGATGACCCCAGTCAACGTCCCGGGGCCACGGCCGGTCCAACAACCGGAACGGCCCTACGACAACCGGCGGTTGTCGGCGATGATGGGCCGATGGACGACCCGGACCTCCGGCAGCTGCGCGCCTTTGTCGCGGTCGCCGAACAGCGCCACTTCGGGCGCGCCGCCGAGCAGTTGGCGATCAGCCAGCAGGCCGCCTCCAAGCGGATCGCCGCCCTGGAAGGGGAGTTGGGCGTCCGACTGCTCGACCGCGGCCCCGCCTACGTGCGGCTCACCGATGCCGGACAGCGGCTGCTCGCCCCCGCCCGGGCCGCGCTGGCCGCCGGACGGGCCGCCGTCGCCGCCGTCCGGCAGCAGGCCGCGCCCGCCCGGCTGGACGTCTGGGGGCACCTGTTCGAGCCGCTCCGCACCGTGCGCGAAGTCCTCTCCGGGATAAGCGGGTTGACCGTCGAGGTCGGCGCCGCCCGAGACCTGGACGCGGTCGCCGCCGCCCTCTCCCGGGGCGAGAGCGCGGCCGGCTTCGGCCGCCACCAGCCCGGCTCGGGACGGGAGTTGGCCCACCGCCTGGTCCGGCTGGAACCCGTCGACGCGGTGCTGCCCGCCGCCCACCCGCTGGCCCGCGCCGACCGGCTGCGCCCCGCCGACCTGGCCGCGCTCCGGCTGGTACTGCCCGCCGCCCCGGCCCGGCTGGACTTCCTGGCCCGGTTCGGCGAGCGCTTCGGCGTCCCGCTGCTGCCCGGCGACGCCAACCTGGGCCTGGCCCACCTGCTCGACCGGGTCCGGGCGCTGCCCGACGGCTGCACCCTGCTGCCCGCCGAACTCCCGCTCGCCGTCCCGCCCGGCCTGGTCGTCCGCCCGCTGGCCGACCCCGTCCCGCTGTACGCCTGGTCGCTGGTCTGGCACCGCGAACGCCCGCACCCCGCCGTCCCCGCCCTGCTGCGTGCCTTCGCCGAACGCGGCCGCGACCGCCGCTGGCTGGAGTACCGCCCCGGCCGCGACTGGCTGCCCGGCGCGGACGCCGACGAGCTGGCCTGATCCGTTCCGGGAACGCCGCGGGGCCCCGGCGCGGCGTGCGCCGGGGCCCCGCGGGGGGAGCGGTGTCAGATCAGCTCGACCAGGTCGGCGATCGAGTCGACCACCTGGGTCGGCCGGTACGGGAAGCGCTCGACCTCGGAAGCCTGGGTCAGCCCGGTGAGGACCAGGAAGGTCGACATGCCGGCCTCCATGCCGGAGACGATGTCGGTGTCCATCCGGTCGCCGATCATCGCGCTGTGCTCGGAGTGCGCGCCGATCGCGTTCAGGCCGGCCCGCATCATCAGCGGGTTCGGCTTGCCGACGAAGTACGGCTCCACGCCGGTCGCCTTGGTGATCAGCGCGGCCACCGCACCGGTCGCGGGCAGCGCGCCCTCGGCGGACGGGCCGGTCTCGTCCGGGTTGGTCGCGATGAACCGGGCACCGTCGTTGATCAGGCGGACGGCCTTGGTCATCGCCTCGAACGAGTACGTCCGGGTCTCGCCCAGCACGACGAAGTCCGGGGCGGTGTCGGTCAGCACGTAGCCGACGTCGTGCATCGCGGTGGTCAGACCGGCCTCGCCGATCACGTACGCGGTGCCGCCCGGACGCTGGTCGTCCAGGAACTTGGCGGTGGCCAGCGCGGACGTCCAGATGTGCTCGGCGGGCACGTCCAGGCCCATCCGGGCGAGGCGGGCGTGCAGGTCGCGCTGGGTGTAGATCGAGTTGTTGGTGAGCACCAGGAAGGGCTTCCCGGACTCACGCAGCCGCTGGATGAAGGCATCGGCCCCGGGGATCGGCACGCCCTCGTGGATGAGGACTCCGTCCATGTCGGTCAGCCAGGTCTCGATGGGCTTGCGGTCTGCCACGTGGGTGTCTCCTTGGTCTTGCACAGGTCGAACGATCTTCGTGATCGCTCCGACCGGACACCACTGGCCGGTCGGGCGCCACAGGCTGCCCCAACGCCGATCAGCCTAGTCGCCTCGCCTGCACCACCACAGGGCAGTCCGCGCCCGCACCCCGCGCCCGCGCACCCCAGCCGCGCACCGCCCCCCGCGCCCGCGCACCGCCGCCGCCGAACGCCGGCGGCGGGCGGCCCCGGGACACCCCGCGCCGCCCGCCGCCGGGCCGAACCGCTCTCAGCGCGCGTACGGGTTCCCACCCGCCGGCGGCTGCTGCCCGTACCCGCCCGGCGCCGCGGGCGGCTGCGGCGGCTGCCCGTACGGCCCGGCGGCCGGCTGCTGCTGCCCGTAGCCGGGGGCCGGGGCCGGGGCTGGAGGCGGGGGCACCTGGCCCTGGCCGGGCGCCGGGTACGGCTGCTGCTGCGGGGCGCCGTACGGGGCCGCGCCCGGCGGCGGGACCGCACCCGGCGGGACCGGGCCCGGACCGGACGGACGGTTCCGGCGGACGATCAGCACCACCACGAGCACCAGCACCAGCACGCCCACCACGGCACCGCCGATGATCAGCGGCGTGCTGCCCGAACCCGAGGAGTCCTTCGACTCCGCCACCGGCGCCGCCGACTTCGCGGGCGAGCCCCCGCTCGGCGCGGCGCTCACCGGCGCGTCGGCGGGCGCACTGGCCTGACCGGTCGGGTCCTGGTTGGGCGGCTGGCTCTCCGAACGCCCCGCCGTGGACGGCGCCGAACTGCCGCCCGCCGCCGGCAGCGGACTGACGTCCGCCGGGCCCGGGTCGCCCGGGTTGGTCAGCGCGATCCGGGGACGGATCACGCCGTAGCCGAGGAAGTCGCTGCGCTGCGACGGGTTGGACGCGGTGTTGATCATCACCCGCAGGACCTGGTTGGCCGTCCACTCGGGGTGCACCGACCAGATCAGCGCGGCCGAGGCGGACGCCAGCGCGGCGGAGTCGGAGGTGCCGTCGCCCTTGCAGTAGCCGGAGCCGCTGGTGCACGCGCCGTAGATCTCCACGGCGGGGGCGGCGAGGTCCACCTCGGAGTTGTGCTCGGAGTCGGACCAGGCCTTGCCGTCGCGGTCGACGCCCGCCACGGAGACGAAGCCGGGGAGGGCGGCGGGGTAGTTGATCGGGTTGCCCTTGGCGCCGTCGTTGCCGGCCGAGGCGAACACCAGCGCGCCCTTGGAGGCCGCGTGGGCCGCGGCGGCCTTGAGCTTGTCCAGGTCCGCGGGCGTCAGCGTGCCTCCGTAGTAGCCCTGGGAGACATTGATGATCTT
Source organism: Kitasatospora setae KM-6054 (assembly GCF_000269985.1). Lineage (NCBI taxonomy): Bacteria > Bacillati > Actinomycetota > Actinomycetes > Kitasatosporales > Streptomycetaceae > Kitasatospora > Kitasatospora setae. Next base: position 3,133,169 of record NC_016109.1, on the reverse strand, counting down.
GATGCCGTGGTCGGCGGCGTAGATGATTCCTTGGGCGAGCTGACCGGCATGCTGGGAAGCGGTGGTCGGGGCGTCCGTACCACCGGTGTCGACCTTGATCGGCAGTACCTTCGCGCCAGGTGCGAGGCCGTACCCTCCCTGCCCGTTCAAGTTCTTTCCGGTGCCGACCATGTCGGCCGCCATGTGCGTCCCGTGGCCGACCGGGTCGGAGCCGACCCCGCCGGGCAGGCCGCTGAGATCGACGCCCGGCAGGATCTGTCCGGACAGGTCCTGGACGCCCTCCTGGACGCCGCTGTCGACCAGCCCGATGACGACGCCCTTGCCCGTGCTGGTCTTCCACATCTCGTCGGCGTGCATGGCGTCCAGGTGCCACTGCTGCGCGCGGATCGAGTCCACGGCCGACGCGGGACCCGCCGACCACCCCCACAGGACGGCACCGACCGCCGCCGCCGCGGCGAACCGCCGCCCCCGTCCTGCCCCGCCCGTTCGTCGCATCACACTCTCCTTCGTCCTGAGCCACAGCCACCGAGGCCTTCCCGGTGCGCGGTTCGGCCCGGTCGCGGGAGCGCGTGGCCCCCGCGACCGGGCCGTCCGACCGGTCGCTACTCGATCACGTTCGGGTTGGCCGGGCCCATCCCGGACGTCCAGGTGTCCTCGTCCTCGGTCAGGTAGTCCGGGCGGTTGCTCTGGCCCTTGCCCTTGCGGTTGGCGCTGCCGCCGCCGGCGCCGCCGCCGAACCCGCCCTGGCCGGCCCGGCCGTCCGCGCCCCGCTCGGCCCGGCCGCGCAGGCCGGTACCGCCCGGGGTGAACTCGCCGCGCCCGCCGCCGGGCGTCCGGCTGCCGCCGACGGTGCCGCCCGCACGGCTCACCATCCCGCTGCCGCGCGCACCGCCGGCGCCGCCGGCGCCGCCACGGGCACCGCCGCCCGCGCCGCCGCCCATGGCGCCGCCCATGCCGCCCATGCCCGGGGTGCCCGCGCGGCCGGCCTGGCCCGCACCGCCCGCGCCGGCCGCCGAGGTCCCGGCCCCGCCGCGGGCGCCCGCACCGGGCGTCCCGGCGGAACCGGCGCCGCCGGTCTTGGCGCCGCCGGCGGTGCTGCCGCCGCCCGCGCTGCTCAGGCCGCCCGGGATGGTGCCGCCACCCACGTAGCCGCCGCCACCGCCGGTGTAACCACCACCGCCGCCACCGGTGTAGCCACCGCCACCGCCGCCGGTGTAACCGCCCCCACTGCCGCCGGTGCCGCCGCCACCGGAGCCGATCGGGCTGGTGGGCGCCGGGGGGTCGACGTGGGCGATCTGCAGCGGCGGCGGGTTGGGCGTCGGGGTCGGAGTCGGGTGCGGGGTCGGCAGCGGCCCCGGGCCGGTGACCGGCGGGTTGTTCCAGGGCGGCGGCGTCGGGCCCGGGTGCGGGGTCGGCCCCGGATACGGGGTCGGCGGGGGCAGCGGGCCGATGCCCGGCGGCGACCACGTCGGCGGTCGGCTGGTGGGCGGTGCCACCGGGTGGGGCGTCGGCCGGGGGAACGACGGGGGGGTCGGCCGGGTCGTGCCGCCGGTGCCGTGGCCGCCGTCGATCGGAACCTCGGTCAGACCGTTCTGGTCGCCCTCCGCCTTCCCGCCAGGCACCGGCGGGAACACCGGCACCTGCGCCGAGTTGAGCTGCGTGCTGGAGTACTCGTACGACTGGCTCAGGCGCTCCATCTGCGTGATGGCCTCCTGGTGCGCCTCGAAGATCCGGTCGGACGCCGCGCGGGCCTGTGAGTCGCTGACCCGGTTGGGGTCGAACGCGTTGGCGGCCTTGTCGCCGAGGAAGCCGCCGATGGCACTGCCGACGCCGGGGATCAGGGCCCCGCCGATGGCGCTGCCGACGGTCTCCGCGGTGTCGTCCTGGGCCTGGTAGCGGCGCAGCGTCTCGATGTCGTGGTGCGGGACCGGCGGCAGGCCGGCCTTGACGCTGCTCAGCGTGTCGGCGGCGGAGTTCATGTACGTCCCGGCGGTCCGCGAGTACGACGCCAGGTCCATGGTCGCGCGGGAGACCTGGCTGCCCCAGGTCTTGAAGCCGTCGGCCGCGGTGCCTTCCCAGTCGAGCTTGCTGATGTGGCTGTGCAGTTCCTCGCTGACCTGGTCCAACTGCTGTGCGGCGTGCAGCAGTTGCTGGCCGACCTCGGAGACCGCGGCCGGGTCGGCACTGTGGACCATGGCCATCAGCTGTTCGTGGCTGGCCCGGCCGATCTCGCCGGGCTGGAGCCTGACCAGGCGCTTCTCTTCGAATGCCATTGTGTTTCTCCCCCTGTCGTGTGGTCGGGTCGACCGGTCAGAACGAGCCCTGCTGGGTGCCCTGCGGCGCCGGTGCGGCGACGGGGGGCTGTCCGACCTGGGCCTGTGCGGTCTGGGCCTGTCCGGTGGCCAGGTGCTGTCGCTGGCTCTCGGCCTGGTTCAGGGTCGACTGGAAGTGGTCGCGCTGCTGCTGGTCCGAGTTGTCGTACCCGCGCGCCGCCATGTCGATGGTGGCGCTCATCGCCTCGATCTGGAGCGACAGCGTCTTGGAGAGCTGCTCCAGGTTCGAGTGCACCTTGGTGTACGCCGACAGCAGGTCGCCGGCCTGGCCGAAGTCCTGGCCGAGCTGGCCCGGCGTCAACTGCTGCCGGGAGATGGACCCGTGGCCGGCGACCGAGCCGTCCAGGTCGCTGAGGATCGCGTCGACGCGCTGTTTGAAGATCTGCAGGCTCTCCAGTTCGACCTTGAAGGCGCCCGCCCCGACCTCCTGGATCAGGTGGACCATGGAGCCCAGCCAGCCGCCGACCGACCCGCCGATCGCGCTGCCGACCGCGGCACCGGTCGCCCCGGCGACCGCGCCGCCGACGGCGCCGCCGACCTCGCTGCCGATCTGGCTCCCGGTCGAGCTGCCGCCTCCGTCGTTCGAGGCTTCGTTCATCCCCGTTCCCTTCCCCCGTGGCGCGGCCCGCCGCGCTCGTCACTGCATTCCAGCGCCGGGCGCCCACTCCCCAAGGGGCCCCGTCCCGTCCGATCCGGCCCACGGCGGGGCGGCGGATCGCCATGCCTAAAGATAGCGGCCCGGGAAGACGCTGGGGCAGGGGTTCTCCGCCCACGTTCGACCGAAGTGACGGGCGGGCGGCGGCCGGTGGCGTTGTCCGGCGGTGCGCGGGGCCGCTCCGGGACGGGAGCCGGCCGGGAGCGAACCGGGAGCAAAGCGACGCCGTGCGGTACGCCGTCCGGGGGAGGCCGGGCGGTGCGGGAGCGCTCCACCTGGGCCGAGCCGGGCCGGCCCGTCGTCCGCGGGCGTCCCGTCCGCCGCGGCCGGTCGGGTATCGGTAGGTGCCGCCGGGCGGCCGGACGTCCGGGCCGCGGAGGTTCCTGTGACCGGATCGGGATGTTCGCGGCACCCCCCGCCCCGCACCCCCCGCCCCGCACGGCGCCCGCCCCCGTCCGGGGGCCGTGACGGCCCGAGCGGGCTGTCGGCGCGACTGTGTAGCGTTCACCGCGGTGGGTCCGCAGCGGGCCCGTGGAACGGTACGTACGAGTGAGAGCGGCCGCCGTGCGGCGCGGCCGGTGGGAGGTACTGACGTGACGGAGCTGGCCGAGGCGACCGCGGGCGGCGCGCCGGAACTGCCCGAGTCCTGGCGGGCGGTGCTCGCCGAGGAGACCGGCAAGCCCTACTACGCGCAGCTGACCGAGTTCCTGGCCGCCGAGCGCGCCGAGCACGAGGTGTTCCCGCCCGCCGGGCAGGAGTTCTCGGCGCTGGAGGCGACGGCGTACGAGGACGTCAAGGTGCTGATCCTCGGCCAGGACCCGTACCACGACAACGGCCAGGCGCACGGCATGAGCTTCTCGGTGCTGCCCGGCGTGAAGACCCCGCCGTCGCTGCGCAACATCTACAAGGAGCTCGGCACCGACCTCGGTCTGACCGTGCCGGACAACGGCTACCTGATGCCGTGGGCCGAGCAGGGCGTGCTGCTGCTCAACGCGGTGCTGACGGTGCGGGCGCACGAGGCCAACTCGCACAAGAACAAGGGCTGGGAGAAGTTCACCGACGCGGTGATCAAGGCGGTCAGCGCCCGCGAGGAGCCCTGCGTGTTCGTGCTGTGGGGCGGCTACGCGAAGAAGAAGCTGCCGCTGATCGACGCCGAGCGGCACGTGGTGGTCCAGGGCGCGCACCCCTCGCCGCTGTCGGCCAAGCTGTTCCTCGGCAGCAAGCCGTTCTCGCAGATCAACGAGGCGCTGGAGGGCTTCGGCCAGAAGGCGATCGACTGGCAGATCCCGAACCTCAAGGGCTGACCGTCCGACGCGGCCGGGTGCTCAGGCCCCGAGGAAGGTCTGCCAGCCGCCCGCCGGGGCCTGGCCGACGTTGAGGGTGCGGAGCTTGCGGAGGGTGGACTGGTCCTGGGCCTCCAGCCAGTCCACCAGCTGCCTGAAGGAGACCAGGCGGACGTCCGGCTTGCCGGCGATCTGCTTGATGGTCTCCTCGACGGCGTCCATGTAGATGCCGCCGTTCCACTGCTCGAAGTGGTTGCCGACGAAGAACGGCGCCCGGTTGGTGGTGTAGGCGCGGTTGAAGCCCGCCAGGTACGCGTCGCGGGCCTGGTCGCGCCACTGGCCGTACTTGGCCGGGTCGCCCTTGGTGGAGCCGCCGGACTGGTTGGCGAGGATGTTGTAGTCCATCGACAGGACCTGGAAGTTGTGGCCGGGGAACGGGATCCCCTGCAGCGGGAAGTCCCAGATCTTGCCGTCCTGGACCTTCTGCGGCCAGATCTGCAGGCCGCCGGGGGAGCTGGCGTCGTACTTCCAGCCGAGCTTCGCCGCGGTCGGCAGCAGCGCCTTCTGGCCCTCCAGGCAGGGGGTGCGGCCGCCGATCAGCTCCTTCTTGTAGTCGAAGGGCAGCGGGTCGACGTCGGTGAAGCCGGTGTTGCCGCGCCACCCGGTGACGAAGGACACCGCCTGCTGGATCTCGCTCTCCCAGTCCTCGGGGCTCCACTTGTTGACCCCGTTGTGGTCGGAGCGGGTGGAGCAGAAGTGCCCGTTGAAGTGGGTGCCGATCTCGTGGCCGTCCCGCCAGGCCTGGCTGATCAGCTTGATGGTGTTGCGGACGGCGTTGTCGGACAGGAAGGGGATGTCCGAGGCGCCGGCCGGGTGCTGCGGCGGGTGGTAGAGCGCGGACTTCTCCTTCGGCAGCGTGTAGATGCCGGAGAGGAAGAAGGTCATCGCCGCCTTGTGCTCCTGGGCGACCTTCAGGAAGCGGGTGAACTGGCCGTCGTCGGTGGCGCCGGCGCCGTCCCAGGAGAAGACCACGAACTGCGGCGGGGCCTCGCCGGGCTTGAGCTTCTCGGCGGCGGGCTGGTTCGGCTGGGCGCCGGTGTCGGCGGTGGAGCCGTCGCCGAGCGGGGTGCCCTTCACCGGGGGCTGGCCGCTGCCGGTGCCGCCGGCCGAGGGGTTGGCGTCGGAGCCGGGACGCTTGGCGGAACCGGCACCGGAACCGCTGGAACAGGCGGTGACGGCGCCGAGGGCCGCCGTGGCCGCACCGGCGGTCAGCACGGCCCTGCGCGAGATGGTGCTCATGGTCTCCCCTGCCACGAAAGGGCCCGAACCGGGCCAAAAGAAGGTCCGGACGCCGACGGGCGGCTCCGGAGGTCAACTTCTGGCAAAATCGGACAATTTGACGGTAACGCCACCCAAGGATGGCATGGCCGGGGTGGCCGGTCCAACGCCGCCCACCCTCAACCGGTCATCACGCGGCAAAGGTTCCCCCGGCTCCCGCCCCGGCCGTCCTGTTGCCGTTCTGGGACAGAGAACACCGAGGTCGCGGCCCCGCCCGCCGACCGGACCGGCCGAACCGGCCGAGCCGGCCGGACCGCCCGAACCGGCTACTCGCCCTCGACCAGCACGGCCAGCCGCCGCCGGCGGCGGACCAGCTGCACCACGGCGGAGCTGATCGCGGTGGCCGCCACGCAGGAGATCACGAAGCTCAGCCAGGCGGTGTCGAACCAGTGCAGGTTCAGCCAGCCCAGGCTGACGATGTACGCCGCCCACACCACGGCCGCCACCGCCGACCAGCGCAGGAAGGTCCACGGCCGGTGGTGCCCGGAGTGGCCCACCGCGACGTCCAGCACGGTCCGCCCGGCCGGGACGAAGCGCGCCACGATCACGATCACCGCCGCCGCCCGGCTGGTGGTCCGGCCGGTGAGCGCCCGCTGCACCCGCTCGACGCTCGCCGCCAGCCGCGGCCGGCGGGCCAGCCGCCGGTGCACGCCGGGCGCCCCGCGCCGGGCCAGGTTGAGCAGCAGCAGGTCGCCCAGGAAGGAGGCGACCGCGACCCCGGCGGCCAGCAGCAGCGGCGAACCGTCCACGTGCGCGGTCTTCAGCACGGCCAGGATCACCAGCGAGCCGCTGGGCAGGAACGGCAGGAAGGCGTCGCCGAGCACGGCGGCCAGGGCCAGCCCGCAGTACCAGGCGGGGCCGATGACGGCGTTCGGATCCACGGTGTCTCTCCCTCCAGCGCGCCCGGGGGAGAGCAGCTGCAACGGGGGACAACGCTAGCGCGGGCAAATTTCATGGCATGAAGCACCCCCTGTGGCCCATCGCACACGGGCCCGGGCAGCGCGAGAGCCCCCGGGGCGGGGTGCCGCTCCGGGGGCTCGTGGGGATCGAACGACGCTGGTCGAGCCCGCCGATCTGTCGCTGGTGCGCGGTGCCGGTGCGGGTTCCGCGCTGATCACCAGAGTGCCCGATCGGCCGACCCGGATCGACCGTTCCACCTGGCGACTTCTCGCTGTGGCGTGAAGTCGCCACGCAGCGTTGCCTGCTGGCGGACCGTCAGGAGAACGGGTCGGCGTGTCGCGGACGGGCCGGGAACAGCCCGGACGGCCGGCGGGTTGTGCTCCGACGAACGCCCGGGCGCCCGGCCGGGGCACCAGGAGGACGCACCGCATGAGCACCGCACCGGAGCCGACCGCCCCCGAGGCCGCCCCCGAGACCGCCGCCTCGGCCAAGGAGGCCCTCGCGGCCGAGACCGCCGCCGGGGCCGACCCGATCCGCGGCCGGGCCGCCGGCCGCGCCCCCGCCCCGCTCTCGATCCTGGACCTCGCCACCGTCGGCTCCGGCCACACCCCCGGCGAGGCGCTGGCCGCCACCACCGGCCTGGCCCGGGCCGCCGAGGGCTGGGGCTACCACCGCTTCTGGGTGGCCGAGCACCACGGCATGCCCGGCGTCGCCTCCTCGGTCCCCGCCGTCCTGCTCGCCCACCTCGGCGCCCACACCAGCACGCTGCGGCTCGGCTCCGGCGGCGTGATGCTGCCCAACCACGCCCCGCTGGCGATCGCCGAGCAGTTCGGCCTGCTGGAGGCGCTGCACCCGGGCCGGATCGACCTCGGCCTCGGCCGCGCCCCCGGCACCGACCAGGCGACCGCCGCCGCGCTGCGCCGCGGCCTGGCCGACGGCGCCGAGGACTTCCCCCGCCAGCTCGCCGAGCTGCGGCACTTCCTGGACGGCGACTTCCCGCCCGGCCACCCGTACGCCCGGCTGACGGCGGTGCCGCGCTCGGCCGCCCGCCCGCCGCTCTGGCTGCTCGGCTCGTCCGGCTTCAGCGCCCAGCTGTCCGCCCGGCTCGGCTACCCGTTCGCGTTCGCGCACCACTTCAGCGCCGCCAACACCGTCCCCGCGCTCGACCTGTACCGGGACGGCTTCACCCCGTCCGAGGTGCTGGAGAAGCCGTACGCGCTGATCGGGGTCAGCGCGGTGGCCGCCGAGAGCCGGGAGCGGGCGCTGTGGCTGGCCCGTTCGGCGGGCCTCGGCATGCTCCGGCTGCGGCAGGGCCGCCCCGGGCCGATCCCGACGCCGGAGGAGGCCGCCGCCCACCCCTACACGCTCGCCGAGGAGGACTTCCTGGACTCCTGGCTGGCGAACGTGGTGCTCGGCACCCCGGCGGAGGTCGCCGAAGGGCTGGAGGCCCTCCGGCGGCGCACCGGGGCCGACGAGCTGATGGTCACCTCGCACATCCACGGGCACGAGAACCGGCTGGCGTCCTACGGCCTGATCGCCGAGGCGTACGGGCTCACCGGCTGAGCGGCGGGTCGGGCCCGTCCGGCCCGCCGCCCGGCCGGGGCGTCCGGGCTCACCGGCCGGGCGGGTCCAGCCCGTCCAGCACGGCCAGCTGCTCGGCGACCCGCTTGGCCGACCAGCTGTCCACCCAGGCGGCGAAGTCGCCGGTGTAGGCCCGGGGCGCGGCCTCGGTCCGCATGATCAGAGCCAGGTAGATCCGGTACAGCGCGAGCCGGGCCCGGCCGGCGTCGTCGAGGGCGAAGGCCGGGTCGACCGAGCGGTAGCCGGCCGGGAAGTCGTCGTCGAGCTCGGCGGCGCCGAGGGGGTCGAGGCCGACGAGTTCGGCGAGCGGGTCGCCGAAGAAGGCCCGTTCGCCGTCGATCACGCCGGTCAGCTCCCAGCCGCCGTCCGGGTCCGGGGTGAGCAGCAGGTTGCCCTCCCAGGCGTCGAAGTGCACCAGCGCGGGGCGGTCGACCGCGGCCAGCGCGGCCGCGAACCGCCGCGGGAGGGTGCGCAGCCGCTCGGCGGGGACGGGCGGGGCGACGCCGTAGCGCTCGGCGTCGGCCAGCAGCGCGTCGAGCATCGCGGTGAACGCGGCGGGCCAGCTGTCGGCGGCCAGCCCGGCCGCGGGCTGCGGGTAGCCGTAGCGCTCGCCGGTGGCCCGGGCCACGCCGGCGGCCCAGGCGCCGAGCGAGCGGCGCAGCCGGGCCCGGCCGGCGGCGGGGATCCGTTCGCGCAGGCTGTCCCAGGTGGCGCCCTCGACGTAGGAGAGCAGCAGCCACTCGCGGGTCCCGGCGTCGCCGTCCGGGTCGTGGTGCAGCACCTCGGGGACGGCGAGTCCGGCGTCCGCGGCCAGCGCGTGGAACAGCCGCTCGGTGCCGAGCAGTCCGCGCTCGTGGGCCAGCCCCGGGGTGCCGGGCGGTGGCGCGCACTTGAGCACCAGCCGCCGCCCGTCGGCGAGTTCGAGCAGCCGGGCGGCGTTGTACAGCCCGCCGGTCAGCGGGGTCGCCGAGACGACCTCGACCCCGTCCAGCACCGCGCGCACGCGTTCCATCCCCTGTCCCTCCGTACCGGAAGACCGTCGCTAGCGCGGCGGCTGGTCGCGCAGTATCGCGGCGATCGTCTCGGGCCCGCCGGGGCGGGCGTAGTACCAGCCCTGGGCGGTGTCGCAGCCGGTCTGGCGGAGCCGTTCGGCCTGGGCGGCGTTCTCGATGCCCTCGGCGGTGACGGTCAGGCCCAGGGCGTGGGCGAGCTGCACCATCGCGCCGACGATCTGCTCGTCGGCGGCCCGGCGGCGGCCGTCCGCGTCGGGGGCGGACTCGCGGAACGCCTCGATGAAGGTGGCGTCCAGCTTGAGCGAGTGGACCGGCAGCCGGGACAGGTAGGCGAGGTTGGAGTAGCCGGTGCCGAAGTCGTCGATGGCGATCCGCACGCCCATGTCGGCGAGCGCCTGCAGGGCCTCCAGCGGCCGGCCGGCCGGGCCGAGCAGCGCGCTCTCGGTGATCTCCAGCTGGAGCAGCGGCGCGGGCAGCCCGGTGCGCTCCAGCACGTCCGCGACGTCGGCGACCACGTCGGAGTCCCAGATCTGGCGCGGTGCCAGGTTGACGCTGACGAACACCGGCCGGTCGGGGAACTCGGCGAGCCACTCCCGGGTCCGCCGGCAGGACTCCTCCAGCACCCACTTGCCGAGCGGCACGATCGCCCCGGACTCCTCGGCGAGCGGGATGAACCGGTCCGGCGAGAGCAGCCCGTACCGGGGGTGGTTCCAGCGGACCAAGGCCTCCGCGCCGCGCACCGCGCCGTCGGCCAGGCCGACCAGCGGCTGGTACTCGACGGTGAACTCGCCGCGTTCCACGGCCGGGCGCAGCCCGGTGGCCAGCCGGTGCCGGGTCAGCTGGTCGGCGCCCCGGTCGCGGTCGTACAGCGTCCAGCGGGCGCGGCCGTCGGACTTCGACCAGTACAGGGTGGAGTCGGCGTCGCGGATCAGGTCGGTGGGGGTGGAGCCGAGCACCGGGCGCTCCACCACGCCGATCGAGGCGGTGACGGTCAGCCGGTGCCCGGCCACCTCGAAGGGCCGTTCCAGGGCGTCCATCAGGCGGCCGGCCAGCCGGGTCAGCTCCTGGTGGCCGCCGCTGCCGGTGACCAGCAGGGCGAACTCGTCGCCGCCCAGCCGGGCCACCAGCTGCCGTCCCTCGCGGGCGAAGCCGTGCTCCAGCCGGGCGGCGACGGCCACCAGCAGCTGGTCGCCGACGTGGTGGCCGAGGGACTCGTTGATCGCGGCGAAGCCGTCCAGGTCGACGTAGCAGAGCCCGATCCGGCCGCCGCCGCCCGGTTCGTCCAGCCGGAACGCGGCCTCCAGCCGCTGGTAGAACAGCGTCCGGTTGGGCAGCCGGGTCAGCGGGTCGTGCAGCGCCTGGTAGGCGAGCCGGTCGCCGAGCTGGCGGCGCTCGGTGATGTCCTCGACCAGGACCATCGTGTAGTACGGCTCGCCGGCGTGGTCACGGACCAGTGAGACGGTGACCCGACCCCAGACCTCCCGGCCGCCGCGGTGCTTGAGCCGCTTCTCGGCCCGCATCCGGTCGCGCTCGCCGCGCACCAGTTCGCGGTAGCGGCGGCGGGACGGCTCCTCCGGGTCGATGATCTGGTGGATGTGCATGCCGGGGAGTTCGGCGACCGCGCGGCCCAGCATCGCGGCGAACACCGGGTTGCCCTCGATCACCAGGTCGTCCCGGTCGATCAGCGCCATGCCGATCCCGGCGTCGGAGAACGCGGCCCGGAAGCGCGACTCGCTGGCCCGCAGGGCGGCGGCCAGCCGCTCGGCCTCGCGGTCGGCCCGGGCGCCGCAGCGGTCGCACGGGTCCCCGGGCCCGGGGCGCGGCGCGGCGGGCCGCCCGTCCTCCTGGTGTGCGTCGGCCCCGACGTTCCGGCCCGGCACGGCACGCTCCCGTCCGCTGCTGCCACTGGTCGCGCCGGAGCCTCCTCACGGACGGCGACCGGCCAGGCGTCCCGGGCCCGCTCGCGGAACCCGGCCGGTGACCGGGGCGCGGTCGGCGGCCTCGGGCCACGTCCGCCGATCATAGGCCGCCGGTGTAACTGTCCGCGACCGCCGCCAGGGTGATTGGTGAGGAATGTCCGGAGGTGCCCGTTACATTCGGTGCGAAGCCGCGCGAACCGGCCGGGGGTACGCGAAACCCCCGGTGGGCGCCGGTGCGGCGCGCGCCGGGGGCGTGCGTCCCGCTCACGTCCCGTCACGGAACGTGAACGCGAACGTGAGCGGGGACGTGAGCGGGGACGTGAACGGAGGGCGGCGGGTCAGGCCAGGCTGGCGGAGAGCGTGATGGTGGTGCCGGCCAGCGCCTGGCTCACCGGGCAGTTCGCCTTCGCGTCCTCGGCGGCCTTCACGAAGCCCGCCTCGTCCAGGCCCGGCACGGTGCCGACCACGGTCAGGTGGATGCCGGTGATGCCGGTGCCCGGCTGGAAGGTCACGTCCGCCTTGGTCTCCAGCTTGGTGGGCGGGGTGCCGGCGCCGGTCAGGCCGTGCGAGAGCGCCATCGAGAAGCAGGACGAGTGGGCGGCCGCGATCAGCTCCTCCGGGCTGGTCTTGCCGTTCGCCGCCTCGGCCCGGGACGGCCAGGACACCGGGAACTCGCCGACGCCCGAGGAGTCGAGGGTCACCAGGCCCTTGCCGTCGAGCAGGTTGCCCTCCCACTCGGTGTGCGCGGTGCGGGTCGTCGCCACGATCAGGTACCTCCCATGAGAACGGACAGCGGACGAACTGCTGTGCCGCCGACCGGATTTCCGACCCGCGGCCCGCCCAGCCTACGGCCCCCGCCGGGGCACCGGGGCCGAACGGCGCGCGGAGCCCGGCACCCGCCCGCGCCCCCGCCCCTGGCCCCGGACCGCCCCGGCCGCCGCCCCGAACGCCCTTCCGGCCGCCGTCCCAACTGCCGTCCCACATGCCGGAACGCGCCGCCGATCAGGGCGAACGCGGCCCGCCCGCCCTGTTAGATTGGCCGTTCGCCGCGCCCCGCGCCCACCCGGACCCCCGCATCGGAGCCACCCGACATGACGGACCAGCCCACCCCCTCCCCGGCGGGGATCGACGACGCCGTGCGGGCCGAGCTGACCCGCCTGCGCGAGTCCATCGACAACATCGACGCCGCCGTCGTCCACATGCTCGCCGAGCGCTTCAAGGCCACCCAGCAGGTCGGCCGGCTCAAGGCCGAGCACCAGCTGCCGCCCGCCGACCCGGACCGCGAGCGCCGCCAGATCACCCGGCTGCGCGAACTCGCCCTCAGCGCCAACCTCGACCCGGTCTTCGCCGAGAAGTTCCTCACCTTCATCATCGCCGAGGTGATCCGCCACCACGAGGCGATCGCCAACGAGTCCTGACCGGGCCCTGACCGGCCCCTGTTCGCTCCGGGTAAGGGCCGGATTTCGCGCTGCCCCCGGCTCGGGTTAGCGTGCAGTCCTTGCCAAGGAGGCGGTGTCGGTGGCGGTTGCGGTGACCGAGGGGCCCACCCAGGAGCGGCGTCCGCGCAGGCGGCGGCCCTGGTACGTGGAACTGCCCGTGATGATCGCGATCGGCCTGGTCGTCGCCGTGCTGATCAAGAGCTGCCTGTTCCAGATGTTCTCGATCCCGTCCGGCTCGATGGAGAACACCCTCCGGGTCGGCGACCGGGTCGCGGTCAACAAGTTCGCCACCCTGACCGGCTGGAAGCCGGCGCCCGGCGAACCCGTCGTCTTCAAGGACCCGGGCGGCTGGCTGCCGCCCGCCCCGCAGGGCGGCAACGCCTTCACCCGCACCGTCCACTCCGGCCTCGGCGCCGTCGGACTGCTCCCGCCCGGCGACGACTACCTGGTCAAGCGGGTCATCGCGACCGGCGGCCAGACCGTCGACTGCCACGGCAGCACCCTCACCGTCGACGGCCGGACCGTCACCGAGCCCTACCTGCACCCCGGTGACGACTCCTGCTCCGGCATCGACTTCGGCCCGCTCAGCGTCCCGGCCGGCCACGTCTGGGTCGAGGGCGACCACCGCAGCGACTCCGCCGGCTCCCGCTACCACCGGGACGGGCCGGACGGCGGCGCGGTCCCCGTCGCCGACCTGGTCGGACCCGCCAGCGCCGTGGTCTGGCCGCTGAACCACTTCGACTGGTTCGGCTGGACCGGCCGCTGAGAGGGTCCTACGGCGCGACGCCGCGCCGCAGCCGGGCCGCCGTGCCCGCCGCCACCGCGCCCGACAGCAGCACCAGCGCCCCCGCCTCCGCCCACTGGAACGCCCAGTAGCGGCGGGCCGGCTGGTACGCCACCCGCTGGGTCAGCCCCAGCGCGTCGATCGCCTGCCGGCAGGCCCCGATCGGCCCCGCCTCCGGGTGGCACGCCGCCGGCACCGGCCCGGTGAACGCCCGCCCCGCCGGGTCCAGCGCCGCCACCGACAGCACCCACGCCCCCGGCAGCGACACCGGCGTCGACACGTACAGCCGGTCGCCCTCGATCCGGATCGTCCCCTGCTCCGCCCCCGCCCCCGTCCCCAGCACCAGCGGGGCCTCCGTGCGGACGGGCGCCGCCAGGTGCGGGCGCACCAGCAGCGGCACCAGCACCTGCGCCGCCGCCAGCACCCCCAGCACCACCGCCATCGCCGCCACCTGACGGCGCAGCAGCAGCCCCGCCGCGACCCCCGCCGCGAACCCGAACAGCGCCCAGCCCACCGGGACGGCGCCGTGCGCCGCGAACACCAGCGGCCCGAACCGGCCCGGCAGCCCCGCGTCACCCGCGCCCGGCAGCGCCCCGGCCCGGTCCAGCGGCGCCGCCCACCAGGACACCGCCAGCGACAGCAGCCCCGCCAGCGCCGCCACCGCCGAGCCGACCAGCGCCAGCCGCACCAGCAGCCAGCGGGTCCGCGGCACCCCCTGCGTCCAGGTCAGCCGGAACGCCCCCGACTCCAGGTCGCGGGCCGCCAGCGGCACCCCCGCGAACATCCCCGCCCCCGCGGGCAGCACCAGCAGCAGCACCAGCCCCAGGTAGAACAGCCCGGTCAGCAGGCCGTCCGCGCCCACCGCCGCCGCGAACGCCGACTGCGCCCGCTCGCAGCCCTCCCCGGTCCGCGCGCAGCCCGGCAGGCCGCTGGTGTCGTACAGGCCCGCCAACCGGGGCCCGGTCACGCCGTACAGCACCGCGACGACGGCCAGCGCGGCCAGCGCGCACCACGCCTGCGCCCGGTACTGGCGCCAGGTCAACCAGCTCACGACCGCTCCTCCGCCCGCTCGTCGCGGTCCAGCTGCAACTGCTCCAGCACCACGTCCTCCAACTCCCGCACCCGCCCGTCCGGGCCGGCCAGCAGCTCCGGCAGCGGGCCCGCCGCCCGGACCCGGCCCCGGCCCAGCACGATCAGGTGGTCGCAGTCCCGGGCCAGGTCGCCGATCAGGTGCGAGGACAGCAGCACGCTCGGGCCGTGCTCGGCCCGGGCCGCCGCCAACCGGTCCAGGAACTCCCGGCGGGCCAGCGGGTCCAGCGCCGCCACCGGCTCGTCCAGCACCAGCAGGTCCGGGCGCTTCGCCAGCGCCAGGGTCAGCGCGAGCTGCGCGCGCTGGCCGCCCGACAGCCGGCCCGCCCGCTGCCCCGGGTCAAGACCCAGCTCCGCCACCCGCCGCTCCGCCCAGCCGGCGTCCCACCGGCGGTTCGCCCGCCGCCCGAACACCAGGTGCTCCCGGACCGTCAGCGCCCGGTGCACCGGCGCGTCCTGCCCGACGAACCCGACCCGGGCCAGCCAGCCCGCGCTCGACCCCGGCCGCTCGCCCCACACCCGCAGCTCGCCCGCGCTCGGCGGCAGCAGCCCCGTCAGCAGGTGCAGCAGCGTGCTCTTGCCGGCCCCGTTCGGCCCGACCAGCCCCACCGTCCGCCCCGCCGGCACCTCCAACGCGCAGTCCCGCAACGCCCACCGCCTCCGGTAGCGCCGCCCCACACCCCGAGCCTCGATCACGACCCCTCCTCCGTCTGCCGTCCGAACGCCCCCCACTTTCCGCCCCGCCCCCGCCCGGCCGCGTCAGCCCTGGGACCACGGCCCAGGTGGTACCGGGGCCCGGGGAACGGCGGGTTCGCGCCGCGCCCGGCCGCCGGGTCGGCCCCCGGTACGACGCCCGCTCTCGTCCCCAGGTCCGATCCGCCCGACCCCGCGCCGCCGCTACCGTGGCCGCCATGGACGTGCTCCGGCCGCTCGGCCCCCGCTGGCAGGCCGTCGCGGACGCGGCGGTCGCCGCCGCCCTCGCCGCGCTGCCGCTGTTCTCGGTCTGGGACGTGATGCCGCAGGTGCCGCGGCAGGCCGACCTCGCGCAGGTGCCCCCGCCCGGGTTCGGGCCGGGCCCGCGCCCGGCGGACGTGCTGCTGGTCCTGCTGGCCGCGCTCGCCGCGCCGCTGGCCCGCCGCCGACCGGTCGCGGCGCTGCTCGCGGTGCTGAGCGCGGCCGCGCTGGGCGTCGGGGTGTCGAACTCGCCCGCGCCGTGGGTCGCCGTCGCCGTGGTGCTGTACCGGGTGCCGCGCGCGCTGCCGCCCCGGCCGGCCGGGCGGCTGCTCGCGCTCTCGCTGGCGGTGGCGGGGCTCTGCCTGTCCGGGATGCTGGGCTGGACCTGGCCGCACCCCGGGTTCGGCGGGCCGGGCGCGGTGGTGATGGCCTGCCTCTTCCTGGCGACCGGCTGGACGGCCGGCTGGGCGGTCGACGAGCGCCGCCGCCGCCGGATCGAGCACGAGGCGTCCCGGCAGCGCGAGGAGCGGCTGCTGATCGCCCGCGAGCTGCACGACGTGGTCGCGCACAGCCTGGGCGTGATCGCGGTGCAGGCGGGCGTCGCCAACCACGTCGCGGCCGAGCAGCCCGAGCAGGCCCGGCTGGCGCTGGCGTCGATCGAGGAGACCAGCCGGACCGCGCTGAACGAGATGCGGGCCCTGCTGGGCGTGCTGCGCACCGGCGGGGACGGCGCGGGCGACGGCGAGCGGCTGCCCGCGCCGCGGCTCTCCGACCTGGACGGGGTGGTGCGCCGGGCGGCCGCGGCCGGCGTCCGGGTGGACGTCCAACTGCTCGGCGAGCGGGCCGAGTTGCCGCCTGGGCTGGAGCTGGCCGGCTACCGGGTGGTGCAGGAGGCGGTGACCAACGTGGTGCGGCACGCGGGCACCGACCGCTGCCTGGTCCGGGTCGGCTACCGGCCGGACGCGCTGGAGCTGACCGTCACCGACGAGGGCCGGGGCGGCAGCCCGTCCGGGGCGGGCGGCGGGCACGGGCTGGCCGGGATGCGCGAGCGGGTCGCCGTGCACGGCGGCGAGTTCCGGGCCGGACGGCGGGCGGCCGGGCGGGGCTTCGAGGTGTCCGCGGTGTTCCCGCTGGCGGTGACCGGATGATCCGGGTGCTGGTGGCGGACGACCAGGCGCTGGTCCGCGGCAGCTTCCGGCTGCTGGTCGACTCCGCGCCCGACCTGACCGCGGTCGGCGAGGCCGCGGACGGCGCCGAGGCGCTCGAACTCGCCCGCGCGCAGCGGCCGGACGTGGTGCTGATGGACATCCGGATGCCCCGGCTGGACGGCATCGAGGCCACCCGGGCGATCACCGCCGACCCGGCCCTGGCGGGCGTCCGGGTGCTGGTGCTGACCACCTTCGACCTGGACGACTACGCCTTCGCGGCGCTCCGCGCGGGCGCCGCCGGGTTCCTGCTCAAGGACACCCGGCCGGCCGAACTCCTGGACGCGGTACGGGTGGTGGCCGCGGGCGAGGCGCTGCTCGCGCCCCGGGTGACCCGCCGGCTGATCGAGGAGTACACCCGCCGCCCGGAGCCGTCCGCGCTGCCCGCCCCGGCGGCCCTGGCGGGGGCGACCGAGCGGGAGCGGGAGGTGCTGGCCCTGGTCGGCCTCGGCTTCTCCAACGAGGAGATCGCCGCCGAACTGCACGTCAGCCTCTCCACCGCGAAGACCCACATCGGCCGGCTGCTGCAGAAGCTCGCCGCCCGGGACCGGGCCCAACTGGTCATCGCCGCCTACGAGTCGGGCCTGGTCCGGCCCGGCGTCCGCTGACCCGCCGGGGCCGCCCCGGCGTACCATGGCCGGGTGTTCATCCTCGAACTGACCTACACCGCCCCGCTGGAGCGCGTCGACGCCCTGCTGCCCGCCCACCTCGCCTGGCTGGAGCGGCACTACGCGGACGGCACCTTCCTCGCCTCCGGCCGCAAGGTCCCGCGCGACGGCGGCGTGATCCTCGCGGTCGCCCCCGACCGGGCCGCCGTCGAGGCGGTCGCCGCCACCGACCCGTTCGTCCCGGCGGGCGTCGTCGCCTACCGGATCACCGAGTTCGTCGCCACCACCGTCGCCCCCGCCCTCGCCGCCCACCGCGAGACCCTGCCGGGCTGACCGCTCGGGGCCGGCCTGGCTCCCGCTCGGGGCCGGCTCAGCTCCGGCTCGCCGACTGCGCCGCGAACGCGCCCGCCAGGACGAGCGCGCCGCCGGCGAGCTGCGGGGCGCCGAGGTGTTCGCCGAGCAGGATCCAGGCCAGCACGGTGGCGACCACCGCCTCCAGGTTGGCGACCACGCCGGCCACCGGCGGGGAGAGGTGCTGGACGGAGACCACGCCGGTCAGGTAGGCCAGCACGGTGGCGACCAGGACCATCCACAGCGCCGGGACCAGCGCGGGCAGCTGGTGGCCGTTCATGCTGACCGAGCGGCCCAGCAGCGACCAGTCGGCGTTCCACGGGCGGGTGGCCGCGGTCAGCAGGACCGCGCCGATCAGCAGGCCGTACGCGGAGACCGCCAGCGGGGCGACCGGGCGCTCGCCCCGGCGGCCGGCGTCGGCGAGGACGAAGTAGCCGACCTGGCAGCAGGCCGCGCCGAGCGCGAACAGCACGCCCAGCGCGTCGAAGGACAGGCCGTTCCAGACCTCGACCACGCAGGCCAGGCCCGCCACCGCGACGCCCGCCCCGGCCATCGCCCGGCGGGAGACCGGCCGGCGCTGCACCAGCCGGACGTAGGCGATCAGCAGCGGCGGGCCCAGGTACTCGATCAGCAGGGCGACGCCCACCGGGATCCGGGAGATCGCCGCGAAGTAGCACGCCTGCACGCCCGCCACCGCCAGCAGCCCGAAGCCGAGCAGCACGCCGGGCCGCCGCAGCACCGCGTCCCGGTGCCGCCAGGCCACCGGGAGCAGCACCAGCGCCGCCCCGGCCACCCGCAGCCAGACGGTGTGCGCGGGGGAGAGCCCGGCCTCGATCAGCGGCTTGGCGGCCGTCCCCGACCCGCCGAAGGCGACCGCCGAGACCAGCGCCAGCGCCAGCCCGAGCGGCACCGCCCGCCGCTTCGCGGCAGCCGGGCGGGAGGCGGCCGGGCGGGAGGCCGGGAGCGGGGCCGTGACCTGGGCGGCCGTGGCGTCGACGGGGACGACGGAGGGGTCCGAGCTGCTGCGCATCGCCGCATTCTGCCAGCCCGGACCCCTCCGCCGTAAGGCGTTACCCCGCCTTTTGCTGCTGATCCCCGAGCAGGCCGCCGGCCCCGCCCAGCCCCGGCGTGCTGCTCGCCGACGGGCTGCGGGTGGCCCCGCCGCTCGGCCGGGCGGACGGCGTCCGGGTCGGCTGCTTGCCGTCCTCGCCGGAACCGGTGCCGGTGCCGGTGCCCGTGCTGGAGCCCGCCCCCGGGCTGGTGCTCGGCCGGCCGGACGGCGTCCGGGTCGGCCGGTCGCCCTCCTCGGCCGGGGCCGTCGCGGCGCCGGTCGACCCGTCCGCCGCCGAGGGGCTCTGGCTCGGCGTCGCGGACGGGCTCGGCACCGCCGAGGGCGCGCTCGCCGCCGGGGCCCGGGTCGGCCCGGCGAAGTCGCCGACCGGCTGCCCGGCCAGCGCCGCCTTCATGTACGCCGTCCAGATCTGCGCCGGGTACTTGCCGCCCGCCGCGCTGCCGGTGCCGCCCACGCCGTCCAGGGTGACCTGCTTGCCGGTGCCCGGCTCCTGACCGAACAGGCCGACCACGGTCACCAGCTCCGGCGTGTACCCGGCGAACCAGACCGACCGCGAGTCGTCCGTGGTGCCGGTCTTGCCGGCCGCCGGGCGGTTCAGCGCGGCCGCCCGGTAGCCGGTGCCGCCCTGGTCCTCGACGACGCCGCGGAGGATCGCGGTGGTCGCCCGGGCCGCGTCCCTGGAGATCGCCTGGACGGCCTTGTGCTCGGGCAGCGCGACGTGCTCGCCGCCCAGCTCCAGGCCCTGCACCAGCCACGGGGTGATCTGCTGCCCGTCGTTGTCCAGCGTCGCGTACACCCCGGCCATGTTCAGCACGCTCGGCGTCGCGGTGCCCAGCGGGACGGACGGCAGCGCGCTCAGGTCCGGCGTGTCGGCGGGCAGGCCGAGCGCCACCGCGGTGGCGCGGACCTTCTCCAGCCCGGTGTCCTGGGCGAGCTGCGCGAACACCGAGTTCACCGACCAGTCGGTGGCCTGCTGCAGGCTGATCTGCCCGTACGAGCGCTCGCCCTCGTTCGGCGGCGCGTACGGGACGCCCTTCGCGCCGCGCACCGCCCGCCGGTTGGTGCCGTCGTACACGGTGTCCGCGGTGATCCGCTCGCCGGACTGGGTGCGCGCCCCGGCGTCCAGCGCGGCCGCCAACGCGATCGCCTTGAAGGTCGACCCCGCCTGGTAGTCGGTCCGGGTCGCGTTGTCGATCCAGTGCTTGGTGGCGTCCGCGCCGCCGTACAGCGCCAGCACCTGCCCGCTCTTCGGGTCCACCGAGACCGCGCCGGCCTGCGCCGCCGCGTCCGCCTTCCGGCTGTCCGGCTTCAGGTTGTCGGTCAGCTGCGCCTGCACCGCGTCCTGCAGCTGCTGCTGCTTCTTCGCGTCGACGGTCAGCGTGATCGTGTACCCGCCCTGGGCGAGCTGCGCGTCCGAGACGATGCCCTGCTCGGTCAGGTACGAGGTCGCCGCGGCCACCAGGTAGCCGGCCTGCCCCGACAGGCCGGGCGCGGACTTCGGCGCCAGCACCTCGGGGAACGCCGTCTGCTGCCGCTCCTCCGCGCCCAGCCACTTCTTCGCGACCATGCCGTCCAGCACGTAGTTCCAGCGCGCCGTGGCCTTCTGCCGGCCCGCCTCGGACGCCGAGGACACGTCGTAGGCGCTCGGCGCGTTCAGCAGCGTCGCCAGGTAGGCGCCCTGCGCGGCGGTCAGCCGGCTCGCGTCCACCCCGAAGTACGCCTGGGCGGCGGCCTGGATGCCGTACGCGCCGCGCCCGTAGTACGAGGTGTTCAGGTAGGAGGAGAGGATCTCGTCCTTGCTCTGCGTCGCGTCCACCTTGATCGCGATGAAGACCTCCTTCACCTTCCGGCTGACGGTCTGCTTCTGGTTCAGGTAGGCGTTCTTCACGTACTGCTGGGTGATCGTCGAGCCGCCCTGGGTCGAGCCGCCGGACGCGGTGGTGAGCGCGGCCCGGGCCATGCCCTTCAGGTTGACCGCGCCCTCCGAGTAGAAGTTGCGGTCCTCCGCGGCCAGCGCGGCGTGCTGCGCCTCGGCGGAGACCTTGTCCAGCGCGACGTTCTGCCGGTTGGTCTGCCCGGTGCGGGCCAGCAGCGAGCCGTCCGAGTAGAGCCAGGTGTTGGACTGGGCGGTGGCGGCCGCGTGCGCGTCCGGCACCTTGACCAGGGCGATGCCGAGGGCGAACAGGCCGACCCCCAGCAGCACCGAGGCGGCCAGCCCGGCCAGTGTCATCCGCCAGGTGGGTATCAGCCGGCGCCAGCCGGTCCGCTTCTTCCGCGTACGAGGCTTTCGAGGCAACGGAGACCTTCCCGCAGGCCCCGGACGGGCTGCTCGCTCGGGCGACGGCGTGAACCTCGCCAGCCTGACTGATCGACTTGTGAGATGTTAGGGACCTATGTCCCATTTCTCCTAAGACGATCTTTAAGTACCGCTTAGCTTCACATCCTCCCCCTTCTCAACGAGCGGGTCGCGCAAGGGACATGGCGACCGGCCCGGAAAACGCCGAAGGCCCCTCGCTCTCGCGAGGGGCCTTCGACCTGTCTGTGCGCCGCCAGGGACTCGAACCCCGGACCCGCTGATTAAGAGTCAGCTGCTCTAACCAACTGAGCTAGCGGCGCTTGCTGACGGAGAGAACATTACACGCTCCCCGACCTGCGGTGAAATCGGATTTCCCGACCCCCGCCGGAGGGCGCCGGAAGGGCCGGAAACGCGGAAAGCCTCCCCGGAGGGAGGCTTTCCGCCGTCTGTGCGCCGCCAGGGACTCGAACCCCGGACCCGCTGATTAAGAGTCAGCTGCTCTAACCAACTGAGCTAGCGGCGCTTGCTGACCTGGAGAACACTACACGTCCCGGCCCGTCCGCCGAAATCGTGACGCCGCCGCTACGCGGCGTCGCCCCCGCGCCGCTCAGCGCGGCGGCGGCAGCCGGTTCAGGAACACCTGGAAGGCGGTCGGCTTCACCGCGTTCGCCCCGTCGAACGGGTAGTTCATCTCCTTGATCGCGATCAGCGACAGCGCGATCAGCCCGGCCAGGCTGAGCACCATCAGCAGGTGCGCCCAGGTGTTGGAGAGGCCGAACAGGAAGGTGAACGCGATGGTGACCACCGCGCCGGCGATCAGCGAGGCCCACAGCAGCGGCGGCACGCAGTCGGCGATCAGGTTCAGCCGGGCCCGGCGCTTGCTGGCCAGGCCGTCCACGTGCTGGATCACGTTCTGGTAGAGCGCCGACTGCTGGTCGCCCTGCGGGTCGAAGGAGAGCGCGCTCTCGCGGATCTTGTACATCAGCGCGGTCGCCGCCGGGTCGCTGTGGTGGTCGGCCATCTCGCGCCACTCGGTGTCCACCACGGCGTGCGCGTAGCTCAGCGTGAGTCCCTCCAGGTCCGCGCCCTGCGGCAGCGGCATCTGCCGGGCCATCCAGTAGACCCCGGCCAGCTCGTCCGCCTCCTCGAAGGTGCTGGCCCGCGCCGTCGTGGTGTTCTCCCAGACCACGATCACCACGAAGGCCACCAGCACCGCGTAGAACGCCCCGACCGCGGCGAAGATGAACCCCGCCACGTCGTTGCAGTTCTCCCGGGCCGGGACCGAGGCGTACCGCTGCACCAGGAGCATCGCCGCGGCCGTGCCCACCAGCGTGCCGACCATGATCACCACGTCGACCCAGTTCACGACCACCCCCGCTTCGCTCGGTGCACGGCTGTGCGCATACGGTCATCAGACCGCGCGGGGGAGGGGCGCGGCGAGCGGGGCTAGCCCGACCGGCCTCCCGAACGGGTGAACGGCGGAGCGGCCGGGCGAGCGGGCGCGGGTGCGGGCGTGGGTGCGGGCCGGGCCGGTCAGTCGGCCGGGCGGAGCCGGACCGGCCAGACCGGCAGGGCGCGGGACGGGTCGTCCAGGCAGACGCCGGTGCGCAGGTCGAACAGGCGCTTGTGCAGCGGGGAGGAGACGGTCGGGGCGCCGTCCACGCTGCCGGTGATGCCGTCGGCGATCGCCCAGGCGTCGGCGAACGGGTCCCGGTTGCCGACCGCCAGCACCTCGCCGTCGGCGGTCCGGAAGACCGCGGCCTGGCCGCCGCCGGGCAGCAGCACGGCGGTGCCGGAGTCGGGTTCGAGCTCCCGGGTGTCGCAGACGGCGATCCAGCGGCCGTCCGGCGTGCCCAGTTCGACGGCGCGGGCGGGTTCGGTGCGGTGCATGGCGACGGGCTCCCCTCGGCGTGAGCGGTTGGGTCTCCTCCTCGAACGGTACGTCCGGCGGCGGGGGCCGGGCAGGGCGGGAAGGGCCCGAACCGGTGGGACGTTGGTCCCGCCGGCCGGACCGTCCGCGGTACGGGGCGCCGGTCGGACGGCGGGCGGCGCTGTCGGGCAGCGCGGTGATCACGAGGATTCCGGGTCCTGCGGTCCACGGGAGCCGTCCCGTGCCCACCCTCGTCCTTGACCTTCCGCGTTGCCCGCGAAGCGCCCTCGTCGTCCGTCCATCCGCAGAGGAATCTATCGGTCCAATTCGGACAGACAGGACAATCAACGCAACACGCGCCGAAACAGGCCAAGTTGTCACTCGGATCGCGCACTGCGGCGTCAACTCTGCCTGACGATTCATCAAAACGGGTGGAACCGCTCCAACCGGCGTGCCGCGTACGGTGCGTGCGCCGCCGACCCCGGGGGTCGGCGCCGTCCACCGCCTGTCGGTGCCGGCTGGGACGCTGGATCGGCCGGCCGGCCCGCCCAGCGCCGGCCCGTCCCCGTCCGCGAACCCGGAGCTGACCGTGCGCCTCGAAGACCTCCCCTACGCCCACCTGCTGCAGCGCCACACCGGGCCGCTGCGGCCGGACGCGCGGTACGACACCGTCCACTTCGACGAGCTGGCGCTGACCGGGCAGTTCGGCGGCGCGCACTTCCTGGAGTGCGCGTTCACCGGGGTGCGGATCGAGGAGGCGAGGCTGCGCCGGGCCGGGTTCAACGAGGTCTGGGTGCAGGGGGCCCGGCTGGTCGGGGTCGACCTGGCGGAGAGCGAGTGGCAGGACGCCGAGGTCGAGGGCAGCGTGCTGGCGGGCGTCTCGGCGTACGGCTCGGCGGTCCGGCGGACGGTGTTCCGGCAGTGCAAGCTGGAGGCGGTCAACCTGCGCGGCGCCGTGCTGCGCGACGTGGTCTTCGAGGACTGCCTGCTGCGCGACGTCGACCTGTCCGACGCGAAGCTCACCGGCGTCTCCTTCCCCGGCAGCACCCTCGACGAGACCCGGCTGCGCGGCGCGACCCTGAAGGACGCGGACCTCCGCGGCGCCGTGTCGCTCGGCCTGCCGGACGGCCACCTCGGGCTGCGCGGGGCGATCCTCTCCACGCACCAACTGCTGGACCTCGCACCGCAGTTCGCGCAGGCCCTGGGAATCTCCGTGAAGGACTGAGCGGCTGCCGTTCACCTCCCGGCCGACCTTGCCGAGCCCGGTGAACAGTCCGCCAACCCTTGCTCCCGGGCCATGACCCGGAGGCCCGTCCTGCGTGAGGATGCTCGGCGTTCGACACGAAGGTGTCTGGACAACATCACCAGCAGCCGAGGGGACGGTCGGGTCGAGATGGCAGAGCTGAGCCGCAGGAAGTTCATGGCGTTGTCGGCGAGCGCGGCGGCCGGGGCGGCCGTCGCGGGCACGGCGGTCGGGGCGGGCGCCGGGCCCGCCGCCGCGGCCGCCGCCGGCACGACCGGGACGATCACGGACGCCAGGCACATCGTGATCCTGATGCAGGAGAACCGCAGCTTCGACCACTACTTCGGCACGCTGAAGGGCGTGCGCGGCTTCGCCGACCGGGCGACCATCCAACTCTCCGGCGGCTACAGCGTGTTCAACCAGCCGAACGTGCTCAGCCGGCAGTACCCGTGGCAGTTCTCGGCGACCAAGCCGGCCGGCGGCGCCGACCCCGAGCGCCTGGCGCAATGCAACGGGGACCTCTCGCACGGGTGGACAGACCAGCACAAAGCGTGGAACAACGGAAAAATGGACTCCTGGGTGTCGGCGAAGGGCAACGTCCGCACCCTGGGCTACCTGACCCGCGCCGACATCCCGTTCCACTACGCGCTGGCCGACAACTGGACGATCAACGACGCCTACCACTGCTCGGTGCTCTCCGCGACCGGCCCGAACCGCACCTACCACTGGTCCGGCCAGATCGACCCGGCGGGCGCGGCGGGCGGCCCGGCGTACGACGGGGGCGACGAGTCCGGCCTGAAGTGGCAGACCTACGCGGAGGCGCTGGAGGCCGCCGGGGTCAGCTGGAAGGTCTACCAGAACGCGTCCGACAACTACGGCGACAACGCTTTGGCCTATTTCGTCCAGTTCTCCGGCGCCCCGGCGGGCAGCGCGCTGGCGGTCAAGGGCATGGGCTCGGTGCCGAAGGCCACCGGCAGGACACCGGACGACATCGTCGCCGCGATCAAGGCGGACGTGCTGGCCGGCACCCTGCCCCAGGTGTCCTGGATCGTGCCGGACCAGGCGTCCTCGGAGCACCCGTACGCGACGCCGGCCGACGGCGCGCACTTCGTGCACAACGTGCTGGACGCGCTGAACGCCGACCCGGCCGTGTTCGACTCCACGATCCTGTTCCTGAACTACGACGAGAACGACGGCTTCTTCGACCACGTCCCGCCGCCGGCCGCCCCGGCCGGCACCCCGGGCGAGTTCTACAGCGGCGTCAACATCGGCCTGGGCTTCCGGGTCCCGATGATCGCCGTCTCGCCGTGGAGCCGGGGCGGCTGGGTCTCCTCGGAGACCTCCGACCACACCTCGGTGCTGCGCTTCCTGGAGAAGTGGACGGCCGCCATCGGCAAGCCCGCGACCTGCCCCAACATCTCGGCCTGGCGGCGGAAGGTCACCGGCGACCTGACCGGCATGTTCGACTTCGCCAACCCGGTGTACGGGATGCCCGCGCTGCCGGACACCTCGCAGACCATCGGGCTGGCCGCCTGCGGGCCGCTGCCCAACCCGGCGCCGGTCGACAACCGGCTGCCGGCGCAGGAGCCCGGCACCCGCCCGGCCCGCGCGCTGCCGTACCAGCCGGTGGCCAACCTGGACCGCCTGGAGTTCGGCTCCGGCGGGGTGACGAAGGTGTGGATCGCGATGGCCAACCAGGGCGCCGCGAGCACCCACTTCGCGGCCTACGCCAACGCCTACCGCTCCGGCGGGCCCTGGCAGTACACCGTCGACCCGGCGGGCGCGACCAGCGACTTCTTCAACTGCGGCACCGGCTACGGCGCGGGCAAGTACGACCTGACGGTGGTCGGCCCGAACCGCTTCCTGCGCCGCTTCACCGGCGACGCCACCGCCGCCGGCAAGACCGCGGCCGTCACCGCCACGTACGCGGCCGCGCCGGACACCGGCAAGCTCGCGCTCTGGTTCAAGCTGGCCAACAACGGCGGCTCGGCGGTGACCTTCACCGTCACCTCGAACGCGTACCGCTCGGACGGCCCGTGGACGTACACCGTCGCGGCCGGGGCCAGCACCAGCGACTACTTCAACGCGGCGGCGTACACCAACGGCTGGTACGACTTCACGGTGACGGTCAGCGGCGACCCGAGCTGGTCGCAGCGGTTCACCGGCCACCTGGAGACCGGCGCGGCGTCGATCTCCGGCTGATCCGGCTGATCCGGCTGATCCGGCTGATCCGGCCGGTCCGCCCGGTCCGGCTGACGGCGGGCCGGGGGGATCAGACGGCGTGCAGGCCGTGCGCGGCGAAGGCGTCGCGCGCGGCCCGCAGCTGTTCGGGGGAGGGGGTCGGGGTGTCGGCGAGGGTGAAGTCCCGGCCGAGCGCCTCCCACTTGGCCTGGCCGAGCTTGTGGAAGGGCAGCACGTCGACCCGGGAGACGTTGCCCAGCGAGGCGGCGAAGGCGGCCACCCCGTCGACGTTCTCGGCCGGGTCGGTCAGGCCGGGCACCAGGACGAAGCGCACCCAGACCTCCTTGCCGAGGTCGGCCAGCCGGCGGGCGAAGGCCAGGGTCGGGTCGAGCCGCTGCCCGGTGACCTTGCGGTAGAGGCCCTGGTCCCAGGACTTGACGTCCAGCAGGACCAGGTCGACGTCGGCGAGCAGCTCGTCGCTCGCCCGGGCGCCGAGGAAGCCGGAGGTGTCCAGCGCGGTGTGCAGGCCGAGTTCGTGCTTGAAGCGGTGGAACAGCTCGCCGGCGAAGTCGGGCTGGAGCAGCGGCTCGCCGCCGCTGACGGTGGCGCCGCCGCCCGCCGCGTGGATGAACGCGGTGTACTTCGACGCCTCGGCGACCACCTCGTCCGCGCCGGTGCGCGTGCCGTTGCGCATCCGCATGGTGTCGGGGTTGTGGCAGTACAGGCAGTTCAGCGGGCACCCGGCGAGGAAGACCACGAACCGGGTGCCGGGGCCGTCGACGCCGGTCGACAGGTCCCAGGAGTGCACCGACCCGCCGGTCTGCGGGCCCACCGGGAGTTCGGCGGGGAGCATGACGGTCATGGCGGTGCCTCCTGGGAGCCGTCGGGACGGGAGCGGGGTCGGGCGGGGGTGTCAGAGCGAGCCGTGGAAGGTGCGGCCGAGCACGTCCAACTGCTGTTCCCTGGTCAGCCGGACGAAGTTGACCGCGTAGCCGCTGACCCGGATGGTCAGCTGCGGGTAGTCCTCCGGGTGCTCCATCGCGTCGAGCAGGGTCTCCCGGTTCAGCACGTTGACGTTCATGTGGAACCCGCCGACGGCCGTGTACCCGTCCAGCACGCCCGCCAGGTTGCGCACCCGCTCCTCCGGGGTGCGGCCCAGCGCGTCGGGCGTGACGGTGTTGGTCAGCGAGATGCCGTCCTCGGCCGCCTCGTACGGGAGCTTGGCGACCGACATCGAGCTGGCCACGTACCCGTGGGTGTCGCGCCCGTTCATCGGGTTGGCGCCGGGCGAGAACGGCTCGCCGGCCCGGCGGCCGTCCGGGGTGGAGCCGGTCTTCTTGCCGTACACCACGTTCGAGGTGATGGTCAGCACCGACTGGGTGTGCTCGGCGTTCCGGTAGGTCGGGTGCTTGCGCACCTTCTTCATGAACTCCTCGACCAGCCACACCGCGAGCTCGTCGGCCCGGTCGTCGTTGTTGCCGTACGCCGGGTACTCGCCCTCGACCTCGTAGTCGACCGCGAGGCCGGTCTCGTCCCGCACCGGGCGGACCTCCGCGTACCGGATCGCCGAGAGCGAGTCCGCGGCGACCGACAGGCCGGCGATGCCGCAGGCCATGGTGCGGCGCACCGCGCGGTCGTGCAGGGCCATCTCCAGGCGCTCGTACGCGTACTTGTCGTGCATGTAGTGGATGACGTTCAGCGCGTGGACGTACGTCTCGGCCAGCCACTCCATCTGCCGGTCGAAGCGGGCCAGCACCTCGTCGTAGTCCAGCACCTCGGAGGTCAGCGCGCCGGTGGCCGGGCCGACCTGGGCGCCGGACTTCTCGTCCCGGCCGCCGTTGATCGCGTAGAGCAGCGTCTTGGCGAGGTTGACCCGGGCGCCGAAGAACTGCATCTGCTTGCCGACCTCCATCGCGGAGACGCAGCAGGCGATCGCGGTGTCGTCGCCGAAGCGCGGGCGCATCAGCTCGTCCGACTCGTACTGCACGCTGGAGGTGTCGATCGACACCCGGGCGCAGAACTCCTTGAAGCCCTGCGGCAGCTTCGGCGACCAGAACACCGTCATGTTCGGCTCCGGCGCCGGGCCCAGGTTGTACAGGGTCTGCAGGTAGCGGAACGAGGTGCGGGTGACCAGCGGGCGGCCGTCGGTGCCGATGCCGCCGATCGACTCGGTGACCCAGGTCGGGTCGCCGGAGAACAGCTCGTCGTACTCCGGGGTGCGCAGGAAGCGGACGATCCGCAGCTTGATGATGAAGTCGTCGACCAGCTCCTGGGCCTCGCTCTCGGTGAGCCGGCCCTCGGCGAGGTCCCGGTCGAGGAAGACGTCCAGGAAGGTCGAGGTGCGGCCGAGCGACATCGCCGCGCCGTTCTGCTCCTTCACCGCCGCCAGGTAGGCCAGGTACAGCCACTGGATCGCCTGCCGGGCGTCCCGGGCCGGGCCGGAGACGTCGTGGCCGTAGCCCAGCGCCATCGTCTTCAGCTCGCCCAGCGCGCGGATCTGCTCGGCCAGCTCCTCGCGCTCGCGGATGGTCTCCTCCAGCGCGCGCGGGTCGGTCGGCGCCGCGTCCAGCGACGCCTTCTCCTCCCGCTTGGCCTCGATCAGCCGGTCCACGCCGTACAGCGCGACCCGCCGGTAGTCGCCGATGATCCGGCCGCGCCCGTAGGCGTCCGGCAGGCCGGTGACGATGCCGGCCTTGCGGGCGGCCCGGATCTCCGGCGTGTAGGCGTCGAAGACGCCCGCGTTGTGGGTCTTGCGGTAGACCGTGAAGACCTTCTCCAGCTCCGGGTCGACCGGGTAGCCGTAGGTCTCCAGCGCCCCCGCGACCATCCGCCAGCCGCCGTTGGGCATGATCGCCCGCTTCAGCGGGGCGTCGGTCTGCAGGCCGGTGATCAGCTCGCTGTCCCGGTCGATGTAGCCGGGGGCGTGCGAGGTGATGGTCGAGGGCGTGTCGTACGAGACGTCCAGGACGCCCTTGGCGCGCTCGGCCGGGAACAGCGCGGTGATCTTCGCCCAGATCCCGGTGGTCCGCTCGGTCGGGCCGGCCAGGAAGGAGCCGTCGCCCTCGTACGGGGTGTAGTTCTGCTGGATGAAGTCGCGGACGTCGATCGCGTCCCGCCACAGTCCGCCCTTGAAGCCGTCCCAGGCACCGCTCCGGGTGCGCTCCGCGTGCTGAGTGCTCATTGCCACTGCTCCCGCCTCGTCGTCCACGAGCACCATTGTGAAACTCTTCACAAAGTCACACGGGCTCGAAAGGTCCTGAATCCGGGGGACCTTGGTCCCCTTCCGTCACACCGCCCGGTCGCCGTAGTACGCCTGGGTCATCAACTGCCGCATGTCCGCCAGCATCGGCATCCGCGGGTTGGCCGGCGCGCACTGGTCCTCGTACGCGGACATCGCCTGCTGCGGCAGCGCCGCCAGGAAGGCCGCCTCGTCCACCCCGGCGTCCTTGAACGAGCGCGGGATGCCCACCCGGTCGCGCAGCTCCTCGACCGCCGCGGCCAGCGACTCCACGCCCTGCTCCGGGGTCGCGGCCGGCAGGCCCAGCATCCGGGCGATCTGCTGGTAGCGCTCCGGCGCCACGTAGCTCTGGTACTTCGGCCAGCTGGTCACCTTGGCCGGCGCCGACCCGTTGTAGCGGATCACGTGCGGCAGCAGCAGCGCGTTGGTCCGCCCGTGCGCCACGTGGAAGGTCGCGCCCAGGGTGTGCGCCATCGCGTGCACCACGCCCAGGAAGGCCGAGCCGAACGCCATGCCCGCGATCGTGCCCGCGTTGTGCATCTTCTCCCGGGCCACCGGCGCGTCCGGCCCGTCGACGACCGCCGCCTCCAGGTTCTCGAAGATCAGCCGGATGCCCTGCAGCGCCAGCCCGTCGGTGAAGTCGTTGGCGTACACCGACACGTACGTCTCGACGCAGTGCGTCAGCGCGTCGAAGCCGGAGTCCGCCGTCACCTCCCTCGGCAGGTGCGTGGTCAGCGCCGGGTCGACGATCGCCACCGTCGGGGTCAGCGCGTAGTCCGCCAGCGGGTACTTCTGGCCGCTCTCCGGGTCGGTGATCACCGCGAACGGCGTCACCTCGCTGCCGGTGCCCGACGTGGTCGGGATGCACACCAGCTTGGCCTTCTCGCCCAGGTCGGGGAAGGTGAAGGCGCGCTTGCGGATGTCGAAGAACTTCTCCTTCAGGTCCGCGAACTCGACCTCCGGGTGCTCGTACATCAGCCACATCACCTTCGCCGCGTCCATCGGCGAACCGCCGCCCAGCGCCACGATGGTGTCCGGCTGGAAGCCGCGCATCAGCTCGGCGCCCTTCTCCACGGTCGCGATGCTCGGGTTCGGCTCCACGAAGTCCACCACCCGCACCTCCACCGGCTCGGTGCGCCGGGACAGCACCTCCCGGATCCGGTCCAGGTGCCCGATCTCCACCATCGTCTTGTCGGTGACCACGACGACCTTGCGGGCGCCCCGCATGTCGGCCAGGTACCTGATCGAGTTGCGCTCGAAGAAGACCTTCGGCGGCACCTTGAACCACTGCATGTTGGTGTTGCGCCGCCCGATCCGCTTGATGTTGACCAGGTTCAGCGCCGAGACGTTCCCCGACACCGAGTTGTGCCCGTAACTGCCGCAGCCCAGCGTCAGCGACGGCAGGAACGCGTTGTAGACGTCGCCGATGCCGCCCTGCGAACTCGGCGCGTTCCAGATGATCCGGCACGCCTTCACCGCGGTGCCGAACTCCTCGACGAACGCCGCGTCCTCGCTGTGCACCGCCGCCGAGTGCCCCAGGCCGTTGAACTCCACCATCCCGGTCGCCAGCTCCAGGCCGTGCGCCCGGCTGTCCGCCCGCAGCACCGCCAGCACCGGGCAGAGCTTCTCCCGGGTCAGCGGCTCGGCCTCGCCCACCCCGCCGACCTCCGCCAGGATGACCGAGGTGTCGGCCGGCACCTCGAAGCCCGCCGCCGCCGCGATCTCCGGCGCCGACCGCCCCACCACCGCCGCGTTCAGCTTCGCGCCCGCGCAGTTCCGGTCCTCGCCGACCCCGAAGACGTACGCCTCCAGCTTCGCCTTCTCCTCCGCCGACGCCAGGTGCGCCTTCAGCTTCCGGAACTCGGCCAGCGCCGGACCGTACACCTCGGCGTCCAGGATCACCGCCTGCTCGGACGCGCAGATCATCCCGTTGTCGAAGGACTTCGACAGCACGATGTCGTTCACCGCGCGCTTCAGGTCCGCGCTCTTCTCCACGTACGCCGGCACGTTGCCCGCGCCGACGCCCAGCGCCGGCTTCCCGCACGAGTACGCCGCCCGCACCATGCCGTTGCCGCCGGTCGCCAGGATCGTCGCCACGTCCTCGTGCCGCATCAGCGCACCGGTCGCCGCCATCGACGGCCGCTCGATCCACTGCACGCAGTGCGCCGGGGCGCCCGCCGCGACCGCCGCGTCCCGGACGATCCGGGCCGCCTCCGCGGAGCAGCGCTGCGCCGCCGGGTGGAAGCCGAAGACGATCGGGTTGCGGGTCTTCAGCGCGATCAGCGCCTTGAAGATCGTCGTCGAGGTCGGGTTGGTCACCGGCGTCACGCCCGCGACCACGCCCACCGGCTCGGCGATCTCGGTGATCCCGTCGATCTCGTCGCGGGAGACCACGCCGACGGTCTTCATCCCCGCCATCGAGTGCGTCACGTTCTCGCAGGCGAAGACGTTCTTCACCGCCTTGTCCTCGAACACGCCGCGCCCGGTCTCCTCGACCGCCAGCGCCGCCAGCCGGGTGTGCGCCGCCAGCGCCGCCAGCGACGCCTTCTTCACGATCCGGTCCACCTTCTCCTGGGTGAAACCGGCGTACTCGCGCAGCGCCTTGCGGCCGTTGCGGACCAGCACGTCGACGGCGGCCGCCGCCTCGGCCGCCTCGACGGCGGCGGGATCGGCAGCGGGGGCGGCGGGGGCGGCGGGGGCGGCGGGGGCGGCGGGGGTCTCGGCGGGGGTCTTCTCGCGGGAGGACATGGGCGCTTCACCTCTTGGGTGCGGCTGCGGGGCGCCCCGGCGGCGCTGCCGGGACCGGCTTGACCCCTCCACCCTCCGTCGGCGGCCGGTAAGGCGGCTACGGCCGTTGGGCGCGAACCCCCCGGGACCAACGGCCTTCTCCCGCCGCCGCGACGGCAGTTCGCGACGGACCCCGGCGGCGGCCGGCGCTGCGCCGGACGGGTGAGTCCGGATCGTCCGGGTGCGACCTCCGCGGGCCGGTGCGAGGGTGGACGGAGCCCGTTGTCCGCGACACCCCGAGGAGGAGACATGGGTCTGAGCGACCAGTTCAAGGACAAGGCGAAGGACCTCGCCGACCAGGCCAAGTCGGCGCTCGGCGACCACGGTTCCAAGGCCGAGGAAGCCGAGCAGAAGGCCCGCGAACAGGCCGAGGGCGCGATCCCCGGCGGCCAGGAGTCCGCGGACGACCAGCAGCAGGAGGGCGAGTCCTCCTGACCCCGCCACCCGGTACGCCCCGACCCCCCGCGGGTCCGCGCGTACCGTGGTGAGGGGGGACGCCCACCCGAGGAGGAGACATGGGCATCTTCGACAGGTTCCGCCACAAGGCGGCCCCGCCGGCCGCCGCACCCCCCGAGGACTCGCCCGAACGCGCCGCCCTCGCCCACGACGAGGCCGCCGACGCCTTCGGGGACCAGGTCGAACGCGCCCGCGACGACGCCGAACGCCGCACCCGCCAGGAGCGCGAGGACCGCGAGGCCGCCGCGAACATGACCGCCGAGGGCGACCCCTGGGGCTGACCCCGCGGCACCGGCCCGCACGCGTACGGAGCACCGGCCCCCGGAGCGGGGCGCCGGCGCTCCGTACGCTGTGACACGGCGGTGACAGTAGGCATACGACACACGGACGTCGGGGCGGAAGTATTTCTTCTGCGCGGGGGAGACGGACCGAGGGAGAAACCGGCCGGCCGAGCGCGCGACCCACACCAGCCGCCACACCCGTATCCCTTGGGGGGAACACCATGAACACCCGCCGGACCGCCTCGTCCGCCGCCATCGCGGCGCTGCTCCTCGCCGCCACCACCGCGGCCGGCGGCACCGCCTGGGCGGAGGCCAAGGCGTCCGTCCCGCCGTGCGCGGACGGGAAGACCGTCCTGCCGGGCGCCGCCCCGGTCGAGGGCGGTCCCGCGCACGAGGGGGAGATCCAGGTCGAGGTCACCGGCGACGCGGAGCCGACCGTCCAGGGCGACACGACGACCTACCGGGTGCGGATCACCGAGACCAACCGGACCGGCGCCGACTACCGGCACGTCACGCTGCTGCCGGTCTACTTCACCCAGCTCGGCGTGATGAACCAGGACAACAGCAAGATCTACTGGGAGCACGGCGGCACCAGCGTCAAGCTGCCCACCCGCCCGGGCTGCGACCCGTCCGTCTGGGCCGACACCGCCGCGCTGGACGTGCCGCTGGCCGACGGCAAGTCGGTCTCCTTCGACCTGCGGATCACCACCCCCACCGCGGTCGCCGAGAAGATCAAGGAGCTCTCGGTGAGCAGCTACGTCCTCGCGGACGGCAAGCAGGTCCAGGCCCACTCCCAGGTCACCATGCCGCGCGTCACCCGGACCGCCCCGCCCACCACGCAGCCCACCGCCCAGCCCACCGCCGAACCGAGCAAGGCCCCCGCGCCCGCCCAGCCCACCGCCGAGCCCAGCAAGGCCCCCGCGGTGACCCCGGTCGGCGCGGCCGGCACCCCGGCCCCGGCCCCGAGCGCCTCGGCCCCCGCGGCGGCCGACGAGGAGCTGGCCTCCACCGGCGGCGGCCGCGGCACCGGCACGCTGGCGGGGATCGGCGCCCTGCTGCTCGCCGCCGGCGGCGCCGTCCTCTACACCGTCCGCCGCCGCCGCACCCGCAACGCCGGCTGACCCCGCGCCACCACCGTCACGGCCGGCCCCGCCCCGGGGCCGGCCGTCCGGCGTTCAGTCCCCGGGCCGGTAGTAGGACTCGATCGGGCGGCGGGCCTCGGCGAGCAGCGCCGGGCCCTCCTGGACGAGGACCGGCCAGTCGCCGGAAGCCGGGTTGAGGTCCACCAACTGCTCGGTGGACAGGGCGAACACCACCCGCCCCAGGCCCGAGCGGACCAGGGCGCCCGCGCACATCCCGCACGGCTGGCAGCTGGTGTAGAGGGTGGTCCGGGCAGCCTCCGCCGGCTCCAGCTCGCGGGCCGCCCAGCGGGCCAGCTTCAGCTCCGGGTGGGCGGTGATGTCGCGCTCGCGCCGCACGGTGTTGTGCGCCTCGGCGAGGACCGCGCCGTCGGCGCCGGCCAGCAGCGAGCCGTACGGGGCGTCGCCCGACTCGACGGCGCGGGCGGCCAGTTCGACGGCGCGGCGCAGCAGGGCCTCGTCGGCGGGGGTGATCACGCGGTGTCCTTCCGGTGGGTGGTGGCGGTCGCGCTCGTTGTCGTTGCTGCGGTGGCTGCCGTCGCTGCGGCCACGGCGGCCAGGTCCCGCCAGGCCGCCTCCGGCCGCCGGGTCTCCTCCGGGTCGCCGTGGTACGGGTCGAGGACCACGGCGTCGGCGCCCAGCGCGCGCAACTCCCGCAGGTCGTCCAGGACCTGCTCCAGGGTGCCGGTCCCGGCCGGGCGGTCCGGGCCGCCGGCCGGCCGGTCGGTCAGCCGGAACGCGAGCCGCGGCGCGAACCCCGGCAGCGGCTGCGCGGCCAGGATCTCCCGCATCGCGGCCAGCGGCAGCCGCAGCGGGTGCCACGCGTCGCCGAACCGGACGGCGCGGCGCAGCGCCGCCGCGCTGTGCCCGCCCACCCAGACCGGGATCCGGGCCGCCCCCGCCGGCCCCGCCTCCCGCAGCACCCGCAGGCACGCGTCCGCCCGCCGCCCGCGCTCGGCGAACGGCACCCCGAGCGCGGCGAACTCCTGCCGGGCCCAGCCGGTGCCCACCCCCAGCACCAGGCGGCCGCCGCTCAGCCGGTCGAGGTTCGCGGCCATCCGGGCGGTCAGCAGCGGGTCCCGGTACGGCAGGACCAGCACCGTGGTGCCGAGCCGCACCCGGTCGGTCAGCCCGGCCAGCCAGGACAGCAGGGTGAACGGCTCGTGGAAGGGCTCCGGGTAGCGCGCCGCCACGTCCGGGGTGACGGCCACGTGGTCGGACACCATCAGCAGGTCGAAGCCCAGCTCCTCCACGGTCCGGGCCCACGCCCGGAGCACGCCCGGATCGGTGCCGGGCCCGAAGTTCGGTACGTTGACGCCCAGTTGCATGCGGCGAGGCTAACCGGGCGACCGGCGGCCGGTGAAGGCCGAATCCCCGGCGAACAGGGCCTTCCGCCGGGAAACCGCCGGTAGCATCGCCGGATGGCCGAGAACCTCGACGACATCGACTGGGCGATCATCGAACAGCTCCAGGCCGACGCCCGCCTCACCCTCAGCGAACTCGGCCGCCGCGTCAACCTCGGCTCCTCGGCCACCGCGGAACGCGTCCGCGCCCTGGAGGCCAGGGGCGTGATCACCGGCTACCACGCCACGGTCGACCTCGGCCGGCTCGGCTACCCCGTGCTCGCCGTCGTCCGCCTCAAGTACCCGGGCAGCCGCCACCAGCCCCTGCACCGGCTGCTCGCCGACCGCCGCGAGATCCTGGAGTGCCTGCGCACCACCGGGGACGACTGCTACACCCTCAAACTCGCCGCCACCTCCATGGAACACCTGGAGTCCCTGGTCGACGAACTCTGCCTCCTCGGCACCACCACCACGAGCGTCGTCTACCGCCAGACCCTCCCCCACCGCGGCCCGCCCCGCCCCTGACCCCCGCCGACGGCTCGTGTCGGCGGTTCGTGTTCTCAGGCCCGGGGCGGGAGTGGGGGGCGGCGGAGGTCGGGGCGGGGGGTGTCGGGGGGTGGGGGTGTGGCGGTGGGGGTGGTGGTGAGGAGGGTGAGGGCGAGGTCGACGGCGGCGGTGAGGTCGGTGTGGTCGCCGCGGGCCCAGTCGTGGGGGGTGCGGATGATCTCGACGTCGGGAGTGACGCCGTGGTTCTCGATGGCGAAGCCGATGCCGGCGGTGAACCAGCTGGCGTTCTTGGGGACGGAGATCTGGGTGCCGTCGCCGAGGGCGTGCCGGCCGGTCATGCCGACGACGCCGCCCCAGGTCCGGGTGCCGACGACGGGGCCGAGGGCGAGGGTCTTGATGGCGGCGATGATGACGTCGCCGTCGGAGCTGGTGGCGTGGTCGGCGAGGGCGACGACGGGGCCGCGGGGGGCGTCGCGGGGCCAGCGGACGGGTTGCCGGCCGCGGGTGAAGTCCCAGGCGAGGACGCGGCGGTGGAGTTTCTCCAGGACGAGTTCGGAGACGTTGCCGCCCGCGTTGCCGCGGACGTCCAGGACGAGGGCGGGGCGGGCGAGTTCGGAGCGCAGGTCGCGGTTGAACTGGGCCCAGCCGGAGCCGCCGAGGTCGGGGATGTGCAGGTAGCCGCACGCGCCGTCGCTGAACTCCCGTACCAGGTGGCGGCGTTTGGCGACCCAGTCCTGGTAGCGGATGGGCCGTTCGTCGGTCAGCGGGGTGACCGCGATCCGCCGGATCCGGTTCTCGTGCCGGACGGTGAGTTCGACGGTGCTGCCGCCCGTTCCGGCGAGCAGCGGGGCGGGGCCGCGGACCGGGTCGGGCGGGCGGCCGTCGACGGCGAGGAGTTCGTCGCCGTCGCGCAGGCCGTGTCCGGCGAGCGGGGCGCGGGCCTTGGGGTCGGAGGATTCGCCGGGCAGGATCCGGTCGACCAGCCAGCGGCCGTCCGGGGCGCGGTGGGCGTTGGCGCCGAGCAGGCCGAGCGGCTGTTGGGCGAGGGCCGGGCCCTCGCCGCGCCGGGCGGGGGTGACGTAGGCGTGCGAGGTGCCGAGTTCGCCGAGGAGTTCGCGCAGCAGGTCGGCGAAGTCGTCGGGGGAGGCGATCCGGTCGAGCAGGGGTGCGTACTGGGCGGTGAGGGCGGGCCAGTCGAG
This sequence comes from Kitasatospora setae KM-6054, assembly GCF_000269985.1. Taxonomy (NCBI): domain Bacteria; kingdom Bacillati; phylum Actinomycetota; class Actinomycetes; order Kitasatosporales; family Streptomycetaceae; genus Kitasatospora; species Kitasatospora setae. The sequence goes on along the minus strand of NC_016109.1, from coordinate 3,096,105 downwards.
GCCGCACATGTCCGCGTCCCAGAACTGGTCGGCGACCACCCGGGCGGCCTCGGCGTACGACTGGCGCCACTCGGCGGCGGGGTGGACGGTGTGGGTGATCCGGCGGAGGTCGACGGCGAGCGGGGCGGTGGGGGCGGCCAGCGGGTAGAGCTTGAGCGCGCCGGCCGAGAACACCGAGAGGGCCGAGCCGTCGGCGGAGACCGCGAAGCCGTCGAGCTGGTCGACCAGGGTGGTGCGGCGGCCGCGGGCCAGGTCGAAGTGTTCCAGGGCGGGGCGGCCGGAGGTGTCCTCCGGGTTGGCGAAGGTCTGGCCGAGCGCCCCGGAGATCGGCCAGCGCAGCCAGACCACGCCGCCGCGGACCGCCGCCGTCGCCGAGTACTTGGAGGCGATCACCGGGAACGGCACCAGCCGGCCGCCCAGGCCCTCCTCGTCGACGTGCACGGTGCCGTCGCCGGTGGCCTCCTCCGGGTCCAGGCCGACCGGCGGCCGGCCCTCGGCGGGCGAGGCGAACGGGGACGGGGTGCCGGCGGCCAGCGGCACGAGGTACGGGCGGCAGCCGAGCGGGAACGACAGGTCGCCGGTGTGCACGTCGTGCACCGGGTCGAAGCCGCGCCAGGACAGGAACACCAGGAAGCGGCCGTCCCGGGTGAACACCGGGTGCTCGTCCTCGAACCGGCCGTCGGTGACCTCGACCTTCTCCTCCGGCCGGTCGGCGCGGGCCAGCCGGACCGCCCGCAGCGAGCGGCCGGCGACCGGCTCGGACCAGGTCAGCCAGCGCGAGTCGGGGGAGAAGGACGGGCTGGAGACCGGCCCGTACCGGGAGGCGGTGACCTCGGTGACCGCGCCGTCGGCGGTGTCCACCAGCAGCAGCCGCCCGTCCGAGCAGGCCACCGCGAGGCGCCCGCCGTCGGGGGCGGCGGCCAGCTCCTGGACCCGGCCGATCCGGCCGCCCGCGATCCGCCGGTGCGGCGGGCGCTCCTCGGCGGCGTCCTTGCCGGGCAGCGCGGCCAGCTCGATCGCGTCCGGGCCCTCGGCGTCGGTCACCCAGGCGGCCCGGTTGCCGTAGCCGAGCACCAGCGGCAGCCGGCAGCGCACCCCCGGCGTGTCGGCGAGCACCCGGGCCGGGCCGTCGCGGTGGGTCAGCCAGTACAGCGAGCCGCGCACGTTCAGCACCCCGGCCCGGCCGGTGGCGTCGCAGGCCAGGTCCTTGACGTTGGTGGCGGCGCTGACCTGGTACGGCCGCCGCCCGGCCCGGGCGCCGCCGAGCGGCACGTCCAGCCGGCGCGGCGCCGGGGCGTCCAGCGAGTCGAGCAGCCAGACGTCCCCGGCGTGCTGGTACACCACCCGGACGCCGTCGGTGGCGGCCTCCCGGGCGTAGTACGCGGCGTGGTCGGTGTGCCGGCGCAGGCCGGTGCCGTCCGGGCGGACCGAGTACAGGTTGCCGACGCCCTCGTGGTCGGAGAGGAACGCGATCCGGGTGCCGTCGGCGCAGGTCACCGGCATCGGCGAGGCCAGGTGCCCGGGCAGGCCGGGCAGCAGCTGGTCGTGGTCCACCCAGAGCCGGCCGGTCGCGCCGCCCCGGTAGCGCTTCCAGAACGCGGGCTCGTGCGGCGCCGCGTCGGTCAGCAGCACGGTGTGCCCGGCGCCGACCTGCGCGTCCGCGACCGGCCCCCACGGCAGCCGCCGCCCCGGCGCGCCGTCGGCCGGCAGCTCCCACGCCCAGGCGTAGTGCGCGAACGGCTCGTGGTAGGAGGTGACCGCCAGCACCTCGCCGTTCGGCAGCCAGCCGCGCACCCGGGTGTCCTGGCTGCCCCAGTACGTCAGCCGGACGGCCTCGCCGCCGTCGACCGGCGCGGTGAACACCTCCGGGGTCAGCGCCGACCAGCTCGTCCAGGCCAGCGCCGCGCCGTCCGGCGACAGCCTGGGGTGGCTGACCCTGGTCCGGTCCGCGCTCACCCGCCAGGCCCGGCCGACCGCGCCGTCCGCGGCCAGCGGCGCGACCCAGACGTCGTCCTCCGCGGTGAAGGCGAGCAGCCCGCCGCGCACATGGGGGTACCGCAGGTATCCGGACACCCCTCCATGGTTCGATCAGCCGCCGGAGCCCGCAAACGCGGCCGGCTCCGGCGGGCCCCGCGGGGCCCGCCGGAGGGGCTGACAGCGGGTCATCGAACCGTGCTCTCCGGTCCATTGACAGGGAGGAGTCACAGCCGCTTCAGTGGTCTAGTCCAACTCCTGGGTGGGTGCCGGTGCGGCGGCACGCTCCCGGCCGGGAACCCCACAGTCCGGCGGACGGAGGAGGGCGTCCCCCACACAGAGGCAGGAGCATCCCCACATGCACACTCCCCGCAGGAAGCGGCTGCTCGCCGCCGGAACCGCCTGGGCGGTCGCCGCCACCGGCGCCGTCGCCCTCAGCTTCGGCCTGGCCGGGTCGGCCTCGGCCGGCGAGTTCCTGGTCAACGGCGGCTTCGAGACCAACGCCCTCAGCCCCTGGACCTGTACCGGCTCCACCGGCTCCGTGGTCACCGGCCACGCCCACTCCGGCACCTACGCGCTCGCGGGCGCCGCGTCCGCGTCCGACACCGCCCAGTGCACCCAGACCGTCGCGGTCGCCCCCAACACCACGTACACGCTCAGCGCCTACGTCAACGGCGCCTACGTCTACCTCGGCGTCAACGGCGGCACCTCGACCTGGACGCCGAGCACCGGCGGCGCCTACCAGAAGCTCGCGGTCAGCTTCACCACCACCGCCACCCAGACCTCCGCCACCGTGTTCACCCACGGCTGGTACGGCCAGGGCACCTACTACGCGGACGACATCTCGCTGGACGGCCCCGGCGCGCCCGCCTCGCCCTCCGCCAGCGCGTCCCCCTCCATCCCGGCCTCGCCGTCGCCGTCGACCTCCGCCTCGGCCTCGCCGTCCAGCTCGGCCTCCGCGTCGCCGTCGACCTCGACCTCGGCCAGCCCGTCCCCGTCCACCTCGGTGCCGCCCACCGGCAGCCACGCCCTGGTCGGCTACCTGCACGCCAGCTTCGCCAACGGCGCCGGCTACCTGAAGATGGCCGACGTCCCCGACAGCTGGGACATCATCGACCTGGCCTTCGGCGAGCCGGACTCCATCACCGGCGGCACCATCCACTTCAACCGCTGCCCGGTCACCGAATGCCCCGGCGTCGAGTCCGACGCCGACTTCAAGGCGGCCATCGCCGCCAAGCAGGCCAAGGGCAAGAAGGTCCTGCTGTCGATCGGCGGCCAGAACGGCGAGGTCCAGCTCACCACCACCGCCGCCCGCGACAACTTCGTCAACTCGGTCTCCGCGATCATCGACAAGTGGGGCCTCGACGGCCTCGACATCGACTTCGAGGGCCACTCGCTGTCGCTCAACACCGGCGACAACGACTTCAAGAACCCCACCACCCCGGTCATCACCAACCTGATCTCCGCGGTCAAGTCCCTCAAGGCCAAGTACGGCGCGAAGTTCCAGCTCACCATGGCGCCGGAGACCTTCTTCGTCCAGCTCGGCTACCAGTACTACGGCTCGGGCCCCTGGGGCGGCCAGGACCCGCGGGCCGGCGCCTTCCTGCCGGTCATCTACGGCCTGCGCGACGACCTCACCCTGCTGCACGTCCAGGACTACAACTCGGGCTCGATCATGGGCCTCGACAACCAGTACCACAACATGGGCGGCGCGGACTTCCACATCGCGATGACCGACATGCTGCTCACCGGCTTCCCGGTCGCCGGCAACACCAACAACATGTTCCCGGCGCTCAAGCCCTCGCAGGTCGCGATCGGCATGCCCGCCAACACCTACGCCGGCAACGGCTACGTCGCCCCGGCCGTGGTCAACCAGGCGCTCGACTGCCTCACCAAGGGCACCAACTGCGGCTCCTACACCCCGCGGGCCGGCAAGCAGCCGAACCTGCGCGGCCTGATGACCTGGTCGATCAACTGGGACAACTACAACAACAACGAGTTCTCGAAGAACTTCCACAGCTACTTCGGCTGAGAACCGCCGCAGCAGCAGTGACGGAGCCGGTCGTTCCCAGCGCGGGGGTGGCCGGCTCCGGCCGTTGCGGGGGTGGGGGCGGGGAGCGGCTGGCGCCGGTCGTTGCGGGGCGGGGGTAGGGGGTGGCTGGCGCCGAGCTGTGGGGGAGGGGGAGGGGGCAGAGCGGTCCGCCGCGGCAGGAGTGACGGAGCCGGTCGTTCCCAGTGCGGGGGCGGCCGGCTTCGGCCGTTGCGGGGCGGCGGGAGGGTTCGGGGGGCCGGCCCGGGGCCCCAGTTCCTCCCCAGAGGGGCTCTAGGGAGGGGTGTGATGCTGCCGGCCTCGCCATGCTCCGCCGTCGACAGGGGGAAGACCATGAACGGACCGGTCACACTGGTGGAAGCGCTCGCCCGGCACGCCGTGGAACGGCCGGGCCGGGAGGCGCTGGTGGTGCTGCGCGAGGATCCGGAGAGCAGAGCCCCCAGGTCGCGCCCCGGGGTCCGGCTGCCCGGTCTCCTGGTGCCCCGGGGCCTGGTGCAGGAGAGGGACGAGCCGGTCCGCCGCGGCGGGCGGCTGGCGCCGCTGCTGGCGACCCGCACGGACTACGCGGAACTCGACGCGGCGGCCCGGCGGTTGGCCGTGCTGCTGGCGGACCGGGGCGTGGCGGGCGGACGGGTGCTGGTCCTGCAGTCCGAGACCGCCAACTTCGTGTCCAGCGTGCTCGGCTGCCTGTACGCGGGGGCCGTCGCGGTGCCCGCGCCGGTGCCCGGCAACCGGCGCAACCACGACGAGCGGACGCTGGGCATCCTGAAGGACGCGGCGATCTCGCTGGTCCTCACCGACCGGGCCGCCGCGCCCGGCATCTCGCGGCTGATCGCGGAGGCGGGCCACGGCGGCGTCCCCTGCCTGGCGGTGGACGCCATCGAGCAGCCCGACCCGGCGGACTGGCGGATGCCCGCCCTCGACCCGGACGCGCCCGCCGTGCTGCAGTACACCTCCGGATCGACCGGCGACCCGCGCGGCGTGATGGTCAGCCACCGCAACCTGGCGGCCAACCAGCGCGCCGTCACCGCCCTGCTCGGCACCGGCCCCGAGGACCGGATCGGCGGCTGGCTGCCGCTGCACCACGACATGGGCCTGATCGGTCAGCTGATGCACCCGCTCTGGCTGGGCGCGACCTCCGTCCACCTGCCCGCCGAACTGTTCATGCGACACCCCGTGCACTGGCTGCGCACCGTCTCCGAGCACCGCCTCACCGTCAGCGGCGGCCCCGACATCGGCTACGAGCTGTGCCGCCGCCGGGTGACCGAGCGCCAGCTGGAGGGCGTCGACCTGTCGGGCTGGCGGACCGCCGTCAACGCCGCCGAGGACGTGCGCCCGACCACCCTGGACGGCTTCGCCCGGCGCTTCGAACCGTACGGGTTCCGGCCCGAGGCGTTCCTGCCCGCGTACGGCCTGGCCGAGGCCACCCTCGCGGTCACCGGCGGCCGCCGCGGCCGCACCGGGCCGCTCGCGGCGGACGCCGCCGCCCTGGAGCAGCACCGGCTGACCGGGCCGCTGCCCGGCCGGCCGGTGCGCGAACTCGTCGGCTGCGGCCGGCCCGGGCCCGAGGGCCCCGAGCTGAGGATCGTCGACCCGCAGACCCGCGAGGAGCTCCCGGAGGGCCGGATCGGTGAGGTCTGGGTCCGCGGCGAGTCGGTCGCGGCCGGCTACTGGAAGCGCCCGCTGGAGAACAACGCCACCTTCCGGGCCGTCACCGCGGCCGGCGCCGAGGGCTTCCTGCGCACCGGCGACCTCGGGGTGCTGCGCGACGGCGAGCTGTACCTCACCGGCCGGCTCAAGGAGCTGCTGCTGGTCGCCGGCCGCAACCTGTACCCGCAGGACATCGAGCGCGGCGCCCAGCAGCTCTCCAGCCGGCTCGGCGCGGGCGTGGTGTTCTCCGCCGGGCCGCGCGACGGCCTGGTGCTCGTCCAGGAGGTCCGCCCGGGCGGCCGCGCCGACCTCGACCTGCCGGCCCTCAACCTGTCGCTGCGGGTGTTCGTCTCCCGGGAGTTCGAGGTCCGGATCGGCAACGTGCTGCTGGTCCGCCCCGGCACGGTGCGCCGCACCACCAGCGGCAAGCTGGAACGCTCCACGATGCGCTCGCTCCTGCTCGCCGGACGGCTGCGCCCGCTGCACCAGGTGCTCGACCCCGAGGTCGCCGAACTCGTCGAGGCCGCCTCCCCGACGGCCCGGAAGGACCGGACGTGACCCTCCCCGTCGAACGGACCGCCCCGGCCGACACCCGCCCGCAGCACCAGGACGACGCCGCGGACGCCCGGATCGCCGCCCTGGAAGCGGAGCTCGGCGACCCGTGGAACCCCGCCAACCCGTACGGCAACGACACGCTGCTGCTCGCCGACGAGCGGGCCGAACTCCCCGCCGAGGCCGTCCGGCTGCTCGACCGGTTCGGGCTCGGCGCGGAGTTCGTGCCGGCCCGGCTCGGCGGCCGGCTCGAACGCGCCGACCTGCTGGTCCGGATGCTGCGCCCGGTCTTCCGCCGCGACCCGTCGCTCGGCGTCGGCTACGGCGCCGGCTCCTACCTCGCGGCGTCCGCGGTGTGGGCGGCCGGCAGCGAACGGCAGCAGCGCGACACCGCCGACCTGCTGCTCGCCGGCCGCCGGGCCGCCGTCGCCTACCGGGACCTCGCGCACGGGAACGCCTTCCTGCGCGAGGAGTTCCACCTGGCCGGCGCCCCGGGCGCCCGGCGGCTGAACGGCGCCAAGCGGGTCATCGTCAACTCCGCGCAGGCCGCCGCCGCGGTGGTCTTCTGCCGCACCGACGACCGGCCCGGCAGCCGCAGCCACACCGCCGTGCTGCTGGAACGCGACCGGCTGCCCGCCGACCGGGTCCGCGACCTGCCGCGCTACCCCACCGTCGGCCTGCGCGGCTGCTGGATGGGCGGCCTGGCCCTCGACGACTGCCCGGTGCCCGACGACGCGCTGCTCGGCGAGTGGGGCGGCGGCGTCGACCTGGCGCTCTCCTCCTTCGCCCTCACCCGCAGCGTGCTGCCCTCGATGGTGCTGGCCGGCGTCGACACCGCCCTGCGCACCGCCCTGCGCTTCGCCCTCCAGCGCGGCGTGTACGGCCGCCCGGTGCTGCGCAACCCGCAGGCCCGGGCCAGCCTGGCCGGCTCCTTCGCCGACCTGCTGGTCTGCGACAGCCTGGCGCTCACCGCGACCCGCGCCGCCCACCTGTACCCGGAGGCGGCGGGCGGCTACGCGGCCGCCGTGAAGTACCTGCTGCCGATCCTGCTCAGCGACACCGTGCACGACCTGTCGGTGCTGCTCGGCTCCAACCTGTACGTCAAGGAAGGCGAGTTCGGGGTCTTCCAGAAGCACGTCCGGGACCTGCCGATCACCAGCCTCGGCCACTCCGGCACGGCCGCCTGCCACTCCACGATCATCCCCCGGCTGCCGGTCCTGGCCGACCGGTCCTGGCTGCGCGAACCCCCGCCCGCCCCCGGGCTGTTCCACCTGCGCGGCGACCTGCCCGAGCCCGACCCGCGGCGGATCGGCCGCACCGCCGACCACGACCCGCTGCTGGCCGAACTCGCCCACGGCACCGCCCTGCTGGCGGACCTCCCGGACGAGCGCCACCCGGCCGCGCCCGCGCTGGCCGCCGTCCTGGACGCCGAACTGCGCGAACTGCGCGACGCCTGCCGGGCGATGGCCGACCACGGCCGCACCGGCCTGGCCACCCCGCGCAGCTACGGCCTCGCCGACCGCTACACCCTGCTGCTGGCCGCCGCGAGCTGCCTCGGCGTCTGGCGCCACCACCGCGACCGCGACGACTTCCTCGGCCGCCCCGGCTGGCTGGTCCTCGCCCTCCAGCGGATCTGCCGGCGGCTCGTCCCCGGCCTCACCGACCGGGCCGCGCCCGAGGACGAGACGCTCACCGAACTGCTCCGCCGGTACCGCGAGGGCGGCAGCCTCGACCTGTACGACACGCCGACGGCGGCACGAGGGGAATGACCACCGATGGAGACCCGGAGCCGGCGCCCGCAGCGCCGCGGGAGGAGGCACGGATGAGCACCGTACTGGAGCAGCCGCTGCTGCGCGGGGTGGCCGCCGAGGTCGCCGCGCTGCTCGCCGAACGCGGCGAGCGGGACGGCGGGTTCGAGCCGTCGTCCCGGTTCCACGACGACCTGGGCTTCGACTCGGTCATGCTGATGCAGTTGAAGTACCGGATCGAGACGCGCTTCCCCGAGCTCGGCGAGCTGTCGCTGGCCGACATGGTGGACGGCCTGACCGACGTCGCCACGCTCGCCGGCCACCTGGCGGAACTCGCGGAGGAGGACCGGTGATCCCGTTGCGGGACGCCCGCGCCGCGATCGGCGAGCCGATCGCCGTCGCCCCCGGCCCGGCGTCCGGCTGGGAACGGGTCCGCGAGGCGCTCGCGGTGCGCGGCAGCGCCGTGCTGGTCGCCCGGCTCGGCGAGTGGCTGCCGGCCGCCGGGGCCGACCCCGCGCCGGAGACCGGCTACCGGGCGGTGCTCGGCCGCGACTGGAACCGCTACCGGGCGATCACGCACAGCCAGGTCCGCGAACGCTTCCTGGCCTCCCGGATGCTGCTCAAGCGGGCCGCCGGCGAGGCGCTGCAGGCCCCGCCGGAGAGCGTCGACCTGGCGTACAAGCTCGGCGGCCGCCCGTACCTGCGCGGCTGCGACCAGGTCGACATCAGCCTCAGCCACACCGCCGAACTGCTGGTGGTCGGGCTGACCCGGCGCGGCTGGATCGGGGTGGACACCGAGCTCGACGACCGGGTGCTGCTCGGCACCGGCGCCGAGAAGCAGATCTGCACCCCCTACGAGGCCGGGCAGCTCGCCGCGATGGCCGAGCACCGCCGCAACCCCGCCCTGGTGCGGCTGTGGACCCTGAAGGAGGCCTACAGCAAGGCCATCGGGCAGGGCCTGCGGTTCCGCTTCACCGAGTTCGGCTTCACCTCCGAGGAGGCCCCGGTCACCGTGCTGCGCCCGGACGGCTCGCCCGGCACCGGCGAGGAGTGGAGCTTCGGCACCTGGGCGGTGGACGGCTACACCGTCAGCGTCGCGCTGTTCGACGCCGGGTTCGGCGACGCCGCCGACATCGCGGCGCTGACCATGCTCGACGACGGCCTCGTCGACGCGCTGATCGGCGGCCCGGGCCGCGGCCCGGACTCCCCAACGTAGCGGAAACGTCGCACGGCGCGACCGCCGGGCTATGATTCACCTCTGTCGGAGCCGTGGACGGGGGGCCAGTGATCCGGATACTTCTCGCCGAGGACATGAACATGGTGCGGGGCGCCTTGGTCGCGCTGCTCGGGATGGAACCGGACATCGAGGTGGTGGCCGAAGTCGACCACGGCGACCGGATCCTGCCGGAGGCGCTCGCGCACCGGCCCGACATCGCCGTGATCGACATCGACCTGCCGGGCATCGACGGCCTCACCGCCGCCGCCCGGCTGCGCGAGCAGCTCCCCGGCTGCCGGTCGCTGATCCTCACCAGCCTCGGGCGGCCCGGCACGCTGCGCCGGGCGATGGCGGCCAAGGTGTCGGGCTTCATCCTCAAGGACGCGCCACCGGCCGACCTGGCCCGGGCGATCCGCAAGGTGTCCGCCGGGGAGAGCGTGATCGACCCCCAACTGGCGGTCGCCGCCTGGGAGTCCGGCGACTGTCCGCTGACCGGGCGGGAGATCGAGGTGCTGCGGCTGGCCGCGGAGGGCGCCGAGGTGGCGGAGATCGCCTCCCGGCTGTTCCTGTCCTCCGGCACCGTCCGCAACTACCTGACCACCGTGGTCTCCAAGCTCAACGCCCGCAACCGGGTCGACGCGATCAGGGTCGCGAAGGCGGCGGGCTGGCTGCCTTGACCGGCCCGGCGGGCACCGACGCGGCCACCCGGAACGTGCCGCCGGGCAGCCGGTCCGCCGTCAGGCTCCCGCCCAGCCGGCCGACCCGGGTCCGCAGGTTGCGCAGGCCGCTGCCGGCCCGGCCCGGGGCCGGGCCGGACACCCCGTCGTTGTGGATCAGCAGGCGCAGCACCTCCTGCTCGGTGCCGAGTTCGACCCGGCAGTGCTGCACCTTGGAGTGCCGCAGCATGTTGGTCACCGCCTCGCGCAGCACCGTGGCCAGCACGGTGTCCGCCGGGCCGACCGGCATCGGTCCCTCCAGCACGGTGTCGACGGTGATGCCGGCCGCCTCCAGCATGGCCCGGGCCGCGTCCAGCTCGTTGCCCAGCGACATGTTCCGGTAGCTGGTGGCGACCGCCCGGACGTCCGACAGGGCCTGCCGGGACACGCCCAGCACCGACTCCAGCTCCTCGACGGCCCGCTCGGGGTGCTCCGGGACGAGCCGGATCGCCACCTCGCTCTTCAGCGTGATCGCGGAGAGGCTGTAGCCGAGCAGGTCGTGCAGGTCGCGGGAGAAGCGCATCCGCTCCTGGGAGACCGCGAGCCGGGCCAGCAGGCCGCGCGCCTCGTGCAGTTGGACCACCAGGGTGACCAGCCGGATCAGGCCGAACACCATCAGGCCGGTCAGCATCGTCGAGGTGGTCAGGTAGCTGATCGACTGCCCGTCGTAGTCGTAGTACAGGCCCACCCCGGCCATCGACAGCACCACGGCGGTGTACGAGGCCCAGTTCCACGGCGACCCGAAGGTCAGCAGGCAGGACGCGGCCAGGAAGCCGCCCGCGGCGCCCCACAGGCCGTGGTAGGCGACCACCGGCAGGTAGGTGAGCAGGGCCTGCAGCAGGAACACGTACCTGCCGTACCGGCGGCGGGCCCGCTCCAGGCCGGGCTGGGCGTGCAGCATCAGGCAGACCGAGATGACGGCGAAGGCGACCACCCCCGGCAGCACGTGCCAGGCGTCGGAGCGCACGGCGAACAGGTTCACCGAGACCTGGAACAGGAACGCCGCCAGCGCCGTGTAGAGGATGCCGAGCGCGAGCCCGGGCACCGGCCGCTCGGCCGGCCCCCCTTCCGGTCCTTCGCCCGCTCCTTCGCCCGGCCCCTCCCCCAACGCCTCCCCTGGCCCCTCCCCGAACTCCTCGCCGACCCGTTCCGAGGTCATCCGCTTCCCCTCCCGACTCGGACAGAACCCATCCGAGCCTACGGGGTCGGGGCCCCGGACGAGGCGGATCGCGGATGCCTGTCCGCCCGGCCGGGTGGCGGGGGTCCGGCTGGCTGGGCATCAGAAAGCTTCCGGGCAGCGGGGGTTGGGCCGTCCGGGCGTCAGGACGCGGCCGGGCCGAGCACCGCCTGGCCCACCGGCGACTCCAGCCGCCAGTCGGTGCCGATCGCCCCGCTGCCCGCCGTGATGTCGCTGGTGCCGACCGGGACGGCGGCCAGCCCGAGCACCGCGGCGGCCAGGCAGAGCACCTGCAGGGCCGCGCCGGCCTCGCGCAGCACCAGCGAGTAGGGCTGGCCGCTGTACTTCCACGCGGAGCGGGCGAACCGGGCGGTCCAGGTGACCACGGCCGGCGGGCGGCAGGACAGGCCCGCCGCCACTCCCGTGCAGTCCAGCAGCGTCGCCAGGTCCGCGGGGGAGTCGTTGACCAGGGTCAGCCGGTGGCCGAGCGGGTCGTAGTGGTAGGTGCCGGGCGCCAGCCCGGGGCAGGACCAGGCGGACAGGTACAGCTCCAGCGGGTGGGTGCCGCCCAGGCCGAGGTAGGGGCGGGTGCTGATCTGGTGGCCGGCCGGGCCCACCGGGTCGGGGCGCACCGCGCGGGCCCGGGCGGCCCGGTGCAGCAGGGCGCCGATCCGCTCCAGCGGCAGCGGGCCGCCGCCCGGCGCCGGGTCGGGGAGCCCCGGGTCCAGCAGCGCGAACAGCTCGGCCCGGGCCGGGGCGTCCGGCACCGGCGGCAGCGCGATCCGGGGGCCGGGCGGCAGCGGCCGGACCGCGGGCGCGGGCCCGATCCGGCCGGTGTGGGCGAAGGTCGCCCCGAAGTCCCCGTCGTGCCGACCGGTGGTCGAACGGGTGTGGAACATCAGGTCGGTGGGCGTCCACAGGGACAGCACCGGGTCGGCGTCCTCGGCGAAGCGGGCCGGCTCGCACTCCTTCCGGCGGTGGCCGGCCACCGCCAGCCCGGCGGCCAGCAGCAGGCGCAGCACCGCGTCGACGGCCGGCTCGGGCAGGCCGGTCTCGCGGGCCAGCTCGTCCGGCGCGACCGCCCGGCCGATCCCGGCCAGCAGCGCGGCCGCGGCGGGCCGGTGGCTGTGCGCCCGGAACAGCGACAGCGGGGACTGCGCGAGCAGTCCCCGCTCGCCGGCGGACAGCACGGTGAACCGCGACAGCCGCACCACCGTCCCCGGGCGGACGGCATCGTCCAGCCGGGCCTCCGCCGCGATCGGCACCAGCGACAGCAGCGGCACCTCGGAGTCGTCGAGGCCGACCGAACGGATCGTCAGCGGCGCGATCCGCTCCAGCAGTTCGGCCAGCCGCCGCTCCGCGCCGGGGTCGGCCCCGGCCAGCACGTTGGACAGCGAGATCGGCCCGAACGCCATCCGCCGCAGCGCCTCCCGGGCCACCGGGTCGGGCCGGTCGAGCCGGACGGTGCCCCACCGGTGGTGCAGCAGGGTGTCGCCGTCCGGCCCGTCGAAGTCCGCCGCCACGTCCTCGCGCAGCGACCAGAAGTGCCGTACGTCCAGTGGCTTGTCCGCCGGGGGCCGATCCATCCGTGTTCCTCGTGCCGGGCGGTCGTCGGGCGACCGGATCGATGCGAGCCACCGAGGATGCCCGGCTCCGCTGGAGCACCGCTGGAGCCGGGCGAAAGCCTCAGCTCAGAGGAACAGCGGGACGGGGTTGAGCCGTTCGTACGGGGTCGGTTCGGCGAGCCGGCCCAGCCGCACCGGCACGTCGAACAGCCGTCCGGGGGCGAACCGCGCCCAGAAGTGCCGCAGCCCGGGGACCAGCACCCGCACCACCGGCAGGCCGATCTCGGGGCGGGTCTGCTCCAGCACCAGCAGCTCCATGCCGTGCGCGGCGACCAGCCGTTCGGCGGTCTCCACGTCCTGCTTGAGGCAGGAGGACGCGGGCCACGGCCAGCGGCCGGGGCCGGACGGGGCGGCCGCCGGGTCGGGCAGCAGGTACGGGTGGGCCTCGGTGGTGGCCCCGCCGAACCAGGCCCGGGCCACCGGGTCGGCCAGCACGCCGTCCGTCCGGCCCCGCCCGGCCGCCGCGGCGGCGGGCAGCAGCTGCTCGCACTCGGCGACGGCCCGGCGCGCGGCCGTCACCAGGTCGAAGTGCGCGCCGAAGCCGAAGGACAGCTGCTGCGGCCCGCCCCCGGTCCGCGCGGAGACCGCCACCACCACCGGCACGCCCAGGTCGGCGGTGAGGTCCAGGGCCCACAGCCGGCGGCCCAGCCGCCGGTGGGTGGCCGGGGCCTGGTCCAGCCACGGGTCGCCCAGCGCCGCCAGGTCCACCCTGGGGTGCCGGGTGCGGTTGTACCACCACAGCGCGACCGCGTCCCGTTCGACCAGCTCCAGGAAGCCCTGCAGGATCGCGTCCTCCAGGCTGCTGCCGGCCGCGCAGCCGTTGGAGTCGGCCCTGGCCCAGCGGGCGCCGGTCCCCGGCGGGTGCGGCCCGTAGTAGAGGAGCGCGGTCGGCAGCAGCACCTCGCGCCGCCGGGTCAGCGACCACACCGGGGACCAGTCGACCGGCACGTCCGGATCGAACCGCTCGGTGACGTACTGGTAGAGCGAGTGGTCGGCGTTCCAGCGCTCCCGGTCGGCGAACTGCCGCTCGTCGTACAGCTGGCAGGTGTTCGGGTGCAGGGCCCGGTCGCCCAGCTCGCGCAGCGTGGCGCGGACCCGCGGCTCGCCGCCGTGCAGCGCGCCGGAGCGGTGCTCCAGCGCCTCGCACAGGGCGCTGACCCGGGCGTCCAGCTCGGTGGCGCCCTTGCCGCCGGAGATCCGGCGCAGCGGGGAGCGGCCGACCGGGGCGAGCGCGGACTGGGCGACGTACGAGTGCACGCCGTCCGGGCAGTGCGCGGCCCGGCTGATCCGGCCGATCAGCCCGGAGACCGGGCTGACCAGGTGGCCGTAGCGGTCCAGGACCTGCTGCGGCGTCAGGGCGCGGTGCCCGTTGCCGGCCCGGGACGCCTTGGGCACCGGACGCAGCACCACGGGGCGGGGCGGCCCGGGGTGCGCGGCGGCCGCGGCGGGCCCGGAACAGGACGGGCAGCGCGGGTCGCGCAGCACGGCGTGGCGCGCGACGGCCGGGCGGAGCAGGTCGAAGGTGTGGATCGACTGGTGGCCCGGCTCGCGCAGCCCGGCCAGCCACTGCTGGGCGCGGACCGCCGCCAGGTGCAGGCCGAGCGCCCGGGTCGAGGGCAGCGACGCCTCCGGGCAGGTCGGCGGGTCGGTCAGGGCGAGCGCCCGCTGGACCGTCAGGTCCTCCGGGCGGTTGTCCCGTAACCGGTGCGCCATGCAGTGCCAGCAGGCGGCGGCCTCGTCCCGGGGGTCGAAGAACGGGCCGGTCCAGATCTCGGTGCCGCCGGTCCGGGCCAGCATCCAGGCACCGCCGGCCGCCCGGCGCTCCGCCTCGACGGCCGCCAGCGCGCCGGACAGGTAGTCGCGGCAGAGCACCACCGTCAGGTCCGCGTCGGTGGCGTCCGTGACGCGCAGGCCGGCCGCCTCGAAGGCGGCGGTGGGGCCGGGGTCCGTCCCGTCGGCGCCGACCACCCGCACCCGGGCGTCGGCGAGCGCGCGGACGGTCGCCGGACCGTCCAGCCCGGCGGCCTCCCAGAAGCCCTCCGCCCGGCCGTCGGCCTGCCGCGGCACGCTGCCGCGGAAGGACAGCAGACCGGCGCTGGACAGCGACCCGACCAGGTTGCCGATCTCGGCGGCCGACCCGTCGGAGCTGTCCCGGACCAGCTCCCGCAGGTCGCGGGTGCCGTCCAGGAGCGGTGCCAGCGACTCCAGCAGCCGGCCCCGGAGCCGGGTGGTGCCGCGCTCGGAGATCAGGAAGGTCCCCTCGCCGACCACCACCTCGGCGCGCAGGTGCCGTTTGAAGCCGACGGGAGGAAGGACCCCGGCCCCCACCTCAGTTGCCCTCGATGGTGAAGCTCAGCGCGGTCGGACAGGCGTCCGCCCAGGGGTTCTCGGAACGGGCGCCGCCGCCGGGCAGCACCGGCGCGGTGGCGCCCTCGGGCAGCGAGAGCCCGAACTCGGCCAGGACCTCGGCGGGTTCCTCCAGGTAGCGCAGGCGGAGACCGGGCTCCAGGTGGGTCCGAACGACGAGTTCGGCGAAACGCCAGTCGGACTCCAGGTGCCGGGTGGACGGTATCGGACGCGGGACGGTGGCGAGCACGGACGTTCTCCTTGGGATGGGGACTTGCTGACCGGAGGACAGGTGTTCGTACGGGAGGGAATCCTCCGTGACGCCCACCCGGTCGGAACAGTGGTTCCCTCACGCCTTGCGCGTGAATATCTCATGTGCCCGGCGTTCCGGATTCCCGCCCGAATCCGTGAGGATCTCACTGTTGTCGGGACGGGTCCGCGTGCCAAGCTCCAGGGAACCCATCCGTCCGCCCGCCACTGGAGAGGAGGCGGATCAACCGTGCAGATCAGTCTTCTGGGACCGTTCACCGCTGAGCACCTGGGAAGCCCTTTCGTTCCGAGCGCGGCCAAGCCGAGGCAGATCCTGGCGCTTCTGGCGCTCCAGGCCAACCAGGTCGTCACCGCGCAGACCCTGATGGAGGAGATCTGGGGTGAGGCGCCGCCCCGATCGGCCGCCACCACCCTGCAGACCTACATCCTCCAGCTCCGCCGGCTGCTCACCCAGGCCCTCGGCTCGCCCGCCGCCGCCAAGGACGTGCTGGCCACCCGCTACGGCGGCTACCTGCTGGACGTCCAGCCGGGCGAGGTCGACAGCAGCGAGTTCGAGCGCCTCGCCGCGCTCGGCCGGGCCGCCCTCGACCAGGGCGACGACGAGAGCGCCTCGCTGCTGCTCTGCCGCGCCCTCGACCTGTGGCGCGGCCCGGTCCTGGTCGACGTCAACATCGGCCCGGTCCTGGAGATCGAGGTGATGCGGCTGGAGGAGGCCAGGCTGTCCGCCCTGGAGGGCCGGATCGGCGCCGACCTCCGGCTCGGCCGGCACGCCGCGCTGCTCGGCGAACTGACCGTGCTGTCCGCCCGCCACCCGATGCACGAGGGCCTGCACGCGCAGCTGATCCTGGCGCAGTACCGGTCCGGCCGGGCCTGGCAGGCGCTGGAGACCTACCGGCGGCTGCGCGAGACGCTCATCCGCGAGCTCGGCATCGAGCCGTCCAACCGCGTCCAGCGGCTGCACAACGCCGTGCTCGCCGCCGACCCGCGCCTCGACCCGGTCTCCGCCGGGGTGCTGGAGGCCGACCGCCTGGTCGGCTGAGCACCCCGGCCGGCCCGTTCCGCGCCCGTCCCACGCCCGTTCCGCGCCAGTTCCGAGCCCGCCTCGGGTCCACCCGGACCCGAGGCGGGCTCGACGCGTGCGCCGTAGCGTGCCACCGGGGTCCGTCCAGGGCCCCTCCAGCGGCCCTCCAGCTCCCGGGTGCACGCTGCGGGGGAGATGCCACTGCGAAGGAGTATCGATGACAGCGTCCCGACCGTTGCCCGGTGACCAGGCCGAGACTGAGATCCGCGGCTGGCTGATCGACCGGCTCAGCGAGTCCCTCTCCCGGCCCCGCCACGAGATCAACCCCGACATGCCGTTCATCGAGTGCGGCCTCGACTCGGTCGCCGCGCTCAGCCTGTTCGGCGACATCGAGGAGAAGTTCGGCCTCTACCTGGAGCCGGCGATCGCCTGGGAGTACCACCCCACGGTGACCGCGATGGCCGCCTACCTGGCGAGCGAGGCCGGCGCCTCCGCCTGAACCCGGACGCCCCGGGCCCGGGCGGAGGCGGCCGCCCGGGCGGAGCGGAGTCCGGCGCCCGCGGGACTCCCCGTCCGGAGCCCCGCGGGCGGCCGGGCCGGGGAGCGGCGGCACCCCGGCCCGGTACCCCGGCCCGGTACCCCGGCCCGGCTGCGGAACGCCGGGCCCGCTCGCGCGAGACGCCCGGCCGGGAGCCCCGGCCGGGCGTCTCGCCGCTGCCCCGCCGCCCCGCGGCCGGGCCGGACCCGTCAGTGGTCCACCGGACGGCCCGTGGTGCGCTGCCCGAGCGTCAGCACGGTCAGCGTGAGGAGCGCCATCGCCGCCGCGATCACCCCGAACAGGGCCCCCGCGCCGTGCTGCTGGAGCACCGGCAGCAGGACGAACGGCAGCGCGGCCGCGCTCAGCTTCGACAGCGAGTACGCGGTGCCCGAGGCCGCCGCCCGGATCGCCGTCGGGTACTGCTCGGCGAGGTACACGTGCGAGACGGTGGAGAACACGTTGCTCGCCAGCGTGTACAGCACGCCGCACACCACCACCGAGGCCGCGCCGTTCGCGAAGCCGAAGCCCAGGCCGGCCAGCGCCATCACGGACGCCGACAGCGCGGCCAGCAGCTTGCGCTCCATCCGCTCCATGATCGGCACCGACAGCAGCGAGCCCAGCGGGTAGCCGAGGAACGACGCCGCGGTGTAGCCCAGGCCCGCCACCACGCCGTAGCCCTTCGCGGCGAGGATCTGCGGGGCCAGCGTCCCGAAGCCGTAGTAGCCGACCACCGACAGCACGCAGAACAGCCACAGCATCACGGTGCGGCGCAGGAACCGGGGCGAGAACACCGCCCGCACCCGCACCCGGGGCGCCGGCGCGTCCGGGACGGCGGGGGTCGCGGGCGGCTCGCCCGGGGCCCGGCCCTCCAGCAGCGCGGTCAGCCGCTCGGCCTCCTCCCGGCGGCCCACCGCGGCCAGCCAGCGCGGCGACTCGATCAGCTGCCGGCGCAGCACCCACACCACCGCCGAGCCGAGCGAGCCCAGCACGAACAGCCAGCGCCAGCCCGCGATCCCCAGCGGCGACAGCGGCACCAGCCACAGCGCGGCGAAGCCCACCGCGGGCACCCCGCAGAACGCGATCGTGTACGCCCAGGCGGTGAACCGGCCGCGCCGGTTCGCGGGCAGCACGTCCGCCAGGTAGCAGTCCGACAGGGCCTGCTCGGCGCCGATGCCGACGCCCGCCAGGAACCGGGTCGCGATCAGCCACTCCGCGTTCGGCGAGAACGCGCCCAGCAGCGAGAACCCGGAGTACAGCGCCAGGTTGACCAGGAACGCGGTGCGCCGGCCGACCCGGTCGGCCAGCCGCCCGAGCAGCAGCGCGCCGACGAACTGGCCGACGAACGCGGAGGCCAGCACCAGCTTCAGGGTGGTGCCGTTGAAGGCGAAGTCGTGCTGCAGGACCTTCGAGATCACCCCGGACAGGTTGTTCTCGAAGGTGTCGAAGAGCAGGCCGACGCCGATGATCGCGGTCAGCCTGCGGTGGACGGGGCCGATCGGCGCGCGGTCCAGCCGCGCGCCGATCGAGTCCGGGACGGCCGGGCGGGCCTGTCTGGTCTGCTGGTCGAGCATGAGGGGGCTCCTCCCACCGCGGCGCCCCGGCCGGGACCGGCCGGGGCGCCGCGGGAACACGGGTGACGGTGGAACGGGACGGGTGACGGGCGGTCAGGCCAGGCGGGCGGCCGCGGCCGCGTCGCCCTCGCCGCGCCGGACGGGCGCGCTGACCTCGTGCAGGAAGCCGGCGACCTCCTTGTAGGAGGCCCAGAAGCCCATCTCGACGTACGGGATGCCGCGCTCGGCGCAGTACTCCATGGTCAGCACCCGCGCACGGGCCAGGTGCTTCTGCGGCATCGCCGGGAACAGGTGGTGCTCGATCTGGTAGTTCAGCCCGCCGTACAGGAAGTCGATCAGCGGGGACGGGGTGATGTTGCGGGAGGTGAGGACCTGGCGCTCCAGCCAGTCCAGGGTCTCCTCCTCGCCGTCGCGGATCTCCATGCCCTTGTGGTTCGGGGCGAAGATCATGCCGAAGTAGACGCCCAGCACGGCGTGCTGGACCAGCAGGAACGCCACCGCCAGGCCCGGCGGCAGCAGCCAGAACACCAGGCTCAGGTAGAACGCGGCCCGCACCACCAGCAGGGTGGTCTCCAGCACCGGGCGCTTGGTGTCGCCCTTCACGATGGCCCGCACCGCGGTGCGGTTCATCTTGAAGGCCTCCAGGGTCAGCAGCACGAAGAACAGCACGCTCTGGTAGCGCACCACGAACCGCTGCACCCCGGTCCGGGTGGCGTACTGCTTGATGTCGAAGATCGCCGTGCGGCGGCCGATGTCGGGGTCGAGGTCCAGGTGGTTGGGGTGGCTGTGGTGGCGGTTGTGGTGGTTGACCCACCAGCCGTAGCTGACGCCGTTGACCAGGTTGGCGTGGAAGTAGCCGACCACGTCGGCCGTCCAGCGGCTGCGGAACATCGCCTTGTGGCCGGCCTCGTGCCACATGAAGGCGCTCTGCGCGCCGCACAGGCCCATCCAGGCGGCGACCAGCAGCTGCCACCAGGAGTCGCCGATCAGCGCGAAGGCCGCCAGGCCGCCGACGATCATCGCGGTGTTGACGGAGATCCGGCCGTAGTACCAGCGGGGCGTCAGGTCCAGGAGGCCCTCGGCCTTCACCCGCTGGAGCAGCTCGGAGAAGGACGCGGACGCCCCCTTGCCGGCCGGGGCGGTGGCAGTGCCGGCCGCGCCGCGCCCGGCGCGGGCCCGGCGGGTGTCCAGCGGGGTGGCACCGCCCGGGGTGTCCGTGGTGACGCGTGGAGTCTGCATTGCGTGGGCTCCCAGAATCAGGCGCACCCGGTCGCGGCGGACGGCGGAGACGGCCCGACCGCGGGGCACGACACGAAGAAGGTGAAGCGGCCGGGGTGCGCTGCCCGGGCCGTGGACGGGGCGAACACGGCACCGCGCGCCCGCCGCACCAGCATCCGACCGGGAGCTGACGCCCCCCTGATCGGCCGCTGACCCGGCCCGCGGCGGCGCGCCCCTGACCTGCCGGTTCAGCTCTCGGCGGCCAGCCGGGCGTCCAGCTCCCGGACCACCCGGTCGGCCGCCTCGGCGACCTCCGGGTCGTCCGGGGCGCCGACGATCGCCATGAAGGACTCGACCAGCGACTGCCGCAGGGCCTCGGTGGACTGCTCGGACATCGGTACCTCCTACGGAACGGGTGGACGGGGGACGTCAGAACGCGCCGCAGGCGCGGAAGATGTGCGCGAACGCGGGCAGCGACGCGGGGCCGTCGAACGCCACGTACTCGGTCAGCACCGTGTCCGGCGCCCACTTCTCCTTGTAGGCGAGCTGGGTCTGCGCCGGGTACACGGCCGCGCCGTGCTCCCACAGGAAGTGCATCAGCCAGCGGAACGACGGGCTGTGGCCCGGCAGTTCGCGCTCCTCGGCCAGCCCGGTGAACGGCGTGAAGCCGAAGTGCAGCCACTCGACGCCCTCCGAGCGGAACAGGTCGATCGCCGCCGAGTTGATCGCCTCCATCAACCCCGGCGACCCGCCCGGGATCCGGCGGCTCAGGTCGTGCATCCAGCCCGCCCGGGCGCCGTACACCGGCGAGTACGAGATGTAGCCCACCGGGGCGCCGTCGATCGTCCCCAGGAACAGCCGGCGGTGCTGCTGCGCCTCCCCGCCGAGCTGGCCCACCAGGAACTCCAACTGGTGGACGTCCTCGCCCTTCGAGCCCAGCCACTGCCGGTCGATGCCCTCGATCGCCGAGGCCCAGTCGCCCGGCTCGACCTCGGTCACCCGCAGCCCGTTGCGCAGCGCCCGGGAGATCTTGTTGCGCAGCTGCATGAACCGGGTCCCGCGCAGCGAGAACTCCGGCAGGTGCACCGCCCAGGACGCGCCGATCTGGTTCACGGTGAAGCCCCGCGCGGCGTACGCCTCGGCGTCGTGCCGCTGCAACTGCACGGCGACCAGGCTCCGCCCCTCCTGCCGGACCCGGGCGCGGAACGCCTCCAGCAGCGGCGCGTAGTCGCCCTCGGCGGCGAACGGGCCGCCGAACTGCACCGCGAAGCGGCCGGTGCGGCGGAAGACCACCACACCGTCCAGGCCCGGCTCGGTGAACAGCTCGTTGCCGCTGTTCAGTGCCAGGAACGAACTCGGATTCTCGGCTTGCGTGTGCCGGCGGACGGCCTCCAGGACCTGCCCGGGGGATGTGGCGGTGACAGCCGTGGTCATCGCGGAATTCCTTTCTCGGGTAGTGGGACGAGAAGAGTAGAGCACCTGCCAAATAGGTCGGGAAAGGGGTTTCGGAAGGGCCTTTGGAAGCGTCAGTACTTCGTCAGCGGGATGTCAGCGGGGTCGGGCAGAGTTCTTCTCGTCGAGACCGGAACGGGAGACCGGAAAGGGATCGAGGAGAGGTGCCCGGAGTGGTTGATCGGGGGCTCGGGTTTCGGCTCGGGTCGGGTTTTACCGCCTTCGCAGGTTCGAATCCTGCCCTCTCCGCGTAGGGCTGTGTGTTTGGGAGAGGTGCCCGGAGTGGTTGATCGGGGGCTCGGGTTTCGGTCCGGGTCGGGTTTTACCGCCTTCGCAGGTTCGAATCCTGCCCTCTCCGCGTAGGGCTGTGTGTTTGGGAGAGGTGCCCGGAGTGGTTGATCGGGGGCTCGGGTTTCGGCTCGGGTCGGGTTTTACCGCCTTCGCAGGTTCGAATCCTGCCCTCTCCGCGTAGGGCTGTGTGTTTGGGAGAGGTGCCCGGAGTGGTTGATCGGGGGCTCGGGTTTCGGTCCGGGTCGGGTTTTACCGCCTTCGCAGGTTCGAATCCTGCCCTCTCCGCGTAGGGCTGTGTGTTTGGGAGAGGTGCCCGGAGTGGTTGATCGGGGGCTCGGGTTTCGGTCCGGGTCGGGTTTTACCGCCTTCGCAGGTTCGAATCCTGCCCTCTCCGCGTCAGCAGCGGCCGTCCTGCCCGTTCGGGGCGGGCGGCCGTTTCCGCGTGAGGTGCCGGAGAGGCTGGAATGGCTGTGACGCTCGCTCCCCGACGGGCCCTGGTGGTGGCCAACCCGGCTGCGGGTACCACCGGGGAGGAACTGGTCCGTGAGGTGCTGGCCGTGTGCCGGGGGTCGCTCCCCGAGGTGGCGCTGCACCGCACCGAGTACCGGGGCGACGCCGAACGGACGGTGCGCAGGGCGCTGTACGGCGGCGGTCCCGCGCCCGACCTGGTGGTGGCGGTGGGCGGCGACGGCACGGTGCGGGAGGTCGTCGAGGGGATGACCCGGGGCGCGACCGGCGCGCCCGCCGCCCTGGCGATCGTCCCGGCCGGCACCGGCAACTCGGGCTACAAGATGCTCTGGGGCGAACGCCCGTGGACCGAGGCGCTGGGCGCGGTGCTCGCCGCCGGCCCCGGTGCCCGGCTGCGCCGGCTGGACCTGGGCCGGGTCGCCGAGAGCGGCCACCTGGTGCTGCTGGGCGCCTGCTCGGGCGTGATCGCCGAGGCGCTGGTCACGGCCCGGCGGATCCCGCTGGCCGGGCGGGCCCGGTACGCGCAGGCGTTCGCGGAGACCGCGGCGGCGTTCACCCCGTACCCGGGCCGGGTGCTGGTGGACGGCACGGTCGTGCACCAGGGGCCCACCGTGCTGGCGAACGTCGGCGGCGGGCAGCACCGCGGCGGCCGCTACCGGGTGCTGCCGCACTCCGAGCTGGACGACGGCCTGCTGGACGTGTGCGTGATCGGCGCCGAGGTCGACCCGGCCGACGTGCCCGCGCTGACCGAGCGGGCCGAGCACCTGGAGCTGCCCGGCGTCGTGTACGCCCGGGGCCGGCGGATCACCGTGGAGCGGCTGGACGGCCGCCCGCTGGTGTTCGAGCACGACGGCGAGCTGCAGCCGCCCCACTGGAGCTCGATGACGCTGGGCGTGCTGCCCGGCGTGCTGCCGGTGTGGGGGGCCGCGGCGCTCGCCGCGGTCTGAGGGAACGTCTGGACCGGCCGCCCCGGGGCCGGCCCGGGGCGGCGCCACCGCCGAACCGGGGGAGCCCCGTACATGCCCGTGCTCAAGGAACTCACCGCCTGGGCCGCCTGGTTGCGGCCGGAGGACATACCGGAGCGGGTGCGCTCGCTGGCGGCCAGCCAGGTGCTGTCGCAGCTCGCCTCGATCCGGGCCGGCGCCGACCACCACCTGGGGCGCCGGCTGATCGAGGCCTTCGGCCCGCCGCTGCAGCCCGACCCGAGGGTCGGGGCCTGCGTGCTGGCGGGCCTCGGCTCGTACCTGAACCTGGACGACACCGCGTACGCGGGCCACCTGTCCAACTCGACGGTGGCGGTGCCGCTGGCCTTCGCCCGGGCCCGCGGCCTGGACGGGGCGGCGCTGCTGGCCGCCGTGGTCGCCGCCAACGAGTGCGCGGCCCGGATCACCGCCGCCGCCACCCTGGGCCCGCTGCGCGGGCACAGCGCCGTGCACACCCACCTGGCCGGCTCGGTGTGCGGGCGGCTGCACGCCGAGGGCGCCGACGACGCGGTGTGGACCAACGCGCTCGGCCTGGCCTTCGCGATGCCCAACTGGCCGCTGATGCGGGCCTTCCTGGCCAGCGACGCCCGGCTGTTCAACTCCTTCACCCCGGTGCGCACCGGCATGGACGCCTGCGACGGGGCCCGGGTCGGGCTGCGCGGGGCCGCCGACATCGTCGAGCACCCGGACGGGTTCCTCGACCGCTTCTCCGCCGTGCCGCTGCCGGACGCCGTCAACGCCGGGCTCGGCGAGCGCTGGCACACCGAGACGCTCTCCTTCAAGCTGCACCCGGGCGGGCCCGGGATCGACGCGGCCGTCGACTGCGCCGCCGACCTGCGCCGCGACCTCGGCCCGATCCGCCCCGAGGACGTCGCCGAGGTGGTGGTCGAGGTCTCGCTGTACACCCTGTTCGCCGGGCGCAAGGCGGCCGGCTACGTGGTCGGGCCGGGCTCGCCGATCGGCGCGCTGGTGCTGCACACCCCGTACCCGGTGGCGACGGCGCTGCTGACCGGCGGCCTGACCGTCAACGACTTCGGGGCGCCGCTGCTCAACGACCGGGGCCGCTGGGCGGTCGCCGAGAAGGTCCGGCTGGTGCACGACCCGGAGCTGACCCGGGCGCTGTTCGCCTCCGAGGCGCCGTTCGGCGAGGCGCTGCGCCAGGCCGGGCCGGACGCCGAGCCGTGGCTGCGCGAGTTCGCCGGCGAGGACGAGGCGGCCCGGGCCGTCGCGGCCGCCAACTCCCGCCCGGCGGGCGACTTCACCAGCGCCGCCAAGGCCACCGGCGCGCGGATCACCGTCCGGCTCACCGACGGCCGCAGCGCGGTGCGCGAGCGCCTCGTCCCGCTGGCGGCGGCGGGGCCGCACACCCGGGCCCACCACGCCGAGCTGATGCGGGAGAAGTTCACCGAGCACGGCGGCGACCGCTCGGTCGCGGAGGCCGCGGCGGGCCTCGACCGGATGGATCCCGACGAACTCCGGGACTGGATCAGTGCCGCACTGGCCTGACCGGAGGGGGGAAACCATTCCATTCCCGGCATCAGATTCATGTCAGGAAGGCGTCAGAACCCGATGTCATCATCGCATCGACTCGGGTCCGAAAAATCTCGGCGGAATTCTGCGGAAAGGCTGATGATGACGCTGGAGAACACCTCTCGGGAAAAGCCGCTGAAAAGCTACAAGCTCTTCATCGGCGGAAAGGACCTGGAAGGCGACGGCTGGGTCTACACGGTGAGTTCGCGTTCCCTGTTGGAGGACGTGTTCACCAGCGTCAGCCTCAAGCGTGCGCTCGAACAGGACGAGGACAACACCGAGGCCGCCCAGCACCCCTACGTGGTGGGCCGCTGCGCGATCGCCTCGGACGAGGCCATCGACCTGGCCAGCGAGGCCGCCGCGGCCGCCGCGCCCGGCTGGGCCGCGGTGCCGCTGGAGCGGCGGATGCGCCTGGGCACCCGGTTCCGCGAGGAACTGCTGCGCCGCCAGGACGAGTTCGTGGACATGCTGGTGGCCGAGGCGCACCCGGTGCGGCTGGCCCGCTGGGAGCTGTCCTGCCTGCTCCAGGTGTACAGCGAGGAGTCCATCTACTGGTACCGCCAGCGGATGCACACCGAGTTCGAGCACGCCGGACGGCGCCTGATCGTCCGCCGGCAGCCCGACGGCGTGGTCGGCTTCAACCCGCCGCAGAACGCCCCCGCGCCCTCCGCGGCGCTCGCCGTGCTGGCCCTGATGGCCGGCAACGCGGTCGTGGTCCGCGCCCCGCGCTCCATCGCGCTGTCCACCCTGTGGGTGCTGCGCGACGTGGTCGCCCCGCTGCTGGACGAGCTCGGCGCCCCGCCCGGAGTGCTCAACGTGGTCTGCTCCAACCCCAAGCAGACCCTGGACCGCTGGGTGTCCAGCCCGCTGGTCAACGACATCTTCTACATCGGCGGCAGCCAGGAGGGCCTGCGCTTCCAGGAGCAGTGCGTGGCCACCGGCACCAAGCCGATCCTCGAACTGGCCGGCAACGACGGCATCATCGTCTGGGAGGGCGCGGACCTCAAGTACGCGGCCGAGGCGATCACCGAGTCCTTCTACGGCTCCGGCCAGATCTGCATGGTGCCCAACTACGTGCTGGCGCACCCGGCGATCGCCGACGAGCTGATCGAGGAGGTGAAGCGGCAGGTCGCCGACGTCCGCCCCGGCTACCCGGAGGACGAGGGCGTGCTGCTCTCGCCGGTCCGCCGCTCCGAGAAGTTCTTCACCCTGCTCAACCAGGCCCTCGACCGGGGGGCCACCCTGGTCACCGGCGGGCAGCGCACCGAACTCGACGGCACCCCCTCGGAGACCGGCGTCTTCCTGCAGCCCACCGTGGTGCGGGTGGACGGGCTGGCCGGCGCCCGCGAGTACGACGTGGTCAAGCAGGAGACCTTCTTCCCGCTGCTGCCGATCGTCGTCCCGGAGGTCCGGCCGAACGACGAACTCCTGGACAGCTTCATCGACTTCGTCAACTCCAACGAGTACGGGCTGCGCAACTCGCTGTGGGCGAAGTCCGCCCGGGTGATCAACGCCTTCGTGCAGCGCGTCACCAACGGCGGCCTGCTGAAGGTCAACGACTCGCACATCGGGTTCCTGCCCTACCTGCCCAGCCACGGCGGCACCGGCCTGACCGGCGGCGTGTACGGCGAGGCCAACTACCCGATGCTCAAGACCTCGCACATCCAGGGCGTCTCCATCGCCCACGACGTCAGCCCGCGCCAAGCGGTCTTCGGATCCTGACCCCCACCGCCCACCACCCCTGACAGAGGTGCCCTTCCGATGCGTTCACTCGATGTCGCCCGCGAGGTGTCCGAGCGGTACCACCCGGGTCTGGCCAAGGCCCTGGGCGAACTGCCGTACGCCGAGCGCGAGGCCCCCGGCAGCCCGGTGATCGACCTGTTCCGCCGGCATGGCGGCGTCGGCCTGCTGATCCCCGCCGAGTACGGCGGTCTCGGCGCCGACCCGCTGGAGGCCGTCCGGGCGCAGCGCGCCCTGGGCGCGCTCTCGCCCTCGCTGGCCGCCGCCGTCACCATGCACCACTTCACCGCCGCGATGCTGTACGCCCTGGCCGACGGCCCGGGCCGGCTGACCGCCGAGCAGCTCGAACTGCTGCACGGCGTCGTCCCCGAGCAGCGCCTGATGGCCTCCGGCTGGGCCGAGGGCCGCACCCAGCAGAACATCCTCACCCCGGCCGTCACCGCCGACCGGGTCCCGCACGGCTACCGGCTCAACGGCTCCAAGAAGCCCTGCAGCCTGGCCCGTTCGATGGACCTGCTGACCGCGTCCATCGCGGTGCCCGGCGACGACGGCACCCCGGAGCTGGCGCTGGCCCTGGTCCGCGCCGACACCCCGGGGCTGAGCGTCCACCCGTTCTGGGGCAACGACGTGCTGGCCGCCGCCGAGAGCGACGAGGTCCAGCTGTCCGCCGTGTTCGTCCCCGAGGAACTGGTGATCCGCACCGCCGCGGACGACCCGGACCGGATCGAGGACCTGCAGAACGCCGGCTTCGCCTGGTTCGAGCTGCTGATCTCGGCCGGCTACCTCGGCGCCGCCTCCGGCCTGGTCGAGGAGGTGCTGCGGCGCGACCGCGGCGGCGTCGCCGACCGGGCCGAACTGGTGCTGCGCACCGAGGCCGCCGCCGCGCTGCTGGAGGGCGCCGCCCGCGCCGTCGCCGACGGCGTGAGCGGCGAGGAGGCCGTCGCCCAGGTGCTGGTCGCCCGCTACGCGGTGCAGCGCGACCTCACGGCGATCGCCGACCAGGCGCTGGAACTGCTCGGCGGACTGGACTTCATCCGCTCCTCCGACCACTCCCGGACGGCCATCGCGCTGCGCCCGCTCGCCTTCCACCCGCCGTCCCGGGCCGCCGCGGCCGGGCCGCTGCTCTCCTACCTCTCCGGCGACCCGCTGGTGCTCTCCTGAAACCCGTCGTCCCGAAAGCGAGTTGATCGATGACTACCGTGCTGGAACCCAGGGTCGACACCGAGGAGGAGATCCTCGGCCTCTACCGGGCCCACCTGAGCAAGGGCCGGGCCACCCTGGCCGAGCTGTTCGGCAGCCACATGGAGGTCGAGTCCTCCGGCGCCTGGCTGACCACCAGCGACGGCGAGCGCTTCCTCAACGCGGGCGGCTACGGCGTGTTCATCATGGGCGCCCGGCACCCGATCGTGGTCGAGGAGGTCGCCCGCCAACTGCACACCCACCCGACGGCCACCCGCATCCTGCTGGAGCCGACGGTGGCCCGCGCGGCCGAGGCGCTCACCGCGATCACCCCGGCCGGCCTGGACCGGGTGCACTTCGCGCTCTCCGGCGCCGAGGCGGTCGAGACCGGCCTGAAGCTGGCCCGCGCCAACGGCCACAAGCGCACCGTCTCGTTCAAGGGCGGCTACCACGGCAAGACCCTGGGCGCGCTGTCGGCCACCGCCAAGGAGGTCTACCAGGCGCCGTTCCGCCCGCTCATCCCGGACGTCCTGCACCTGCCGTTCGGCGACATCGACGCGCTGCGCGCCGAACTGGCCGCGCACCCCGGCGAGGTCGCGGTGATCATCGAGCCGGTGCAGGGCGAGGGCGGCGTGATCATCCCGCCGAAGGGCTTCCTGAAGCAGGTCGAGGAGGCCGTCCGCGAGTACGAGGGCTTCCTGATCCTCGACGAGGTGCAGACCGGCTTCGGCCGCCTCGGCGAGTGGTGGGGCGCCGACATCGAGGGCGTCACCCCCGACGTCCTGCTGGCGGGCAAGGCGCTCGGCGGCGGCATCGTCCCGGTCTCCGCGGCGATCGCCACCCGCAAGGCGTTCAGGCCCTTCGACAAGGACCCGTACGTCCACACCGCGACCTTCTCCGGGCAGCCGCTGCTGATGGCCGCCGTGCAGGGCGCCGTGCGCGCCGTGCAGGAGGAGCGGCTGGTGACCCGGTCGATGGACCTCGGCGCCCGGCTGCTGCCGCGGATCGAGGAGATCGCCCGCCGCAACATCCCCGAGCTCGTCGTGGACGTCCGCGGCCAGGGCCTGCTGATCGGCGTGGAGCTGGTCGAGGCGGGCCTGGCCGGCGAGCTCCTGATCGAACTGTTCAACCACGGGGTCGTGGCCAACCACTCGATGAACGGCAGCTCGGTGGTGCGCTTCACGCCGCCCGCGATCCTGGCCGACAGCGACGTGGAGTTCCTCCTCGACTCCTTCGACAAGGCCACCCTCGACCTGGTCCGGGGCTCGGCCACGATGCCGGAAGGCGGTAAGTAACCGTGCGACACGTGACCCTGGACGCGGTGGTGAGCGGCGAGAGCGCCGAGCACGTCTTCGCTGAGGTGCTCCGCTGGGAGCGCTACCCGGACCTCGCCCCGCACGTGCGGGCCACCACCGTGCACTCCACCCTGCCCGAGCCGGTCGGCTCCTCCAGCTGGGAGCTGCACTTCCGCAGCGGCCTGCTCCGCTGGACCGAGGACGACCGGTTCTTCCCGGAGCGCCTGCAGCTCGAGTTCGAGCAGAGCGACGGCGACTTCGACTCCTTCACCGGCCGGTGGACGTTCACCCAGGCCGGCCCGGACGTCAACGTCGCCTTCGAGGCCGACTTCGACTTCGGCATCCCCAGCCTCGAAGGCATCCTCGACCCGATCGCGGAGCGCGTCATCCGGGAGACCGTCGCCTGGGCCGTCACCGGCCTGTTCCCCGCGACCAGGCTGACCGGCGACGTGGAGCTGGTCGCCGGCGTCACCCACTGACAGGAGGCACCCCGTGGACCAGGCAAACCCGTTCGAGACCCCGAGAACCCACGCCCTGCACCGGGCCGAGTACCTGACCGCGCTGGCCGTCACCACCGGCCTGATCGTCTGGCACCTCGACGAGATCCGCTGGCTGCCCGCGATCGGCCTGTTCCTCTACATCGACCTGATCGGCTACATCCCCGGCGCCCTGGCCTTCCGCCGGGCCGGCGGGAAGCCGATCGCCAAGGCGTACTACGTCCTCTACAACACCATGCACAGCCTGCTCACCCAGGGCGCCGTCGCGGCGCTGTGGTGCTGGCTGGTCAAGCCGGAGTGGGCGCTGCTGGTGCTGCCGTTCCACCTGTTCGGCGACCGGGGGATCTTCGGCAACTTCATGAAGTCCTTCGCGCTGCCCTTCGAACCGGTCCGGCAGCCCGGCTACCTGCGGCTGCTGGACGACCTCGGGGTCGCCCACCCCAAGCCGCTCGGCCACGCCTCCGACCCGGTACCGGTCGGCCACCGCCCCCGCGGTGCGGCCGCCGCCACCCCGGCGGCCGCGCCCGAACCGGCCGGGGCGGCGCGGTGAGCGCGCCCGCCCAGGCCCCGGTCGAACCCCCCGAGGAGGTCCGCCGCCGCCGGGCGCTGTACCACCTGGCCTCGCCGGTGGCGGTCCTCACGGTGGCCCACCGGGGCCGCCTGCACGGCACCACCGTCTCCACCGCCACCCTGGTCTCGCACCGGCCGCTGATCCTCGGCGCCAGCCTGCGGGCCGACTCGGTGCTCGCCGAACTCGCGGTCGCCGAGGGCCGGTTCTCGGTCAACGTGCTGGACGGCGACCAGGGCGGCCTGGCCCGCTGGTTCGCCGACTCCGGCCGGCCCGAGGGCTCCCGCCAGTTCGACGGCCTCCAGTGGCGGCACGACCCGTACACCACCGCCCCGCTGCTGGACGGCGCGCTCGCCCAGTACACCTGCCGGACCGCCGGCCGCACCCCGGTCGGCGACCACGAGGTGCTGCTCGGCCGGGTGGTGCGCGCCTCCGCCGAGGACTTCGGCGTCCCGCTGCTCAGCTACGCGGGCGGCCTGTACGTCGGGGAGCTCTTCCCGGTCACCGACCACTCCGCCACCAGACCATCCGAGAAGGGGAAGCAGCAGTCATGACCGAATCAGTGGCCCGCGAGGCCGACTGGGACCTGGCTCCCGGCCTGCTCGACGGGGCCAAGGAGCTCGCCCTCTCGCCCGCCGACTGCGACCTCGCGTACTGGATCACCCAGGTCGCCCAGGGCACCCTGCGCGGCCGCGGGGTGACGGGGCACCACGAGAGCGCCGGGGTCCCCGACTTCCTGCGCGCCCCCGGCCCGCTGCGGGACGCCCTGGTGCTGGAGTTCGGCTTCCGCGGCCTCTCCGAGGAGATCGCCACCCGGCTGCTCGCCCACTACGTGGCGATCGCCCCCGGCATCCCCGAACTGGAGTTCTACACCACGCAGTTGGTGGACGAGGCCCGGCACGCCCGGGTGTTCCGCAACCACCTGGTGGAACTCGGCCTGCCCGCCGCCACCCTGCTGCGCGACATCGACGACATGGCCGCCGACTACCGCCGCCGGGTCCTCCAGCCGGTCGAGGACTTCACCCTCGACATCGTCCGCGACCAGCGGGACTTCATCGGCGGGGTGGCCGTCTTCGCCATCGTCATCGAGGGCGTCCTCGCCCCCGCCGCCGAACTCAGCGAGCGCAAGTGGACCCCGCTGTCGCCCGCCACCGGCGAGATCTCCCGGGGCACCGCGATCGACGAGATCCGCCACCTGACCGTCGCCTCCACCATCCTGCGCGACCACGTCGCCGCCCACCCCGAGTACCGGCCGCGGCTGCTGGAGATCCTCCGGGCCGGCGTCAAGCTGTGGGACGAGATCCCCGACCGGGAGTTCGTCATCCACCGCGAGGAACTGTTCCAGCAGGGCATGCACCAGCACGCCGACCTGATCGGCGACTACGAGGTCTGGCCCGGCGTCCGCCTCCTCGACACCACCCCCGAGCAGCGCTACGACATGGCCGAGCGGTGGACCGACGAGATGGCCGAGGCCCGGATGGCCTACATGGGCCTGCCGGTCGAGGTGCTCTCCTCGGAAGGCGACGGGATATGACCGTCGGCCTGCCCGAAGCGGCCGGCCGGCCCGGCTACCCGGCCGACCGGCACCCGGTGATCTGCGGCGTCGGCGGCTACGTGCCGCCCGACGTGGTCACCAACGCCGACCTGGTCGCCCGGCTGGACACCTCGGACGAGTGGATCCGCACCCGCACCGGCATCGCCGCCCGGCACTTCGTCGGCCCCGGCACCGCCACCTCCGACCTCGCCGTCGAGGCCGGCCTGCGCGCCCTCAAGTCCGCCGACGACTCCCAGGTCGACGCGGTGGTGCTGGCCACCACCACCCCCGACCACCCCTGCCCGGCCACCGGCCCCTCGGTCGCCGCCCGCCTCGGCCTCGGCGGCGTCCCCGCCTTCGACGTCTCCGCGGTCTGCACCGGCTTCCTGTACGGCCTGGCCACCGCCGGCGGCCTGATCGCCTCCGGCGCGGCCGCCCGGGTCCTGCTGATCGCCGCCGACGCCTTCACCACCATCGTCAACCCCGGCGACCGCTCCACCGCGGTGATCTTCGCCGACGGCGCGGGCGCCGTGGTGCTGCGGGCCGGCCGGGCCGACGAACCCGGCGCGGTCGGGCCGATCGTGCTCGGCTCCGACGGCGACCAGCGCGAGATGATCACCGTCCCGGCCGGCGGCTCCCGCACCCGCTCCACCGACGAACAGCCCGCCCACGGCGACCAGTACTTCCAGATGGCCGGCCGGGCGATCTTCCGGCAGGCCGTCGAGCGGATGACCGAGTCCTCCCAGCAGGCGCTCGCCGCCGCCGGCTGGCAGCTGGCCGACGTCGACCGGCTCGCCTCCCACCAGGCCAACGCCCGGATCCTGGCCGCCGTCGCCGAACGCCTCGACATCGACCCGGAGCGCCAGCTCTCCAACATCGAGCGGGTCGGCAACACCGGCGCCGCCTCCATCCCGCTGCTGCTCGCCCAGTCCGCCGAGAGCGGCGACCTGCGACCGGGCCAGCGGGTGCTGCTCACCGCCTTCGGCGGCGGCCTCACCTGGGGCGCCGCCACCCTCACCTGGCCCGACCTGGGCCCCCACCCGACACCCGACGCCCGCTGAGGAAGGACACCGCCGTGTTCGAAGAGATCAAGGCCATCCTGGTCCACAAGCTCAAGGTCACCCCCGAGCAGGTCACCCCCGAGGCCACCCGCGAGGACATCGAACTCGACTCCCTCGCCGTGGTCGAGCTCTCCCTCGTCCTGGAGACCGAGTTCGGCGTCAGCGTCACCGACGACGAACTCCTCGACACCGAGACCATCGGCGAGATGGCCGAACTCGTCGAGTCCCGGATGAGCCGGGTCTGATGGCCGCGCGCGAGATCGCCGTCACCGGACTGGGCCTGGTCACCCCGGGCGGGATCGGCACCGGCCCGAGCTGGGCGGCGGTCCGCGCGGGCCGCGGCACCGCGTCCCACGACCCCCTGCTCGCCGAGCACCCGGCCCGGATCTCCTGCCGGGTGCCCGGCTGGGACCCGGACCGGCTGCTCGGCCCCCGCCGCGCCCACCGCCTCGACCGCTTCACCCAGTTCGCCCTGGTCGCGGCCCACGAGGCGGTCACCGACGCCGGACTCGACCCGCGGACCTGGGACGGCGCCCGGGTCGGCGTCGTCCTCGGCTGCGCCGACGGCGGACCCGGCACCGTCGAGGAACAGCACCGGGTGATGCTCGAAAGCTCCCCGAGCCGGGTCTCCCCGCTGCTGCTGCCCATGCAACTGCCCAACATGCTGGCCGGCCAGGCCGCCATCGAGTTCGGCGCCACCGGCCCCAACCTGGTGGTCGCCACCGCCTGCGCCTCCGGCACCACCGCCCTCGGCACCGCCCGCGACCTGCTGCTGCTCGACCGCTGCGACATCGTGCTGGCCGGCGGCGCCGAAGCGATGATCACCCCGCTGGTGATGGCCGGGTTCGCCAAGATGGGCGCCCTCTCCACCCGCTTCGACGACCCCGCCACCGCCTCCCGCCCCTTCGACGCCGACCGCGACGGCTTCGTCGCCGGCGAGGGAGCCGGCGTCCTCGTCCTCGAACGCGCCGCCGACGCCCGCGCCCGCGGCGCCCGGATCCGCGCCCGGATCGCCGGCTACGGCGCCACCGCCGACGCCCACCACGTCACCGCGCCGCACCCCGAGGGCCACGGCATCGACGCCGCCATCCGCGCCGCGCTCGCCGACGCCGGCGCCACCGGCGCCGACGTCGACCACGTCAACGCGCACGGCACCTCCACGCCCCGCAACGACCTCGTCGAGGCGACCGTGCTGCGCCGCACCCTCGACGGCGACCCGCTCGTCACCTCCACCAAGGGCGTCACCGGCCACCTCCTCGGCGCCGCCGGCGCCGTCGAGGCCGCCTTCACCGTCCTCGCCGTCGAACAGGGCCTCGTCCCGCCCACCGCCAACCTGAACACCCCCGGCGACCGGATCGACATCAAGATCGCCACCGCCGAGACCCACCGGCCGATCGGCCTCGCCCTCAGCAACTCCCTCGGATTCGGCGGCCAGAACGCCGTCGTCGCGATCACCCCCTGACCGCCCGACCGGGCGGCGGACCACCGCGCCGGCGCACCGCACCCCGACCCCGGCGGGCCCCGGGCCCCACCCCGGCGACGGCCCGCCCACGCCAGCCCACCGGAGCCCAGATGACCGTCACCGCCCCCGCCGCCGTCCAGGCCGCCGCCCCCGCGGCGAGACCGGGAGGACGGCTCGGCACCGCCCACATCGTCTTCCTGATCGTCTCCGCCGCCGCCCCGCTCTCCGCCATGGTCGGCACCGTGCCGCTGGCGTTCGCCATCGGCACCGGCGCGGCCGTCCCCACCGCCTTCCTGTTCGCCGGCGCCACCCTGCTCTGCTTCTCGGTCGGCTACGCGGTCAGCGCCCGCCGCACCGGCGGCTCCGGCGGCTTCTACGCCGCCATCGCCGACGGCCTCGGCCGCCCCGCCGCGATCGGCGCCGGCTGGCTCGCCGTCCTCGCCTACAACGCCGCCACCGTCGGACTCGTCGGCGCCCTCGGCTACTTCACCCAACTGGTCCTCGCCGCCCACGGACTGGACCTGCCCTGGCAGCTGTGCGCCGCCGCCGGCCTGCTGGCCGTCGCCGCGCTCGGCTACCGCGACATCGCGGTCAGCGCCCGCCTGCTGGCCGTCCTGATGGTCGGCGAGATCGGCATCCTCGCCGCCCTCGACCTCGCCATCGCCGGCCGGCACGGCGCCGCCGCCCTGCCCGCCGCCGGGATCTCGCCCTCCGGGGCCCTCGGCGCCGGCGCCGGCGTCTCGCTGATGTTCGCCTTCATCTCCTTCATCGGCTTCGAGTCCGCCGCCCTGTACGGCAAGGAGGCCCGCGACCCCGGCCGCAGCGTCCCCCGCGCCACCTACGTCGCGGTCCTGCTGATCGCCGGGTTCTACGCCCTGACCAGCTGGGAGGCGGTCGGCGCGATCGGCCCCGACGCCGTCCGCGACACCGCCGCCGCCCAGCAGGGCGACCTGCTCTTCGGCATCGGCCGGGACTACCTCGGCGGGGCCGGCGCCACCACCCTGCAGATCATGCTGTGCACCAGCCTGTTCGCCGCCACCCTCGCCCTGCACAGCGCCGCCAACCGCTACGCCCAGGTCCTCGCCGACGACGGCCTGATGCCCGCCCGGCTCGCCGCCCTGCACCGCCGGCACGGCTCCCCGCACCGGGCCAGCCTCGCCCAGAGCGGGCTGAGCGCCGTCGTGGTGGCCGGCTTCGCGCTCGCCGGACTCGACCCCTACGCCGACCTCACCACCAGCATGCTCGGCCTCGGCACCCTCGGCATCGTCGTCCTCCAGGCCGCCGCCGCCCTCGCGGTGCTGGCCCGCGCCCGCACCGGCGGCGCCGGCTGGTGGCAGGGCGTCCTGGCCCCGCTGCTCGGCCTGCTCGGCCTGGCCGCCACCGTCGTCCTGGTGGTCGGCAACTTCGACCTGCTGACCGGCTCCCACCACGGACTGGTCTCCGAACTCCCGTGGGCCGTCCCGCTGGTGGCCGGAGCCGGGCTGCTCTACGCGCTGCGGATGCGCGCCACCCGGCCGGTCCGCTACCGCCGGATCGCCGCCGCCCACCTGCCGCCCCGCCCGCGCCCGCGGCGCACCCGCTGACCACCCGCTGACCACCCGCCCCACCCGCGGCCCGGCCGGCCGGCGTCCCCACCGCCGTCCCGGCCGGGCCGCGTCCCGGCCACGACCACCCGCCAGGAGAAGACGTGCACGACGTACGCGAGCTCATCGACCTCGGCCCCGAAGCGGTCCGCCGCCTCGGCCGCCGCCGGTACACCCTGGACCTCGACGGCCTGCGCGCCCTGCACCGGCGCCGCGCCGAGCAGTTGGAGGAGCACGAGCGGCTGCGCGGCGAACTCAAACGCGCCGCCAAGGGCGGAGCCCGCGACGAGGACGCCCGCGAACTGGCCCGCCGGCTGCGCGAGCACGCCCGGACCGCCGAGGAGGCGCTGCGCGCCACCGAGGACGAACTCCAGGCCCGGCTGCTCACCATCCCCAACCTGCCGCTGGACACCGTCCCCGACGGCGACAGCGAGAAGGAGGCGGTCGAGGTCCGCCGGTCCGGCCCGCACCGCCCGGTCGGCGGCCCCGCCCTCCACCACGCCGACCTCGGCGAGGCGCTCGGCATCCTCGACCTCCCGCGCGCCTCCCGGCTCTCCGGCGCCCGCTTCGCCGTCACCCGCGGCCCCGGCGCCCGGCTCGAACGGGCCCTGGGCGCCTTCCTGCTGGACCTGCACACCACCGAGCACGGCTACACCGAGTACTCGGTGCCGCACCTGGTCGACCGGGCCACCATGACCGGCACCGGCCAACTGCCCAAGTTCGAGGAGGACCTGTTCGCGACCTCGGTCGGCGACCGCGAGCTCTTCCTGATCCCGACCGCCGAGGTGCCGCTCACCAACCTGGTCGCCGGAGAGCTGCTGGACGCCGGGGCGCTCCCGCTCGCCCTCACCGCCCGCACGCCCTGCTACCGCTCCGAGGCCGGCTCCTACGGCCGCGACACCCGGGGCATCCTGCGGCTGCACCAGTTCGAGAAGGTCGAACTGGTGCGGATCTGCGCCCTGGAGGACGCCCAGGCCCAGCTGGAACTGATGGTCGGCCAGGTCGAGGAGTGCCTGAAGAGGCTCGAACTCTCCTACCGGGTCGTCCTGCTGCCCGCCGGCGACCTGGGCTTCTCGGCCCGGACGACCTACGACATCGAGGTGTGGATGCCGGGCGGCGACACCTACCGGGAGATCTCCTCGGTCTCCGACTGCGGCTCCTTCCAGGCCCGCCGGGCGGGCATCCGGCACCGCGGCGCGGAGGGCCGCAAGCAGGTCGCCGCCACCCTCAACGGCTCCGCCCTCCCGATCGGCCGCACCGTCGCCGCCCTGCTCGAACAGGGCGCCCAGCCCGACGGCTCGGTCCTGCTGCCGGCCGCGCTCGCCCCGTACACCGGCTTCCGCCGGATCCTGGCCGACGGGACCACCGCCTAGGCCGCCGTCCCGGAGCCCCGGAGCCTCGGAACAGCCCGGGGGCCGGGAACGGCCCGACGCCCCCGCCGCGACCCCGTCCGCGGCGGGGGCGTCCCCTTCAGGCGGTGCGGGCCAGGTCCTGGTTCAGGACGCCGTGGAAGACCCGGGTGAGTTCGGGCGAGGGCTCCATGCCGAGCTCGTCGACCAGGCGCTTGCGGGCGGCCCGGTAGACCTGGACCGCCTCGGCCTGGCGGCCGCTGCGGTAGAGCGCGACCATCAGGGTGCCGGTCAGCCGCTCCCGCCACGGGTGGGCCGCGCTCATCCGGCGCAGCTCGCCGATCACGGCCGTGGGCTGCTGGTGGTGGGCGCCGAGCCAGAGCAGGTCCTCGCGGGCGGCCAGGGACTCCTCCTCCAGCTGGAGGGCGGTGGAGCGGCACAGCGGGCCGGGGGAGACGTCCTGCAGCGGGGCGCCGCGCCAGTGCGACAGCGCGGCCGTCAGCAGGTCGCCGGCGAGCGACGGGTCGGTCGCCATCACGGCGCGGGCGTGCGCGAGGTCCTCCTGGAAGAGCACCAGGTCGACGTCCTGCGGGGCGACGTCCAGGACGTAGCCGGAGGAGCGGGTGATCAGGGCGGGGGCCTCGCCGCCCGGGCCGGCCAGCTTCCGGAGGGTGCGCCGCAGCCGGGAGACGTGGGCCTGGAGGGCGTTCTCGACGGTGGCCGGCAGGTCGTCGCCCCAGATCTCGGCGTACAGCTGGTCGGTGGGGACGAGTCGGCCGGCGCCGATCAGGAGGGCGGCCAGCAGGGTGCGCTGCCCGACGCCGGGGATGGGGCGGACGCGGCCGTCGACTTCCACGCTGACCGGTCCGAGGATCCTGAACTGCATGGGGTACTCCGTTGGGGTGTGGTGGGCCTGGGAGCGCCGGGGAGGCCGCCGTCCGTTCCGGAAGCGCGTTCGGATTGTCGGATCACCACCTTGAGCGCGGCTGGAGGCCCCGGACAGCAGGCCGCCCCCGCCCGGGGCGGGCGGGGGCGGCCTGCTGGTGACGCGCAGGGGGGAGGGATCACCAGGTGACGGGCAGTCGGTGGGTGCCGTAGAGCAGCATGTCGTCGCGGAACGGGACGTCCGTCAGGTCGACCGCGAGCCGCAGGTCGGGGAAGCGGTCCAGGATCGCGTTGAGCGACACCTCCAGCTCCAGGGTGGCCAGCGGCGCGCCCACGCACTTGTGGATGCCGTGGCCGAACGCCAGGTGGTGGTGGGCGTCGCGGCGCAGGTCCAGCCGCTCCGGCTCGGGGAACACCTCGGGGTCGTGGTTGGCGGCGGGCAGCGCGAAGATGATGCCGTCGCCCTTGGGGACCGCCACGCCGCCGATCTCCATGTCCTCGGCGGCGGTCCGGATGAAGTCGTGCTGCTTGATCGAGGAGTAGCGCATCAGCTCCTCCACCGCCCCGGGCACCAGGCTCCGGTCGGCGCGCAGCTCGGCCAGCTGCTCCGGGTTGCGCAGCAGGAACAGGATGTTCATGGAGATCTGGTTCGCGGTGGTGTCGTGGCCCGCGAACAGCAGGAAGCGGGCCATCGCGACCAGGTCGTCCCGGCTGATCTCGCCCTTGTTGTAGTGGTTGACGACCAGGCGGCTGATCAGGTCGTCCTGCGGGTCGGCCTGCTTGCGGTCGATCAGCCGGCTCATGAAGTCGGTCAGCCCGGCGAACGCGGCCCCGGCCTCCTCGGGGGTGGCGGTGGGGGAGGTGACGACCCGGCCGTTGGTCTGGAACTCCTCGTGGTCCTCGTACGGGACGCCGAGCAGGCGGGCGATCACCAGGGTGGGCAGCGGGTCGGCGAAGCCCTCGACCAGGTCGGCGGGCTTGGGGCCGGCCGCCAGGTCGTCGAGCAGGCGGTGGGTGATCCGCTCCACGTCGGGCTGCAGGGCGCGGGTGGCGCGGGCGGTGAACTCCGGGATGACCATCCGGCGCAGGGTGGCGTGGTCCGGGTTGTCCAGCCGGAACATCGACAGCGCCCGCGGCGTGGGCGGCAGCGGGATCAGCGCGGGGAAGTTCTCCGCCATGTCGTCGGAGCTGACCCGCCGGTCGGCTATCGCCGAGCGTACGTCCTGGTAGCGGGTGACCAGCCAGGCGCGGCGACCGCCGGCCAGCCGCACCGGCCGGGGCCGGCCTTGGCGCAGCTCGGCGTAGGCGGGCGGCGGCAGCAGCGGGTCGGTGCGCGGCAGCGGGTAGTCGAGGAGCGTCTCGGTGTCGGTCATCCTTCTGCTTCCTGTGCGGGACGGGGCGGTGCGGGACGGGGCGGTGCGGTGCGGTGCGGTGCGGGCGGTGCGGGGCCCGGCCGGGTGGCGGCGGCCGGGTGGCGGGCGGCGGGCGGGCGGGTCAGACCCGGTCGGTGATCCGGACCACGGCCCCGGCCACGGTGAAGCCGACGCCGACGGCGAACAGCAGGACGTGGTCGCCGGGCTGGAGCTCGCCCTTCTCCCGCAGGTGGTCGAGTCCGGCGAACTGGTCGCCGGCGCCCAGGTGCCCGGTGTACCGGCCGAGGTCGGTCCAGAGGGTCTGCTCCTCGGTCAGGCCGAGGAGGTCGTGCAGCTCGGCCTGGCCGCCGCCGCGGTGCACGAACGGCAGCACGGCCCGGGTGATCTGGCCGAGTTCGAGCCCGGCCTCGGCCAGCACCTGGTCGCGGGTGCGCAGCACCAGGGCGATCCAGCGCTCGAACTCGCCGGCGGCCTCCGGCGTCGACGCGTGCGTGTCGAAGCGCCGCTCGATCGGCACGGGCTGTTCGGCGAGCGGCGCGTCGGCGAACGGGACGGTGCCGCGGTCCCAGGTCTCCAGGCCGTTGTCGGCGTTCTCGACGCTGGCGAGCAGCCGGGCGAAGCCGCCGTCGGCGGAGAGCACCAGGGCGGTGCCGCCGTCGCCCCAGATCGACTGGGTGTAGGAGTTCCAGCGGTCGATGGCGGGGGCGGCGAAGCGGTCGCCGGTGGTGAGCAGGGCGTGGTCGACGGTGCCGCAGTCGAGGTAGGCGGCGGCGAGGTGCAGCGCGGCCAGGCCGCCGGCCGAGCGCTGGTCCAGGGTCAGCGCGACGGCCTGCGGGCCGATCGACTGCTGCGAGACGTACGAGGCGGGTGCCCAGCAGTCCAGGCCCTGGAACCAGACGCAGGCGTGCAGGTGCAGGCCGATCGCGGCGGGGTCGACGCCGGAGCGGCCGACGGCCTGGCGGGCGGCGTGCACGGCCAGGTCGACGGGCGCCGCGCCGTCGGTGTCGATGGCGATGGACTCGTAGCCGAGGTCGCGGTGGCTCTCGCCGACCAGGCCGGCGCCGACGGCGGCGTCCAGCGGCCGGGCGGCGGGGATGCAGCGGCCGGTGCCGGCCAGGTACAGCTCTCTGCGGTAGCGCACGGGTTCTCTCCGGGGTCGTGGGCAGGTCACCAGGAGGGCACGTCGGTGATCTGGAAGACCGCGGCGGCGAAGTTGAAGCCGACGCCGCAGCCGTAGAGCAGGACGTGGTCGCCGGGGGAGACCAGCCGGTTGGTGATCAGGTAGTCGAGTCCGGCGAACGGGTCGCCGGCGCCGATGTGGCCGGTGTGCCGCCCGAGTTCGTTCCAGACGGTCTGCTCCTCGGTCAGGCCGACCAGGTCGTGCATCTCGGCCTGGCCGTCGCCGCGGTGCTGGAAGGGCATGGCGGCGCGGGCGATGTCCCCGATGGCCAGGCCGGCCTCGGCGAGCACCTCGTCCTTGAGCCGGATCATGCTCTCGACCCAGAGCTTCCCGTCGGAGGCCGCGTCGGGGTTGCTGAGCTGGTACTCGCCGCGCTCCCAGACCGGGACCGGCCACTGGGTGCCGGGGCGGTCCCGGAACTCCTGGTCGGCGCGGGTCCAGCCCTCCAGCTCGTTGAGGCCGAAGGCGGTGGTG
The DNA here is from genome assembly GCF_000269985.1 of Kitasatospora setae KM-6054. Classification (NCBI taxonomy): domain Bacteria; kingdom Bacillati; phylum Actinomycetota; class Actinomycetes; order Kitasatosporales; family Streptomycetaceae; genus Kitasatospora; species Kitasatospora setae. Next base: position 3,055,529 of record NC_016109.1, on the reverse strand, counting down.
GCGACCAGCCGGGCCGGGCCGGGGCGGGTGGTGAGCGCGGCGGCGGTGGCGCCGTCGCCGAAGATCAGCTGGCGCTGCATGTTCCAGCGGTCCAGCATCGGGGCGGTGAAGCGGTCGGCGGTGGTGATCAGCGCGGAGCTCGCGGCCCCGGAGGTCAGGTAGCCGGCGGTGAGCTGGAGGGCGCCGATCGCGGTCAGCGAGCGCTGGTCGATGGCGAAGGCGACGGCCTGGCTGCCGGAGGTGCGGGCGGCCACGTAGTTGGCGGACGACCACCAGTCCAGGCCCTGGAACCACAGGTGGGCGTGCAGGTGGAGGCCGTACTCCCCGGTGGGGATGCCGGCCCGTTCGACGGCCTGCCGCCCGGCCCGGACGGCCATCTCGGGGGCGGAGACGGAGCCGGGCTCCACGGTGACGGAGAGGTAGCCGAGGTTCTGGTTGGGCTCCTTGACCAGCCCCTGGGCGACGGCGTCGGCCACCGCGAAACGCTCCGGCAGCCAGACCCCGGTGCCCGCCAGGTAGACGTCTTGCCAGCGCATGCTCTCTCCTTCGTGCCAGTACCACCGCCATGAGTAGGGACAGTGTGGGGAGGAGCGCTGACCCGGGCCTGACCCGGCGTTGACGTGCCGCGGCCGGAGCCGCCGCAGCCGCCGGAGGAGCGTGCGGAGCCGTCGGAGGAGCGTGCGGAGAAGCCCGAACGCCCGCGGCCGGGGGATGCCGCGGGCGTTCGGGAGCGGTGGGTCAGCCCTGCTTCGCCGGCTTCGGCAGCAGCTGGACCGAGGCCGCGACCAGGACGCCGAGCAGGGCCAGCACCTCGGTGCTGACGGTGAAGGCGTGGATGAAGGAGGACGGCTTCAGGTCGGTGCCCAGCAGGTTGTAGAACAGGTTGCCGATGATGGCGACGCCCAGCGCGGTGCCGACCTGCACCGCGGTGGACAGCACCCCGGAGGCGGCGGCGGCGAACTGCGGCGGGATGCCGGAGAGCACCGTCGCGGACAGCGGGGCCATCACCATGCCCATGCCGAAGCCCGCCACCAGCAGCGCCGGGATGATCCAGCCGATGGCGCCGTCGGTGCCCAGGTCGTCGGCGATCAGTTCGAGCGCGCCGAGGCCGACCGCCAGCACCAGCGAGCCGACCGCGAGGGTCTGCCGGCCGAGCTTGGCGCCGATCTGCTTGGCCGCCATGGACGCCGCGAAGAACCCGGTGCCCAGCGGGATGAAGATCGCGCCGGACTGCAGCGCGCTCTGGGCCCGGCCCTGCTGCAGGTACAGCGCGAACACCAGGAAGAAGGTGGACATCACGGCGTAGAACAGCAGGGTGGTGACCAGGCCGACGGAGAACGCCCGCTGCCGGAACAGCCCCATGGTGATCAGCGGGGCGCCGCCGCGGGCGCCCAGCCGGGCCTGGTACCAGGCGAAGGCCGCGAGCAGGACGACGGAGACCGCCAGGCACTCCCAGGTCCAGGCGGGCCAGCCCTCCTCGCGGCCCTTGATCAGCGGCAGGATCACGCCGACCAGGCCGACGGTCACCAGCAGGGTGCCGAACAGGTCCAGCTTGGCGCTGCCGGTGCCCTTGGACTCCGGGACGAACCGGGGCGTCATGGCCAGCACCAGCACGCCGATCGGCACGTTGATCAGGAAGATCAGCCGCCAGCCCAGGCCCCACAGGTCGGCCCGGATCAGCACACCGCCGATGAGCTGGCCGAACACGCCGGCCAGGCCCATCGCGATGCCGTAGTAGCCGAAGGCCTTGGCGCGGGCGGGCCCGCTGAAGGCGACCGTCAGGATCGCCAGCACCTGCGGCATCATCAGGCCCGCGGACACGCCCTGGGCGACCCGGCCCGCGATCAGCTCGCCGGCGTTCGGCGCGATGCCGCAGACCCCGGAGGCCACGGTGAACAGGGCCAGGCCGATGGTGAACATCCGCCGCCGGCCCAGGATGTCGCCCAGGCGGCCCGCGGTGATCAGCACCGCGGCGACGGCCAGGCTGATGCCGGCCACCACGAACTGCACGGCGCCGGTGCCCGCGTGCAGCTTCTCCTGGATGGAGGGGATGGCCACGTTCACGATGAACATGTCCAGGGTGACCATGAACGTCGGTGCCAGGACCACCGGCAGGGTCAACCACTTCGGCTGGTCCGCCGCTGCGACGGGCGGCGGCGCCGCCGCCGTGGTCCTGGCGTCGGCTGTGTCGGTCATCGGTGAGACTCCTTAGTCGCGTGGATCGGCGCCGTGCTCGGCCGGGACACGCCCGGACAGGGGCGCACGGCACCGTTCTCGCATGGTCCCGGCCGCCCCTCGACCGGCTCTGGAGGATGACTCAAGCCGCCGCGCGGGCCAGTTCGCGCCGCAGGTGCCGCACCAGGTCACCGGTCACGGCCAGCGCGTGCTCGCGGTCGTCGATGTAGAAGTGGTCGCCGGTGAACTCGCTGTTGCCCAGGTAGCGGGGGGTGCGGCTGTCCCAGGACGCCATCGCGCCCGGGTCCATCAGCGGGTCGGACCGGCCCGAGTAGGCCACGACCGGGCTCTCGGTGCGCGCCTTGTCGTCCCGGTAGGTGGAGACCACGGCCAGGTCGGCCCGCAGCGCCGGGACGATCATCGTGAGCAGGTCCTGGTTCCCGTACACCTCCTCCGGGAACGAGCCCAGGGTGCGCATCCAGCCCACCAGCTCCGGCTCCGGCATCTGCGACTGCTCGTAGGTGACCTGGGAGAAGCCCTCCGGGGCCCAGCCCGAGACGCCGAGCAGCAGCGGCGCCGGCAGGCCGTCGCGCTGCAGCACCAGCGAGACCCGGTAGGCGAGCTGGGCGCCCAGGCAGTGGCCGAAGAACGCGTACGGGCGGTCGTCGAGGTCGTCGGCGATGGCCTCGGCGGTCGCCTCGACCAGCGGCTCGATCTCGGTGAACGCCTCCTCGGCGAGCCGCTTCTCCCGGCCCGGCAGGTTGACGATCTGGTGCGCCACGTCGTGCGGCAGGTACTCGTGCCAGTTGCGGTAGATGGTGCCGCCGCTGCCCGCGTGCGGGAACAGCATCAGCCGCACCGAGGTGTCCGGGCGGACCTCGGCGGGGAAGAGCCACTGGCCGGTGGTGGCCGGTGTCGACATGGGGTGTCTCCTTGGAGGTTCGGGACGGATCAGTCGGACCGCTCGGCCAGGGCCTGCGCGCGCACCGCGGGCAGCACCTGGTCGGCGAGCTCCTTCAGTTGCGGCCAGGGGTCGAGCGTCCCCAGCCGGATCACCAGGTGCCGGGCGCCCGCCCGGACGTACCCGGACAGCCACTCGGCGCAGTCCTCGGCGCGGCCGGCGCCGTACGCCTGGATGCCGCGCATCAGCTCCAGCGGGCGGCCGTAGTAGCCGCGCACGTACCCGTCCAGCTCGGCCTCGGCCGAGGCCCGGTCGGCCCCGAGGCCGACCGTCGCGTACAGGCCGGGCACCACCGCGTCGGCGGGGCGGCCGTACTCGGCGAGCTTGCCGCGGATGGTGTCCCAGGCCGCCCCGTACGCCTCGGCGGTGGGCAGGAACGGCAGCCAGCCGTCGTACTGGCGGGCGATCCGGGACAGCACCCGGGGGGTGTCGCTGCCGGCCAGCCAGACCCGGGGGCCGCCCGGGACGGCGGGCGGCGGCAGCCGGTCCAGCATCGAGGCGCTCAGGTGGCGGCCCTCGAACACCGGGCCGCCGTCCGACCAGGCCTGCTTCCACAGCCGGACGGTCTCGTCCAGCCGGCCCGCCCGGCCCGCGAAGGGCACCCCGACGGCCTCGAACTCGGCCTCGCTCTCCGGCATCGGGAAGCCCGCGCCGACACCCAGCTCCAGCCGGCCGCGCGCCGCGTGGTGCAGGCTGGAGACCAGGTTGGCGCCCAGCAGCGGGTGGCGCAGCGCGGCGGTCAGCGCGCCGGTGCCGACCGCCAGCCGCTCGGTCGCGCCGGACACGGCGGCCAGCACCACCACCGGGTCGAGCCGGGGGCGGGCGGTCAGCGAGTCGCCCGTCCACACCGCGTCGAAGCCCAACTCCTCGGCCTTGCTCGCCAGTTCCAGCACGGGACGGATGTCCCAGGAGCCGGTCATGGCCATCTCGCGGGTCGGCAGCAGCAGGCCGACGCGCAGCGGCTCGGTCATCGGAGGTCCCCTTCGGACAGGAGGGCGGCAGCGGTGGGAGCGGCGGGAGCGGCGGCCGCGGCGAGGTACCGCTCGCGCAGCACCCGGCGCAGGATCTTGCCGGTGGGGTTGCGCGGCACCGCGTCCACGAACTCCCAGCGGGTGGGCGTCTTGTAGTCGGCGAGCCGCCCCGACAGGTGCCGCAGCAGCTCGCGGGGCGTCACCGCCCGCCCCGGCCGGACCACCACGCACGCCAGCACGGCGTCGCCCCAGAGCTCGTCCGGCACGCCGAGCACGGCGCTCTCGGCGACCGCCGGGTGCCCGTCGAGCGCCTTCTCCACCTCGGCGGGGTAGATGTTCTGGCCCGCCGCGATGATGGTGTCGTTGATCCGGTCGCACAGGTACAGGTAGCCGTCCTCGGTGAGGTAGCCGGCGTCGCCCATCCGCAGCCACTCGCCGTCGATCGCGTCGGCGGTCGCCCCCGGCAGGCCCCAGTAGCCCAGCATCCGGGCCGGGGTGGACACGCAGACCCGGCCGATGGCGCCCGGCGGCAGCTCCTCGCCCGCGTCGTCGACGACCTTCAGCCGGTGCCCCGGGCAGGCCCGGCCCACCGAGCCCAGCACCGGGCTGCCGACCCAGTGGTCCTCCGGCGGCAGGCAGACCGCGACCGTGCCGGTCTCGGTCGCCGCGTAGATCTGCGCGAACTCGCAGTCCAGCAGCTCCAGGCAGCGGCCCAGCAGGGCGTCCGACATCGGCGCCGCCCCGTAGGCGACCTTGCGCAGCGAGCGGAACGCCGCCTTGGAGGCGCCGCGCTCCTCGATCATCATCTGCAGCATGGCCGGCGCCGCGAAGGTGGTGGTGACCCCGTGCTCGGCGATCAGCCGCACCGCCTCCTCGCTGACGAACATCCGCATCACCACGTTGGTGCCGCCCGCCGCGAAGCCGTGCATGAACCAGCCCATCCCGGCGATGGAGAACCCGGGCAGCGAGATCAGGTTGCGGTCGGTCGGCAGCCAGTCGATCCAGGCGACGCCCGCCCCGGCCATCGCCGCGGGCAGCGTGAAGAAGCTGCGGTGCGCCAGCACCACGCCCTTGGGCGCGCCGGTGGTGCCGGAGGTGTAGATCTGCAGCACCGCGTCGTCCGGGCCGCCCGCGGTGCCGGGCGGCGTGGCGGCGAAGCCCGCCGCCCAGGCCCGCTGCCCGCCCGACTCGCCCGGCGGGGCCAGCTCCACCACCTGGCGCAGCCCGGGCAGCAGCGGCCGCACCTTCTCCACCAGCTCCCCGAACGCGGGCTCGGCGAAGAGCAGTTCGGCCGCCGAGTCGCTCAGGATGTGCTCGGCCTCGCCGGCGGTCAGCCGCCAGTTCACCGGCACCAGCACGGTGCCCGCCTTCGCGCAGGCCAGCGCCAGCTCGTAGTAGTGCTCGGACTCCTTGCCCAGGTACGCCACCCGGGAGCCGGTGCCCAGCCCGGCGGCCAGGATCGCCCGCGCCGCCCGGCTGCTCTCCTCGTCGATCCGCCGGTAGTCGGTCACCCGGCCCTCGCAGAGCACCGCCGGGTGGCCGGGCCGCTCGGCGGCGTGCCGGGCGGCGGCCTCCGCCAGGGTCTGTGCGGTGCCCATCAGGACGCCTGCCTCTCGCTCGCGGGGGTGGCCGGGACCTCCGCGAGCTGCTGCGCGACGTGCGCGGCGAGCTTCGCGGCGGTCGGGTGGTCGAAGGCCAGCGACGGCGCCAACGGCACCAGGAACGCCGCCTCCAGACCGTTCTTCAGGTCGATCGCCACCAGGGAGTCCAGGCCGACCTGCACGAACTCGGTGTGCGCGCCGACGTCGTCCGGGTCCTCCAGGTGCAGGGCCCGCGCCACCAGGTGGCGGATGAACTCGGTCAGCGCCGGCACCCGCTCCCCGGCCGGCAGCGCCGCCACCGAGGCGGCGTCCAGCACCGGGGCGTCCGAGGCCCGCGCCGACACCAGCTCCGCGTACAGCGCGTTGACCACCGGCTTGGACGCCGAGAAGCGGTCCCAGTCGCACTCGCCGGCCACCAGCTGCACCGGACCCGGCCGCCCCAGCAGCGCCACGAACGCGTCCAGCGCCCGCTTCGGCGTGAAGTAGACGATCCCCTCCCGCTCCAGCGCCTTCACGTGCTGGGCGCTCAGCCGCGCCGACATGCCGATCTCCGACCACGGGCCCCAGTTGACGCCCAGCGCCGGCAGCCCGCGGGCGGAGCGCCAGTGCAGCAGCTGGTCCAGGAAGGCGTTCGCCGCCGCGTAGTTGGACTGCGAGGCGCCGCCGACCACCGAGGCCGCCGAGGAGTACGCGGAGAAGAACTCCACCTCCTCGAACTCGCCCGCCAGCTCGTGCAGCAGCCACGAGCCGTACACCTTCGCGCCGAACAGCAGGTCCAGCGACTCCCAGGTCTGCGCCGACACCGGGGCGTCCGCCAGGCCGCCCGCCGCGTGCACGATGCCGCCCAGCGGGAGGCCCAGCCCGCGGACCGCGTCCGCCAGCGCGGCGACGTCGGTGTCCGCGTCCAGCCGGCTCCGCAGCACCCGCACCCGCTCGGGCCCGCCGAGCCGCTCGTGCAGCGCCGCCAGCTCCGCGCCCTCCGGCACCCGCCGGCCCAGCAGCGCGACCAGGCCCGCGCCCTCCGCCAGCAGCCGCTCCGCGGTCGCCGTGCCGAGCGCGCCCAGACCACCCGTGACCAGGTACGCCCGGTCGCCGCGGACCGGCGAGGCCGCGCCCGGCACCGGCTCGCCGACCCCCGGCTCGGCCGGCCGCAGCCGCCGCACCAGCCGGCGCCCGCCCCGGTAGGCGACCTGGAAGTCGCCGCCGTCGGCGGCGCCCCACTCCCGGGCGGCCGCGCCCGGCTCGTCCTCGTCGACCAGGGTCACCCGCAGCATCGGCCGCTCGTTCAGCAGCACGTGCCCGAAGCCCCACAGGGTCGCCGCCGCCAGTCCGGAGCCGTCCCCGGGCCCGTCGCCCGGCAGCACCTGCGCCCCGGACGTGACCAGCCACAGCCGCACGCCGCGCGCGCCGTCCCGCTCCAGGCCGGCCAGCAGCTCCAGCAGCGCCGTGTAGTTCGCCTCGCACTCGGCCCGCAGCCGGGCCGCCGACGGCGCGCCCGTGCCGGGGCGCCAGTACCAGGCCAGGTCGGTGGCGTCCTCGGCGGCCACCAGCTTCAGCGCCTGCTCGCCGGTGTCGGCCGACAGCGCCCGCACCCCGTCCGGGAGCGACTCCGGCACCGGGGCGCCGAGCACCACCACCCGCCGCTCGACGGCCGGCCCGGCGGCGGCCGCCAGCTCCGCCCACACCGGGCGGTGCAGGAACGCGGCCGGCTCGCCGGCCTCCTCCGAGCCGGGGCCCGCGCCGTTCGGCAGCCAGTACCGGCGCCGGTCGAAGGCGTACCGGGGCAGCTCCACCCGGGGCAGCTCCCGGCCCCGGAACACGCCCGCCCAGTCCACCGGCTGCCCGGCGGCGTACATCTGGGACAGCGAGCGCAGGACGGTCAGGCCCTCGCCCTCCTTCGGGTGCAGGCTGCTCAGCCAGCGGTGCTCCCCGGCATCGACGCAGCCCTTCGCCAGCGAGGTCAGCGCCGTGGACGGCCCCACCTCGACGAAGACGTGCTTGCCGCGCCGCTCCACCGCGCGCATCCCCGCCTCGAAGGCGACCGGCTCGCCGATGTGCCGCACCCAGTACTCCGGGTCGGTCAGCTGCGCGGGCCGGGCCACCTTGCCGGTCAGGTTCGAGATCAGCGTCAACTGCGGCGCCCGGAAGACCACTCCGGCCAGCGCGGCGCGGAACTCGTCGAACACCTCGGCCATCAGCGGCGAGTGGAAGGCGTGCGAGACGCGCAGCGCCTTCGCCTCCAGGCCGCGCTCGCGCAGCCGCGCCACCACTTCGGCCAGCGACCGCTCCCCGCCCGAGATCACGCACTGGGTGGGGGAGTTGACCGCCGCCATCGCGAGGTCGTCGTACTCGGCCAGCAGCGGCGCCACCTCGGCGGCCGGGGCGGGCACCGCCGCCATGCCGCCGGGCGCCGTCACCGACTGCATCAGCCGGGAGCGGGCCTCCACCAGCACCACCGCGTCCCGCAGCGTGAACACCCCGGCGACGGCCGCGGCCACCACCTCGCCGATGCTGTGCCCGATCAGCGCGCTCGGCCGGGCGCCCCAGGACAGCCACAGCTTGGCCAGCGCGTACTCCAGGGTGAACAGCGCCGGCTGGGTGAACCGGGTGCGGTGGATCGCCTCCTGGTCCTCGCCCTCGCCCAGCAGCAGGTCCCGCACCGAGCGGCCCAGCAGCGGCGCGAACAGCTCCTCGCAGGCGTCCACCTGCTCCCGGAACACCGGGTGCCGCTCGTACAGCGGCCGGGCCATGCCCGGGTACTGCGAGCCCTGCCCGGTGAACAGGAACGCCGTCTTGCGCGGCTCCGGCACGTCCAGGGCGCGCCGGTCCAGCTGGGCCAGCGACTTGGCCAGCAGGGCGTCCAGCTCCGCGCGGGAGCCGACCGCGCCGGCGATCCGCAGCGGGTGGTGGGCCCGGCCGCTCGCCGCCGTCCAGGCCAGCTCGCCGATCCCGAGCTCCGGGCGCCCGGCCAGGAACTCCTGGTAGCGCTCCACCAGGGCCCGCAGCGAGCGCCGGTTCTTCGCCGACAGCGCGAACACCTCGGGGCGCTCCTCGGCCGGCCGCGCCGCGGCCTTCGCGCCCGGCGGCTCCTCCAGCACCACGGCGGCGATCGTGCCGCCGAAGCCGAACGAGTTCACCAGCGCCCGGCGGACGCCCGCCTCCCACGGCCGGTTCTCGGTCGGCACCGTCACCGGGTACCGGTCCCAGGGGATCCGGCCGGACGGCGTGCGGAAGTTCAGGTGCGGGAAGATCGTGCCGGCCCGCATCTGCAGCAGCGCCTTGATCACGCCGACCAGGCCCGCCACCGGCTCCATGTGGCCCAGGTTGGTCTTCACCGAGCCGACCGTCACCGGGTTCTCCCGGGTGTGCGACTCGGCGAACACGTCCGCGATGGCGCCCATCTCGATCGGGTCGCCCAGCGGCGTGCCGGTGCCGTGCGCCTCCACGTACTGCACGTCGGCCGGCCGCAGCGCCGCGCGGCGCAGCGCCGCCCGCATCACCTGCTCCTGCGCCGGGCCGTTGGGCACGGTCAGGCCCGCCGAGTCGCCGTCCTGGCCGACCGCCGAACCGCGCACCAGGCCGTACACGGTGTCGCCGTCCCGCTTGGCGTCCGAGTAGCGCTTGAGCACCAGCACCGCGCAGCCCTCGGCCCGCACGTAGCCGTCCGCCGACTCGTCGAAGGTCTTGCACTGCGCGTCCGGTGCCAGCATGTTCGCGTTGGAGAAGATCACCGGGATCCGCGGGTGGTGCAGCGCGTTGACGGCGCCCGCCAGCGCGATGTCGCACTCCTTGCGGCGCAGGCCCTCCACCGCGGCGTGCAGCGCCGTCAGCGAGGAGGCGCAGGCCGCGTCCAGCGACACGCACGGGCCGCGCCAGCCCAGGAAGTACGAGAGCCGGCCCGACAGCGGGAAGAAGGTGATGCCGGAGGCCAGGTGGCCGTCCAGGTCCGGGTAGTCGAGGGAGTCCAGCTCCAGCGCGTAGTCGATCGAGCTGGCGCCCACGAACACGCCGCCGTTGGAGCGGCGCAGCGGCGTCGGGTCGATGTTGCCGTGCTCCAGGGCCTCCCAGGCGGTCTCCAGCAGCAGCCGCTGCTGGGGATCCATGTACCGGGCCTCCTTGGGGGAGATGTTGAAGAAACCGGCGTCGAACAGGTCGATCCGGTCCAGGAAGCCGCCGCCGGCCGCGCGGATCCGGCCGGTCGCCTCCTCCTCGGACTCCCCGCCCCGGGCGGTGAACCGCTCCAGGTCGAAGCGGTCCTCCGGGAACGGCACGATGCCCGAACGGCCCTCGCGCAGGAACGCGGAGAACTCGTCGGGCGTGCCGCTGCCACCGGGGAAGCGCAGGCCGATGCCGACCACGGCCACCGGCTCGTACTTCTCCAGCATCAGGTCCCGGATGGTCTGCTGCTGCTCGCGCACGGTCTCCAGTGCGACCCGCAGCTGCTCGTCGGCCGCGGACGCGGCGGTCTCCGGCATGGGTTCCCCTCCCTCGTGACGGAACGTGCGGCTCAGGACTGGTACAGGTCGCGCAGCAGGTGGTCGACCAGCGCCCGCTCGCCGTCCGGCTCGGCCGTGACGGGGGCGGGGGCGGCGGGCGCCTCCTCCCGGGGGAGCACCAGCTCCGCCAGGTAGGCGACCAGGTGGGCGACCGTCGGCTCGTTGAACAGCGTGTTGGCGCTGATCGCGCAGTCCAGGCGCCGCTCCAGCCGCTGCTTCAGCTCGGTCAGCCGCAGCGAGGTCATTCCCAGGTCGAAGAAGCTGCGCTCCAGCGGCAGCTCCTCACCGGGTTCGAGCAGCAGGCTCGCCCGGAACTCGTCCACCACCAGCTCGCGGAGCCGCTCCAGACGCTCCGGTTCCGGCAGGGCCAGCATCGCCTCCACGGCGGCGGGCGCACTCATCACGGGACTCCATCTTCTCGCGGGCGGGTCGGCACCCATGCCACCAAACCCCGCTGACCCTCCCCTGACACCCCGCTGACCTGCCCCGCGGCCACCTCCAGCGGAGGTCCACCGCCACTCGACCGCCCCGGGGAAGACTTCGACGCGGCACTGCCCGACAACGGGCGGTCGACGCCTCCGGGCTGCCCGTCTTTATGTAAGGAGTAACGGCAATGAGTGATCTCAACGACGTGGTGACGCGTTACCTGTCCATCTGGAACGAGGCGGACGCCGAAGCGCGCGCGGCCGCGATCGCCGACCTCTTCGCCGCCGATGCCACCTACACCGACCCGCTGGCGGACGTCGAGGGCCACGCCGGTGTCGCGGCCCTGATCACCGGCGCCCGCGAGCAGTTCCAGGGCCTGGACTTCAAGCTGTACGGGACCGTCGACGCGCACCACCACATCGCGCGCTTCCAGTGGGAGCTCGTCCCGGCCGGCGCCACCGAGAACGTCGCCATCGGCTTCGACGTGATCGCGCTGGACGGCTCGGCCCGGATCAAGAGCGTCCAGGGCTTCCTGGACAAGGTCCCCGCCGGGGCCTGACCGGGAACGCCGGTCGGAACGCCGAAGGCCCCCTCGCGCGGAGCGAGGGGGCCTTCGGACTGTCGGTGCGCCGCCAGGGACTCGAACCCCGGACCCGCTGATTAAGAGTCAGCTGCTCTAACCAACTGAGCTAGCGGCGCCTGCTGACCCGGAGAACACTACCTGGTCAGCGGCCGGAACACACAATCGGCCCGGACCCGCCCCGACGTATGCTGAGCTCGGCGCACCCCGCACCTGCCGAGAGGAACCACCGTGGGCCAGCTGACCCTGCTCTTCCTGGTCCTGCTCGCCTCGGTGGTCACGATGCCGCTGGCCCGGCGGACCAGGATCCCGCAGCCGGTACTGATGACCATGGTGGGTCTGGTCTTCGCGGTCGTCCCGCAGATCCCCAACGTGCAGATCAACCCCGAGTTCATCCTGCCGCTGGTGCTGCCCCCGCTGATCTTCGCGGTGGCCCGGCGCTCCTCGGTGCGGTACTTCAAGGCCAACATCCGCTCCATCCTGCTGCTGGCCGTCGCCCTGGTGGTGGTCACCACCACCGCCGTGGCCGGGGTGTTCAGCTGGCTGGTGCCCGCCGCGCCGCTGGCCGCCGCGGTCGCGCTGGGCGCGCTGGTCTCGCCGCCCGACCCGGTCGCCGCCGTCGCGGTGGCCGGCGAGGTCGGCCTGCCGCGCCGGCTGACCGCGGTGCTGGAGAGCGAGGGCCTGTTCAACGACGTCACCGCGATCGTCATCTACTCGCTGGCCGTCGAGGCCGTCGTCGACGGCGACCTGTCGGTGGGCCGGGCGGTGGAGCGCTTCCTGCTCTCCGCGGTGGTCGCGGTCGCCGTCGGGGTCGGGCTCGGCTGGCTGAACGCGAAGATCGCCGGCTTCCTGGAGGACCCCACCCAGCAGGTCGCGCTCAACCTGCTCGTCCCGTTCGCCGCCTACACGCTCGCCGAGGAGGCGCACGGCTCCGGCGTGCTGGCCGTCGTGGTCTGCGCGCTCTACCTCGCCGACCGGGCCTCGGACGCCGACGAGGTCTCCTACCGGCTGGTCGGCAACGCCTTCTGGGAGATCGTCGAGACCCTGATCACCGGCGTCGCGTTCGGCCTGATCGGCCTGGAGCTGTCCACCGTCCTGCAGGACGTCAAGGACACCTGGCACACCATGATCGGCGACACCGCGATCGTCATCGGCGTCGTCGTGCTGCTGCGCCTGCTCTGGCTGCTGCCCGCCGCCTGGATCTCCAAGCGGGTCACCCACGGCGAGGAGGACACCCCGATCAGCTGGCGGGAGACCGTCGTCCTGTGGTGGTCCGGCATGCGCGGCGTCGCCACCGTCGCCCTCGCCCTCGGCATCCCGCTCGCGATGCGCGACGGGCTGGCCTTCCCGGCCCGCAGCGAGATCGTCTTCATCGCCTTCAGCGTCGTCCTGTTCACCCTGGTGGTCCAGGGCCTGACCCTGCCGTACGTGGTCAAGCTGCTCGGCCTGGACAGCGACCACGACGCGCACGAGCAGGCCGTCCGCGAACTCTGGTGGCGCGCCGCGAAGGCCGGACTGCACCGGCTCGCCGAACTGGAGGAGGAGGACCAGCTCCCCGCCGAGCTCACCGAGCGGCTGCGCGAGCGCCAGCACGACCGGCTCGCCCGGCTCTGCCCCGAGAAGTACGAGGAGGAGGAGGCGCTGGAGGCCAAGCGCCGCGGCAAGCAGTGGCGGCAGGCGTTCGCCGTCGAGCAGGAGATGATCGCCGCCTCCCGGCGCGAGGTGCTCGCCGCCCGCGGCGAGGCCGGCGCCGACCCCGAGGTCGCCGACCGCGTGCTGCGCGCACTCGACCTCCAGTCGGCGCGGAAGTGACGGACCGTCGACCACCCGGGGCGGCGCCCGTGGTGCCGCCCGGACCGGCCGCCCGCAGGGCATAGGGTTGGCGGCGGGCAAGGCCGTCGACGGAGCCGGCACACGCACACGTACCCGCCCGGACCAGCGCGACCCTCCCGCCGGAACCAGCCGGTATCTGCACCCCGTATGACGCTAGGAGCAACCGATGTCGGACACCCCCGCCAACGGCCGGACCCCGTTGGACCGCACCCCGCAGTGGGCCGCACTGGGGAAGCACCGGGCCGAACTCGACGGACAGCACCTGCGCGGGCTGTTCGCCGCCGACCCCGACCGCGGCACCCGATACACCCTGCGGGTCGGCGACCTGTACGTCGACTACTCGAAGAACCTGGTCACCGACCGCACCCTCGACCTGCTGCGCGACCTCGCCGCCGCGACCGGCGTCGCCGAGCTGCGCGACGCCATGTTCCGCGGCGAGAAGATCAACACCACCGAGGACCGCGCCGTCCTGCACACCGCGCTGCGCGCCCCGCGCGGCGCCGTCGTCGAGGTCGACGGCGAGAACGTGGTGCCCGCCGTGCACGCCGTCCTCGACAGGATGGCCGCCTTCTCCGACCGGATCCGCTCCGGCGAGTGGACCGGCCACACCGGCAAGCGGATCCGCAACGTCGTCAACATCGGCATCGGCGGCTCCGACCTCGGCCCCGCGATGGCCTACGAGGTGCTGCGCTCCTACACCGACCGCGACCTGACGGTCCGTTTCGTCTCCAACGTCGACGGCGCCGACCTGCACGAGGCCGTCCGCGACCTGGACGCCGCCGAGACGCTGTTCATCGTCGCCTCCAAGACCTTCACCACCATCGAGACCGTCACCAACGCGGTCGTCGCCCGCGGCTGGCTGCTGGACCGGCTCGGCGCCGGGAACGAGGCCGTCGCCAAGCACTTCGTCGCGCTCTCCACCAACGCGCGGGGCGTCGCCGACTTCGGCATCGACACCGCCAACATGTTCGAGTTCTGGGACTGGGTGGGCGGCCGCTACTCCTACGACTCCGCGATCGGCCTCTCGCTGATGATCGCGATCGGCCCCGAGCGCTTCCGCGAGATGCTGGACGGCTTCCACCTCGTCGACGAGCACTTCCGCACCGCCCCCGCCGAGCAGAACGTGCCGCTGCTGCTCGGCCTGCTCGGCGTCTGGTACGGCGCGTTCTTCGACGCCCAGGCGCACGCCGTGCTCCCGTACTCGCACTACCTGTCGAAGTTCACCGCGTACCTCCAGCAGCTCGACATGGAGTCCAACGGCAAGTCCGTCGACCGGGCGGGCAACCCCGTCGACTGGCAGACCGGCCCGGTCGTCTGGGGCACCCCCGGCACCAACGGCCAGCACGCCTACTACCAACTGCTGCACCAGGGCACCAAGCTGATCCCCGCCGACTTCCTCGGCTTCGCCCGGCCGGTCGCCGACCTGCCGGACGCCCTGGTCGCCCAGCACGACCTGCTGATGGCCAACTTCTTCGCCCAGACCCAGGCGCTGGCCTTCGGCAAGACCGCCGAGGAGGTCGCCGCCGAGGGCGTGCCCGCCGAGCTCGTCCCGCACAAGACCTTCCGCGGCAACCACCCCACCACCACCGTCCTGGCCGGCGAGCTCACCCCGCACGTCCTCGGCCAGCTGGTCGCCCTCTACGAGCACAAGGTGTTCGTCCAGGGCGCGGTCTGGAACATCGACTCCTTCGACCAGTGGGGCGTCGAACTCGGCAAGGTCCTCGCCAAGAAGATCGAGCCGGTCCTGCTCACCGGCGAGGGCACCGACGCCCTCGACGCCTCCACCGCCCACCTGGTCGGCCGCTACCGCGAGCTGCGCGGCCGCGAGTAAGCCGCCCCCGGAGCGGGGGCCACCGGCGCGGACCGCCGCCGGTGGCCCCCGCTCCCCGTTTCCGGCCCGACCCGGCTCAGCCGACCCGGGCCAGCAGCGAGTCGGCGTGCGCGGTGACCAGCCCGCGGGCGCGGGACGGGTCGGCGGCGGCCAGCGCGCGGGCCAGCTCCAGGTGCTCGGCGTGGTCGCGGTCCGCGCGGTCGGGGGTCGCGGTGGCGGCGGCGGAGACCCGGGTCTGGTAGTCCCACAGGGTCTCGTAGAGCGAGGTCAGGACGGGGTTGCCGGCCGCCCGCAGCAGGGTGAGGTGGAAGTGCCGGCCGGCCTCGACCGGGTGCGGGTCGCGGTGCTCGCAGGCGGCCAGCAGCTCCGCTCCGGCGGCGGCCAGCGCGGCCGGGCCGCGGGCCGCCAGGGTGTCGATCGCGGCGCGCTCGAACAGCACCCGGGCGGCCAGCACGTCGCGCGCCTCGCCCGGGGCGACCGGGACGACCAGGGCGCCGCGCTTGGGGTACAGGTGCAGGAAGCCCTCGGCGCGCAGACGCAGGAACGCCTCCCGGACCGGCGTCCGGGACAGGCCCAGCTCGGCGGCGACGAGGCCCTCGGAGAGCAGCGTGCCACCGGGCCAGCGGCCGTCCAGCAGACGGCTGCGGACGTGCTGGTAGGCCCGGTCGGCGGTGGGCAGGGGATCGGTCGTCACCAGGGCATTCTGCCACGCGCCGGTGCCTTGCATCCAAGCTTGCATCTATGATGCGGGCATGCCTCCGAACCCGCCGCGCGCCCGCACCGCCCTGTTCGTGACCTGCCTGAACGACGCGCTCTTCCCCGCCACCGGCCGCGCCACCGTCACCCTGCTGCGCCGCCTCGGCGTCGAGGTGGACTTCCCCGCCGCGCAGAGCTGCTGCGGCCAGATGCACTTCAACACCGGCTACCGCGAGGAGACCGCGAAGCTCGCCCGGCACTTCGTCGACACCTTCGCCGACTACGAGGAGATCGTCGTCCCGTCCGCCTCCTGCGCCGGGATGCCCGCCGAGGCGTACCCGCTCGCCGCCCGGGCGGCCGGGGATCCCGGGCTGGCCCGGGCGGTCGCCGAACTCGCCCCCAGGGTCGTCGAGTTGACCCAGTACCTGACCGACCGGCTGGGCGTCGAGGAGGTCGGCGCGTACTTCCCGCACCGGGTCGCCTACCACCCCACCTGCCACAGCCTGCGGGCCACCGGGCTGGGCGACCGGCCGCACCGGCTGCTGCGCGCCGTCCGCGGCCTCGACCACGTCGACCTGCCCGCCGCCGAGGAGTGCTGCGGCTTCGGCGGCACCTTCGCGCTGAAGAACCCCGCGGTCTCCGGCGCGATGAACGGCGACAAGGCCCGGCACGTCCTGGAGACCGGCGCGTCCGTGCTGGCCGCCGTCGACAACTCCTGCCTGATGAACATCGGCGGCCGGCTCACCCGGGACGGCCATCCCGTCCGCACCCTGCACCTCGCCGAGATCCTGGCCCGCACCGAACAGGACGGGCCGCTGCCCGGCGTCCCCGTCGCGGAGGCCGCCCGATGACCAGGTCGTTCCTGGGCTGGCCCGCCTTCCCCGAGGCCGCCGCCCGCGAGGTCGGCAACCGGCAACTGCGCGAGAACGTCCGCCGCGCCACCCGCACCATCCGCGGCAAGCGGGCCGTGCTCGCCGCCGAACGCCCCGACTGGGAACAGCTGCGCGACAGCGCCGCCGCGATCAAGGACCGGGTGCTGGCCGGCCTGGAGGAACACCTGCTCCGGGTCGAGGAGAAGGTCACCGCCGCCGGCGGCACCGTCCACTGGGCCCGGGACGCCGCCGAGGCCAACCGGATCGTCACCGACCTCGTCCGAGCCACCGGCGAACGCGAGATCGTCAAGGTCAAGTCGATGCTCACCGAGGAGATCGGCCTCGACGCCGCCCTCGAAGCCGCCGGGATCAGCGCCCGCGAGACCGACCTCGCCGCCGCCATCGTCCAACTCGGCGACGACCTGCCCTCGCACGTC
This sequence comes from Kitasatospora setae KM-6054, assembly GCF_000269985.1. Taxonomy (NCBI): domain Bacteria; kingdom Bacillati; phylum Actinomycetota; class Actinomycetes; order Kitasatosporales; family Streptomycetaceae; genus Kitasatospora; species Kitasatospora setae. The sequence goes on along the minus strand of NC_016109.1, from coordinate 3,038,650 downwards.
GTCGTCCCCGCGCTGCACCGCAACCGCGCCGAGATCCGCGAGATCTTCGCCCGCGAGATGGGCCGGCACGGCCGCCCCGCCCCCGACGGGCTCACCGACGACCCCGCCGAACTCGCCGAAGCCGCCCGGCTGCACCTGCGGGAGAAGTTCCTCGGCGCCAAGGTCGCCGTCTCCGGCGCCAACTTCGTGGTCGCCGAGACCGGCACCCTGGTCGTCGTCGAGTCCGAGGGCAACGGCCGGATGTGCCTCACCCTCGCCGACACCCTGATCTCCGTCGTCGGCATCGAGAAGACCGTCCCCACCTGGGCCGACCTCGAAGTCTTCCTGCAACTGCTGGCCCGCAACGCCACCGGCGAGCGGATGGCCCCCTACACCAGCACCTGGACCGGCACCGTCGACGGCGACGGCCCGCGCGCCTTCCACCTCGTCCTGGTCGACAACGGCCGCACCCGCGCCCTCGCCGACCCGGTCGGCCGACAGGCCCTGCGCTGCATCCGCTGCGGCGCCTGCATGAACACCTGCCCCGTCTACGAGCGCACCGGCGGCCACGCCTACGGCTCGGTCTACCCCGGGCCGATCGGCGCGATCCTCAACCCGCTGCTGCGCGGACCCGACGACCCGCAGACCGCCTCGCTGCCGTACGCCTCCACGCTGTGCGGTGCCTGCAACGAGGTCTGCCCGGTCCGGATCCGGTTCACCGACGTGCTGCTCGACCTGCGCGCCCAGGTCGCCGACGGCGGGAAGCACCCCGTCGAACGGGCCGCGCTGAACACCGTCGGCGCCGTGATGGAACGCCCCGCGCTCTGGAAGGCCGCCGTCAAGGCCGCCGGACTGGTCGGGCCGCTGCTGCCCGCCCGCACCCCGCTGCCCGGCTGGACCGACAACCGGGCGCTGCCCGACATCCCCGGCGAGTCCTTCCGCCGCTGGTGGAAACGGAACGAAGGAGACCGCGCATGACCAGCGCCGCCCGCGACGAGATCCTCCGCCGGATCCGCGCCGCCGCCGTCCCGCCCGCCCCCGAACCGCCCCGCGACTACCTCCGGCACGCCCCCGGCGTCCCCGACCAGGACCGCCCCGCCGTCCTCGACCTGTTCGCCGCCCGGCTGGCCGAGTACGGCGCCCGGGTGCTGCGCGCCGACACCCCCGGACCCGCCGTCGCCCGCGCCCTCACCGACGAGGGCGCCCGCAGCCTGGTCGTCCCCGCCGGCACCCCCGCCGACTGGCTCACCGACTGGACCGGCGAACTCCGCACCGACCGGCCGCCGCTCGACCACGCCGCGCTCGACGCCACCGACGCCGTCCTGACCGGCTGCGCCGCCGCCGTCGCCGACTCCGGCACCCTCGTCCTGGACGGCGGACCCGCCCAGGGCCGCCGCGCCGCCACCCTGCTGCCCGACCTGCACGTCTGCGTGGTCCGCGCCGAGCAGGTCCGCTCCGCGCTGCCCGGCGCGCTCGGCCGGCTCGACCCCGCCCGGCCGCTCACCTTCGTCAGCGGGCCGTCCGCCACCGCCGACATCGAGATGATCCGGGTCAGCGGCGTGCACGGGCCGCGCCGACTGGCGGTGGTCCTGCTCGGCTAACCGCTCGTGGGGCCGGGGGAGGCGGTGACCGCCGGACGCGGCGCCGGGCCGTGCCGCGCCGTGTACACCAGGCCGAAGCCCAGGCCGAGCGCCAGCGCCACCGCGCCCGTCCAGGCCAGCGCGCGCCGCAGCCGCCGTCCGCGGCGCTCCCGCCGGTGCGCGCGCAGCGCCGCCGCCTCGGCCTCGGCGAGCTCCGCGTCGAGCCAGGCGGCCCAGTCGGCGTGCAGCTCGTCGGAGGCCATGGCCCCGGACATTAGCAGCCCTTTACACACGCCCCGGGGCGTCCGGGGGCGCTCAGACAACGCGAAAGGCCCCCCGGTGAAGGGGGGCCTTTCGCTGTCGGTGCGCCGCCAGGGACTCGAACCCCGGACCCGCTGATTAAGAGTCAGCTGCTCTAACCAACTGAGCTAGCGGCGCCTGCTGACGTGGAAGACTCTAGCAGCGGCCGGGGCCGGACCCCAAATCGATTGCCGCCCCGCGCCCACCTCGCGCCCATCCCGCGCCCACCCGGACGGCACCCCCCGTTCAGCGCGCGTTCGACAGCGGGGCGTCGGCCTCCCGGCTCCGGCCCCGGGCCGCCCGGACGCACGCCCACAGCACCACCGAGGCGCCCGGCAGCCACGGCTCGCTGGTGTCCGGCGCGACGATCCAGCGGCTGGACGAGGACTCCGGCTCGTCGATCGGGCGCTGCACCGGCGGCACCGTGATCGCGTCCCCCGGGCCGTGGCACAGCAGCGGCGGCACGTCCCGGGCCCACTCCTCCCAGGCCAGCAGCGTCCGCAGCCGGGCCGCCGTCCCCGGCTGGGTGAACAGCAGCGTCCGCCCCCGGTAGGTCGCCACCGGGCCGCAGCCCGGGCCCGAGGCCCACAGCTCGTCCAGCACCCGGCGGCCGAACACCGCCGGCAGGCTGATCACGTCGAACACCCGGCCGCACGGGAGCACCGCCGGCGCCCACGGCCGGGCCTCCCACAGGGCGCGCATGCTGCTCGGGTACTCGCTGGCGGAGGCGAGCCACGCCTCCCCGGCGACGCTGACGTACTCCACGGATTGATAGGTCCAGATGTCCACCCGGCAAGGGTGGACCGGCGGCGGGGCGAGGAGAACGGAAAACGACGTTCGCCGGACAGCCCGGGGTACGGGGGCGTACCATCGCCCGCCGCATATGCCACTGGCCTGCCGGGGCCCTCCGGCCGGCCTGCTCCCCGGGCCTACTCCTCCGGGCCCCGGCGCTGGAGCGAGCGGCCGTACTCGACCATCTTCGCCGCGTAGTCCGGCGTCCAGTCCGCCCGCGCGGCGATCTGCTCCGACGAGAGCGCGTCGAACCGGCGCGGATCCGCGAGCTGGGCCGCCGCCAGCGCCTGGAAGTCCGTCGCCCGCTCCGCCGCGGCCCGGAACGCCAGGGCCAACTCGGTCGAACGCGACAGCAGTTCGGACGGATCGTCGATCGACTCCAGGTCGAAGAACCGCTCGGGCTCCGGCTCCGCCCCGGCCGGCTCGAAGATCAACTCGACCGGCCGGATCCGTCGGGCCGGGCCCGGCACCGAGGGAACGACCGCCGGAGTCGGCGAACCGCCCTGGTCGGACGCCTGCGGATGCGAGTCGGGCATGACGGGGCACCTCCGGGGGTGAGGGGAAAGACGGCCGCCGTCCATTGTCGCGCGCGAACCGTCAGAACCGGAACGGTGCGCCCGCGAGCGCTATTCCCCGCCGGGGGCGTGCGGCGGCTGATCGCACGCCCGCCCGGGGCCTACAGCCGGACCCGGTGCGCGGCCAGGTGGGCCAGGACCGCGTGGTTCGCCTCCCAGCCGTCCGGGAACTTCACCGCGACGCCGAGCTGCACCGGGTCGGTGGCGGGGTGGTCGTCGAGCAGCTCGGGGATGCCGGCCCGGGCCACCACGACGCAGGCGTGCCGGTGCCGGGAGGCGAGCACGCAGAGCCGGCCGGTCTCCAGGTGGAAGGCGGTGGCGTCGGGGCGGCCGGAGAGCGGGTGCAGCACGACGGTGACGTCGTACTCGCGGCCCTGCAGCCGGTTCGCGGTGTCGACCGTGACGGCCTCGCCGGCCGCCGGGTCGACCGGGACGCCCAGCCGGGCCAGCTCGGCGCGGACCGCCGCCGCCTGGTCGCGGTGCGCGGTGCCGACCGCGACCCGGCCGGGGGTGAGCGGGGCGGACCCCTGCTCGGAGTGCGCGGTCAGCTCCCGCTCCAGCAGCCGGCGGACGGTCGCGGCGACCGCGGCGACCGCCTGCGCGTCGGTGCGGACGGTGTGCCGGGCGGGCAGCTCCAGCAGCGCCCAGCCGCTGGCCGCCGCCTCGTCGATCGCCGCGTCCACCGCCGACCCGTCGCCGCGCCGGCCGGGCACCAGCGTCCGGTCGTCCGGCCCGGTCCCGGCCCGGAACGGCGTGTACGGGTAGAACGCGGCCGAGACCAGCGGCGCGGCCGAGGCGGGCAGCCGCCAGGAGACCGGCAGCCGGTGCGGCCGGATCGCCGGGTTGTGCGCCAGCAGGGTGACCACCGCGGACGACGACGGGTCGTAGGACAGGCCCGCCCACTGGTCGGTGCCGACCACGGTGAACGGGTCGAGCTGGCCCGGGTCGCCGACGAACAGCGCCCGTTCGAAGAGCCGGGCGACGGCCAGCAGCGCGTCCGAGCGCATCTGGTACGCCTCGTCGACGATGGCCTGCCGCCAGGGCTGGTCGGTCTTCACCCACTGCCACTTCGCCGCGGTGGAGATCACCACGTCCTGCTCCAGCAGGTCGGCGACCTTGTCCGCGGCGGTGACGTTGGCGTGCCGCAGCGCCTCCGGCGCGGGCCTGGAGTCGCTCGCGTGCAGCCGGCCGATGCCGATGCCCGGCGCCTTGGACGCCAGCCGGTCGACCAGGTCGTCGACCTGGCTGTTGGTCTGCGCGACGATCATCAGCCGCTCGCCCGCGCCGACCAGCTCGCGCGCGGCCCGCACCACCAGCGTCGACTTGCCGGCGCCCGGCGGGGAGTCGACCACCACGCCGCGCGGCGCGCCCGGCGCCGGGCGGACCACGGCGTCCAGGATCCCGGCCACGGCCCGGTCGGCCGCCTCGCCGGGGGACGGTTCGGCGGTCGGCCCGGGGCCCGGCCCGGGGGAGCGGCGGCCGGTCGGGGCGTCGTCGGCCGCGGTTTCGGTTTCGGTTCCGGAGGGGTTCATGTCGGTGGTCATTCCCATTCGTCCGCGCCGAGCGGCGCATCCTCGGCGGCCACCGGCGGGCCGCCGTGCGTCCACGGCGTGTCGGCGGGCTCCGGCAGCGGCGCGGACTGCCGGGGTGCCAGCTCGAACAGCGTGAACACCACGGCCGTGCCCGGCTCCGGCACCGAACCGGGCTCCGGATCCTTGCGGCGGCCCATCCCGGACAGCAGCCGCACCACCACCTCGCCCGGCCCGGACGAGACGACCTCGGCCCGCTGGGCCGGCTCGGCGTGCGCCCGGTACACCTCGCGGCCCGGATCGGCGTGCGGCCGGTCGCCGGTGCGCACCACCAGCAGCGGCCGCGGCTTGGGCGAACGGCCCGCCGACCACTCCGGCACGACGTCCACCACCTCGCCGGCGAACGCCTCGCCGGCCAGCCGCCGCTCCGCCATCGCCAGCGGGTCGTCCAGCGCCTCCTGGATCTCCAGCTTCGCCTGCTCCCGCTCGCGCTGGGCCAGCTTGCGGGCCGCCGTCACCGCGTCGTCCCGGCGCGGCTGCGGGGGCTCGCCGGCCGCCACCCGGTCCCGGTGCATGGTGAACGACCAGCGGTCGCCCTCCCAGCGGTCCGGCAGGTGGCCGGCGGCGGGCAGCCCGCGCAGCAGGTCGACCGCCCGCCACACGTCGTCCCAGGCGGGCCGGGTCACCGCCAGCAGCACCCGGCCCAGCTCGGCGTGCGCCCGCTCGACCAGCGCGGCCGCCCGGCGGAGCTCCGCGTCGTCCCGGGCGGCCTCGGCCCGCTCGCGCACCGCCAGCGCCGCGTCGTGCCGCAGGATCGCCGGGGCCAGCACCCGCTCGTCGAACTTCGGGTCGGTGGTCGGACCGGCCGACGGGTGCAGCAACTGCCCGTCGCCGTCCCGCGCGGACTCCACCCACGCGGCGGCCGACGCGCCGACCGCCGCCGGCTCCAGGCCGACCGGCGGCAGGTGCCAGGCCAGCCGGGCCGCCAGGTGCTGGTCCTCCAGGTTGCTCTGCCCGGTCGCCCAGTGCCGCGCCAGCAGGCCCGTCGCCGTCAGCAGCATCGACGAGCCCGGCACCTGCGCCCGGTCCGTCAGGTGCGTCAACCAGCGGCCCATCAACGGGACTTCGGTCGGCGCCGGGTACTCGCCCGGCTCCGGGTCGTCCGCCGTGCGGCGGAACCGGGTCGAGCGGCCGAGCAGCGCCAGGTGCGCCACCCCGCCCGCGTTCGGCACCAGCAGCTGCGGCGCGTCCGCGCACAACTCCCGCACCACCGGCACCTTCTCGCCGCTCACCGGATCCTTCTCGGAGCCCTCCCGCAGCTCCACCCCCTCGGCGAAGGACGCCAGGTACGGCACCAGGTCCGCCGCCATCGCGGCCAGGAACTCGGCCCGCTGGGTGCGGTTCAGCGGCTGCGGCACGAAGTGCAGCCGGGGCGCCTCCCGGTCGGTGCCCAGCAGCACCGCCAGCGGCGCGCCGGTCTCGCCCGCCGCCGCCAGCGGCACCAGCACCATCGGCCGCTCCGACAGGTGCCGGTGCCGCACCGTCGCCAGCGGCCGGGCCCGCTGCGCCCGCACCGCCTCCAGCCGGGCCAGGGTGGACAGCAGGCTCACCGCACGCCCCCGGCGGCCAGCGCCTCCGCCCGCAGCCGGGCCGCGTACGCCAGCCGCTCGGCGGCCTCGTCCGGCTCCGGGCCCCCGGTCGGATCATCCGACTCCGGGCCCGCGCCGCCGCCGGCCGCGGCCGCCAGCGCCTCCTCGACGGTGCGCAGCGACCCCAGCTCGCCGCGCACCCCGCGGCCCAACTGCTCGACGCCGCCCGCGCAGCGGGCCTGCTCCCGGCAGTGGAAGCCCAGCTCGCAGGTCGAGATGCACTCCGGCGCGTACGCGGCGGGCACCGCGGCGACCGCCTCGGCCAGCTCGCCGGCCGGCCGGGTCGGGGTGCCCTCGGCGTCCCGCGCGAGGTCGAAGGTGACGCCCTCGGGGAGCGCCGCGAGCAGCTGGTCGATCCGCGTCATCCGGGACAACTGCCGCCGGGTGACCGCGAGTTCGCGCCGGACGTCGACCGGGACGGCGACCGGCTCGGCCGAGAAGTCCTTCGGGCAGACCAGCAGCACCGTCAACTCCGGCGCCCCCGGCAGCTCCTGGACGGCGTACGGATCCGCCGCGACCGGCCGGCCGGCCAGCCGGGCCGCCGCCTCCTGCAGCGCCAGCACGTACACCGCGGCCTGCCGGGCGGCCGCGCCGACGTGCGCCGGATCGGCCGAACCGTCCAGCACCGGGAAGGACTTGATCTCCACCACGGTGCACCGGCCGCCGTGCACCACCAGCGCGTCCGGCTCCAGGTAGGCCGGGCTGCCCGCCACCTCCAGCCGGAGCATCGGGTGGTCCAGCAGCGCCCAGCCCGCCGGGTCGGCGGCCGCCTCGGCCAGCACCGCCAGCGTCCGCTCCGCGCGGACCGCCGGGGACGCCGAGGGCAGCAGGTCGGGCACGGCGAGCGAGGCCGCCTCGTCCGCCGGGACGCCCAGCCGGCGGCGCAGCGGCTCCAGCAGCACCGCGTAGCCGTCCCGCTTCAGGCGGGACTCGAACACCAGGCCGCGGCGGATCGCGAACGGCGACTGGCCGAACGGCGCCGGACGGCCCAACTGCCGGGCGAGCGCGGTCTTGTCGATGCCCGCGGCATCCAGCAGGGCGCGGCGGCGGCAGCCCGGATTGGCGGCGAGCGCGGCGAGGGCACGGGCGTCGAGGCTGCGCTGCGGCGCCGGGCCGCGCAACTCGGAGAGCCGCCGCAGCGGCGGGGTGGCCTGCCCCAGGTGCGAGACGTTCATGGTGCGGCCCAGTCTCGCATCCGGAACCGACAGAGCGGAGCCCGGTCGTCGAGTCGGCAGGTCGGGTGGAGGATCATGGGACGCGGCCCCCACCGCCGGGGGCGCCGCACCGCCGCACCGCACCCCTTCGAACGAGGTACCCCCATGCCCGCCCGCATCGTGCTGGTCCGCCACGGCGAGACCTCCTGGTCGGCCACCGGCCGCCACACCGGCCGCACCGACGTCCCGCTCACCGACGAGGGCCGCGCCATGGCCCGCGCCCTCGGCGAGCGCCTGGCCCGCGCCCCGTGGAACGGCCTGCCCGACGCGACCGTCTGGACCAGCCCGCTCTCCCGCGCCCGGGAGACCGCCGAACTGGCCGGCTTCGGCGACCGCGCCACCGACCGCCCCGAACTCCTCGAATGGGACTACGGGCAGTACGAGGGCCGCACCGGCGGCGACATCCGGGCCACCGACCAGCCCGGCTGGCTGATCTGGCGCGACGGCGTGCCCGGCGGCGAGACGCTCGCCCAGGTCTCCGACCGGGTCGACGCGCTGCTCGCCGAGATCAACGGGCGGCACGGCACCCCCGACCCCGACACCACCACCATGAACTGCGCCGACTGCGAGGTCGTCCTGTTCGCCCACGGCCACCTGCTGCGGATCCTCACCGCCCGCTGGCTCGGCCTGCCCGCCGAGTACGCCCAGCGGCTCAAGCTCGGCACCGCCGCGCTCTGCGTGCTCTCCTGGGAGTACGGGCTGCCGGCGGTCGAGGTCTGGAACGACCACAGCCACCTGGAGAAGCTCGGCCGCTGAGCACCGGCCGCTGAGCACCGGCCGCTGAGCACCGGCCACTGAGCACCGGCCGCTGAGCAGTTCGGGCCGCGGGGGAGTTCAGGCCGCCGCGTCGTAGCCGTCCAGGAAGTCCCTGACCTCCGGCACGGCGCGGTGGCCGCGCAGCCGGTCCGCGGTCTGCGCCAGCATGCCGCGGATCCGCGCCGACCTGACCTGGCCGAGCAGCGAGACCGCGGCCGCGCCGTGCTCGCCCGCGCCCGCCAGGTCGCCCCGGCCCAGCCGGTCGTGCGCCAACTCGGCGGTGTACAGCACCCGGTTGCGCACGAAGTGCGGCTGCTGGAGCCCTATGGCCTGCTCGGCCCGGGCGCTGGCCCGGTCCCACTCGCCCAGCGCCGACCAGCACTGCGCCTCCTGCCCGGCCAGCTCCGCCTCGCCGAAGAAGGACATCCACTCCGGGTCGGCGTCCGGCCGCTCGCCCCGCTCGAACAGCCCGTACGCCCGGGACAGCGCCCGTTCGCAGGCCGTCCGGTCGCCGAGCAGCGCCCAGCCGCCGGCCTCGCGCAGCGCCAGCAGCGACATCAGCCGGTCCGAGCCGAGCCCGGCCGCCGCGGCCTGCCCGGCCTGGGCGGCCCGCAGCGCCTCCCGGGGGCGGCCGGCGTCCCGGGCCAGGAAGGCGCTGTTGCTGAACACGTGCGCCTCCAGGTGCGGGTCGCGGGCCATCCGGGCGGTGGCCAGCGCCTCCGAGTAGAACGACCTGGCGTCGGTCAGCCGGTTCGAGTCGTGCGCCAGCCAGCCCACCGAGATCGCCAGTTCGCCCGCGCCGCTCTGCAGCCGGCGTTCGGTCGCGGCGTTGTAGTCGCCGTCGTTGAGCAGCACGTAGGCGCTGCGCAGCGACTGCCCGGCCAGCTCGAACAGGGCGTCCGCGCCGTGCGCGTCGTCCAGCAGCCGGATGTCCCGGACCGCCTGCTCGACCCCGCGCACCTCGGCGGCGCCGACCCGGTGGCGCTCCGGCCGGAGCGGGACGGCGGGCGGCGGACCGGTGGGCGGCGGGGCCTGGTCCAGGCCGAGCACGGTCGCCAGGGCGGTGGGACCGCCGTTCAGGAACGTACGGCGAAGCACGTCGTCGTTCTCCTCGTCAGGCCGGAGCGGTGCGTCCGGCGGGAGCGCCGGGGCGGACCGCCCGGCGGCCGGCGCGCGGCGGCGGACCGCCGTGCGGGGCGCGAAGCCGAGCTCCGCCAGCGACTTCTCCGGCCACAGGTGCCGGAACACCCGCTCGTACGCGTAGTTGGGGCAGCGGATCTCGCCGGACTCGACCCGTCCGACGTAGCGCGCGTCGCAGGACACGTGCTCGCCGATCTCCCGGGCGGCCCGGCGGACCAGGGTGGCGAACTCCCCCGGCGAGAGGGCGCCGCGCAGCTCGCGCATCGCCTGGTTGGGAACGGGCGCCGGACGGGGCCCGCCGGTTCGGGTGGCTGCCATGCTGCACTCCGAGGTCGTGCCGGGGTGGCCGCGCCGACCCCTGGGGGGAGGGCCGCCGCGTCGCCACGACAGTACCGGCAGTCACCGTGCGAACACGGCCGGTTGTCGGAGTGGAGTGGGTCAATTGCGGGCAATCCGGACGTAGTTGCCGCGTTGTGCCATGAAATGCCATGGCTTGCTGTATCGGAGGCCGTGGCCTGGGAGCCCGGTCCCGCGTTGTGCTGATACATGGACACCGGCGGTACGGGCCCCCTCCCGGACCGGCCTCCCGTCGCACGACCGGGTGACGGGGCGGCATCCGGTTTCCGCGCGACCCGAGGTGACAGGAGGTCCCCCATGGCCACCGGAGTTCCCCAGTACGGACGGGCGGCCGCCCCCGCCGCGCCGGCCGCCCCCGCCGCCGTGCCCCCGGTGAGCTCGGCCAGCCGGATCGTCCGGTACGACACCGTCACCGTCCAGGTCCGGCACGGGCTGGAGGCGGTCGACATCCTCCGGCTGCGGCGGGCCTGCGGGGCCGTCCAGCAGACCGCCGGCGGCAACGCGATCGCCTTCCTCGTCCCGGCCGGCACCGCGCTGCGCTGGCACCTGGCCGGCTCCGCCTGTACGCCGGGGGCGGACCTGCTCCCCCCCACCGACCCGCGCTGGATCATCCCGCCCTCCGGCTCCCAGCCGTGCCCCCGCCCCACCGACGCCTGGGTGCTGCGCTCCGCGCTCTGCGAAGCCGCCACCACCCTCACCGCGGGTGGTCTCGGCCCGCTCTGAGCGCGCCCAGGGCTCTGCTGACGCCTCATCAGAGAACTTGCCCGACGCGGTAGTTGGCATGCAAGCGTCGTCTCAGCGGGCGGACCGATCGATTCCGCAGCGGGCACCACCGAACGCGCAGTGTCACCGCGGGGAGCGAGCGCGGGGCGTCCGCGCGGGCGTCACCGCAGGGTGCGGTCGCGGCCGTCGAAGTGAGGGCCGCGCTGGGATCATCGGATAATGGGCCCATGGGCCGCCCACGCACCACCCCGACCGCCCCCGCCGTCTCCGGCCGCACCCACGCCGAAGGCCCGCTCACCGCCGCCGTCGCCTCCGGCACCGCCGAGCTGCGCCCCGACCGCGACCGGCCGCACGCCTGGGAACTGCTGCTCGACGGCGCCCCGCAGTCCCTCGTCGACCTCGCCGACCCCACCCACCTCGGCTTCGCCTACCAGCGCCGGATCGGCCACCTGATCGACCTCGCCGCCCCCGCCCGGCAGCCGCTCACCGCGCTGCACCTCGGCGGCGGCGCCCTCACGCTGGCCCGCTACACCGCCGCCACCCGGCCCCGATCCCGCCAGCAGGCCGCCGAGATCGACACCGCGCTCACCGAACTCGTCCGCGCCGAACTGCCGCTCGACCGCGGCTGGCAGCTCAAGGTCCGCGGCGGCGACGCCCGCGCCGTCCTCGAACGCACCCCCGACGACTCCACCGACCTGCTGGTCGTCGACGTCTTCGCCGGCGCCCGGGTCCCCGCGCACTGCGCCACCGTCGAGTTCGCCCGGCACGCCGCCCGCGTCCTGCGCGCCGACGGCCACTACGCCGCCAACATCACCGACGGCGGCGCGCTCGCCTTCGCGCGCGCCCAGACCGCCACCCTGCTGGCCGTCTTCCCCGAGCTCTGCCTGATCGCCGACCCCGCCGTGCTGCGCGGCAAGCGCTTCGGCAACCTCGTCCTGTGCGCCGCCGGCACCCCCCTCCCGCTCCCCGAGCTGACCCGCCGGCTGGCCACCGACCCGGCCCAGGCCCGCCTCCTGCACGGCCGCGACCTCACCGACTTCACCGCCGGCGCCACCCCCGTCACCGACACCGCCGCCGTCCCGTCCCCGGCCCCGCCGAGCGGCGCCTTCGACTGAGCGGCTGGGCGGCTGGGCGACGCGGTTCAGCGCCGCAGCGCGGCCGGGTCGAGGCCGAGCGGGAAGGGGTCGGTGAGGGCGGTCGACCCGCCGGGGCCGACGGTCCGGTCGAGGTAGCCGCCGCCGTCCGGGGCGAGCCGGCCGAGGTGCAGCCGCGGCGCCGGGTCGAGGTCGACGCGCCAGTAGTGCGGGACGCCGGCGGCCGCGTACAGGCCGGGCTTGGTCCGGCGGTCGATCACCTTGGTGGACGGCGAGGCGATCTCGATCGCGACCACGACGTCGTCCGCGTGCAGGGTGGCCCCGGCCCGGGCGGCCGCGGCGGCGTCGGCGACCACCAGGTCGGGGATCAGCAGGCCGTCCGGGACGAGCACGTTGACGGCCTCCAGCACCTCGAACGCCGTGGGTGCCCGGCTGCTCAGCGACGCGGCCAGGCGGGCGGCGGCGCGCTGGTGGGAGACGCTCTCGCGAGGGCTCAACAGCAGTGTGCCGCCGATGAGTTCGACGCGGTGGTGGGTGTCCTCGGCGAGGTCGAGGAGCTCGTCGGCGGTCCAGCGGCCGGAGCGGGCGCGCACGGTCTCAGTGGCCGCCCGGGAGGCCGCGGTGCTTGTACATGGCGGCGGCGGTGAGCAGCAGGCCGGCCGCGATCGGGATCAGGACGGCGACGGCGCCCTCGCCGGCCGGGCGGGTGGGGGCGGCGGTGAGGGTGAGGCGGTCGGGGGCGGCGGCGGTGGGCGGGGGAGCGTCGGCCGGGGCCGGGCGGGGGGCGGCGGGGCGCGACGAGCCGGCGGGGGTGGCCGCGGGGGCGGCGGCCGGCAGCGGGGTGGCGGCGGCGCGCTGCACCGGGACGGTCGCCTCGGGGGCGCGGGGGCTCTCGGCGGGGCTGTTCGGGCGGGTCCCGCCGGTGTCGCGGCCGCCTTCGGGGCCGGAGCGGGAGGCGCGGGCGCCGTCCTCGGCGCGGGGCTGCGGCGGGACGGCGGAGAGCAGGCCGGCGGCGAGCGAGAAGGCGTCGGGGCGGTCGGCGTGGTGGCCGGGGAGCGGGAGTTCGCCGGCCCCGAGCTGCTGCTGGAGGTGCTGGTCGAGCTGCTGGTCGAGGTGTTGGTCCAGGACGCCGCCGAGGCCCTGCCCCGGGCGGGTGCCGGCGGTGCCGACCGTTTCGACCGTCCCGGCGGTGTCCGCGCCGCCGTCCGGGGCGAGCCCGTCGAGCGCGCCGCCCACCGCGCCGTCCACCGTCCCGCCGAGCGGCGGCCCGCCGCCGTCCGGGCCGGCCCGGAGCGCGGTGCCGACCGTGCCGAGGGTGCGGCCGGGGTGGTGCGGGGGGTGCCCGGTGTCGGCGGCGGCCGCGTCGGTCGCGCCGAGGCCGAGGCCGAGCACCTGGGCGGCGAGCACGCCGCCCGCCGCCAGGGCCCCGGGGCGCCCCCAGCGCTGCCGGGGGGTGTCCGAACGTCGCGGTCGCTTCGCGTGGTTGGTTCGCACACCAGGGGAGAACGAGCGGGACTCCCCGCGGTCACGCCCGTCGCTCACACTCCGTCACACTGTGCGGGGGTGCGGGAGTCCTGGCGAGCCCCCTGGCGGCCCCCCGCGCGGGGGTCAGGCGAGCCCTCCGCGTCGGATCACCTCCGCGTACCAGCGGGCGCTGGCCTTGGGGGTGCGCCGCTGGGTGTCATAGTCGACGTGGACGATGCCGAAGCGCTTGCTGTAGCCGTACGCCCACTCGAAGTTGTCCAGGAACGACCAGAGGTAGTAGCCCCGCACGTCCGCCCCGGCGGCGATCGCGTCGGCCACGGCCTCCAGGTGCAGCCGGACGTAGCGCAGCCGCTCGGGGTCGTGGACCTCGCCGTCCGGGCCGACCTCGTCCTCGAAGGCGGCGCCGTTCTCGGTGACCATCAGCGGCAGGCCGAAGTCGCGGTGCAGGCCGGCCAGCGAGTCGGACAGGCCGGTGGCGTCGATCGGCCAGCCCATCGCGGTGACGTCGTCGTTGGCGAGGTGGAAGACCACGTCCTCGGAGCCCGGCCAGCAGCTGAACTCGCTGTCGCCGTGGCCGTCGTTGCGGGCGGCCTCCGCGCTCTCGGCGGTGGCCTCGCCCGGTGCCGAGACGACGGTCGGGTTGTAGTAGTTGAGGCCGAGCAGGTCGATCGGCCGGCCGATCTCGGCCTCGTCGCCGGGGCGGACCAGCTCGTCCCAGTCGACCAGGTGGGCGGTGTCGGCCTTCAGGTCGGCGTCGTAGCCGCCCTTGAACATCGGGCCGGTCCAGATCCGGTTGCCGACCGCCTCGATCCGGCGGGCCGCCTCGCGGTCCGCGGCGGTGTCGGTGAGCGGGCGGACCAGGTGCAGGTTGAGCGAGACCGCGACCTTCGCCGAGGCCGGCAGCACCTCGCGCAGCGCGCCGACCGCCAGGCCGTGGCCGAGGTTGAGGTGGTGGGCGGCCTTGAGCGCGTCCGCCGGATTGGTCCGCCCGGGGGCGTGCACGCCGGAGCCGTAGCCGAGGAACGCGCTGCACCAGGGCTCGTTGAGGGTGGTCCAGACCGGGATCCGGTCGCCGAGCGCGGCGCCGGCCAGCGCCGCGTACTCGGCGAAGCGGTGGGCGGTCTCCCGGACCGGCCAGCCGCCGGCCTCCTCCAGGTCCTGCGGGAGGTCCCAGTGGTAGAGCGTGGCGACCGGCGAGATGCCGTGCTCCAGCAGGGTGTCGGTCAGCGCGCGGTAGAAGTCGAGGCCGCGCTCGACGGCCGGGCCGCGGCCGGTCGGCTGGATCCGCGGCCAGGACAGCGAGAACCGGTACGAGGTGAGGCCGAGGTCGGCCATCAGCCGGACGTCCTCGCGGAAGCGGTGGTAGTGGTCGACGGCGACGTCCCCGGTGTCACCGTTCAGCACCTTGCCGGGGGTGCGGGCGAAGGTGTCCCAGATGGACGGGGTGCGGCCGTCCTCGGCGGCCGCACCCTCGATCTGGTAGGCGGCGGTGGCCGCGCCCCAGGCGAAGCCGGGCGGGAAGGCCACCCGGGGGGCCGCCGCCGGGGTGTGGGCGGCTGTGGTCGGATCGGTCATGGTCATACGGGAGCGCTCCCATGGCTGAGGAGTGGACAGGGCTGCTGCTGGGCCGGGGGTCCGGTCAGCTCTTGACCGCGCCGGACGTGATCCCGCCGACGATGTGCTTCCCCAGAACGGCGAAGATCAGCAGGAGCGGCAGGGTGCCGACGAGCGCACCCGTCATGATCACGGCCTGGTTGATGTCGTGCCCGGAGCCGCCGCCGATCGCGGAGAGCGCCACCTGCACGGTCGGGTTCTGCTGGGTGAGCACCACGAACGGCCAGAAGAAGTCGTTCCAGGACTGCACGAACACCAGCATGCCGAGCACCGCCATGGCGGGCCGGGCGATCGGGAACACCACGTGCCAGATGATCCGCAGGCTGTTCGCGCCGTCCACCCGGGCCGCCTCGATCAGCTCGAACGGCAGCGCCTCGGACAGGAACTGGCGCATGAAGAACACGCCGAACGCGGCCACCAGCGAGGGCAGGATCACCGACTGCAGGTGGTTGCCCCAGTCCAGCTTGGTGACGATCCGGTAGAGCGGGATCACGCTGAGCTGCGGCGGGATGGTCATGGTGGCGACCACCAGGGTCAGCAGCGCGTTGCGGCCGCGGAAGCGCAGCTTGGCGAAGGCGAAGCCGGCCAGCGTGGAGAACAGCACCGTGGACAGCGCCACGCAGCCCGCCACGACGGTCGAGTTCAGCAGCGCGGTGCCCATGTCCGCCTGGTCCCAGGCGGTGGTGATGTTGTTCCACAGCTCGCCGCCGGGCACCATCGGCGGCGGCGACTGGGCCACCCGCTCACCGGTGCTGGAGGCCGCGACGAAGGTCCAGTACAGCGGGAACAGCGACACCAGCGCGGCGATCCCGAGCAGCACGTACGCGACCGGGCCGGCCTTGTCGTGGTCGCCGGCCCGGCGGCGGAACAGGCCGCGCGGACGCTCCTGCTCGGCGGGCCGCGCCCCGCGGGCGGAGGGGGTGGACAGGGTGGCGGCCATGTCAGCCTCCCAACTCGTGGCGCTTGCGGTAACGGGTGATCAGGTACTGCGCCAGGCCGATCAGCAGCAGGAGCAGCAGCATCGTCCAGGCCACCGCCGAGGCGCGGCCCAACTGGCGGGACGGCCAGCCCAGTTCGTACAGGTAGAGGCTGAGCGTCTGGAACTGGTGCGCGGAGCCGCCGGACACGCCGACGCCGCCCCCGAACAGCATCGGCTCGCCGAACAGCTGGGTGGCGCCGATGGTGGAGACGATGATGGTGAACATGATGGTCGGGCGGATCGACGGGATGGTGATCCGGACGAACTGCTGCCACCGGTTCGCCCCGTCCAGGCTCGCCGCCTCGTACAGGTCCTTCGGCACCGCCTGCATCGCGGCCAGGTAGATCAGCGCGTTGTAGCCGGTCCAGCGCCAGGTCACGATGGTGGAGATGGCGATCTGCGAGGGCCAGGTGTCGGCGTACCAGTTCGGGTGGATCCCGACCGCGTCCAGCATCCAGTTGACGAAGCCGTAGTCCGGGTTGAACAGCTGGACGAACACCAGGGTCGCGGCGGCGATCGAGGTCGCGTACGGCGCGAGGATCGCGACCCGGAAGAAACCGCGGCCGCGCATCCGGAAGTTGAGCAGGTGGGCCAGCCCGAGCGCCATCAGCAGCTGCGGGACGGTGGAGATCACCCCGATGGTGAAGGTGTTGCGCAGCGCGGTCCAGAACTGGTCGTTGGACCACAGGCGGGTGTAGTTGCCGAACCCCCGCCACTCCATCACGTCCGGCTTGAGCAGGTCGACGTAGTGCAGCGACAGCCAGCCCGTCCAGATCAGCGGGAAGAGGCCGAACGCGGCGAAGCAGAGGAAGAACGGGGCGATGAAGGCGTACGGCGACGCCTTGAGGTCGAACCGGTACAGGCGGGAGCGCCAGGCGGGGCGCGCGGGCGGGGCCTCGGCGCGGACGTGGGTGGCCACTTGGGGTTTCCTTCCCGGAGGTGGCGAGGGGCGGCGGAACGGCGCCCGGCCGGGTGGGCGGACCCGGCCGGGCAGTAGGGACCGGCTACCGGCGGCGGGCGCCGGCCCGGATCAGTGGCCGGTCTTGTCGTCGACCAGCTTGGTCACGTTCGACCAGGCCTTGGCCGGGTCGGTGCCGTGCTCCTCGATGTCGAGGATGCCGTTGTCGGTGATGATCGTCTTGACGTTGCCGTCCTGCTCACCGATCGGCGCCGGCTTGATGGACTGCGCGGCGGCGGCGAAGATCTGGCCGGTCGGCGCGTTGTTGAAGTACTCCTGCTTGGCGCCCTGGACGGCCGGCTGCTGCAGGCCGCCGACGGTGGAGGGCACGTTGCCGACCTTGGTGAAGACCTTGGCCTGCTGCTCCGGCGCGGTCAGCCAGGCCACCAGGGCCGCGGCCTCCTTGGTGTGCTTGCCGGCCTTCGGCACGGTCAGGAAGGCGCCGCCCCAGTTGGAGCTGACCGGCGCGGCGGCGACGTCCCACTTGCCCTTGCCGGAGTCGCCGGAGTACTTGCTGATGATGCCGGTCATCCAGGACGGGCAGACCACGGTGGCGAACTTGGCGTTGGCGAACGCGGCGTTCCACGGGTCCTGGAACTGGCGCAGGCCGGCGCTGATCTTGGCCTGCGAGGCGGCGACCGAGAGGTCCCAGGCGGTCTTCACGCCGGCGCTGGTCTTGTAGACGAGCTTGCCGGAGGCGTCCGAGTACTGCTCGGGCTGGGCCGACAGGACGGCGTTGAACAGGCCCGAGGCCGAGTCGGTGAAGAAGGTGCCGGCCGGCGCCTGCGCCTGGTACCGCTTGCCCGCGTCGACGAACTTCGACCAGTCGCCCGCCCACAGCTTCGCGACCTCCTCGCGGTCCGTCGGCAGGCCGGCCTGCTGGAACAGGTCGCTGCGGTAGCAGATCGCCATCGGGCCGATGTCGGTGCCCAGGCCGATCAGCGCGCCGGACGCGGTGGTGGCCTGCTTCGACTTCCAGTCCAGCCAGTTGGCGGGGTTGATGCCCTCGGTCTTGCCGAGGTCGACGAACTTGTCGCCCAGGGTGTTGGTGGCCTGCGCGATGTAGCCGACCTCGACCGCCTGGACGTCCGCCAGGCCGCTGCCCGAGGCCAGGTGGGTGGTCAGCGCGTCCCAGTACTTCTGACCGTCCTGGACGGTGTCGTACTTGATGGTGATGTTCGGGTGCGCGGCCATGTACTCGTCGTACAGGCCGGCCTCCTTGTAGCCGAAGGTGCCGAAGTCGCCGACGTTCAGGGTGATCTTGGCGTTGGCGTCGCCGCCGCCCTTCTCCCCGCCCTTGTCGGAGCTCGACGAGCAGGCCGTGAGCAGCAGGGTGGAGGCGGCGAGGACGGCGGTGGCGACGACAGCGGCTCTGCGGGGGCGGGAGGTGGTGCGCATGGGGGCGAACTCCTTTGTCCGGGTGATGGGTCCGGGTGGATGGTCCAGGGATGGCCCGGTGCCTGCTCGGTGGCCGTCCGGGTTGCCGCCGGATTGCCGCCGGGTGTCTTCCGTGGGTCTTCCGCGGTCTTCCGCGGTGCTGGCCGGGCTGGAAACGAGAGCTTCGTGGGTGTTCTTGGTGCGCCGAATCTTGGCTACAGTGTGGGAGCGCTCCCACAGCTGGGCATGCCGGAAGGTTGCTGTGTCGCGGGGGTGAGTGTCAAGACGTGGTGACATAAACGTTGCCGGAGCGTTTCCGCCCCCGTTGCTGCCGCCGTCGGCGTCCGCGGGCTGTCCCGGGGCCGGTCAGGGGGCGGGCCGGATGGTCGGAAACACCGCGGGACCGGCCACAATGAACACTCCGTGCGGGGCCGGGGCGGGCCCGCACGGAACCGCTCCGCCCCGCCCGCGGCACGTCCCGCCCGCCCCGCCCGCGGCACGTCCCGCCCGCCCCGACCGACCTGACCGACCCGTCCGTCCCGTCCGTCCGACCTGTCCCATCCGTCTCAGAGACACGAGAGGTGTAGCGATGAGCCCGACCGCACAGCGCCCCGACGCGCTCCACCCGGGCGCCGGCGGCAGAGCCACCGCGCGCCCCACCCTGGAGGAGGTGGCCGCGCTGGCAGGCGTCGGCCGCGGCACCGTCTCCCGGGTCATCAACGGTTCCCCGAGGGTCAGCGCCAAGGCCCGCGAAGCCGTCCAGGCCGCCATCGCCGAACTCGGCTACGTGCCCAACCGGGCCGCCCGCACCCTGGTCACCTCGCGCACCGACTCGATCGCGCTGGTCGTGCCCGAGGCCGAGACCAGGCTGTTCTCCGAGCCCTACTTCTCCGACATCATCAGCGGCGTCTCGGCCGAACTCGCCGAGACCGACATGCAGCTGCTGCTGATCCTGGTCCGCAACCAGCGGGAGCGCGACCGGCTCTCGGCCTACCTCACCGCCCAGCGGGTCGACGGCGTGCTGGTCGTCTCGGTGCACCGCGACGACCCGCTGCCCGGACTGCTGGAGAGCCTGGAGATCCCCTCCGTGCTGGCCGGCCGGCGCGGTGACCTCGAACCGCTCAGCTACGTCCACGCCGACAACGCCGGCGGCGCCCGGATGGCCGTCCGCCACCTGCTCCGGCGCGGCTGCGCCCAGGTCGCCACCCTCACCGGCCCGCTCGACATGGAGGTCGCCCAGGCCCGCCTCGGCGGCTACCGCCGGGCCCTGGAGGAGGCCGGCCACGCCTACGACGAGGAACTGGTCGGCCTGGCCGACTTCACCGAGGAGGGCGGCCGGATCGCGATGCGCGAACTCCTGTCCCGCAGGCCCGAGTTGGACGGCGTCTTCTGCGCCTCCGACGTGATGGCGGCCGGCGCCATGCAGGTGCTCCGGGCCGCCGGGCGGCGGATCCCCGACGACGTCGCGGTGATCGGCTTCGACGACTCGATCGTCGCCCGGCACACCGACCCGCCGATGACCAGCGTCCGGCAGCCGATCGAGGAGATGGGCCGCACCATGGCCCGCCTGCTGCTCGACGAGATCCACGAACGCGGCCGGGCCCGGCGGCAGGTGGTGCTGGCGACCGAGCTGATCGTCCGCGACTCCGCCTGACGGCGGGCACGGTCGGCGGCGCGGCCGCGGCCCGCGCGGGGGCCCGGTGGGTGTGGGGTTCGGCGTGCGCGGTGGGCCTGCTGCCGCCTCCGCGCGCCGTGCTCCGCCGCGCGGGGCTTCGAGGGCATCCGGGCTCAGGAGTTGGGGCGCAGCGTCCAGACGATCTCCAGCACGCCGGTGACGGCGCCGTCCTCGCGGGTGATCTCCACGGTGATCGGGAACTCGGGGCGCTTGCCCTCGTCCAGTTCGGCGATCACCTCGGCGACCGGGCGGCCGAGCGTCGCGGTGGCGGTCACCACGCCGCGGGCGAGCTTCTTGAACGAGATCTCGCCGACCGTCGGCAGCGGCACCGCGCGCCCCAACTGGTCGCCGAACGCCGCCAGCACGATCGCCCCGCTGGCGGACTCGGCCAGCGTGAACATCGCCCCGGCGTGCGGCCCGCCCACGTGGTTCCGGTACTCCGGCAGGTCGGGCAGCCGCAGCACGGCCCGCTCCGGGGTGGTCTCCAGGTACTCCAGCTGCAGGGTCTTCACCATCGGGACGGTGGAGGTGAGCAGCTCGCCGATCGGGGTAGAGGTCATGCCCTGATGTTACTTGCGGGTAGCTTGGTCGTCCATGGCCCGCGCGACTCCGCCCGTGCGCCCGCGCGCCCGCCCGCCGTCCCGCACCCCAACCCGGCCTTCGGCCAACGGGGTTCGGGCCGCCCCCGGGAACGACGAAGGCCCCGGTCGATTTCTCGACCGGGGCCTTTGTGCTCTGGGGTGAGTGACGGGACTCGAACCCGCGGCCACCTGGACCACAACCAGGTGCTCTACCAACTGAGCTACACCCACCATCTGTCAGGTGCTTTCCCGCTTTCGCGTTCCCGCTCCGACAGGAAGAACTCTACAGGATGCCGAGGGGTGCTCGCGCCAGGGTTTTCCCGACCACCCGGACCGGCCCGCTGGTCAGGTGGTGGGCAACTGGTGGCGGGCGGCGATCTCCCGCGCGGTGTCGGTGTCCGGGCCGGGCTGCGGGACGAACACCGCCTCGCGGTAGTAGCGCAGTTCGGCGATCGACTCGCGGATGTCCGCCAGCGCGCGGTGGTTCCCGCCCTTCTGCGGGCTGTTGTAGTAGGCGCGCGGGTACCAGCGGCGGGCCAGCTCCTTGATCGAGGAGACGTCCACGATCCGGTAGTGCAGGTGCCCCTCCAGTTCCGGCATGTCCCGGGACAGGAAGCCGCGGTCGGTGGCCACCGAGTTGCCGCACAGCGGGGTCCTGCCGGCCTCCGGCACGTGCTCGCGGACGTACGCCAGCACCCGCTCCTGCGCCTCGGCCATGGTCAGGCCGTCCGCGAGCTCGTCGAGCAGGCCCGAGGCGGTGTGCATCTGCCGCACCACCTCGGGCATGCCCTCCAGCGCCTCGGCGGGCGGGCGGATGATCACATCCACGCCTTCGCCGAGCACGTTCAGCTCGGAGTCGGTCACCAGGGCGGCGACCTCGATCAGGGCGTCCCGATCGAGGTCGAGGCCGGTCATCTCACAGTCGATCCATACCAGACGGTCATTCACGCCCTCACCCTACGGCGCGATCACGCGCCCCCGACACCGCACGCGCCCCGTCCGGACCGAAGTCCGCCGCCCCGCGCGCCCCGCGCTCCGGCTCGGACTCCGGACGGTGCGCCGCCTGCCGGCCCCGGGCGCCGGGCTGCTCGCCGTCGGCATCCTCCGCGATGGCGTGCTCCACCGGACGGTCCGGACGCTCCGCCGACCCGCGCCCGCCCGGGTACGCCGCGCTCGGCCGCACCGGCTGCCCCGGCGAGGGCTGCGCGTGCGCGTGCGCGGGCGGCGGCCCCTGCTGGGCCGACGGCTGGCCGTACGGGCCCGGCTGACCGGGCTGACCCGGCTGGCCGTGGGAGCCCGGCTGGTGCGGCTGGCCGCCCGGGGCGGCCTGGCCGGCGGCCCGGCCCGCGTACCGGGGGTCGACCGGACGCTCCGGCGCCCGCCCGCCGAAGGCGCCCGGCGGCGGACCGGCCTGTGGCGGCACCAGCGGACGCGGACGCTGCCGCCCCGCCGCGCCCGCGCCGGGACCGTTCGCCCCGCCGCCCGCGCCACCCGTACCGACCCCGCCCGGGGCCGGCTGGCCGTGCTGCCCGTGCTGGTTGTGTTGCCCGTGCGTCACCGGCCCGTGGGGCGGCTGCGGGTGCCCGCCCTGGAGCGGGCCGCGCTCGGCCGCGCCGCCCTGCGACTGCGGCGCCACCGGCCCGCCGACGGCCGGACGCCGGGCCCGGAAGGTCGTCCGGTAGGCCGCCGGGGAGACCCCGAGCTGCCGCCGGAAGTGCCCGCGCAGCGCCACCGGCGAGCGGAAGCCGCAGCGCCGGGCGACGTCGTCCACCGACAGGTCCGAGGTCTCCAGCAGCCGCTGCGCCTGCAGCACCCGCTGGGTGATCAGCCACTGCAGCGGCGCGCTGCCGGTCAGGGTGCGGAACCGGCGGTCGAAGGTGCGCCGCGACATGTACGCGCGGGCCGCCAGCACCTCCACGTCGAACTGCTGGTTGAGGTTCTCCAACGCCCAGGTGACCACCTCGGCCAGCGGGTCGTTGCCGATCTCCTCAGGTAAAGACTGGTCGATGTACTGGGCCTGACCTCCGCCGCCGCGGCGGTTCGGCACCACCAGCCGGCGGGCCAGCGCGTTGGCGGCCTCGGCGCCGTGGTCGCTGCGCACCACGTGCAGGCACAGGTCGATGCCGGCCGCGGTGCCCGCGGAGGTGAGCACGTCGCCGTCGTCGACGAACAGTTCGCGCGGGTCGACGTGCACCCGCGGGTAGCGCTTCGCCAGCGTCGGCGCGTACATCCAGTGCGTGGTCGCCGGGCGCCCGTCCAGCAGTCCGGCGGCGGCCAGCACGAAGGCGCCGGTGCACAGGCCGATGATCCGGGCCCCCTCGTGGTGGGCCTTGCGCAGTGCGGCGATCGCCTCGACCGGCGGCGGCTGCGAGATCGAGCGCCAGGCCGGCACCACGATGGTGCCCGCCCGGGAGAGCGCCTCCAGCCCGTACGGGGCGGTCAGCGTCAGCCCGCCGGTGGTGGTCAGCGGGCCCTCCTCGCCCGCGCACACCAGCAGCCGGTAGCGGGGGACGCCGGCGTCCTGCCGGTCCACGCCGAACACCGACAGCGGGATCGAGCTCTCGAAGATCGGCGCCCCGCTGAACAGCAGCACCGCCACCGTCTCGCGCCGCCGCCGCCCGGCCAGCTTGCGCGGGGAGGACAGCGCGCCCGGGCCGGCCGCGGCCGAGAGCGGGTCCGCCGCGACGGCCGCACCCGCTCCGCCGTGACCGCTGTGCGAGCCGTGGGAACCGTGAACGCCGTGGTTGCCGTGTCCACCCGGGGTGAGGCTGCCGTGGCCGGAGACGGTGGGGGAGGGAGAGTGCGCCGACGGGTACTGACCGCCCGTCACCGCCGCGTTGCCACCCTGAAGCTGACCACCACTCGGAGCAGCGGCCGGTGAACCGGCCGACGCGCCACCGAACTTGCCGAGTCTCGCCGTGCCACCGGGATAGGACGACGGTTGGCGGCCGCTTTCAGGACCCGCGTCGCTCCTGCTCACCCTGCTCAAGGCGCTCCAGCCCCCTCGGTGGTGTGGTGGTCTCGGCTGCCGCTCTGCGAGCCAAGATCGAATCTACTTGGTGGACCGTTGCCGTTGTGACAAGTTCACCATCCGGCGCTATGTCGACATGGCAATTTGGCGTGAAGCATTCGATCACGAAGCGTGGCACCCGTCGACCCCGCTGTGAAGGGGGCGCGGACAAGCGTGGCCGGTTGTCGCACGACCCGTCGGCGATTCACCCGTCGACGGTGCACCCACCGTCCGCTGTGTGCTGCGGATTTGCCCGAACGGCAGGGGTGGGAGGCAAGTTGGCCGAAAACATGCGGTTCAAACAGGGGGCGTGAAACCACCTTCCACGCGCCACAGCGCACACCTGAGCCATGATCCCCGCGCCCCGCCAGCCCCCGGGCCAGACCCGAACCGGCCACTCCTGAACGTCCCTCACCTCACGCTCCGTCACTTGGTTCCCTCCATTCCACTTCCACCTCACCCACACCACCGCCCCCAGTCACCCCGGCTGCCCCGCCGGCCCGCCCCGTCCCGACCAGCCCACCCCGCCGACCCGGACGCCGCACATTCGTCCGAATCCGATCCCCTCGCCGCCCCGCCCCCTTACGCCCCGTGCCGACCCTGCCAGCCGCCCCGCCAGCCGTCCGCCGGACCGGGGCCCGCCGGGGTCAGAGCGCGCCCGCGTCGGCCGCGGCCCAGGCCGACGGGTACACCGGTCGCCACCCCAGCTCCCGCCGGGCCGCCTCGGTCGACACCTGGCCCTCCCACGGGTCGAACCCCGTTCCGGCCGTTCCCGCTGCCGCCGTCCCCGCTGCCGAACCCGACGGGTGGACCAGGCCGTTGAGCCGGTACAGGTGGTCCCAGGCGGTGAGCGGGGCGTCGTCCGCGACGTTGAAGGTGCGCCCGGCGGCGCCCGGGGCGACCGCGGCCCGCCACAGGGCCCGCGCCACGTCCGCGTGGTGCACCACGGCGAGCCGCTGCTCGGCGGGCCAGTGCGCCGCCCAGGCCGGCGACTGCTCCAGGTGCGGGTCCCGCTCCCCGTGGACGATCGCCAGCCGCACCACCCACCAGCGGCAGCGCCCCCGCCGACCGGTCGGCCAGCGCCCGCAGGCCCGCCCCCGCCTCCGCCTTGGACGCCGGGTACGCGCTCCACGCCGGGTGCGGTGCCGGCACGTCCTCCTCCACGGCGGGCCGACCGAGCCCCCGGCCGTGCACCAGGTCCGTGCTGACCTGGACGAACCGCGACACCCCCGCCTCCGCCGCCTCCCGGCCCAGCGCCACCGCCGCGTCCCGATTGACCGCCCAGGCCGCCTCGTCCGGCACCCCGCGCAGCGCCGCCGCCGCGTTCACCACCACGTCCACGTCCACGTCCGCCGGCGCCCACCGCCGGTCCGCCTCCTCGCGCAGGTCGCCGACCGCCACCTCGACCCCGAGCGCCCGCAGCCGGTCGGCCCGCCCCGCGTCCCGCACCAGCACCCGTACCGCCCCCGGCCCGGCCCACCCCGCCAGCCGGGGCACCAGTCGGCGGCCGACCTGCCCGGACGCCCTCGTCACCAGGATCCGCCGCACTCCCGCCGCCTTCATGTCCACCGTCTCCCCGCCCGTCGCCTCCGGGGAGTCCGCCGGCACCCGCCGACCCGCCGCTTCGCCGCGGCGGGGCCCGGTACCGGACCTCCGGGCCGGTCGTTCCGGCCCCGGGGCACCACTCTGGGCGCGCCGGACCGGCGGTGGCAGAGACCTCCCGAGCCAGGGATCGGCGATCCCTGGCTGCCCCCGCCCCGGCCCGGCCATCCTGGTGGGGGTGATCGACCGCCCGGCACTCGCCGACTTCCTGACCCGCTCCCGCGCCCGGCTCACCCCCGCCGACCTCGGCCTGGCCCCCGGCGCCCGCCGCCGCACCCCCGGGCTGCACCGCGAGGAGGTCGCCCAGCCAGCCGGGCTCTCCGGCGACTACTACGCGCGGCTCGAACAGCGCCGCGGCCCCAGCCGTCCCCGCAGCTGCTCGCCGCCCTGGCCCGCGCCCTGCGGCTGACCGAGGACGAACGCGACCACCTCTTCCACCTGGCTGTCCACCAACCCCGGTGCCAGCAAAGCCCGTTGGACCACATGCGCCCCGGGCTGCCGCTGATCCTCGACCGTCTGCACGACGTTCCGGCGCAGGTGGTCTCCGACCTCGGCGACGCGCTCGCCCAGAACCCGATGGCCGCCGCCGTCTTCGGCGACCTCTCCGCGGTGCCGCCGGCCGCCCGCAACATCGCCCTGCGCCGGTTCGCCGCCCCCGAACTCCGGACCCGCTTCCCGGCCGAGCAGCACGAGGCCATCGCCCGTGCTCACGTCGCCAACCTCCGCGCGGCGCACGCCGCCCGCCCCGAGGATCCCCGGATCGCCGAACTCCTGCACCAACTCCGCTCGAACGGAGCCGAGTTCGAAGACCTCTGGAGTCGCCACGAGGTCGTTGTGCGCCGCAGCTCCCGGAAGACCGTCCCGCACCCCGCCGTGGGCCCCCTCGACCTCGAACGCGAAGTGCTCGCGGCCGCGGGCGAGGGCCAACCCCTCCTGGTGCACACTGCCCGGGCCGGCAGCGAGGCCGCGAGCCGCCTCGACCTCCTGCGCGGCCTGGGTGCCGAAACGGACGCGACCCGAGACTGACTGTCCGTCACATTCCGTCCATCGCAAGCGAGACGTGCGTCGTCCGAGTCATCCGGTTCACCGTCCCTCGACTGCGGCGGGGCTCACCCCGCCGCAGTCGAGGCGTCCCCCCAGCGGGCCTGGACGGCGACGGCGGACGGTGCCGGAACGGGCTCGACCGGTGCGAGCGGGACGGCCTTCGCCAGCGCGACCGGCTGCCCGAGCGGGACCTTCGACGGGCCCTGGACGCCCGCGGCGCCGGACGCGCCCAGGGCGTGCGCGGTGACCCGGGCGGGGGTCGGCGCCAGCCGGGAGGCAGGGATGGCCAGGCGGCCGTGCGGCCGCTGGACCCGACCGGCCGCGGCGGCCGCGACCGCGGCGAACCCCCGGCCGGCGGTGGGGCGTTCGACCGCGCCTGCGCCGAGGATCACCCGCACCGCCTCCGGCAGGTTCGGCACGCTCACCGTGGGGCGGTAGGCCCGCTCCGCCCACGGCCGCCCGTGGTGCAGCCAGGCGCTGCGCAGCCCCGTCGCCACGGCCCCCGCGACGTCGGCCGGACCGTAGTCGCCGACCATCCAGGTCTGCGCCTTCCAGTCCCCGGCCGACCGGAACCCGCACCGGCGCACCGCGATCTCGAAGATCAACGGGTCCGGCTTCAGGCAGCGGGCCTCCTCCGAGATGACCCAGCCGTCGACCAGCGAGGCGAGCCCGGTCCGCCGGATCTTCTCCAGCTGGGGCATCGTCCCGCCGTTGCTGACGATCCCCAGCGTCCACCCCGCCTCACGCGCCTCCCGGAGCGCCGCGACGTGCGAATCCGGGCACCGGATGTGCGAGTTGATCCCGAGCCGGTAGTGCGCGAGCATCGACTCGGCCGACCGGTCGAGGCCGTAGCGGCGCTTCGCCGCACCCAGTACCGTGCTGCGCGGTACGTAGCCGCTGCCGTCGAGCGTGATCAGCCAGTCGAGGTCCCCGGCGGGTAGGCCGTTCTCGGCGAGGAAGTCCTCCGCCCAGGCCCGGAACGCGGCATCCCTGGGCAGCAAGGTGTTGTCGAGGTCGAGCAGGAGCAGCGGCATGTCGAGCATGCTGCCAGCGGCCGCCTCGTATGCACCTGGCAATTGCCAAAGGCGGGTGGAATTTCCGCGAGTTGGCCGAATCCGGCTGGTACGCACGCAACTCGGACCATGATCCGAAAACCGGCCGGCCCCAGTCGCCGCCCCCGGCTTGACCGCCGACCCGAGTACCGACCCGAGTACCGGCTCGATCGTCGGCTCGGACGGGCGCAGGACAGGCGCCGGACGGGCGCACGGCTACGACAACTGCCGTACACCACCTGCGGGCAGGGGCGATGACAGTCGGGTCACGTTGTGTCGGCGCCCTGTTGCGCACAGCGCGTTCCGTCGGTCAAGCTCCTGGGAACCCGTCGCGCGGGGGCGCACGCCTGGGCGTGTGTCTCCCCCACAAGCGGGAACCTGATCGCACGAGGGCGCCGCCGCTGGGCGGGGCCCGTCCCGAGCCGTACTCTGAAAGGCACAGGTCGCCAAACGGTGGTAGTCGTTCCCGAACGCGTCACCATCGCTGCCGCCCCTGTCACCGGGGTCGGGCGGCCCGCCGCCGCGTCCCTTCGTGTAGGCCCGTTTCAGTCGAAGAGTTTTGAGCCATGGCCGGTCAAGAGCCTTCCGCTTCCCCTCACGGCAGCCCGCACCCAGCCGGGCCCGCCGCCGGGGGCCGCGGCGTCCCGCCGCCCGCCGGCGGGTCCGGCCGCCCCGGCGCCTCTCGTCGCGAGCCGCCCGGTTCCGACGCCGGACCGGAGCACGGCATCCCCGAGCGGGATGCTCCCGAGCACGACATCCCCGTACGCGACATCCCCGGAACGGCGGCCGACGCCGTCGCCGGACCTCGACCCGGTACAGCGGAGGACGCGATGACCGACCGATCCCGTCCCGCCACCGGCCGCCGCGACGGCGAACCGCTGCTCCAGGAGCACGGCTCGCGGGCCTGCGACCCGCAGTTCCAGCACGGTGTGGTGGTCGGCTTCGACGGCTCGCTCTCCAGCGAGCGGGCCCTGGCCTACGCCGTCGGCATGGCCCGCCGCTCCCGCTGCGGCCTGGTGATCGTCCACGTCGCCAACCGGCTCCCCACCACCGTCTGGGCCGGCTGCGAGCCACCCGTCTTCGTGGACCTCCCGGACCAGCGCACCGAGATCCTCGGCCTCGAACTCGCCTGCGCCGACTTCCTCTCCGGCGTCCCCTGGATCCTGGTCGAACGCGGTGGGGACATCTGCCACGAGATCGAGGAGGTCGGCCGCGAGTACGCCGCGGACGCCATCGTGGTCGGCAGCACCCACGGCCTGCTCGGCAAGATCTTCGGCTCCGTCTCCGGTCGGCTCGCCCGCCGCGCCAACCGCCCGGTGATCGTCATCCCCTGACCGGCCCGAGCGGCACTGTCCGTCGGGGCACACGACCCGCGCCCGCTGCCGGGCCGACCGGCACTATGGGCCGATCGAGTCGTTCCGGGTCCCACCGGTGCGCCGTGACGGCCCCCGATCGACCGTTTGATTGATCATGCCAAGGTGACCAATCGTCATATCGACGTACTGACAGCCGTGCGACGCATCGCGGCGGCCGCTCCCCGCCGTCCCGTACCCGCGATGCTCGGGGTCGCAATGCTGGCCCCCGCCGTCCTGGGCGGCTGGGCGTCGGAACCTGGCAGCAAGCGCGGCGGCGAGGTGCGCAACGAACTGCGGCTGGACATCAGCACCAACGCCGGCAACGACCCGGGCGTGCGACTCCGCAGCGGGGAGACGGCGACCCGGACCTACCACCTGAGCAACCACGCCGAGTACCCGCTCGGCAACGTGCTGCTGAACGATCCGCAGCTGCCCGACGGCCGCCTCTCGTGCGGGGCGGACCGGAGCATTCCGCCCGGTGGCTCCCTCGACTGCACCACCACCTTCACCGCCGCGGCCGGACCGCAGACCGCCCGGGTCACGGCGGTCGCCGACGCGCCCGGCGGCCTGCCCCAGGCGCACGCCGACGCGTCCACCGGCTACCTGGGCATCACCGCGGGCCTCCGCCTCACCCGGGTGGGCACGCCCTCCGGCACGGGCCTGTCCCGCCGGGCCATGCCCGGAACAGCCCCGAGCGCCACTCCCGGGGACCCGACCGGAGCGGCTTCCGACGCCTCCGCCCACACCTCCGCAGCCTCCGCCCACGTTTCTGCGGAAACCACCGCCGGAGCCGCTGGCAGGCCCGCGACCAGGGCGGTGACCGGCGTCGGCGGTACCATCGAACTCCAGTACCGCCTGGAGGCGTTCGGTGACGTCCCGATCACCGCCGCCTCGATCACCGAAGGGCTGCCTGGGCTTGGCGCGGTGGACTGCCAGGGCCTCGACGGCAGCCGCACCATCGCTCCCGGGCAGGCCGTCGACTGCCGGGCGACCGGTACCGCTCGCCCGGGCCGCCAGACCGGCAGGGCCCACGCGGACGGCCTGGCGGACGACGCGACCGTCGGCCCGGACGGCCGCCGCCAAGCCCCCCGCCGGGTCTCCGCCGAGGCCGACGGGGCCTACGACGGGCTACGGCCGACCCCGCCGACCCAGGAGCCGAGCGCACCCGCGCCCACCGGCCCGGGTACCGGTCCGGGCTCCGGTACGGGTCCTGGCCCTGGCGACGGCGTCAGCCCCGGCCCGGGTGCCGGTACGGGAACGGGGCCGGGGCCGGGCAGCGCGACCGGCACGGGCCCCGGCACCAGTACCGGCGCCGGACCCGGGACGGCGGGAGCGGGCGGGAGCGGGAACGCGGGCACGCCGCCGACGTCCTCGGGGGACTCCGTCCCGCCGGGACTCCTCCCGGTGTCCGTCCCGCCCGGCTCCCAGCCGCTGGCCGCCGCACCGGGTCGGCAGCCCGGCGCCGCAGCGCCGGGTCTGCCTGCGGCGGCCGGGGCCGCCGGGGCCCTGGCCCTGGGCGGGCAGGTGCTAGCCCCGTTCCTCCCCGGGCAGGCGCCGGCCCTGCTGCCGGGCGGGAGCGCCTTCGCCCGGCCGGCCTCGCCCTTCACCGCGTCGGGGCAGGCCGGTCCGGCAAGTCCCCGGGCCGGGAGCCAGGTCGGTGGCATGGTGGCGAACCTCGGGGGTGTGGCGGGCCTCCAGGCGGCAGCGTCCCCGGGCCCGAGCCGGGGGGTCACACCGGGGGCGAGCACCCCGGTCAGCCCCCTCCCACAGCAGTCGGCGTCCGCTGCGGGACGGTCCCCGGAGGGGCAGGCGCAGAGCCAGTTCGCGGAAGGGGACTGGCCGCCGGGGGAGGAGGACGACCCCTGGGACAGCACCGAGGTGATGATGCTCATGCTGGCGCTCGTCCTGCCGATCCTGTGCGTACTGGCGGCCGCGTTCACCACCCGAGGTCGAGGCCGGAGGCGGCGGTGACCGGGGCGATTCCGGCCGTACTGGCCGCACTGTCCGCACCGGCAGCGGTGGTGCCGGATGTGACGGCGGTGCCGACGCTGACGGAGCGGAGGGGCGTGCCGCGCGCGGGCGGGCAGGGGGCCGTGCCCGCCGCGTTCGCGGCAGCGGCGGGCACGGGTGCGGCTGGCCCTGCTGACAGCACTGTTGTCGAGTCAAGGATCGGGTCGGAGCGCATGCCGGTGGTCGGCGGGCGGGCGGGCCCGCGCGCGGGTGCCGGGGGTCGGCCCGGTGTGCGCGCGGGCATGGTCGGGCCGCGATGCTGACCGTCACCCTCGCCGCCGTGTCGGGTGCGGTGCTGGCGCTGGTGATCGGCCTGTTGCTGGGGCGGACCAAGCGGGCGCGTGAAGGGACGACGACACCGCAGGCGATGTCCTTCGCCGGGGCGGCGATCCTCGGCTTCTTCGCGCTCTTCCTGGGCTTCAGCATCGCCGGCACCTGGCAGCAGCTGAACGCGGCGCGCCAGCACACCTACGAGGAGTCGCGGGCTCTCACGGAGGCTTACTGGACGGCCGGCGGCCTGCCCGACGCCGACCGGCCCGTGGTGCGGGCCAGACTGCGGACCTACACCGGGGTGGTGATCGACGACGAGTGGGCCACCATGCAGCACGACACCGGGAGTCAGAACGCCTGGCGGGCGATCGACCAGGTGCGGGCCGCCGTCGACCATGCCACGGCGCACAGCCAGGTCGAGGCGAGTGCCCGGACCGACGTGCTGCGGAGCCTGTCCGAGGTCAACGCCAAGCGGAACGCGCGGCTGGGTGATCTCCGTGCGTCGGTGCCCGTCCTGGCGATCGGCGGCCTGCTGGTGGGGGCGGTGTTCGTCCTGGCCACCCCCTCGGTGATCGGGCTGACCTCCAATCCGCGGAATCTGGTGCTGATGTGCTTCGTGGGCGCCTCCGTGGCGTTCGGGGTGAGCATGGTGGCGGTGATGAGCGGGCCGTTCTCCGGCGCGGTGCGCGTCCAACCGACGGCGTTCCAGTTGGCGTTGGAGCGCTACGACCAGATCGACGACGACGCCGGGAAGTCGGCCCCGCCGCTGTTCCGGCCCTGACCGGCCCTGACCGGTGCGGCGCAGTGCGCTACACCGGGTTCAGGGCATCTGACCGGCCGCGCCCGCGCCCGCCGAATTTCAGGACGTCACGCCGAGTTCGCGTGCGATGAGCATCCGTTGGACCTCCGAAGTCCCCTCGCCGATTTCCAGGATCTTGCAGTCGCGCCACATGCGGGCGACCGGGTACTCGTTCATGAAGCCGTAGCCGCCGTGGATCTGGGTCGCCTCGCGGGCGTTGTCGACCGCGGCCTCGGACGCGTACAGCTTGGCGATGGCCGCCTCCTTCTTGAACGGCTCGGCGTGCAGCAGCCGGGAGGCGGCGTCCCGCCAGGCCAGGCGGGAGATGTGCGCGCGTGTCTCCATGTCGGCGAGCTTGAACTGGATGACCTGGTTGGCGCCGATCGGCCGCCCGAAGGCGCGGCGGGTCCCGGCGTACTGGACGGACTGGTCGACGCACCCCTGGGCCAGGCCGGTGGCCAGGGCCGCGATGGCGATGCGGCCCTCGTCGAGGATGCGCAGGAACTGGGCGTAGCCGCGGCCCTGGCGTCCGAGCAGGTTGGCGGCAGGCACGCGACAGTCGGTGAAGGACAGCTCTCGGGTGTCGGAGGCGTTCCACCCAACCTTCGAATACTTCTTCGACACCTGGAACCCGGCGGTTCCAGTGGGAACGATGATGGAGGAGATTTCCCTGGTAGGCGAGTGATTTGACGATCCATCACTCGAATGTGTGAGCGGTTCGGTCAGCGCGGTGACGGTCACCAGCCCGGTGATGTCGGTGCCGGAGTTGGTGATGAAGCACTTGCTGCCGTTGATCACCCACTCGTCGGTGGCCTCGTCGTAGCGCGCGGTGGTCCGGGTCGCGCCCGCGTCCGTGCCGCCCTCGGGCTCGGTCAGGCCGAAGGCGCCGAGCACCTCGCCGGACGTCAGCTTCGGCAGCCACTCGCGCTTCTGCTCCTCGGTGCCGAAGAGGTGGATCGGCATCGCGCCCAGCGAGACCGCGGCCTCCAGGGTGATCGCCACCGAGGAGTCCACCCGGGCCAGTTCCTCCAGGACCAGGCAGAGCGCGAAGTAGTCGCCGCCCATGCCGCCGTACTCCTCCGGGAAGGGCAGCCCGAACAGGCCCATCCGCCCCATCTCCCGGATGATTTCGTACGGGAATTCATTCTGCTCGTAGTATTCGCCGATCTTCGGCGCAATCACGTCGTTGGCGAACTCCGCGACGGTGCGGCGGAGTTCCTCGTACTCACTGCTCAGGCGGTGGTCGAGCACGGCTGATCCTCCCGGGATCGCGGCCTGGTGGGCCTGGTGGGGCGGGTGGTCGGAGGGGGGTCGGGGGTCAGCCCGTCGGCCCGAGCAGGGCGCGGACGGTCCTCGACGGGCTGGGGCGGCCGAGGTGACGGGCCATCCAGCCGCTGGTCGCGGCGAGCGCGGCGAGGTCCACGCCGGTCTCCACGCCCAGGCCGTGCAGCATCCAGACCAGGTCCTCGGTGGCCAGGTTGCCGGTCGCGCTCTTGGCGTACGGGCAGCCGCCGAGGCCGCCGGCCGAGGCGTCCACCACGGTCACGCCGGAGCGCAGCGCCGCCAGGGTGTTGGCGAGCGCCTGCCCGTAGGTGTCGTGGAAGTGCACCGCCAGCCGTTCGACCGGAACACCGGAACGGGTGAATGCGGCGAGCAGTGTGTTGACGTGCCCCGGGGTGGCGACGCCGATGGTGTCGCCGAGGCTCAGTTCGGCGCAGCCCATCTCCAGCAGCGCCAGGCCGTGGCGGACCACCTGTTCGACCGGGACCGGCCCCTCCCAGGGGTCGCCGAAGCACATCGACAGGTAGCCGCGCACCGGCACCCCGGCGTCCGCGGCGCGTTCGACCACCGGGCGGAACATCGCCATCGCCTCGTCCGCCGAGCGGTTCAGGTTCCGCCGGGCGAAGGTCTCGGTCGCGCTGGCGAACACCGCGATCTCGGCGGCGCGATGCGCCAGCGCCCGGTCCAGCCCGCGCTCGTTGGGCACCAGGACGGGCAGCCGCAGCCCCGGGAAGCGCTCCGGCAGCCCGGCCAGCCGGGGCATCAGCTCCTCGGCGTCCGCCAGCTGCGGCACCCACTTGGGGTGGACGAAGCTGGTGGCCTCGACGGTGCGCAGCCCGGCGGCGGCGAGCCGGGTGATGAATTCGGCCTTCACCTCCACGGGGACGAGGGCGCCCTCGTTCTGCAGCCCGTCGCGCGCGCCGACCTCGTAGATGCGGACCCGGCCGGGCAGCTCCGGATCGCGGACCGGCTGCGGAAGACCGAGTTCGAGCACGGTCGGATCGACCTGCGGGGAGGTGCCGGGGGTGGTCGGCGGCGTGCTCATCGGGCCGCCTCCGGGAGGGGCGCGGCGGGTTCGGACGGCTCCTCGGCCGCCGTGACGGCCGCTGTGACGGTCACCAGCGGCGCGTCCATCGTGACGGTCGCGCCGGCGGTCACCCGCAGGTCGTCGACGGTGCCGTCGTGCGGCGCGGAGATGACGTGCTCCATCTTCATGGCCTCCAGGACCAGCAGCGCCTGGCCGCGTCGGACGGGTTCGCCGGGCTCGACCTTGACCACGGTGACGGTGCCTGGCATCGGCGCGGTGAGGGTGCCGTGGTGGACGGTGCCGGCCGCGGCGCGCTCGGCGATTGCGTCGAACGGGTGAACGGGCCAGGCGTCCCCGTCCACGCCGAGCCAGTGGGTGACCCCCTCCGGCGTGCGTTCCGCGGCGACCGTGAAAGTGGCCTGCAGGCCGTCAACGGCAAGGCGCAGCAGGGTTCCGTCGAGACTCGCCCTGGCCTTCCGGACCGGCCCGCCGACCACGCGGACCTCCCACTCGGGGGAGGACGTCGCGGAAAAACCGCTAGCGCTCTCGAATTCACCATTGGTAATCATTCGACAGCTCACGGTGACCGGTTCGCGGCCGGGGATCCGGAGCCGGTGCGTGGTCCACGCGGCCTCGCCACCGAGCCGCCAGCCCGAAGGGAGGGAGAAGGGATCGGTCCAGCCGTCGGAGGCGTCGGCGCGGCCGAGTTCGAGCTGCCGCAGCAGTGCGGCGGCGAAGTGGAGCAGGTCGACCGACTCGGGACGGGTGTACGGGGAGCTCAGCAGGGAGGCGTCCTGCTGGGCACTGCGTTCCACCAGTCCGGTGTCGAGCCGTCCTGCCGTCACCTCGGGCTGCGCCAGCAGCCGGCGCAGGTAGCCGGTGTTGGTGGTGACGCCCAGGATGCGGGTCTCGGCGAGTGCGGCCCGCAGCCGACGGATCGCGGTCGGGCGGTCGGGCCCGTACGCGATCACCTTGGCGAGCATCGGGTCGTACAGGCTGCCGATCCGGTCACCGGGTGCGATTCCGGAGTCCACCCGGACGCCCTCCCCGGAGGGTTCGTCCAGCAGCAGCACCTCACCGCCGGTGGGCAGGAAGTCCCGTTCCGGGTCCTCGGCGCAGATGCGGGCCTCGATCGCGTGGCCCAGGAAGGAGACGTCCGACTGAGCGAACGGCAGTGCCTCGCCCGCGGCGACGCGCAGCTGCCACTCCACCAGGTCCAACCGCCGCGGGCCGTCCGGCCCGTCCACGGCGACAGCGAGTTCGGTGACGGGGTGTTCCACCTGGAGGCGGGTGTTCATCTCCATGAAGAAGAAGTCGAGGACGTCGTCCGCGTCCGGCCCGGCCGGGTTGCCGCCGGGGACGATGAACTCGACCGTGCCGGCGCCGGTGTAGCCGCAGGCTTCGGCGGCGCGCACCGCGGCCGCGCCCATCGCGGCGCGGGTCCGAGGGTTCAACAGGACGGAAGGGGCCTCTTCGATGAGTTTCTGATGGCGGCGCTGCAGACTGCACTCGCGCTCGCCGAGGTGGACGGTCCGGCCGTGGGTGTCGGCCAGGACCTGCACCTCGATGTGCCGGGGCTGGTCGACCCAGCGCTCCAGCAGCAGGGTGTCGTCGCCGAACGCGGTGCGGGCCACCCGGCGGGCGGCGGCGAGCTCGGCGGGCAGCTCGGCCGGGTCGCGGACCAGCCGCATGCCCTTGCCGCCGCCGCCGGCCGAGGGCTTGAGCAGCACCGGGTAGCCGATCCGGGTCGCCGCCTCGATCAGCTGCTCGTCGCTGGGCGAGCCGTCCTCGCTGCCGGGGACGACCGGCACCCCGGCGGCCCGGACGGCCTCCTTGGCGTTGATCTTGTCGCCCATCAGCTCCACCGCGGCCGGCGGCGGGCCGATGAAGACCAGCCCGGCGTCCGTGCAGGCCTCGGCGAACGCGGAGTTCTCGGCGAGGAACCCGTAGCCGGGGTGGACGGCCTGCGCGCCGGTCCGGCGGGCGGCGTCCAGGATCAGGTCGGCGCGCAGGTACGTCTCGGCGGCCGAGCTGTCGCTCCGGTCGGCGGGCCCGAGCCGGACCGCGAGGTCGGCGGCCCGGACGTGCGGGGCGTCGGCGTCCGCGTCGCTGTGCACGGCGACCGAACGCACGCCCAACCGCCGGAGGGTGCGGATGACCCGCAGCGCGATCTCGCCGCGGTTGGCGACGAGCACGGTGTCGAACATGAGAGGTGTTCCTCCGTCACGAAGGGAACGGTGAGCGAATGGACGATGCGTCACCAGCGGCGGCCCCGGCGGGGCGTCACATGCGGAAGACCCCGAACGGGCGCGGTTCGGCGAGCGGGGCGTTGGCGCAGGCGGTGAGCGCCAGGCCGAGTGTGGTACGGGTCTGCAGCGGGTCGATCACACCGTCGTCCCACAGCCGGGCGGTGGCGTAGTACGCGTTGCCCTGGCGCTCGTACTGCTCGCGGACGGGGCGCTTGAACTCGTCCTCGTCCTCGGGGGGCCACTGCTCGCCGCGGGCCTCCACCTGGTCGCGGCGGACGGTGGCCAGCACCGAGGCCGCCTGCTCCCCGCCCATCACGGAGATCTTCGCGTTCGGCCACATCCACAGGAAGCGGGGTGAGTAGGCCCGGCCGCACATCGAGTAGTTGCCCGCCCCGTACGAGCCGCCGATCACCACGGTCAGCTTGGGCACCCGGGTGCAGGCCACCGCGGTGACCATCTTGGCGCCGTGCTTGGCGATGCCGCCGGCCTCGTACTGGCGGCCCACCATGAAACCGGTGATGTTCTGCAGGAAGAGGAGGGGGATGCCGCGCTGGTCGCACAGTTCGATGAAGTGCGCGCCCTTGAGCGCGGACTCGGCGAACAGGACGCCGTTGTTGGCGACGATGCCGACGGGGTGGCCGTGGATCCGGGCGAAGCCGGTCACCAGGGTGGTGCCGTACTCGGCCTTGAACTCGGCGAACCGGCTGCCGTCGACCAGCCGGGCGATCACCTCGCGCACGTCGTAGGGGGTGCGCGGGTCCACCGGCACCACGCCGTACAACCCGGCCGGGTCGACCGCGGGCGGCTCGACCGGGGCGAGCGGCCACGGCCTGGCGGCTCGCGGGCCCAGCCCGGCCACGATGGTGCGGACGATGGAGAGCGCGTGCGCGTCGTCCTCCGCCAGGTGGTCGGTCACGCCCGAGGTGCGGGAGTGGAGGTCGCCGCCGCCCAGTTCCTCGGCGGTCACCACCTCGCCGGTGGCGGCCTTCACCAGCGGGGGGCCGCCCAGGAAGATGGTGCCCTGGTTGCGGACGATCACCGCTTCGTCGCTCATCGCCGGGACGTACGCGCCGCCCGCTGTGCAGGAGCCGAGCACCGCCGCGATCTGCGGGATCCCGGCGGCGGACAGGCGTGCCTGGTTGTAGAAGATCCGCCCGAAGTGGTCGCGGTCGGGGAACACCTCGTCCTGCATCGGCAGGAACGCCCCGCCGGAGTCCACCAGGTAGATGCAGGGCAGCCGGTTCTCCAGGGCCACCTCCTGCGCGCGCAGGTGCTTCTTCACCGTCATCGGGTAGTACGTACCGCCCTTGACCGTGGCGTCGTTGGCCACCACCAGGACCTCGCGACCGGCGACCCGGCCGATGCCGGCGATCACCCCGGCGGCCGGGGCGGCCCCGTCGTACAGGCCGTCGGCGGCCAGCGGGGCCAGCTCGAGGAACGGCGACCCGGGGTCGAGCAGGGTGTCCACCCGCTCCCGGGGCAGGAGCTTGCCGCGGGCGACGTGCTTGGCGCGCGCCTTCTCACCGCCGCCGAGCGCCGCCGCCGCGAGCTTGCCGCGCAGTTCGGCGACCAGCTCCCGGTGGGCCTGCGCGTTGGCCAGGCCGGCCGGAGCGGACGGGTCGACCGCGCTCTCCAGCCGGGGGGCCGGCGCGTCGGCGGCGCTGAACGGCGGTGCGGAGGGGGCGGTGCCCCGCGGAGGAGCGGGAGACCACGGAGGGGTCTGTGTCGAAGAGATGACCATCCCAAGAGCTCCCTTGCCCTCGGATTCGGATCCGGGCAGGCCGAAGGGCGAGTCGGCCTGCCCGTGTTAATGAGCGTTAACTCTGCGGCCAGGTTAACCATCGATAACCCGACTGTCTACGATGGGCAGCATGCCCAACCGCGCCACCGCCCCCGCGCTCCCACGCCGTGACCAGATCCGGAAGGAGGCCGCCAGGCTCTTCGCCGCCCGCGGCTTCCTCGGCGTAGGCGTCGACGAGATCGGCAAGGCGGTCGGCATCAGCGGCCCCGGCCTGTACCGGCACTTCGCGGGCAAGGACGCGATGCTCGCCGACCTGCTGGTCGGCATCAGCGAGCGCCTGCTGGAGGAGGGGCGGCGCCGCGAGGGCGAGGCCGCCGGGCCGCGGGCCGCGCTGGACTCCCTGATCGACGGGCACATCGACTTCGCCCTGGACGACCGGGACCTGATCACCCTCCACGACCGCGAGCTGCTCCACCTCAAGGAGGCGGACCGCCGCCGGGTGCGCCGGCTCCAGCGCGGCTACGTCGAGCTCTGGGTCGCGGTGGTGCGCGAGGCCTTCCCGCCGCTGGCCGCGCCCGAGGCGGAGCCGGTCGCCCGCGCTGCCGTGCACGCGGTGTTCGGCCTGCTCAACTCCACCCCGCACAGCGCCGCCCGGCAGCAGGCCCAGGCCCAGGCGCAGGCCGACGCCGGTTCCGAGCGCTCCGGGCTGGCCCGCGACCACATGGCAGCCCTGCTCCGTGCGCTCGCCCAGGGGGCGTTCGTGGCCGCCGCCGCGGCGGCCGGAGGAATCGAGGCGGCCGGAGGGGCCGGAAGGGTCGAAGGGGCTGCGGAGGCCGTGGAAGCCGGAGGGGTCGAAGGGGCCGGGGAGCCCGGCGGGGTGGGTGACCTGTAGCAGGGTCCACCCCCTGCGGCCGGTTGACCTGCGGAGGCGTGTCTGCCGCGGCCGGCCGGGGTGAGGCCAGCCCCACCCCCACCTAGGACGATCGGCTGATCCAGGTCTAGCCGATCGTCCGAGGCGCACCACCGCGCAATGCGGGCAACCTGTAGACGGGAAGGAAGCTCGGCCCGAGGTCGTTCAGCTTCCCATGCGCCCTCGAAACCGATGGACGCTCCACCGGCCGAATGGTTAGCATCACTAAATATGCCTGAGACTCATGGTTTTCCTGAGCGCAGTTGGCTCCGCCGACTCGGTGGCTACTGCTGGCGCTACCGTCGCAACCTGCTGCTGTCCTTCGGGGCCTCGCTGGTCGGCATGGCGATCACCGCGGCCGTCCCGCTCATCACCAAGGTGATCATCGACGACGTGATTACCGCGCACAGCCGCTCGCTCACCCCGTGGGCGGTGCTGCTGCTGGTCGCGGCCGCGGCGGTGTTCCTCTGCACCCAGATCCGGCGGTACTACGGCGGGCAGCTCGCGCTGGACGTCCAGCACGACATGCGCGCCGACCTGTTCCGCTCGCTGACCAGGCTCGACGGCCACCGGCAGGACCGGCTGGACACCGGCCAGGTGGTCGGCCGGGCCACCTCCGACCTGCAGTTGGTCAACGGCCTGCTGTCGATGCTGCCGATGATGACGGGCTACGCCCTGATGTTCGGCATGTCGCTGGTGGTCATGCTCTGGCTGTCCGTGCCGCTGACCCTGATCGCCCTGGTGATGGGCCCGGTCCTGTGGTGGCTGGCCACCCTCAGTCGCAAGCGCCTGTTCCCCGCCACCTGGGACGCCCAGCAGCGGGCCGCCGAGGTCGCGGGCGTGGTGGACGCCGCGATCGGCGGGGTCCGGGTGGTCAAGGGCTTCGGCCAGGAGGCCCAGGAGCGGGGCAAGCTGGAGCGCGTCTCGCGCGGGCTGTTCGCGGCCCGGCTGCGGTCGATCCGGCTGAACGCCCGCTATACCCCCGCCATGCAGGCCGTCCCCGCGCTCGGACAGGTCGCGGTGCTCGCCGTCGGCGGCTGGCTGGCCGTCCGGGGGGACGTCACGCTCGGTACCTTCGTCGCCTTCTCCACCTACCTGGCGCAGATGACCGGCCCGGTCCGGATGCTCGCCATGGTGATCACCGTGGGCCAGCAGGCCCGCGCCGGAGTGGAGCGCGTCCTGCAGCTGGTCGACCAGCGCCCGCTGGTCTCCGAGCCGGCCGACGCCCGGCCGCTCGACCCGGCCGCCGCGTCGGCCGAGACCCCCGCGCTGGAGCTCGACCGGGTCGACTTCCACTACCGCGCCGAGGAGCACCCCGAGCCGGGCAGCGTGCCCGACGGCGTTCCGGTGCTGGAGGGTCTCAGCCTGCGGCTCGCCCAGGGGGAGACGCTGGCCCTGGTCGGCGCCTCCGGCTCCGGCAAGTCCACCGTCGCCCAGCTGGTGCCCCGCTTCTACGACCCGACCTCCGGCACCGTCCGCCTGTTCGGGCAGGACGTCCGCGAGGTGACCCTCGACTCGGTGCGCGCGACCATCGGCATCGTGCCCGAGGAGAGCTTCCTGTTCTCCGAGAGCGTCCGCACCAACATCGCCTACGGGCACCCGGAAGCCACCAATGAGCAGATCGAGGCCGCCGCCCGGATCGCCCAGGCCGACGGCTTCATCCGGGAACTCCCCGGCGGCTACGACACCAAGGTCGGCGAACAGGGCCTCACCCTCTCCGGCGGCCAGCGCCAGCGCATCGCGCTCGCCCGGGCCGTCCTCACCGACCCGCGCCTGCTGCTGCTGGACGACGCCACCTCTGCGGTGGACCCGCAGATCGAGGCGGAGATCCACGACGCGCTGCACAGCGTGATGGCCGGCCGCACCACCCTGCTGATCGCCCACCGCCGCTCCACCCTGCAGCTCGCCGACCGGATCGCCGTCCTGGAGGCCGGACGGCTGATCGACCTCGGCACGCACGAGGAGCTCACCGCCCGATGTCCGCGCTACCGGTCGCTCATCACCGACCCGGACGCGCTGGCCGCCCCGGCCCCCGCCCACGGAGCCGCGCCCGAGCGGGCCGCCGCCGAGGCAGCGTCCGCCCCGGCCGCCGCCAAGCCCGGCGCGGACGCCGCACTGCTCGCCAAGGTCGCCGCACTGCCGCCCGCGACGGACACCCCCGAGGTCCCGATCGAGCAGGCCGAGGCCGCCGACCCCCGGTTCAGCCTGGCCCGGCTGCTCGCCCCGTTCCGCCGCCCGCTGCTGCTCGCCCTGTTCCTGGTCGCGCTGGACACCGCGGCCGGACTCACCCTGCCGGTCCTGATCCGGCACGGCATCGACGACGGCGTCAGCAAGGCGGCGATCGGCGGCGTCGCGGTCGCCTCCCTGCTGGCCCTCGCCGTCGTCCTGTTCGACTGGCTGGTGCAGGCCACCGAGAGCCAGGTCTCCGGCCGCACCGGCGAACGCGTCCTCTACACCCTGCGCCTGAAGATCTTCGCGCACCTCAACCGGCTCGGCCTCGACTACTACGAGCGGGAGCTGACCGGCCGGATCATGACGCGGATGACCACCGACGTCGACTCCATCTCCTCGTTCCTGCAGACCGGCGTGGTCACCGCGGTGGTCAGCGTCTTCACCTTCCTCGGCATCTTCGCCGCCCTGATCGTGATCGACCCCGGCCTGGCCCTGGTGGTCTTCGCGGTGCTCCCGCCGCTGATCATCGCCACGCTGGTGTTCCGCCGGAAGTCCGCCCAGCAGTACCAGGTCTCCCGGGACCTGATCAGCACCGTCAACGCGGACCTGCAGGAGAACGTCGCCGGCATGCGGATCGTCCAGGCCTTCCGCCGGCAGGACGCCAACACCGAGCGGTTCGTCGAACGCGGCCTCGCCTACCGGCACGCCCGGGCCAAGGCCCAGTTCTACATCTCGCTGTACTTCCCGTTCGTGCAGTTCCTCTCCAGCGTCGCCTCCGCGCTGGTGCTGATCGCCGGCGCCTCCCGGGTCGACAACGGGACCCTCACCATCGGCGCCCTGGTCGCCTACCTGCTGTACATCGACCTGTTCTTCGCGCCGGTCAACCAGCTCTCGCAGATCTTCGACGGCTACCAGCAGGCCGCCGTCGGCCTCGGCCGGATCCGCGACCTGCTGCGCACCCCCACCAGCACGCCGCAGGCCGAGAACCCCGTCCCGGTCGGCA
The DNA here is from genome assembly GCF_000269985.1 of Kitasatospora setae KM-6054. NCBI lineage: Bacteria > Bacillati > Actinomycetota > Actinomycetes > Kitasatosporales > Streptomycetaceae > Kitasatospora > Kitasatospora setae. The sequence goes on along the minus strand of NC_016109.1, from coordinate 2,996,768 downwards.
CGCTGCGCGGCGAGGTCGACTTCCGGAACGTCAGCTTCGCCTACAACGGCGGGGGTGAGGGCAACCCCGAGGTGCTCTCCGGCATCGACCTGCACATCCCGCCGGGCCAGACCGTCGCCCTGGTCGGCGAGACCGGGGCGGGCAAGTCCACCCTGGTCAAGCTGGTCGCCCGGTTCTACGACGCCACCGGCGGCGCCCTGCGGGTGGACGGCACCGACCTCACCAGCTACGACCTGGAGGAGTACCGGCACCGGCTCGGCGTCGTCCCGCAGGAGGCCTACCTCTTCGCCGGGACGGTCCGCGACGCCATCGCCTACGGCCGACCCGACGCGAGCGACAGCGAGGTCGAAGCGGCGGCCAAGGCGGTCGGCGCCCACGAAATGATCACCAGGCTGCCCGGCGGCTACCGCCACCAGGTCGCCCCCCGCGGCCGCAACCTCTCCGCGGGCCAGCGCCAGCTCATCGCGCTCGCCCGGGCCGAGCTGGTCGACCCCGACATCCTGCTCCTCGACGAGGCCACCGCCGCACTCGACCTCGCCACCGAAGCCGCCGTCAACCACGCCGCCGACCGACTCAGCGGCGGACGCACCACCCTGGTCATCGCCCACCGGCTCACCACCGCCGAACGCGCCGACCGGATCGTCGTCCTCGACCACGGCCGAATAGTGGAGGACGGCACCCACGCCGAACTGCTCGACCGCGACGGCGCCTACGCCAAACTGTGGAGCGCCTTCATCGCGGAAGGGCACCCGACACCGGCCCTCGGCTGAGCGTTCGGGGAGGCGGCGAGCCCGGGAGCCGATGAGCCGGCGGGCCAGCGGGCCGGTGCGGCGCCGTACCCGCCGTCCGGCGGCGGGTACGGAACGCCGGTAAGGAACGGTCGGAGGCCCTGGCGGGGAAAGACCGTTCGATCACGGAGCTGTCTCGGGCGGGATGCGACTGGGCCGCTCACCGGTTGCGACTCGGCCACCGGCCGCCACACCGGCGGACCGCCTGGTAGACAGAACGGGCGACCGACGGAGGGGACGGGAGCACCACCCCCGTCACCAGGTCGAGAGGCCACGCCCATGCGCCCACGCGCGTCCGCGCCGCCGACGGTCGCCCTCTACGCGGCCGGCCAGCTGCCCGCCTACCTGCTGCCCACCCTGGTGGGCCGCCTGACCGGCGGGCTCGGCCTGACCGCCACCCAGGCCGGAGCACTCGGCAGCACCCTGCTGCTCGCGTCCGCCACCGTCGCGCTGCTGCTCGCCGGGCGCGTCACCGCCCTCGGCCCGGGCCGGACCGCCCGGGCCGGCCTCGGCCTGCTCGCGGTCGGCTGCGCGCTCGCCGCCACCGGGCCCGGCCTCCCGCTGCTCGCCGCCGCCCTGGCGGTGGCCGGCCTCGGCGCGGGCGCCGCCACCGCCGTCGCCACCACCGGGCTCGCCGGGGCGGCCGATCCGCACCGCACCACCGTCCGCGCCCTGCTCGCCACCTCGGGCACCGCCGCCGGCCTCTACCTGCTGCTCCCGCACCTCGGCGGTGGCCCGGCGGCCCCCTTCGGCGCGCTCGCACTGGTGGCGCTGGCCGCCGCCGTCCCGGTGCGCGACGCGAGGGGCCACAGGAGCCGCCGCACCCGTCGCGCACCGGTCCCGGCGGACGGCCGCCCGCGCGGCGCGGGCGCCGCGGGCGGGACGCGGGCGGGGGCCGTCGCGCTCATCCTGGCCGTCCCGTTCTGGTCGATGGCGCAGAACGCGCTCTGGGGCATCAGCGGCCAACTGGGCCACCGCCAGGCCGGGATGGGGGAGAGCGCCCTCGGCCTGGTCTTCGCACTGGCGCTGCTCGGTGGCCTGCTCGGGGTGACCGCCGCGGGCGTGCTCGGCACCAGGACCGGCCGTGCGGCCCCGATCGGGCTCGGCACCCTGGTGATCGCCGGGTGCGCCCTGCTGACCGGGACGGCCCGCGGTCCGGCCGCGTTCAGCACCGGCGAGCTGCTGTGGAACCTGCTCTACCCGATGGTGCTCAGCCACCTGCTCGGCCTCGCCGCCGCGCTCGACCCGAGCGGCCGCCGGGCCGTCCAGACCTCCGCCGCCTCCGCCCTCGGCGTCGCCTGCGGGCCGCTGGTCGGCGCCACGCTGGCGAACGGCCTCGGCTACCCGGGAACGGGCGCGGTGCTCGCCGCCCTGCTGCTGGCCAGCGCGGGCCCGCTGACCCTGGCCGCCCTGCCGCGCGGGCCGCGCCGGCCCGTCGGCCCCCGGCTGGTGGTCGGCCGTCCGACCCGCCGCCGGACCGCCCTCCGACGCCGCGCCCGCACCGGGCCCGGCAGCGCCCACCCCGGCGGGGCCGACCCGCTCGTCCGCATCCCGGAGCAGCGCCGGGCGGCCCCGGCCACCCGCCCGGAGGGGCGGACCGTCCGCACCGGCTACGCCTTCAGCAGCGCCCGGAACAGCGCCTCGACGTCCACCCCGGACGGCAGCTCGCTGACCTGACCGTCCCCGACCTCCACCACCCGCCACCGAGCGGCACCGCCCTCGGGGCCGGCGCCTGGGCCGGGGTCAGAGCAGGTGGCGGAGGCGGTGTCGGCGCGGCGGGCCAGGTCGGTGGTGACGAACCGGCACCCCAGCGCCCGGACCAGCGGGCGGACGGCGGACAGGTCCGGCGAGACCCGGTGCGCCGGGCTGTCGGGGTGCGGGCCGACCAGCACCGGTTCGCCGTCCAGCCACCAGACCCGGGCCTCCTCCGTCCGCCCGTCCGCGGCCCGGACGAACGGCTCGAAGCGGCGCAGCACCAGCCCGCCCGCCAGGAACTCGCCCTGCAGTTCGGCGAAGCGCGACGCCACGCGCTCCAGCGCGTCGAGGTCGGCCAGCTCGGGCACGTAGCAGGCTTCGGCCCACTCGTGCTTGCGGGACTTCACGTAGTCCTTGACCACCGCCGGGCCGGAGCCGCCCAGTTCGGCCGCCGCCGCGGCCAACGCCCGGCGGTCCCAGCCGGTGCCGGGGAGCCAGATGCTGGCCGGGGTCAACGGGGCGAACGTCCGGTACCAGCCGGGCAGTTCGTGGGCGGTCGCGTACGCGACCGGTCCGGTCAGCAGCGGGCGGCCGCGGGCCGCCAGGGCCTCGGCGAGCCGGCCGTACCGGGCGGTGGGGATCATCCAGCCCCGGTACCAGAGCGGCCCTCCGCCGGTCGGGACGCGGCGGACCGCCGCCTCGACGTCCCCGGCGAGCAGCGCGTCGTGGTCGAGCAGGGCGTGCTCGCCGCCCACCGCCCGGAGCGCCGCGAGCTCCCAGGCGAAGTGCGGGTCGACCCGTCGGGGGAGGAGCGGGTCGGACGGAAGGATGACGGCAGGCTCGACCATGCGGCTCAGAGTAGGCGCACCACTCGGTGGCGGGCCCGGAACTCCCCGACCCCGCCGCGTCGGGCCGTCCGGGAGCCGCACGGGAGCCGCACGGAAGTCGCTCGGGAGCCGCGCGGAAGACCGCCGGGGGCGGCGGAAAAACCGGTCGACACCCCCTTCCCGGCCCTGTAAGGATGACCGCGTGCGATGGAGGACAGGACGTCAGAAACCCACTGCCGGAAGGCGACCCCGCCAGGCCGCGCGGACGGTGGTGCTCTCCCCGGAGGGGGAGGTCTTCCTGTTCCGCTCGGACAACTCCGAGATCGGCGTCCACTGGAGCGCCCCGGGCGGTGGCCTGGAGCCCGGCGAGTCCCCGATCGAGGGGGCCCTCCGGGAACTGCACGAGGAAACCGGCTGGACCGACCTCCGACCGGGCCCCCTCCTCTGCACCTGGGAGCACGACTTCACCTGGCACGGCACCCCGGTCCGCCAGCACGAGCACATCTTCCTGACCCACGGCCCGCGCCGCGAACCGGGTGACGTGGCGGCGGTCCACCGGGTCGACGGCATCCTCGGATGGCGCTGGTGGACGTCGGCCGAACTCGCCGCGCCGGACGTCGCCCCGCTCTGGCCGCCGAACCTGGCCGACCTGCTCGCCGCCGTCCGCGCCGCGGCACCCGACCCGATCGAACCCGTCCAGCTCGGCTACGTACCCAACCGCGCGCCGTCCGAAGGGGCCTGAGCCGACAGCGGGAGGGTACGGCGGGGCCCGGCCGGAGCACCCGGCCGGGGCGGCTCAGCGGACCGGCCGCCGACCCCGCCGGCGGCCGCGGGCGGCCGGCACCTCGGCCTGCCAGTCACGCAGCCCGAGCTCCCGGTCGTGCACCGCCTCCGGGTTGATCACCACCGACAGCGCGGCGGACCGCAACTCCTCCGGGCTCAGCCCGGTCGAGCGCAGCAGCCGCTCGGTGGGGACCGACACGGCGATGGCCGCCCGCCAATCCGGCAGCACCACCTGGCAGGTGCCGGAACCGAAACGCAGCAACCGGGCCGACACCCGACGGTCCGGAGCCCGCCCGACGGGGCCGGCAGCCTCGGCCGACCCGGGCGACCCGGCGATCAGCACCCCCATCGGCACACCCACCAGCTCCACCGACACCCCCGCGACCCCGGCTGCGGCCTCCTGCTCCGCCGCCGCGCCGTACCCGCCCGACGCCGCCGGTGTCGCCCGGACCTGGCTCAGCCGCCGTGAGGGCGAGGGCCGCCGGGGCGGGCGCACCCGGCCCACCACCTCGCCGACCCCCCAGGCCCCCGCCGACCACTCGACCACCCCGGGAGCACCCGCGTCCGCAGCCACCCCGTCCGCAGCCCGCCCGTTCCCCACCGGTCCGTTCACCACCGGTCCGTCCACCGGTCCGTCCATCGGCCCGTTCTCCGCCGCGCTCCCCGCCACCGCGGGCCCGGGCGACGGCCGGCCGCGCCCGGCGCCATCGCCCGCCGAACCGGCTTGCGCCGGACGGCGGGGGGCGTCCGCGTACGGCCGGTCCGACGCGTTCTGGTCGAGCGAGGTCATGGCTGTGCCCTCCGAATTCCGAGCTCGCCCGATCCTGCACCACCGATGCGGGCCCGGCCAAGGGACGTGTGTGGACATCCGATGGTTCCTGCCGCCGGTTCCCGCCGTGCGACAAACCCGTTGCGGGTTCCGGGAACGGCGATAGGGTCGGCGGCATGTCCCCTTCGTCATGCCTGCGCTGGTGGCCGTCCTCCTAGGACGGCCGTTCCCCACGCATGACTCCAGGGCCGTCCGCGAGGACGGCCCCGGCGCGACCACTTCGGACGGAGCAGGGCGGATCCCGGCGGGCGGCCACCAGCCGCGAACCCAGGAGCACCCTCCCGTCATGAACGCCACCACCAGCCCCGCTGCCGCCCTCCCCGCCCTTCCCGCCGACCCCGACGCCACCGCGAACCCGCTGGTCGCGACGACCGCCACCGGACACCGCCGCATCCTGACCGGCGACCGCCCGACCGGTCCGCTGCACCTCGGCCACTACTTCGGGACGCTCCGCAGCCGCGTCGAACTCCAGGCGCAGGGCATCGAGTTGATGATCGTGATCCCCGACTACCAGGCGCTCACCGACCGGGACCGCGCCGACCGCCCGGACGAGCACGCGGAGAACCTGGTCCTCGACTACCTCGCCGCCGGCGTCGACCCCGGGCGCGCCACGGTCTTCACCCACAGCGCCGTCCCCGCGCTCAACCAGCTGATGCTGCCCTTCCTCAGCCTGGTCAGCGTCGCCGAACTCTCCCGCAACCCCACCGTCAAGGACGAGATCGCGCACTCCCGGCAGGCCGCCGTCAGCGGGCTGATGTTCACCTACCCCGTCCACCAGGCCGCCGACATCCTGTTCTGCAAGGCCGACCTCGTCCCGGTCGGCCAGGACCAGCTGCCGCACCTGGAGATCACCCGCACCATCGCCCGCCGCTTCAACGACCGCTACGCCGCCCTCTTCCCCGAACCGCAGGCCCTGCTCTCCCGCGCCCCGCTGCTGCTCGGCACCGACGGGGGCAAGATGAGCAAGAGCCGGGGCAACGCCATCACCCTCGGCGCGAGCGAGGACGAGACCGCCAAGCTGCTCCGCGGCGCCGTCACCGACCCCGAGCGCCACATCCGCTACGACCCCGAGCACCGCCCCGGCGTCTCCAACCTCCTGCTGCTCACCGCGCTCTGCCAGGACCGCGACCCGCACGCCGTCGCCGAGGAGATCGGCAGCGGCGGGGCCGCCCTCCTCAAGCGCACCGCCACCGAGGCGGTCAACGAGTACTTCCGCCCGCTGCGCGCCCGCCGCGCCGAACTCGCCGCCGACCGCACCGTCCTGCGCGAGGTCCTGCACGCCGGCAACGCCCGCGCCAACGACACCGCCGACCGCACCCTGGCCGAAGTCCGCACCGCGATGGGCACCTTCACCTGCACCCGCTGACCACGCACCGGCCGTCCCGGGCCGTCACCGGCCGTCCCGGACCGTCTCGGGCCGTCTCGGGGAAAGGTGAGCAGGAGAGAGGGGCGGGGAATGCCGACGGCCGGACCGGGTGGGCCGTTCCCGGACGGGGGATACCGTCGGTAGGCGGAACGACGGCCGGCCGCCCACCGAGCCCGGCAGCACCCGCCCGCCCCCGCCCTCCCGCGCACGCTCCCCGAAGGAGTACCGGATGCCCCTGCGCCCGCTCCGCCCCGGCGACCGGGTCGCCCTCGTCGCCCCCAGCGGCGCGATCGACCCCCACCGACTCGACCTCGGCATCGACGTCCTCCGCTCCTGGGGCCTGGAGGCGGTCGTCCTCCCCCATCTCCACGACACCCACCCCACGCTGGCGCACCTGGCCGGCACCGACGCCCACCGCGCCGCCGACCTGCAGGCCGCCTGGCTCGACCCCGGCATCGCCGCCGTCCTCTGCGTCCGCGGCGGCTTCGGCGCCCACCGGATGGTCGACCTCCTCGACTGGGACGCGATGCGCGCCGTCCCGCCCAAACCGCTGGTCGGGTTCAGCGACGTCACCGTCCTGCACGAAGCCGTCGCCCGGGAGCTCGGCGTCCCCACCCTCTACGGCCCGATGCCGGGCACCACCGTCTTCAGCACCGACGCCGCCACTGCCGAACACCTGCGCCGCACCCTCTTCGAGCCCGCCGGCACCACCGTCCTGACCGGACCCGACGCCACCGCCCTCGTCCCCGGCCGGGCTCGCGGCGTCCTGATGGGCGGCTGCGCCTCCCTGCTGGCCGCCGACCGCGGCGTCCCCGGCGCCCGTCCGTCCTTCGCCGGCGGGCTGCTCGTCCTGGAGGACGTCAACGAGCAGCCGTACCAGCTCGACCGGATCCTCACCCAGCTGCGCCGCAGCGGAGCACTGGAAGGTGTGGCGGGCGTGGCCCTCGGCTCCTGGGACGGCTGCGGGCCGACCGACGGCGTGCGCGCCGTGATGCTCGACCACCTCGGCGGGCTCGGCGTCCCCGTCCTGTGGGAACTCGGCTTCGGCCACTGCCCGTCCTCGATCACCGTCCCGCTCGGCGTCCCCGCCACGCTCGACGCCGACGCCGGCACACTCACCCTCGACGCACCTGTTCTCAGCACCCCTACCGGCGCGTAGGGTGCGAGCCATGCACGACGAAGGCACCCGCACCACCGCCCCCGCCCCCGAGCAGCCCGCCGACGCGGAGCAGGCAGTGACCCGGGCCCTCGCCCTGCTCCGCGGCCCCGGCAGCGGCACCGGACGAACCCTCCTCGGCCTGGCCGGACCGCCCGCCGCCGGAAAGTCCACCCTCGCGCGCCTCCTGATCGACGAGGTCAACCGCCGGGAGGGCCCCGACACCGCCGCCTACCTCCCGCTCGACGGCTTCCACCTCTCCAACGCCCAGCTCGACCGCCTCGGCCTGCGCCCCCGCAAGGGCGCCCCCGAGACCTTCGACGCCCGCGGTTACCTCGCCCTCCTCCAGCGCGTCGCCACCGACCGCTTCCACGACGTCTACGCCCCCGACTTCGACCGCCACCTCGACGAACCGGTCGCCGCCCGCCACCTCGTCCGCCCCCACACCCGCCTCGTCATCACCGAGGGCAACTACCTCGCCGCCCCCACCACCCCGTGGACGGAGGCCCGCAGCCTGCTGCGCGAGCTCTGGTACGTCGACGCGGACGAGACCACCCGCGACGCCCGCCTGCTCGCCCGCCACACCGCCGGCGGCCAGGACGAGACGACCGCCCGCCGGCGCATCGACAGCAACGACCTGCCCAACGCGGCCTACGTGGCGAGCACCCGCGCGACGTGCGACTGGGTGGTCCGTACGGGCGAGTTTGCATCCGTCGTCCGATCGGCGTAGTGTCGACTAGTCGCTCGACAGGGAGCACCGGACACGCGGTCTGCGTGGACGGTCCCGGGGCGGCCAATCCCTGAGAAACCAGTTCGATGATCCGTGGCGGGTCGGCGTGTCTTTCGCGTCCCCGTTCGTATTTCGGCGTGCTCGTTTTCGGAGATTGCGGCCGATTCGCTTTTCGGAGCGGGGATCGGCTAGAGTTTGAAACGTCGGACGGGCCGTCAGGTCGCGGAAGACGAAAGCGGATCGGATCGAATGAAACTCCGGAAAACGGAGCGGAAAACATCTGCTAAGCTGGAAACACGGAAGAACGAAGCGCCCGGAGATGCGGTCGGAAGGCCGGTCGAAGGAAGCGTCCGTTCCTTGAGAACTCAACAGCGTGCCAAAAGTCAACGCCAGATATGTTGACATCCCCGGCCGACCGACGTGTTCGGTTGGTTGGAGATTTCTTTATGAAGTAACACTAGCGAGGACGCAGTGCGCGGGACCGCCTTATTCCGGCTGGTCGCCGTGCCGCTCTTTGTGAAGACATTCACGGAGAGTTTGATCCTGGCTCAGGACGAACGCTGGCGGCGTGCTTAACACATGCAAGTCGAACGGTGAAGCCCTTCGGGGTGGATCAGTGGCGAACGGGTGAGTAACACGTGGGGAATCTGCCCTGAACTCTGGGACAAGCCTTGGAAACGAGGTCTAATACCGGATACGACCGCTTCCCGCATGGGGGGTGGTGGAAAGCTCCGGCGGTTCAGGATGATCCCGCGGCCTATCAGCTTGTTGGTGGGGTAACGGCCCACCAAGGCGACGACGGGTAGCCGGCCTGAGAGGGCGACCGGCCACACTGGGACTGAGACACGGCCCAGACTCCTACGGGAGGCAGCAGTGGGGAATATTGCACAATGGGCGAAAGCCTGATGCAGCGACGCCGCGTGAGGGATGACGGCCTTCGGGTTGTAAACCTCTTTCAGCAGGGAAGAAGCGCAAGTGACGGTACCTGCAGAAGAAGCACCGGCTAACTACGTGCCAGCAGCCGCGGTAATACGTAGGGTGCGAGCGTTGTCCGGAATTATTGGGCGTAAAGAGCTCGTAGGCGGCCTGTCGCGTCGGATGTGAAAGCCCGGGGCTTAACCCCGGGTCTGCATTCGATACGGGCAGGCTAGAGTGTGGTAGGGGAGATCGGAATTCCTGGTGTAGCGGTGAAATGCGCAGATATCAGGAGGAACACCGGTGGCGAAGGCGGATCTCTGGGCCATTACTGACGCTGAGGAGCGAAAGCGTGGGGAGCGAACAGGATTAGATACCCTGGTAGTCCACGCCGTAAACGTTGGGAACTAGGTGTTGGCGACATTCCACGTCGTCGGTGCCGCAGCTAACGCATTAAGTTCCCCGCCTGGGGAGTACGGCCGCAAGGCTAAAACTCAAAGGAATTGACGGGGGCCCGCACAAGCAGCGGAGCATGTGGCTTAATTCGACGCAACGCGAAGAACCTTACCAAGGCTTGACATACACCGGAAACTGGTAGAGATATCAGCCCCCTTGTGGTCGGTGTACAGGTGGTGCATGGTTGTCGTCAGCTCGTGTCGTGAGATGTTGGGTTAAGTCCCGCAACGAGCGCAACCCTTGTTCTGTGTTGCCAGCATGCCTTTCGGGGTGATGGGGACTCACAGGAGACTGCCGGGGTCAACTCGGAGGAAGGTGGGGACGACGTCAAATCATCATGCCCCTTATGTCTTGGGCTGCACACGTGCTACAATGGCCGGTACAAAGGGCTGCGATGCCGCGAGGCGGAGCGAATCCCAAAAAGCCGGTCTCAGTTCGGATTGGGGTCTGCAACTCGACCCCATGAAGTTGGAGTTGCTAGTAATCGCAGATCAGCATGCTGCGGTGAATACGTTCCCGGGCCTTGTACACACCGCCCGTCACGTCACGAAAGTCGGTAACACCCGAAGCCGGTGGCCTAACCCGTGAGGGGAGGAGCCGTCGAAGGTGGGACCAGCGATTGGGACGAAGTCGTAACAAGGTAGCCGTACCGGAAGGTGCGGCTGGATCACCTCCTTTCTAAGGAGCACACGGCAGCTTCGGGCGAATGTCCCGGAGTGCTAGCTCATGGGTGGAACGTTGACTATTCGGCACACACGGTGATGGAGATCGCGAGTACTGCCCTTCCGGGGCGTGGAAAGCGGCGTTCCGGAGGCGGGTGTGTCGGGCACGTTGTTGGGTCCTGAGGGAACGGCCAGTGGTCGTTGTCTTCAGGTTGCCGGCCTCATGCGAGGCATGTCCGCGAGGGTGTGCTGGGTTTGGGTGTCTGGTCGTTGTTTGAGAACTGCACAGTGGACGCGAGCATCTGTGGCCAAGTTTTTAAGGGCGCACGGTGGATGCCTTGGCACCAGGAACCGATGAAGGACGTGGGAGGCCGCGATAGGCCCCGGGGAGCTGTCAACCGAGCTTTGATCCGGGGGTGTCCGAATGGGGAAACCCGGCAGTCGTCATGGGCTGTCACCCATACCTGAACACATAGGGTATGTGGAGGGAACGCGGGGAAGTGAAACATCTCAGTACCCGCAGGAAGAGAAAACAACCGTGATTCCGGGAGTAGTGGCGAGCGAAACCGGATGAGGCCAAACCTTGAGCGTGTGAGACCCGGCAGGGGTTGCGCTCAAGGGGTTGTGGGAAAGTTCTTCAGTCGTCTGCCGGCGGCTGGGCGAGTCAGAAACCGTATGGGTAGTCGAAGGACATGCGAAAGGTCCGGCGTAGAGGGTAAGACCCCCGTAGACGAAATCTGTACGGCTCGCTTGAGCTTCTCCCAAGTAGCACGGGGCCCGAGAAATCCCGTGTGAATCTGGCGGGACCACCCGCTAAGCCTAAATATTCCCTGGTGACCGATAGCGGATAGTACCGTGAGGGAATGGTGAAAAGTACCGCGGGAGCGGAGTGAAATAGTACCTGAAACCGTGTGCCTACAAGCCGTGGGGGCAGCCTTCGGGCTGTGACTGCGTGCCTTTTGAAGAATGAGCCTGCGAGTTTGCGGTGTGTAGCGAGGTTAACCCGTGTGGGGTAGCCGTAGCGAAAGCGAGTCCGAATAGGGCGTTCGAGTTGCATGCCCAAGACCCGAAGCGGAGTGATCTAGCCATGGGCAGGTTGAAGCGCGGGTAAGACCGTGTGGAGGACCGAACCCACCAGGGTTGAAAACCTGGGGGATGACCTGTGGTTAGGGGTGAAAGGCCAATCAAACTCCGTGATAGCTGGTTCTCCCCGAAATGCATTTAGGTGCAGCGTCGCGTGTTTCTTGCCGGAGGTAGAGCACTGGATAGGCGATGGGCCTCACCGGGTTACTGACCTTAGCCAAACTCCGAATGCCGGTAAGTGAGAGCGCGGCAGTGAGACTGTGGGGGATAAGCTCCATGGTCGAGAGGGAAACAGCCCAGAACACCGACTAAGGTCCCTAAGCGTGTGCTAAGTGGGAAAGGATGTGGAGTCGCAGAGACAACCAGGAGGTTGGCTTAGAAGCAGCCACCCTTGAAAGAGTGCGTAATAGCTCACTGGTCAAGTGATTCCGCGCCGACAATGTAGCGGGGCTCAAGCACACCACCGAAGTCGTGTCATTGCAGCAATACTCCCAACGGAGGCTGTGATGGGTAGGGGAGCGTCGTGTGCCGGGTGAAGCAGCCGAGGAATCGAGTTGTGGACGGTTCACGAGTGAGAATGCAGGCATGAGTAGCGATACAAGAGTGGGAAACTCTTGCGCCGATTGACCAAGGGTTCCTGGGTCAAGCTGATCTGCCCAGGGTAAGTCGGGACCTAAGGCGAGGCCGACAGGCGTAGTCGATGGACAACGGGTTGATATTCCCGTACCCGCTTTGAAGCGCCAACGTCGAACCAGGTGATGCTAAGGCCGTGAAGCCGGCCCGGAGTCTTCGGACGATGGGACGTGGTGGAGCCGCCGGTCCAAGCCTGTAGTAGGTGAGCGATGGGGTGACGCAGGAAGGTAGTCCAGCCCGGGCGGTGGTAGTCCCGGGGTAAGGGTGTAGGCCGAGCGGTAGGCAAATCCGCCGTTCATGAAGGCTGAGACCTGATGCCGAGCCGATTGTGGTGAAGTGGATGATCCTATGCTGTCGAGAAAAGCCTCTAGCGAGTTTCATGGCGGCCCGTACCCCAAACCGACTCAGGTGGTCAGGTAGAGAATACCGAGGCGTTCGGGTGAACTGTGGTTAAGGAACTCGGCAAAATGCCCCCGTAACTTCGGGAGAAGGGGGGCCATTGCTGGTGACGGGACTTGCTCCCTGAGCTGGTGGTGGCCGCAGAGACCAGCGAGAAGCGACTGTTTACTAAAAACACAGGTCCGTGCGAAGCCGTAAGGCGATGTATACGGACTGACGCCTGCCCGGTGCTGGAACGTTAAGGGGACCGGTTAGTCTAGTTTCGGCTAGGCGAAGCTGAGAACTTAAGCGCCAGTAAACGGCGGTGGTAACTATAACCATCCTAAGGTAGCGAAATTCCTTGTCGGGTAAGTTCCGACCTGCACGAATGGCGTAACGACTTCTCGACTGTCTCAACCACAGGCCCGGTGAAATTGCATTACGAGTAAAGATGCTCGTTTCGCGCAGCAGGACGGAAAGACCCCGGGACCTTTACTATAGCTTGATATTGGTGTTCGGTTCGGCTTGTGTAGGATAGGTGGGAGGCTTTGAAGCCGTGACGCCAGTCATGGTGGAGCCATCGTTGAAATACCACTCTGGTCGTGCTGGATGTCTAACCTGGGTCCGTGATCCGGATCAGGGACAGTGTCTGGTGGGTAGTTTAACTGGGGCGGTTGCCTCCTAAAGGGTAACGGAGGCGCCCAAAGGTTCCCTCAGCCTGGTTGGCAATCAGGTGTTGAGTGTAAGTGCACAAGGGAGCTTGACTGTGAGACTGACGGGTCGAGCAGGTACGAAAGTAGGGACTAGTGATCCGGCGGTGGCTTGTGGAAGCGCCGTCGCTCAACGGATAAAAGGTACCCCGGGGATAACAGGCTGATCTTCCCCAAGAGTCCATATCGACGGGATGGTTTGGCACCTCGATGTCGGCTCGTCGCATCCTGGGGCTGGAGTAGGTCCCAAGGGTTGGGCTGTTCGCCCATTAAAGCGGTACGCGAGCTGGGTTTAGAACGTCGTGAGACAGTTCGGTCCCTATCCGCTGTGCGCGTAGGAGTGTTGAGAAGGGCTGTCCCTAGTACGAGAGGACCGGGACGGACGAACCTCTGGTGTGCCAGTTGTCCTGCCAAGGGCATGGCTGGTTGGCTACGTTCGGGAGGGATAACCGCTGAAAGCATCTAAGCGGGAAGCCTGCTTCGAGATGAGCACTCCCACCTCCTTGAGAGGGTAAGGCTCCCAGTAGACGACTGGGTTGATAGGCCGGATATGGAAGCCCTGTGAGGGGTGGAGTTGACCGGTACTAATAGGCCGAGGGCTTGTCCTCAGTTGCTCGCGTCCACTGTGTTGTTCTGAAACAACGACCCCCACCGACACGGGTGGGTGGTGCACAGTTTCATAGTGTTTCGGTGGTCATAGCGTGAGGGAAACGCCCGGTTACATTCCGAACCCGGAAGCTAAGCCTCACAGCGCCGATGGTACTGCAGGGGGGACCCTGTGGGAGAGTAGGACGCCGCCGAACAATTCTTCTGAGAAAGCCCCCCGACGGGATGTCGGGGGGCTTTCTCGCGTTTCCGGGACGGAAGTCGGGAGGGGCCGGCGGGTGCCCGAAGGGGCAGAGGGTGGGCGGGAGGGTGTTATTCCTGGGGGTGCCGGGGCTGGGAGTATTGCCGGGCCGGACAGTGCACGGCACACTGTGGCGTCATGGTCGTGGAGCAGGACGAGGGGGCCGGTGTCGACGCCGGTCGGGGCGGCGACGACTTTCGGGCGTTCTACGAGGCGGCGTACGGGCAACTGGTGGCGCATCTGTACGCGCTGACGGGCGATCTGGGCGAGGCACAGGATGCTGCCCAGGAGGCGTTCGTGCGGGCGTGGAACCACTGGGGGCGGCTGGTGTCGCACGAGAACCCGGTGGCTTGGGTGCGGTTGACGGGGCAGCGGATCGCGATCAGCCGGTGGCGGCGGGCTCGGACGGCGTTGCAGAGCTGGATCCGGCACGGGGACGGGCAGTCGTCACCGGTTCCGGGGCCCGGGCCGGAGACGGTGGCGTTGGTGGAGGCGTTGCGGCGGTTGCCGGAGGCGCAGCGGTCGGCGTTGGTGTGGCACCACATGGGCGGGCGTTCGGTGGCGGAGATCGCCGCGGACGAGGGGGTGCCGGTGGGTACGGTGAAGGCGCGGCTGCACCGGGGGCGGCAGGCGCTGGCGGTGCTGTTGGGGGAAGAGCCGGCGGCGGTCGTCGAGGAACCGGTGGTCGCGCCGCTGCGGCCGGTTCGGGCGGTTGCCGCGGCTGAGGCACGTGGGGCGGCGGGGGGCGGCGGTGCCGGGGGCGGCGAGACTGAAGGGGGAGCGGCGGACGTGGAGTTGACGGGGGATCGGATGCGGGTCGCGGAGGGCTGCAGGTCGCATGTCTAGGCCAGGAGCCCCGGGGGGCGGGCTGCCGGAGGTGGACGCGGACGAGGCGGAGAACCGTCCGGCGATCGGTGCTGCCCGGTTGGAGGCGATGTTCGACGGGTTGCGGCGCGACGTGGTGTTGGGGGTGCCGGCGCCGGAGAGCGCCGAGGTGGTGCGGCGCGGGGTGCGGCGTCGGCAGCGGCGTCGGACCGGGGTGGTGGCCGGGGTGGGGGTGCTCGGGGTCGCGGTGCTGTGGACGGTGGCGACGGTGGTGCCGTTGCGGACCGGGCACCAGGGGGTGGCGGGGGTGCCGGTGGAACAGTCGGCGCTGCCGCGGCCGAAGCCGGTGGAGACGTTGGCCCTGCCGCCGGCGCCGTCGGTGCCGGCGCTGCCGTCGGGGAGCCCGGGTCCGGGCACGGTGGTTCGGGTGTCGGAGGCGCTGCCGTTGCACGCGGCGGACCTGGAGGTCCGGGCCCTGGCGCTGGGGGTGAACCGGCTGCCGAACGTGCTGGGCGGGTACGGTCCGTGGTCGGTCGTCGGGGCGTTCTCCGGTGAGAGCGGCAGCCCGAGTCCGGGCGCGAGCCCGAGCGCCTCCTCGGGGACGGCCGCGTCCCCGAGCACGAGTGCGACTACGAGCGCGAGCGCGAGTGCGGGCGGCAGCGCCCAGAGCGGTCAGGCGGTGCCGTCCGGGACGCGGGGGACGGTGTTCGCGGACGGCTGTGTGCCGCGCCTGGTGCTGATGGCGGGGGCGGGCGAGGTGTGGGGGGAGAGCTACACGGACGGCGGGGACGCGGCGCCGACGGCGGACCAGTACGTGCTGCGGTTCGGGTCGGAGGCGGACGCGGAGGTCGCGGGGGCCCGGCTGCTGCAGGGCGGGGAGTGCGTGGCGCCGGGGTCGGGCTGGACGGTGGAGGACCGGAACGTCGGCGTGGTGGCGCTCGGGATGCGGCAGCCGGTGGTGGCGGCGGAGGAGGTGGCGGTGCACGTCCGGGGTTCGCTGGTGGCGGTGCTGGTGGTGCGCCGGGGCGGGCGCGGGGTGGCGCCGGAGGCGGGGGCGTCGGAGCCGTTCCGGGCCGCGGCGGCGGAGTTCCTGACCCTGGGGCTGGCGTCCCCGTCGATGGTCCTGGCGTCCCCGCTGCCTTGAGCGCGGCCGCCGGGCGTGGTCGTGTCGGTTCGGGAGGGGCGTAGGAGGGACATAGGTGGGGCGGGGGAGGAGCGTGGGAGGGGCGCGGGGGAGGGTTTCGAAAAAACTTCGGAATCCCGTGCAACCTGCCCGGCTCGGGCCGCGTTGGAGTGTTGGGACTGTCGCTGTGTGGGCGGCGGTCAGGGGGGAACGCCAGGCCGGACGGCCGGGGCAGAACAGGGGACTGTCCCGTCCGCCCGGTCCGGCGTCGTTCCCGGCGTGACGGCGTGTGTGACAGCGCGCGTGACAGCGTGTGTGACAGTGCGACGGCGCGACAGCGTGACAGGCCGTGGTGAGCCGCCGGGCTCCGGCCGGAGGGGAATGGCGTGGGGGTGGAGACCGTGGGCGCGGAGGCCGTGCCGGATCTCGGCGAGTTGCGCAGGCGCGCGGCCGCGGAGGGGCCGGAGGAGCCGGCGGGCATGGTGGTGTGCGAGAACCTGGTGCGCATCCACCGCTCCGAGGGGGTGGAGGTGCAGGCCCTGCAGGGGCTGGACCTGCTGGTCGAGGAGGGTGAGCTGATCGCGGTGGTCGGCGCCTCGGGTTCGGGGAAGTCGACGCTGCTGGGCATCCTCGCGGGGTTGGACGTGCCGACGGCGGGCAGTGCCCGGGTGGCGGGGCACGACCTGCTGGCGATGGGCAAGCGGGAGCGGCTGGAGTTCCGGCGCCGGACGGTCGGCTTCGTCTGGCAGCAGACGGCGCGCAACCTGCTGCCGTACCTGACGGCGGTGGAGAACGTGATGCTGCCGATGGGGTACGCGGGCGTGCCGCGGCGGGAGCGGCGGCGGCAGGCGGTCGAGCTGCTGGGACTGCTCGGGATCGGGCACCTGGCGGGCCGGCTGCCGGTCGAGATGTCGGGCGGCGAGCAGCAGCGGGTGGCGATCGCGGTGGCGAACGCCAACGCGCCGGCGCTGCTGCTGGCGGACGAGCCGACCGGTGAGCTGGACAGCGCGACCAGCGAGGAGATCTTCTCGGCGCTGCGTTCGGTGAACGAGGAGCTGGGGGTGACGGTGCTGATCGTCACCCATGACCTTATGGTGGCGCAGGAAGTGCGCCGCACCGTGCGGATCCGCAACGGGCGGACCTCGACGGAGGTGCTGCGTCCGGACCGGGGTGAGCCCGGAGTGGAGTACGCGGTGCTGGACCGGGTGGGCCGGCTGCAGCTGCCGCCGGACTTCACGGAGGCGCTGCGGTTGAGCCGCCGGGTGCGGTTGGCGCTGGAAGAGGACCACATCGGGGTGTGGCGGGCCGAGGAAGAGGTGCACGGGTGAGTGACGGCGCGATGGTGGTCGTGGAGGACGTGCACCGGACGTTCGGGGAGGGCGACCGGGCGGTGCACGCGGTGCGCGGGGTGTCGTTCACGGCGCGGGCCGGCGAGCTGACGGCGCTGCGGGGCCGGTCGGGCTCGGGCAAGACGACGCTGCTGAACCTGGTGGGCGGGCTGGACACGCCGTCCTCGGGGAGCATCAGCATCGCCGGGACGGACCTGGCGGGGCTGGACGAGGCGGGCCGGCTGGAGCTGCGGCGGGACCGGATCGGCTTCGTGTTCCAGTCGTTCGGGCTGATCTCGGTGCTGACGGCGGCGGAGAACGTCGGGGTGCCGATGCGGCTGCGCAAGGTCGCGGTGAAGGAGCGCGAGGAGCGGGTCCGGACGCTGCTGGCGATGGTGGGCCTGGCGGAGCACGCCGAGCAGCGGCCGACCGAGATGTCGGGCGGCCAGCAGCAGCGGGTGGCGGTGGCGCGGGCGCTGGCGAACGAGCCGGCGCTGCTGATCGCGGACGAGCCGACCGGCCAGCTGGACTCGGACACCGGGCTGGCGATCATGCAGCTGCTGCGCGCGGTGGTGCGCAGCGAGGGCGTGACGGCGCTGGTGGCGACGCACGACCCGCAGCTGATGGAGCTGGCGGACCGGGTCGTGGAGCTGCGGGACGGTCGGATCGTCGAGTAGGGCGCGGGCCGGGGGCGGGGGAGGCCGGGGCGGTCAGACCGTCCAGAGGTCGCGGACCAGGTCGGCGATCCGGTGGCCCTGGGCCCGGCCGGCCTCGGCGGAGGGGGTGCGGACGGCGGTGTCCAGCGGGTTGGGGCCGGCCGCGGCGAGCGAGTCCTCGTCGGGGCTGACGGCGAGGACCCGGCCGGTGGTTTCGAGCAGGGCCAGTTCGGCGGCGAGGAACGGGTCGGCCATCGGGGCGAGGACCAGGACGGCCTGCCGACCGGCCATCAGGTCGGCGTTGTTGGAGCTGCGGATGCCGCCGTCCATGTAGCGGCGGCCGTCGATCTCGACGGTGGGCCAGAGGCCGGGGACGGCGCAGCTGGCGGCGACGGCGTCGAGCAGCGGGACACCGCTGTGGCGGTCGAAGGTGCGGGGTTCGCCGCTGTCGGCATCGACGGCGGTGAGGGTGAGCGGCCAGGCGGGCCAGTCGCGGCCGGGGAGCCGGGCGGCGATCACGGCGAGCCGGTCGGCGGCCGGGACGGTGTCCGCGGCGAGCGCGAACTCGCCGACGCGGCGGCGGAGTTCGGCGGGGTCGGTGATCTCGGCGATCATGCGCTGGAAGGTCTCGAAGAGGGGGCCGACGACGTCGAGGGGCGGGACGATCTCGGGGTTCTGGGCGTCCGGGTCGGTCTGCCGCCGGTAGAGCTCGGCGAGCGGGAGGCCGGAGGCGAGCTGGCCGGCGACGGTGGCGCCGGCCGAGGTGCCGAGGACGTGGTCGGCGGTGCCGGGGACGTCGATCCCGGCTTCGGCGAGGCCGTGCAGCAGGCCGGTCTCCCAGGAGATGCCGGCGAGTCCGCCGCCGCCGAGTACGAGTCCGCGCATGGTGGTTGCCCTTCTGGTCCGTTCGATTCCCCGGCATTCTGGCCCAAAGGGCGGCGGGGGGCGTCAAGAACGCGACAATTCTCCACCAGGACCCGTCTGATCAGCGGATATTGCGATCGGTGGCCGTAGTCTCGGTGCCATGGTGCACACGGCCCGCGGCAGGCTGCGGATCTACCTCGGGGCGGCCCCGGGCGTCGGCAAGACCTACGCGATGCTGGCCGAGGCGCACCGCCGGATCGAGCGCGGCGCGGACGTGGCGGTCGGCTTCGTCGAGACCCACGGCCGGGCCCGCACCGCCGAACTGCTGACCGGCCTGGAGACCGTGCCGCGCCGGACGATGACCCACCGCGGCGCCGAGTTCACCGAGCTCGACCTGGACGCGGTGCTGGCCCGCGACCCGGCGGTGGCGCTGGTCGACGAGCTGGCCCACACCAACGTGCCGGGCGCGCGCAACGCCAAGCGCTGGCAGGACGTCGAGGAGCTGCTGGCCGCCGGGATCGACGTGGTCTCCACCGTCAACATCCAGCACCTGGAGTCGCTGGGCGACGTGGTCGAGGGGATCACCGGCGTCCGGCAGCGGGAGACCGTCCCGGACGAGGTGGTGCGCCGGGCGGACCAGATCGAGCTGGTCGACATGTCCCCGCAGGCGCTGCGCCGCCGGCTGGCGCACGGCAACGTGTACGCGCCGGAGAAGGTGGACGCGGCGCTCGCGCACTACTTCCGGCCCGGCAACCTGACCGCGCTGCGCGAGCTGGCGCTGCTGTGGACGGCCGACCGGGTCGACGAGTACCTCCAGCGCTACCGGGCCGAGCAGGGCATCCAGGGCACCTGGCAGGCCCGGGAGCGGATCGTGGTCGGCCTGACCGGCGGCCCCGAGGGCGCCACGCTGGTCCGCCGGGCGGCCCGGATCGCGGCCCGCAACAGCGCGGGCGAGCTGCTGGCGGTGCACATCTCCCGCTCCGACGGCCTGTCCGGCTCCTCCCCGCAGGCGCTGATCGAGCAGCGCGCCCTGGTGGAGAGCCTGGGCGGCAGCTTCCACACCGTGCTCGGCGACGACCCGGCGGCCGGCCTGTTGGACTTCGCGCGCGGCGTCAACGCCACCCAGATCGTGATCGGCACCAGCCGCCGCAAGGTCTGGCAGTACGTGTACGGGCCGGGCGTCGGCTACACGGTGACCCGGGACTCCGGCGACATCGACGTCCACATGGTCAACCACGAGCACGCGGCGCGCGGCCGCGGCCGGATCCCGATCCGCCGGGTGACCGACCTGGGCCGGACCAGGACGGTCGCGGGCTGGGTGATCGGGGTGGCCGGGCCCCCGCTGCTGGCGCTGCTGCTGACCCGGCTCGGCGGGCCCGGGCTCTCCACCGACATGCTGCTGTTCCTGGCGCTGACGGTGTGCGCGGCGCTGGTCGGCGGGCTGTTCCCGGCGATCGCCTCGGCGCTGGTCTCCTCCTCGGCGCTCAACTACTACTTCGCGCCCCCGATCCACACCTTCACCATCGCCCAGCCGGAGAACATCGTCGCGGTGGCGATCTTCGCGGCGGTCGGCATCGCGGTCGCCACCGTGGTCGACGTCGCGGCCCGGCGCAGCCACGTCGCGGCCCGGGCCCAGGCCGAGGCGCAGACGCTGTCCGCGCTGGCCGGCACCGTGCTGCGCGGCGCGCCCACCGGCGAGGGGGTGCTGACGGCGCTGCTGGAGCAGGTCCGGGAGACCTTCCAGCAGGAGGCGGTGGCGCTGCTGGAGCGCACCGACGCGCACGGCCCGTGGCAGGCCGCCGCCGCGGTCGGGCCGCGCCCGCCGGCCGGGCCCGAGCAGGCCGACGCGGACGTCCCGGTCGGCGAGCGCCTCGCGCTGGTGCTGCGCGGCCGGGTGCTGCCCGCCGCGGACCGGCGGATGCTCGGCGCGTTCGCCAACCAGGCGGCCGTCCTGCTGGAGCGCCGCCGGCTGGCCGGGGAGGCGGCCGCGGCCCGCCGGGAGGCCGAGGGCAACCGGATCCGCACCGCGCTGCTGGCCGCCGTCTCGCACGACCTGCGCACCCCGCTGGCCGGGATCAAGGCCGCGGTCTCCTCGCTGCGCGCCGAGGACGTCGAGTGGGACGAGGAGGACGAGGCCGAGCTGCTGGCCGGGATCGAGTCCGGCGCGGACCGGCTCGAC
Organism: Kitasatospora setae KM-6054; assembly: GCF_000269985.1. Lineage (NCBI taxonomy): Bacteria > Bacillati > Actinomycetota > Actinomycetes > Kitasatosporales > Streptomycetaceae > Kitasatospora > Kitasatospora setae. The sequence goes on along the minus strand of NC_016109.1, from coordinate 2,975,935 downwards.
CACCTGATCAACAACCTGTTGGACATGAGCCGCCTGCAGACCGGCACCGTCACCCCGCTGCTGCGGCCCACCGACCTGGACGAGGTGGTGCCGTTCGCGCTCGGCGGCGTGCCGCCCGGCAGCGTGCGCCTCGACGTGCCGGAGTCGCTGCCGATGGTCCGGGCCGACGCCGGGCTGCTGGAGCGGGTGCTGGCCAACCTGGTGGAGAACGCCGTCAAGTACGGACCGCCCGGTTCACCCGTCCTGGTGAAGGCGGATCTGCTGGAGCGCTCCGGACGGGTCGAGCTGCGGGTGGTCGACCGCGGCCCGGGCGTCCCCGAGGAGGCCCGGGAGCGGATCTTCGCCCCCTTCCAGCGCTACGGCGACGCCCCGCGCGGCGCCGGCGTCGGCCTCGGCCTGGCGGTGGCCCGCGGCTTCGCCGAGGCGATGGGCGGCGCCGTCACCGCCGAGGACACCCCCGGCGGCGGCCTGACCATGGTGGTCGCGCTGCCCGCCGCCCCGTCCGGGCCGCACCCCGACGAACGCACCGAACGCACCGAACGCACCGAACACGCCGAGCGCGCCGAGCAAGGCGGGCGCACCGAACGAGACGAGCGAAAGGCCGGTCCCGCATGACCCGGGTCCTGGTGGTGGACGACGAACCGCAGATCGTCCGCGCCCTGGTGATCAACCTCAAGGCCCGCAAGTACGAGGTCGACTCCGCGCACGACGGCGCGAGCGCCCTGGAGCTGGCCGCCGCCCGCCACCCCGACGTGGTGGTGCTCGACCTCGGCCTGCCCGACATGGACGGCGTCGAGGTGATCCGCGGCCTGCGCGGCTGGACCAGGGTGCCGATCATCGTGCTCTCCGCCCGGCACGCCTCCGACGAGAAGGTCGAGGCGCTGGACGCCGGCGCCGACGACTACGTCACCAAGCCGTTCGGCATGGACGAGCTGCTGGCCCGGATGCGGGCCGCCGTCCGCCGCGCCGAGCCGGTCACCGCGGAGGGCGAGTCGGTGGTCGCCACCGACAGCTTCACCGTCGACCTGGCCGCGAAGAAGGTCAACCGTCAGGGCGCCGACGTCCGGCTCACCCCCACCGAGTGGCACCTGCTGGAGGTGCTGGTGCGCAACTCCGGGCGGCTGGTCAGCCAGACCCAGCTGCTCCAGGAGGTGTGGGGCCCGGCCTACCGCAAGGAGACCAACTACCTGCGGGTCTACCTGGCGCAGCTGCGCCGCAAGCTGGAGGCCGACCCCTCGCACCCCCGGCACTTCATCACCGAACCGGGCATGGGCTACCGCTTCGAGCCCTGACCCGGCACCCCCGCGCGGCGGGCCGGAGCGTGACCCGGCCCACCTCGCGCCCTGCCGTCCGGCGCCGTCGAACCGGTACCCTTCCGGCATGAGTGGTGACAACGTCGGCGACCAGCCGCAAGGCCGTTTCCGCCGCATGCTGAACCGGCTGACCTCCTCCTCGGAGGAGCTGGAGGCCGAGGAGCTGCGGCAGGACACCGCGGAGGCGGGCTGCACCCCGATCGCCGCCTGCGGCGACCGCGAGATCGTCACCGTCGCGGGCACGCTGCGCACCGTCACGCTCCGCCCGCGTGCGGGGGTGCCCGCGCTGGAGGCCGAGCTGTTCGACGGCACCGAGGCACTGGACGTGGTCTGGCTCGGCCGGCGCTCGATCGTCGGCATCGAGCCGGGCCGCCGCCTGATCGCCAGCGGCCGGATCGGCCACGCACGCGGGCGCCGCGTGCTCTTCAACCCCCGCTACGAGCTGCGTCCGGTGGGACACGGGAGCGAGACCGCGTGAGCAACGAGGCGATCAGGGTGGGTGCGCACGGCCCGCAGGACGACGAGCGGCCCGCCCCCGGCGTGTACGAGCCGGCCGAGCCGGAGCGGGACGCCTCCAAGGAGGCCGCCGAGACGGTGCTGAAGGCCTTCGGCGGCGTGCGCGGCATGGTCGACATGACGCTGCCCGGCCTGGTGTACATCATCGCGTTCAACATCACCCACAAGGTGCCGGTGGCCGCCTGGTCGGCGCTGGCGCTGTGCGGGGTCTTCGTGGTGCTCCGGCTGGCCCGCCGGGAGACCATCCAGCACGCCTTCTCCGGCGTGTTCGGCGTGGCGATCGGCGCCTGGATCTCGATGAAGACCGGCAAGGCCGAGGACTTCTACCTGCCCGGCCTGCTCTGGAACGTCGGCTACTGCGTGGCGCTGGCGGTCTCCGCGCTGGTGCGCTGGCCGATGATCGGCGTGATGCTCGGTCCGATCACCGGCGAGATGTTCACCTGGCGCAAGCAGAACCCGGGCCGACTGGCCGCCTACACCAAGGCCACCTGGGCCTGGGTGCTGATCATGGGCCTGAAGCCGCTGATCCTGTTCCCGCTGTGGGCCGCCGGCCAGATCAACCTGCTGGGCTGGCTGAAGGTCGCGCTGGGCATCCCGCCGCTGCTGCTGGCGATGTACGTGACCTGGCGGATCCTGCTCACCGCGCCGCCGCCGATCAAGGCGGAGCCGGACGAGGACGAGGAAGAACCGCAGAAGTGACCGAAGGGCCCCGCGCGTCGCGCGGGGCCCTTCGCGGTGGAGCGGTGGAGCGGTGGAGCGGGCGGGTCAGCCGGCCAGCAGCGTCTCCAGCTCCTCCTCGCGCTCCTGGGCGGCGACGAACAGCAGCTCGTCACCGGCCTCCAGGGTGTCGCTGCCGCCCGGCACCAGCACCCGTCCGGCCCGGATGATGGTGACCAGCGCGGTGTCCACCGGCCAGGCGACGTCGCCCACCCGGGTGCCGACCAGTGCGGTGTCGGCGGCCAGGGTCAGCTCGACCAGGTTGGCGTTGCCCTGGGAGAAGCGCATCAGGCGGACCAGGTCGCCGACGCTCACCGCCTCCTCGACCAGCGCCGACATCAGGCGCGGGGTGGAGACCGCGACGTCCACGCCCCAGGACTCGTTGTACAGCCACTCGTTCTTCGGGTTGTTCACCCGGGCGACCACCCGCGGCACGCCGTACTCGGTCTTGGCGAGCAGCGAGACCACCAGGTTGACCTTGTCGTCACCGGTGGCGGCGATCACCACGTGGCAGCGCTGCAGGGCCGCCTCGTCCAGCGAGGTGATCTCGCAGGCGTCGGCGAGCAGCCACTCGGCGAGCGGGACCCGCTCCACCGAGATGGAGTTCGGGTTCTTGTCGATCAGCAGGACCTCGTGGCCGTTCTCCAGCAGCTCCCCGGCGATGGAACGGCCGACGGCCCCTGCTCCGGCGATGGCGACGCGCATCAGTGACCAGCCTCCTCGGGACCCTGGGCGAAGGCCGCCTCGACCGCGGTCAGTTCGTTGCGGCGCAGCATCACGTGCACCAGGTCGCCCTCCTGGACCACCATCTGCGGGTTGGGCAGCACGCCCTCGCCGACCCGGGTGACGAACGCCACCCGGACCCCGGCGGCCTCCTCCAGCTCGGCGAGCCGGTGGCCGATCCAGGCCGGGTTGAACGCGACCTCGGCGAGCTGGACGGCGCCCGACGGGTCCTGCCAGACCGGCTCGGCGCCGCTCGGCAGCAGCCGGCGCAGCATCTGGTCGGCCGTCCAGCGGACGGTGGCGACCGTCGGGATGCCCAGGCGCTGGTAGACCTCGGCGCGGCGCGGGTCGTAGATCCGGGCCGCGACGTGCTCGACGCCGAAGTTCTCCCGGGCCACCCGGGCCGCGATGATGTTGGAGTTGTCACCGCTGGAGACGGCGGCGAAGGCGCCCGCCTCCTCGATGCCGGCTTCCTTCAGGGTGTCCTGGTCGAAGCCGACGCCGGTGACCCGGCGGCCGTGGAAACCGGCCCCGAGCCGCCGGAAGGCGGTCGGGTCCTGGTCGATCACCGCGACCGAATGGCCTTGTTTCTCGAGCGTTCTGGCCAGGGCGGAGCCGACCCGTCCGCAGCCCATGATGACGATGTGCACGCGACTACCTCACCCGGTCCGTTGGGGTCGTGACCTGCGTAAACATCGCTCATCGTCCTTCCGTGCCCCCGATTTCGGGGGCAGTTCTCCGGCCGCGCCTGTGATCCGACGCGAGGGGCAACTCGGTGTTGCCCGCTAACCCTTCTGTCGACACGCTAGCCGGTCCACCGAACACAGTCGCGAGCAAGGGGCCCCGCGAGGCATCGAGTGCCAGCGGGAGCCCTTACGATTCCTTGCTGTGCCTATGCCTGCTGACCTACCGAAACGCATCCTGATCGGGCGTGCGCTGCGCAGCGACAAGCTGGGGGAGACGCTGCTCCCCAAGCGCATCGCGCTGCCGGTGTTCGCCTCGGACGCCCTCTCCTCCGTCGCGTACGCGCCCGAGGAGATCCTGCTGACGCTGTCGCTGGCCGGCGCCTCGGCCATCCACTTCTCCTGGCAGATCGGCGTCGTGGTCGCCATCGTGATGCTCGCGGTGGTCGCGTCGTACCGGCAGAACGTGCACGCCTACCCGAGCGGCGGCGGCGACTACGAGGTCGCCACCGTCAACCACGGGCCGAACTCCGGCCTGGTGGTGGCGAGTGCCCTGATGGTCGACTACATCCTGACCGTGGCGGTGTCGACCACCTCCGGCGTGGCCAACGTGGTCTCGGCGGTGCCCGCGCTGCGCGGGCACGAGATGGCGCTGTCGGTGTTCCTGGTCATCCTGCTGATGGGCATGAACCTGCGCGGCGTGCGCGAGTCCGGCTCGGCGTTCGCCGTCCCGACGTACGCCTTCATGGTCGGGGTCATCGGCATGGTGGTCTACGGCCTGGTCCGGCACTTCGGGTTCGGCGACTCGCTGCCCGCGGAGAGCTCCGCGTACCACCTGGCGGCGACGCCCGGGAACGACTCGCTGGCCGGGTTCGCGCTGGTGTTCCTGCTGCTGAAGGCGTTCTCCTCCGGCTGTGCGGCGCTGACCGGCGTCGAGGCGATCTCCAACGGCGTGCCGGCCTTCCGGAAGCCGAAGAGCAAGAACGCCGCCACCACGCTGCTGATGATGGCCAGCATCGCCGTGACGATGTTCATGGGCATCATCTACCTGGCCCACCTGACCGGCACGCAGATGGCCGAGAACCCGGCCGAGCAGCTGATCGGCGCGCCGGAGAACTACCACCAGAAGACCGTGCTGGCGCAGATCTCCGAGGCGGTGTTCTCCAACTTCACGCCCGGCTTCTACTTCATCGCGGCGACCACCGGCCTGATCCTGGTGCTGGCCGCGAACACCGCGTTCAACGGCTTCCCGGTGCTCGGCTCGATCCTCGCCCAGGACCGCTACCTGCCCCGGCAGCTGCACACCCGCGGCGACCGGCTCGCCTTCTCCAACGGCATCGTGCTGCTGGCCGGCGCGGCGATCCTGTTCATCGTGGCGTTCGGCGCCGACCCGAACCGGCTGATCCAGCTGTACATCGTCGGCGTCTTCGTGGCGTTCAACATGAGCCAGTCCGGCATGATCCGGCACTGGACCAGGCTCCTGCGCACCGAGACCGACCCGAAGAAGCGCGCCCACATGCAGCGCAGCCGGGCGATCAACACCTTCGGCCTGGTGATGACCATGGCCGTGCTGATCGTGGTGCTCGCCACCAAGATCGGCCACGCCTGGATCGCGATCGCCCTGATGGTCGTGCTGTTCGTGATGATGAAGGCGATCCACCGGCACTACGACCGGGTCAACGCCGAGCTCAAGGCCGCCGAGGAGCCCGACGACGCCGCCCCGCCGACCCGGGTGCACGCCATCGTGCTGGTCTCCAAGATCCACAAGCCCGCGCTGCGCGCCCTCGCCTACGCCCGCCTCGCCCGGGCCCAGACCCTGGAGGCCGTCACCGTCAACGTCGACCCGGCCGACACCGCGGCGCTCCGCCAGGACTGGGAGGAGCGCGGCCTCGACGTCCCGCTCAAGGTCCTCGACTCGCCGTACCGCGAGGTCACCGGGCCGGTGCTGGAGTACGTCAAGAACCTGCGCCGCTCCAGCCCGCGCGACGTCGTCGCGGTCTACATCCCCGAGTACGTGGTCGGCCACTGGTACGAGCACCTGCTGCACAACCAGAGCGCGCTGCGGCTCAAGGGACGACTGCTGTTCAAGCCCGGAGTGATGGTGACCTCCGTACCCTGGCAGTTGGAGTCCTCCGAGCGGCGCAAGGCGCCCAAGGCGTGGTCCGCGCCCGGCGCGGTCCGCCGCGGCGAGCCGCGGCGGCGGCCGCCGGTGTCGGCCGACGCTTCCGGTTCGGCCGGTTCAGCCGGTTCGGCCGGTTCGGGCGACGAGGGCCCGGGCGGGGCGGACGCCGCGCCGCGCGACTGAGCGGTCGCGCGACGCGTCCGACTCCCGGATGGCCTTCAATAGGGCCCGTGGCGGATCCTTCCCGGTCCGCCGCGGGCCGCCGTGTTTGCCGCACGGCGCGCTCCACCGCCCGACCCGCCCGACCCGATCGACCAGTTCCACCCGCTCGTGCTCCACCCGCTCGTGCTCCGCCGTCTCCCGCTGTCTCCCGTAAGGAAGCGACCCCCGTGACCCGCAACAACCCGCCCCGCTCCTCCGGTCGCCAGGGCGGCTCCGGCCGCACGTCCGGCGCCAAGCCGGGGCAGGTCGCGCACCCGCGCTGGAGCAACCGGCGCGCCCGGCCGGAGGCCACCGACCGGGAGGGCAACACCGCCCGCAGCCTGCCGCCGGTGCCGGGCGAGCAGCGTCCGGAGAAGCCGGTGAAGGCCGTGCAGCCCGCGAAGGCCGCGAAGGCCGCTCCGGCGAAGGGGGACAAGCCCGCGAAGGGCGCGGCGAAGGGTGCCCCGAAGGACGGGGGCCAGCCCGCCCGGCAGGGGCGCCGGCCCGGGGCGGTGCGCCCGCCGAAGGCGCTGCGGCCCGCGCAGCCGGTGCTGCGGCAGCCCTCCGGGGACCCGTTGGTCGGCGAGCGCTACGAGGTCGAGGTCGGTCCGGTCGCGCACGGCGGGCACTGCGTGGCCCGGCACGAGGGCCGGGTGCTGTTCGTCCGGCACGCGCTGCCCGGCGAGCGGGTGGTCGCGCTGGTCACCGAGGGCACCACCACCTCGCGCTTCCTGCGGGCCGACGCGGTGGAGGTGCTGGAGGCCGCCAAGGACCGGATCGAGGCGCCCTGCCCGTTCTCCGGCCCCGGCAGGTGCGGCGGCTGCGACTGGCAGCACGTCAGCCCCGGCGGGCAGCGCAAGCTGAAGGCCGCCGTCCTCACCGAGCAGCTCGCCAAGCTGGCCGGCCTCACCCCCGAGGAGGCCCGCTGGGACGGCTCGGTCGAGCCGGTCGGCGGCAAGCTCCCGGCCGGCGAGGTCCCGGCCTGGCGCAGCCGGGTGCAGTACGCGGTGGACGAGGAGGGCGTGGTCGGCCTGCGCAAGCACCGCTCGCACGACGTCCAGCCGGTCGACCGCTGCCTGATCGCCGCGCCCGGCGTCACCGAGCTCGGCATCGAGTCCCGTGACTGGACCGGCGTGGCCTCGGTCGAGGCGGTCGCCGCGACCGGCTCCTCGGACCGGCAGGTGATCCTGCGGCCGCGGCCCGGCGAGCAGCTGCCGCTGGTCGAGCTGGACCGCGAGACGTCCATCGCCCGGGTCGACGACCAGGACCTGTTCCACCGCGTCCACGGCCGCACCTTCGTCCGCGAGCGCGCCGCCGGCCGCACCTGGCGGGTCTCCAACGGCGGCTTCTGGCAGATCCACCCCGAGGCCCCCGACACCCTGGTCGACGCCGTCCTGACCGGCCTCGACCCGCAGTGGGGCGAGAGCGCGCTCGACCTGTACTGCGGCGTCGGCCTGTTCGCGGGCGCGCTCGCCGAGCGGGTCGGCGAGGAGGGCGCGGTGCTCGGCATCGAGTCCGGCAAGCAGGCCGTGCTCGACGCCCGGCACAACCTGGCCGCGCTGGAGCAGGTCCGGATCGAGTGCGACAAGGTCGAGACCCTGCTGCCCCGCACCGGCATCACCTCCACCGACCTGATCGTCCTCGACCCGCCGCGGGCCGGCGCCGGCCGCGAGACCGTCGCCCACCTCAGCTCCCTGGAGGCCCGCCGGATCGCCTACGTCGCCTGCGACCCGGCCGCCCTCGCCCGTGACCTCGCCTTCTTCCGCGAGGGCGGCTACCGCCTGGTCTCGCTGCGGGCCTTCGACCTGTTCCCGATGACCCAGCACTTCGAGTGCGTGGCGATCCTGGAGCCGGCCGCCGAGTAGCACCCCCGGCAGGTGGCACCCGGTGCACGGGCGCGGGATCCGTTCCCGCGCCCGTGCGGCGTTTCCCGGGGCCGGGGCGGAGGACAAAACGGCATTCCGCTTGAAGCGGCGAGCGGACCCGGCCCATCCTTGCCTCCATGCCGCTCGTGACCCCCGCCGACGTGTCCCACCTGCCCGACTACGCGTACGACTGGGCGCTGGTCGACGTCGAGACGTCCGGACTGGTCGCCCGGCGCGACCGGGTGCTCTCGATCGCGGTGCTGACCTTCGCGCCCGACGGGACGCAGACCGGCGAGTACACGACCCTGCTCGACCCGGGCTGCGACCCGGGGCCGGTGCACGTCCACGGCCTGACGGCGGAGCGGCTGCGCGGCGCCCCGGCCTTCGAGCAGGTGGCCGACCGGATCGGGGCGCTGCTCGACGGCCGCGTCATGGTGGCCCACAACGCCCAGTTCGACTACGACTTCCTCGCCCACGAGTTCGCCCGCGCCCGGCTCCACCTCCCGGTGGCGCGGCGCCTGTGCACGCTGGCCCTGAACCGGCGGGTGGAGCCGCCGGTGGCCGGCCTCAGCCTGGCGTCGCTCGCCGCCTACTACGGCGTCCCGCAGACCAGGGCGCACGACGCGCTGGACGACACCCGCGTCCTCGCCGGGATCTTCCGCTCCTCGCTGGCCGAGGCCGCCCGGCTCGGGGTCCCGCTGCCGCTGGTGGCCTGCCCGCCCCGGCAGGACGCGCGGTTCGCGCCGAAACCGCCGAAGACCCCGTGCGCCTACCGGAACCCGGGGCGGCCCGCGCCCGGCGAACCGCTGGTGCAGGGCGTGAAGATCGCGATCACCGGCGAGACCGCCGCCTCCCGGGCGGAACTGGTGGCCCGGGCCGTCGCCGCCGGTCTGAACGTCATGTCATCGGTCAGCCGGCACACCGGCGTCCTGGTCACCAACGACACCGCGTCCGGCTCGGCGAAGGCCCGGCGGGCGGCCGCGGAGGGCATCACGGTCGTCGACGAACCCACATTCCTCAAGCTGCTGGCGGACGTGCGGCCGGGGACGCCGCACGAGGCGGCGGCGGGGCGGCCGGCCGCGGTGCCCGCGCTGCCCGCCGCTGCCGAGCCCGTCGCGGCTGTCGCGGTTGTCGCCCCTCCGGCCGCCGCTGTCGCCGAGGCGCCCGTGCGGCGGCGGCCCGCCGTCCCGTACGCGGCCAGGCCGTTCGGGCGGCGGCGGGTGCTGGTCCTGGGCGGGACGCACGAAGAGGCGTCCGTGGTGCGGGCCAAGGTGGTCGAGCTGGGCGGGGCGGCCGCGATCAACCTCTCGGCCGGCGTCACCGACGTCGTCCTGCTCGCGGGCGGCGAACGCGACCGCCGGATGGCCCGGGTCACCGCGCTGGGGCTCCCGGTGCACCCGGACGGCTGGCTCGGGGCGTCCCCGGCGGAGCCCGCGGGGGCGGGGACGGCGGAGGCGGAGACGGAGGACGGGGCCGAAGTGCTGCCGCGCGGCGGGGTCATCGACCTGCCGGTCGCCGGTCAGTGGCACGTGGCCGCCTCCTGGGCGCAGCAGGCGTCCTGCGAGATCGACGTCGTCGCGTTCGTGCTGGACGAGGACGAGCAGGTCTCCTGCGACGAGGACTTCGTCTTCTACGGCGCGCCGGAGAGCCCCGACGGGTCCGTCCGGCTGCGCTGCGACGGCCCGACCGAGCAGCGCGTCGCGATCGACCTCGCGGCGCTGCCGCCCGCCGCCCACCGGATCGCGATCGCCGCGGCGATCGACGGCTCCGAGACCTTCGGGGACGTCGGGGCGGTCCAGATCACCCTGGCGCCGGGGGTCGACGCCCCGGCGGTCGCCCAGGCCGCGCTGGACGCCGCCACCAGCGAGCGCACCCTGCTGCTCGCCGAGATCTACCGCCGGGGCGCGCGCTGGCGCTTCCGCGCCGTCGGCCAGGGGTACGACCACGGCCTGGAGCCGCTGGTGCGCGGCTACGGCGTCGAGGTGGAGTAGGCCGGGCCCGCGGGTGTGGATTCGCTTGCGGCGCACGGTGGTCGGAGGTGTTGGCGGATCGAGACGGCCGGCCGGTTTTCGCGGGGGCGCGGGCGGACATGGTGGGGGAGCGGGGGAGCGGCCGGTTTGCGCCCTTGTTGTGCTAGCACCTCGGCGCTAGCTTGAAGTATGGCCAAGAAGCAGCTGAACGTCAGGGTGGACGCGACCACCGCCGAGATGGCCCGCGAGCGGGCGGAGCAGCAGGGGATCAGCATGAACCAGTACATCGAACGGCTGGTGCAGCAGGACATGGGCGAGGCCGGACGCAACTTCGTGGACGCCGCGGCGCAGTTCATGAAGGAGCACGAGGCGGTGTTCCTCGCCGAGTTCGGTTCGCCCAGCGAACTCCAGGACGTGCGCCGTTGAAACTTGAGGTCGACCTCTCGTGGCTGCTCATGACCGCCGAGCAGTACACGCCCGGTGACCCGCAGGTCACCGACTACGGGTCGCTGCTCGCGGCGATCACCAGGCACCAGGCCGAGGTCTTCGACATCGCGGTCTACCCCGAGCCGCAGGACCGGGCGGCGGCGCTGATGCACCAGCTGATCCGGGTGCCCGCGCTGGAGCGCAACAACGAGCTGTTCGCCACCGCCGTGGCCTACGCGTACCTGGTGGCCAGCGGCTGCCGGGTGGCGACCACCGCGCGCGAGGTGCGCAGCCTGGCCCGGGCGATCCGGGAGGGCAAGCTCGGCATCACCGGCGTCGCGGAGCGGCTGGCGATGTGGGTGGTCGACGAGGCCGAGGAGGAAGAGGTCGGCGACGACGGCGAGGAGTGAGGCGTCCCGCCGGGCCGGCCGCAGGCGTCAGGGGTCGGGAGAGCGACGAGGCACCCGCGCGCGGGATACCCTCGACGTTCCCCCGGCCCCTGACCGTTCCCGGGCGCCGACGATCTCCGCGAGGATGCGAGCGAGTTGCTGCAGGACATCGAGCCCTACCTGGTCTGCCCGCACTGCGCCCGCCCGCTGGCGCTGGACGCCCGCACCCTGCGCTGCCCGAACGGGCACGGCTTCGACCAGGCCCGGCAGGGCTACGTGAGCCTGCTGGCGGGCGACGCCAAGACCGGCACCGCCGACACCGCCGACATGGTCGCCGCCCGGGACGCCTTCCTGGCGGCCGGCCACTACGCCCCGCTGGAACGGGCGCTGGCCGCGGCCGCGGCCCCGGTCGCGGCGGCGAGCGGACTGGTCGCCGACCTCGGCGCGGGCACCGGCCACTACCTGGCCCGGGTGCTGGACGCCCGGCCCGGCGCGGCGGGCGCGGCCCTCGACCTGTCCAAGTACGCGCTGCGCCGCGCCGCCAAGGCCCACCCGCGGATCGGCGCCGTGGTCTGCGACGCCTGGCGCCCGCTCCCGCTCCGGGGCGCCGCCGCCGACGTGCTGCTGAACGTCTTCGCGCCGCGCAACGGCCCCGAGATGCGCCGCGTGCTGCGCCCCGGCGGCCGACTCCTGGTGGCCGCCCCGACCGCCCGCCACCTGCGGGAACTGGTCGGCGCGCTCGGCCTGCTCTCGGTCGACGAGGACAAGGAGCAGCGGATCGGACAGAAGCTCGGCCCCTGGTTCACCCCGGTCGACCGCACCGAGGTCGAGTTCACCCTGCGGCTGTCGCGGACGGACGCCGCCGCCGTGGTCGGCATGGGCCCGAGCGCCTGGCACACCGACCCGGCCGCGCTGGCCGCCGCGCTGGCGGAACTGCCCGAACCGGTCGAGGTCACCGGGTCGGTGCTGGTCACCGCCTACGAGTGAGGGCCGGGGCCCACCGAGCGGTCCGGCGCGGTCCGGTCCGGCCCGTACGGGTGAACGGCGCGGTTCCCGCGCGTACGGGTGACGTGCGGGAACGGTGGTGGCGACGGTTGGGACTCGAAGGGGTGAAAGGGCGCGCGGAGAGACGTTTCTGCAGCTCAGGGCGGACCTAGAGTGCTCCGGGTGACCAGCGAAGCCCCCGTGGCCCCACCCTTGGCAGCCGCCACCCGCGAGGTGCGGCCGACCTCCGTACCGGAGGTCAAGCGCCCCACCGTCGAGGAGCTGCGGCTGACCTCCTTCAAGTCCTACCGGCGGGCCGTCCTGCCGATGTCGCCGCTGACCGTGCTGTACGGGCCGTCCGGGGCGGGCAAGTCCAACGCGCTGGACGCGCTGGGCGTGCTCTCCCGGCTCGCCCACGGCGAGGAGATCAAGTCCTCGCTGGACGGCGTCGGCGGCCGCCGCGGCCCGCTCGCCGCCCCGGTCCGCGGCGGACTGGCCGGCTGCGTGCCGCACGGGCGCAACGCGATCATCCTGGGCTGCGCCGTGCGCTCCCGGGCCGGGACGGTCCGGCTCGACGTGGTGGTGCGCACCGACGAACGCGTCCGGATCGCCCGCGAGTCGCTCACCCTGGACGGCCAGACCCTGATGGCCACCGGCGAACAGGACCTCGCCCGCGGCCGGATCAACACCACCTGGCACAACGACTCCCGGCAGGGCGACATCCGCGCCCCGCTGCCCAACGGCAGCCTGATCACCGCCCAGCTCCCGCTGCGGGTCGCCGGGGCGTCCAAGGGCGAACGCAAGGTGCTGGACGCCGCCGAACAACTCCTCACCGCGCTGCGCGAGGTCTTCGCGCTGCACCCCGTGCCCGCCGCGATGCGCGGCTGGGTCCGGCCCGAACCGCAGGCCCGGCTGCACGCCAGCGCCGCCAACGTCTCCGCCGTCCTGCACCGGCTGGAACACGAGTGCCCGCGCCGCTGGGCCCGCCTGCTGCGCGCCGTCCAGGCCGCCGCCCCGCACCCGCTGCTCGGCCTCGGCGTCGCCCAGCGCGGCGAGGGCGAACGGCGGCGGCTGCTCGCCGTCTTCGACGAGGGCGTGCTCGGCCGCACCGGTGCCGACCAGGCCTCCGACGGCATGCTGCGGCTGCTCGCCTTCGCCGCCGTCCTGCTCACCGGCGCCGCCGTCCTCGACGTCGACCCCGCCATCGAAGTGCCCGACGCGCACCGGCAACTGGTGCTGCTCGCCGAGGACCTCGGCGCCGGCCTGGCCACCGAACAGGCCGGCGCCCTGCTGCGGGTGGCCCGCGAGGTCACCGGCAAGAGCGACATCCGGCTGCTCGCCACGCTCCAGGAACCCGGAGCGGCGCTCGGCCTGGACGGCGTCGAACTGGTCGAGTGCCGACGCGATCCGGCCACCGGGCACAGCCTGCTGCGCCGCATCGAACCGGTCGCCAGGGTGCCCGCGCAGGGGACGGCGGCCGGGGAGGCGGCGGGCCTGCCGACGGGCCCGCCGGCCGGGACGGTGCGCGGTGGCGGCGCGGTGGTAGACCTGGGGGAATGAGCGAGCACGAGAACCGGGCCGAGAACCCGGCCGAAGAGCTGACGGTGCCCGAACTGCAGCGGCGGCTGGCCGAGTTCGCGGCCGCCCGGGACTGGCAGCAGTACCACACCCCGAAGAACCTGGTCGCGGCGCTGACCGTGGAGGCCGGCGAACTGCTGGAGATCTTCCAGTGGTTGACGCCCGAACAGGCCGCTGGCGTGATGGCGGACGCGGAGGCGGCACACCGGGTCCACGACGAGGTGGCCGACGTGCTGGCCTACCTGCTCCAGCTCTGCACGGTGCTGGAGGTGGACCCGCTGCAGGCGCTGGCGGAGAAGATCGAGCGCAACGAGAGCAGGTTCCCGGCGCCGTAGCGGTCGGTCGGTTGGCCTGCTGGTTGGCCTGCTGGTTGGCCTGCTGGCTGGTCGGCTGGCTGGCTGGTCGGCTGGCTGGCTGGTCGGTCGGGGTGCCTGGTCGGCAGGGACTGTCCGGATCGATTCCCGGGGGAGCCGGAAATCAGCCGGAATTCCCCCTCCCGGGGGACCCCGGTTGTCCACAGGGCCGGGTTGTCCACAGGGTCGCCGAACTCGTTGGGAGCGGGCCGGGCACCGGCGGCACGCTGATCCCCGTGACCGACCGCCGAAGGACGGCGGCGGTGGACGAGGGGAGCGCTCCATGGACGCGCTGCGACTGATCAAGACCGTTCGGCACGCCCTGGCCGAGGCCCGGACGGCCGGCGACATCCTGCACGAGGCCTGGCAGGCCGGGCTGCTCACCGAGGCGGTCGGAGCCCGGATCGCCGACCACGACGAGGAGGTCTCCGCCACCCTCGGACAACTGCTCGGCGAGGCCGGCGCGCACACCGCGAGCTGCCTGCGCCAGCCGCCCGAACCCGGCCTGGACGACCTGCCCGGCGGCCCGGTCGGGGTGTACCCGGAGTGGACCGGCCCGACGCTGGTCGACCGGTTCGGCACGCTCGGCGAGCTGGAGCCGGTGCTCACCGAACTCGCCCTGCTGCTGGGGGAGATGAACGAGAGCCTGGTGGTGCTCGCCTGCGGGGCCGACACCGAGAGCCTGTACTGGAGCTGCATCGACGGACTGGACGCCGGCTCCGAGTGCCGCGACCTGGTCGCCGGGCTGCTGCGCGAGCAGCGCGGGCCGACCGGTGCGCGGGCCCCGGACGGTGAGCGGGGAGAGCGGGGCGGGCGGGAAGGACCGGAGGGGCCGGAGGAACCGGAGGAGCCGGGAGGAGCGGAGGTGGTGGGCGGGGCCCGGCGGGAGGAGCCGAGGCTCGTGATCCCGCTGGGCCCGCCGGTCCCGGTGGCGCGCGGCGCTCAGCTGCGGGGCGATCCGTCGACCGGGGCGTCCTGCCCGCCGCGGGAGGCGGAGGAGCGCAGGTCGGAGTCGAGTCCGGCCAGGTCGGTGTTGATCGAGGCGAGCAGCTCCTGCATCTGCTCCAGCAGCGACTTCGAGGTCGCGGGCGCGCCGCCCGCGGCGGTGTCCGCGGTGTCCGCGGCGGGCGGCTCGGTCCAGGGCTCGGACATGAGGGGGCCCCTTCAACTCGGTGGTGCGGTGTGAGGCGCCGGGGGTCGGCGCCGCCGGTCCAACGAGTTCCCGCCGCGCGCGGTCACCCCGGACCACCCGTTGAGGTCCAACCCGCGGGCCCGGTCAGCCCCAGGAGTGAGCCGAGTTTGCGGGGCCCGCCCCCGCTCGGCTACGGCACCCGGTCGGTCGACCACGCGTGCGTGCGTGTGCGTGCGTCGAGGCCCCGGCCGGGGCGGGAGTGGAGTCGGAGCGTCGGAAGCGGGAAAGCCGGACGGCCGGGCTGCTGGGGAGCAGGCACCGGCCGTCCGGGGAGAACCACCTGACAGGAGGTCAGTTGTGCGAGTGCAGGTCCGCGTTCAGACCGCCCCACGAACCGGAGCGGGCGATCACCTCGACCGCGCCGGTCTGCGAGTTGCGGCGGAACAGCAGGTTGTCCTGGCCGGACAGCTCCACCGCCTTGGCCACCGAGCCGTCCGGCGCGGTGACCCGGGTGCCGGCGGTGACGTACAGGCCGGCCTCGACCACGCAGTCGTTGCCGAGCGAGATGCCGATGCCCGCGTTGGCGCCCAGCAGGCAGCGCTCGCCCACCGAGACGACCTGCTTGCCGCCACCGGACAGGGTGCCCATGATCGAGGCGCCGCCGCCGATGTCGCTGTGGTCGCCCACGACGACACCCGCGCTGATCCGGCCCTCGACCATCGAGGTGCCCAGGGTGCCGGCGTTGAAGTTGACGAAGCCCTCGTGCATCACCGTGGTGCCCTCGGCCAGGTGCGCGCCCAGGCGCACCCGGTCGGCGTGGGCGATCCGGACGCCGGACGGCGCCACGTAGTCGGTCATCCGGGGGAACTTGTCGATGCCGTACAGGGCGAGCTGCCCGCCCTGGGCGCGCACCGCCAGCCGGGCCTGCTCCACGTTGGCGACCGGGGTCGGGCCGATCGACGTCCAGGCGACGTTCGCCAGCAGGCCGAAGAGGCCGTCCAGGTTCTGGCCGTGCGGCTTCACCAGGCGGGCGGAGAGCAGGTGCAGCCGGAGGTAGACGTCGTGCGCGTCCAGCGGCTTCTCGTCCAGGGAGGAGATCACGGTGCGCACCGCCACCACCTCGACGCCGCGCCGGGCGTCGGTGCGGAGCGCCTCGGCGGCGCCCGGGCCGAGCGCCCGCTCGGCCTCCTCGGCGCTCAGCCGGGCGGTGCCGGACGGGCCCGGAGCGGCGGCCAGCTCGGGCGCGGGGAACCAGGTGTCGAGGACGGTGCCGTCGGCGGCGATGGTCGCCAGGCCGGCGGCCACCGCGCCGCTTGCGGGAGTGGAGGTTTCAGCAGTCACATCCCGCACCGTAACCAATCGGGCCGAGGACTGACCAACACGCTCACCGGGCGGACGAAACCTGATGGCCCCGTACCGGCCCGCGAGTCATACTCGACCGGGTGTTCGTATCGATCTCCACTACCGGCACCGCCGAGAACCCCGCCTCCGACCTGGGCTTCCTGCTGCACAAGCATCCTGACAAGGTGCAGCGGTTCGCCACCACGCACGGCACCGCGCACGTCTTCTACCCCGAGAGCGGGGAGCAGGTCTGCACGGCCGCGCTGCTGCTGGAGGTCGACCCCGCCGCGCTGCTCCGCCAGGGGCGCGGCAAGGGCCGGTCCGGCTCGCCCGACCACGCGCTCGCCCAGTACGTCAACGACCGCCCGTACGCCGCCTCCTCGCTGCTCGCGGTGGCGCTGCGCACGGTCTACCGGTCCGCGATGAAGGGCGAGTGCGTGCACCGCCCCGAGCTGCCCGGTCGGGCCATCCCGCTGCGGATCGGACTGCCCGCCGTCCCGGTGGCCGGTGCGGAGGGACCCGAGCTGGTGGAGCGGCTGTTCGCCCCGTTGGGCTGGCAGGTCGACGCGCGGCCCGTCCCGCTCGACGAAGCCTTCCCCGAGTGGGGCGACTCCCGGTACGTCCGGCTCGAACTGACCGGCACCCTGCGGCTCGCCGACGCGCTGCAGCACCTCTACGTGCTGCTGCCCGTCCTCGACGGGTCCAAGCACTACTGGGTCGCCCCCGACGAGGTCGACAAGCTGCTCGCGGCCGGCCAGGGCTGGCTCGCCGACCACCCCGAACAGGCCCTGATCGCCCGCCGCTACCTCTCCCGCCGCTGGTCGCTGACCAGGCTCGCGATGGAACGCCTCGCCCTGGCCCGCCTGGCCGAGGCCGACGACCGCGAGGCCGAGGAGATCGACAACGCCGTCCCGGACGTCCCGGAGGCTCCGGAGGTCGGGGAGGCAGGGGAGGCCGGGGAGGCGGTGGAAGGCGTCGAGGGCGCGGAGGCCGGGCCGGCCGGGCCCGCCGAGACGGTCGGCCCGGCCGCGGACGCCGAGCGCGGCGGGTCGCTGGCCGCGCAGCGGCGGGCGGCGATCCTGGCGGCGCTGGCCCGCACCGGCGCGGCCAGGGTGCTCGACCTGGGCTGCGGGCAGGGCGAGTTGGTGGGCGCGCTGCTCAAGGAGCCGCGGGTCACCGAGGTGCTCGGTGTCGACGTGTCCTCCCGCGCGCTGACGATCGCCGCCCGCCGGCTCCGGCTGGACCGGCTGCCGGAGCGCCAGGCCCGCCGGGTCAAGCTGGTCCAGGGCGCGCTGACGTACACCGACGCCCGGTTGAAGGGGTACGACGCGGCGGTGCTGTGCGAGGTCGTCGAGCACCTGGACCTGCCCCGGCTGCCCGCGCTGGAGTACGCGGTGTTCGGTGCGGCCCGGCCCGCCGCGGTCGTGGTCACCACCCCGAACGCCGAGTACAACGTGCGCTGGGAGACCCTGCCCGCCGGGCGGATGCGGCACGACGACCACCGCTTCGAGTGGAGCCGCGCCGAGTTCGCGGCCTGGGCGCGCCAGGTCGCCGGGACGTACGGGTACACCGTCGACCTCGAACCGGTCGGCCCGCTCGACCCCGAGGTCGGGGCGCCCACCCAGCTCGCCCACTTCCGCCTCGCCGCCGAGGCGGCGGACACCCCTGAAGCCACCACCACCGCCCCGGAAGGGAGCGCCCACCGATGAGCACCGAAACCCCGGAGACGACCCCCGACCGGGCGGGTCGCCGACTGCCCGTCACCGACGTCTCGCTGGTGGTGCTGATCGGCAGCACCGGCTCCGGCAAGTCCAGCTTCGCCCGCAAGCACTTCAAGCCCACCGAGGTGGTCTCCTCCGACTTCTGCCGGGGCCTGGTCGCCGACGACGAGAACGACCAGTCCGCCTCCGCCGACGCCTTCGACGTGCTGCACTACATCGTCGGCAAGCGGCTCGCGGCGGGCCGGCGCACCGTGGTCGACGCCACCAACGTCCAGGACCACGCCCGCCGGGCGCTGGTCGCGATCGCCCGGGAGCACCACGTGCTGCCGATCGCCATCGTGCTGGACGTCCCGGCCGAGGTGTGCGCCGAGCGCAACCGGGCCCGGCCGGACCGGCAGCTGCCCGCGCACGTGATCCCCCGCCACCAGCGGGACCTGCGCCGTTCGCTGCGCGGGCTGGAGCGCGAGGGCTTCCGCAAGGTGCACGTGCTGCGCGGCGTCGAGGAGGTCGAGCACGCCGAGATCGTCCCGGAGAAGCGGTTCAACGACCTGCGGCACCTGACCGGCCCGTTCGACATCGTCGGCGACATCCACGGCTGCCGTTCCGAGCTGGAGACCCTGCTCGGCCGGCTCGGCTACGCGGTCACCCGCGACGAGCAGGGGCGCGCCGTCGACGCCGCGCACCCCGAGGGCCGCACCGCGGTGTTCGTCGGCGACCTGGTCGACCGCGGCCCGGACACGCCGGGCGTGCTGCGCCTGGTGATGGGCATGGTCGGGGCCGGCCACGCCCTCTGCGTCCCCGGCAACCACGAGAACAAGCTGGGCCGCTGGATGGGCGGCCGCAAGGTCACCGTCTCGCACGGCCTGCGGGAGTCGATCGACCAGCTGTCCGCCGAGAGCGACGAGTTCCGGGCCCGGGTCCGGGAGTTCATGCGCGGCCTGGTCAGCCACTACCTGCTGGACGGCGGCGCGCTGGTGGTCTGCCACGCCGGCCTGCCGGAGAAGTACCACGGCCGGGCCTCCGGCCGGGTCCGCTCGCACGCGCTGTACGGCGACACCACCGGCGAGACCGACGAGTACGGCCTGCCGGTGCGCTACCCGTGGGCCGAGGAGTACCGCGGCCGCGCCCTGGTGGTCTACGGCCACACCCCGGTGCCGGTGGCGAGCTTCCTCAACAACACCATCTGCCTGGACACCGGCTGCGTGTTCGGCGGCAGCCTGACCGCGCTGCGCTACCCGGAGCGGGAGGTCGTCGCCGTCCCGGCCGAGCGGGAGTGGTACGAGCCGGTCCGCCCGATGCGCACCGACGCGCCCGGCGGCCGCGAGGGCCGCCCGCTCGACCTGGCCGACGTGGCCGGCCGCCGGGTGGTGGAGACCGCCAGGCTCGGCAACGTCGCCGTCCGGGAGGAGAACGCCGCCGCCGCGCTGGAGGTGATGAGCCGCTTCGCGCTCGACCCGCGGCTGCTCGCCTACCTGCCGCCCACCATGGCCCCCTCGCCGACCGCCCGGCGCGAGGGCCTGCTGGAACACCCGGAGGAGGCGTTCCTCGCCTACCGGCAGGACGGGGTGCGGCAGTTGGTCTGCGAGGAGAAGCACATGGGCTCGCGGGCCGTCGTCCTGGTCGCCCGGGACGAGGCCGCCCTGGACAAGCGCTTCGGCCTGCCCGGCCCCGGCGCGATCTGGACCAGGACCGGCCGGGCCTTCCTCGACGACCGGCAGCTCACCGACGCGGTCCTCGACCGGGTCCGGGCCGCCGCCGAGGACACCGGCCTGTTCGACGAACTCGGCACCGGCTGGCTGCTGCTGGACGCCGAGCTGATGCCCTGGTCGCTCAAGGCGGTCGAGCTGCTGCGCCGCCAGTACGCCGCCGTCGGCGCGGCCGCCGGCGCCGCCCTGCCCACCGCGCTCGACGCCCTCTCCCGGGCCGCCGCCCGCGGGCTGGACGTGGCGGAGCTGACCGGCCTCCAGCAGGAGCGCGCCGCCGACGCCCGGGCCTTCGTCGAGGCGTACCAGCGCTACTGCTGGCCGACCGAGGGCCTCGACGGCATCCGGCTGGCCCCGTTCCAGCTGCTCGCCGCCGAGGGTGCCAACCTCGCGCTGCGCCCGCACACCGAGCACCTCGCGCTGATCGACCGGCTGGTCGACGCCGACCGGCGGCGCGCGGAGGAGGCGGGCGGCGCGCCGGTGCTGCACCGCACCGGGCGGATGGCGGTCGACACCGAGGACGAGGACTCGATCGCCGCCGCCGTCGCCTGGTGGGAGGAGCTGACCGCGGCCGGCGGCGAGGGCATGGTGGTCAAGCCGGTCGAGCCGATCCACCGGGACGGCTCCGGGCGGCTGGTCCAGCCCGGGTTGAAGGTCCGCGGCCGCGAGTACCTGCGGATCATCTACGGCCCGGACTACACCCGGCAGTTGGACCGGCTGCGCCAGCGCTCGCTCGGCCACAAGCGCTCGCTCGCCCTGCGCGAGTACGCGCTCGGCCTGGAAGCGCTGGACCGGCTGGCGGCCGGCGAGCCGCTGTGGCGGGTGCACGAGGCGGTGTTCGCGGTGCTGGCCCTGGAGTCCGAGCCGGTCGACCCCCGGCTCTGACGCCCGGGGCGCCCGGGACGCCCGGGACGTTCGGTGTCGAACCCCGGCACCGGACCCCGTGCCCGGGCCCGGGTCGCGTGTCGGCCATCAAAGTGTTGCATGAATATTCGACTACTCGTATACACTTCCTCTCTCAGTCCGTTGATCGACCCAGGAGACCGGTATGGCGTTCAACCTCCGGAACAGGCACTTCCTCAAGGAGCTCGACTTCACTCCCCAGGAGTTCCGGCACCTGGTCGACCTGGCGGCCCAGCTGAAGGCGGCCAAGTACGCGGGCACCGAGCAGCCCCGGCTGCGCGGCAAGAACATCGCGTTGATCTTCGCCAAGACCTCCACCCGGACCCGCTGCGCCTTCGAGGTGGCCGCCCACGACCAGGGCGCGTCCACCACCTACCTGGACCCGGCCGGGTCGCAGATGGGGCACAAGGAGTCGATCAAGGACACCGCGCGGGTGCTGGGCCGGATGTTCGACGGCATCGAGTACCGCGGCGACGGGCAGGAGATCATCGAGGAGCTGGCCGCGCACGCGGGCGTCCCGGTCTGGAACGGCCTGACCGACGAGTGGCACCCCACCCAGCTGCTGGCCGACGTGCTGACCATCCAGGAGCACTCCGCCAAGCCGCTGAGCGAGACCACCCTGGTCTACCTCGGCGACGCCCGCTTCAACATGGGCAACTCGATCCTGGTCACCGGCGCGCTGCTGGGCATGGACATCCGGATCGTCGCGCCGGCCTCGCTCTGGCCCGCCGAGGAGGTCCGCAAGGCGGCCGAGTCGCTGGCCGAGGCCAGCGGCGCCCGGATCACCCTCACCGAGGACGTGGCGGCCGGCGTCGCGGGGGCGGACTTCCTCTACACCGACGTCTGGGTCTCGATGGGCGAGCCCAAGGAGGTCTGGGCCGAGCGGATCGCGCTGCTCAAGCCCTACCAGGTCTCGATGGAGACGGTGCGCGCCACCGGGAACCCGGCGGTCAAGTTCCTGCACTGCCTGCCCGCGTTCCACGACCTGGGCACCGAGGTCGGCCGGCAGATGCACGAGCTCACCGGCATGTCCGAGCTGGAGTGCACCGACGAGCTGTTCGAGTCCGACCACTCCGTGGTCTTCGACCAGGCCGAGAACCGGCTGCACACCATCAAGGCCGTGATGGTGGCGACTCTCGGCTCCTGACCGCGGCCGGAGCGGGCCCGGAACACCGGCCTGCGGCACCGACCGCCGCAGCACCCACCACCACGGCCTGGTCACCGCGGTCCGGCCGCCGCAGCGGTCACGGACGCCCGCCGGGCCACCGCCCCGGCGGGCGTCCGCGCGCCCGCGCACGGGCGGGGCCTCAGAAGTCGACGTCCACGCAGGCCGCGCGGTCGCCCGGGGCGTGCGGCCCGGCCGGGTTGCCCGCGTGCAGCACCAGCGAGTGCGCCTCGCCGGGCCGGAACTCCCACGGGACGGTCGCCGAGGCGCTGCCGGCCCCGCCCGGGTCGGTCCGCAGCGTCATCCGCACCTCGTTGTCGGGGGCGTCCGACCCCGGCACCTGCTGGTAGTGCGGTCCGGAGGCCGCCGGGTCGGCGCCGCAGGAGCCGGTGTGCACGTGCGCCGGGAACTCGTGCGGGCCGGCCACCCCGGCGAGCTCCACCGTGACGGAGGTGTGCCCGGCCGCCCGGCCGACCGTCACCCGCACCTGCGAGCCGTACGGGACCAGGTCGGGCGCGTGGGTGATCGCCCGTGCCGGGACGATGCCGTCCGCCCGGTCGAAGCGGGCGTCCACCACCCGGTCGACCCCCGGCGCGACCGGGCCGCCGGACCCCGCCGGGAGCTGGGCGCCGGGCGGGCCGACCGGCAGCAGGGCGAGCGGCACCAACAGCGCACCGGCAGCGGAGGACAGGGGCATCGCGGACCTTCCGACGGACTGGCAGGACGACACCCGCCACGGTGGCCGCCCCCGCCCGCCCGCGCACGCCGCCGTGCCGCGCCGCCGCCCGCAGTCACCCGTACGGGAACCGCGTTCGAACGGGGTGCGGCCCGGCGGTGTGCGCGGGGCGCGGGGCGCGAACGGCGTGTGGGCGGTGCGGGTTCAGTCCGCCGCGGGGATGCCGCGGATCTCGCAGCGCGGTCCGCTGGCGCGCATCAGGCGGAGGTCGGCGGTGACCAGCGGGGCGCCGTGGAGTTCGGCGACCGCGACGTAGGCGGCGTCGTCCGGGGTCAGGTTGTCCTTGAGCTCCCAGATCCGGCCGAGCAGCGGGGCGACCTCCACCTTGCGGATGGCCAACCCGGGCAGCCGGCGGGTGAGTTCGGCGACCTCCTCGGCCGTCAGCTGCTTGGCGAGGTACAGGCCGCGCAGCGACTGCATCACCTCGATCACCACGTGCTCGGGCGCCACCCACTCGGGGTCGGCGGCCAGCAGCGCCCGGGCGGCGTCGCCCCGGGGTCCACGGTCGGAGAGCGACAGCACCACTGCGGAGGCATCCACCACGATCACCCGCCCACCGTAGCCCGGTCACCGCCCCGCGCCGCCGCCGGGGCCGACCCCGCTGGCGGTGGTGCCCGGCGGCAGGGTGAGGGCGGGGGAGGGGTGTGCGGACGACGGGACGGCGGTGGCCTCCGCGGCCTGTTTGCGGGCCCGGGCCCGGGCCCGGTCCTCCTCGGTGGGCGGCAGCGTGCAGAGGGACACCGCGATCTTGTGCAGGGCGTCCCGTTCCAGTGGCGGGGCGCCGTGGCCGTCCGGGCCGGTGGCGGTCAGGACGATCCGGGCGCCGTGCCGGTCGGCCAGGTCCGCCCGGTAGACGACCTGGTCGTCCTTGCCCGGCAGGGCGAGGATCACCCCGCTGACGTCCTGCTCGGTGACCGGGGCGCAGACCTCGGTGGCCGCGCGGTCGTCGCAGTCGCGCTCCCAGCCCTGGCCGGTGGGGAGTTCGGCGGGCCGGAGCAGTCGGACCTCGATCGTCCCGGCGTCCGTGCCGGACGCCCGGTGGAACCGGGCCCGGACCGAGGACTCGGGCGGGCCGTCCGGGCCGCTGCCGTCCTCGGACCAGTCGTCCAGCAGCAACTCGGCCGGCAGGTGCGCCAGCAGCGCGTCGAGCAGCGCGGGCCGGGCCGGGCCGGTCGGGCCGGTCGGGCCGGTGGAGGCGGCCGGGACGGCGGCCGGGGCGCCGGGTCCGGCCGCGGTGACGCCGGGCCGGCCGGGCGCGGCGGGCCGCAGCAGCAGCCCGCCGCCGACCGCCAGCACGGCGACCACGGCGACCGCCCCGCCGAGCGCGAACCGCCGCCGCAGCCGGATGGCCCGCCCCTCGGCGGTGGCCCCGGCGACCAGCAGGCCGAGGTCGGGCGCGCTGTCCCCGACCGCCCGCACGAAGACGTCGCTCAGCTCCTGCTCTGGCATCGGGGTCTCTCGCTTTCTCACGGGCGGTGCGGTGCGGTGCGGTGCGGTCGTTACGAGGGGGCTCACGGCACCAGGCTGTCCAGGTGCGGTGCGAGCTGCCGGCGCAGCCTGGTCAGGGCCCGCAGGGCGCGGACCCGGACGGTGCCGGGGGAGAGCTGGAGCTCGGCGGCGGTCTCGTCGACGCTCCGGTCCTCCCAGTAGCGCAGCACCAGCACGGCCCGGTCCCGGGGCGGCAGTTCGGCGAGCGCGGCGAGCAGGGCGACCCGCAGCGCGGGGTCGTGGTCGGGGGCGGCCTGCTCGGGGATGCTGTCCAGGACGGGCAGTTCGGTGCTGCGGCGCAGCCGCCGGTGCGAGAGGTAGCAGCGGACCAGCACGGTGCGGGCGTACGCGGCGGGGCTGTCGGCGTGCTTGACCCGGTTCCAGGAGGCGTAGATCCGGGCGAGGGCGGTCTGGGTGAGGTCCTCGGCGAGGTGCCAGTCGCCGCACAGCAGCAGTGCGGTGCGGAACAGCGCGGCGCCCCGGGAGTGCGCGAACTCCTCGAACTCGCGCCGCTCCTCGGCCGCCCTGCGCCGTCCCACCGCCACCCGCGCGCCCCTGTCGCCGTCCGTCGTCGCCCGCTGTCGGCGTCCGCTGTCGTCCGCGTGTCGCCCCGCTGTCGTCCGCCGCCGTGCCGGGTGTTCTCGGGCCCGGCCGTGCACGCGTCCCCGCCCACAAGGACAGACGCGCGAGGCGGCCGGTTGCGTTGCGCCCCGGTCGTGCGCGGGGGGTCGGGGGGTGCACCCTGGTGGGGCGAGCCGGTGGAGTGCGGGCGGACCCCATGCACTATGGTTTATCTCGACATCGAGATACATTCCGCGTTACGCTTTATCTTGACGTCAAGATACTTGCCGAGGGTTACAGGCCCCCATCACATCGGCTCGGTAAGCGACAGCAGGCAGGTTAGCTAAGGCTTACCTTATCACCGGGTGGACCAAGAAGGAGTCAGTCGTGTCCGCGAACAGCTTCGACGCCCGCAGCTCGCTGCAGGTGGGCGACGAGTCGTACGAGATCTTCAAGCTCTCCGCCGTCGAGGGTGCCGAGCGGCTGCCGTACAGCCTCAAGGTCCTGCTGGAGAACCTGCTCCGCACCGAGGACGGCGCCAACATCACCGCCGACCACATCCGCGCCCTCGGCGGCTGGGACCCGACGGCCGAGCCGTCCGAGGAGATCCAGTTCACCCCGGCGCGCGTGATCATGCAGGACTTCACCGGCGTGCCCTGCGTGGTCGACCTGGCCACCATGCGCGAGGCCGTGAAGGAGCTGGGCGGCGACCCGTCCAAGATCAACCCGCTTGCGCCGGCCGAGCTGGTCATCGACCACTCCGTCATCGCCGACAAGTTCGGCACCCCGGACGCCTTCGTCCAGAACGTCGAGATCGAGTACGGCCGCAACAAGGAGCGCTACCAGTTCCTGCGCTGGGGCCAGACCGCGTTCGACGAGTTCAAGGTCGTCCCGCCCGGCACCGGCATCGTCCACCAGGTCAACATCGAGCACCTGGCCCGCACCGTCATGGTCCGCAACGGCCAGGCGTACCCCGACACCTGCGTCGGCACCGACTCGCACACCACCATGGTCAACGGCCTGGGCGTGCTGGGCTGGGGCGTCGGCGGCATCGAGGCCGAGGCCGCGATGCTCGGCCAGCCGGTCTCGATGCTCATCCCGCGGGTGGTCGGCTTCAAGCTGAACGGCCAGCTCCCGGCCGGCACCACCGCCACCGACCTGGTGCTCACCATCACCGAGATGCTGCGCAAGCACGGTGTGGTCGGCAAGTTCGTCGAGTTCTACGGCGAGGGCGTCACCGCGATCCCGCTGGCGAACCGCGCCACCATCGGCAACATGTCGCCGGAGTTCGGCTCGACCTGCGCGATCTTCCCGATCGACGCCGAGACCATCAACTACCTCAAGCTCACCGGCCGCGACGAGCAGCAGCTCGCCCTGGTCGAGGCGTACGCCAAGGAGCAGGGCCTCTGGCACGACCCGTCGGTCGAGCCGGTCTACTCCGAGTACCTGGAGCTGGACGTCTCCACCGTCGTCCCGTCGATCTCCGGCCCGAAGCGCCCGCAGGACCGCGTGGTCCTGGCCGAGGCCGCGCAGAAGTTCGCCGAGGCGCTGCCGACCTACTCGGCCGAGGCGTCGAAGCCGACCACCGTCACCTCCCCCGACGGTTCGAGCTACCAGATCGACAACGGCGCGGTCGTGATCGCCTCGATCACCTCCTGCACCAACACCTCCAACCCCTCCGTCATGCTGGGCGCCGCCCTGCTGGCGAAGAAGGCCGTGGAGAAGGGCCTGCACGTCAAGCCCTGGGTCAAGACCACCCTGGCGCCCGGCTCCAAGGTCGTCATGGACTACTACGAGAAGGCCGGCCTGCTCCCGTACATGGAGAAGCTGGGCTTCAACCTGGTCGGCTACGGCTGCGTCACCTGCATCGGCAACTCGGGCCCGCTGCCCGAGGAGGTCTCCGCCGCGGTGAACGAGTCGGACCTCGCGGTCGTCTCGGTGCTCTCCGGCAACCGCAACTTCGAGGGCCGGATCAACCCGGACGTCAAGATGAACTACCTGGCCTCCCCGCCGCTGGTGGTCGCCTACGCCCTGGCCGGCAACATGAACGTCGACATCACCCGGGACGCCCTGGGTCAGGACGCGGACGGCAACGACGTGTTCCTCGCCGACATCTGGCCGTCCGAGCAGGAGGTCGCCGACACCGTCGCCGGCTCCATCGACGAGGCCATGTTCGACAAGGGCTACCAGGACGTCTTCGCCGGCGACCACCGCTGGCAGTCGCTCCCGGTCCCGACCGGCAACACCTTCGAGTGGGACGCCGAGTCGACCTACGTCCGCAAGCCCCCGTACTTCGAGGGCATGGCCAAGACCCCGAGCCCGGTGACCGACATCTCCGGCGCCCGCGTGCTGGCCAAGCTGGGCGACTCGGTCACCACCGACCACATCTCCCCGGCCGGCAACATCAAGCCGGGCACCCCGGCGGCGCAGTACCTCACCGAGCACGGGGTGGAGAAGCGCGACTTCAACTCCTACGGCTCGCGCCGCGGCAACCACGAGGTGATGATCCGCGGCACCTTCGCCAACATCCGCCTGCGCAACCAGATCGCGGAGGGCACCGAGGGCGGCTACACCCGCGACTTCACCCAGGCCGACGCGCCGGTGTCGTTCATCTACGACGCCTCGCAGAACTACCAGGCCGCGGGCATCCCGCTGGTGGTCCTGGCGGGCAAGGAGTACGGCTCCGGCTCGTCCCGCGACTGGGCGGCCAAGGGCACCGCGCTGCTCGGCGTGAAGGCCGTCATCGCCGAGTCCTACGAGCGCATCCACCGCTCGAACCTGATCGGCATGGGCGTCCTGCCGCTGCAGTTCCCGGCCGGCGAGAACGCCGACTCGCTGGGCCTGACCGGCGAGGAGACCTTCGACTTCACCGGTGTCACCGAGCTGAACGAGGGCCGCACGCCGAAGACCGTCAAGGTCAAGGCCGTCGCCGCGGCGGGCAACACCGTCGAGTTCGACGCCGTCGTGCGCATCGACACCCCCGGCGAGGCGGACTACTACCGCAACGGCGGCATCCTGCAGTACGTGCTGCGCAGCCTCATCGGCTGACGGAACGACACGTCACAGGCCGCACCACCCCCGCGCGGGGCGGTGCGGCCTTTGCCGTTCCTTGGCACGGATCCTGCCGTTCCCCTTGTGCGGGCCCCGCCGGGTGGACTAAACCTCTCCACAGCACATGGTCCATACCAATTGACGCTGAATCGGAGAGATTCACGGAATGACCAGACGCAGCTCCGCCGCACTCCTCGTCGCGGCCACGCTCGGCGCCCTGCTCGTCTCGCCGGCCGCCGCCCAGGCCCACGGGGACGACGACCACGGCAGGACCCACCGGCTGGAGGGCCAGCGGGTCGGCTACTTCACCCAGTGGGGCATCTACAGCGGCTTCTCCGCCAAGAACGTCCAGACCAGCGGTCAGGCGAGCAAGCTGACCGTCATCAACTACGCCTTCGGCAACGTCTCCGCCGACGGCACCTGCTTCGAGGCCAACGCGGCCGGGGTGGGCGACGCCTGGGCCGACTACCAGCGCCCGGTCGGCGCCGAGGAGTCGGTGGACGGCGTGGCCGACACCGCCGAGCAGGCGCTCAAGGGCAACTTCAACCAGATCCGCAAGCTCAAGGCGAAGAACCCGCAACTGCGCGCGGTGATCTCGCTGGGCGGCTGGAGCTGGTCCAAGCACTTCTCGGACGCGGCGCTCACCGACGCCTCGCGGAAGAAGTTCGTCTCCTCCTGCATCGACCTGTACCTCAAGGGCGACCTGCCGCAGCTGGGCTCCGCCGAGGGCGGCGCGGGCGCGGGCGCCGGGGTGTTCGACGGCATCGACATCGACTGGGAGTACCCGGGCGGCGGCGGTGACGGCGGCAACGTGGTGCGGCCGGAGGACGGGAAGAACTACACCCTGCTGATGCAGGAGTTCCGCCGTCAGCTGGACGCGCTGTCCGGCAAGAAGGGCCCGCACTACCTGCTCACCGCGGCGGTGCCGGCCGGCGAGTCGAAGATCGACCAGTTCGAGGTCAAGAAGGTCGCCAAGTCGGTCGACTGGCTGAACCTGATGACCTACGACCTGCACGGCCCGTGGGAGGCCCAGGGGCCGACCAACCACGACGCCAACCTCTACGCCGACCAGGCCGACGCCTCCGGGCTGAAGCTGAGCGTCGACCGGGTGGTGCGGGCCTACCTGGACCGCGGCCTGCCCGCGAAGAAGGCCGTGGTGGGCGTCCCGTTCTACGGCTACGGCTGGACGGGCGTGCCGGCCGGCCCGAAGAAGAACGGCCTGTACCAGTCCGCCACCGGCCTCTCCCGGGGCGGGAACCTGCCCTACAACCGGATCAAGGACCTACCGGGCACGGTCTTCACCGACCGGGCGCACGGCGCGACCTGGAAGTACGACGGCACCGAGTTCTGGACGTACGACACCCCGGACCTGCTGACCCGCAAGGCCCGGTACGTCGGGGAGAACGAGCTGGGCGGCGTGATGGCCTGGTCGCTGGACAACGACGACGCCCAGGGCACCCTGGTCGCGGCCCTGGACAAGGGCCTCCGGGACCACTGACCCCCGGTCGGGGGGAGGGTTCCGCGCGCGGCTTCGCGCAGCACGGTTCGGACACCGTGCTGCGCGAAGCTGCGCATTTCCATGCCCGAGCGCGCACGAACGTGCCGGATTCCGGCTCTTTCCTGGCGCGGACACGCAATAAGCAGGGTCCCTGCACATTGCACATGCTGCATCGCCGACAACGGTTCGACTGTCAGGTTTGTTATCAGACCCGCTGACTATTGCCGCTGGGTGAACAGTGGACTATACCTTTGCAGCATCATCACACCGCCTCTGACCGGCACCTTCGCCGCTGGGCACCTTTCGGGCTAAGGGAGTTGACGCGTCGTCAACTCCGGCTCCACTTCTTCTGGAACTGAGGGGTTAGGGCACTCATGGGCTCTGCAACCGAGTACAACCGTCGCGACCTGTTCAAGCGCGCGGCCGCGATCACCGTCCTCGCGGCCGGCGGCACCTCGCTGCTCGCGGCCTGCGCCGGCGGTTCCGGCAGCGGTGACAGCGCCTCGGCGTCCCCGACGCTCGGCGGTGACAACAAGAACCCGTTCGGCGTGAAGGCCACCGACAAGCTGGACGTCGTCATCTTCACGGGCGGCTACGGCGACGACTACGCCAAGCAGTTCGAGGAGTCGTACAAGAAGGCCTACGCCGGCGCCGTGGTCTCGCACCTGGGCACCCAGGAGATCAGCGGCAAGCTGCAGCCGCGCTTCAACGCCGGCAGCCCGCCGGACGTCTTCGACAACTCCGGCGCCCAGGCCATGAAGGCCGACGTCCTGGTCGGCGCCGACCAGCTGACCGACCTGACGGTCCTGCTGGACGCCCCGTACCTGGACGACCCGACCAAGAAGATCCGCGACGTGCTGCTGCCCGGCACCATCGAGGCGGGCACCATCAACGGCAAGATGTACTCGCTGAGCTACGTCTACACCGTGTTCGGCCTGTGGTACTCCGCCAAGCTCTTCAAGGACAAGGGCTGGGCCGTCCCGAAGACCTGGGACGAGTTCATCACCCTCTGCGGCACCATCAAGGCCGCCGGCGTCTCCCCGTTCGCGCACCAGGGCAAGTACCCCTACTACGCGAACTACGTCATCCTCAGCATGATCGCCAAGCAGGGCGGCCAGGACCTGGTCAAGCGGCTCAACGCCTGTGAGGCGGCGGCCTGGGACGACCCGGCCGTGCTCAAGGCCGTCACCGCCTTCTACCAGATCATGGAGAAGGACTACCTGCTCCCCGGTACCAACGGCATGACCCACACCGAGTCGCAGACCGCCTGGTGCCAGGGCAAGGCCGCCTTCATCCCGTCCGGCTCCTGGCTGGAGAACGAGATGCTGGCCGCCACCCCGGCCGACTTCGACATGGCCTTCCTGCCGATCCCGGCGCTGGCCGGGGACAAGCTGGCCGCCACCTCCCTGTGGGCCGGCGCCGGCGAGCCGTTCATGGTGCCGAGCAAGGCCGCGAACAAGGCCGGCGGCCTCGAGTTCCTGCGCATGATGCTGACCAAGGAGAGCTCCTCGACCTTCGTGAAGGCCGCGAACTCGCTCACCGTGCTCAAGGACGGCGTCAACCCGGACGTCCAGCTGAAGCCGGGCACCAAGTCCTCGGCCGCGGCGATCAAGGCGGCCGAGGCGACCTTCAGCTTCACCCTCCAGGAGCTGCAGACCGCGGCCGACGCCGAGATCCAGAACGCCACCAACGAGCTGGTCAACAAGCGCATCAGCCCGGCCGACTGGGTCGCCCGCGGCAAGGCCGCGACCTCCAAGAAGGTCTGACCCCCCGGTAGGCCGACGGCCTGACACCGCAAGGCCGGGGTCCGCGTGCGGACCCCGGCCGTTCCACGCGACACCGCAGTTCCGGGCCTGTCTGACCACAGGCCGTCGGCGGACAGGAGCAGCTCCCATGCGACACCGTAAAACACCGTTCATCTTCGGGTTCCTCGTGGTGCCCGTCGTGCTGTACATCTTCCTGGTCATCTGGCCCTACGCGCAGACCTTCGGCTACTCGCTGACCGACTGGCCCGGCGCCGCGCCGCCCAGGAAGTTCGTCGGGCTGGACAACTACGTCGCCCTGTTCAAGGACAGCGCCTTCCTGTCCGCGCTGCAGCACAACCTGCTGCTGCTGATCGTGCTGCCGCTGGTCACCATCCTGCTGGCGCTGTTCTTCGCCTTCATGCTCAACGTGGGCGGCAAGAGCGGCACCGGCGGCGTCCAGGGCGTGCGCGGCTCGGCCTTCTACAAGGTCGTCTTCTTCTTCCCGCAGGTGCTCTCGGTCGCCATCCTGTCGATGCTCTTCCAGGGCATGTACCGGACCGACAAGGGCGGCCTGCTCAACGGCATCGTGATCGCGCTCGGCCTCACCGACGAGCAGCACCCCTGGGACTGGACGACCAACCCGACCTTCGGCCTGTGGTGCGTCATGGCCGTGCTGATCTGGTCCAGCGTCGGCTTCTACCTGGTGCTGTTCTCGGCCGCCATGCAGAGCATCCCGAAGGACATCTACGAGGCCGCCATGCTGGACGGTGCCAAGCGCGGCACCACCTTCTTCAAGATCACGCTGCCGCTGCTCTGGGAGAGCATCCAGACCGCCTGGGTCTACCTCGCGATCGTCGCGATGGACGCCTTCGCCCTGGTCTCCACGATGACCCCGGGCTCGTACTACGGCGGTGGCCCGGACCACCACAGCGAGATCATGGCGACCTTGCTGATGCGCAACTTCATCACCTTCGGCAAGGCCGGCTACGCCTGCGCCATGGGCGTGGTGATCTTCTTCATCACTCTGGTCCTGTCCGTCGTCTCGCTCCGGGTCAGCCGGCGCGACAAGATCGAGTTCTGAGGTTCCCGCGATGAGCACCAACACCGACGCGACCACCGGCATCCCGGCCCAGCGCGCCAGCACGGCCGACAAGCCGCGCAAGCCCGGCAAGGAGCAGCGCTTCGCCGACGGCGGGGGAGTCCTCAACGTCTTCTCGCACGGCTTCCTGGCCCTGTGGGCGGTCCTGATCATCGGCCCGCTGGTCTGGATCATCCTCGGCTCGTTCAAGAACAACAAGGAGATCGGCGACAGCGCCTGGAGCTGGCCCTCGCACTGGGGCTTCGGCGCCTTCAGCCGGGCCTGGGACAAGGGCATCGGCGACTTCTTCCTCAACACCCTGATCGTGCTGGCGGGTTCGCTCACGCTGACCATGCTGCTCGGCTCGATGGCCGCCTACGTGCTGGCCCGCTACGAGTTCCGCGGCAACCGGATCATCTTCTACTTCTTCGTGGCCGGCGCGATGTTCCCGGTCTACCTGGCGCTCGTCCCGCTGTTCTTCATGATGAAGAACCTCGGCACCGTCATCCCGTGGCTCGGCCTGAACCAGTACGCCGGCCTGATCCTGGTCTACACGGCCTACTCGCTGCCGTTCACCGTGTTCTTCCTGCACTCGTTCTTCCGGTCGCTGCCCAGCGCCGTCCACGAGGCCGCGATGATCGACGGCTGCTCGCACACCCGGGCCTTCTTCCAGGTCATGGTGCCGATGGCGAAGTCCGGCCTGATCAGCGTGTTCATCTTCAACGTGCTCGGCCAGTGGAACCAGTACCTGCTGCCGCTGACCCTGATGCAGCAGAAGTCGAGCAGCGACCCGGACCACTCGATGCTGGCCCAGGGCCTGATGAACCTGGCCCAGCAGTCCGGCTACGCCAGCGACTTCCCAGGCCTGTTCGCCGGCATGACGATCGCGATGCTGCCGGTACTGGTGGTGTACCTGTCCTTCCAGCGCCAGGTCCAGGCCGGTCTGACCTCGGCCACCCTGAAGTAACCGCACCCCGAAGCAACCGCGGCACCCCTGCGCCTGGGGCAACTCCCTCTCCAGAGGAGGGAGTTGCCCCATTTCGCGCGTTCGGGACGGCCGTCAGCCGTCAGCCGTCAGCCGTCAGCCGTCAGCCGGCGTCGCACTCCTGCGCCCGCAGCGCCCGGGCCAGGTCGTCCCGGCACTCCAGCACCAGCCGGCGCAGCGCCGGGGCGGCGTCCGGGTGCCCGGCGAGCCAGGCGTCGGTGGCCGCCAGGGTCGCCGGGGTGGTCTGGTAGCGCGGGAAGAAGCCGGCCACGATCCGCATCGCGATCTCGATCGAGCGCTCGGCCCAGACCGACTCCAGCATCTCGAAGTACGGCCCGGCGTAGGCGGCGGTCAGCTCCCGCTGGCCGGGCTGGTTGAAGCCCGCGATCTGGGCCTCCACCAGGGCGTTGGGCAGCTCGTCGGAGTCGACCACGGCGCTCCAGGCGGCGGCCTTGGCGCCCGGGGTGGGCAGCGCGGCCAGGCAGTGGGTCTGCTGGCGGCGGCCGCTGGCGGTGTGGTCGCGCTCCAGCTCGGCGGCCAGCTCCGCGGTGGTGGCCCGGCCGTGCGCGGCCAGCGCCAGCCAGAACGTCCAGCGCAGTTCCTGGTCGACCGCCAGGCCGTCGATCCGGTCGGTGCCGTCGAGCAGGCCGCGCAGCAGCCGCAGGTGGTCGGCGCCGGTGGCGGTGTCGGCCAGGAAGCGGGCCCAGGCGAGCTGGTGGTCGCTGCCGGGGGCGGCCTGCGACAGCTCGCGCAGCGCGCACTCGGCCAGCGCGCTGCCGTAGTCGGCGCGGCGGGCCGGGTCGGCGTACAGCGCCAGCGCGCCGGCGGACTGCTGGTGCAGCGACTGCAGGACGCCGACGTCGGACTCCCGGCCGGCGAAGCGCAGCACCAGGTCGAGGTAGTCGCGGGTCGGCATCAGGCCGTCCCGGGTGAGGTTCCACACCGCGGACCAGGCCAGCGCCCGGGCCAGGCTGGGCCCGTCGGAGCCGGCCTCGTCGGCGAGGTCGCCGAGGCCGGCGCGCAGGGTCTCCAGCGAGCGCTCGTCGAAGCGGACCTTGCAGTACGTCAGGTCGTCGTCGTTGACCAGCACCAGCGCGGGCAGCGGGCGGCCGGCCGCCTCGGCGACCACGGTGCGCTCCCCGGTGGCGTCCAGCTCGAAGCGGTCGGTGCGCAGCAGCGCGCCGTCCGCGGCCCGGTCGTACAGGCCGACCGCGATCCGGTGCGGGCGCAGCGGGGAGCCGTCCTGGCGGACCGCCAGCTCGGTGATCCGGCCGTCGGCGTCGGCGGCCACCTCGGGGGTCAGCGTGTTGACGCCGGAGGTCTGCAGCCAGGAGGCGGCCCAGCTGCGCAGGTCGCGGCCGCTGGTCTCCTCCAGCGCGTCCAGCAGGTCGTCCAGCACGGTGTTCCCGAAGGCGTGCTTCCTGAAGTAGGCCCGGGCGCCCTCGAAGAATGACTCCGCCCCGACGTACGCCACCAGCTGCTTGAGGACGGAGGCGCCCTTGGCGTAGGTGATGCCGTCGAAGTTGAGCTTGGCGTCCTCGAGGTCGCGGATGTCCGCGGTGATCGGGTGGGTGGTGGGCAGCTGGTCCTGCCGGTAGGCCCACGCCTTGCGGCGGTTGGCGAAGGTGATCCAGGCGGAGCGGTACCTGGTGCCGGCGCCGATCTGCGCGTAGGAGCCCATGAAGTCGGCGAACGACTCCTTCAGCCAGAGGTCGTCCCACCACTTCATGGTGACCAGGTCGCCGAACCACATGTGGGCCATCTCGTGCAGGATCACGTTGGCCCGGGTCTCGTACGCGGCCTCGGTGACCTTCGAGCGGAAGACGAACTCCTCGCGGAAGGTCACGCAGCCCGGGTTCTCCATCGCGCCGATGTTGTACTCCGGGACGAAGCACTGGTCGTACTTGCCGAACGGGTACGGGTAGTCGAACTCCTGGTGGAAGTAGTCCAGGCCCTGCTTGGTGACGGTGAGGATCTCGTCGGCGTCGAAGTGCGCGGCCAGCGAGCGCCGACAGGTGGCGGCGAGCGGGATCTCCAGCACGGTGCCGTCGGGCAGTTCGCGGGAGTAGTGGTCGCGGACCACGTGGTACGGGCCGGCCACCACGGCGGTCAGGTAGGTGGAGATCGGCCGGGTCGGGGCGAACTCCCAGGTGCGGGCGGCGCCCCCGTCGGTGATCCGCTCGTGCACCGCGTTGGCGTACACGTCCCAGCCGGCCGGGGCGGTCACGGTGAAGGTGAACGGGGCCTTCAGGTCGGGCTGTTCGAAGTTCGCGAAGACCCGGCGGGCGTCGGCCGGCTCGTAGTGGGTGTACAGGTAGGTCTCGCCGTCCACCGGGTCGACGAAGCGGTGCAGGCCCTCGCCGGTGCGGCTGTACGCGCACTCGGCGACCACGGTCAGCTCGTTGTGCGCGGCCAGCACCGGCAGCGCCACCCGGGCGCCGTCGAACACCTCGGCCGGGTCCAGCGCGAGGCCGTTCAGCTCGACCGCGACCACCTCGGGGGCCAGCAGGTCGGCGAAGCTGGTCGCGCCGGGCTCGGCGCAGTCGAAGGAGATCCGGGTGGTGGAACGGAAGGTGGGCCGGCCGGGGTCGGCCGCCGCACTGACGTCCAGGTGGACGCGGTAGCTCTCCACCCGGATGATCGCGGCCCGGTCGCGGGCCTCCTCACGGCTCAGGTTCTTGCCCGGCACGTCGGCACTCCTCTGTACGGAACACACGGTTTTCGGAGTGTTCATGGCACCCCTTGCGGGGGCATCCTTTCACGCCGGGCCTTCTGTGCCATTGCACTGGGGGAGGAATCATCGGGGACCTTCCGCCGTTGCATCCCCGGGAAAGCCCCGACACCCGCCGACTCCTGAAGGACGCCGTCAGTGACGACCGCAGACTCCCGCAAGATCGCCGACTTCTGGTTCGACCCGATCTGCCCCTGGGCCTGGATGGCCTCCCGCTGGATGCAGGAGGTGGAGCAGCTCCGCCCGGTGGACACCCGCTGGCACGTGATGAGCCTGTCCGTCCTCAACGAGAACCGGGACGACCTGCCCGAGCAGTACCGCGACCTGCTGGCCGCGGGCTGGGGCCCGGTCCGGGTGCTGATCGCCGCCGCCCAGGCGCACGGCGAGAAGGTGCTCGGCCCGCTCTACACCGAGCTCGGCACCCGCTTCCACAACCAGGGCCTGCCCAACAACCGGGAGACCATCGTGGCCGCGCTGCGCGCCGCGAACCTCCCCGAGGAGCTCGCCGACGCCGCCGACACCGACGCGCACGACGAGGCCCTGCGCGCCTCGCACGCCGAGGGCATCGGCCTGGTCGGCGAGGACGTCGGCACCCCGGTGATCGCGGTCGACGGCCCGGACGGCGACCGCGTCGCCTTCTTCGGCCCGGTGGTCACCCCCACCCCGCGCGGCGAGGCCGCCGCCCGGCTCTGGGACGGCACCGTCCTGGTCGCCTCCACCCCCGGCTTCTACGAGATCAAGCGCACCCGCACCGCGGGCCCGTCCTTCGAGTAGCCGCCCGCACGCCGGAGCCCCGCCCCCCGTACGCACGGGGGGCGGGGCTCCGGCGTCCTCCGCTCAGCCGGCCCGCCGCCCGCGCAGGTACCCGGCCGCCGCCAGCACCGCGGTCAGCCCGGCGGTGAAGTACAGCTGGACGCGGTTCGCCGGGTCCAGCGTCATCAGCACCAGCACCGCCAGGATCGCCGCCAGCGCCAGGTAGGTCAGGTACGGGACCCACATCCGGACCGGCAGTTCGGCCGTCCGCAGGTGCCGCCGCATCCGCAGCTGGGCCGCGCAGATGAACGCCCAGACCACCAGCACCGCGGCGCCCACCATGTTCAGCAGCCAGGAGAACACCGTCTCCGGCCACCAGTACGACAGCAGCACCGCCAGGAACCCGAACCCGCAGGACGCCAGCACCGCCCGGCGCGGCACCCCGCCGGAGACCCGGGCCAGCGGGCGCGGGCCGTGGCCGCGGGCGACCAGCGAGTGCGCCATCCGCGAGGAGCCGTAGATGTTGGCGTTCATCGCGGACAGCAGCGCGATCAGCACCACCGCGTTCATCAGCTGCGCCGCGCCCGGGATGCCCAGCGCGTCCAGCACCGCCACGTACGGCCCGGGCTTCACCACCGCCGGGTCGTCCCACGGCACCAGCGTCACGATGACCGCCATCGAGCCGACGTAGAACAGCGCGATCCGCCACATCGCGGTCCGCACCGCCACCGCCACGCTGCGCCGCGGGTCCTCCGACTCGGCGGCGGCGATGGTGACGGTCTCCAGGCCGCCGTACGCGAAGACCGAGGCGAGCAGGCCGGTGATCAGGCCGCTCGCGCCGTTCGGCAGGAAGCCGCCGTGGCCGGTCAGGTTGGACAGCCCCGGCGCCGGGGTGCCGGGCAGCAGGCCGCAGATCGCCAGCACGCCGATCACCAGGAAGGCGGTGATCGCCAGCACCTTCACCGCGGCGAACCAGAACTCGAACTCGCCGAAGTTCCGCACGGCGGCCAGGTTGGTCAGGCAGAAGAAGGCCATGAACACCGCGACCCAGGCCCAGGACGGCACGGCCGGGAACCAGCCGGAGACGATGCCGGCCGCGCCGATCGCCTCCACCGCGACGCCCACGCAGAGCAGCACCCAGAACAGCCAGCCGACGGTGAACCCGGCCCACGGCCCGATCTCCCGGTCCGCGTGCACCGAGAACGAGCCGGAGGCCGGCCGGGCGGCCGACATCTCGCCGAGCATCCGCATCACCAGCATCACCAGCAGCCCGGAGGCGGCGAAGGCCAGCACCACGGCCGGCCCGGCCGCCGCGATCCCGGCCCCGGAGCCGACGAACAGCCCGGCGCCGATCACCCCGCCGAGCGCGATCATCGACAGGTGGCGCTGCTTGAGGCCGTGGGACAGGCCCGCGTCCTCGGGGGCCGGCGGCCGGGCGGGCGCGGTCTCGGGGGAGGGGGTGCGGGGCATGGCGGCGGATCCAGACTGTTCGACCGACGGATGTTTTGGCAGGGTCTGTCCACTATTCGGCATCCGGCGGGGCCCGCCCAGGCAGTACCGCCATCCGGACGGGACCCGCACGGACGGTCACCGGACCCGCACCGAGCGCACCGGTGAGGGCTCGGTCACAGGACGGACCCGACAAGCCCGGCCGGTCGGCTTTTGTCACGCCCGACGCGGCGGGAGGCACCTGACAGCGCGTAGGTTCACAGGTGATCACCCGCACCGGCACCCAAGGGAGCAGCCATGGCCATCGCCGCGCCGATACCGTCCACCGCCGTCCTCGCCGACCTGCTGCCGCAGGCCGCCACCCGCCTCGGCGCCCGGGCCCGCGACCTGGCCCTGGTGGCCGGCGGCGCCGCGCTGACCGGCCTGGCCGCCCAGCTCTCGGTGCCCGTCCCCGGCTCGCCCGTCCCGGTCACCGGGCAGACCTTCGCCGCGCTGCTGGTCGGCACCGCGCTCGGCGCCCGCCGCGGCGCCGCCGCGCTCGGCCTCTACCTGGCGGCCGGCATGGCCGGCCTGCCCTGGTTCGCCCAGGGCAGCTCGGGCGCCGGCCTGGCCACCCTCGGCTACGTGATCGGCTTCGTGGCCGCCGCCGCGCTGACCGGCGCGCTGGCCCGCCGCGGCGCCGACCGCAAGCCGCTGCACACCGCGGCCGCGATGGCCCTCGGCAGCCTGGCGATCTACGCCGTCGGCGTGCCCTACCTGGCCTTCGCCCTGGACGTCCCGCTGGCCACGGCCGCCCACCTCGGCCTCTACCCGTACCTGGTCGGCGACGCGCTCAAGGTGGTGCTCGCGATGGGTGCCCTGCCGCTCACCTGGAAACTGCTCGGCCGCCGCTGACCCGGCGTCACCGCCACCGGGCCCGCGCCCCTGTCGGGGAGCGGGCCCGGTGGCATGTCACACTCGTGGGCATGCGCGTCTACCTGGGCTCCGACCACGCCGGATACGAACTGAAGAACCACCTCGTCGAGTGGCTGAAGGGGGCCGGGCACGAACCGGTCGACTGCGGCCCGCACATCTACGACGCCGAGGACGACTACCCGCCGTTCTGCCTCCGGGCGGCCGAGCGCACCGCCGCCGACCCCGAGGCGCTGGGCGTCGTGATCGGCGGCTCCGGCAACGGCGAGGCGATCGCCGCCAACAAGGTCAAGGGCGTCCGGGCCGCGCTCGCCTGGAGCGAGCAGACCGCCGCCCTCGGCCGCGAGCACAACAACGCCAACGTCATCTCGGTCGGCGGCCGGATGCACTCCCTCGACGAGGCCACCAAGTTCGTCGAGATCTTCCTCAGCACCCCGTACAGCGGCGAGCCCCGGCACACCCGCCGGATCGAGATGCTCTCCGAGTACGAGACCACCGGCGAACTGCCGCCGATCCCGGCCCACCACCCGCAGGGCTGAGCGCAGCCGCACCGAGGGCGCCCCACCGGGCGCCCTCGGTCGTTCCCGGCGCCTCCCCGCCGCCCCCGAACGCGACACCGAACGCGACACCGACGCTCCGGCCCCCGCGCCCCCGCTCCTCGACGCCCAGCGCCGGCACGGTCAGTTCGGGCTGCCGAATCGTCATGACGCCTCGCCAACTGTCACTCCGCGACAGCCGCGAACCGATACGGACCGGACCCGGCATGTCCCCGGCGGCCGAAACCCACCGGGCCGACCGCCCCCGCTGCACTCGGTGCCACCCGGCCCGTCGACGCGGGCACCGGTGGTGGATAAGGTCGGTCCCCATGGCCGGCAGCGCGCGTCCCAGTGCGACGGGCCGGGGCGGCGCGCCGTCCCGCGAACCCGTGACGGCCCGGCTGCGCGGCGCGCTGTACCGGGCCCGACGCAGGCTGCGCCGGGCCGGCGTCGACTACTTCCGCGGCGACGGCGCCGACTGGGTGGCGTTCACCGCGCTCGCCCTGGCCGTCCCGCTGCTGGTGCTGCTCAACATCCTCGCCCCGGACTGGGCCCCGCCCACCGCCCTGGTGCTCCCGGTGCTGGCCGGCGCGCTGCTGCTGCGCCCCGGCACCCTGGTGCTGCTGTACGCCGTCGCGGCCCTCGGCCTGGTCACCGAGTCGGTGGTGCACACCGGCGAGCAGCTGGCCGCCGACCTCCCCACCGCCTACAGCCACGGCGTCAGCCCCGGCGCCGCCCTGGTGGTCGGCGCGGTCGGCGTCGCCGGGCTGCTGGTCGCCCAGTTCCGCCGTCGGATCGGCGTGCCCTGGCGCGGCGGCTCCACCATGCTGTTCGACCTGCGCGAACGGATCCGGGTCCAGGGCCGGTTCCCGCAGCTGCCCGACGGCTGGCACACCGACACCGCGCTCCGCCCGGCCGGCGGCCAGTCCTTCTCCGGCGACTTCATGGTCGCCGCCCGCACCGGCCCCGGCGGCCGGGTGCTGGAGACCGTGCTCGCCGACGTCTCCGGCAAGGGCATGGACGCGGGCAGCCGCGCCCTGCTGCTCTCCGGCGCCTTCGGCGGACTGCTCGGCTCGCTGCCCGCCCACGACTTCCTGCCCGCCGCCAACGGCTACCTGCTGCGCCAGGACTGGGCCGAGGGCTTCGCCACCGCCGTCCACCTGGTCATCGACCTGGACACTGGCGAGTACGAACTCCTCTCGGCCGGCCACCTGCCCGGCATGCACCGGCTGGCCGGGGCCGGCCGCTGGGAGGTCAAGGAGGCCGAGGGCCCGCTGCTCGGTGTCTACGACGGCGCCAAGTTCGAGGGCGTGCGCGGCGTCCTGGGCCCCGGCGACCTGCTGATGCTGTGCACCGACGGCATGGTCGAGATCCCCGGCCGCGACCTCGGCGAGGGCATGGACCGGCTGATGGGCGAGGCCGACCGGCTGGTCGCCACCACCCCGGTGAGCGGCCGCTCCGGCGCCGCGGTCCGGCTGATCGACAGCGTCGCCAAGCACGTCAACGACGACCGCGCCGTGCTGCTGGTCTGGCGCCGCTGAACCCCGGCCGCGCGCCGTCCGGACGCTCCCCGTACGCTCTCCGTACCCGCCCCGTACCCGCTCCGTCCGGCCGTGCGCCAACTGTGGTGGACCGGTGTGGAATCGCCCGGCACGGGGTGCCCACGGAGTGTCAAACCCGAACGTTGATCTTCGGCCAATTCCGTTGCCCCACCCGCCCCGTGGGCCACGGCCCGGCTGCCTGCCGGTTTGCCCCCGCGGGCCCCGCGGACGGCCTCCCGCCGACGCTCCGTCAGGACCCGTCCGCTATCGTCGCGGACGGCGAAAATCAGTCCCAGTACGCGGGTTGGGGCCCCCGGTGACGGGGCAAGTCCTTTACGCACTCCGCACGAGCGACCACACTGAGTCCGGATGGAGTGGTGGGGACACGGGGGGCAGGGGCCGGTTTCCGCCTGGAACCATCGCCGGTTCCGACCCGAATCCCCGCCACGAATCGAGGAAGTGAGTCCCCGTGGCCTTCTCCGTCTCCGCCCTTGTCCTGTTCGGCATCATCGTCTTCATCTTCATCCGCAACAAGCAGCTGAAGGGCGGGCACGCGGTCATCGCCGCGCTGTTCGGCTTCATGCTCAGCCAGTCGACGATGGCCGGGCCGATCCAGCAGTTCCTCCAGTCGGTCTCCAAGGCGATCGCGGGCATCGCCGGCTGACCCCCCCGAGACCCCTCCCGGACGGCCGCGGGACCTCCTGCCCCGTCCCGAAGTCCCGTCCGCGGGTGACCAGGGTCACCCGCCCCGTCACGCCTGGTCGGCGCCCGAACGCGCACGGTGACCGAAGTCGCCCGCTGTACGCCGTTCGTGGGCGCACCGTCATGATCCCGTACGCGCAGCGCGGCCTGCCGACGGCGGAGCGTGACCTGGCGGACCGTCAGCCCCCTCCCGGGTCCGGGAACGGGGCTTTTCGGCGCTTGCCAGCTCCGCGAGCCGTGGGTTTTGCTTCCTCCGCAGCCCGGACATCGGCCGGGTGGGCCACCGAGCGGAACGCCTAGTCCTGCCGTCGCTCGGTGCCGACCAGAACACCACGCCACGGCAGGAGCGGGGGAACCACAGGTAGTACGCCGGGCCCGGAACGCACGGGAACGGCTCGGGGTGAAGCCGCGGAGACGCGGCCGGGCAACTCTCGCCCGAACCCGACAGCTCACCTCGCAGGCGTCGGAGAGGAACAGCTTCATGTCCGCTCAGGGCAAGCACCGCAAGCCGCGCCTGGCCACCGTCGTCCGCATCGCCATCGCCACCGGCGTGGCCGGCGCCGCGATCGGCCTCCCGGCCACTGCCGCCTCCGCGCACGGCACCGCCGACCACCAGGACGGCGGCCGCTCGTGGGCCAACGTCTCCGTCGACGCGACCCCGGTCGCCGACACCGCCGCGGACAGCGCCTCCAGCGCCGCCCCGGCCGCCGACCAGACCTACCGGGTCGTCTCCGGCGACACCCTCTCCAAGATCGCCACCGCGAAGAACGTGGACGGCGGCTGGGAGAAGCTCTACCAGGACAACCGCTCGGTCATCGGCGGCAACCCGGACCTGATCCGCCCGGGCCAGCAGCTGACCCTCGGCGGCCAGGCCGCCGCCGCGTCCGCGCCCGCGTCCACCTCCTCGGACACCGCCGCCGCGGCCGCGCCGAAGACCTCGACCGGCACCGCCGCGAAGACCCAGGCCCAGACGAAGACCCAGACCCAGGTCCAGACCCAGACGAAGACCCAGACGAAGACCCAGACCCAGACCCAGAAGTCGACCTCGTCGTCGTCCTCCGCGGCCTCGTCCTCGTCGTCCGCCGCGACCGCCTCCTCCGGCTACGTCGCCCCGGCGCCGGGCAGCGTCACCACCGGCTACAAGGTGGCGGGCTCCAACTGGTCCAGCGGCTACCACACCGGCATCGACTTCCCGGTCTCCACCGGCACCAGCCTGAAGGCGATCGCCGGCGGCACCGTGGTCTCGGCCGGCAACGGCGGCGCCTACGGCAACCAGGTCGTCATCAAGCTGGCCGACGGCAAGTACGCCCAGTACGCGCACCTGTCCTCGATCTCGGTCTCGGCCGGCCAGGCCGTGACCGCGGGCCAGCAGATCGGCCTCTCCGGTGCCACCGGCAACGTGACCGGCCCGCACCTGCACTTCGAGATCCGCACCACCCCGGACTACGGCTCCGACATCGACCCGGTCGCCTACCTGGCCGCCCACGGCGTCAACGTCTGATCCCCGGCACCACTCCCCGGAGGCCCCGCGCGAGAACCACCGCGCGGGGCCTCCGGGCTTCGCCGGGGCGCCCGGCCCCGGAACGGCTCCGGCCCGGCTGCGGAACGGCGAACGGCCCCGACCACCTGGGTGGTCGGGGCCGTCGGCCTCGTGGAGCGGGTGACGAGAATCGAACTCGCGTGACCAGTTTGGAAGACTGGGGCTCTACCATTGAGCTACACCCGCAGGGGAACGCCCGGCACCGCCCCGGAGGCGGTGAGGACTGGCCTAGCGTACCTGGTCGGGTCGGTGGATTGCACACTCCTTCCGCCTCGTCGGCTCGTCGATATCGCCCCGGTCGGGGGCGGGTCGGCGTGTACTCTTCTGCTCGGCACCACGGGGTGTGGCGCAGGTTGGTAGCGCGTCCGCTTTGGGAGCGGAAGGCCGTCGGTTCGAATCCGGTCACCCCGACCGTGTGCGGCAGGGTCTCGTCGGTGGGCGGGGCCCTGTTGTCGTTGCGGCGTCGCCGTCGCCGTCGTCGCGGCCCGCGCCCGTCCCCGCTCTTCCCGTTCCCGCCTCCCGGCCCGGTCCGTCCGGCCGGACCCCGGTGCCGGGCACAGCCGCTTTCGTGGTACCGGTAGGATGGATCGCTGGCGGTAGTACGGACAGCATTGCAGCCCCAACCGCCTATCGCCCTGACCGCAAGCCCCCTAGGAGACCCAACCGTGAAGAGCGCCGTCGAGACTCTGAACCCGACCCGGGTTCGACTTATCGTCGAGGTGCCCTTCGAGGAGCTCAAGCCCAGCCTCGACGCGGCGTACAAGAAGATCAACCAGCAGGTCACCGTTCCGGGCTTCCGCAAGGGCAAGATCCCGAACAAGGTGATCGACCAGCGCTTCGGCCGGGGCGCGGTGCTGGAGGAGGCCGTCAACGACGCGCTTCCGCGCTTCTACACGCAGGCCGTCGACGAGGGCCAGATCGACGTGCTGGGCCAGCCCGACATCACCGAGATCGAGGGTGTCGAGAACCTGGCCGACGGCGGGGACCTCAAGTTCACCGCCGAGGTCGACGTGCGCCCCGAGGTCACGCTGCCCGAGTTCGCCGAGATCGCGGTCGTGGTCGACCCGATCGAGGTCAGCGACGAGGACGTCGAGAAGTCGCTGGAGCAGCTGCGCGAGCGCTTCGCCTCGGTGAAGGACGTCGAGCGCGCCGCCACC
Source organism: Kitasatospora setae KM-6054 (assembly GCF_000269985.1). Taxonomy (NCBI): domain Bacteria; kingdom Bacillati; phylum Actinomycetota; class Actinomycetes; order Kitasatosporales; family Streptomycetaceae; genus Kitasatospora; species Kitasatospora setae. The sequence goes on along the minus strand of NC_016109.1, from coordinate 2,931,667 downwards.
GAGAACGACATCGTCGTGATCGACCTCGAGGCCAAGGTCGACGGCGAGGTGCCGGAGGACGGCACCGCCACCGGCGTGAGCTACGAGATCGGCTCCGGCCGGCTGCTGGACGGCATCGACGAGGCCGTCGTCGGCCTGTCGGCCGGCGAGTCCAAGACCTTCACCACCACCCTCAAGGGCGGCACCCAGGTCGGCAAGGACTCCGAGGTCACCGTCACCGTGACCGCCGTCCAGGAGAAGGAACTCCCCGAGCTGGACGACGAGTTCGCGCAGCTGGCGAGCGAGTTCGACACCCTGGAGGAGCTCCGCGCCGACTCCGTCAAGCGCCTTGAGCGCATGAAGGAGTTCGACCAGGCCACCCAGGCCCAGGAGAAGGTCCTCGACGAGCTGCTCTCGCGGGTCGAGCTGGACTACCCGGAGAAGCTGCTCGCGGACGAGATCGGCACCCGCAAGCACAACCTGGAGCACCACCAGCTGGAGCCGATGGGCCTGACCCTCGACACCTACCTCGCCTCCCAGGACAAGTCCCACGAGGACTACGAGAAGGAGACCGAGGAGCAGGCGAAGAAGGGCATCAAGACCCAGTTCGTGCTGGACCAGATCGTCAAGAACGAGGAGCTGGGCGTCAACCAGGAGGAGCTCACCGAGCACCTCATCCGTCGCGCCGCCGGCTCCGGCCTGACCCCGGACCAGTTCGCCCAGCAGGTCGTCCAGGGCGGCCAGGTGCAGCTCCTGGTCGGCGAGGTCGCCCGCGGCAAGGCGCTGGCCCTGGTCGTCGAGGCCGCCAAGGTCACCGACACCAACGGTGAGACCGTCTCGTTCGAGGACGAGGAGGAGACCACCGAGGCCGCCGGGACCACCGACGCCGCCGCGGAGGCCACCGAGGAGTCCGCCGAGGCCTGAGCCTCCTGACCGTCGGCCCGCCGACGGGACCAGCCGGATCCGGACGGGCCCGGACACCGAGAGGTGTCCGGGCCCGTCCGCGTTCCCCCTTGCGGGCGGCGGGCGTTCGGCCGACCCGCCCCGCACACCCTGCGCTCACAGCGAACAGTTCTGCGTGGGGGATTCAGCGGCAGGGCCTGCGCGTTAGGGTCGGTGGACAGCGACACACACGCAGATCGACTGAGCAGGTGGCTAAGTGACGTTCCCGCAGATGCAGATGCCTGGCCCGATGGCACCGCACGCCGCCGGCGGCGACGTGGGCGGCGGCCTGGGCGACCAGGTCTACAACCGGCTGCTCAACGAGCGCATCATCTTCCTCGGCCAGCAGGTCGACGACGACATCGCCAACAAGATCACCGCCCAGCTGCTGCTGCTCGCGGCGGACCCCGAGAAGGACATCTACCTCTACATCAACTCCCCGGGTGGATCCATCTCGGCCGGCATGGCGATCTACGACACCATGCAGTACATCAAGAACGACGTGGTCACCATCGCGATGGGCATGGCGGCGTCGATGGGCCAGTTCCTGCTGACGGCGGGCGCCAAGGGCAAGCGCTTCTCGCTGCCGAACGCCAACATCCTGATGCACCAGCCCTCCGCGGGCCTCGGCGGCTCCGCCACCGACATCCGGATCCAGGCCGAGCAGCTGCTCCGCACCAAGAAGCGGATGTCCGAGCTGATCGCCCAGCACAGCGGCCAGTCCTTCGACCAGATCACCGCGGACTCCGACCGCGACCGCTGGTTCACCCCGGAGGAGGCCAAGGCGTACGGCCTGATCGACGAGATCATGCACAGCGCCGCGGACGTCCCCGGTGGCGGCGGCACCGGCGCCGGCCTGGTCGGCTGACCGGCATCGCAACCCTGACCGCACGCTTCGGAGGACCAGAAACCATGAACATCCCCAGCCTGTCCGGTGCCAAGGCCCGCCTGGAGGACATGCGCGCCGAGGGCCGCTACATCGTCCCGCGGTTCGTCGAGCGCACCTCGCAGGGCATCCGCGAGTACGACCCGTACGCCAAGCTGTTCGAGGAGCGCATCATCTTCCTCGGCTCGCAGGTGGACGACGTCTCGGCGAACGACATCATGGCGCAGCTGATCTGCCTGGAGTCGATGGACCCGGACCGGGACATCTCGCTCTACATCAACTCGCCCGGCGGCTCGTTCACCGCGCTCACCGCGATCTACGACACCATGCAGTTCGTGAAGCCGGACATCCAGACGGTCTGCATGGGCCAGGCCGCCTCGGCCGCCGCGGTGATCCTGGCCGCGGGCACCCCCGGCAAGCGCCTGGCGCTGCCGAACGCCCGGGTGCTGATCCACCAGCCGTACACCGAGACCGGCCGCGGCCAGGTGTCGGACCTGGAGATCCAGGCCAAGGAGATCTTCCGGATGCGCGAGCAGCTGGAGACCATGCTGGCCAAGCACTCCAGCCAGACCGTCGACAAGGTCCGCGAGGACATCGAGCGCGACAAGATCCTCACCGCCGAGGAGTCGCTGGAGTACGGGCTGATCGACCAGATCGTCTCGACCCGGAAGAACTCCGCCACCGACTGATCCCCGCGCCCCGGGGCGGAGCGTACGTGACGTACGCCCCGCCCCGGGGCGTTCCGGTCGGGGCCCCGGTCCCGCACAATGGGCAGTCGGGTCCATGCACCCGCGACGGCATCTGTTCGGTATCAATTCGCCCAGGGCGTAGGGCAGAGCGGTCGAAGTCGGCGGAAACAGCGGCTCGGCAGAGTACCGTCGGATACCAGACCGACCGCCGACGGCGAAGCCGGTCTCACAGCACCAGGCCCCGACCCCCGCGGGGCCCCTGGCGAAGGGGAAGCACCTCGTGGCACGCATCGGAGACGGTGGCGACCTGCTCAAGTGCTCGTTCTGCGGCAAGTCGCAGAAGCAGGTGAAGAAGCTGATCGCCGGGCCAGGCGTGTACATCTGCGACGAGTGCATCGACCTGTGCAACGAGATCATCGAGGAGGAGCTCGCCGAGAGCTCCGAGGTGCGCTTCGAGGAACTCCCGAAGCCCCGCGAGATCTACGAGTTCCTCGACCAGTACGTGGTCGGCCAGGACCTCGCCAAGAAGGCGCTGTCGGTCGCGGTCTACAACCACTACAAGCGCGTCCAGGCGGGCGAGGCGGGGCGTTCCGGCAGCGGCCGGGACGACGCGATCGAGCTGGCCAAGTCGAACATCCTGCTGCTGGGCCCGACCGGCTCCGGCAAGACGCTGCTCGCCCAGACCCTGGCCCGGATGCTGAACGTGCCGTTCGCGATCGCGGACGCCACGGCGCTGACCGAGGCCGGCTACGTCGGCGAGGACGTCGAGAACATCCTGCTGAAGCTGATCCAGGCGGCCGACTACGACGTCAAGAAGGCCGAGACCGGGATCATCTACATCGACGAGATCGACAAGGTCGCCCGCAAGAGCGAGAACCCGTCGATCACCCGGGACGTCTCCGGCGAGGGCGTGCAGCAGGCGCTGCTGAAGATCCTGGAGGGCACCACCGCCTCGGTGCCGCCGCAGGGCGGCCGCAAGCACCCGCACCAGGAGTTCATCCAGATCGACACCACCAACGTGCTGTTCATCGTGGGCGGCGCGTTCGCCGGCCTGGAGCGGATCATCGAGGGCCGGGCCGGCGCCAAGGGCATCGGCTTCGGCGCGACCATCCGCTCCAAGCGCGAGGTCGACTCGGCGGACCACTTCCGCCAGGTGATGCCGGAGGACCTGGTCAAGTTCGGCATGATCCCGGAGTTCATCGGCCGCCTCCCGGTCATCACCAGCGTGCACAACCTGGACCGCGAGGCGCTGCTGCAGATCCTCACCGAGCCGAAGAACGCGCTGGTGAAGCAGTACCGCAAGCTGTTCGAACTCGACGGCGTGGAGCTGGAGTTCACCCGGGACGCGCTGGAGGCGATCGCCGACCAGGCGATCCTGCGCGGTACCGGCGCGCGCGGTCTGCGGGCCATCATGGAGGAGGTGCTGATGTCCGTGATGTACGAGGTCCCGTCCCGGCAGGATGTCGCCCGCGTGGTGGTCACCGGGGACGTCGTCTCCAAGCACGCCATCCCGACCCTGGTCCCGCGCGACATGATCAAGCGCGAGCGCCGGGAGAAGAGCGCCTGAGGCGCCCGCCCGTTCGACGCGAGGGGCCCCGCACCGTCCGAGACGGTGCGGGGCCCCTTCCGTTCGACCGCCTTGCGGCGAGGGCTACTTGAGCACCTCGGAGATCTGGCGCAGCTCGCGGGTGTCGGCCGCGATCTTGTCGACGCCGGCCTGCTCGGCCTGCTCCATCACCATCATGACGCTGGAGTAGTCGGCCCAGACGCAGACCGAGAGGTCCGGGGTGCTGGAGTCCGCGCTCTTGACCAGCGCGCAGTCCATCGAGCCGCCGAGCGGGCCGGCGTCCACCGTCTTCCGCTGCGAGACGGTGTCGCCCTCCTTCTCCATGGACTTGAACTGCTCGTCGACCTGCTTGGACGGCCGGCTCACCTTGCCGTAGCCGCCGGCCGCGATCAGGATCCGGGACTCGTCCTCCGAGCGGTAGAGCGCGGCGACGGTCTTCTCGGGCTGCAGCGAGTCCGGGTCGGCGGCCGCGTCCTGCTTCATCTGGTCGGCCATCTGCTGGGCGGCGTCCGCGCCGGCCTCGCTGCTCATGTCCTGGAACTTCGCGGGCAGCGCGACCTTGTACTTGCCGGTCTTCGCGACGGTGTCGTACGCGAGGTAGGCGACCACGCCGCCGCCGCCGAGGATCACCGCGGACACGATGGACAGCGTGATCCACAGGCCCTTGCGGGACTTCTTCGGCGGGGCCGGGTACCCGGGCGGGAAGCCGGGGGCGCCGGCCGGGTAGCCCTGCTGCGGGACCGGGGCGCCGCCCCAGGACTGCGCGGGCTGCTGCGCCGGGCCGGGGTAGCCGTACCCGGGCTGCGGGGCCGGAGCGCCCTGCTGCGGCGGTATCGGGGCGCCGGCGCCCTGCTGCGGCGGCCCGAAGCCGGGCTGCGGCGGGCCGAACTGGTTGTCGGACACGGATGGGGCTCCGTTCGCACGTGAAGGTCTGGGGCGGGGTCCTGCGGGGGTGCTCGCTCGGCGGGGCCGACCGGGCGGCGGTTACTTCGCGACGGTGGACGCGTCGCGGAACTGCCGGGCCAGCGAGGCGAGTTCCTCGACCGAGAGCTGCTTGCCGGTCGGGTCCAGGTTGGTCGAGCCGACCGAGCCGATCGTCGAGTGGGTGGCGAACAGGCAGACCGGCATCGCCTGCGCCTGCGAGGAGGCCGAGCCGCCGGAGGAGCCGAGCAGGCCGCAGCGCAGCTTGCTGCCCGAGTCCTTGGAGTCGTTCGCGGGGTAGTCGGTCAGCTTCTGCTTCCAGACCGCCTTCTCCGAGTCGCCGCCGGAGCCCCCGTCCCCGCTCTTGAACGCCTCGTCGAGCTTGGCGCTGAGCGCGTCCAGCGCCTTGCCCGGGTCGTTCACGGTGCCCCAG